>NZ_CP054491.1:0-1215000 GCF_013343005.1 Candidatus Reidiella endopervernicosa
GGGACCACCCGTAACCCCGCCAGCGTCTCGTAAACTGCCAACGCAATGCCCGGCTGTTCGCTGGCGTAGCTTTCGATCTGCTGTAGATGATAGTTACGATCTTTTACCCGGCCACCAAACAGGGCCTTGAGCTTGTCGATCAAGCCGGGCGGTTCGATGTCGATATCGGCAAACAGCACCCGCTCACAGTTGAGCACCAGTGCACCGTAACGGTTGCGTGTCACCACTCCGATTAGCTCACCCTCCGCGCTGTTGATCTCTTCAATCAACTCCTCGCGGATATAACCCTCGCTGTAGTCATAACGCTCAAGCGGCTCACCCTGCTTGACCCGCGCCACCAGCCGCTCCACCGCCTCGACAGCGCGCGCCTGTGCATCGGCCTCGCTCTCATTAGAACCGCGCCAGCAGGCCAACTCATACTCCTGCCCCTGCCCAGTATTGCTGTTGCGACTCTCCTTTGCCCAGTACCTTGCCAGCTTCATTTCTGCGCCCTCTTATTGTTATCTCGATTTAAACGCCTCTCATCCAGAGTGTCGAGGCGATCACAACACCTGCCCCCATAACCTACCGCAACGGGCTATTTGAAAAGCTTTTTCTATACTTATCAAAAAATGGGCTGGATAGCGCAGAAGGAGCAGAGAACCGCAATGAAACAGGTCGATGTCGCCATTATTGGTGGGGGTATATCCGGCACCGCACTGCTCTACCACCTCGCTCGCCACAGCGACTATAACCGTGTTGTTCTGATGGAGAAGTACCCACAGATCGCCGCAGTCAACTCACACGCACGCAATAACAGCCAGACCCTCCACTGTGGCGACATTGAAACCAACTACACGCTGGAGAAGGCACTCAAGGTGCAGCAGACCGCTCGCATGGTGGTCGACTACGCCGAGAGCCTGAGCGAGGCAGAGCGCAACCAGATCCTGTTCAAGTTTCCCAAGATGTTACTGGGGGTCGGTGATGCAGAGTGCGAACTGCTGCACCAGCACCGGGAGTCGCTATTTTTGCGAAAGTTTGTTTTGGGCATCCAGCCCAAGCAAACAGCAAAAACTTCACGCGACGTTTATACCTGCGGCGCCCCGACCGTCCTGCGTTCGTTGCGTAATCACCTCTTCGCGGCTCTACACAACTCCTCTCAGTGACTCTACGCCGACATAAAGCCGCTGCTGCATCTTCTCCGTCGTTCGCTCGCGCCTCAACTACGAATAGGCAGACGGCGTCGACTATCGGGGACTAACCGCCCTCACTTCGCTCTCCATGGCGGTCAGCGTTGAACGTTTCCACCCTCACTACCCCGACATGGAGCTACTCGATACCGATGCTATCGCCACACGAGAACCGAGTGTGACCGCTGGTCGGCGTGGTCAGGTAATGGCGATCTCGATTGCCAATGAGTACACCGCCGTCAACTCCCACAAACTGGCACGCTCTTTTGAGCAACAGGTTCGGGTGCTCCGACCCGACTACGAAATCCAACTCGGCTGCAGCGTCAGAGCTATCCATCAGGGTGAGCACGGTTTCCGCATCGATAGCGACAACGGCTCACTACTGGCGCGGGTAGTTGTCGTCTCTGCGGGTGGTCATAGCCTGCTGTTTGCCAAGCGAATGGGTTACGGCAAGCACTACGCCTGCCTGCCGGTGGCCGGCAGTTTTTATCACACACCCAAACTGCTCAACGGCAAGGTCTACACCATTCAGAGTGAGAAGCTCCCCTTCGCCGCCGTGCATGGTGATCCCGACCTGCTCGAGCCGGAGATGACCCGCTTCGGCCCCACTGCGCTGGTATTGCCACTGCTGGAACGTCACAACTGGCGCACCCTGGCCGACCTGCTACGTGTCACCCAGCCCGACCTGCCCGTACTCAAGGTGCTGTTCACTCTGCTTGGTGAGGCGGAGATACGCCGCTATATGATGCGTAACATCCTCTTCGAACTACCCGGTATCGGCAAACGACTGTTCCTCGATGACGCACGCAAGATCATTCCACTACTGCAGGTCGAACAGCTCACCTTTGCCAAACGAGTAGGCGGAATACGCCCGGTAATGATCGACAAGCAGGCACTGAAGCTTCATCTCGGTGAGGCGCAGATCAATCCCGGCACCGGCATAATCTTCAACATGACGCCATCACCCGGCGCAACCAGCTGCCTGGGAAACGCCGCCAAGGACTTCGCCACCATCCAGGAACTGATGGCATAAAAAAGGCCCGACCAGTTGGTCGAGCCTTGTGTAGATTCTGAGTAACGTCTTATGACTTGGGACGTTTGTCATAGAGCGAGAATGCACTCTTGGTGAAACCCTTCAGCGAAAGCGGCACCACCACACCCTGTGGTTTTTCACGACCCAACAGAGCGAACTTGATCGACGCCTTGGTGCCCTGCTTCAGTGCCTTGAGCATCGTCTCATCAACCTTGAAAGCAACGTTACAACCGCGTGCTCCACAGTTGAGATAGCGGTAGTTGTACTTCACGCCACTCACCTCAAGCTCTACACCCGGCATCAGTGCCACACCCAGCGGGGTTGTGATCACAGCGCGAGGGATGGCACTGCCGTTGGGATAGGAGAGCACCATTCTGAACAGCATCTTGCCGGTCTTTTTCTGACTCGCCGTGGTGTAGGCGCGGCAGAGCTTTACACTCTTCTTTGTCTCACCCGATTTCGCCTCACGACAGGCCACCTTCCAGTCACCAAACGCCTCCTCCTGAACCTTCAACTCACTCGGCTCGGCAAAGACCATACTCGACGCCAGAACACTCACAGCAACTGCAAACAACTTTGAAACTGTTTTCATCAAGCCCACTCCATCTGTCTGATCAATAATCGGCAATGGCGTCATTCTACAGCGCCAGTCCCCAAATGCGAGGCAAAAATACGGGCCTTTCGGGGAGTCGCTATTTTTGCGAAAGTTTGTTTTGGGCATCCAAACCCAAGCAAACAGCAATAACTTAACGCGACCATTTATGCCTACGGCGCCCCGACCGTCCTGCGTACGTTGCGTAATCACCTCTTCGCGGCTCTACACAACTCCCTCAGTGACTCTACGCCGACATAAAGCCGCTGCTGCATCTTCTTCGTCGTCCGCTCGCGCTCTCAACTACGAATAGGCAGACGGCGTCGACTATCGGGACTAACCGCCTTCGCTTCGCTATCCATGGCGGTCAGCGATAGCCCGTATTTTTCACTGATTAAGCGCCGCCGTCAGAGGTCAATCCAGCCTTTGGTAATCGATCCCTGCTACCAGCCAACAACCATCGGCATGCAGGCACTACGGCTGTGAGTAGGCCAGCGCTGCATCGGCACTCCAATCCATCCCCGCCTCGCCGTACCAGTAGCCGTTGCAGGGAGTACCGATAATCACTCTGTTGACCTGCTCTGCACCCTCAGTAGGATTCAGTTTCCCATCACGCACGGCCGCAAATGCCTCAACGATTTTTCCCATGTGGTGTGACTGGGGTGAGAGTCGCGCCACATCGACCCCCATCTTCTGCATCTGCGGTAACGCCTCAATCAGGTTGGTGGTCGCTGCCGAGAGGGTCTGGATACCGTTCATGGAGAGGAACGGTTCACCATCCTGAGTCTTGAGCAGCATACCGTCGGGGTAGTCGCCACAGCGGAACTGGCAATCATCCTTGGGCAGTTTGTGGGCACGCGCGGTAAAGCAGCGGGCCGAGAAGGCGAGCGGGGTACGACCGAAGGCGAAGACCTCAGTCTGTAGACCCTCAGGGCGCTGTGCCTGCATCTCGGTGAGCGTGGTGTGCGAGAGCTCAACCGGCATCACCCAACGCTGCGCACCGAGATCACGGTGCAGCGCCAGGGTCTCGCCGTTGTAAACATTAAGGTGAGGACCGGCAACGTAGGGGATGTTGTTGGAGGCGAGATGAACCGCTGCCATGTCATTGGCCTCAACCAGAAACTTTCCATTATCGATAATGCGTCGCAGGCTCTTCAGCTCCGAATCGGCCTCAAGCAGCACCAGCGTGGAGAGCACCACCTCTTTACCGGCAGCGCTCAGCTTCTCTCCAATCTCGAGCCAATCATCGAGTCGCAGCAGGCGACGTTTCGAGCAGACCGCCTCACCGAGATAGACGATATCGAGCGGCCACTCAACAACCTGTTCATAAAACTCCAAGGTCTCTTCACGCGACCAGTAGTAGAGGTTTGGACCCAGGGATATTTTCATTTCAACAGTCTCATTAACTCATGCAGTTTTAACAGTGAGAGGTTTTTCCGAAGAGAAGGCAGAGTGCACTTTGAGAAGCGGACGACTGCATGGATGCAGGAGGTAGAGCAATGCATGGAGCAATTGCCGAATTAATCACATCATCAATACGCATCGCAAAAAAGCGCTATAACGTTCTATTCGAATAAAAGATCCGCTGTTATTGCCAGCCCCTTTCTAAAGCGCCTAGCGTATGGGTCGAGCCCTCTGCCACCTTGTCGAGCTGCGCCACCCACTCGGCGCGCGGCACAAAACCGTCGGGATTGATGGTGGCACTATTGATCGCCTGACGCAGCACCCTGGTCACCTGCCCCACATAGGCGGGGCTGCGCTGCCGCCCCTCAACCTTGATCGCCTTCACGCCACTGCGCTGCAGCTCGGGCAGGATATCGAGAATGCTCAGGCTGGTCGGCTCTTCGATCGCATAACCGACCTCGCCGTTGACCTCAAAGCGCCCCTTGCAGACCACCGGATACCCGGCACTCTCGCCAGGGCCGTAGATATCGATCAGCACCTCATTGAGGCGCACCTTGCGACCATCGGCCGCCTCCTCCCAACGCACCGATTTGGCAGGCGAACAGGCACCGCAGGTGTTGGGTGATTCACCAGTGGCGTAAGAGGAGAGATAGCAGCGCCCCTCGACCATCACGCAGAGGCTGCCGAAGGCGAACACCTCTACCTCGACATCGGTACTCTCCACCACCCGCTTCACCTGCGAGAGTGAGAGCACACGCGGAAGCACCACGCGCTGGATATTGAAGTTCTCACGATAGAAGGCGATCGCCTCGGCACTGGTCGCCGATCCCTGCACCGAGAGGTGCAGACGCAGATCGGGGTGAGTGCGTGCCGCGTAGCGCATCAACCCCGCGTCGGCGAGGATCAGCGCATCGACACCGATGCGGGCGGCACGATCAACGGCGGCGGTCCAGATCTCCCAGCTCTGCGGCTGCGGATAGGTGTTGAGCGCCAGCAGCACCTTGCGACCACGACTATGGGCATACTCGATCCCCTTCAGTGCACTACGCTCATCGAAATTGAGACCGGGAAAGTTGCGCGCATTGGTCGCATCGCGAAAGCCCATGTAGACGGTATCAGCACCGTTATCGACCGCCTGTTTCAGCGCCGACAGGCTGCCCGCCGGGCAGACCAGTTCAAGTTTCTGTGACATTTAGAGAAAACCCTCTTGCGCGCCAAGATACCCCTGCGAGGTGCCTCGTCGTGATAGTTCATCTTCGATACCGTTGAGCACCCGCCACTTCCAGTTACACCAGTAGGGGGTGAGCAGAATATCGGTTGAAGCGGTGCCGGTAAGGCGATGGTAGAGCACCTCTGATGGGGTGGCCTCGACCAAATCGGCCGCCATACGAATATATTCTTCGACCGTGAGCGGCGCATAGTCACCGCGACGCCACTCATTGGCGAGCATCGTCCCCTTCACCACATGCAGCGGGTGAAGCTTTAGCCCCTCGACACCCAGCTCCAACACCCGCTGTAACGACAGTTGAAGATGGGCGGCATCCTCGCCCGGCAGGCCCGCGATCAGATGCGCGCAGACCGGCAGTTCACGGGCATGGGCCGCCTGTAGCGCCTCACGATACTCGGCAAAACCGTGGCCGCGATTGACCCGCTCAAGGGTGTGATCGAAGGCCGACTGCAGCCCCAGCTCCAGCCATATCTCATAACCCTGATCACGATAGTCGGCGAGCAGGTCGAGCACCCTGGGCGGCACGCAGTCGGGACGGGTGCCGATCGAGAGGCCGATTACATCGGGCTCGGCAAGCGCCGCATCGTAGAGCTGTTTCAGATTGGCCGGATCGTCGTAGGTGTTGGTATAAGCCTGGAAGTAGGCAAGAAACTTCTTCGCCCCAGTGCGTTTGGCCAGCACCTGACGGCCCGCTTCGATCTGTCCAGCGACCGGATCGGGCTCGCGCGCATTGGGCGAAAAGGAGCTGTTGTTGCAGAAGGTACAACCACCCCGCCCCTTGCTTCCATCGCGATTGGGACAGGTGAAACCGGCATTGATTGCCAGCTTGTGCACACGTTCGCCATGCTTCTTTAATAGATGCTGACCAAAGGTGGAGACGTAATCAGAGAGTGCCACTAACCAACCTCGTCGAGCACCCGACGCCGAAAGGCGACGCCGATTTCAGCAGCGATCTTTTCACAGGCGTCGATATCAACACCCTCCAATCCATCGATGGCGGTAAGCGTCACACTCGGAACATAGGCCTTCGCCTTGCGGGCAAAATCGAGCATCGCCTCAAAACCACCCTCGCACTTGGGGCGACAGTGTCGGTCGTAGAGCTCACTGTTGTGTGCGTTCATTGAGATCGAGAGCGCATCGACCTTGCCCGCCAACTCCGGGGCAACATCACGCCCATGAATCAGTGAGGCGAGCCCATCGGTGTTAACCCGAATCGTCGCGCCTTGCGCCTTGAGTTGTTCGGCCACCTCTAGCAGCACATCGAGCCGTGTAGTCGGTTCACCGAGCCCACAGAAGACGATCTGTTTGTAACGATCCGGATCACCCACCTCCTCAACCACCTTCTCGGCTGATGGCTCCTCGAACAGGCGCAGATCGAAACCCTGCACCTCCCAGCTGCCGTTAAATTTGGGGCAGAAGGCACAGCGCAGGGTGCAGTGGTAGGTGATATTGAGATAGCAGTTACCGTGCAGCTCGTAGCTGATGGTTGGATTCACTGCTGGGTCGTGTTCGGTCTGCTCTGCGCTCATATCTCTATTTCGTTCTACGGAGCCACGAGTCTATGCAAGAGTGCGGCCTCGTTATGTTGATTTAAATCAACTGCAAGCCCATTACCCCACATCTTGCGCATCGCTCACAATCCGCCGAAAGAGGTAGAGGGCCGCGAGCAGGTTCCAGCCGAGCCACGCCGCCGAGGCGATCCAGAGCAGTGCCGCCGGACGCAGCAGCCACTCCGGCACCAGCAGCGCGCCAAACAGCACGATCAACGCCGCCAACTGCAGCCTGAACTGCCAGCGCGCCTGGCGCTCGGGGATGATCTGCTTCATGTTGGGAATCTTTCCCTGCCAGCTGCCCAACGCCTGCACGCGGTTATTGAGATGCAGCCAGATCAGAAACGGTACGATCTTGTAGAGCATGCCGTTGACTGCCGAGACGGCAAAACCGGCAATCAACACCACCACCGGCGCAATCGGGGTGAGGTGCAGATGGGGGGCCAACAGCCACAACAGCAGCGCCAGCAGCAGACTGCCCATCGCCAAGCGCCAGAAATCGAGCGTGACATCGGCGATACGGCGGCGACGCTGATGCTGCAGCCTGAGCGTGACGATGGCGAATACCGCCAACATCAGGGCAATCAGCCAGGTGATCCAGTCGGCCTGAAGCAGGGTCCAGAGCAGCAGCAGGCCCAGCAGCATCGGTGCGTAGCCGCGCATCATCAGCTTCGGATAGTCGGGTGTAATTTGAAACATCGGCACCACCTGATAGGCGACACCGGCCACCAGCACCGCCAGCCAGCCAACCAATCCCCACCCGAGGTGGATATCGGTCAGCCCCCGATTGAGCACCCACTCAGACCAGGTGTAACCGGCCAGCAGATCGAGACCCAACACGGCGGTCACGGCCAGACCGATAACGGCGAAGATCATAGTCAGGATCGAGGGGTGTTTCGATTCGGAGCGAAACAGGGTCACTATTAATAGCAGCACTAGTGGTAACAGCGCGGCCGCAAGCAACCAGATGGCAAATTCAAACAGCGCAAACTCAGCCAGCAACCAGCCCGCCATCAGCAGTAGCACACCGACCGTAAGCAACAGATGGATCGTCGCGCTGAGCCAGACCGGCTTGGGCAGTGGTGTTCCGGCCAACACCGGCAGCAACTGCTGCAGCGCTCCGATCATCACCGAGCCGAGAAAACCGAGCGTGATGGCATGGGTGGCGGCGAGTAGTGGATAGGACCAGCGACTCTCAAATAGCTCTGGACCGAACCAGAGCGCGATCAATCCCGCCGCGATGGTAAACAGCGGTGCGGTGATAAAGAAACGCAGAGGTACCGAAAGCGGTGGGGTCTGCGCCAGCGAGAGGGCGGTGTAGTTCACGCGGAGAGCTGCTCCGCCGCCTGGCGCGCCTGCATCTCAGCGTCGGGGTCATCAAGCGACCAGATATAGACATCGAAGCGTCCCGAGGCGGCCTCTCGTTTTAGATAACCGCAGCGGCGTTGATCGAGGTTATCGAACAGCAGACAGGGGAAACGACGGTGGATCATATGCAGGTAGTCACCCGTGGCGAGTGACTCGGCCGCCGCCAGGGTGAGCACCAGTGGCTCGGGCGGCTCCATCTCACTGACATCGAGAAGTTGCTCGGCCACAGGCGGAACTCAGCGATGCTCCAGCTGATCGATCAGTTCGCTGCTCTGCGCACCGAGCACCTGGTCGAACATCGGATAGAGGATCTGCTCCTCCTTGGCGTTGTGCTGCTGCATCAGAATCAGCAGCGTCTCGGCATCGCCCAGATAGCTATCGCCATCGTGTGCCGCAACGGCACCCGCCATAGAGCCAAACAGGGCGCGCATCTGCTCATGCTCCATGCGCATCACATCGGTCGGTCCACCCATCATGCCGGTGGCCTGCTCGAAGGTAGGGAACAGCAGCTCCTCCTCCATGCTCAGGTGGCGCTCAATCGCCGCATGAAAGGTCTGAAAACCGGCCGCCGCCTTATCCCACGCACCATCGGCCACCTGCGCCTCGGCATCGGCGAAAAAACGGTCACAACGCTGATGGTCATCGGCGAGATAATCTGAAATCGAACTCATGCTACTTACCTCTTAATACAGTGCCAAAGCATACTGCCCGGCGCTGCCGAGGCGAGCCATGATACAGGTCAAAGCCCTTTTAAGCCGAGATCGCTGATGCCGGTATGGGCAACTCGATCGAAGTAGCGGGCACGATAGAGCAGCCGCTGAGAGGCCCCTGGAATATCATCAAAGGCGGCTCGGTCGTGCAGCACATTGTTGCAGACCAGCCCCATCCCCGACTCCAACCGCCCCTGAAAACTCGCCTCCACCTCTTTATCGAGCAGTAGCTCAAGTCGATCGCGTGCCTGTTGCACCAGCGGCTCCTTACTCCATCCGATATTGCGCTTGCGGGCGGTGTATCGCATATGCAGCGCGCCGCTCTGCGGCTCAACACTGAAGACGGGGCCCACCGCTGAACCTCGACTGCCACCCTCGGCATCTTTACCTGGCGGGATGGTCATCGCATCGGCGAGCATCAGGGCGTGGATATAGTCGGGATTCTCATCGCGCAGCCGTATATAGGCGACCTCATGATCGATGAGGCGATTCTCCCCACCCTGCGCCGCTGGGTGAACGCAGTGCAGCATCACGCTGCGGATCTGCTTCGCCTCGGTATTGTAATAACCGTCGCTGTGCCAGCGGATGGCGCGGTTGGTATAGGGGATGTAACTGGGGTGATCGCCCTCGGGATTGACCGTCAGCGAGGTGATGCCATCCTCATCGGAGAGGTAGTTGGCATCCATGCGCCGCAAACCGAAACGCTCACCGATGGCTCGTGGAATCGCCTTATCGGGATCGTCACCGGTGCCACCGTCGTAGATCACCATATTGGTCTGACGCAGTCGGGCCAGCATCGCCTGATACTCGGCATCGGTCAGTGCACGCGGATTGGCCACCTGCACCACTAGCTGCTCAAGTGAAGTGGGATAGTTCTCCAGCTTCGCATCACGCCAGCGGTTGTAGTGCTCACTGCTGGCGAGCGAGAAGGGTGAATCGGAGGGTATTTCGGGTAAATGGCTCATGAATCGGTTACCTGTTCGCTCGATTACAGCACTCTGCCACGCACACGGGCATAGCGGCACCGACTCTTGCAGTGATGGGCGTGGTGTTCGTTATCAGGAACTGAACACCACAACCACACCCATCAGGCGAGTGATGCGCTCACACGCTGCAGTTTTTCACGAACCTGCGCCGCAAGCTCACCAACCTCGGGGCGATCAACCAGACTCAACACACTGGCCGGATCCATAAAGGCGACGGTGATCGAACCATCCTCCTCCTCACGCACCACAACATTACATGGCAGCAGCAGACCGATATCGGGCTCTGCCTCAATCGCCTGGTTGGCCAATACCGGGTTGCAGGCACCGAGGATCTTGTAGGGACGTTTGTCGAGATCGAGCTTCTTCTTCATCGTCGCCTTCACATCGATCTCGGTCAGCACACCGAATTTCTCCTCCATCAGCGCAGCGGTAACTCGCTCAACCACTGCATCAAATTCACCCGCTACCTTTACATTAAATCCGTACATCTCATCTCTCTCCAATCTGTTGATCCACTCAACCGCGCACTACGCTGAAAATCAGACAACCGCACGGCAGCAACTACATGAGCGCGATACTATCACGACTCCATTAGCAGCTGATTATATAGATAGAGGTGCCAGATCGATAATTCTGACACTGAACAGGGGGCTACTTAGACAATGAACTTAGCCACAATAAATCTGCAGCCGTAAACCTAGAGAGGGGAAGAGTGGTAATAATTGCCCGGGGCGAAAGCCCCGGACAGTTCTGCTACATCGGTTGGATAAAGGTAAAGGCACCGCGAATATCGCCGGGCTTAAAGCCACGTGCCTTGTCAGTCGGGTAGAGCTCTTTGAGCTTCGCCTCAACGGCTGGTTTGATCTTGGTCGCGTGACAGTTCATGCAGGGCTTGCCGGTCGGGATCGCCTTCATGTAGCGGAACGCCTTCTTACCACCGGCGGCACTGACGCTACCGTAGGTCGAACGGACACCGTTTCCAGAGCTATCGCTCACACCGCTGGTCACAATCTCGGCGTACTCCATCTTGGTGATATCTTCGCCCTTCGCCTTACGTGACTCGAAGCTCTTCAGTACGGCGAGTTCCCAGGCATCCGGCGCATTGCCTGGATTACGAATCTTCAGACTGGTACGACCAACCTTGGTCCAGCCAGTCTTCTTCATCACCTTGCCCATCGCCATCGGTGCCTTTTTGCTGCAGACATCAATTGCGCCAGCCGGGCCACCCTTCTTGATTTCGGACATCAGCATGCCCTTCATATTCTTGACCATGTTCTTGATAACGGTGCGGCTCTTGGCACTGCGATCACCGATCTCATCGGCCATGGCAATACCACTCTGACAGGCTACAGCGACCGCTGCAGCGATAAGGATCTTTTTCATACTTCCTCCTGGTGAATTTGTTGCACTACTTATTTTTGTTATGCATTCGCCCGATCAAACAGATTCAAACTGCCGCAGACGAAGCTGCCACCAAGACTACAACAACCACCCGCGATATCAACTCTGTGATATGACACTACTCATTGGAGTCGGCCAGGTGGTCCGCCTCTTCGAGCAGGAAGGCGCGAAACGCCTGTGCCGCTGGCGTGAGCCGTTTGCCCTTGCGGTGCACGATGTACCAGTAGCGCATCAGCGGGAAACCCTCCACATCAAGCGCCACCAGCCTTTTAGTCTCTAGCTCCAGCTCAATACTGCGGGTGGAGACCACACTCAATCCCATGCCAGATCGCACCGCCTGTTTAATCGCCTCATTACGGGTCATCTCCAGGCCGGGGTGCAGCTCTATCTGGTGCTCCTGAAAGAAACGCTCCATCGCAAGACGGGTACCCGAGCCCTTCTCTCGCATGACGAAGGTCTCCTCCTCCAGACGCTGCATCGGAATCTGCTTCTCATTGGCGAGCGGATGGCTGGGAGGTGCAATGACCACCAGTGGATTCTCCATAAAGGGGTCATATTCGAGATCGAGGTTCTCGGGCGGCTGCCCCATCAACACCAGATCCTTCTCGTTGGCATCGAGCATGCGCATCAGCTTTTCGCGGTTGGTCACCTCCAGGTTAAGGCTGACATCAGGATAGAGCCGGTTGAAGGCGGCCAGCACGCGGGGAGCGAAGTAGTTGATGGTACTGGCCACTGCAATGCGCAGCCGACCGCGGTTGAGGCCGCGCATTCCCTCCAGCACATCCTCCAGCTCCTCAAGGTGATTGAATATCGCGTGGCTGTACTGCAGCAGCTCCTGCCCCGCCTCGGTGAGATAGATCTTCTTACCCAGCTGCTCGAACAGCGGCAGACCCACCTGCCCCTCCAGCTGCTTGACCTGCATCGATGCGGCGGGCTGGGTCATGTGCAGCGATTCAGCCGCGCGGGTATAGCTCAGCTCACGGGCCACGGCCTCGAAAACACGTAACTGTCGGAAGGTGATATTCATACCTGAAGACTATAAGGTGAAACTTATCGTTTCAAGGCATCAACGAGAAATTTACTTATAGTTAGGTGATCTGGAGAACCCAAGAGCGCTAGCAACACAAAACTGCAGACACAAAAAAAGCGCCTGTTGCGCCTATCATTTACTCTAATGTGATTTATCGCCCCCCCATAAAGGTGGGGCGATAAAATCAAACTTACTTAGCCGCGTCGACCATGTAAGCAACAGCAGCTGATAGCTCGCCGTCGGTGCAGTCCATGCAGGTACCCTTAGGAGGCATCGCACCCTTACCGTTCTTAGATACCGCGTTCAGCGCATCCATACCGGTTGCAATGCGAGGGGCCCATGCAGCCTTATCAGCAAACTTGGGGGCACCCGCAACACCTGCAGCGTGGCATACGAAGCACTTGGTATCGTAAACGCCCTTTCCGTCACGCTCAGCCTGCGCTGAACTACCCATCGCCATCAATGCACCCGCGATCGCAAAAGCAACTGCCTTTTTCATAATCTCTCTCCGCGTCTAAAATAAAAAGTCTTAAATTTCGGTGGGCTATCTTGGCAAAGAGCCACGGCAAAGTAAATTGCCCGGCCAGTGGCCTACACACCGTCTACAACCCTCATCCACATCTGCCGATAGTATGCCAAGCCTTTGAACCTACTTGCTATTGGTGATCACCCCGAAAAAATAGCGCCCAACATTAGTAATCACCCGCAGAGAAAGGTTCACACTTTTTCACAGAATCCCGACACAATCACTCGGTTTTAGGTATATAAATAGATTAAGGGCGCCTATCTGCACTGAAGGTTTATCTGGGATGGAACGCAGCACTGGCGTCATTGATCGCTCACACAGACAGCGAAGGGACTCAATAATAGAAACGGGGCAGGCGATGAAATATCAACTACCGCAGCTACCAACCGTCAAAACGCTCAGGATCTCACTCCCAGCGTATCAATATAATCGTGCCCGGCTGGCACTGAGACGCCTGGAGAGCCCGCTATCGGTCAAGCTCACCACCATGCCGGGACTACTCTTTATCCTCGAAGATGAGCAGTGGATCTGTGTTGACCGGCATATTAACAACCGCCCCCTCATCTCCTGGCGGAACTTTAACCTTAATAGACGCACCGGGATCAACCAGCCCGTCGGTTGTGAGGTCGACTACTACCATGCCTATGCTGGAATCATCCTGAGAAAAAGCCTCGATGCACTCGATGAGGCACTGATCACACGACCCTCAGAACAGCAAACAGGCCTCAAAATGGGTGAAATCATCCCGTTTCCGAGTTAATTCAAGCACTATTTCTGCGATGACAAGGCGTTATCAAGCTGGATATAACACGCTTTTCTATTAACTATCAATTAGATACAACAACCAATCAATTCATAATTGATAAATTATGGTATTCATAATAAATCATTGTTTTTACTTATGGACTCAGCCGTCTATAGTAGCCGTCCTGCTCGCAAGGGATTGGGCGGCAACCTGTAAGAAGCCACCCACCAACGGATTAACCGAACCTTGTGATGAAGTAGACACCATCCACCAATTTAGGGGGTTACACCAAGATGGATCAATCGAATCGTTATGCAGATCTGAGCCTTAAAGAAGAAGATCTGGTCGCTGGCGGCGGCCACATTCTCGTCGCTTACACCATGACGCCTGCTGAAGGCTATGGCTACCTGGAAGTTGCTGCTCACTTTGCAGCTGAGTCTTCTACCGGTACCAATGTTGAGGTTTCAACCACCGACGACTTCACCAAGGGTGTAGACGCGATGGTTTACTTCATCGACGAAGCCAAGGGCATCATGAAGATTGCCTATCCTAACGACCTGTTCGATCGCAACATCACCGACGGCCGTACCATGATCGTATCGTTCCTGACCCTCGCGATTGGTAACAACCAGGGCATGGGTGATGTTAAGTGCGCACAGATGCAGGACTTCTACGTTCCACCACGCATGCTGCAGCTGTTCGACGGTCCTTCCAAGGACATCAGCGACATGTGGCGCATCCTCGGCCGTGATGTCAACGAAGGTGGTTACATCGCCGGTACCATCATCAAGCCTAAGCTTGGTCTGCGTCCGGAGCCCTTCGCTGAAGCGGCTTACCAGTTCTGGCTCGGTGGTGACTTCATCAAGAATGACGAGCCCCAGGGCAACCAGGTCTTCTGCCCTGCGAAGAAGGTTTACCCTCTCGTATATGACGCCATGAAGCGCGCACAGGATGAGACTGGCGAAGCCAAGCTCTTCTCTGCCAACATCACCGCTGATGACCACCACGAGATGTGTGCCCGTGCTGACTTCATCCTCGAGACCTTCGGTCCCGATGCTGACAAGGTTGCCTTCCTGGTAGACGGCTACGTTGGCGGTCCTGGTATGGTTACCACTGCTCGTCGTAACTACGCCGGTCAGTACCTCCACTACCATCGTGCCGGTCACGGTGCAGTAACCTCACCTTCTTCAGTACGTGGCTACACCGCCTTCGTTCTGGCCAAGATGTCTCGTCTGCAGGGTGCTTCCGGTATCCATGTGGGCACCATGGGCTTCGGTAAGATGGAAGGTGGCGCGGACGACCGCAACATCGCTTACATGATCGAGCGTGACAGTGCTGACGGTCCTTTCTATCACCAGGAGTGGCACGGCATGAAGCCCACCACCCCAATCATCTCCGGTGGCATGAACGCTCTGCGTCTCCCAGGTTTCTTCGAAAACCTCGGTCACGGCAACGTCATCAACACCTCAGGTGGTGGTTCATACGGTCACATCGATTCACCAGCCGCTGGTGCAACCTCACTCCGTCAGTCATACGAGTGCTGGAAGCAGGGTGCAGACCCCATCGAGTTCGCGAAAGAGCACAAAGAGTTCGCTCGCGCATTCGAGTCATTCCCGGGCGATGCCGACAAGATCTTCCCAGGCTGGCGCGAGAAGCTGGGCGTGCATAAGTAAGCACACCACAGCATCAAGCAGTACAAAAGGAGCCCCGCGAAAGCGGGGCTTTTTTGTTGTTCGCTATATTTCAGCTTCAAATCACATCAACCATAACTCTTTACTTATCCGACTAATCAGTAATTATGACTTCTATTTATACATGCCCTCAGTATACTTGTCGGCTATTCAAGTATTAGATCTGTCTGGAGCGGATGATGAGCGAGATCGATATCGAGCAGTACAAGATTACCGAAGAGCCCTTTTACCAGGCGCAGGAGGATGAGGTTGAGCTCTATCAGGCAGCCTATGAGTCACGCCTGCCGATGATGGTTAAGGGTCCGACCGGTTGTGGTAAGTCTCGCTTTATCGAGCACATGGCGTGGAAGCTCGGCAAACCACTGATCACCGTGGCTTGTAATGAGGATATGACCGCTTCTGATCTGGTTGGTCGATATCTGCTTGATGCTGGCGGCACCCGCTGGCTCGACGGCCCGCTGACCATCGCTGCCCGTATCGGTGCGATCTGTTATCTCGATGAGGTAGTTGAGGCGCGTCAGGACACCACCGTGGTGATCCATCCGTTGACCGACCACCGCCGCACCCTGCCGCTCGACAAGAAGGGTGAACAGGTCACTGCACATGATCATTTCCAGCTGGTTATCTCCTACAACCCCGGTTATCAGAGCCTGATGAAGGATCTGAAGCAGTCGACCAAGCAGCGTTTTGTTGGTCTCGACTTCGACTATGCGCCTTCGCAGGTTGAGGCCGATATCGTCGCCAAGGAGGCGGGTATCGATACTGAGACCGCTATGAAGCTGGTGAAGATTGGTGAGACCGCCCGTAACCTGAAGGGTCACGGCCTCGACGAGGGTATCTCTACCCGCCTGCTGGTCTACGCGGCCAATTTGATGAACAAGGGCATCGCGCCGAACAAGGCGTGCCGCATGGCACTGGTTCGCCCGATTACCGATGATGCCGATATTCGCGGCACCCTCGACCACGCTATCGACGCCATCTTTGCCTGATCCCGCTTCGGCGGTGATCGCGCAGCATATATTTAAGGTGATGATGTGAGTCTCAACGAAGAGGCGCTACACGCCTACCGCGAGCAGCTCAACTGCGGCTTCAAAGATCTCGACGAGTTCTTCTCCCCCTGTATGGAGGAGGCCGAGGCGCTGCTCTCGCCCCAGGGGATTAAAGACTACCTCGATGGTGCCTCGCTGATCTGCATGATTGGCCGTGGTGCCGGTCCGGTGCTCAGTTATCTGGAGGAGATGCCGCAGGTCGCCTCGAAGCTGGGTGAGGAGGCGCTTGAGCTGATTTCACAGAGCGTCTGGAAGATCTCACGCACGCCAAATGGCATCTCGATCCCCCTTTCTACAGACCATCGGTGAGGCATCACGTCGTCTCGGTAGTCTCGAACTACTGCGGGGCTACATCGATATGGTGCTCGACTTTATGGAGCGCACCACGGGTTCCATTCATGGTCACCACGCCACTATCCCCAGCCCTGGGCTGCCAGATTTCCTTAATCAGGTACCGACCCTGTTCAATGCCCTGAGCTGTGAGGGGGTTCGCAACTGGGTGGAGTATGGCATTCGCAACTACAGCCAGCACCCGGAGCGCCAGAAGGACTACTTCACCCTGCAGTCGGCCGACTCCAAGGCGGTGATGCAGCGTGAGCGTCACGGCACCCTGTTCATGGACAGTGAGCGTAGTTTGGACCTCTACCTGCGTTGCCTGTGGGATGACTCGGATCAGCTGGTGCCCTACTCCTCGGCCTTCGATGAGCTGCGCAAGCCGCGTCCCTACTATGATGGTTACGGCATTCGTGTGCCCGATGTCTACGATGATCGTGACGGCATCTCGGTCTCGATCGCTACCGTGTACTGCTGGCCCATATCGCCGCGCACCGTCGCTGGACCACTGCGATCGTGGCCGACAACTACAGTCCCTTTCAGCGTATCGCTATCGAATGTCTGGAGGATTGCCGTGTCGAGACGCTGGCGATGCGCCGTTACCCTGGGCTCAGCACCTACTCCTCACACTGCATCCGCGCCCTGAAGAGCACGCCTGCAAGTCGGAAGAGGAGTCGTGTATTCGCCATCGACTGGCGATGCTCTCGCGCACGGTGCTCGATCCAAATCACGGCTACCAGAATCCCGATATCCTCGAGTTTGCTCAACGTTTCCACGACCTGATGGCCGATGGTAACGAGGGCAGCACTAAGGAGATCGCCTCAATCGCGCTCTCCTTCATCGCCCGTACCCGTCGCCAGACCGACCAGCTGCCGAAGATCCATTTCAAAGATACCGAGGTCGACTATCGCGACGATAACCGCCACATGTGGCGCTTTATCGAGGAGAGCGATGACGAGGAGATGTTTGAGGATGCGGCGAAGCGTCAGGTCTCCGATGAGGAGCAGGAGGGGCTGCCTCCACGCCACTATAAAGAGTGGGACTACAACACCAAGACCTACCGCCCCGACTGGGTCAGTCTCTACGAGACGCTGCACCCCGCTGGCGACTCGGGCAAGATCGACCGCCTGCTGGCCAAGCACGATGCCCTGGCCAAGCAGCTCAAACGCATTCTCGATCTGCTCAAGCCACAACAGATGGTGCGCATCCGCTATCAGGAAGAGGGCAGCGAACTCGACCTCGATGTCGCGATCCGCTCACTGATCGACTTCAAGGCGGGTACACAGCCCGACCCACGCATCAACATGAGCCACAAACATGATGGTCGTGATATCGCTGTACTGCTGCTGCTCGACCTCTCCGCTTCACTGGCCGATATCCCTGATGGGTGTGAGCAGAGCATTCTAGAATTGAGCCAGGAGGCGGTTTCGCTGCTCGGCATGGCGATTGAGGGATTGGGTGATGACTTCGCCATCGCCGGTTTCTCCTCCAACTCGCGCCACGAGGTCCACTACCAGCATATCAAGGGCTTTTCCGAACACTGGGACGATGGGGTCAAGGCACGTCTGGCGGCGATGGAGGCGGGCTACTCAACCCGTATGGGTGGAGCACTGCGCCACGCCGCCCACTATCTCGGCGCACGACAGGCGGACAAAAAGCTGCTGTTGGTACTGACCGATGGCGAGCCCTCAGATATCGATGTCAGCGATCCACAGCTGCTGATTCATGATGCCGCCAAGGCGGTCAGTGAGCTCGATCAGGACGGTATCTACACCTACTGCATCAACCTCGACCCGCATGCAGATGAGTATGTGCAGGATATCTTCGGTAAGCAGTACACCGTTATCGACAAGGTTGAGCGCCTGCCCGAGAAGCTGCCGAAGCTCTTCATGTCGCTGACCAAATAACGACCCTCAGCCCTCCGGGGGCTGCGTGGTTAGTCTTCGTCGAGCTGCAGTGATAGGCGCGCCAGCTTCGCCTTGATGCGGTGTGAAAGCTTGGCGTACTCACCCTTGCAGAGCAGCTCTCTGGCACCATCTACATCTCCACCATCGACCAGCCGTACGACGTTGCCGGCGCTCGTATGGAAATGGGTGTGGGTATCTTTCAGATCGACAAACTTATGCAGCTCACCGTATTTAACGCCACCGGGCCCGTAGATCCACTTACCCAGCACACACTGATCATCCTTACAGATCACTTCGGCATTGAGCTGTTCCTCGCTGGTACCAGCTATATAGGCCTCGAGTCGGATCTTCCAGCGCACATGCGCCTCAATTGCTTCGAGAAAGTTGAGCTGTTCACTCTCACCACAGGCGACACCCTCGCCCGCGCCACGCCCTCTATTCAACATACCCCCTCCCCTGCCTCAATCAGCAACCAGTTATGAGCACTACTGAGGCATCCTAGCCCACAGATGCCAATACATCCACTAATTGTAAGGATATAGATGCGAGAGATCACGCCACAACCCACTGGCACTCTCAAGGGATAGACATGAAGGGACGGTGCGTTAGCTCATGCGACAAAGCGGACATATCACACTCGACTCTTCACCCTGGTCACGACTCGGTCGAAACCGCAGGGGACGAGGTTTCGCAGTAGAGTTTGAAGGTGTTGCGCCCACCATTTTTCGCCTGATAGAGCGCCTCATCGGCCTGCCGCTGCAGCTCCTCGATATCGGTGCTGCAGCTGGGATAACAGCTGATCCCGATACTCGCGCCGATATTAATGGTGTGCCCCTCAATCACCTGCGGCTGTGAGATCTGCTCGATCAGGCGCTGCGCCGGGACTTGCAGCTCCTCGGTGATCTCCTCCCCGTTGAGTATGACGGCAAATTCGTCACCACCGAGACGCGCCACGGTATCAACCTCACGAAAGCAGTCGAGCATGATCTGGGCTACCTGCTGCAACAATGCATCCCCGACTGGATGGCCATAGGTGTCGTTGACCGGTTTGAAGCGGTCGAGATCGATCAGCATCAGCACCATATCCTGCTTATAGCGGTTGGCCAGTGCGATCGACTCCATGAGCCGGCTATTGAAACGGTTGCGATTGGCCAGCCCGGTGAGCGGATCGCTCATCGCCATGCGCTTGATCTCCTCCTCCGCCCGCTTGCGCTCGGTGATATCGCGCATAACCGCCATAACCTTCAACGCCTTGCCCATCCGCATGCTGCTGAGCGTAATCTCAGCGGCGAAGGTTTCACCATTGCGACGTTGCGCGGTCTGTTCAACCGTTGTGTTCACGTCACGCGTCGCATACCCCTCAGCGAAACGATTCATATAACCGGCATGCGTCTCTCGCATCTCCTCCGGCATCAGTAGCGAGACGCTCTTGCCGATCACCTCATGTGCCTTGTAACCGAAGATATCCTCGGCACCGGGGTTGAAGGTCTCGATTATCCCTTCGGCACTACTGGTGATGATCGCATCACGCACCGAGTTAAGGATCGCCGACACCTGCTGTTCATCTTTCTCGGCACGCGCCACCGCCTGCTCCGCCGTCTCACGTGCTGCCGCCAGCCCCTCAGCCAGTGCGAGCGCTTTGGTAGTCTGATCCTCGGACTTTTCGCGCAGTCGATGGATATTCTCCAGCTGCGCATTCATCTCCTGATTGGCAGCCTCCAACTCATCCTCGGCCTGTTTTCGCTCAACCATGTTGCGCTTGAAGACCCGCACCGCCTGCGCCATCTCACCCAGCTCGTTATCCCGGTAGTGAAGTGCGATCTCGATATCGAGATCGTTCTTGGCCAGCTGCGTCATACTTCGGGTTAGCCTGAGCAGCGGTCCGATAACCCGCGCCTGCATCAGCCAGAAGGCAAACAGCGCCACCAACAACATCGAGATTATGACGCCCCAGGTACCGACTGAGAGGGTTCTCGTCACGACCAAGAGTGCCTCACTGACTCTGCTGGAGCTGCGTTCAACCTGCAGCGAGATCTCTCGATCCAGCGCCTGCAATCCGCGGAGTGCAGGCTTATCATCAATCTTGACTCGCCGATCGATCTCGTCGACATCAACGTCTTCGATAAAAAGCTTACTGATGTGCTGAAGCTGGCCGCTGTACTCCGTCAGCATCGCCGTAATATCCTGCAGGGCAACCTCCTCAGCACGGTTGGTTGGCTGCTGGCGATACCGCTCAATCGACTGCAGTGCCATCTGCAGATGACGACGCGCCTGGTTGAGCAGCTCCGCCTCACTGCGCAACAGGTAGTTCTTGTAGTAGTGGATGAAACCGCCGTAGCCAATCGCAGCACGAATATCTGCCACGATGCGCCCCTTGCTGAGCAAGGCATCGGCCATATCGTTCGTTTTAAGCACCTGCCCCAGCGTCTGCATACCACGTAGCGCCGGCTGATCATTGATGCGCACGGCACGGTCGATCTCACCGGTGGTGCGTTCGTTGTCAATCATTGCGGCTGCCATGTGCAACTGCTCATCGTATTGAGCAACAACGTTCCTGATATCCTCCAGCGCAACCTCCTCGGCGGTGGAGCTCGTGAGCGCTGAGAACTGTTTGAGTATTGCCCGCACCGCACCAATATCGGTATGCACCTCTTCGCGGTAGTGGTGATCGTGTCGCAGCACATAGTTCTTGAAGTTGTGAATCATGCCGCCGTAACCGATCGCAGCACGCAACGAACTCTCCAGTCGCGCCTTCTCCGAGCGGTCGGTCTGATAGTGCTGCCAGGTAGTATCGATCAGCGTAATATTACGATTCAGGTAGACATTCGTCAGGGCGAGCACGCCGCAGAGCGTGGCGATCAGTACGGCAAAAAGCCAGCTGACAGTTTTTAGTTTTATATTATTGAACATTGAGTGTGATCCAGGATTATTTAATCACCGTTCCCTGGCACATACCCTAAAGAATAGACAGAATCGATAACACATCCAACCTATATATAGCGAGTAACAATTGATCTTGCCAAATTTAGAATGAGACTTGATGAAAAAAACGTCAGCGCATCGTCTCACGTCACCGCGATGCGAAACTACGCCACGGCTACCACCCCCATGCTCTCTACTGGAGCAGCCGTGATATCCAGTGGTTGCGCTTCGAGCAGCTCTGCAAGATCGGCATCAAGCCGGGCAGTCGCCTGCTCGATGTAGGCTGTGGATTTGGCGACCTGCTGGAGTTTCTGGATGAACGTGGAATTCAGTACGGCGACTACCAAGGTCTCGATCTCTCTCCCGACCTGCTCGAAACCGCTCGCGAACGTCATCGTGAGGCCAACTTCTTCGAGGGAGATCTGTTCGATCTCGATCCACACTCTGGCCAGTTCGACTACGCCCTCCTCTCGGGCTCACTCAACGAGATGCTCGGTGATGATGGGAGCTACGCCCGGCAGACCATCACACGCATGTTCGATGCTAGCCGCCGCGGCATCGCGCTCAACCTGCTCGACGCCACCCACCTCCAGACCGGTAGCCGACCCGACCTGCAAAGCTTCGATCCCGAACAGATGGCCACCTGGTGCCGGGACCTCACCCCAGAGACCACCCAGATTCGTGGCTATCTCGATAACGATTTCACCCTGCTGCTACAACGCAAGCCATAACAAATCCACGGCGCAGACCATAATTAAATGTAATGCGTACGAGATACCCCTCTACCACCGTAAAAGGTATCCTATGCAGTCCTAAATTAACCAGACAACAGAGCTTTAGAACCATGAGCCAGATACCAGAGACCCTCTTCGAGTCAGAGATCAACAGCCTTGAGCTGATCCACCGCGGCAAGGTACGTGACATCTACGCCATAGATGACGCTCACATGCTGATCGTCACCACCGATCGCCTCTCCGCTTTCGACGTCATCCTCCCCGACCCAATCCCAGGTAAGGGCGTCGTATTGAACGCCGTCTCCAACTTCTGGTTTGAGCGCATGGCCGACACCATTCCCAACCAGCTCTCCGATATGACTCTGGAACAGGCGTTGCCTGATGCGGCCGAGCGTGCACCC
Organism: Candidatus Reidiella endopervernicosa; assembly: GCF_013343005.1. GTDB lineage: Bacteria > Pseudomonadota > Gammaproteobacteria > Reidiella > Reidiella endopervernicosa. Next base: position 22,780 of record NZ_CP054491.1, read on the forward strand.
GTCGTGGGCCGTGCGATCGTGGTTAAACGCCTCAAGGCGCTGCCAGTTGAAGCAATCGTACGCGGTTACCTGATCGGCTCCGGCTGGAAGGACTACCAGCGCAGCGGTGGTGTCTGCGGCATCCAGCTCCCCGAGGGACTGCAGATGGCCGATCAGCTTCCCGAGGTGATCTACACCCCATCCACCAAGGCCGATGTGGGCGATCACGATGAGAATATCGACTTCGACTCTACCGTTGATCTGCTCGGTCGCGAGATGGCCGAGCAGGTACGCGATGTCAGCCTCAAGCTCTATACCGAGGCAGCCAAGTTTGCGCGTGAGCGCGGCATCATCATTGCCGACACCAAGTTCGAGTTTGGTCTCGATGGCGACGGTACTCTGACCCTGATCGACGAGGCGCTCACTCCCGACTCGTCACGCTTCTGGCCCGCCGATAGCTACCAGCCCGGCAGCAGCCCAGAGAGCTTCGACAAGCAGTATGTACGCGACTATCTTGAGACCCTCGACTGGGATAAAACAGCACCCGGTCCGAGCCTGCCCAACGAGGTTCTTCAGCGTACCGCTGATAAGTATCGTGAGGCGCAGGAGCGCATCACCAAGTAACACCAACCAAGCAACATTTCGAAGCCGACAGGGACGTCTGCGCTTCACACCTACCCCCTCTCCAGCCAGTAAGTCCTGCTCCACGATCGGACCAAACATCGCTGGATCAACACCCCGCTATCACCTACCATTGGGTACTTTATTCAATTGCATTGGTATCCACTCATGCCCCCCAGAAATCAACGTTTTAGTTGTCGATAACAAGGAGTATCTCGACCACATCACCACCATCCTCAACAAGGAGTTCCACATCAAGGAGATCATCCACTGTGACAACAGCAAGGATGCGATGGCGGTGATCGACTCCGACAAACATCTCGGCTTCATCTTTGCCGACTGGGAGCTGAGTGGATCGAAGTTTATCGATCCCGTACGTGCCGACCGTGAGAACCACCACACACCACTGGTCATCATGGCAGAGAACGACTCCGATGCCGTGATCGGTAACGCCATGCGACATGGCGCCTCGACCCACATCGGCAAGCCATTTCTTGAGCAGGCACTGGTCACCCGTATTCACCGCATCACCTCAATGCAGGAGCGTCGGCTGATGCGCCGCCTCCACCCCGATGTCGCCTACGATCTGAACATTGATACCGGCAGCGGCGAGTCAGCCACCGTCAAACTGGTCGATATCTCACTGCACTGCTGCCTGACCCGCGCCGCGATTGAGCTGACCCGTGAGCTGCAGATCTTTGAGACCTATCGCGCCAGGATGGATATCGAGGGTTACCACTTTGAGTTCAATTGCCAGCTACACCGTATTGAGAGTGATCCCAATTCACCTCCACCGGTTAGCACCGTGCTGTTTCAGTTTGTCTTTACCGAGCTGACTGATGAGACCTCGCAGAAACTCGCACAACTGATGGATGAGTTCGACAGTCGCTGGCAGTAGCGGGCATCGAACCGCTGTAGCATACGATTGTCATACTCGGTAGAAGATCTAGTATTAGGCCATACCACACAACATAGGGAATAGAACAATGAACAGAGACGTATCAATCACCACAGTCTTTAGCAGATGGCTGCTCTCAATCCTCCTCAGCATCAGTTTTGTTGCGGTACAGCCGGGGAGTCGCTATTTTGCGAAAGTTTGTTTGGGCATCCAAGCCCAAGCAAACAGCAAAACTTAACGCGACCGTTTATGCCTACGGCGCCCCGACGTCCTGCGTTCGTTGCGTAATCACCTCTTCGCGGCTCTACACAACTCCCTCAGTGACTCTACGCCGACATAAAGCCGCTGCTGCATCTTCTTCGTCGTCCGCTCGCGCTCTCAACTACGAATATGCAGACGGCGTCGACTATCGGGACTAACCGCCCTCACTTCGCTCTCCATGGCGGTCAGCGCCTGCACTCGCCAGCTCCGCTACTGAGATCGACATTGAGGTCGATGCAGCACTGAAACGTTTCGAAAAAGAGGTGATTGGTGGCGGTGAATTCCTCAAGCGTGCCAAGGGCGTGCTGGTCTTCCCCAGCGTGATCAAGGCGGGTCTTGGTATCGGTGGCGAATATGGTGAAGGTGCACTACGCATCGGCGGAAAATCCAAGGCCTATTACAACACTGCAGCGGCTTCAATCGGCTTTCAGTTTGGTGCTCAACAGAAGACTGTCGTCATTGTTTTTCTCACCGACAAGGCGCTAAGTGATTTCCAGAGTAGCGATGGTTGGAAAGCGGGTGTCGACGGCTCAGTAGCGCTGATTGAGTGGGGTGCGGCAGAGGATATCAACTCAGTCGATATCAAAGATTCGATTGTCGGCTTTGTCTTCAGCAATAAGGGGCTGATGTACAACCTGACCATCGAGGGCTCCAAGTTCACCAAACTCGATAAGTAACAGGATTTAGAGATGACATCAGGCGAGAACAAACTAGACGCGATTGTCGCCGAGGCACGGCGCAACAGTGAGGCGCGTGAGCGTGACTATCGGGAACGGTCGTTAAAGCTCTACCCCTGGATCTGTGGTCGTTGCAGCCGTGAGTTTACCCGCGAGAACCTCTCCGAGCTGACAGTTCATCACCGCGATCACAACCACGACAACAATCCGAACGATGGCAGCAACTGGGAGCTACTCTGCCTCTACTGTCACGACAATGAACACCAGCGCTATCTCGATCACGATGCAGGTGCCAGCGGTGACAGTGATGGCAACAGTGATGCCGCCACCCACAACCCCTTCGCCGATCTGAAATCGCTACTCAAGAAGGAGTAGCGATTCGATATCTAGCGTTTCGCCTTCCCTTCCAGCCAGCGCCAGACAGAACCGTCGGGATTCTCCCGCCCGGTCATAATGTAGGTCAGGGCGTTGTGGTTCTGCAGCGACCACTGCATCGCCGCCGATGAGCCCTTGCTGCCACAAAAGAGCAGTCGATCACCAAAACGAAGCGCGGTTTTCTCATCGGGTAGCAGAGTCAATTTTCCACGCCGCTCATGCAGCAGTGGAATCGAGGCAAGGTCGCGCTCACGTGCGCTCGGGTCGTGTAGCAGGTGTTCGAGACGAATCTCCCAGCCATTGGCCAACGCACGATGCACACCCGCCGAGCGCCCCATGGTGATCTCAGCACCCCAGATCTCCGGCACAAAATCCCCCGTCACGGCACTAATTCTTGAGATCAACTGATTGGCCCAGTCGTTATCGTGTTCACGCGCCATGCGCAGGAACTGCGCCAGCAGTGGTGCGGTGAGCAGGGCCAGGATCTCGTGGGCAATAATCTGACTCGCCTGCATCACGATATCAGCATTGATGGTGCGGAACAGGTCGTCGTTTGAGTGTTTGTTCTGGCGCATAACGACAAACAGGTCGGGCTTGATATCCCGTGCAGTAATTACAATCGAGAGATTATTGGCATCGTTATCGGTACCGGCAACGATACCCACCGCGTCGTGGATACCTGCATCGATCAGCGTCTCCGCCTCGGTACCGCGTCCGATCACACACTCTTCGCAATCTGTCTTATCTGGATCGGCCTCAATGATGATGACATCGATTCCCTCGCGACGCAGATTGGCCGTCACCGCCTTACCGAAACGACCGTAACCACAGATGATCCAGGTCCCACGTGGTGGATAGAGTGGCTGCGCCAACGGTGTATTGGGTACCTCGGTGAGCCACTCGTGCAACAACCAGACACCGGTGGAGTGGATCGCCATCGCCAGGTGCTCGGCAAAGGCATCGAAGGGATCGATGATGTGCTGGGTGCCGAAGGAGGCGATATTCGCCTCTACATCGTGTGACTCGGCGCGGCAGATCACCTCCATATCAGAACGCAGCAGTCGACCTGTAATCGAGATACAGAGGTTGGCGTGATCATCATCAGTCAGGGCAATCAAACCGGCACAGTTGGGGAGCTGTAGCCCGGCACGAATCAGGTTCTCCGGCTTGGAGGCATCGGCATGGCTGCCCGGCACGTAGACGTCAAAATCCTGCAGTGCCAGCGCGTTCGCCCGTCTCTCTTGTATATCGACGGCCACCGCGTGACGGCCTCGGTCGGTCAGCGCCTGAATCAGCAGTGAACCGGTATCACCAAAGCCGCAGATTAGATAGAAGGGTTCACTAATGCGCCGTACGCTGCGAGCAAAGGCGTTTTCGGTCCGTGCCTGCTTGAAAGCGGGCTCCTGCATCAGGCCGATAATGGTACCGATCGCATAGAGCCAGGAGATGACGGTGATGTAGATCGAGACCATCGCCCACATGCGCTGGGCATCGGTGAATTCGTAGGGAATCTCACCGAAGCCGATGGTGGTGGCCATAAAACTGGTGAAATAGAAGGCATGGAAAAAATCCATGTTCCATGGATTTCCCTGATCATCGAGCCCGGGCATCAATACCATGCCGAGAACCGAGATGGCATAGGCCGCGATCAGGAAGATCAACGGCGCACGCATACGGCGCAGGATTAAGAAGAAGGTGCGATTCATCGACGCCCTTTAATCGATCAAATGTGCTCTGCGCTTAGCGACGCAGCATCACGGTTTCGATTACCAGCAGTACCACCGAAGTGATGTTCGCCAGTAGCGCACCACCGGAGAGAGAAACGATGCTACCCATCACCGACGGGGTCATACCGACTTCAGTGATATGGAGTGCAGCACCCCAAACGATCGCAGCGACGATCAACTGCAGGTCGGCCACCAGGCTGGTAGCGAGCAGGATCGCGCCCATCTGTGTGCGATCACCAAACTTGAGGGTGGTGGCAACCAGATTGACCACAATGGCTGCGAATAGCTCATAGACGTGGTGGTGCGCGGGATTATCAAATTCGCCGATAAAAAAACCAAAATTGAGCGTTAGCGCCAGGACGATAAAGAAGCCAAAGACCACCTTCTCAGGATTCATATGCCACTCCTAATTATTGTTGTTTCAGCAGTCTCAAGCAGAGAAATCAGGCCGCCGATCCCTTCATTGTACTCCATCAAGCGTCTCTATTGAGCACCCTTCAGACATAAAAAAAGGCGACCCGAAGGTCGCCTTTTTTGCTCGGAGCAAGGTGCTTAGTTGACCTTAGGCTCCAGCTCGCCAGCTTCGTACTTACCAAACATGGTCTCAAGCGAGATTGGTTTGATCTTGGCAGCCTGACCCGCAGAACCGAACGACTCGAAACGATTCTTACAGATATCAGACATCGCCTTGGTCGCCTCTTTAAGGAACTTGCGAGGATCGAAGTTGCTGGGGTTCTCAGAGAGATGACGACGTACAGAACCGGTAGAGGCCATACGCAGATCGGTATCGATGTTGACCTTACGAACACCCGTCTTGATGCCCTCAACGATCTCATCAACAGGCACACCGTAGGTCTGACCCATATCACCACCGAAGTCGTTGATGATCTTGAGCCAATCCTGAGGCACAGACGATGAACCGTGCATGACGAGGTGTACATCAGGGATGCGCTCGTGGATCTCTTTAACGCGGTCGATACGGAGGATCTTGCCGGTAGGCTCCTGGGTGAACTTGTAGGCGCCGTGTGAGGTACCGATGGCGATTGCCAGGGCATCAACACCAGTCTTCTTAACGAAGTCAGCGGCTTCATCAGGATCGGTCAGCAGCATGTCGAGGTCGAGCTTGCCCTCGGCACCGTGGCCATCCTCTTCACCCATCTCACCGGTCTCGAGAGAACCGAGACAACCCAGCTCACCCTCAACAGATACGCCACAGGCGTGAGCCATATCGACGACGTCCTTGGTGACGTTAACGTTGTACTCGAAGCTTGAAGGGGTCTTGCCGTCAGCCTCAAGAGAGCCGTCCATCATGACCGAAGAGAAGCCAGACTGGATTGAGCGTGCACAGATCGCAGGAGAAGCACCGTGGTCCTGATGCATAACAACAGGAATATTGGGATAGCTCTCGATCGCAGCTTCGATCAGGTGACGCAGGAAGGGCTCGCCCGCATAGGAGCGAGCGCCGGCTGAGCCCTGAAGGATAACTGGGCTGTCGACGGCTGAAGCAGCCTGCATGATAGCGTGGACCTGCTCCATGTTGTTGACGTTAAAAGCGGGAAGACCGTAGCCATTTTCTGCAGCGTGGTCCAGTAGTTGGCGCAAGGATACGAGAGCCATTACAACCTCCTGATATTGTGAGTTATAAAATCTTAATTAAAACCTGATACAGCCTAGACCATATCGTGAAAAAACAAATTCCTGCCAATTAACTGCCGTTGTTGGCATCGAGCTCTAGCTCGCCGACGACGGCGATTTTCATTGCGTTGGTGCCACCATGCTGACCGAGCAGGTCACCCTTGGTAATGATCACCAGATCGCCCTTGCGGACCGCACCGCGACGCACCAGCTCATCGATCGCCTCTTTATTAATCTCGGCGTGATCAGTGGTCTGCGAATCGAAGCTAACCGGATAAACACCGCGGTAGAGCGTTACTTTTCTACGCGTCTCGACATGTCCCGTCAAAGCATAGATCGGAATGCCGGAGCTGATTCGCGACATCCACAGCGGTGTGCTGCCCGATTCGGTCAACGCGGCAATCGCCTTAACCCCAAGGTGATTGGCGGTATACATCGAGGCCATCGCAATCGCCTCATCGCTACGGCGGAAGCGGGTATTTATACGGTGATCGGAGACCTTGGCCAGACGCTGTTTCTCAGCGCTACGGCAGATCCGGTCCATCGCCTTGATAACCTTGGCGGGGTACTTACCCGCTGCGGTCTCGGCTGAAAGCATCACCGCGTCGGTACCGTCGAGTACCGCATTGGCCACGTCAAACACCTCAGCGCGGGTCGGGATCTGATTATTGATCATCGACTCCATCATCTGCGTGGCAGTTAGCACCACACGATCCATGGTGCGAGCCATGCTGATAATGCGTTTCTGCACTGCGGGTAGCTCGGCATCGCCGATCTCTACACCGAGATCGCCACGTGCCACCATGATTGCATCGGAGACCGAGATAATCTCCTCCAATACATCCAGCGCCTCGGCACGCTCAATCTTCGCCATGATACTGCCCTGGCCACCGGCAGCACGCAGTAGTTCGCGAGCCTCTTCAACATCTGCTGCAGTGCGCGGGAATGAAATTGCGACATAATCGGCACCCAGTGCCGCTGCGCATTTAATATCCTCGCGATCCTTCTCGGTCAAAGCTGGCGCTGAGAGACCACCACCCTGGCGGTTAATTCCCTTCTTGTCGGAGAGCTCGCCACCGACAATCACCTTGCATCTGACCTCAGAACCATCAACCTGATCGACCCACAGCACAATTCGCCCATCATCGAGCAGCAGCGTGTCACCACGCTTCACATCATTGGGCAGGTCTTTATAAGCGATACCGACACGTGAACTTGTTCCAGACTTAGAATCGAGTGCCGCATCGAGAATGAATAGCTCACCCTCAATCAGTTCAATCTTGCCTTCAAGAAAACGATCGATACGAATTTTGGGGCCTTGCAGATCAGCTAAAACACCGACCTGTCGACCGTGGGCGCGCGCACGGTTACGGACCGTCTCTACGCGTGCGGTGTGCTCTTCGTGACTGCCGTGCGAAAAGTTGATTCGCACCACATCGACACCCGCGGCAATAATGTCGTCCAATACCTTCGGATCGTCGGTGGCCGGACCTAGAGTTGCAACTATTTTTGTGCGTCTCATTGACTCGCTACAGTTAAATGGGACGGGCCGTTTGGCCCGTCCGTTATTGGTTGATTAACCCTTTGCGCGCTCTTCAAGCATCGCAACGGCTGGCAGGGTCTTGCCCTCGAGGTACTCGAGGAAGGCACCACCGGCGGTAGAGATGTAAGTGACCTTGTCGTAGATGTCGTACTTCTGGATCGCAGCGATGGTATCGCCACCACCGGCGAGACTGAAGCCATCGGCATCGGCGATCGCCATTGAGACGGTCTTGGTGCCTTCACCGAACTGGTCGAACTCAAATACGCCAACTGGGCCGTTCCAGACGATGGTGCCCGCCTTGGAGATAATCTCGGCCAGCTCCTTAGATGAGTCGGGACCGATGTCGAAAATCATGTCGTCATCTTCAACGTCACCAGCGACCTTAAGGGTCGCTTCAGCAGTCTCAGAGAACTCCTTGCCACAGACCACATCGGTCGCGATCGGAATATTGGCACCACGCGCCTTCATCTTCTCAACCAGCGCCTTGGCGGTGTCGACCAGATCATCCTCGCAGAGTGACTTACCGACGTTGTTGCCCATCGCCTTGAGGAAGGTATTGGCTATACCGCCACCTACGACCAGCTGGTCAACCTTCTCGGAGAGTGCCTCGAGTACGGTCAGCTTGGTAGAGACCTTGGAGCCACCAACAATGGCAACCATTGGACGGGCCGGATTGGCCAGTGCCTTGGCCAGGCTATCGAGCTCGTTTGAGAGCAGCAGACCTGCACATGCCGCCGGGGCAAACTTGCCTGCACCGTGGGTAGAGGCCTGGGCGCGGTGAGCGGTACCAAAAGCGTCCATGACGAAGATATCGCAGAGTGCTGCGTACTTCTTCGCCAGCTCCTCGTTGTCCTTCTTCTCACCGGCATTAAAACGAACGTTCTCCAGCAGAACCACCTCACCCTCAGCAACATCGAATCCGCCGTTGATGTAGTCCTTGATCAGACGAACCTCTTTGCCCAGCTTGCTGCTCATATCAGCAGCGATCGGTGCCATTGAGTTCTCAGAGTCGACCTCACCTTCGGTAGGACGACCACGGTGAGACATCACCATGACCTTGGCACCCGCTTTTACGCAGTGCTCAACGGTCGGCATAGAAGCGGAAATACGCGCATCGGAGGTTACCTTGCCATCTTTAACCGGAACATTAAGGTCAGCACGAATCAGAACGCGCTTACCGGCAAGATCAAGATCGGTCAGCTTGGTGAAAGACATATCGAACTCCTGAGTATGTTTTGAATATAAAAAACGATTTGCCAAATACTCAGCCTGAAGACTTGGCAAATTGTTTTTATTGAAGTTGCGGGGTAAGCAGATGCTCACCCCTCAACTGAACCAATAAAAATTGGCGAGAGATTTTGCGTTCTGACAAGGCGTTTGGATGCTCTGAACACGGAGCGTACATAGGTACGTGAGTATTCAGAGCCATCCAAACAACGCCGTCAGGGCGCAAAAGATCCGCTAATTTTAGGCAGAGACGTGCTGTACGAGACGCAGCATGTTACAGGTGTAGCCATACTCGTTGTCGTACCATGAAACCAGCTTGACGAAGCTGCCATCCAGAGCGATACCCGCGCCTGAATCGAAGATTGAAGAGAAGCCAACACCACGGAAATCGGTAGAGACAACCTTCTCATCGGTGTAACCGAGGGTCTTGCTCATGTCACCGTTCTCAGAAGCATCCTTCATTGCTGCACAGATCTCTTCGTAGGTAGCATCGCTGTTGAGCTCAACGGTCAGATCGACAACAGATACGTCAGAGGTCGGGACGCGGAACGCCATACCGGTCAGCTTGCCATTCAGCTCAGGCAGTACAACACCAACGGCCTTAGCAGCACCGGTAGATGAAGGGATGATGTTCTCGAGGATACCGCGGCCACCGCGCCAATCTTTCATTGAAGGACCATCAACAGTCTTCTGGGTAGCGGTTGCAGCATGAACGGTGGTCATCAGGCCACGCTTGATACCCCACTTGTCGTTGATGACCTTAGCCATCGGGGCAAGACAGTTGGTGGTGCAAGATGCAGCAGAGACGATCGCCTGACCAGCATAGGTGTCGTGGTTAACGCCGTATACGAACATTGGGGTGCCATCCTTAGAAGGAGCACTCTGTACAACCTTCTTCGCGCCCGCATCGATGTGCTTCTGGCAGCTCTCTTCGGTGAGGAAAAAGCCGGTGCAATCGATAACCAGCTCAGCACCAACCTCGTCCCACTTCAGATCAGCAGGATCGCGCTCTGCGGTCAGGCGGATATTCTTGCCATCTACAACCAGGTTGTTGCCATCAACAGCAACATCACCACCGAAACGGCCGTGAACTGAATCGTACTTGAGCATGTATGCGAGGTAATCAGCGCCCAGCAGGTCATTGATACCGACGATCTCAATATCGTCAAACTCCTGCGCTACTGCACGGAAAACCATACGGCCGATACGACCGAAACCATTAATACCGACTTTGATAGTCATTTAATTTCTCCTTAACTTAAAGGTTACTAATTATCTAAATTTGTCTGAGTGGAGCGGGGTCCTTAGAGGACACCCTCAACAGCGCTCACAACGTTTTCAACGGTGAAGCCAAACTCCTTGAACAGCTCGCCTGCAGGCGCAGACTCACCGAAGCGATCAAGACCGACAACCTTATCGGCGTACTTGTACCACATGGCGGTAACACCAGCCTCGACTGCTACGGTCTTAACACCTGCCGGCAGTACAGAACCCTGATAAGCGGCATCTTGCTGCTCGAACATGTTGACGTTTGGCATGGAGACAACACGGATATTCTTACCATTCAGCGCTGCAGCTGCATCCATGGCCAGAGCCACTTCAGAACCGGTCGCGAGGATGATTGCATCCGGGGTGCCGTCACAATCCTTCAGCACGTAACCACCCTTGGCGATGTCGCTGATCTGCGCATCGGTACGAGTCTGGTGTGGCAGACCCTGACGCGAGAAGCAGAGACTGGTAGGACCGTCGTTACGCTCAATCGCCTGCTGCCATGCAACAGCGGTCTCAACCGCGTCACAGGGGCGCCATACACTCATATTAGGAGTGAGGCGCATGGTAGCAATCTGCTCAACCGGCTGGTGAGTCGGGCCATCTTCACCCAGGCCGATAGAGTCGTGGGTGTAGACGAAGATTGAACGCTGCTTCATCAGCGCAGCCATACGCAGGGCGTTACGGGCGTACTCCATGAACATCAGGAAGGTCGCACCGAAAGGAACCAGACCACCGTGCAGGGCGATACCGTTCATGATGGCGGACATACCGAACTCACGCACACCGTAGCGAATGTAGTTAGCTTCCTCGTTGGCATCCATTGGCTTGTAACCAGACCACTCGGTCAGGTTGGAGCAACCGAGGTCGGCAGAACCACCAAATAGCTCAGGCAGCATTGGAGAGTAAGCTTCGATTGCAGCCAGAGACGCCTGACGAGTCGCCGGGCTCTTTTCATCGGCATTGACCGAGGCGATGTAGGCCGCTGACTTCTCTGCCCAATCGGCAGGCAGCTCGCCACTTGAACGACGCTCAAACTCAGCCGCCAGCTCAGGGTACTCTACACGGTAGGCCTCGAACTTCTCGCCCCACGCCTTCTCAGCAGCATCGCCCTTCTCTTTTGCATCCCAGCCAGCGTAAACGTCGGCAGGCACGTCAAATGCGTCGTGCTCCCAGCCCAGCGCAGCCTTGGTCAGGTTAATCTCTTCATCACCCAATGGCGCACCGTGACAGGCGTGGCTACCAGCCTTATTCGGAGAACCGAAACCGATGGTGGTCTTGCAGCAGATCAGGGTCGGCTTGTCGGTCATCGCCTTGGCGAATTCGATCGCCTTCTCAAGCGCCTCAGCATCGTGACCATCCACATCAGCAATAACGTGCCAGCCGTAGGCTTCGAAACGCTTGGCGGTGTCATCGGTGAACCAGCCATCAACGTGACCGTCGATAGAGATACCGTTGTCATCCCAGAAAGCGATGAGCTTGCCCAGACCCAGCGTACCAGCCAGTGAACACGCTTCATGGGAGATACCCTCCATCATGCAGCCGTCACCCAGGAATACGTAGGTATTATGATCAACGATGTCGTGACCCTTCTGGTTGAACTGGCCAGCCATTGCCTTCTCAGCAATCGCCATACCAACACCGTTGGTAATGCCCTGGCCGAGAGGACCGGTGGTGGTCTCAACCCCGGGGGCATAGCCATACTCAGGGTGACCCGGGGTGCGTGAGTGGAGCTGACGGAAGTTCTTCAGATCCTCGACACCCAGATCGTAACCGGTCAGGTGCAACAGCGAGTAGATCAGCATGGAGCCGTGACCGTTAGAGAGGATAAAGCGATCGCGGTCAGCCCACTGGGGGTTATTCGGATTGTGCTTCATGTGGCCGTTCCACAGCACCTCGGCGATGTCGGCCATACCCATGGGCGCACCAGGGTGTCCGGATTTGGCTTTTTGCACGGCATCCATGCTCAGGGCACGGACGGCATTGGCTAGGTCTCTGCGTGAAGGCATGTGTATCTCCTATTAGTTTTTTCTTAAAAACTTGCTTAAATCGAATTAATTGTCGTCGTTAAAAACGCAGCTCCCTGTACTACAAACACCGACCTGCTAGAAGCCGGTAAAGAGGGCGCGATAGTTTAACTGGCGCGTGTTGCCAACTTGTTTCAACAAATGCGGCAACCACTAAGAAGTCAGTTCCAGCCATGTCCGGCCAGAAGAATTCAACCGCTGTTCGTTCTAGTTCTCTGGCAGCTGATTGCACCACCATGGCTCAAATATTCATGCCATGCGCCAAGCGCATAGAGCCGCGTATTTTCCCTCAGTTGACACTTTTCAGCAATAGCAATACTACTTTCACCCCCATAAATTTACGCATCACAATGTTTTTTAAGGAGAATATTCTAGAATCCCCCAATCCAACCCGTTCAAAACGGTACAAAGCTCTGCACATCACCCATCACCGCCCAATCAGAGTTGAGACCTAATAAGGGATGCTTACTAGGCAAAGAAAGGGCAATACGGCTAGAATTGCCCGCTTATCGCTCGCTCCATAACTGAACACAAGGAATTTTGAAGCATGGCCGACAATCATCTCTTCACCTCAGAGTCTGTCTCCGAGGGACATCCTGACAAGGTCGCTGACCAGATCTCTGATGCGGTACTCGATGCACTACTGGAGCAGGACACCAAGGCGCGCGTCGCCTGTGAGACCCTGGTGAAGACCGGCATGGTGCTGGTGGCCGGTGAGATCACCACCTCCGCCTGGGTCGATCTTGAAGAGATCGTGCGCGATACCGTCAGGGAGATCGGCTACAACAGTTCCGAGATGGGCTTCGACTGGGAGTCATGCGCGGTGCTCAACGGTATCGGCAAACAGTCGCCCGACATCGCCATGGGTGTTGATGAGAGCAGCGATCACGAGCAGGGCGCTGGTGATCAGGGACTGATGTTCGGCTACGCCAGCAACGAGACCGATGTGCTGATGCCAGCCCCAATCACCTACGCGCACCGCCTGGTTCGTCGTCAGGCCGAGGTTCGCAAGAACGGCACCCTCCCCTGGCTGCGCCCCGATGCGAAGAGTCAGGTCACCTTCCGCTACCAGAATGGCAAACCGGTCGGCGTCGATGCGGTCGTACTCTCCACTCAACACAATCCCGATATCGAACAGAGCGTTCTGGTAGAGGCGGCAATGGATGAGATTATCAAGCCTGTGCTGCCGAGCGAGTGGCTCAATGGTGACACCAAGTACTTCATCAACCCAACCGGTCGTTTTGTCATCGGTGGACCAGTCGGCGACTGCGGCCTGACCGGACGCAAGATCATCGTCGACACCTACGGCGGCATGGCACGCCACGGTGGCGGCGCATTCTCCGGCAAGGACCCAAGCAAGGTCGACCGCTCAGCCGCCTACGCCGGTCGTTATGTCGCCAAGAACATTGTTGCCGCCGGCCTGGCCGAGCGCTGTGAGATCCAGGTCTCCTACGCCATTGGCGTCGCCGAGCCGACCTCAATCAGCATCGAGACCTTCGGTACCAGCAAGCTTGATGAGACACGACTGGTTGAACTGGTACGTGAACACTTCGATCTGCGCCCCAAAGGCATGGTAGAGATGCTCGAGTTGCTACAACCGATCTACAAGCAGACTGCAGCCTACGGTCACTTTGGCCGTGACGATGTTGACCTTCCCTGGGAGCGGACCGACAAAGCAGCTGCACTTAAAGAGGCTGCTGGCCTATAATGCTCGACTGCCGCCCCAGCAGGGGCGGCAAAAACACCTCTCTCCCGAGGAGCGCTGCAGCGGAATCTCCGTCAGGCTCGGGAAAGATTGATCTTCTTAACGGCGCTCCCAAACGAAACTAGGAGAGAGACCTATGTCTGAGTTCACTGACTATAAAGTGGCCGACATCTCCCTGGCCGATTGGGGCCGTAAGGAGATCGCTATTGCCGAGACCGAGATGCCGGGGCTGATGGCCCTGCGCGAGGAGTTCGGTGCATCACAACCACTCAAGGGCGCCCGCATCATGGGCTCCCTGCACATGACCATCCAGACCGCCGTGTTGATCGAGACGCTCACCGCTCTCGGTGCCGAGGTGCGCTGGGTATCGTGCAACATCTTCTCCACTCAGGACCACGCTGCAGCGGCTATCGCCGCCTCTGGTGTACCGGTCTACGCCTGGAAAGGCGAGACCATCGAGGAGTACTGGTGGTGTACCGAGCAGGCGTTCAACTGGCCCAACGGTCAGAGGCCCAACATGATCCTTGATGACGGTGGCGATGCCACCCTGCTGCTGCACAAGGGCGTTGAGTTTGAGAAGGCGGGTGCGGTACCCGATGCACAGGAGGGTGACAACGAAGAGTATGTCGCCATTCTCGAGGTACTGCGTCGCAATCTGCCGATTGATGGTAGCAAATGGAGCGACATCGCCGACGAGATGAAGGGGGTCACCGAAGAGACCACCACCGGTGTACATCGTCTCTACCACATGGAGAAGGATGGCGAACTGCTGTTCCCAGCCATGAACGTCAACGACTCGGTCACCAAGTCTAAGTTCGATAATCTCTACGGCTGTCGCGAGTCACTGCTCGACGGCATCAAGCGCGCTACCGATGTGATGGTTGCTGGCAAGATCGCCGTGGTTCTCGGTTACGGCGATGTCGGCAAGGGTTGTGCGCAGGCATTCCGCGGCATGGGTGCCACCACCCTGGTCACCGAGATTGATCCGATCTGTGCGCTGCAGGCGGCGATGGAGGGTTACCGCGTCGTCACCATGGAGGAAGCGTGCAAACTGGGCGACATCTTTGTTACCACCACCGGCAACGTCAACGTCATCGATCACGACCACATGGTAGCGATGAAGAACGAGTCGATCGTCTGCAACATCGGTCACTTCGACTCTGAGATCAATATCGCCTCACTACGCCAGTATGAGTGGGAGAACGTCAAGCCACAGGTCGATCACGTCATCTTCCCCGACGGCAAGCGCATCACCATCCTCGCCGAGGGTCGTCTGGTCAATTTGGGCTGTGCCACCGGCCACCCCAGCTTCGTCATGTCTGCCTCCTTTACCAATCAGGTACTGGCACAGATCGAGTTCTTCACCAAGGGTGAGAACTACGAGAATAAGGTCTATGTCTTGCCCAAGGTTCTGGATGAGAAGGTCGCACGACTGCATCTAAAGAAAATCGGTATCAACCTGACCACCCTCTCTGAGGAGCAGGCCGATTACATCGACGTACCGGTTGACGGCCCCTACAAGCCTGATCACTATCGTTATTAACAAATCAGGTTAACCGTTAAGGACGCAAGGGAACGCAAAGAGAGTAAGCGGGTGCGAGAGTACGACTCGCTCCTTTTCTGGCTGTTATCAATACAGATCATCCAGCCAGAATAGTCGTACGCGATCTCACTCTTGAACTATTGATTTAGATCTCTTTGCGTCACTTCGTGTCCTTCACGGTTAATTATTAACTTCCAGGGTGAAGAGTAATGAAATCACAACAAAACCACCCCAAACAGTTCAGCTTCGAATTCTTCCCGCCTAAAACGGATAAGGGTGCTGAGAATCTGCGCCAGGTACGTGACGAGCTAGCAACGCTCAATCCGAAGTACGCCTCAGTCACCTTTGGTGCCGGCGGCTCTACCCATGCGGGTACCGTCGAGACGGTACGCGAAATGATGGCAGCGGGGCTCGATACCGCTCCCCACCTCTCCTGTATCGGCTCATCCGAAGAGGATATCCGCGCTCTACTTAATGGCTACATCGAGATGGGGGTAAAGCGTATTGTTGCCCTGCGTGGCGACTTGCCCTCCGGCATGGGTATGGGTGGTGCAGGCGCCTTCAACCACGCCAATGAACTGGTCGAGTTCATCCGCAGCGAGACCGGCGATCACTTCCACATCGAAGTGGCCGCCTATCCCGAGTTCCACCCCCAAGCCACCTCGGCCAGTGCCGACCTCGATAATTTCGCCCACAAGGTAAAGGCGGGGGCTAACGCCGCCATTACTCAGTACTTCTACAACCTCGACGCCTATCTACACTTTGTTGATGAGTGTGAAAAACGTGAGATCACAATTCCGATCGTGCCCGGCATCATGCCGATCACCAACATCAAACAGCTGGCTCGTTTCTCCGAGATGTGCGGTGCCGACATCCCTCGCTGGCTACGCCTGCGTCTCGAGAGTTATGGCGACGACATGGAGAGTCTGCGTGCCTACGGCCTCGAGATCACAGCTGAGCTCTGTCGCCGACTGCTTGAAGCCGGTGCACCGGGGCTGCACTTCTACTCGATGAATCGCGTTGAGCCGGTCAAAACGATCTGGCAACAGCTCGACCTGAGCAACGACTAAACATCGGCTCATTGCGTGAGAGTTCCACGTATTTTTCATCCCGGCACACTTCAGTGCGGCACACAGGTCGCACTGGCGTCGAACGCGGCCAACCACGTCGGCCGTGTGTTACGCATCAAACCGGGAGCGCCTCTGATTCTCTTCAATGGGGAGGGGGGCGAGTATCGTGCAAAACTGACCGCTGTAACACGCAATAACGTCACTGTTGAGATTGAGCAGTTTATCGATTGTGATCGAGAGTCCCCACTCAAGATCACCCTTGCTCAGGGTGTTTCACGCGGTGAACGGATGGACTTCGCGCTGCAGAAGGCGGTGGAGCTGGGCGTTGACGTGATTGTGCCGGTTGTCACCGAGCGCACCACCGTACAGCTCAAGGGTGAGCGTCAGGAGAAGAAGCTTAGCCACTGGCGGGGCGTCATCACCGGGGCATGCGAGCAGAGTGGACGCAGCCAGCTCCCACAGCTGGAATCGATCACTCCCATCGACCGGCTATTTCAGAAAACAATCAAGGGTGCGGCGCTGGTACTCGACCCAGAAGCGAAACACTCACTATCCACATTGGAGCCACAGCAGCAGATCACTTTACTGATTGGTCCAGAGGGAGGGTTGAGTGATCGAGAGATTGCAGCCGCAAACAGCGCTGGTTATCAATCCATCACGATGGGACCGAGGGTGCTGAGAACCGAGACGGCCGCACTGGCGGCCGTGACCGCACTACAGACGCTCTGGGGTGATCTGGGTTAACGGTCTGGGCTACTCTTCACCGCGTTTTAGACTCAGGGTGGGCGGACAAATTTCACATCGATACCGCTCTCTTTGATCGCCGCCTCCAGCTGCTCAAGATTGGGAATCACCGCAGACTCACCATCCAGCGTTACCTCGGCACTCACCATCTGCTTACCACCACTATCGGCAGGCGAGAGGTTATCCAATGAGGCACGCACCAGCCTTGGGATGCCCTGGGTCAACACAGCGAAGAAGGGCATACCCTGTTTCTGATAGAGCGTATTCACCACTGCGATTCGGCTACGTGCATCGACCTCCGGAGCCTCCTGTCCGAGAACAACCTCCATTGAGACGAGCGGCAGGGCTAGCGAGCGCCACATCACTGTCCCCAGTAGCCAGTCTGGATATCCCTCTCCAGCGATAAAACTCCGGGGAGTCGCTATTTTTGCGAAAGTTTGTTTTGGGCATCCAAGCCCAAGCAAACAGCAAAAACTTAACGCGACCGTTTATGCCTACGGCGCCCCGACTCCTGCGTTCGTTGCGTAATCACCTCTTCGCGGCTCTACACAACTCCCTCAGTGACTCTACGCCGACATAAAGCCGCTGCTGCATCTTCTTCGTCGTCCGCTCGCGCTCTCAACTACGAATATGCAGACGGCGTCGACTATCGGGGACTAACCGCCCTCACTTCGCTCTCCATGGCGGTCAGCGGTCGTATGCCGCTATCTCTGCAATGGCTGTATTGGGTAGCATCATCTGCCCACCCTCAAGTGGAACCATCAGACACCGAACCTCATCAACCAACTCTGCTCCACTCATCACTCAGTTCCTATCGCGTTATTCTCAACATCCCCGCCCTGCCCCTCAAGGTAGGCAGTGATATGGTCTGCCAGCTGTTCAGCGTCAGCCTCACAACTCACCACGCCGGCAAGCTTGGCCCCATCAACCATGGTACTGACTACACAACTTTCAGCCTGCTGCACCCAAACGGGGGCACCCGCCTCTGCCATCGCCGCACAACCGGCCATCGCATCGCCGCCCATGCCACTAAAGATAATCGCACCGCCCTGTTTGCCATAACGTCCTGCGGCCATCTCCATCACGTGATCGATCGATGGCAGATGCAGCGATTCTCGAGCAGGGCGCAGTGAGATATAGCCCTCAGCGGTTATCACCACCTCATGCTCTACCGGCACCAGCACCACCTCTCCCTCTCTGAGCAGTTCACCCTGCTCGGCCACCTTCACCGTCAGTGCCGAGGTGCGGTTGAGCTGTTCGGCCAGCAGCGGCACAAAACTGGCGCCGATATGCTGCGCAAGCACAAAAGCTGCGGGCAGTTCTGCAGGCAATTCATTGAGAAATGCCTTCACAGCGGGGGGGGGCCACCGATAGAGGCACCCAGCACCCACACGCACTGTGCTGCCCCCTCATCCGGCTCACGCAATAGTCTGATCGGAACTGCCGGCCTCTGCGCTGGCTCTTCACTCTTGAGCGGCTCTTCGATGATCGCCACGGCCTCAGGTTGCTCCCGCGAAGTCTCAGCTCTGGCAATCTCACCCAACTTCTTTGCCAGGCGACGCACGCTCCGTCGACCACTCTCACCACTGCTCAGCGCTGCAGCCTCACTAAATAAAATCGGCAGGCTGACCGTTTCCATCAGACGTTCTAACACCTCATCGGCATGCTCGCCCGACTCATCCAGATCGACCAGCAATACATCGGCCTGATGACGGTCAAATGAGCGATCAAACCACTCCTCAACGCGGTTAACGACCACCACTGAGAGCTGATGCTCTTCGAGTAACCGTCTCAGGTCATCGCTACGCTGCTCACTGGCACAAAGCAGTCCCACGCGAATCGGTTGATTAACGACTTCAGGCTGACTCATGATCGAGCTCTAACACCTCACGGATATTCTCAACCAGCTCCTGCTCCTTGTAGGGCTTACCGAGATAGCGGTTAACACCAATTTCAAAGGCTCGGGCACGGTGTTTCTCGCCAGTGCGCGAGGTAATCATGATGATCGGGATATGTTTCAACTGCGGTTCACTGCGGATAAAGGTGGCAAGTTCAAAGCCGTCCATGCGCGGCATCTCCACATCGAGCAGGAAGACATCGGGTATCCGCTCCTGCAGCTGAGCAACCGCATCAACACCATCCTTAGCAGTGAAGACATTCATCTGGTTTCGCTCCAGCAGGCGCGATGTGACCTTGCGAATGGTAATCGAATCATCCACCACCATTACCAGCGTCTCATCAGATTCTGACATCGCCATTGCTGCCGCCATCGCAGCACTCGAATCGATCTCCATATCGAACTGGTGCTGACGCGTCATCGCACCGATATCGAGGATCAGTACCACACGGCCATCACCGAGGATGGTCGCGCCAGAGACGCCCGGCACACCGCCAATCTGCGGGCCGACCGACTTGACCACGATCTCACGACTACCCTGCAGGTTCTCAATCTGTACCGCCACCCGCACATTACCGGAGCGCACCAGCAACATCGGATACATACGGCCTTCATCGTGCTGTTTCTGACTCGCGAGTCCCAGCAGCGAGGCGAGCGGGGTGACAAAGTAGGTACGGCCACCATATTCGTAACCGAGCGACGCATCCTCCTGATAACGTTGCATATCCTTACCACTGATTCGCGTAACGCCCTCAACAGCGGTCAGCGGAATCGCAAAGATATCCTCGCCATTCTGCACCATGATGGCACGATTCACGCTCAGCGTGAGCGGCATACGGATGGTGAATTCACTCCCCTCACCCTGGGTCGAATCGATCTCCAGTGAGCCACCCAGCTGTTTTATCTCGCTGTTGACCACATCCATGCCGACGCCACGACCGGCAACCTGGGTCACCTCCTGCGCGGTACTGAAACCAGAGGTGAGAATAAACTGGATAATCGTATGATCGTCGAGCTCACTATCGGCACGCATCAGACCACGTTCGATCGCCTTCTCGCGCACCTGCGACACATCGATACCGCAGCCATCATCCTTCATGCTCAGCACGATCTCAGCACCCTCTCGTGCCAGCGAAATCTCTACACGCCCGTCCGCAGATTTACCCAGTGCCTGTCGCTGCTGGGGCGATTCGATACCGTGGGCGATCGCGTTTCTCAACATGTGCTCAAGCGGTGCCACGATACGATCGAGCACCTTACGATCCAGCTCCAGCTCCGCTCCACGTACAAACAGCCCCACATCACGACCGACCGTATCGGCAGTCTGTCGCATCAGACGACGTAGACGGGTAATTAGACCGGAGAAGGGCAGCATGCGTGAGCGCATCAACCCCTCCTGCAGCTCCGTATTTACTCGCGACTGCTGCAGCAGCAGAGTTTCTGACTCACGGGTACTACTCTCGAGCAGGTTCTGAATACTGACCATATCGTTGGCCGTTTCTGAGAGCGCGCGCGACAGCTCCTGCATATGGGTATAGCGATCCATCTCGAGCGGATCAAACTCGGCATTCTGATCCAGCGCAATCTGTTCGTGACGCGAAAGAATCTGCGCCTCGGTCTCCAGGTCGATCTGGCGCAGCTGTGCCTGAAGGCGCTGTGCGGTCTGGGTCATCTCCTGAAGATTGAAACCGAGCGTGCCGACCTGCTGTTCCAGACGCGATCGATAGATGCTCGCCTCACCGGCGTAGTTGACCAGGTCATCGAGCAGATCCGCGCGGACGCGCACCACCTCATGCTGGCTGCGTTTCGCCTCATCTCCACTGACGGCCTCGGCAGCTACCGCCGCTTCCTGATCATCAGCCTCCACCGGCTCGGAAGGAGCTTCTATTGCTGCGAGCTGTAGATCGCTCTCTTCAGGAGCGGCCTCTAGCTCTTCATTCGGCACAGACTCCCCAACCAGTTCTGGCTGTGGCGCCCCATTGGGTACCCCTCTGCGCATCTGCTCTAGCTGCAACAGCAACTCATCTGCCGCCTCTGCACGCTCGCTACGATGGGCCATACTGAGCATCTGGTGAAGCCTGTCGAGCGCGCGCTGAACCAGATCGACCGCAGCCACCGTACCGATGAGCTGCCCCTCCGCTATCGCCGTGAGCAGTGACTCCAGCCCATGACTCAGGTCTCCGATACTGCTGAGACCAGCCATTCGCGCACCACCCTTGAGGGTATGCAGTTCACGCTGCAGTGCCGCAACCGATTCACGCGACTCGGGATCACTGCGCCAGCTCTGGATAATCTCATCGCTCGACTCGAGGATCTCATCACCCTCCTCGAGGAACACCGACAACAGCTCAGCATCGGGTTCATCTTCTGCCAGATGCTCGACAAAGGCCTGCTCCTGCGTAGTTGGCAGCTCAATCACCTGCGCCGCTTCACCTGCAGTGGAGAGCGCTGATTGCTCTTCGTCACTCTTCTGGACAGGCTCGGCCTGCCGCTCCTCAATCGAGGTCTGGGTCGCATCAATACGACTCAGCAGATCGCTGTAATCGGGTATCTCGGGATCTGCTTGATCAAGCAGATGAAGGATCGACTCTGTGCGAGTGACTACGCCTTCCAACAGGGTAAGAAGCGATGGATCGGCTCTGACACCGGCCTCCATCATCGCGTTGACACACTGCTCCATCCGTCCCGTCAGCTCAGCAATGCTGTTTGCATTGGCCATATGAGCACTGCCATGCAGGGTGTGAAGTGCTCGCGCCAGCGATTCACTCAGTGCTGTCTCGCCTCCTCTGGCGCTATCGACAAAGCGGTGAATCTCAGCAAAGTGTCCTTCCGACTCCTTTCTGAAAATCCCATAGAGCACGGGATCCATCGCCTCACTCTGTGGCTCCGGCTCAGACTCAGCTTCCAGCTTAAGCGCGGGCACCGCCTCTGCAACCTCGTCCTCAACATGACCCAGCGCCGGCTCTAACGGTACCGCTGCCAGCGGTGGGATCTCGACCTCACCAGGTTGACTCATCGCTGCTGCCTGGGCCATCAAACCCTTAATATCGGAGTGCGGCTTAATGCCCTCCTTTATCTGCACCAGCAACTCTGGCAGCGCATCAAGCGCCGATTCAAGCAGCCTGCTCATGGTTGGGGACAGCTCAACACTGTTATCGATGACTCGGTTGAGCATATTCTCCATCGACCAGGCGAATTCACCGACCAGATTCGCCCCGACAAGACGCCCGCTACCCTTCAAGGTGTGGAAAGAGCGTCGAATAATCGTCAGACTCTCCTCATCCTCCGGATTGGCCAGCCACCTCGGCAGATGTACCTTGATATCGGCGTACTCCTCTTCGGCCTCTTCGACGAAGATATCGAGGATTTCATCATCCAGCTCATCGGAGAACTCAAAATCGGCGCTCTCCTCTGTTTGTGTAACCTCTGTACGTAGGGTACCGATGGGCTCGCCACATATCACTTCAGGCAACTGAGACTCTTCGAGACTCTCTGACACCTCATCCAATCCGGCGCTCTCAGGTGCATCATCAGAGACCACATCTGCACTAAATTCGGCACGCAACTCAGCATCTGTTGATGCAGTTGATTCACTCTCATTGAGTGCAACCTCTTCACAGCCGAGCAACGTCAGACGCCCCTCTACCGCATCCAGTAGATTGCTATGCGGACGATTTGCTGCCAGCCCCTCCATATAGAGTTCAATGCCGGCAATCGCCTCTGCCAGTGCCGCCTGATCATCGTTCACAGGGAGCTCATCGACATCTATCAGCTGTTGTTCAACATAGCGCGTAGCCTGGAGCAACATCGTTGCTGCGCGCGGTTGATTCATCACCTGCAGCGCACCCTGCACCTGCTGCAGTAGCTGAGGGACCGCAGTCATCGGCTCAGATTCATCACTATCCTCGAGATAGTTGGTGATCGCCTCTTTTGACTCAGCAAGACTCTTGCTCGCCTCATCAAGGACGGCCGTATGTATTTGCTGAATCTCGGCCTGGGGAAGCTGAACCCCTGCAGCGGCCTCATCACCACCCTCTTCAAGCTGCTGCTGCGTATCACCACTGAGCGAACTATCGACATAGAGCAGCGCACCGGCAATATCCATCAATGCCGCATCATCGACCGGCCGACTGCCCTGCACCATATCCTCAGTGCTGTGGAACTGCTCCATCACCAGTTTGCGTGCATGGCCAAAACCCAGCATGCCGAGCGTATCGCCGACCCGTTTCAGATTATCGGCCAAAGGCTGTAATGCAGCTGTTTCACGTTGCTCACTGCGAACAAACAGATCGAGGCTATCTTTAATGGTGGCAAGATCTTCCTTCAAAGCACCGGTAACCGCCTGCATCACCTCGACATTACGACCACTGATACCCGCTCGTGCCGCCTCGATCTCCTCCTCCTTGGGCAGCGCATGATCAAGCTTGAAGGCCGACTTGACGGCATCAACACGCTCACCTCCTGGCTCAGCCAGGGCAGCGAAGTAGAGTAGATTTTTTATCAAATCAAGCGGAGGCTGCTTGGCCAGCGCCAACTCACCCTCATCAATAAGAGACTTGATCTGTCGATCGATCTGCCCAAGCACCATATTGAGCGAGAGTGCAGGTTCAAGCTTCTGCTCCTGCAGCGCTTCAATCACTGCCCCGGAAAGCCACCATAGCTGTACTACAGGAGCCAGTGTCGAGGCGTGCTCGAGCCCGGCAACAACACGTTCCAGCTCTGTAACGCCCTGTTCACGATTGAGGTTTTTTATCCATCCCAACAATCCCTTCTGAAAGTAGGGACGTAGACGACGAGCCGTATCGAGTAGCGCGCTATCGTCAGCTCCGGGGAGTCGCTATTTTTGCGAAAGTTTGTTTTGGGCATCCAAGCCCAAGCAAACAGCAAAAACTTAACGCGACCGTTTATGCCTTCGGCGCCCCGACCGTCCTGCGTACGTTGCGTAATCACCTCTTCGCGGCTCTACACAACTCCCTCAGTGACTCTACGCCGACATAAAGCCGCTGCTGCATCTTCTTCGTCGTCCGCTCGCGCTCTCAACTACGAATAGGCAGACGGCGTCGACTATCGGGGACTAACCGCCCTCACTTCGCTCTCCATGGCGGTCAGCTGCTGACTGCTCATCTTCACGCAGTGGTGCCAGAGCCGAGAGATCGGGAGTGAAGAGTGCATTCTCAGAGAGCAACGCCTTGCCCTGGGCAGCGCGCAGGTCATTAACCAACGGCAGTAATACAATCGGAATATCACGATGCCCTGCCTGCAGACGCTCGAGGTAGTCGGGTAACTGCAGCATCGCCCGCATCAGGACCTCAAAGGTCTCATCGCGGCGTTTACTCTCCTCCTCAAGCAGCACAACGGCCAACGCCTCCATCTCTTCAGCCAGCATCGCCGCACCGTAGAGCTCAACCATCTGTAACGTGCCGTAGACCTGATGAAGGTGGGTTACACAGAAGCGCAGCTGGGTTGGATCATCGTCATCCTCGACAAAACTCTCTAGCGCGATGCGAGCCTGGGAGAGAGTCTCGTCGAGCTCCTGCTTAACCCAGCTTAGCGTGGTGTAATCGACGCCCGTTGTGTCACTACTCATAACTTAACCTCTGACCCTTCAGCATCTGCGCGGCGCCGGTAGGCAACGACGTTTGAATCGTTAATCCGTTCCAACCCATCAGGTTTCCAACCAGGCGCCTCACCGGGACCCAAGATCAATAGACCACCAGGTGCCAGATAGCGTGCAGCGCTATTGAGAATCTCAAAACGTCGTGCGCGTTCAAAATAGATCAGGACATTTTGACAGTAGATGATATCCATCGCCCCCATCGGCGCACGATCGATATCCATGATCTTTAATTTGGCAAAACAGACGCGTCGACGCAGCGACTCATTGACTCGATACCGCCCTCCCTCGACCGGGGAAAAGTACGCTTCGAGTAACGACTGCGGTAGCTTGCTCAGCCGCATTGGGCCATAGGTTGCCTGTTTTGCCTCGGCAATTGCATCGAGACTGATATCAGTGCCCGTTACGCCAAAGTAGTAGTCACCACCCAGCGATTTGAGGTGATGGTCGATCAACATCGCCAGTGAATAGCTCTCTTCACCGGTGGCACAGCCCAGGCTCCAGACCTGTAGAGAATAGGGCTTGTCGTGATTTGAGAGTGATTCTGGAAGAAACTGTTCACGAATAAACTGGAGCGATTCGGGATGGCGATAGAAACATGTCTCATGAACGGTGAGACGATCAACCAGAGTGGTCCACTCAACCACACCCTCACCGTTCGATTGCAGCAATTCAAAGTAGGCGAGAGGATCGCGAAAACCGATCTCGCGCATACGGATTGAGATGCTGGTGAGCAGGAATGAGCGACGCGCCGGGTGCAAGACCATCCCGGTACGTGCCTCGAGCATCTCAGTCCAGCCATTAAAGAGCGCATCATCCATCTCTGGAAGACGCTCCAGACCGAACCACTCGCCAGCCCTATTGTTGGCGACAGAAGCCAATATTGTCTCCGTCTACCGCCCTACTCCGGCAGCTTAAAGTCAGATACCGATTTGCGCAGATCGTTCGCCAGCTCAGCTAGATTACCGATCGATGCCGCCGTCTCGGTGGTACCTGCAGAGGTCTGGGTGGTGATCTCCTGGATCGAGTTCATGGTGTCGGAGATATTGCCTGCTGCACTGGTCTGCTGGGTGGCCGACTGCGAGATACCTTCGATCAGATCCGCGAGATATTTCGATACCTTCTCGATCTCATCCAGCGCCTCACCCGCGTTCTCTGCCAGCTTGGCCCCCTCGACCACGTTGGTCGTACTCTGTTCCATTGAGATGACCGCCTCGTTGGTATCGGTCTGGATGGTTTTAACCAGCGCCTCAATCTGCTTGGTCGCGTTACTGGAGCGCTCCGCAAGACGCTGAACCTCATCGGCAACCACCGCAAAACCACGACCCGCTTCACCGGCCATTGCCGCCTGGATCGCAGCGTTAAGCGCCAGGATGTTGGTCTGGTCAGCAATATCGTTAATCAGCTCAACGATATCGCCGATCTCCTGCGAGCTCTCACCGAGGCGCTTGATACGTTTCGAAGTCTCCTGGATCTGCTCACGAATACCGTCCATACCCGTAATGGTGCTACGTACCGTCTCACCACCAGCATGTGCGATATTTACTGAGCGCTCCGCAACCTCGGTCGACTCAGTGGCGTTCTCCGATACCGCTGCAATCGAGATCGCCATTTCGTTGACCGCTGCACTCGCTGCAGTAATCTGTGATGCCTGATGGTCACTCGCATCTGCCAGACTCATCGCCGTGGCCTGCGACTCCTGCGCTGCTGAGGAGACCTGCACAGAGGTCTCGTTAATGGTGGTAACCAGGGTTCTTAGCGCCTCGATCGCATAGTTGATCGAGTCAGCGATCGCACCGGTTATATCCTCCGATACGGTAGCGGTTACAGTCAGGTCACCATCAGCGAGGTCACCCATCTCATCGAGCAGCTGCATGATTGCAGTCTGATTACGCTTGTTCTGCTCATCCGCCTGCTCCTTCTGCATGTTGGCTGCTTCGGTACGGCGACGTGCATCGACAATCAGCTGAATACCGAGCATAAACATGACGGTAAAGGCGATGGCACTAAAGATGTAACCGAGCCAAGGTGGAATGATCCGATAGCTCACCTCACCGGCAAAGGCCTTTTCGAGGTTACGGCTGGCATCGAGCAACACATCACTGCCCGCCACCATATCGGCCGCCGCCTCCTGAATCAGGAACAGATCGGGAGAGAGATCGAGAATACCACCAACGTGATCGCTGACGGTCTTAAACAGCATCGCCACCTCACCCAGTTTCAGACGTGCATCCTCATCGCGTAGGCGGCGTACATTGATTGAGGCATCACCCTGCAGCATGCCCTCCAGCACTCGACCGAAGAAGGCCGCGTCACGACCAAAACGGTCAGCAGCGACCGAAACGTCACCTCCACCGGAGAGAATCTGATTGAGGTTGTTCTCGATACGCTGTGCGATCATCAGCTGGCGGCCGGCGATATAGATCTGATCGCGATCGGCCTCCTTGTTGACCATGATCTCGATGACTTCATCAGAGAAGGTCAGCAGCGGTGGTACGGTATCGTTAATGGTGTCGACATACTCTCGGATGGTCGAGATCATCTCCTGACCACCAAGGATCTGATCAGCCCCCGTTTCGACCGGCGTCCAGTTCAGCTCAATCGCTTTGAGACGATCACTGATCTCTTCGGGCACAGGCGGCAGGCCACTTTCACTATTGCCCTCCGTCAGGTAACCAACCGTTTCTGCAAAGCGACCACGTAGTGAGCTAAGCGTTTCGAAAGAGTCGATCTTGCCGCTCGCCGCCTCAAGGGCGTGTTTGGCGATGCGCTGCGAGAGTACCTGCTGCTCCGCGGCGAGCGCGATGTACTCTTTATCGTGGTTATCCTTGATCGCGTTATAGGCAAAGGCAAAAACCGTTAACAGGCCAAATATCAGTAGCGTGATAATGAGATACAGCACGCGCTTATTGGAACCCACATCCTGAAGGTTGCGGCTCTTCCAGACGCTGCTGGCACTATCCTGCCCTGTCGACTCACTCATTCCTAACTCTCCCGATCCAAGGTGATCTATTTATTCTTGTTCCAATAACCACAGCCACATCGGTTGACCGACGACTGCGATCTACTCTGTCACTATCAGGCCACCACCTTCATAAAGGCGGGGTTTTCGGCCAGTTTTCGCATACTGAAGACGTCCCACTGTTCGCTATCGCGACGGTAACTATCCGATAGGAAGGGAGCCAGGCCCTCAACCTCGGGTGCCGACAGCGAGGCACGATCTTCATCAAAAAAATGTTTCAGGCCCAGCACCTCGTCGATCAGCAGACCGGCCTCGATCCCCTGATGACTGATAACCAACACTCGACTACGGCGATGCAGGCGCGTCGCGTTCTGCCCGAGAAAGCCGCGCAGATCCATGATCGGCAGCAGATTACCGCGAACATTGGCGACACCCTTAACCCACACCTTGGCACCCGGCACTCGGGTAAGGCGTGGATAGTTGAGGATTTCGATGACTTCGCCAAGCGGTGCTACCAGGCGAATATCGCCGATGCGAAAAGCGATGCCGGTCCACGCCTGCTTGACCTCCTCCTGCTGAGGAAGGCCCGAGGCGTGTTTGACACTGCGTGCCGAGAGATCGGCCAGCAGTTTGAGAATCTGTTCTGTCGTCAGCTGCGACACGGTATGCGCCCTAGCCCATTACCTGCTGGATCTTCTCCAGCAGCTCGGCCTCCTCGACCGGCTTGACCACATACTCCTTGGCCCCCTGCCGCATACCCCAGACCTTATCGGTCTCCTGATCTTTGGTGGTAACGATGATGACGGGAATACCACTGGTCGTATCATCCTTGCTCAACTTGCGTGTCGCCTGAAAGCCGTTCAGGCCAGGCATCACCACATCCATCAGGATCAGTTCGGGTTTGAGCAGCTTGGCCACCTCAATACCCTCTTCGCCATTCTCGGCAGTCGAGACCTGATGGCCGTTCTTCTCCAGAATGGTCTTGAGTACGTGCAGTTCGGTGGGTGAGTCATCAACTACTAATACGTGTGCCAATTCAGATCCCCTTTTGCTTCTGATTGTTATTCTTGCCGCCTCTATCGTGCGACCTCATTTCGGGACGGACTAACCTTTGTGTACGTGACTCCGGATAGCGTCCAGCAATTCGTTTTTGGTGAAGGGCTTGGTCAGATACTGTTCGGAACCGACAATCTTGCCGCGCGCCTTGTCAAACAGCCCATCCTTGCTGGAGAGCATGATCACCGGCGTGCCCTTAAAGGCGTTATTGTTTTTGATTAGCGCACAGGTCTGATAACCGTCGAGACGCGGCATCATAATGTCGACAAAGATAATATCGGGGCGACTATCGGCAATTTTAGCCAGCGCCTCAAAGCCATCGGTGGCGGTAATTACCTCGCACCCCTCTTTCTTGAGCAGGGTTTCTGCGGTACGACGAATCGTCTTACTATCGTCGATCACCATCACCATCACCTTCATGCTGGCGAAATCATTTTTCATGACTGCACTCGCCACTACCCCTCCTGAATGGTCTAACCATCTTATTGTTATCGGTACTCCGACCACTTATTAACACAATATCCCTCTGCCTTCTACGAAAACGGGCTAGGGACATAGCTTACCGTTACAAATTCAATTATCAATCTTAAAATGCACCTACACCCTGAACACCCTGCTGGGTTAGCATGTGAGCACTAAATTTCAGACCAATCTGCCACTCCCATAGCCACCTAAAATTGAGTAGATAGAGAGATGAGCATCAAACTCGGCATCGTTATGGACCCGATCGGGTCGATCAAAACCGTTAAGGACAGCAGCTTTGCGATGCTGTTAGCAGCACAGCAGCGCGGCTGGCAGCTCTACTATATGGAACAGGGTGATCTCTACCTTCGTGACGGCAGAAGCTATTCTCGCACGCGCAGCCTGCAGGTCGTTGATGATCGCGACAACTGGTTCAACCTCGGCGAGAGTGAGGATCTGCCACTCGATGCGCTCGATACCATCCTGATGCGCAAAGACCCGCCCTTCGATATGGAATACATCTACACCACCTATCTACTCGAGCTGGCGCAGCAACGCGGCACCCTGGTAGTCAACCGTCCCAGCGCAATCCGCGACGCCAATGAAAAGCTCTTCACTGCCTGGTTCCCTCAATGCTGTGCACCCACTCTGGTCAGCAGCAACGGTGAACGACTACGTGCCTTTCTCGACGAGCAGCACGACATCGTGCTCAAACCACTCGATGGCATGGGTGGTGCCTCGATCTTCCGCCTCAAACTGGATGACCCCAATGTCAGCGTCGTGATTGAGACGCTCACTGACCACGGTCGACGCACCGCCATGGCACAACGCTTTGTGCCTGAGATCACCGCAGGTGACAAACGGATCCTGCTGGTTGATGGCAAGCCGGTCCCTTACGCCCTTGCACGCATTCCTGCCGAGGGCGAAACGCGTGGTAATCTCGCTGCTGGCGGGCGGGGCGAAGGAGTAGCACTCACTGAGCGTGACTACTGGATCTGCGAACAGATTGCCCCCGCACTGCGAGAGCGTGGTCTGCTCTTCGTCGGTATCGATGTCATCGGCGACTACCTCACCGAGATCAACGTCACCAGCCCAACCTGTATCCGCGAACTCGACACGCTCTACGAACTCGATATCGCTGGTCAGTTGATGGATGTCATCGAAGCAAAATGCCACGCCAGCCACGCCGCCGAGTGATATAGTTTCAGCCCGATGAGCGCCACCACAACCACACCACAGATCACATCAGGAGACCGGCTCGGTCTCACCCTGTTTCTCGCTCTGGTACTGCACGGACTAATCATTCTCGGCATCACCTTCAGCCAGGAAAAACGCATCACCCCATCGGCTAAAACGCTCGAAATCATCCTGGTGCAAACTCGTAGCAAGAATGCTCCCGAGGATGCCGACTATCTCGCCCAGGCAAGTCAGGAGGGCGGCGGCGAGAACGAAGAGCTACTGCGCCCACAGGACACCCAGTCATCACTGCTGCCCGCCAAAGGTGAGGGGATGGCGCCCGCACCGATTCCCGAGATCGATCCTGTCCCGACACCCGAGTTGGTCGAACCACAACCAGAACCCTCACCACAACCCTACCCAGAGCCGATTCAACCAACACCACCTATCCCCCAGGTAAAACCGGCGTCTCAGCCCGTCAAGCAGCCCACGGTCATCACCACAGTGAGCAAAAAGGCCAAACCGAGAACCGCACCCAAGACGACCGTTAAAACGACAAAAAGCGCCAAGAAACCGAGCGCCAGCCAGCTGATCAGCCGCAGTCTGGAGATTGCCAGCCTCACCGCCGAACTCTCTGAAAACATTCAGGCCTATTCACAACGCAAAAAACACACCTCCATCACTGCAAACACCCGGGAGTACAAATACGCCAGCTATCTGGATGCGTGGCGTAAGAAGATCGAGCGCATCGGTAACCTCAACTACCCCGATGAGGCACGCCGCAACCAGCTCTCCGGCACCCTGCTGCTTGATGTAGCACTCAATCCCGACGGCACCATCGAGAGCATCAACCTGTTGCGCAGCTCCGGCTACCGGGTATTGGATGATGCAGCCATCCGTATCGTCGAACTTGCCGCCCCCTTCGCACGCTTCCCCGACAACATCCGCGAAGAGACCGATATCCTGCACATCACCCGCACCTGGCAGTTTGCCGATGACAACCGCTTTTCAAGCCGCTGATCGGCTTGCCTCTGTGCTGCTATAGACGGATACTTACGCCCTATGGACGAAGCTGAATCACTCAGCAATCACTTCCTGATTGCCATGCCGCAACTAGCGGACCCCCATTTTTTTCATACCGTCACCTATATCTGTGAACACAACAGCGATGGGGCGCTCGGTATTGTGATCAACCGCCCTCTCGACATTGAACTGGGGGACATTCTCAAGCAGCTTGATCTTGATGCCGCAACCCCGGCGATTGGATCCACGCCAATCTACAACGGCGGGCCGGTACAGCAGGAACGCGGCTTTGTAATCCACAAACCAAAATCGAAGGTGGAGTGGAGCTCAAGCCTGAAGATCAGCGATGAGATCACCGTTACCAGCTCTCGCGACATCCTGCAGGCAATTGCTGAGGGCAAGGGGCCGGAGAAGTCGCTGATCGCGCTTGGTTATGCCGGCTGGGGCGCTGGTCAGCTTGACCAGGAGATGCTTGATAACGCCTGGCTCAGCGGCCCTGCCGATGAAGCAATTATCTTCGACACCCAGAGCGATGCCCGCTGGAAGGCGGCCGCTTCGCTGCTCGGAATCGATATCAACACCCTCTCCTCCGATACAGGTCACGCTTGATCAACCATTGCACCACGATGAACCGAGATAAAACGCAGCAATCCGCTATTGACCTACCGCTTAACGCCACGCTGCTTGGCTTCGACTTTGGCCTGAAGCGGATTGGCATCGCTTCTGGACAGCGAGTAACCAGCTCAGCCAGCACACTCATCACTCTTGAGAGTCGCAATAACAAACCCGACTGGGAGGCGATTGGGTCGTTGATCGAAGAGTGGCGCCCTGCCGCCCTGATAGTCGGTGAGCCGTGCCACCTTAATGGCGAAGAGAGTGAGATCACCCTGGCGGCAAGACGCTTTTCTCGCCAGCTACATGGGCGTTTTAACCTGCCTGTCTATATGATGGACGAACGGCTCTCCTCGCAGGAGGCCGAACGCATTACCCGCGAAGCACGGCGCGCTGGACGAAAGGGTCGCGTTAACAAGGGCGACATCGATAAACTTGCCGCGCAAATCATTCTTCAAAGCTGGCTCGATAGCCAACAGGGCATAACAACGTGACCAATACCGATACCGGACTACTGCTCGAGAACATGGTGCGCGATCTTCGCACCCATATCAGCGAGTGTACTATTAGCGACCCGATCATGATCGGCATCCACACCGGTGGCGTCTGGGTCGCCGAACGACTCCACCAACTACTCAATCTGGAGAGTCCACTCGGCAGCCTCGACATCTCTTTCTACCGCGACGACTTCACCCGTATCGGCATGCACCCGCAGGTCAAACCCTCAAGCCTGCCGCTCTCGATTGAAGAGCGCCATATCATCCTGGTCGATGACGTTCTCTACACCGGCCGCACCATCCGTGCGGCAATGAACGAACTATTCGATTACGGACGTCCCGCCTCGATCACCCTGGCGGTACTGGTCGATCGCCCCGGACGAGAACTACCGATCGCCGCCGATGTCTCAGGCGTACACATGAATCTAGCCAGCAGCGAACAGATCAAACTGAGTGGCCCTGCCCCCCTCTCGCTAACCGTTCAGGAGAGCTCATGAGTCGCGAGAACATCCAGATTGATGACAACGGCAAGCTCTGTCACTTTCTCACCATCGAGGGGCTGCAGCGCGAACTGCTGACCGAGATTCTCGACACCGCCGAGTCGTTCTCCGGACTAACCGGACAGCCGGTGAAGAAGGTCCCACTGCTACGCGGCAAGACCATCGTCAACCTCTTCTTCGAGCCCTCAACCCGCACCCGCACCACCTTCGAGCTGGCGGAGAAACGTCTCTCGGCTGATGTACTCAACATTAATCTAGCCGCCTCTGCGACCACCAAGGGGGAGACGCTGCTCGACACCCTGCGCAACCTCGAGGCGATGCATACCGACATGTTCGTGATACGTCACGCCGATAGCGGCGCCGCCCATTTCTTCGCCCGCCATGCGGCCCCCGGCGTCAGCATCATCAACGCCGGTGATGGGCGCCACGCCCACCCTACCCAGGCGATGCTCGACATGTTCACCATTCGTCGCCACAAGGGCGAATTCACTGGATTAAAAGTGGCGATTGTCGGCGATATTCTCCACTCACGGGTGGCACGCTCACAGATCCATGCACTCAACATTCTCGGTGCCGAAGAGGTGCGCGTCGTTGCACCCGACACACTGCTGCCGAGTGGTATCACCGAGCTTGGCGCCACCCCCTACCACGACCTCAGCGAGGGACTTGAGGATGTCGATGTAGTGATTATGCTGCGCCTTCAGCGTGAACGGATGCAGGGTGCAATGCTGCCAAGTGAAGACGAGTACTTCGAGTGTTTCGGCCTTACCGAAAAGCGGCTCAGCGCCGCCAAGCAGGATGCGATCGTGATGCACCCCGGCCCAATCAACCGCGGCGTCGAGATCGACTCGACTGTCGCCGATGGGCCACGCTCAGTAATTCTGCAGCAGGTCAGCCACGGTATCGCGGTGCGTATGGCAGTAATGTCGATGGCAATGCAACAGCCAGATCTGGAACGGGGGGCAGAATAGTGCGCATCCTGATAAACAATGGCCGGTTGATCGATCCGGCCAACAACATCGATGAGATCACATCAATTGCCATTGAGGCGGGCAGGATTGCCGCCGTTGGTGAGATAACCGATAACTTTGTGGCAGAACAGACGATTGATGCCGCAGGGCAGGTCGTCTGCCCCGGTCTGATCGATCTTGGCGCACGCCTTCGTGAACCCGGCGATGAACAGAAGGCCGACATCCATTCAGAGAGCCACGCAGCCGCAGCGGCGGGTATCACCACACTCTGCCAGCCACCCGATACCGACCCGGTTACCGATACTGCCGCCGTCGCCGAGCTGGTACGCAAACGAGCACGCAATGCAGGCTTTGCGCGTGTTCTGCCGATCGGCGCCCTGACTCAGGGACTAAAAGGTGAACAGCTGAGCGAACTGGCTGATCTAAAACGCTCCGGCTGTAACGCCGTCAGTAATGCACGCCAGCCGATCGCCAACCCCTTGGTCTTACGTCGCGCCTTTGAGTACGCCGCCACCCACGACCTGGTCGTCTTCCTCCATCCCGAGGACCACTGGCTCGCCAATAATGGCTGTGCCCACGAGGGCCCCACGGCAACCCGACTGGGACTGCCCGGCATACCGGAGGCCGCCGAGACCACTGAGGTAGCCCGCGATCTGGCCCTGATTCAGCAGACCGGCGTACGCGCCCACTTCTGCCGCATCTCTACTGCCGCAGCCATTGAAATGATTCGACGTGCACAGCACGATGGTCTCAAGGTCACCGCGGATGTAGCGGCTCACCAGCTGATGCTGATCGATGAGCATATCGGTGAGTTCAACAGCCTCTATCACCTGCTGCCACCCCTGCGTAGCAGCAGCGATCGCGAAAGCCTGCGTAAAGCGGTTGCCGACGGCACCCTCTCGGCAGTCTGCTCCGATCATCAGCCACATGAAGCTGACGCCAAACTGGCCCCATTCCCTGCGACTGAACCAGGCATCTCGGCACTCGAGACGCTACTGCCACTAATGCTCGAGCTTGGCAGCAGAACGGGCATGCAGCTATCACAGATAGTGCAGCGCCTCACTGCGGGGCCTGCTGCCACACTCGGTATCGAACGTGGCCGGCTTGAGGTTGGCATGCCGGCGGATATCACCATCTTCAATCCAGAGACACGCTGGCAGCTTACAGAAGAACGACTGGTAAGCCGTGGCCATAACACCCCTTACCTAGGGCGTGAGATGGTGGGTCAGATCAACTACACCCTGCTGGAGGGCCGACTCGTCTTCGAGCGCCACAGCGGTTAATCACAGACTGAACAGAGAACTGACAGATGCAACAAGCAGCAGAGATCGAACGACCCCACCGCGGCACCCTCTTTGTCGAGGAGGCTGAAATCATCAGCCACAGCCACCTCGAGGGTGATCAACACATCCTGCGTCTGCAGGCACCGAAGTGTGCTGCCAAGGCGCTTCCCGGCAGCTTTGTTCACCTTCAGTGCGATCCGATGCTGGCGATGCGTCGACCACTCTCTCTAATGCTCGTCGACAGTGAAGCGGGCTGGGTGGATATCCTCTACAAGGCACTCGGCGAGGGGACTCGCCTGCTAACTCAACGACAGCCCGGCGAGACGATTAGCATGATTGGGCCGATCGGCACCCCCTTCAAACCTACTCCAGAACGCACCCGTCCACTGCTGATTGGTGGCGGCGTGGGAATGCCCCCGATGGTGTTTCTTGCAGATTCGATGCGTCAAAGTGGAGCCAAAACCTCTCCACTGGTGATTCTCGGCTCCGAGGTACCCTTCCCCTTCAACGCCAGCCAATCAAAGCTTGAGGTCGCTGGTATCGATGCCGACACCAATGCCGCAATGCCTCTCTTAGAAGAGTGGGGTGTGGCCAGTCGCCTCGCCTCGCTGCAGGGTTATAACGGCACCCATCAGGGTTATGTCACCGATCTGGCACGCCGCTGGCTCGACTCACTCAGCAGTGATGAGCGCACTCAGGTGGAGATCTTCAGCTGTGGACCACATCCGATGCTGGAGGCGGTTGCGGCGGTTGCCCGTGACTACGGATTGCCGTGTCAGGTCTCTCTGGAGGAGTTCATGGCGTGTGCTGTAGGTGGTTGTGCCGGCTGCGCGGTAGAGGTGACCACTGAGAGTGGTACTGCGATGAAGCGGGTCTGCGTAGATGGCCCAGTATTCGACGCCAACCAGGTCTTCCCTGCGGTCGGCTAACAGACGCTAATTAACGTCCTCGTCGAGTAACGAAACACCATCGAGCGAGTTGGCAAGGTCTGCACGACTACTATCTGCATCGAGCTTGATCATCAGGCGCACCTCGTTGGCCGAATCAGCATAGGTGATTGCATCCTCCTGATCGATACGTCCCTCCTTGAAGAGCTGGAACAGCGCCTGATCGAAGGTGCGCATGCCGTGCTGGGTTGACTGTTTCATCAGTTCCTTGAGCTTATGAACCTCACCCTTGCGGATCATGTCGGAGGCGAGCGGGGTGTTGATCAACACCTCCACAGCTACACCTCGCCCCTCACCATCCCTAAGTGGTATCAGCTGCTGCGCCACGATCGCCTTGAGGTTGAGCGAGAGATCCATCAATAGCTGATCGCGACGATCCTCAGGGAAGAAGTTGATCATTCTATCGAGCGCCTGGTTGGCGTTGTTGGCGTGCAGGGTGGCCAGACAGAGATGACCCGTTTCGGCAAAGGCGATCGCGTGGTCCATCGTCTCACGGGTACGTACCTCGCCGATCAGAATCACATCGGGCGCCTGACGCAGGGTATTTTTCAGTGCCACCGCAAAAGAGTCGGTATCAACGCCCACCTCGCGCTGGGTAACGATGCAACCCTCGTGATGGTGAATAAACTCAATCGGATCCTCAATGGTGATGATATGACCGGTGCTATTGCGGTTGCGATAACCGATCATCGCCGCTAGTGAGGTCGATTTACCCGTACCAGTGCCACCAACAAAGATAATCAGACCACGCTTGGTCATCGCCAGATTTTTCAACACCGGCGGCAGTGTCAGCTCTTCAAAGGTCGGAATCGTCACCTCAATACGACGCAGTACCATGCCGACATTGTTACGCTGAACAAAGGCACTGGCGCGAAAGCGTCCAACCCCGGAGACACTGAGCGCAAAGTTGCACTCCTTGTTGGCCTCGAACTCCGCTCGCTGCTTCTCGTTCATGGTGCTCATCACCACTTCTCGAGCCTGGTCGGGAGTAAACGCCTCCTTGGTGACAGGCGCTACCTTACCGATGATCTTGAGGCTTGGTGGGACACCTGCGGTAATAAAAAGGTCAGACGCCCCCTTGTGTACCATTAACTTCAGCAGGGAACCGATATCCATATGACTCTC
This sequence comes from Candidatus Reidiella endopervernicosa, assembly GCF_013343005.1. GTDB lineage: Bacteria > Pseudomonadota > Gammaproteobacteria > Reidiella > Reidiella endopervernicosa. The sequence continues at coordinate 60,206 of NZ_CP054491.1, forward strand.
CAAATCTTTTCCCGGGCACTGCCCTCAAAGGGGTGCTCGCATCACTGTTATTATCGTGCGTTTACAACGCACTATGAGTGGGTAAAGGCCGCCTAGAAGGTATCCTTGTTCGATGCCTTGGCGCGCGCATCAATACGGCTAATCTGGCCCTTTTTAACCATCTCCTGCAGACACTGATCAAGGGTCTGCATACCGATCGACTGTCCGGTCTGAATCGCAGAGTACATCTGCGCCACCTTATCCTCACGAATCAGGTTTCGAATCGCAGGCGTACCCATCATGATCTCGTGTGCCGCGATACGGCCACCACCTGTCTTCTTCAACAGGGTTTGGGAGATGACTGCTCGCAGCGACTCTGAGAGCATTGAGCGGACCATCGACTTCTCAGCCGCTGGAAATACGTCGATAACACGGTCAATGGTCTTTGCCGCTGAGCTGGTATGGAGGGTACCGAAGACCAGGTGACCGGTCTCGGCTGCGGTCAACGCCAGTCGGATGGTCTCGAGATCTCGCATCTCACCGACCAGGATGATATCGGGATCTTCACGCAGTGCTGAACGCAGCGCCTCGTTAAAACCGAGTGTATCTCGATGCACCTCACGTTGGTTGATCAGACACTTCTTCGATTGATGTACAAACTCGATCGGATCCTCAACGGTAAGGATATGCGCCGGATGATTATCGTTGATGTAATCGATCATCGCCGCCAGCGTAGTCGACTTGCCCGAACCGGTCGGCCCGGTAACCAGCACCATACCGCGCGGTGTATCGGATATCTCCTTGAACACCGGCGGACAGCCAAGGGTTTCAAGCGAGAGGATATCGGATGGGATGGTACGGAACACACCACCTGCACCACGATTGTGATTGAAGGCATTGACACGGAAACGGGCCAGGTTGGGGATCTCAAAAGAGAAGTCAGTTTCGAAGAACTCCTCATAATCCTTACGCTGCTTATCGTTCATGATGTCGTAGAGCAGACCGTGCACCGTCTTGTGATCAAGATCAGGTACGTTGATTCGACGTACATCACCATCGACACGAATCATCGGTGGCAGGCCCGCTGAGATATGTAAGTCAGACGCATTGTTCTTTACGCTGAAGGCGAGCAGCTCGGCAATATCCATGCAATTCCCCTAAGTTCTTGCAGCCATAATTAGTTATAGTTCGTAATCTAAACCGGCATCTCACTATAGTCCAGAACCACATATTCGAACATGAAGACAATCGCCGCACAGCTACAGAAAATTCGCCAGCAAATCAGTGATGCCGAACGGCGCTTTGAGCGGTCACCCGGCTCGGCGCAGTTACTTGCTGTCAGCAAGACCAAACCAATCGATGCCATTCGTGCCGCCATTGCAGAGGGGCAGCACAGTTTTGGTGAAAACTATCTGCAGGAGGCGGTAGAGAAGATCGAAACGCTACACAACCCCGCCCTCGATTGGCATTTTATCGGCGCTATCCAGTCAAACAAAACGGCGACCATTGCTGCCAACTTTAACTGGGTACATACCGTGGATCGACTCAAGATTGCCCGACGCCTCAGCGAACAGCGACCTGAATCACTACCACCTCTCAACATCTGCCTGCAGGTCAACACCAGTGGCGAGCAGAGTAAGTCGGGCATCACCTTTGACGAGCTCGAGGATCTGGCAAAGGAGGTAGTTGCACTGCCTGGAGTCTCCCTTCGTGGCCTGATGACCATCCCTGCGCCCGAAGACGATTTCGAGCGACAACGACTTCCCTTTCGCCAACTTCGACTGGCGCTTGAGAGACTCAACCAACAGGGGCATCAGCTCGACACTCTCTCAATGGGCATGTCGAGTGACCTTGAGGCGGCCATCGCCGAGGGTGCAACTTATGTCAGGATCGGCAGCGCCATTTTTGGCGCACGAAATTAATCACATAGCTTGTCGTCACGCCTAGGCGCGGTATGCTTACTTGAAATCGAATCGATAGCACCCCATCTGGAGAGCCATGAAGAACACAACTGTAGGTTTTATCGGCGGCGGCAACATGGCGCGCAGCCTGATCGGCGGGCTGATTGCCGACGGTTTCGATCCCGACCAGATTTGGGTCGCAGATCCCGATCCGGGCCAGCGTGAAACAATTCGCGCCAACTATCCGATCCATAGTAGCGACAACAATCTCGATGTAATCGAAGCTGCCGATGTGATTCTACTGTCGGTTAAACCGCAACTGCTCAAAACCGTCTGCGAAGGGTTGAGCGAAGCGGTGCAGCGACGTAAACCGCTGCTGATTTCGATCGCCGCCGGTGTTCGCGAAGGGGATATCGATCGCTGGCTCGGTGGCAGCACCGCACTGGTACGCACTATGCCCAACACCCCGGCACTGGTGCAGAGTGGCGCTACCGCGCTGCACGCCAACGCCGCGGTCAGCAGCGGGCAACGAGATCAGGCCGAATCGATCATGCGTGCCGTCGGCCTCACCCTCTGGGTTGAGGATGAGGCGCAGATGGATGCGGTCACCGCCCTCTCCGGCAGCGGACCGGCCTACCTGTTCCTGGTGATGGAGGCGATGGAAGCGGCAGGCATCGAGCTAGGCCTGTCACAAAAAAACGCCCAGCTTCTGACTCTGCAGACCGCCTTTGGTGCCGCCAAGATGGCCCTGGAGAGCAGCGACGATGCCGCCACCCTGCGTGAACGCGTTACCTCACCCGGAGGCACCACCGAACAGGCCCTGAAGAGCCTTGAACAGGCAGAGCTTCGGAAGGCCTTTAAGGATGCTCTCAGTGCCGCACGCCACCGCGCCACTGAGCTGGCCGAGCAGTTCGGAGCCGAGTAATGCCCTATCTCAGCAACGCCGGTACCTTTCTAATCAGCACCCTGTTTGGGGTAGTGATTCTCGCCGTCATGATGCGTTTTCTGTTGCAGCTAATTCGCGCCGACTACTACAACCCCTTTTCCCAGTTTCTGGTCAAGGTAACCAACCCGATACTGGTCCCCATCAGGCGCATCATTCCCGGCCTGTGGGGCATCGACATGGCCAGCGTAACGTTGATGGTGACGCTGCAGTTTGTTGAGCTGCTGCTGACCATGTTGATCCTGGGTTACAGCGCTAACGTGATTGGCCTGCTACTGCTCACCGTTGAGGGATTACTCCGACTCGCCTACTACATCTTCCTCTTCTCGATCATTATCCAGGTGATCGCCAGCTGGCTGCAGCAGGGTGGATACAATCCGGTGATGATCCTGCTGCACCAGATCAACGAACCACTGCTGGGTCGCGCACGGCGCATGATTCCACCCGTTTCGGGACTCGACCTCTCACCACTACTGGTGCTGGCAGCACTGCACCTCATCTCACTTCTGCTACTCGATCCGCTAAGAGATTTTGGTTTCAGCCTGGCGCTAGGACAACAGCTCGCCATGCCGCTACCACACTAATGACCGATCAACCCAGCTGGTTGACCCGTGAGGGGAGTGATTTGATTCTCAGACTGCGCATTCAACCGCGCGCCAGTCGCGACGAGGTGATTGGTCAGCATGGTGATGCACTTAAAGTCCGAATCACCGCGCCACCGGTCGATGGCAAGGCAAACAATCACCTGATCAAACTTTTTTCCCAGCTGTTCAAGGTGGCCAAAGGGGAGATCGAATTACTCAGCGGAGAGAGTGGTCGCGACAAACGAATTCGCATCCGCTCACCCCGCCAGATGCCGCCGTTTATCCCTTAACTACACTGTGAGACAGATCCCGGTATTCGCCAATCAGCCACTTATACTATAATCGCAGATCGGGGCAGCGCTTTTTCAGTGCTAAGCTACTGACAGAACAATAATTTCACGGAAACGAGTAGACTCAATCTCATGGCAACAGCAGAAGATCAACTCAGAAAACAGGTAGAGGCCTTCGATCACTGGAAGAGCGATCTCATCGAGGCGATCAAGGATTACCAGAAGTGGCTCGACCGCAATGAGCTGGGGGGTCCCGATGTCGATCTGCGCATCTACGACACACTCGAGTCACTACGCAAAGACCACCTGACCATCGCCTTTGTTGCCGAGTTCTCACGCGGCAAGACTGAGCTGATCAACGCCATCTTCTTTGCCGATTTCCAGCGCCGCCTGCTCCCCTCCGAGGCGGGCCGTACCACTATGTGCCCCACCGAACTCTTCTATGACCAGGATGAGAAGGGCGCCTATATCAAACTGCTCCCTATCGAGACACGCCTGCAGGAGACCAGCCTTGCCGAATTCAAGCTGGATAAGATGCAGTGGGTCTCGACTGCACTCGACACCAACGATCCCGAGCAGGTCGCCGAAGCGCTCAAACAGGTGATTCGCACCAAGCGCGTCACACTCGATGAGGCGAAAAAACTCGGTATGTACAACGAGGAGTGGCTCACCCAGGAGGAACGTAAGAATCCACCTGATCACCTCGAAATTCCGATGTGGCGCCACGCCCTGATCAGCTTCCCTCATCCGCTGCTCAAGCAGGGATTGGTAATTCTCGACACCCCTGGACTCAACGCTCTCGGCACGGAGCCGGAGTTGACCGTCAATATGCTGCCCTCGGCGCAAGCGGTGCTATTCATCCTCGCTGCCGACACCGGCGTCACCAAGAGTGATCTCGATGTCTGGCAGCTCTACATCACTGGCGTGCGCAACAGCCATCCCAAGGGGCTGCTGGTCGTACTCAACAAGACCGATACCCTCTGGGATGAACTCAAGGGTGAACCTGCCATTCAGGCCAGCATCAAGCAACAGTGCGACACCACTGCCGAGACACTAAAGATTGATGCCGACTCTATCTTCCCTCTCTCGGCCCACAAGGGTCTGCTAGGCAAGATCCGCGACGATCATGAACTACTCCAGCGCAGCCAGCTGCTGACGCTGGAGAATCACATCGCCGAGTCGGTACTACCCGACAAACAGCGCATCGTGCAGGAGAGCGTTGCGGGTGAGATCGGTGGCATGGTCAACGAAAGCCGTCAGACCGTTGAAACCCGCATCAATAACACTCGCAAGCAGCTCGAAGAGCTGCACGCCATCAGTGGCAAAAACTCCGAGGTCATCGCTCACCTGATGAGCAAGACCCGCGACGAGCAGGCCGACTACCTGAAGAATGTTGAGAATTTCCAGGCCAGCCGCCGCATCCTGGCTCGTCAGGCCAAGTCCCTGCTCGACACCCTGAGCGTCGACTCCCTCGACACCCTGATCGCAGAGACCCGTCAGGAGATGGTCGACAGCTGGACCACCGTCGGCATGAAAAAAGGCATGAAGACGCTATTTGAGGGCGCCCACGACACTATGGAGCGTGCTGGCGAACAGGCCGAACAGACACGCCGTCTAATCATGTCTATCTACAAGAAGTTCAACGAAGAGCATGGACTGCCCGTCGGCAACCCGAAGATGTTCTCCGTGAGCCGCTACAAGGGCGATCTCGACAAGCTCTACGAAGAGGCGGAGGTATTCCGCAACAGCCCGGTCACCACCCTCACCGAACAGAGCTTTGTGGTGAAGAAGTTCTTTATTTCGCTGGTTAGCCACGCCCGCAACCTCTTCTTCAAGGCGAACCAGCAAGCCGACAACTGGCTCAAAGAGGTGATGAACCCGCTGGTCAATCAGATCAAGGAGCACAAGGCGTCGATGGAGAAACGTCTCGAGACGCTACGTAAGATTAACGAATCGCGTGAGACGGTTGAGGCGAAGATCAGCGAGCTTGAGGCGCACCTGAAAGAGCTGGTCCAGCAGTATGAGGAGCTTTCGCAGTTGCTCGTCACCTTCCAGCCCCCCGAATAGCAGCGCATGCAGTAGCGCTTGGTTTAGAGCGAGTGCTCACATAGAATCAGCGGTCGATCAAAACGACACCGAAGCAAGGTAATAGAACGCAATGCCAGACACGATCCCGGCCGACTCCATCGGTCTGGTCACCCCACAGACGCACCACTTCAGTCAGCCACTCGAGCTTGCCTGCGGTAAGACGCTGGGCGAATACTCGCTGGTCTATGAAACCTACGGCACGCTCAACAGCTCTGCCAGTAATGCGATCCTGATCTGCCACGCACTCTCGGGTGACCAGCACGCCGCTGGTTACAACTCGATGGATGATCGCAAACCGGGCTGGTGGGAATCGGCAATTGGACCGGGAAAACCGATCGATACCGACCGTTTCTTTGTCGTCTGCTCTAATAATCTTGGCGGCTGCAAAGGCTCAACAGGCCCCACCACCACCAACCCGGAAACCGGCAGACCCTACGGCCCCGACTTTCCCATCGTCACCGTTGAGGACTGGGTCAATAGTCAGGCACGACTCGGTGATGTACTCGGTATTGAGCGCTGGAGCGCAGTGATTGGTGGTAGCCTGGGCGGCATGCAGGTACTGCAGTGGGCAATCGACTACCCGGAGCGTATCAGCCACGCCATCGTCATCGCCGCAGCCCCAACTTCCGGCACTAGAGGACATCGCTTCAATAGGGTCAGCAGGCGATCATGTCAGATCCCGACTCTCGGACGGGACCTACAGCGATATCGGGTACCGCCGCGGCGCATGCTGGACGCATGCTGGGGCACATCACCTACCTCTCTGACGACTCGATGCGCGCCAAGTTCGGGCGAGAACTCGCGAGGACAGAAACATCGGCTTTGATGCAATTTCGAGGTGAGAGCATCGCGTATCAGGACGTCTTTGTCGACCGATTTGATGCCCACCTACTGTGATGACGGACTCGACTCATTGACACGTACCCGCCAGCGAGCACACGCAATCTGGCACGCAGCACTGGCAAGGTACATCACAATTCTATGGTGATCGCCTTCACCAGCGACTGGCGCTTCTCACCAGAGCGTTCGCGTGAGATCGTGCGTGCGCTACTCGATGGCAACAAACAGGTAAGCTACGCTGTGATCGGGGCAACATGGCAGACGCATTCTGCGTAGATCAGACCCTTTGGACCGATCTTCACGCCCACATGGACGCATCATGAAAGGCAGCGCAATCACGACCCTTCCGCCCGACCTGAGATCAATCACGACTGGGTCACACGGCCAAGGTGCTGCGACCTGCTTTGGAGACGGCACTTCTCAGCGATCTGCGCAACGCCACCAGGAGCGGTTATGGGCTTGAGATCGATGAGAAGAACATCGCCACCTGTATTCGCGCCGGCGTCAATGTCATCCACACCGATCTCGATGCAGGGCTGGCCGATTTTGAGGCCGACACCTTCGACTACGTGATCATGACGCAGACCCTACAGGCAATGCACTTCCCTGAGCGGCTGCTCGATGAGATGCTGCGTGTCGGTCGTCAGGGTATCGTCACCTTCCCCAACTTCGGCCACTGGCGAACGTATCATCCGACTGGGCGGTCATATGCCGGTCACCCGCACCCTGCCCAGCGAGTGGTACGACACACCCAACATACATCTCTGCACCAATGCCGATTTCGAACGTCTTTGTGAGCAGAAGGGGATCGAAATCCTCGAACGTAGCGTGGTCAACCGCAAACACAATAAAACCCTGCTCGCTCACTCCCAACCTTGGGTAGATCGGCTTCCATTCACCACCCTACATCTCGACCTGCAGGGGTTGACCATTTGAGTAACTGCCTATACTTGACTACAATAAAAACAGACCGTGGTATGGAGGCTATCTTGGACCAACCGACAGGCTGCTGAAATGTAAGCTGCTTCTAGCTCGTTGCGTTCGTCACTTTCATCAACTCGCAGCTGGGCCGAACCGACCTCGACGGCGGTCATATCGGATCACCCGCACCCTGCGTGATGGGACGACACACCCAACATACATCTCTGCACCATTGCCGATTTCGAACGTCTTTGTGAGCAGAAGGGGATCGAAACGAACGTACGTCTCAACCTGCAACACACAAACCCTGCTCGCTCGCAGTTGATCGCAACCTTTTGTGATGGCCGTCCACCGATCAACGCCTCTACATCCAGTCGTGTCTCTAGCACATGACCATTTGGGTTTAAACTGCCCTATACTTTGTCTGACAATAAAAAAAACAACCAGTGGTATGGAGGCTATCTTGGGACCAACCCGTATAGGCTTAAGGAAGTGGTTAACGCTGCTTCTAGCCCTGCTCTGCGTTTCGCACTTCTCATCAACATACGCAGCTGAGAGTGCCGAACACGACTCTGAACGACCGATCATATTTGGTATTACACCCTTTATGAGCCCCATTGCGTTGATGCAACGATTCACAGCGCTACGCAACCACCTCAGCCACACCTTGAAACGACAGGTACTGATCGAAACTGCCAGTAGCTTCGATGAGTTCATTAAGCGCACCGCACAACGACGCTACGATCTTGTCTTTACCTCACCCACCTTCTCTCTGCTCGCAGTTGATAGCGGTTACTACCGCATGGCCGCCACGCCGATCAACGCCGTCTCTGCACAGGTCGTAGTCTCCTACCCTGCGCCCTATCGAACCATCGAGGATCTGGCTGAACTACGTGTCGCCACACCTCCCGCACAGGGCTTCATCTCACTGGCAGGAAAGGAGCTATTTACACAGAACGGTGTAACCGGCAACAAGAGTCCCACATATATTCCCTTCAGGACACATAACGCCGCCTATCAGGCGGTGCTTGGCGGCGAGGCGGACGCAGCAATCATCTCCAACTACGTACTCAAAAAAGTCCACCACAGTGGCATTCCGCTCAGAGTGATTGAATTTAGTCGACAATTTCCTGGAATGGGTGTGCTCGTCGCCAACAGCAACGATGACAGGACCAATCGGCTCTTCGTCGAGACCATGATCTCACTGCAACGCTCACAGAATGGTCAACAGATCCTACAGAAGATTGCCTTCCCAGGATTTCGTACGGCCTCGATCGAGGAGTTTGAACCCGCTCGCGCATTCATGCCCAATCTCAAGAAGGGACTGCATTGATGCAACTACGCTTTGCGTCCCGCATCATCCTTAGCGTAGTCATCATCGAGGCGCTGATGCTCTCTCTACTGGTCTGGAACAGCGTACGACTGATCAACACCAGTCACGCCGAACTCATGGAACAGTCACTCAATGAGAAGGCCGAACTGCTCGCCAACTCTCTGGCTCCAGGGCTGATCACACTCGACCGTGCGCTGCTCATCGATGCGCTCGCACCACTGAAGAAAAATCCGACCCTGCTCTACGCCACCGTCTACGGTCTCGACAACCGGGTACTGGCGCACATCGGCACCAAGATAGAGAAACGCTCCGACCTTTCACATAGCCACCACGACCTGAGTTTCATTGAAGCCACCGAAGATGGTGTTTTCGACCTCTCCCACCCGGTCGTCGTTTCGGGTCAACCGCTCGGCAGCCTGCACATCGGCTACTCAACCAAACTGGTCGTGGCCCTGACCAAACAGACTCGCTTCCAAAACACCGCTATTGCTGCTGCCGCGCTACTCTTCTCAATCATGGTGACGGTAGCCATCGGCCTCTTTCTGACCCGTAGCCTGCGCCAACTAAAACAGGGATCCGAAGCACTACAACGCGGTGACCTGGATCATCGTATCGAGATCAATCGTAGCGATGAGATTGGCGATGTTGCCAACTCCTTTAACCAGCTCGCCAACCACCTCGATGCCACACAGAAAGAGTTGGAGCTGGAACACACCAAGCTGCTGCGTCAAACCGCACATCTCAACAACCTGCTCAATGGTGTTAATGCCGTTATCTGGGAGGCAGAGCCGGAATCGGGCTGCTTCACCTACGTCAGCAACGAGGCGAAGAACCTTCTCGGACTACCGATAGAGCGCTGGTACCACCCCGACTTTTTCCACAAGCATGCCCACCCCGATGACCTGCAGTGTGTGATCGAATCAGTTACGGACAACAGCAGCGCCACTGGCCGCTTTAGCATCGACTTCCGCCTCTACGATGAGAGTGGCCACACCATCTGGGCACGCATGATCAGCACCAGTGAATATAACGATCAGAACGAACTGGTACTGCGTGGATTATTACTCGACATCTCCGAGCAGAAGGCCTCCCGGGGAGTCGCTATTTTTGCGAAAGTTTGTTTTGGGCATCCAAGCCCAAGCAAGCGGCAAATACTTAACGCGACCGTTTATGCCTACGGCTCCCCGACCGTCCTGCGTTCGTTGCGTAATCACCTCTTCGCGGCTCTACACAACTCCCTCAGTGACTCTACGCCGACATAAAGCCGCTGCTGCATCTTCTCCGTCGTTCGCTCACGCTCTCAACTACGAATAGGCAGACGACGTCGACTATCGCGGACTAACCGCCTTCGCTTCGCTATCCATGGCGGTCAGCGGAGGAACGCATCGTCTATCTTGCCGAACACGACTCACTCACCGGCCTGATCAATCGTCGCCGTTTCCAGACTATTCTTGACCAGCATATCGCCTACGCCGAGCGCTACGCGCACAGCGGCGGCCTGCTCTTCATCGATCTCGATCAGTTCAAATATATCAATGACACCTACGGCCACCACTCCGGTGACGAGTACCTGACTCAGGTCGCTAAACGCCTGCAGCGCACTCTTCGCAATACCGATGTGCTCGGTCGTCTTGGTGGTGATGAGTTCGGCGTTATCCTGCCACGCGTTGAAGAGGGCGAGGCGGAGCAGGTAGCAACCAACCTGCTCGAGGCACTCACCGGCGAGGAGCTGATTCACGGCGAACACGCCTCACGCGTCAGTGCCAGCATCGGTATCGCACTGTTCCCAGAGCAGGGCACCCTACCCAGTGAACTATTGGCCCGTGCCGATACCGCCATGTACGCCGCCAAGGAGCTCGGCCGCAATCGCTACCATATCTACTGCGAACAGGATGTTCGGCTGGCTCGTATGCACGACAAGGTACGCTGGGAGGATCGTATTCACCAGGCGCTGGAGAATGATCGTTTTGTGCTTCACTACCAGCCAATTGTCAATCTGAAGAGCGGTGCGATCAGCCACTACGAAGCGCTTCTACGCATGCTCGATGACGACGACACACTCATACCGCCCGGCGCCTTCCTCGACACCGCAGAACGTTTTGGTCTGATACGCGATATCGACCGTTGGGTAGTAGAGCAGACCATTCGCACCCAGGGTGTGAGTGAGAAGCGTGGCGAACCGGTTAAACTGGCGATTAACCTCTCGGGTCGCAACTTCGGTGATAACGACTTCCTGGAGCTGGTGCGCAACACCATCACCATCTCAAACGCCGATCCGCACGCCATCATCTTTGAGGTCACAGAGACGGTGGCGGTTGAGAATCTCGATAAGGCGCGCAGCTTCATTAACGACCTGCGCGAGCTCGGCTGTAGCTTTGCTCTGGATGATTTCGGTGTTGGCTTCGCCTCGTTCCACTACCTGAAAAATCTCAATGTCGACTACATCAAGATCGACGGCAGCTTTGTGCGCAACTTACATCAGGACAGCACCGATCAGGTCTTTATCCGAGCCATCCACGATGTTGCTCGCAGTCTCAACATGACAGCGATCGCTGAGTTCATTGAAAACGATGAGATCCTCGCGATACTTCAGGAGATCGGGATCGATATGGGACAGGGCTACTACCTCAGCCGACCACAGGCCGATTTTTTGCCGGTGCAAACCATTAAGGGGATCAGCGGCAAAGCCACCCTCAGTCAGGAGGTTGCAGGCTAACTGGGATACCAGCCGCGTAACGCCAGAGCCAGCATGTAAAAGCCGAAAACCAGCACCATCACACCCGCCGCCCGCCGTACCCAGAGATGGCGTGCCCACTGTGTCAGCCGTGTTGCCACCAATCCCATCGCCAGCAGATTCGGCAGGGTACCAAGGCCGAAGGCCAACATCAGCAGTGCTCCCGAGATAATATCGCCAGAGGTCATGGCAAAGATCAGAGCATTGTAGACCAGCCCGCACGGCAGCCAGCCCCATAACATACCGAGCAGCAGCGCCTGTCGAGGTGTGCGAACAGGTAGGAAACGTCGTCCGATCGGCTCGATCCGATGCCACAGTACACCACCGAGCTTCTCGATCCGCGTCACGCCATACCACCAGCCCCCCAGATAGAGGCCAATGCCCAGCATGAATAACGCCGCTACCAGCTGTAGCAGCAGTTGCACCTGTCGTAGCTCTCCGAGCTGTGAGGCCACCATACCGATCGCGCCAAACAGAGCGCCCGCAATGACATAGCTGGTAATACGGCCAGCGTTATAGGCCAGCAGTAGCGGCATCATACGGCCGGCACTGTTGTGACGCTCAGCATCCAGACCAAAGGTCAGCGCACCAACAATGCCACCACACATTCCCACGCAGTGGACGCCACCCAGCAGACCAATGGTGAAGAGGGTGACTAAGGTAATCTCAAGTGACATCGATATCCCGCATCGTTAATGAGTTGTCGCGGCAAGCATACCGGTAGCAGCCAGCCACACCAACCACGCCAGATCCAATTTAGACTGTTTTTAATAACACAAAGAACCCGCTATCATCGGGATATTAAATACCATAATAACCACATAAGTATTAATGACTAACCCCTACACTCTTATTATTACCACCTCGCTGCTGACCGGACTGCTCGCCGGCTTCATCATGCACCGCTCCAGCTTCTGCGTGACCGCTATGTTCCGCGACATATTTCTGTTCAAAGATGGTTACATGATGCGCATGCTACTGATTCTGGTCGTTGCAAGCATGCTGCTATTTCAACTCGGCAACAGCAGTGGTTTACTCACCGCAAACCCCTTCCCACTACTCGGCAAACCCTCACTCGCCACCCTCATCGCATGATATCGGCTGTAACCGCTTCCAGGGCTTTCACTTCAGCCGTCCTACTGATGCCGAGGCCTTCGAACAGTACTGGCATCGTTACGCCAGATAACGATCCATGCGCCGTTTTAAATAAACGTCGCCGCCCGTTATGCTAGGCGTAGCCTGAAACAACAAAAACAACAGGGAATCGAGATCACTATGCTGAACAACAACGCCTACGAATACGGTGCCATCTCAAAACTACTTCACTGGATCATGGCACTGGCGATCATCGCACTCATCGGTGTCGGCCTCTATATGACCGGACTCGACAGGGACGACACCACTCGGCAGATGATCTACGGGCAGCACAAGGCTGTCGGCGTCGTGATTCTTCTGCTTCTGATTGCCCGCATCATCTGGCTAAAGATCAGCCCGGCACCGCCTCTTCCGGTCAACTTCTCGCGTGGCGAGAGCGCGCTCATCAACGCACTCCAGGGGCTACTCTATCTGCTGCTCATCCTACTTCCAGTCAGCGGTTATCTGATGTCAACGGCGGCAGGTTACCCGATCAACCTGTTTGATCTCTATGAACTGCCACAGCTAATAGGCAAGAATAAGGAGATCGCCAACGCCGCCAAACAGGCACACCACATCATGGGCACCGCAATTATGGTGCTGGTGACTCTGCACATCCTCGGCGCGCTCAAACACCGCATCACCGCCAAAGGGAGTGCGCGCGACATTCTCAAGCGCATGCTCTAAACAGACGACTCAATCAGCAACGATTTCACTCACAAGGAGAATCACAATGACTAAAATCATCCGTAATATCTCAGCACTCGCCGCACTGCTCTTTATCATCACCGCCTGCTCTCCCGAGGTTGGCAGCGATGCCTGGTGTAAGCAGATGAAAGAGAAGCCCAAGGGTGAGTGGAGCGCAAACGAAGCCGGTGAATACACCAAGAACTGCATCCTCTAAAAAAGAGTCACACCCTATAAAAAAACGCCACGCCGTTCGCACGGTATGGCGTTTTTTAGTTCGCAAGAATACCCCAGCGCGAGGAGCCCCCACTTCAGGTCGTCAGTCGACGATAGATATCAGAGACCTTTAGCGGCAGCTGACGCACATCATCCACCACCGTAAATGAGGCTGGTCCGTAGAGATGGGGCAGGTAGTCGCGCGCCTGCTCATCAATGGTGATGCAGTAGGGGTGGATGCCACTACGGCGCGCCTCGATCAGTGCCCGGCGTGTATCTTCAATGCCATACTCACCGCGATAGTCGTTGTAGTCATCGGGCTTGCCATCGGAGAGGGTAATCAAGATTCGAGTACGCGCATCGACCTCGTTGAGCAGCTGACTGAGATGACGAATGGCGAAACCCATACGGGTATAGTCCTGCGGTTCAATACCACTGATACGCGCCTGCACCGTCTCATTGTAAGGCTCATCGAAACGTTTGATTCGAAACAGCTCGCAACGCTTGCGCGACATACCCGAAAAGCCGTAAATGGCGTAACGATCGCCGAGCGATTCAAGCGCCTCACTGAGCAGCAGTAGTGACTCACGCTCTGCATCGTTGATCCAGCCCTTGGTCGAGCCGCTCATATCGACCATTAACATCACCGCGATATTTCGATCGGCACGGTGCATGCGAGTAAAGAGTCGATCACTCATCTCACTGCCATCCTGCGCATCAGCGAGTGCCTCAACCAGCGCATCGATATCGACATCCTCGCCATCGACCTGTCGTTTGAGCAGCCGATCTTCATCGCGCATCGCCTCAAAGGTCTTACGTAACTGTTTGATCATGCCGCTGTATCGCGCCATCGTCTCGGCTACAAACTCATCCTCGACCGGCTTCACCTCACGCTCACGCACCGCACACCAGTTCTTTCGATAGTGTTGTCGCTTGTAGTCCCACTCGTGATAGATGAAGGCCCCCTCCTCGTGATAGGTTCCCTGCCACACTGCATCAGGATCGGCCTCCTCCTCACGATAGAAACCTGGATCGTATTCACCAGGACCGGCGGCAACCAGATACTCATCGGGAATCTCGCCCAGGTCGAGCATGATCGAACTGACCAGCGCCTTCACATCTTCGGGTGGTGCGACCGGATGATCATCAATCGTTAGCTCAAAGCTCTCCAGCTGATGTGACACTTGATCTTCGGGTAGCTCAATGTCGAAACGTTTCGGCTTCTCAGAGCAGTCTCGACCCTCCTCACCCTCTTCGCCCTCCTCCACCTCTCGTGAGATTTCACCGAGGCGTATGCGCAGTAGCGCTTTCTCACGTTCGATTCGCGCCGCAGCAACGGTGGCCACCTCTGCGGCATCGATCACTCCCTGATAGCAGACCGGTTGCAGCGGCGGTAGCGCATAACACTGTTCGACCAGTGCCACCGACTCGGCAACCGTCGCGTCAGCAACGGAGAGCAAATCGCGAATCCCCTGCCACTGCGGCGGCAGCTCCAGTTCACCCAATGCCGTTTTCAGCGCGACCATCTGACGTGCCACGCCAGGCAGCTCCCGCTCGATATAACTATCGAGCCGCAGTCGTTCAAGCGAGGCGAAGCAGGCGATGGCATGACCAAGATCGTCGTAGCCACTTAGCTGCTCGGTCAACGGTTGGCGGAAGGTGCCGAACCGTGTCTGCGCCCAGAGATAGACCGCCGTCGCCTTGAGCAGCTGATAGTTCTGCTCGGCTGTCACCATGCGTGAGGTCACATTAGGCAGGAACAGTGTTTCGCTATCGGTATAGGCCTCGACACCGCCCGGTTTGAGTTTGAGTCGGCGACCACTCAACCCCTGGATAAAGTGCAGCAGCACACTCTCATTCTGTTCCAGCAGCGCTCCAACTCGACGCTCACGGTGCCGTTCGACATAGGCCGCGCCCTGCTCGATCACTTCAATAGCTGCACGCAGCCCGGAGCTGTCGTAGGTATCGACCGCATCGAGCGCCCACGCCTCGATCACCTCACGATCCATCACATCGATCAGCGAGGCGACCTGCTCGAGAAACTGAAAGGCGATCTGAATATTGGTACTGGCGATTCGCCCGACCCAGTCGAGCAGAAAGCGCTGCTCTTCCTGGGGGAGCTGGGCGACGGCGTTGGCCGCCCCCTCGGGATGGATAAAGGTGAACTCCACCTCGAGCAGCTCGTTGAGCTGCTCGAGTATCGTCTCAACCGAGAGTGCGCTGTTCTGACTCACAATGACTCAATAGATGACGAAAAGTGGCATCAGAAAAGCGAGGCAGAGAGTTCGTTGACCGCGGCCAGCATCTCGGCATCATCGGTCAGTGCCTGTGCAATCGAACCCTCACAGGCGACCACCGGATCGATACCGGCAGCAATCAGCTTCGCCGCGTGCACCAGCAGACGGGTACTCGCCCCCTCCTCCAGACCGCTCCCTTTCAGGTTACGAGTCATGTGGGCGAACTTGACCAGCTGTGTTGCCAGCGCTGCATCGACCCCCGACTCCTTGACCACAATGCGCTGCTCCAGTTCGGAGTCTGGATAGTCGAATTCGAGCGCGACAAAGCGCTGGCGGGTACTCTGTTTTAGATCCTTGAGCACACTCTGATAACCGGGGTTGTATGAGATCGAGAGGGCGAAATTGCCATCGGCCTCAAGCTGTACACCAAGTTTCTCCATCGGCAATACACGACGATCATCGGCGAGCGGGTGGATCACCACCATCGTATCCTTACGTGCCTCGACGATCTCATCGAGATAGCAGATCGCACCCGCACGTACCGCGCGTGCCAACGGCCCATCGATCCAAGTGGTCTCACCGCCCTTGATCAGGTAACGACCTACCAGATCGGAGGCGGTCAAATCGTCGTGACAGGAGACGGTGATCAGCGGTCGCTGCAGACGCCACGCCATATACTCCATAAAGCGCGTCTTACCGCAGCCGGTTGGCCCCTTCAGCAGCACCGGCAGGTGGTTACGATAGGCGGCCTCGAAGACCTCTATCTCCTGCGCCACTGGCTCGTAGTAGGGCTCGTTTTCGATAAGGGTAAGGGTTGATTCCGTCTGCTGATCCGACACGTGCGCTATCCGCTTGAGTAAAGTGGCTCGATTAAACCCGTTTCACCACCTCATTAAAACCCGTCGGGCCAAGGGGTATAGGCTACAGGACGGCAGCGACGGCCAGTAGTCAGTCCTGCGAGCTCTGCTGCTTTGCCTGCGATTCCATCACATCGACCAACCGCTCGCCAAGGATGCAACTGATATTGAAATTGATCTTGGCCACGATGTTGGGGAAGTACTTCAGATCCTTGCCGATCTTCTCAAAGTCGAAGCGCAGCATGTGCAGATCACTCGCTGCGCGCACCCCGGCGGTGCGGGTCGTCTCGCGTACAAAGCCGATCTCACCAAACACCTCGCCCGGTTTGAGCTGTGCCACGCACTGCTCATCTCCACCGACACGCCGTAGCACCTCCGCTTCACCCGAGAGGATCAGATACATGCTGCGCCCGACATCGCCCTGGCGAATCACCATCTCGCCCTCGGTAAAGTCGTGCATCTCGGAGATCAGGATCGCCTTGCGGATCTGATACTCACTCATACCCTTGAACAGCGGGCTCCCCTGCAGCACCTCCTTTGAGGCCGAGAGACCGATAATCTGGTGCAGAGCCACCACGCGTACACGGGTCATGATGATCGGTGTGATCAGCAGATTGGCGAAGATCGAGAAGAGCATGGTCAACGCCGAGAGGGCACCAAACTGGGCGATCAGGGTGAAGTTGGAGAGCAGTAGCACACCGAAACCGAGCGAGAGCGCCAGGCTGGTGGTGACCACCGGGGTCGCCTCCATTTTCACCGTTTGGCGTACCGCCTCCTCGTAGTCGGAGGTGCGGCGACAGAGCTCGTTGTAACGCGAAAAGAGGTGAATGGTGCCATCGACCGCGATACCGATCGCAATCACCGCCACCATCGCGGTACCGGGATTGAGCGGGATATCGAACAGCCCCATCACACCAAACATCAACACGATCGGAATCATCGCCGGGATCAGTGCGATCACACCACCCATGAAGGAGGTGAACATCGTCGACATGATCAGGAAGATGGCGATCAGCAGCAGACCAAGCGATTTAACCTGCGCACTCATCAGCAGCTCGGCCGACTCATTGATCATCAGGTTCTCACCCACCACATAGGCCTTGATATCACCGCCGGCAATATCCTCCGCCACCGCCTCCAACTCCTTGATACTGCGGTTGAGCGTGGCCGAATCACTGACATTGTGGCGCACCACAATGTTGGTACGCCGGAAATCGTTGCTCACATAGCTACGTAGATCGTTACGGTGGAAGAAGAGCAGATATTGGGCCACCAATTCGCGTGTATTGGGTACTACCCGATACTCCTCGTCGCCGCGATGGAATTCTCTATTGACCAGACTCAGCTGATCGGCCAGAGAAACGCTTCGATCAAACACCCCCTGTTCCTCGATAAACTCCTGTATCTCTGTCAGACGGCGTAGATTTTTCGGCTCGAGAAAGGCGCGTTCATCCTTCGATTCAAGAGTGACGAAGAAGAGCTTGATACCGGAGAGGTCCTGCTGCACCCGATTTACATCCTGGATCAGTGGCCGATCGCTGTGGAAGTAGGTGAGCGGATCATTGGTCACGTGTAGCTGTGAGGCGTGGTAGATAAAGAAGGCACATAGCAGCGTGGTCAGTACCAGAATGGCACTGGAGAAACGCTGTTGGGAGAAACCAAACAGTCGTACCACCACACCCGGTAGACCACCGACTCGACCACTCTCATCGTTCACCGAACTACCGCGTGGTCCGATACGGTCGAGCAGCATCGGCACCATCAACACCGTGATCACACCGTTGGCGAGAATCGCTACTGCCGAGGCGATGGCGAAATCCTGGATCAAGCCAATACCGTTGAAAATGTTACTGACAAAACCGAGCGAGGTGGTGAGGATGGTCAACAGCAGCGGCACGCCCATATGGCGCATCATAAAACGTGTCGCCGCCCGTCGATCCCCTCGACTCTCTGACACACCCTGGAAGTAGGCCGCCATCATGTGGGTATCTTCGGTCGAACCGATAACCACCACCAGTGATGGGATCATTGCGCTAAGAATGTTGATCGGAATATCAGACCACCCCATCAGACCGAAGGCCCAGACCAGGCTCAATATCGAGGTGATCACCGGAATAATTGCCGCCATAAAACTGCGTAGCAGCAGTACGATGGTAACGATCAGCAGCCCCATTGAGAGCGGTGCCAGCAGCACCAGGTCATCGTAGAGACTCGCCTGCATCTCGGCATTGATACGTGGCGGTCCGACCTGGAACAACTCGTCAAACTCGCCCTTCCAATTGTTTACGATCTGCTCCAGCGCACCATTTACACGATGATCGAAGCCGCGCTCATCGGGCGGCGCCTTCACGCTCACCATCAGCGCCACCACTCGACCATCGTTGGAGAGATAGTTGCCGAGGATCAGCGGGTTATAGCTGGCATTCTCGTAGGCGCTGCGCGCATCCTCCTCACTCTCGGGCGCCTCGGCGATCAACAGACGCGAATCGATCGCCCCATCGCTGTCGCGAATCGAGCGCAGGGTGAAGAGATCCTCAACCCGTTCAACAAAATCGAGCGACTCCAGCGCACGGTGGAGACGTTCCAGCGAGGCGAGCTTTTCAGGCGTCCAGAGCTGTACATCACGCACATAGATCAGCGAACGGTTATCGGAGCCGAACTCCGCCGCCACCTGGTCATACATCATCTTCTTCGGATCGTTGGCCGCGATCAGACTGCTAAAGTCGGTTTCGACTCGCAGTTTTTGTAACCCCAATGCACTGACCGCTGTGACCAACACCAGAAATAGCAGTGATGCCATGCGGTAGTTAACACCGACCATCAGTAATCTGTTGAACACTCTGCGCTCCCTATCTACTCAACGGGTTCTGAACCCGGTTCGTTATTATTCTGTTCGCTCGCACTATTGCTCGTTTCATCTGTGGCAGCCGGCTGCGTCAGATCAGCACCGGGTAGATGACGATTCTCCAATACCCATGCGTCTTCAAAATGAGTCTCGGGTACATAGTCGATGGAGAAGATGCGGTGATCGATCTTGATCAATGAGCGATGCTGCTTGCGAAAGTTTTCCATCAGGATCATGTTCGAGCGCCACATCTTTCCATCAACCTGACGTATATCGTGGCGCGTCTCGCGCTTGAAGAGCCGTTCATGGCGATCGTAGTAGTCGATCCGTATCGGAAACAGATTCTCCTTACGGATAAAGAGTCGTCGCATACCGTATCCGGTCGCCAACGCGATCGCCTGCCCCTTCGGCGTCGCCTCCACCACGAAGTGTTCAATATCATCGATGACCAGATCATCCTCGCGCCGGTAGTGATAATCCTCAATCACCTCGGGGGTAAGATCACGCACAGTAAAGTCGGAACCGAGGAAGGTCGCACCACGACTATGTGCGGCACTCTCTTTGAGCTGCGCACCGTAGGCTGGCAGGTAAAGATCGTTCTCCACCTTTCCATCGGGGAACCGACGCAGGCGTAGCGCCACTCCGGCAATCTCGCGCGGGTAGTCGAATACCAGCAGATGGTTAAGCTGACCATCATCCTCGATGCGGGTAAATCGGCGCATCCGGCGCACATTGCGACTGCCGTTGGCATCAACCAGGATCATGCTCTGGCGTTCAAAGGTGTAGGGGAAGTGGTCGTGACGCTCACGGGCACCCTGCATGATCTCCGCCCCACTCGGCTCAGCCGCATAGAGCAGACCACTGCTGGTGAACACCAACAGCAGTAGCGCAAGCAGTGGCCGCACGCTCACGTGACGGCCACCCCGGCAGCCTGGCTGGTGTTAATCTGCGTCCGCAATGATCGCATTGGCGATCTCTCTACTCATAGCGGAGAAGACCCGACTCATCTGCGCCACCGTGCCCTCGTAATCCTCTTCGGAGAGCAGTACCGGGCTCTTATGGCTGGTGAAGCGAGTCTCGATCTCGCTACCGTCACCACTGATCAGACGCCACTGTGCGGTGATGGCGACCTGTCCATCGGCCTCACGTTCAAACGACATCACCTCTACATCGATACGCACATCGAGCCTTCCGCTCGGCTGCTGCGGCGCAATATAGAGGTGCGGTGTCTCGAGCATGATGGAGAGGTTTTTGGCCAGCACGCGGATCATATCCTTGCGCAGATTACCGCCCCATTGATGATGTTCGGCCATCGCCAGGCGATTACCGGAGTGGCGCGTCACCAGCTGCGGTCGATCGAGATATTGCGGCAGGCGCAGAGAACCCACCTGCAGCACCCGCTGTTTGTTAACCACCTCACTGGCTGCCTCAGCCGGTGCAGCATTGATCACGTAGTAGCGATGCGGCAGCGTCGATCCGCCGCAGCCAACCAGCGCTGCCAGCAACAGGCCCAACAGGCTATTTCTGTAGAAACTAGACATTGTTATCTCCCAGCGGATCACGGTGACTACTCCGTTCTCCCTTTACCAAACAGTACCGACTGCGGATCACGCTCCAGCAGGTCGACCAGGATACGAATCGAGCGTGCCATCTCTGCCAGCTCTTCGGCCATCTGATCGACACGATAAAGGGTCGGTGAACCCGGTTTGACCACGCCATCGACATGCTCAATCGTCACTTCAAGCTTCTTCATTGCATCGCGTGCAGCGACGATGGTCTGATCGAGATTGCCGACCATCGGCTCGGCGTGCTTATCGATCTTTTGCAACAAGCCACGCAGTATTTCCAGTGCGGTCTTGGCATCGGAAACCACACCGCCAACCTCATCGGAGTTGATCAACTTGTTCGCACCGGCCAGGGTCTGCTCCAGCTCACTGGCGATCGACTCAAGATCGAGCTGCTCGAACTTGACCAGAATACCCTTCACCGATGCGGCGATCTCATCGAACTCACCCGGCAGGGTTGGCAGCTCGGCCACCTTACCGCCCTCACCTGAGAGCTTGAGGGGTGAACCGGGGAACATGTCGAGCTCAACAAAGAGCTGGCCGGTCAGCAGACTGCCAGTCTGCAGTCGTGCCCGCAGGCCCCGTTCGACCAGTGTCTGCAACATCTGTATCGGCGTGGAGGCCTCACCACCACGCTCGATGACCCGTTCCGGTTCAATCTCAATGGTGACCGGAATGTGGAAGGTGGCGTCGTTAGTGTCGAACTCAAGTCGTACATCGATCACCGAGCCGACCTTGATTCCCTTGAACTCAACTGGCGCACCGATTGCCAGCCCACGCACCGAGCGGTCGAAGAAGAGCACAAAGCGCACCTTCTTCGTATAGGCATACTCCTCAATCTTGTCGAAACCACCAAAGAGGGTGAAGACCAGTCCGTCGAGCCCCTCCTCCATCACCTCGCCACCATCGGGTGTGTCGAAGGCGATGCCGCCATAGAGCAGTGACGTGAGTGATTCGGTTCGCACGCGGAAACCGGAGGCGTCGGCCGAAATATCGAGGCCACTCACATTCCAGAAGCGGGTATTGCCATGTATCAGCTTGTCGAAGGGGGCCTTGATAAAGGCGTGGATAAAGACGCTGCGTTTGTCGTTGGCCAGCTCGTAACCGAGCACCTCGCCCGCCTCGAGACC
Source organism: Candidatus Reidiella endopervernicosa (assembly GCF_013343005.1). Classification (GTDB taxonomy): domain Bacteria; phylum Pseudomonadota; class Gammaproteobacteria; genus Reidiella; species Reidiella endopervernicosa. The sequence continues at coordinate 82,490 of NZ_CP054491.1, forward strand.
CTGGTAGTAGACCGGCGAGCCCTGGCCAATGGAGCCGAGCTTCTCGGTGACCAGCACCACCTTCTTGCCCTCATCTCCCTCGCGCACTACCGGTGGATTCTCTAGACCGATAAAGTGGCGTCGGTCGGCACCGCGTCCCGGCTCGATCTCTATGTAGGCACCAGAGACCAGGGTACCGAGCCCGGAGACACCGCGCATATCGAGACGTGGCCGCACCACCCAGAAGCGGGTATCACGTTTCAGGAATGAGGCCGCCTCCTTGGAAAGATTGGCGGTGAGTGTCACTTGAGAGAAGTCGTCACTAAACTGCAGCGACTCGACCAGACCGATCTGCACATTTTTATATTTGATCAGCGTCTTGCCCGGCTCGATTCCCTCAGCCGTCTCAAAGGAGATGGTGATCTGTGGTCCCTGATCGGTGAGTGTCTTCACCACCAGCCAGCCGCCGATCAGCGCCGCAATCAACGGCACCAACCAGACCACCGAGAGACCCGTACGCTGTTTTATCTTTGGGCTGGGCGCGCCCTGCGCTCCTTCGCGCTCGCTACTCAAGCTCTTTTCTCCCACTTCGCTCATCACTATCCCATATCAGTCGTGGATCGAAACTCTGCGCCGCCACAATCGTCACCACCACCACCGCTGCAAAAAAGTTCACCCCGACCTCGGGGCTGATGGTCGAAAGTGCGTCGAGATCGACCAGTGCCGCCAGTACCGCCACCAGAAAGACATCGACCATCGACCAGCTGCCAACCGCCTCGGTAAGACGGTAGAGCGTAGTGCGATCCCGCAGTCGCCACAGCGAACCGCGCTGCACCGTCACCAGCAGTAACGTAAGCACGATCAGTTTCAATCCAGGCACTACTATACTGGCAAAAAAGACCAGTAGCGCGAGCGGCCACATACCACTCTCGATCAGCTTCACCACACCACCCAGAATCGTACTCGAATCACTGCTGCCGAGCTGAGTAATGGTCATCACCGGGTAGACATTAGCCGGAATAAACAGAATGGTTGCAGTCGCAATCAGCGCCCAGGTACGCGCCACACTCTCACGCTTACGACTATGGAGCTGGCTGCCGCAGCGCTGACAATGCTCATGATGCTCATCCTCTGCCGGCCCTTCACTCAGCAGCCCGCAGATATGGCAGTGCAATAGCCCATGCTCACTGGCGCTGCCGCTCAACACTCGTTCTCCCACATCGTGACCGACCAGCGGCCAGATCACCGACTCATCGTGGATATAACGTGCCATAGTCGTCACCAGCAGCAGCGCGGCAAAGGCGTAGAGCGCTACACCGGGAATCACCGTTGCCATATCGAGCAGCTTCACAAACGAGACCAACACGCCGAGCATGAAGACACCGAGCAGACTCCAGGGCGCCACAACACGAACCACCCGATAGACCTGCGACATCCACGGTGGCCGATACCCGAGTCGAATCGGCAATAGAATGTAGACCATGCCGCCGATAGTCATCAGCGGGAAGAGCACACTGGTAAGAAAGACCAGCACCCCCAGCCCCTCCATCCCGGCGCTGAAAAACTTAAAAGAGGCGGAGGCAAGTAGCATCTGCTCTCCACGACCACCAAATTCGAGGGAGAGGAAAGGGAACAGGTTGGCGATTAGAAACAGCAGCAGTGCCGCAAGCTGTAGCGCCAGCATCTTGTCGAGACCGTTTGGAATATGGCGATAGAGCTCGGCACCACAGCGGGTGCAGTGGGCGCGACCGTGGTGCGGCACCTCACAGATCTCATGCAGGAGATCGCACTCATGACAGGCGACCAGACCGGATTTTAGATTTTCGTTATGCACACTGTCACTACAAGCCGTGGAATTTTTTGATTATTGTTCTCAGTTCGCTCTAAAACCTAACGGAGCGACCGGCACTCTGCAACACCTGAGCGAGAATCATACCCCACCCCAGCGGAGATGCTGCAACGCACCTTATATATATGCACCAGCACAACCCTGCCGAAGTAGCTACCCCACCCAAAGAGCGGGAATAACCACGCGCCAAAGTTGGTTAATAATCAATACCCTAGTAGCGCGTAGCTATATAGCCAATCTATTTCTCTATTGGAAAATTCGATACCTCTTTTCATCTCAGAAGCTGGCACCCCATGTAGAGACGGAGTATCGTTCACGGTTCGTGATTCTGGGGATCAGCGTGTCTTTTCACCAACGGACCGCAGATTCCCGGCGCAGTGTCTTTAGGTCAACAGATCTACCTGGCACTGCATCCAATCATTTTCAAATCATCCGGAACGGAGGAATACCATGTCGGAGGTCATCGCAACCAACCAGACCATACTGGTCGTGGGTGGCGGTATCAGCGGCCTGACGGCGGCCCTTGAAGCGGCCGAGTGCGGCAAGCAGGTTATCCTGCTAGAGAAAAAGCCCACCGTCGGCGGTCGTGTCAGCCAGCTATACAAATACTTCCCTAAACTCTGCTACCCCACCTGTGGTGTGGAGATTCAGCTGCGTCGCCTCAAGGCGAACAAGAATCTTCGTCTCATCACCATGGCGGACGTAGAGTCAGTAGCAGGGGAAGCAGGTAACTACACTGTTACCGTCAAGGTCGCCCCACGCTACGTCAACGAAAACTGCACTGCCTGTGGCGCCTGTGGCGACGCGGTCGAGGCAGAGTTCGACGACGATCACAACTACGGCATGAAGAAGCGTAAGGGTGCTTACCTCACCCATAACCACGCCTATCCTCAGCGCTATACACTCGACCCTGCCATCATCGGTACCGATGATGGCAACAAGGCCAAAGAGGCGTGTAAGTACGACGCCGTTGACCTTGAGATGCGGGAAGAGAGCCTTGAGCTGAACGTCGGAGCAGTCATCTGGGCAACCGGATGGAAGCCATACGATGCGAACAAGATCCAGCCCTACGGCTACGATCGTTTCGAGAACGTTATCACCAACGTTGAGCTCGAGCGCATGATGGTTCCTGAAGGCCCGACTGGCGGCAAGATCCTGCGTCCTTCAGATGGTGCCGAGGCGAAGAAAATCGCCTTTATCCAGTGCGCCGGTTCTCGTGACCACAACCACCTCAAGCACTGCTCGCGCATCTGCTGCATGGCCTCTCTAAAGCAGACCACCTACGTGGCCGAGCAGCAGAATGATGCCAAGTCGACCATCTACTACATCGACATCCGCGCCATTGACCGTCTCGACGACTTCCATCGTGCGGTTAAGGACGATGAGAACGTCAGCTTCGTCAAATCCAAGGTTGCCAACATTGTTCGCAACAAGGAGAACGACAATCTGAAGCTGCGCGGTGTAGACACCGAGGGTTACCACCGCTACGAGACCGAGCACGATCTCGTGGTACTGGCGACCGGTATGGAATCGACTGTCCCTGAGGGAATCTTCCCTGTAGAGACCAAGATCAACGAACACGGTTTCCTTGAGCTTGACGAGGCCAACGGTGGCATCTTCGGCGCAGGTTGCTCTTCGGATGCACTTGACGTCAACCGTGCCGCCCAGAACGCCACAGCCGCTGCGCTGCGTGCGATTCAGGTCGTCAACAAAGCTGCTGGAACGGAGGGTTAAACAGTGTCTGATATGAAGATCGGAGCATATATCTGTCAGGGCTGTGAGCTGGGCGATCGCCTGGACTCTGGCCAGCTGGCAACCACCGCCACGCGCGATGGTAAGGCGGCACTCGCCAAGGAGCATCCCTTCCTCTGTAATGCAGAGGGCGTAGCGATGATCCAGAACGACATCGACAATGAGGGTGTTAACCACCTTGTTATCGGTGCCTGTTCACGTCGTGCCAAGACTGAAGCATTCAACTTTGAAAACGTCACCATCTCTCGTGCTAACCTGCGTGAGGGTGTCATCTGGGTTCGTCCCGATACCGACGAGGCTCGTGAGCTGACTCAGGAGATGGCCGACGACTACATTCGCATGGCCTGTGCCGAGTCGAAGAGCATGAAGATCCCTGCAGCCAGCGGTGAGCAAGAGCTGACCCGCGAGCTGCTGGTTGTCGGTGGCGGAATTTCCGGCATGACCGCAGCCATCGAAGCATCGAAGGCTGGCTACAAGGTCGACCTGATCGAGAAAAGTGGCGCACTCGGTGGTGTCGCTGGCCAGCTGGTCAAGCGCGTTCCTGCCAAGGCCCCTTATAATGAAATGGCCGATACCGGTATCGCAGAGATGGCCGCCGCCATTGAGGCAGACGGCAACATCAGCGTTCACCTCAACAGCAGCGTTACCAAAACCTCGGGTGCACCGGGTCGTTTTGAGGTTGAGGTTTCAACCGAGAGCGGCGCGACCAACACCGTTACCACCGGCTCTATCATCCAGGCGACCGGCTTCAATACCTATGACATCAACAAGCTCCCTGAACTTGGTGGTGGCCAGAGCCCCGACGTTGTCGATCAGCTCACCTTTGAGAAGCTGGTTAAAGAGGCCAACGGTGGCGCTATCAAGCGTCCTTCCGACGGCAAAGAGATCAGCAACGCTGTCTTTGTACAGTGTGCCGGTCAGCGCAGCGAGAAAGAGGGTCACCTCCCTTACTGTTCTGGTCACTGCTGTCTGACCTCGATCAAACAGGCTCGTTACGCCAAAGAGGCGGGTGCCGATGCAACCGTTATCTTCACCGATCTGCGCACCCCGGGTGCCGGTGGTGAGGACTTCTACCGCGGCGGTCAGGAGGCAGGTGTCTCCTTCTCCAAGGGCGAGGTCTCTGAAGTTGTTTCAGCAGGCGGCGGTCTTGAGGTTAAGTACAAGGATATGATCCTCAATGAGGATTGCACCATCGGTGCCGATATCGTTGTCCTGGCTACCGGCATGGTGCCTAACAATGGACCTGATCCGTATCTGGCACAGGACCTGAAGGCGGCTGAAGAGGCTGAAGATGAGTCACTGGTTGCCGAGCTACAGGCGAAGGTTGAGGTTGCTCCACCTTCGGTTCTGAACCTCGACTACCGTCAGGGTACTGACCTGCCGCACCTCAAGCACGGTTTCTCTGATTCGCACTTTATCTGCTTCCCTTACGAGACCCGTCGTACCGGCATCTATGCTGCCGGTCCTGTACGTCGTCCAATGGATATGCAGCAGGCGCAGGAAGATGCTACCGGTGCCGCACTGAAGGCGATTCAGGCCTGCGAGAACGCCTCACAGGGTCGCGCAGCGCACCCTCGCTCTGGTGACCTCAGCTTCCCAACCTTCCGTATCGAAGGTTGTACCCAGTGTAAGCGCTGTACCGTTGAGTGCCCCTTCGGCGCCATCAACGAGGACGAGAAGGGCTACCCGCAGTACAACGAGTCACGCTGCCGCCGTTGCGGTACCTGCATGGGTGCCTGCCCGGTTCGCGTTATCTCCTTCGAGAACTACTCGGTCGAGACCGTCGGTCAGCAGCTCAAGAACGTTGATATGCCTGACGAGTTCGACGAGAAGCCACGTATCCTGGTCCTCGCCTGTGAGAACGATGCCTACCCAGCACTGGACATGGCCGCAATGAACCGTACCGAGTACAGCTCATTTGCCCGTGTTATCCCGGTTCGCTGCCTCGGCTCGGTCAACACCATCTGGGTGACCGACGCACTCAACAGCGGCTACGACGGCATCATGCTGATGGGTTGTCAGAAGGGCGACAACTATCAGTGTCACTTCGTTAAGGGTTCTGAGATGGCTCACTATCGTATGAGCAAGATCGACGACACACTCCAGTCGCTCAACCTGGAGCAGGAGCGTGTTGCCACCTACGAAGTATCGATCACCGATACCCAGCGCATCCCTCAGTTGATCAACGAGATGGAAGAGACCATCGAGAAGATCGGCATGAGCCCGTTCAAGTTCTAAAGGAGAGAGATCATGAGTGACATGAATACCGCGATGGTAGAGAAATATCGCAGCTCCTTCCTCAAAGAAGTTGAGGCGAATGTCGAGGAAGGTGACTGGGTCAAGATGTGCATGCAGTGCGGCGTCTGCTCGGGCTCATGCCCGATGGAGAACAACTGGGAGCATCCGCCCCAGGAGCTCTTCATGATGATCCGCGCCAACAAGCGTGAAGAGGTGCTTTCTAGCTCCTCCATGTGGATGTGTACATCCTGTTACAACTGTATCGCTCGCTGCCCACGCGGCCTGCCGATCACCCACATCATGCACGGCCTGGCACACTACGGTAAGCGTCTCGGCCTCGCTCCCAAGGAGCAACCGACCGTTAAGTTCTCCCAGCTCTTCTGGGACAACCTGACCAAGACAGGACGCGTCAACGAGCTCAAGCTCGGCCTATCCCTCTATTTCATGAACGGCTTTGGTGAAGGTATCAAGACCGCTCTGAAGATGAAGGATGTTGGTCTTGGCATGATGAAGACAGGCCGTCTGAACCCATTCGAAATCTTTGGTGGCCACAGCTGCAAGGGCGCCAGCGACATCAAGAAGATGCTCGCCAAGGCCAAAGAGATCGAAGAGAGTAACACTGCCGAGTTCAAAGGCTGAGGAGAGATAGAAAATGGCTAAATACGAATATTCCTTCTACCCGGGCTGTTCATCACAGTCCAAGGCCTCCTCGGTCAACTACCAGAAGTCTACCCAGACCATCTGTGAGGAGCTCGACATCCAGCTCAACGACATTCCAGACTGGAACTGTTGTGGTGCTTCAATCGGTTACGGCGGTGGTGGTGAGCTGCCCCGTATCAGCCTCTCAGCGCGTAACATCGCACAGTCTCAGCAGGCCCACGGCCAGCAGGACATCGTTGCGACCTGTGCCGCTTGCTGGCTGGCTACCCGCGAGGCTAAAGAGCGCATCGAGGATAGCGAGAAGGTACGCACGGGCGTCAACGCTGCCCTCGGCGAGATCGGTATCGAAATCGCTACCGAGATGCCTAAGACCCGCCACATGGTTGAAGTGCTGATCGAAGACGTTGGCTATAACGAGATCGCTGAGAAGGTTAAACGCCCTCTCGAGGGCCTCAAGATCGCCGGATACGTCGGCTGTCAGACCAACCGTCCGTTCGGTATCGATGGTGAGTCTTACGAGAATCCCAAGTATCTCGATAAGATGATCGAAACCGTTGGTGCAGACGCCGTAGTCAACTACGACAAGAAGGTCTCTTGCTGTGGTGGCGCGCTGATGTTCTCAGAGCCTCAGAAGTCACAGGCACTGGTCAAGGACATCATCGAGTCGGCCTACGATGGCGGTGCTGACATGATCGTCACCCCCTGCCCCGTCTGCCAGATGAACGTTGAGGTCTACCAGGGTCAGATCAACAAGGACCACGGCACCAACTTCAACATCCCGGTCGTCTACTACTCCACCCTGATGTCAGTCGCCTTCGGCCGCAACGCCAAGGATGCTGCTCTCGATGGACAGATGATCCGCGCCAAGCAGCTGGAAGATATTGCCAACAAGTAACAGCGGCACTATCTAGCAGCACAAAAAAGCCCCTCCTCGGAGGGGCTTTTTTATTTGGGCCATTAGTAGGTTCTCGTGTGTAAAAGTTAATGCCCGCAAGGTGACTTCCCGTGTTATCCGATGGACATGAAACCACTTTGCAGAAATATGTACACTAACGTAGCACGCTCAGCCCCCCGTGATCGCCATCGTCTGGCGTCTACCCGTACCATCACCGCTTAGTTTTTTCATTCCAACCACCCCATGGGTCGACACCTTTTGCAGGGCGCCGCACTACCCGCTGATCTCGTTCAGCTGCTTTTTTTGCACGCTTCTCTTGCAACCGCACAGCATCTTCCAAACTTAGCTCTTTAGGCTCACCCGGTGATTGGCCTTCTGGAATAACCCGCTCCCTTGGGGGCAGCAAAAACTGTTCAGAAGACGCTCTAGGTAAGTTTTTATAATCATACAAATAGAAGGCTTCTACTTTTTCACGCGCCCAATCCGTTTTTTTCAGAAACTTCACACTGGACTCAATACTTGGATTTGTCTTAAAACAGTTGATATTTAAATAGGCAAAGAGAATCTCAAAACCGTACTGATCAATTATCTCAGTCAATACACTTTTCAAACCAACCCCGTGCAGGGGGTTACTCTTGTAATTGATCTCATTACTCATAGGAATATCAGCTCAATGGGTGTTAAATAGTGGCATTATACTCCCAATAGAACAGGTAAAATGCAGCATTACCCGTTCATGGCATAGCACGAGAACAACAGAACGAACTAATGTGAACCACCAACATCCCCCATGGGCTTATTGTTAGGCATTAACTGACAAACCTTCGTATGCGCCACATTCCGGCATCCATCCCTCAATATTAAGATTGTTCCTATAGCTTTCCTCAAGAGTGCTTATCGTACTTTCTTCTGGTTTGTGCGTTAAAACATCAGAGCCGATAATTTGTTTTGCCTGTTTATGAAACTCTCGAAACATAGTCCAGACCATCATCTCACCCATGCATCAGTTTTTGGGTCGGCCTTATTCTCAACTACGCAGCAAGCTTTATCTAACATAGGGAAATAATTTATCACCCACTGCTTATTGAGTTTCTTTAACAGCCTTATATTTAACAACTCAAAACACTTCTTCCAACTCAATTCACTCAATTACTTGTTTATCCGAGATGTCTGCAAAGCCGCTACATATGGCCAAATAAAAAAGCCCCTCAATGAGGGGCTCTTTCTATCTAACCGAGTAACGGCACCGTTACATCAAAGCGCGTATATATCTGAGATGCTGGTACCAGCCAGACGATCAAAATAGCGCGCACGGTAATAGTGGCGCTTATGATCCGCATCGTCACTGAACGCTGCGCGGTCATGCAGTACATTATTACTCACAAGCCCCATCCCTGACTCCAAACGACCTCGGTAGATATAGGGTGAGTCACTATTCAGCAGCTCTTCGAGAAAGGCCAACGCCTCACGACTAACCTCGTCATCTGCCCACATGACATTATTGACACGGATTGTGTAGCGCATATGCAGATCACCCGATGGCATGATACTAAATACCGGCCCCGGCTCTTCTTGACGCGCCACAGTACCACCTTCATCGATTCGGGCCGGAATGGTCATCGCATTTGCCCCCATCAAGGCTCGGATATATTCAGGGTTCTTTTCACGCAGCAGAATATAGGCGATCTCATGATCCATTAGCGCGTTCTCACCGCCACTCGCAGCCTGTTGGGTAACGTGAAGGTTCAGCGCATGAATCTGTTTTGATGCCTGATTGTAATAACCATCGGTATGCCAGTTAATCGCACGATTACTGAAGGGGATGTAATCCTGTCGAACACCATCACCTCGAACCGTCAGCGAGGTAAGGCCAGACTCGTCAGCAAGCCAGTTTTTATTCAGATACTGCAACCCGAAACGACGCGCCATGGTCAACGGAATTTCAGGATCGGTATCGGTACCCGTGTTACTGACATAGAGCGCCATATTCGCTTTTTGGCAGCGAGAGAGCAGCGCCGCATGTTCACTCTCAGTGAGCTTGCGTGGATCATTGATTTCAACCAACAGATCACCCAACCCCTTGGGATAGCCCTCTAGCTTCTGATCACGCCAGCGTTGGTAGAGATCATCATTATCGAGACTAATCGGGGAGTCGCTATTTTTGCGGAAGCATGTTTTGGGCATCCAAGCCCAAGCAAGCGGCAAATACTTAACGCGACCGTTTATGCCTACGGCGCCCCGACCGTCCTGCGTACGTTGCGTAATCACCTCTTCGCGGCTCTACACAACTCCCTCAGTGACTCTACGCCGACATAAAGCCGCTGCTGCATCTTCTTCGTCGTTCGCTCGCGCTCTCAACTACGAATAGGCAGACGGCGTCGACTATCGGGGACTAACCGCCTTCGCTTCGCTATCCATGGCGGTCAGCGAAGGAGTGGATGCGCTATCAAACTTCTTCTGCGTGCTGACCATATTGAACCTCTTGAGCTTTTCGCTAGTAACCGTACGGATGGAAAATGCCCTAGAAACTAAATGATCAGTCCAACCCAGTAATTGATCTAACGCAACAACATCTCGAATACAGAGACCCCTACCCTTTACGCACGCCCTGACTACTCACTAAGAAGGTCATTCGTCCCCTTTCTTGGTGGTACCAATAGGGGGATTATTTAACTATCACCTACTTTAATTATTGTCTTCAAAACGTTGCGACATTGCTCACTCTCATTCTACGCAGCCCATCACCTAAACCACTCCCTCTATAAATCACACTCTGTATAATGAACCACTCATTTTTTCTTACGCCCTACAAAAGGTTGGCGAAGCACAGGAACCACCTGGCACTCATCTCTTATGAAGATTAAAGTCAGTGAACTGATTGTTAGATATCTGGAGCGCCTCGGTATAGAGGTGATCTTTGGCATGCCGGGTGCGCACATCCTGCCTGTCTACGACGCTCTCTATACCTCTGATATCGAGAGTGTATTAGTTAAACACGAGCAGGGTGCGGCCTTCATGGCCGGCGGTTATGCACGGGACTCCGGCAAGGTCTCCGCCTGTATCGCCACTGCTGGCCCGGGTGCAACCAACCTGGTTACCGGCATCGCCAACGCCTATGCCGATAAGCAGCCCATTCTTGTGATTACTGGAGAGACGCCGACCCATATCTTTGGCAAGGGCGGGCTGCAGGAGAGTTCGGGCGAAGGCGGCAGCATCGATCAGGTCTCGCTATTTAAGGGCATCACCCGCTACAACCGCATTATCGAACGCACCGACTATCTGGCACAGGTACTGACCCAGGCAACCAAGCGACTGCTCTCACCCTGCCCTGGGCCGGTGCTACTCAGCTTTCCCTATAACGTGCAGAAGGAGCTGGTCAATGACTCTATTCTCGATCAGATCAAGTTTGACCGCCCTGCCCACACTGTCTACGAGGAGTCTCCGCAGGTCGATACACTAACCGACCTGATTGTGAGTGCAGACAACCCTGTCATCGTTGCCGGTTATGGTGCGATCAGTGCAAATGCTCACGATGAGATATCTCGACTTAGTGAACAGCTGAAAATCCCCGTCACTACCAGCCTCAAGGCGAAGGGCATTATCAGCGAGCAGTCTCCGCTCTCACTCGGCAGCCTCGGTGTCACTTCCAGTGGTCATGCGTATAAGTACATTACTGAGAAGGCAGACCTGATTGTAGTGCTGGGCGCTGGATTCAATGAACGCACCAGCTACCTCTGGGACGAAAAACTTCTCAAGGGGTGCAAGATCGCCCAGGTCGATAGCGACCAGGAGCAGCTAGAGAAGGTCTTTACTGCCGAGGTCGCGATCAATGGTGATATCAAGACCACCTTAACTGGCGTACTCAACAAACTTGCCCAGCGCGGCATCTACTGCGAGACCAGCGGCCTACGTGAGCAGAGCATCGTACAGCTCAAGGACTCCTCAGAGAAGAGCTACTCTGTCTTCCAATCAGGCTTCTCACTGGTTGAGCACTTCTTCTCCCAGCTCGAGTCGCATTTTCCGACGGATGCCGTGGTCTTTGATGACAACATCATCTTCGCGCAGAACTTCTTCAATGTGACCAGCGCCAACCGCTACTACCCCAACTCCGGCATCTCTTCACTCGGCCATGCGATCCCCGCTGCCATCGGAGCTAGCTTCTATCGAGAGGTGCCGATGTTCGCCATTCTTGGCGATGGTGGTTTCCAGATGTGCTGCATGGAGATCATGACAGCGGTGAACTACAACAAGCCGCTCAACATCGTGATGTTCAACAACGAGAGCATGGGACTGATTCGCAAGAATCAGCACCAGCAGTATGAACAGCGCTTTATCAATTGCGACTTTAACAATCCCGACTACGCCTACCTCGCTCGCTCCTTTGGTATTAACCATCAGCGAATTGAGCAGAACAGCGATATCGACGCACTGTTTAGCACCACCGATCTTCGCGGAACGATTAACCTGATCGAGATCGTGATCGACAAGAACGTCTTTCCCAACTACTCATCGAGACGTTAACGGCTTTGCATCATGGGTGAACTCGACCTCAGTGCACTGCGCACACTCTCTGTGCAGTTTGAATCCGTCACCGTACTCAGTCACGCACTGGCTCTGGCTGAGTCGATCAAACTCACCCAGACAGAATCAATCTCAGCAACGATAGAGGCATTATCTTCGTCACTCGAACCACTCGAAGCTGCCATCTGGGACACAACACCTAACGACACATTAATAGCTAGCTACCATAAGCTATTTCAGCTACTCGAACAGCTCATTGCAATTCGGGGTGACGACCATCGCCACCACTTTGTTATCACCATTCCCGTCGCTGATCGACCACAACACCTGCGCAACTGCCTGGGGAGTATTCATGCCCTCTGTAGCCTCTATCACTACGGCGGCAAACATGAGGGGCATTACAACAAGCTCACAGTCGTCATTGCCGATGACAGTCGCGAGCAGGACTCGATTGATGAGCATCAAAAGATTGCCGAACAGTATAACCAGCTAGGCATTACAACGATCTATTTCGGACAGACTGAGCAGCAATCAACGCTTGCAAATATGTCAGAACATGAGCGTGTCGCTCTGATCAATGTTGTCGGTGCCAACACACCCGACGCCTTCTTCCATAAGGGCGCCTCGATCACGCGGAACATCGCTTACCTGAAGCTTAATGAACTGGCGCTGCAACTGGAGAAACCGCTCTTCTACTTCATTGATAGCGATCAGGAGTTCAAGGTCACCGTTGAGCAGGCGGAGGGGGAGCGGCCACTCTATGCCATCAACTATCTCTATCAGCTAGATCGCATCTTTAGCGAAACCGATGCCACCATCCTCACCGGCAAGGTGGTCGGTGATCCGCCCGTTTCACCCTCAGTGATGGCCGGTAATTTTCTCGAGGATCTAATCGCCTCACTCCATCAACTCTCAATACGGAATCCTTCAGATAGCTGCACCTTCCATGATGAGCTACAGCGGGCCGATGATGCTGCCTATCATGACATGGCTGACCTGTTCGGCTTTAAACCTGCGGCCGATAGCTACCGCTACTACTGCACTCTGAAGGGTGAGCACGACCACAGCGACTGCCTTAACGACTTCAGTGACAAGCTCAACCGCTTCTTCGATGGTGAGCACCCAACACGCAAAAGTCTCTACGAGTTCGAACCACTGTTTGAAAGCATCAAACCTGCCAGAACAATCTATACCGGCAACTACATCTTCAAGCCACAGGCATTAGAGTGGTTTATCCCCTTTGCCACGCTTAAGCTGCGCATGGCAGGCCCCACACTTGGACGCATGCTCAAGGCCTCAATCGACACTCAATTCGTCTCAGCCAATCTACCGATGCTGCACAAACGCACAGTAGATGAATTGGGTGAGTCTGAGTTTCGCCCCGGCATTGATCGCAACGATCAGCGCGTCGACCTGTCTGCTGAATTTGAACGGCAGTTCTTCGGTGACGTAATGCTCTTCACTATGGAGGCTCTTTGCAAGCAGGGCTTTCCAGACACGCCCGTATTGCCCAAGATAATTGGTGAGCAGATAGAACAGACTGGCGCCCATATGCAGTCGCTATACACCACAAAACATCAACAAATCATTCATCGTATTGAACAGCTAAAGGCGCTTACACACGATCCAGCCCACTGGTGGAACGACCAGCCCAACACAGCCACGCTGAGCAACATGACGCGATTCATCGACAATATCGATCATAACTTCGGAACTAACGCCGAAGGTTATCGATTAATTAACGACACCCGCCATCTTCACCAACGTTACAAAGAGATTCAGATAGCGCTGAGCGGCTATGAGTGGGACAGAATCAGCTGGCGCTCCGCACTCGAAGGGCTTGCTAGCACATGAATATCTTTGTGCTCAATACAGGCCGCTGTGGCTCGACCACCTTCATTAAGGCATGCGGCCACATCAGAAACTACAGCTCTGACCACGAGTCCCGTTCACAGCTGATCGGAGATCAACGCCTCGCCTATAGTGACAACCATATTGAAGCCGACAATCGCCTCTCATGGATTCTGGGCCGACTCGATAAACGCTATGGTGATGAGGCCTTCTATGTCCACCTGAGCCGTAATATCGATGCGACAGCTTCCAGCTTCGCCAAACGAGAGAGCTACGGCATTATGAAGGCGTATCGCGAAGGAGTCCTGCTTGAAGGGAGAAACGAACAGCAATCGCACGATATTGCACACGACTACATCGAGACCATTGAGAGCAATATCGAGCTTTTCCTCAAGGACAAATCAAAACGCATGGCATTTAGACTCGAGAACGCCAAAGAGGATTTCAAAACGTTCTGGGAGCGTATCGGCGCAGAAGGGAATCTCGATGCGGCGCTGGCCGAGTGGGATATCAGCCATAACGCTTCAGGTGAATAACTACTTCCTGATCACCACCACCGAACAGCCGCGTTCGGTTTTCAGGTAACGATGTTCCAGCTTTGGATAGAGCCGTTTCCACATCTCAATTATCTCCAGCTCATCCTCTCGCGCCGCATCATCCATATAGATAACACAACCGTCGGCCAGCTTGTCGTAGAGCAGCGGTAACGCGGGAAAACGTGAATAGCGCTGAATAAAGCCTGGCGGACCATCGATCACCAACATATCGATTGATGCTTCAGGATATCTGCCTGTGCATACCATTGATATGGGTCTCCTCCGACATCGGACGTCTCAAGCGGTGCATCAATCACATCAGCATATTCACTCAGTTCGTAGCGCGCGATCTCACTACGACTCTTCTCCGCATAATCTGCACCGTTTTCCAGACTGTAGAGATGACCAACCCCATTCATCTGACAACAGCGCGCCAGCATCAACGAGGTCAACCCACTACTGCACTCAAAGATAACCGCTGGTTTGACTGCCAGCGCATGATTTACGATCAGCTGTAAAAGTCGGGAGCGGCCGACCACGATTTTGTATAGGGCAGTCCACGGCGAAGATCGAGGCGATCACGCAGTGAATTGTAAGCCTCAAGCTGCGAAAAGAGGTTAATCCGTTCTTCTTCGATCTTGTTATCCAGCTTATCGTGCACTCGCTCCAGCCGACGCAACAGATGGATCACTAGCACTAAAACCAGCAGTAACAGTGAGACGAGTAATATTTCGATAGACATGATTTTCTGTGTCACCCAACAAAGACTTGTCCTATTGTATCTGCGACTGTGGGTGAGAGGAATGTATCGCACCAATCCTGTTAATTAATATCCAGGTAATAAAAGCCGCCCCAAAGGGCGGCTCTTTGTCAGCCTGGAAACACCGCGTTGATTAGAGCGTCTCTTTTTCCGCCTGCTCCTGCTTGGCGCGATGGATCTCAGCCTCAGCCTCGCGACGCAGCTCCCAGGTCTCTTTACGCTCTTCAGTTCGCTTGTCAGCAGCACCCTCTTTAAGCGGAATACTCTGCTCGCCAAACAGCACCTGCGCGAGGAACTTGAAGCCGAAGTGCATCAACGCAACATCATCCTCGTTGAGTCTCTTCATCTCTTCGTCACTGATATCAAACATAGTCGTAAACGAAGGCGCATTAACAAACTCACGGAATTTATCGTGGTTGTAACAGGCCATAAAGAAGAGCGAAAGGCTCTGTGGCGAAGGCTTTCCGATAGTTGGACCGGAAGAGAGCTTCTTCAACAGCAGCTGACGCCATGGGCGCGCCTCCTCATCAAAGACCTCAACACCCTGATCCTTGCGGTAGTCACCAATAGTGATCTTGCGATCCTCTCTGTGACCATGGCAGTGCTCCTCTTCAACCAGCACATAACCCGTACGGTCGGTGTACTCCTTCTCGTTACGCTTGGAGAGCAGACCAACCGGGTAGTAACGACAACTGGTGGGGCGATCTTCGTAGACGGTACAACCATCAACCTCGTCCATAAAGAGACAGACCGGTGCATCTTCCTGAGTGCGCATCTTGATACCGGGAACGCCGTGGCGATCAAACTCGAACGGTGCGGTATATTTCTTCAGAAACTCCTCAGAGCTCATGCCGAGTCGATTCTTTAGACGCACGATATCGTAGGGAGTCAGGGTGATATCGATCTGGCGGCAACAGGCATTCCAGCAATCAACACCCTTGTGGCATCTGAAACTTATTTCAGAATCAGGGCTGTATTCAACCGGAGCAACCGGGCTTGTATCAAATGGGGAATCTTCGATGAGACTCATAACTAGACCTCGAACAACTTGCGGAAATTCTATTAATACTCTTTTCGTCTGATAGCGGCGTTGTGCGGTACGCACTTCCTCGCCTGTCGAACTGATATGCCTCAGTCGCTGCGCTTCGTACGCCTTACTCTCAAACGAAAATCCTAATTACTAGCGATTTCCTTTAAACAAATGGCCGACCAGAAAGGTCCACCATGGAACGGAATCTGTGATTATAACCCCTCGGAGGGTCATAACTCTATGTTTCTATAACCCTTTCTTTTTAAAGGCATAGAAATAAAAAATCCGGGCACCTTTCGGTACCCGGACTTTTTCGTCATTTGCGACTCAAGTAATGCTTACTTGAACAGCTTAGACTTATCTACGAGATCAACGTGAGCGCGCTTGAAGCAGGTCCACTTACCAGTCTCTTTGTCATAGATAGAGTTAACGAAGCAGTGCCAGTTCTCTTCGTCGACAAAGTTCTTGTCTGCACGATAGTAGAAACCAGGGTAACGAGACTCCTGACGGAACTCGATGTGCTTCAGGTGAGCTTCTGCAGTCAGGATGCGGTGATAGTTCTCCCAAGCACGTAGCAGCTCGTGCAGGTCCTTAGCACGCAGCTTCTCAGAGTCTTCCTTCAGCATGTCCAGCTTCTCACCAGCAACCTTCATCATGTGCTCGTTGGTGGTGTAGTAGGTAGCAACACCAGCAACGTACTCATCCATGATCTTCTGCAGACGGAACTGCAGCATCTTAGGAGTGATGTAGTTAGGGTTAACGTCGATAGCGGTTGAGTAATCCTTGTGCTCAAGGAAGGTCTTAACCGGACGCAGAATCTCATTCACCAGATCCTCAGTAGAGGTGTCCAGCTCAGGAGTGAAGTCTGCATTGTCCAGGCAGTACTTGACCATTGCCTTGGCTGCCATACGGCCCTCGGCGTGTGAGCCAGAGGAGAACTTATGACCAGATGCGCCAACGCCGTCACCTGCGGTGAACAGACCCTTAACGGTGGTCATTCCACGGTAGCCCCAGTTCCAGCCTGAAGGCAGGTGGTCAGGAACGCCAGCCTCGGTCTCGTCGGTAGGCGCGCCTACGTCGGTAGGACCAGAGGTCCAGATGCCGCAGCAACCAGAGTGTGAACCGAGGAGGTAGGGTTCGGTAGGCATCAGCTCTGAGTTCTTCTTCTCAGGCTCGATGTTCTCACCAACCCAGATACCACACTGGCCAACACACATGTCGAGGAAGTCTTCCCATGCCTCTGCCTCAAGGTGCTTAACCTCACGAGGAGAGAGAGTCTCACGCAGGTTGCCCAGCGCGGTGACGGTGTCCATCCAGATAGGACCACGGCCTTCCTTCATCTCCTTGAGCATAAGGTGATTACGCAGACATGAAGCAGGAACAGCAGCCTGACCGTAAGGAGGATAGTCGTCGAGCATCTCCTTGTTGCGGGTCATGTAGGTCTCGCCGATAGCGTTGGTAGCCTGTGACTTAAACAGCAGGAACCATGCGCCAACAGGACCGTAACCGTCCTTAAAGCGGGTCGGTACGAAGCGGTTCTCCATCAGGGTCAGCTCAGCGCCTGCCTCAGCAGCCATTGAGTAGGTAGAACCAGCGTTCCATACAGGGTACCAGGCACGACCGGTGCCCTCACCAACTGAACGTGGGCGGAAGATGTTTACACAACCACCAGCGGCCAGCAGGATAGCCTTTGCCTTGAAGACGTATACCTTGTGCTCACGTACGGAGAAGCCAGCAGCGCCAGCGATACGGCTAGGATCGTTCTTGTCGTTAATCAGCTTAACGATGAAGACACGCTCCTGAATGCGGTCCATACCGAGTGCCTTCTTAGCAGCCTCAGCAACGATCCACTTGTATGACTCACCGTTGATCATGATCTGCCACTTACCAGAACGTACTGGCTTGCCGCCGTCCTTAAGTGAAGTCATACCCTTAGAACCGTCATGACGCTCACCGTTCTCGTCGGTCTTCCAGATTGGCAGACCCCACTCTTCGAACAGGTGAACCGACTCATCAACGTGACGACCGAGGTCGTACGCGAGGTCATCACGGGTGATACCCATCAGATCGTTAGAGACCATGCGAGCGTAGTCCGCAGGATCCTGCTCAGAACCGATGTAGGTGTTGATTGCTGAAAGACCCTGTGCAACCGCGCCAGAGCGGTCCATAGCTGCCTTATCGACCAGCTTGATGTTCAGGTTAGTGCCTTCAGCCCACTTCATGATTTCGTAAGCGGCGCCACAGTTAGCCATACCGCCACCAATCATTAGGACGTCTACTGTTTCTTCAACGACCTCAGGATTTCCAAATTCTGCCATTTCTAAATTCCTCTTGTAGATTTGTTCGACGCGGCTTACTTACAGATCAGCTCGCTGGGATCGCCAGCGCGGTAGCCATTCTGCTCGTTGTGATTGAAGAAGCCGGGCTCTTCGATCTTAGACATGTCAGCGTCAGCCTTGCCGCCGTAAGGATCGATAGAACCTTCAGGGGTCGTACGGATCGGGAACTTAAAGCGCTTCATGGTGCCGTTACGGAACTTGATGGTCCACATAATGGAATCAGAACCACGCAGTGGCTGTACTGAACCACCAAGAGGAACAACGTCAGCGTAGTGACGAGCTTCGATTGCCTGCTGTGGGCAAATCTTAACGCAGGAGTAGCACTCCCAGCACTGCTCAGGTTCCTGATTGAAAGACTTCATTGCGTGGCCGGTTTCAGAACCGTCCATATCGAGTTTCATCAGGTTGTGCGGGCAGATGTACATGCAAGCGGTCTTATCCTGACCCTTGCAGCCATCGCATTTATCGGTACGTACGAATGTAGGCATGTTTTATTCTCCGTTGAACTGCAGTTTTATACACCCATCTAACAGGCGGCCCCGAAAGATGGACTCTAGAGTCTTATAAAGACTTAAATTCTTGTGTGACCAATCACTGCTTCTGATCGCACCGCTGTGGCCATAACTTCAACCTTCAGCGCATCACCAAGCTGTTCAAGTTGCTGTCTGTCGTAAGGCGTAGACGCAATGACCCGGCTTGTGGAGGGTGTCTACCATAATGATTCAGGGGGGGAAATCCAAACAGTATTATCTTTAGCTGCCATAAGGCGGCTTTATTCTTACTCCTTTATATATGGAAGGGCGATAACTCCTTATTACCAAATGTATTTCTCGGTCCAGCCGTATACCCCATATGGGATATACGCATATTAGTATATTGTGATATTTTACAGCGATCATCATCTGTGGGGCGAACTATTCACAGCGATGCGTTATTTTCCTAGCAACAACTCAGGCAATCGAGACTCCCCTATGTCATCAACCACTCAGCAAGCTGTGGCCGAAGGCCGTACTGAGGTTAAAAACACCACCTGCTACATGTGCGCCTGTCGCTGCGGTATCCGTGTCCATCTGCGCGATGGACAGGTTCGTTACATCCAGGGCAATCCTGACCATCCTCTTAATAAGGGTGTGATCTGCGCCAAGGGTTCATCAGGCATCATGAAGCAGTACTCTCCAGCACGCCTGACCAAGCCACTTAAACGCAAGGCGGGCTCTGAACGCGGAGCGGGGGAGTTTGAAGAGATCAGCTGGGAAGAGGCCTTTAGCACCCTAGAAGAGCGCCTCGGCGATATCCGCGCCACCGACCCGAAGAAGTTTGCGCTATTTACCGGCCGCGACCAGATGCAGGCGCTCACTGGTCTATTCGCCAAGAACTTCGGTACTCCAAACTACGCCGCACACGGCGGTTTCTGCTCGGTCAACATGGCCGCTGGCATGATCTATACCATCGGCGGCTCCTTCTGGGAGTTTGGTGGACCCGATCTGGAGCGCTCCAAACTATTCGTGATGATCGGCACCGCCGAGGATCACCACTCCAACCCGATGAAGATTGAGCTTGCGAAGTTCAAACGTAACGGCGGCCGTTTTATCTCGATCAACCCGGTCCGAACCGGTTACTCGGCCATCGCCGATGAGTGGATTCCGATCAAACCCGGCACCGATGGCGCACTGCTGCTGGCACTCAACCACGAGATCATCAATCAGGGGCTCTACGATCGCGACTTCCTGATCCAGTACTCCAACTCCGCAGAGCTGGTCAACATGGATGAGAACTCGAGCGAATACGGTATGTTCGTTCGATTTGAGGTTCCACCCGAAGAGGGCTGTTTCGATCCACAGAACAAGCTGTGGTGGGATCGTGAACTTAATAAACCGATCTCGACCCACACCCCGGGTGCCGATCCCTATCTGCGTGGCGAGTTTAAGCTCTCCGATGGCACCCCGGTCAAACCTGCCTTTGAACTGCTAGCCGAGCGTGTAGAGCAGTACACACCGGAGTGGGCCGCCGATATCACCGGCATCCCTGCCGAGACAATCCGTCGCCTCGCCCACGAGATGGGTATCACCGCCCGTGATGAGAAGATCGAGCTGCCGATTGCCTGGACCGATGTGTGGGACAACGAGCACGACACCATCACCGGCAACCCTGTCAGCTTCCACGCCATGCGCGGACTGGCAGCACACTCTAACGGCTTCCAGACCATCCGTGCGATGTCGATCCTGATGTCGATCCTCGGCACGATCGATCGGCCCGGCGGCTTCCGTCACAAGGCGCCCTTCCCACGTCCGATCCCACCCTGCCCGAAGACCCCAACGGGTCCCGAGGCAGTTAAGCCCAACACCCCGCTTGATGGTATGCCGCTGGGCTGGCCCGCCGATCCGGACGATCTTTTTGTTGATGATAAGGGTGAGCCGGTACGACTCGACAAGGGTTTCTCCTGGGAGCACCCACTCTCGGTACACGGCCTGATGCACAACGCCATCACCAACGCCTGGCGCGGCGACCCCTACAAGGTCGACACCCTGATGCTGTTCATGGCCAACATGGCGTGGAACTCATCGATGAATACCGATGAAGTGCGCAAGATGCTCAACGACAAGGATGAGGATGGTGAGTACAAGATCCCCTTCTTGGTGGTGGCCGACGCCTTCCAGTCTGAGACGGTTGCCTTTGCCGATCTGGTGTTGCCCGATACCACCTACCTTGAGCGTCACGATGTGATGTCGATGCTTGATCGTCCGATTTCCGAATATGACGGACCAGTCGACTCGGTGCGTGTACCGGTAGTGCCGCCGATGGGCGACAGCAAACCGTTCCAGGAGGTGCTGATCGAACTCGGATCACGCCTCAAGCTGCCACCGTTTGTTAATGACGACGGCTCACGCAAGTATCGCGACTACCCCGATTTTGTCACCAATTTCGAAACCGCACCCGGTTCGGGCATCGGTTTCCTCAGCGGCTGGCGCGGCCAGTCGGGTGAGAAGAGCATGAAGGGTGAGGCCAATCCGAAGCAGTGGGAGATGTACGAGAAGAACAACTGCGTCTACCACCATCATCTGCCGAAGTCCTACCAGTACATGCGTAACTGGAACCAGGGCTATCTGCAGTGGGCACAGTCACACAGCCTGACCCGCTATGACGAGCCGATCAACATCCATATCTACTCCGAGGTGTTGCAGAAGTTCCGCCTTGCTGCACAGGGCAAGAGCCAGGGCAAACAGCCACCCGATCATCTGCGCAAACGCATCGAGACCCACTTCGATCCACTGCCGTTCTACTCGGAGCCGCTCGAGGCGCAGCTCTCGGATAAACATAAATATCCGCTTAACGCGATCACTCAGCGTCCGATGGCGATGTACCACTCGTGGGACAGCCAGAACGCCTGGCTGCGTCAGATCCACACCTACAATTTCCTCTACATCAACCCAGTGACGGCAAAATCTGCCGGTATTGAGGATGGTGGCTGGATGTGGGTCGAGTCGATGCACGGCAAGGTACGCTGCATGGCGCGCTACAGCGAGAGCACCGAGCCGGGCACCGTCTGGACCTGGAACGCTGTCGGCAAGGCGTCTGGCGCCTGGAATCTAGACGGCAAGGCCAACGAGTCAAAGCAGGGCTTCCTGATGAATCACCTGATCAGCGAGGAGCTGCCAAGCTGCGAGGCGGGTGCCAACATTTCCAACTCCGACCCGGTCACCGGGCAGGCAGGTTGGTACGATGTGCAGGTTCGTGTCTATCCCACCGATCCAGGTGAGAAGCAGGAGACCTTCCCACAGTACGCCACCATGCCTTCCGCACCCGGCACGCCGATGCGCCGCAAGATGCAAAACTATTTCGCCGGCCTGTTCCGCAAGGGAGAGTTCAAATGAGCCAGTTAGCCCTCGTTATCGACCTGAATGTCTGCGTCGGCTGCCACGCCTGTGTCACCAGCTGCAAACAGTGGAACACCTCCGGCGACGCCGGTCCGATGTTCGATGACAACCCTTATGATAAGGACCCGACCGGCACCTTCTTCAACCGTGTACAGACCTACGAAATCGGTCAGTTCCCACGCACCGAGACGCTGCACTTCCCGAAGAGCTGCCTCCACTGTGAGGATGCACCCTGTGTACCGGTCTGCCCGACCGGCGCCAGCTTCAAGCGCGAGGATGACGGCATCGTACTGGTCGACTACGACAAGTGCATCGGCTGTAAATACTGCTCCTGGGCCTGCCCCTACGGTGCGCGTGAGTTCGACAAGCACCAGAAGGTGATGAAGAAGTGCACCCTCTGTGTCGATCGTATCTACGACGAGTCACTGCCCGAGTCGATGCGCAAGCCCGCCTGCGTGCTCGCCTGCCCAACCTCGGCACGCCTCTTCGGCGATGTACACGACCCCGACTCCGAGGTCTCGGTCACCATTCGTGAACAGGGCGGCTACCAGCTGATGCCCGAATGGGGCACCAAGCCCTCCAACCACTACCTGCCACGGCGCAAGACCAAGATGCACATCCATGAGGATGAGCTGGTCCGTGCCGACAATCCGCTCAAGAAGGAGGACATCCGTCATGAGATCAGCGACGACGTCACCCTCGACGACTGGATGATGTAAATCAGGAGATCCGACAGATGCATCCCACATTTTCAGTAATCTTCCTCACCACCCTGATCGGTGTCGGCCAGGGCCTGTTCCTGGCGATTTTCACCGAACAGAGTTACTCAACCGTCAACCTGCTTCCGGCACAGGAGAGCAGCTTCTACGTCACCGGTAGCCTGCTCGCCCTCGCCTTCATGGTCGGCGGCCTGTTTGCCGCGGTCTTCCACCTCGGCAAACCGAGCTATTTCATCACCCGCGCCTGGCGTGGAGTCACGCAGTGGCGCACCTCCTGGCTGTCGCGTGAATTGATCGCCCTGCCGCTGGTGATGGGGCTGATGTTCCTCTACATGGTCTTCCACTACTTCGGCTGGGATGCCGACATCTTCGGTAGCGCAGAGACCAAGGGGCAGCTGACTCTGGTGATCGGCGGCCTCGGCAGCGCTGCTGTATTTATCCTGTTTGTCGCCACCGGCATGATCTACGCCAGCCTCAAGTTCCTGCAGGAGTGGAACTGCTCGCTGACGGTGTTCAACTACATCCTCTTCGGTGGCGCCTCCGGCTTCACCCTCGCCGCTGCCTACAGCGCCTTTGCTGCACCTGAGCTGGTCGCCTTCTACGCTAGCTGGGCGATGATCATCACCCTCGCCGCACTGGTCAGCCGCGCCATGAGCCTGTTCCGCAACGCACGTATCAAGTACAAGTCGACCCTGCAAACCGCCATCGGCGTACGCCACACCCAGATCCAGCAGAAGGCGATGGGCATGATGGGTGGCTCCTACAACACCCGCGAGTACTTCCACGGCAAGACCGCCATCTTCCTCAAGTCGATTAAGTGGATCTTCCTGGTACTGGTCTTCCCACTGCCACTGCTACTGCTCTGGCTCGGCATGGACGGCAATCCTCAGGCACTGGTACTCGCCTTCGCCATCCAGTACCTCGGCCTACTGTTTGAGCGCTGGTTCTTCTTCGCCCAGGCGAACCACCCGCAGAACCTCTACTACCAGACAGTCTAGTCTGAGCAGCTCTAAAAAGGCGCCTTTGGGCGCCTTTTATTTATATAACCAACAACTTACCTATCAAAATTGGTTTCTATGACCCCATCATTTGGGCCTATTACCCAGAAAAAAGGGGGTGTTGTATAGTCGGCAGTTCTCTCGGCGGGGCTTCAGATCGATTTGATCCTGTGCACCAGATATTTCCGCGCCGCCGGGTCGACCACAATTTAGTGCCATCGGGTATCAGCGTTCTCCACCCCATGGACATCGGTTACTGCCTCGCCCTGCGGGGTTTATATAAAAAACGAGAGGAAAGAAGCATGATCAAGCCAATCGGTTCCGACGAACTCAACCCGCTATTTGTCTACGACAGCGAAGAGCACCACAAGCTTATGCACGAGGCAGAGTCTCTGCCTTCTGTCACCATCAGCTCACAGGCTGCAGGTAATGCCGTCATGATGGGTGCTGGTTATTTCAACCCGCTGAAGGGTTTCATGAACGTTGCTGATGCCATGGGCGCAGCCGAGAAACTGACCCTCACCGACGGTTCTTTCTTCCCCGTTCCTGTTCTCTGCCTGCTTGATAGCGTAGACAGCCTTAACGGCGCAACGCGTGTTGCCCTGCGTGATCCCAACATGGAAGGCAACCCTGTGCTTGCCATCATGGACATCACCGCTACCGAGGAAGTGACTGACGCGCAGATGGCCACCATGACTCAGGAAGTCTATGGCACTGACGATGCAGAGCACCCCGGTGTCGCTGCATTCAACGGCCAGGGTCGTATCGCAATCTCCGGTGACATTCAGGTTCTGCACTTCAGCTACTTCCAGGATGACTTCCCAGACACCTTCCGCACCGCGGTTGAGATTCGCAACGAGATCGCTGAGCGTGGCTGGAAGAAGGTTGTTGCCTTCCAGACCCGTAACCCAATGCACCTCGCTCACGAGGAGCTGTGCCACATGGCGATGGATCGTCTCGAGTGTGATGGCCTCGTAATCCACATGCTGCTCGGTAAGCTGAAGAAGGGTGATATCCCTGCTCCAGTTCGTGATGCTGCAATCCGTAAGATGGTTGAGCTCTACTTCCCACCCAACAGCGCAATGGTTACCGGTTACGGTTTCGATATGCTCTACGCCGGTCCTCGCGAGGCAGTACTGCACGCTTACTTCCGTCAGAACATGGGCTGCACCCACTTCATCGTTGGTCGTGACCACGCTGGTGTTGGTGACCACTACGGCGCCTTCGATGCGCAGACCATCTTCCACGACAAGGTACCTGCTGGCGCAATGGAGATTGAGATCTTCGAAGCTGACCACACCGCCTACTCGAAGAAGCTCGACAAGGTAATGATGATGCGCGAAGCGCCTGATCACACCAAGGAAGACTTCGTACTGCTCTCCGGCACCAAGGTTCGTGAAATGCTCGGTAACGGCATCGCACCACCTAAAGAGTTCTCACGTCCTGAGGTAGCTCAGATTCTGATGGATTACTATCAGAGCCTAAGCTAAGCCGCAGCATCCGCTACGGTAATAAAAAAGGGGCGCACTTCGGTGCGCCCCTTTTTTTGTGCCTGACCTCGGCAGCTAACGATCGATAGCTACTGCTCGCGTGCCGCCTCAATCGAGGCATCCAACGACTCAAACAACGCCTGGATATCGATCGGCTTGGTCAGGTAACGGTAGAAACCCGCCTCCAAACCACGATCAATCGAGCTCTGCATCGCATCGGCACTCAGCGCTATAACAGGGGTGTTACAGAGTTTTTCAGATACCTTGATCCGTTCAAGCGCTTCCATTCCACTGATACCCGGCAGATTGATATCGAGAATGATCACATCAGGTTGATGCGCCTCAGCCAGATCGAGCCCCAGCTCAGCTGTATGTGCCGTCATCAGATTGATGTTACCGCGACGCACCAATGCCGTATTCATTAGACGAATATTGGCCGGATTATCCTCAACGTAGAGCACACTGTACTTCTCGCACCACTCCGCCTGTGCTTCCTCATCTGAGTTGCTCACATCTTCATGCTCATCAGCTAAGGACTCATCGAGAGGGAAGGAGACGGTAAACTGTGACCCCTCACCAGGCGTACTCTCACAACCGACCTCTCCGCCCATCATCTCCACCAGCTGTTTGGTAATCACCAGACCAATACCGGTACCCTCCACCTCGGAGTTTTCTGCGCCAAGTCGATTAAAGGGGGTAAAGAGCGATTCGATCTGCTCAAAGGGTATGCCCTTGCCAGTATCACCCACTGTGAGACAGACCTGGTCACGACTATCACTGTCGCAACCACAACTCAGATTGATGTGACCACCCTCACGATTATATTTCACTGCATTGGAGAGCAGATTGATCAACACCTGTTTGAGCCGTACTCGATCGGCACGTACCGATATCCGGGAACCACAGTTAAGCGTGTCGATCAGTTTTATGCCGCGCTTCTCAGCCAGTGGACTAATCAACGTTTTGCCTCTTCCAACACATCGCGAATGACGACGCTCTCCATATTGAGTTCGATACGGCCCGCCTCAATTCGCGCCAGATCGAGCACTTCATTGATCAAATCAAGTAGGTGCCCACCGGCGGTTACTATCTCATTGACGTTATCGAGATGATCCTCGGAGAGCTGATCACTCTCCATCTCCAGTAACTGCGCAAAACCGAGGATCGCATTCATCGGTGTTCGCAGCTCGTGACTCATGCTGGAGAGGAACTCCGATTTGGCACGATTGGCCTGCTCCGCCTGCTCCTTGGCCAGATTGAGCTCCTGCTGTCTTGCCAGCTCGTCGGTGTAGTCATCGAAGATATTGAAAAGATATTGCGGCTTACCGTCGTCACCCGGTACGAAGCTGATATTTGAGAAGGTGACAAACTCACTTCCATCCTTACGCAACTCGGGCAGTAGACCGCTCCAACTCTTGCCTTGATCGATCGCAGCCACGATCTTCGGCCACATATTCTTATAGGTTTCATCTCCCATAAAGATCTGGAAGTGACGACCAATCACCTCCTCAGCCCGATAGCCGTGGTAAGCCTCATGCGCCTTGTTGATATAGATCAGCTTACCGTCACGATCCGCGATACCGATACCCTGCTTGGAGGTATCGAAGACCTGACGGAAGACCTTCAGGCTCTGCTCCGCTTCCTTGCGATCAGTAATGTCACGAATCACGCCAATATAGCCGATCGTTTCGCCCTGCTGATTTTTGATCGCAGTCCCAACTGTTTCACCAGGGAAGACATCCCCATCTTTTCGCTGGTAGGCAACCTCGTAGGGAAGGCGTGACTCGGTCGCACTCAAATTCAATCGCTGCTCGCCCTGCCGAATAAACTCCGCCTCACTCTCATAGAGTATCGAAGTCTTCTCTCCGACCACCTCATCGGCCTGATAACCGAACACTCGCGTCAAGGCTGGGTTACACATCTGTACCACACGATCTGGATTCGCATAGACCATCGCGTCAGGTATATCGCGGAACAGCGACTCAAACAGCACCTTCTGCCGTTCAAGCTCGATATCGGCACGTTTGCGATCGGTAATGTCCTGCACCGTACCAACCAGACTGATCGGGTTACCCTCTTTACCCATCACCGCCTCAGCCTCTTCGTGTACCCAGCGTATCTCGCCATCGGGCATCACAATGCGGTGGTCGATACTGTGTTTCTTACCCTGCGCAAACGCCTTCTCTTCCGAACGCTTAATACACTCAACATCATCGGGGTGAATCGTCTCGAAGAAGTGCTCATAGGTCGGTTCAAACTCACTCGGAGAGCGGCCGAAGATTCTGAAAATCTCATCCGACCAGTGCAGATATCCGCTTTCAACATCCCACGACCAGTTACCAATATGGCCGATACGCTGCGCATCACGCAGACGCGCCTCACTCACCTGCAGCGCCTTCTCCGCCAGCTTGCGATCGGTAATATCGTGATAGGTACCGAGCACACCGATAATCTCGCCTTCACCATCCCGCAGCGGCACCTTGCTGGTCTCTACCCAGTTACGTGAGCCATCACTACGATCTTGCTGCTCTTCGTAGTTAAGCTTCGACTCTTCGCTGGAGATGGTTATCGCATCATCAGCCCGGTAGAGCTCAGCCTGCTCCGGCCATGGCAACTCAAGGTCCGTCTTGCCGATAATATCTTTCGGGTGATTGATCCCAGCATCGGCAGCAAAGTGGTTATTACATCCCAGATAGACCGACTCGCGATCCTTCCAGAAGACACGCACGGGAATAGTATCGAGCACGCTCTGCATCATATTTCTCGATGTCTGCAGAGCAGTCTCGATCCGCTTTCTTTCTGTCACATTGCGCACGATGGCCACGAATCGTGTCGGCTCACCCTCGGGCGCAACTAGCTGCAACACAATATCGACCGGGATAAGCGACCCATCCTTGTGCTCATGGATCGTCTCGAAGGCAATCGAACTCTGTCCTCCCAGAAGCAGTGGTTCGATAAGCGACCTGAATTTTCTCTCATCGTAATCGGGCTTGATCGTCCAGGGGTGCATAGTGAGCAGCTCCTGCTCGCTGTAACCCACCTGATCGATCGCTCCCTGATTGACGTAGAAGAAGGTGAGCGACCCGGGGTCGATCATAAAGACACAATCCTGCGTCACATCGAGCGTGGTCTTGAATCTGTTCAGCGCCTCTTCGGCCTCTTTACGAGCGGTTACATCCTGCACGACACCGAGCATCTTCAGCGCTTTACCCGCCCCGTCGCGCACCACATCACCCTTTTCAAGCAGCCAGTGAACTGTTCCGTCATCCCAAACGACCCGGTGCTCAATATTGTACTCCGCACCCTCTTCCACACGGGCATTTACAGCACCGAGTACCGCATCACGATCATCGGGATGAATCGCATTGACGAAGTTTTCGTAGGTGGTATCAACGAGCCTGTTTTGGTAACCAAACAGAGGAGCAATGCGTTCTGACCAGTAGAGCTCACCACTTTCAATATTCCAGTCCCAGGTACCGATATTGGCAAAGGTCTGACTCCTATTGAGTCTTTCCTCATTTTTCTGCAACTCTTCGTGCAACAGCTTTCGTTCGGTAATATCGGTTCGGATCGAGACGTACTGGTAAGGAACACCTCTCTCATCCATATAGGGAACGATGGTCGAGTCAACCCAGTAGATAGCCCCATCTTTGGCACGATTACTCAGCTCACCATGCCACACTTTGCCGCTGGCAATGGTCTGCCACATATCGATGAAGAAGCTCTTTGAGTGCGTACCAGAGTTAACGACATTGTGGTTCTCACCAAGCAGCTCATCCAGGCTGTAGCCTGAGATCTGTACAAATTTCTCATTGGCATAGGTAATCTTGCCACTACTGTCGGCAATACTGACGATCGAATGCTGATCGAGCGCAAACTTCTGGCGCTCCAGCTCACGCAGGTTGTTCTCGGCTCGTACCTTCTGTCGACGCACTCGACCGGAGCGAACCAGCCATGCTCGCACGGTACGAATCAGGTGATAGGGATCGATCGGCTTATCAAGAAACTCCTCTCCGCCTCGGCTCATCGCCTCGAGACGCAAATTATCGTCACCATAACCGGCCACATAGAGAATTGGGGTATCGTCGAGATGGCGGAACTGTCGGATCACGCTGGCGCACTCCATACCGTTACACTGCGGCATATTGAGATCCATCATGATCAGATCGGGCTGGAAAGATTCGATCGTCTCAAGTGCCCGAACTGGATTGGTTAGGTGCTTAACCTCCATACCAGCCTGCTCGAGAAAGGTGCGGTAGAGCGTCGCAATATTCGCATCATCATCGACAATCAGCACCCGGCCCGTTGAGTCACTCGCCTCCTGTGCAAAATCATCCAGCGCCTCAATCAGTCCAAGGCTATCAAGCGGTGTGGTCAGATATCGATTCACACCCGTCCGTGCGGCGGCAAGCCGTGACTCAGCATCACCTCGTGCAGAAATCAAAATTGAAGGGGCAGTTACCCGAACGGTTCAACTCGTCCATTGCCTCACAGTAGAGGCCCTCTTTTTCGGGTAGCTCAGCTAGCACCACGGCCAGTGGACGCTCAGATAGCAGCCATGCTTCCACAGCCTGGCCGCTCTCCATGACTATCACACGATATCCCTGTCGTTCCAGTTGTGCCGCGACTTCGTCTTCAAGCTTCTTTTCACCAGGAAGATTGATCAAGACAGTACGGCTCTCAGCATCGAAACGGGGTTGGTTTCGCTGCATGCCAACAAAATCTCTCAGAAGGGATCGTCATCGGAGCTGATGGAACTCTGCTTGAGGGAGTCTAGAATCAGGTCGACCTGCTCTCTTACATCTGTACTGACAGATCGCTGTTTAACGACAGTCTCTAACAGACGCTCAAAACCACGCGCGTAGGCACTCAGGTCGGAGAAACCGTAGGTAGCACCCGATCCAGCAAGGTTATGCAGCATCAGCAGTAGTCGTTCGGCTAACGGCTCGTTCCAACTATCGGTGCAGAGCGCAGACCAGCACTGGCGCAACTCATCGAGCTTAACCGGCAACCCTCACGATAGCTGGTCACCAGCTCGGAGAGACGTTCCTCTATTTTGTTATTCTTCTTTTCCATGATTTCAGCAATTAAGTGAGCATTTGGGCGGGGTGTCGCTATCAGTCCACCACCTCAACGGTTTTATAGGCACAATAGTACTACAGTAAAGAAGTTGGTTTTATGCCGAAACAATTGTTTACAGCCCTGAAAACGATCATTTTTATGCCAAATCGAGTCACTACCGCTTCATATCGCTGATTGGTTAACCAACAGTGTTAATCTTTGAAAAAGAGGCGAAAAAAGGGGCGCACACTGTGCACCCCCGCTGACCGCCATGGATAGCGAAGCGAAGGCGGTTAGTCCGCGATAGTCGACGCCGTCTGCATATTCGTAGTTGAGAGCGCGAGCGGACGACGACGAAGATGCAGCAGCGGCTTTATGTCGGCGTAGAGTCACTGAGGGAGTTGTGTAGAGCCGCGAAGAGGTGATTACGCAACGAACGCAGGACGTCGGGCGCCGTAGGCATAAATGGTCGCGTTAAGTTTTGCTGTTTGCTTGGGCTTGGATGCCCAAAACAAACTTTCGCAAAATAGCGACTCCCGATTCGAACTAACAATGGAACTCAACTACTCCTCTTCACTCTCCTCAACGGCGAGCATCGGATGCTTGGCCACCGCCTCTTCCCAACCAGCAGGCAGACTGTGCGCGACACCCTTGTGGCAGTCGATACAGGTCTTGCTCGGCTCCAGGCCATCCTGCACCTCCCAGACATGCGGGTCATGGCGTTCGGCACTACGCTCCTCCTGCTTCTCGAGATTCATCGAACCGAAGTTGTGGCAGTTACGACACTCGCGTGAATCGGTCTTCTTCATCCGCTCCCACTCGCTGACCGCCATGGTGAGTCGATACTCCTCAAACTTCTCCGGAGTATCGATGGTGCCCATCATCTTGTGCCAGAGCTCGTTAGACGCCTTGATCTTACGCACGATCTTATGCGTCCACTCCTTCGGCACGTGACAGTCGGGGCAGGTGGCCCGCACGCCGGTCCGGTTCGACCAGTGCACCGTCTCCTGCAGCTCCTGATAGACGTTCGCCTCCATCTCATGACAGGAGATACAGAACTCCTCGGTATTGGTCAGTTCCAGCGACCAGTTAAATCCACCCCAACCGATGACACCGAGGATGATGCCGACAACCAGCGTGGCAAATGTTGATTTAGCAAGCATGTTTACAACCTTAATTATGGATTATTGATTTAAAAACCGACCAGAGCGACGCTCGCCGCCCCGGCCGGGACATTACCGTTACTTCGCTCCGACAAACTGGTTCTCAACCAGCGGATCGGCACTCTGCTGCGGCGCATGACACTGGTTACAGAAGTAGCGACGCGCCGAGACCTTCTTCAGCTTATTACCGTCACGGTCGAGGAAGTGGCTCTCGCCCGTCATCGGTGCCTTCTCCTTCTTGTAGTTGGCCGCGCTGTGGCAGCGCATGCAGGTGTTAGTCTTCAAGGTAATCTTATCCTTATCAACCTTGTGCGGAATCATCGGCGGCTGCAGCTTGAAGCTACGCTCAAAGCCACCCTTCTGCGTTACCTGCTTACGCTTCTCATACGCCTTGGAGTCTGCATCCAGCTCCAGATCACCACGCAGTGACGTCACATCGGCGCTGGCACTGAACGGTATTGCCATCAC
The DNA here is from genome assembly GCF_013343005.1 of Candidatus Reidiella endopervernicosa. Lineage (GTDB taxonomy): Bacteria > Pseudomonadota > Gammaproteobacteria > Reidiella > Reidiella endopervernicosa. The sequence goes on from NZ_CP054491.1 coordinate 114,674, forward strand.
GGCAAACATCCCCAGAACTGCGGTAAGTACGATTTTTTTCATGACAACCTCCACCATCAATTTAGATTTTTTCATCGTTTGATTTTTCCCTTGCAACACACATCAGGCGTGCGTTGCCGAACCCTTAATACCTTCGTTACCACTGACATTGTTGAAACGCATTCCGAAGTGGAAGACATCCTTGGCACAGATATCGATACAGCGACCACAGTTGGTGCAATCACCCGAGGTGATTACCGGACCGCCCCCCTTCGTCTCACCCCTGAGCGCAGGCTTGATCACCTGCGGTTCGGGACAGACGACGAAACACTCCATGCAGTCGTTGCAGGCCACACGTTGATCGGCCCGCACCCTCACCAGGCTGAGCTTACCGAGCAGTCCGTAGGTGGCACCCACCGGACAGAGGTGGCTGCACCAGCCTCTTCTGGCAACAAACAGATCGAAGAGGAAGATGGCCAGAACCACAGCCCACCCCATTCCCAGACCGAAGATGATGGTGCGATGGGTCATCGAGACCGGGTTGAAGACCTCATAGGCCATACTCCCGGTCACAAATGCCATCACCACCACCATCGCCAGCATCCAGTAGCGCAGATTGCGCGACAGGTGGGTCGAGGGTTTGATCTCCAGCTTCTCCCGCAACCAGTTGGCTGCATCGGTCACCATATTGAGTGGACAGACCCAGGAGCAGAAGAGACGTCCACCTGCGAGCAGATAGAAGACAGTCACGATTAACACTCCCGTGACCACCGTACTGACCGGCGTCAGGAAACCCGCCGCCAGCATCTGCAGAAACACCATCAGATCGGTCATCGGCACCGTATCCAGCAGCAGGCTGGATGAGAGGTTACCTTTGATGATCCAGACACCCGCCCAGGGACCAAGCATGAAGAGCAGCAGAATCGACAGCTGACTAAAACGCCTTAGCAACAACCATTTGTGCGCACCCAGCCAGCCCTTCTCGGCCAGCGCATCGGCCCCCAAACGTTGGTACTTAGCCATCAGTCACTCCCCCCGAAACCACTATTGAGTGTATCGAGTGGATTACTACGCTCTTCGGTGATCAGCCCTTCCCCGCCGTGCTCGTAACGCACGCCTTCGGGCAGGTTGTAGCGGTGTTCCACATCCGGGGTGACCAGCGACTCGCCCGCACTCGCCTTCTCCTCCCAGCCGATCCGGTAGTGATCGCCCAGCTTCCCCTGAACCAGATGGTTAGGTAGAACCTTGATGGCGGCCTCTTCCAGAATGCAGGCCCTCTCGCACAATCCACAGCCGGTACAGGCGTCGGAATGGACGACGGGAATAAAGAGTGCGTGCTTACCGGAACGAACGTTGTGCTTACGCTCCAGCGTGATCGCCTTACCACGGATGGGACAGACGTTGTAACAGACCTCACAACGCAGCCCGAGAAAGGCGATACAGCTCTCCTGATCGGAGACCACCGCCAGTCCCATACGGGCCCTGTTGATATCGGTCAGCTCGTGATCCAGCGCCCCGGTCGGACAGACCGGCACACAGGGAATATCCTCACACATCTCGCAAGGACCGCTCCTGGCTGTGAAGTAGGGCGTGCCGGTGGTTACCTCTTCACCGATATCGGCCAACTTCAGAATGTCGTAGGGACAGTCACGAACACACAAACCACAGCGCGTGCAGGCTGCCAGGAACTCACCCTCGGGTAGCGCACCCGGAGGACGAATCGCCAGTGCCGGCAACGATCGGGCCTGTTGTGAATAGAGCCCGATACCCATACCGAACAGACCAACACCGCAAGCGGTCTTGGCCAAGTCGGCCAGGAAGCGACGGCGGCTAACCGCTTTGCCCTTCCCGTTCAGGTTATCGTTGTGATCGTGGTCACTCATCTTCTATTTCATCTTCGCTTCTGTTGTCAGTGGACTCGGACTACGCCTTCACCACCTTGACCGCACACTTCTTGTAGTCGGTCTCTTTCGATAGTGGATCGGTCGCATCGAGGGTCACCTTGTTGATCAGACGACTGGCGTCGAACCACGGTACATAGACCAGCCCCTCGGGCGGACGGTTACGACCACGGGTCTCGACACGGGAGACGATCTCGCCACGACGGCTGACCACCTTCACCTTGGCGCCCTGACGCAGACGACGCTTCTTCGCATCCTTGGGATGCATGAAGACCACCGCATCGGGTACCGCCCGGTGCAGCTCGGGGACGCGTTGGGTCATCGAACCAGAGTGCCAGTGCTCCAGCACACGGCCGGTGCTGAGCCACATGTCGTACTCTTTATCGGGGCTCTCTGCTGGCGGTTCATAAGGTGCGGAGATAATCGCCGCGCGCCCATCAGGCTTACCGTAGAACTTGACGCCCTCACCCGCCTTAACGTGTGGATCGTAGCCTTCGCGGAAGCGCCACAGCGTCTCCTTGCCGTCGATTACCGGCCAGCGCATACCACGCGCCTTGTGGTAGGCACCAAACTCGGCCATCTCGTGGCCCTTCTTCGGAATCCCCTCGACGGAGTTGAAGAGGCGATACTCCTCGAATAGCCCCTTCTGCGCGTAGAAACCAAAGTCTTTGGACTCATCATTGTCGTACTTGTTACCGCGATCATCGGTGACCTGCTCAGCTGGGAATTTATCGACCTGACCATTGGCGTAGAGCACATCGAAGAGGGTCTTGCCTGCAACCTCCGGTGCCTTGGCGATCAGCTCGGCCGGCCAGACATCCTCGACCTTGATGTACTTGGCAAACTCCATCACCTGCCACAGGTCAGACTTCGACTCACCCGGTGCAGCGGTCTGTTGACGCCAGAACTGGGTACGGCGTTCGGCATTACCGTAGGCACCCTCCTTCTCGATCCACATCGCCGTCGGCAGTACCAGGTCGGCGGCCTGGGCGGAGACGGTCGGGTAGGGGTCGGAGACGATGACGAAGTTATCGGGAGCTCGCCAACCGGGGTAGGACTCCTCATTCAAGTTGGCCGCCGCCTGCATGTTGTTGTTACACATCACCCAGAAGACGTTCATGACCCCGTCCTTCAGTGCACGGTGCATCGCCACCGCGTGGATCAGGTTTTTACCCATCGGCTTACCGCTGATATCGGGCTGATCGGCACCGTCGGATTTGCCGTTGGCACGCGGAATGGTGCCTGCTGGCAGTTTCCAGGTCTTCTCGGAAAATTTGCAGTGCGCATCCTTCTTCACCACCAGATCGGCGGGCAGGCGGTGGGTAAAGGTACCGACCTCGCGAGCGGTACCGCAGGCGGATGGCTGACCGGTGAGCGAGAAGGGGCTGTTGCCCGGCTCGGAGATCTTGCCCATCAGCAGATGGATGTTATAGACCAGACCGTTCATCCAGACACCGCGGGTGTGCTGGTTCATGCCCATGGTCCAGTAGGAGGTGACCTTCTTGTTCGGATCGGCGTAGACCTTGGCCAGCTTGAGCAGCTTATCCTTCGGCACGCCCGACATCTCGCTCGCCTTCTCCAGAGTATAGGGGGCTACCGACTTGGCGTACTCCTCGAAGGAGATCTTGCTCTTACCACCGTTACCCGGATTCTTCGCCGCCTTCTCCTTGGGATGGGTCGCACGCAGACCGTATCCGATATCGGTAACCGCCTGGTGGAAGTTGACATGTTTGTCGAGGAACGCCTTGTTGTAGGCCTTATTCTGGATGATGTAGTTGGCGATGTAGTTACCGATCGCCAGATCGGTCTGTGGGGTGAAGACCATGCCGTTATCGGCCAGCTCGAAGCAGCGATGCTCGTAGGTTGAGAGCACATGTACCTCACACCCCTTCTTGGTCAGACGGGTATCGGTAAGGCGCGACCAGAGGATCGGGTGCATCTCCGCCATGTTGGCACCCCACAGCACGAAGACATCGGCGTGCTCAAGGTCGTCATAGCAGCCCATCGGCTCATCGATGCCGAAGCCTCGCATGAAGGCACCAACCGCCGAGGCCATACAGTGACGAGCATTCGGCTCGAGGCTGTTGGAGCGGAAACCGGCCTTGATCAGCTTCTGTGCCGCATAGCCCTCCCAGACGGTCCACTGACCGGAACCGAACATGCCGATACCCTTGGGACCCTTCTTACGCGCAGCGATGAACTTCTCCGCCATGATCTTAAACGCCTCGTCCCAGGAGACCGCCTCAAACTTGCCATCTTTGGCGTATTTCCCACCCGTCTTACGCAGCATCGGCTGGGTGAGACGATCCTTTCCGTAGAGGATCTTCGGCAGGAAGTAACCCTTGATGCAGTTGAGACCGCGGTTAACCGGGGCATCGGGATCACCCTGTGAGGCGACTACCTTGCCGCCCTTGGTGCCGATCAGCACGCTACAGCCGGTACCACAGTAGCGACAGGCCGCCTTGTCCCAGCGAATCCCATCATCCGCCGCTGCAAAGCTGACCCCTGGCAGGGAGACACCCGCTGCCGCTGCAGTTGCAGCTATCGCATTGTTTTTAATAAATTCTCGCCGTGTCTGTTTCATTGTACGACCTCCTCTAAATGCTCAACTTCTTCATTATTTTCATCTTCGTTATGGTGGTAAATCATCGATGCGGATATAACGCCATCCACGTTTTGAAAACTCATCAAGGTATCGGCCATGAGACCCTCATCATCCTGCTCAAGGGTCACCACCAGCTGCCCATCATCGTTAATCGCGTGTACTTCAACGCCTTCGAGATGCTGCAGCCGCTCCTTTACCGGCACGATATTTTCTGGTCTGGCATGCACCAGAACGCCACAGATATTCATGCACTCTCCTCCAGTTGTGATTTTTGTTGAGATAGTTGATTCGTCCCCTGCTGAACCGAGAGAGCCGCTACCGGACAGGGCGCCACACAGGCGCCACAACCGCTGCACGCCTGCTGATCGAGTTCAGGAATAGAGACACCACCGATGCGTGGTCGAAATGTAATGGCGCGCTCATCACACTGTTCGCCGCAGCTGCGGCATACAACGCCTCGCATCGCCAGACACGCATCGGAAATCGTTGCCTTAAGCTGCCACGGCTGCGCATGAGCTGCGAAGGCCTGGGGCTGGAGCGCGCCGGTTTTGCAGCGCTCGACACACTCGCCGCAGAAGGTGCACTCACCACGCTTGAAATTGATCTTGGGGAAACCTGACTCGGTTTCGATAATCGACTCAGGGCACTGCTTTCTACAGTCATCACAACGGCTGCAGAGATCGACAAATAACGTCTCTTCCACTGCCCAGGGTGGGCGCACAGGCACCGAACGACCGGAGAGATCGCCCCTGAGAAATGCCCGTCGGTTTATTGCCCTTCCCATACCGCCACCTACCACCATAGAGACGCGGTTAACTTATGCTTCCTGCTCAATGGAAGCTTCCTGATCTGAACGCAGATTCTTTGGTTCGATAGCAGTACTGCTGACCAACAAATAGCGCCTAAAGCTCACCACATCGGCGGGCACCAACCTCGCCTCTTAATACCCACGTTTTGTACGTTATATGACAAACCTAGTCTCGAAAATGGAGAAGATCAAGGCCACCGAACACTTATAACTAGCTGTTGAACAAGAGATTTACCCAATAGAAACAGTCGGGATTAGAGTGGATATAAATAATTTTTGATGTCACACAGATAACTATCCGCTGTCGAGACGCACATTCAACTCAATGAAACCAGACCGACTGATCACTGGCCTCAACAGCCAGCTTTAGGTAGCGACCATTGATAGCCCACAACTGGCCAACAAACACATAGATTTGAATCAAAGCAACGTATCGAAACAGGGGCGTTTTATAGGTAGCTGGAGAGCAACAGCTATCACCCTGTGTGCAGCTCAAAACAGGCGTAATAACCATCCATACATCCCCGAGATGGGTTTAGGAAACTAAGCATGGAAGGCGAGCTGAAGAATCAGCTCGCCTGTGATCGATGTTATTTGATCAGGGAGATCAAGAGGTAGCAGCTAACCAGATATTAAGCGTATCAGTCGTCAATATCGGTCATGCTGCGCAGGGCGTGGATGTCGCACAGCACAATGTCATTACCCTGCACCTCAATCAGACCGCGATCTCTCAAACGATGCAGTATTCTGGAGAGGGTCTCGGGCTGTATTGAAAGCTTGGAGGCGATCAGGTTTTTGGTCGCTGGCAGATGAATGCTGGTGCTCTCGGCAATATTTACCGGTAGCTGTTGCAGCAGATAGATCACCAGACGATAGGTCGCATTCCGCAGCGAGAGACTGTCGATCTCGTTGAGAAACTGATGCAGGCGGCGACTCAGAGTTGCCATCATGCGGAAACTGGTCTCAGGCGAGTCGCGGAGCAGCGAAACAAAGGCGTGGGCGTCGAACGAGAGCACCTCTGATATATCCACCGACTCTGCATGCAGCGGGTAGGCGGCATCCCCTCCCATAAACATCAGCGCCTCAGCGAAGATCTGGCCCGAGCTGACCAACTCAACCACCTTCTCATCGCCATCGGGCGAGGTACGAAACAGCTTTACCAGACCACGACGCAAAAAGTAGAAACTCTGTACCGGCTCCCCCTGACTAAACAGACGCTCGCCCTTGGCCAACTGGTGGCAGTGCATACCCTGCATTACCCTGGCAAATTGATCATCCAATAGCGCGCCAAACAGCGGCGTACGTCGGATTTCGGTGCTGATCTCTTCTTGGGTCATATCGCCATCTCCCTCCGCCCTTGACCAAGATCAGTGCAACTGACCGGGGCGTCAATTAGAAATTGTAGTTGATGGACATTGTACGGACTTGACCGGATTGAGTCATGCACAATAGACATGACGTAGAGTGGGGAAATAACCCCTTTGGGTTATTGCCGAAATCGCTTAATAGAACTAGATTTGATGACTATGAGCCGATCACTAAAAGACCCATTTGGCAGAGAGATCGAATATCTGCGCCTCTCGGTAACTGACCGTTGCGACCTACGCTGTTTCTACTGCATGCCGAAGGGTTTTGACGACTACCAGGAGTCTGTCGACTCGCTCACTTTTGATGAGATTGAACGCGTCGTTGCTGCCTTTGGCGAGCTCGGCGTGAAGCGCATTCGTCTTACTGGCGGTGAGCCACTGGTACGCAAAGATGTGACCCAGCTGGCCGGTCGTCTGGCAAAGCTGAATGGCATTGAGGATCTCTCCCTTTCGACCAACGCCACCCGGCTCTCAAAACACGCCGACGAGCTGCACAATGCCGGCGTCAGCCGTATCAATGTCAGTCTCGACACCCTCGATCCACACCGTTTTCGTGAGATCACCGGCGGCAAGCTGGAAAAAGTGATCAACGGTCTGATGGCGGCCAAAGAGGCGGGGTTTTTCCCGATCAAGATCAACATGGTGGCGATGAAAGGCGTCAACGATGACGAGTTCGAGCAGATGGTCGAATTCTGTATCGAACACGACTTCACCCTGCGCTTTATCGAAACCATGCCGATGGGAGCCACCGGCTTTGGAGCCAAGGATCACTATCTCGACCTGCTAAGCGTCGAGCGCCGCCTCGGTGAACGTTTTGAGCTACTGCCCGGCGTAATGCCCGGTGGTGGTCCTGCACGCTACGTACAGGTCTCCGGTACCGATCTACGCATCGGTTTTATCACCCCGATCTCACAGCACTTCTGCGAGAGCTGTAACCGCATCCGCCTCTCTGCCGATGGCAACCTCTACCTCTGCCTCGGGCAGGACCACAGCTACGCCCTGCGCCCACTACTGCGCGGAGGTATTAGCGATGACGGCCTTAAAGAGGCGATCTTCGAAGCGATCGCGCTTAAACCAGAGCGTCACGAATTTAACGAGAAGCCGAATCAAGTGGTCCGCTTTATGTCGATGACTGGCGGCTGATCGACCCTCTTCCTGTTATAGTCCCCACATCGTTTCAATCAGTAGGGTAATCCGTGTCACGCAGTGAAACACTTACCGGTCTGGGCCGACTCATTCGCAGTCAGCGCTGGGCCGCACTCGCTACGCTGCAGAAAGATGGCACACCACTCGCCTCAATGGTCGCCTACGCCTTCGATGACAACTTCAGCCAACTCTATCTCCACCTGAGCCAACTCGCCGCTCACACCGGCAACCTGCTTGAACGCCCAACCATCTCACTCGTAATCAGCGAACCTGATGATGGGCGAAAGGATCCGCAAACGCTGGCACGCCTCACCCTCAATGGTGAAGTCACCGCCGTTAAACCCGACTCACAGACATACACTCTCGGCAAGGCTCGCTACCTTGGCCAGCTACCTGAGTCTGAACAGCTATTTGAGTTTGGTGATTTTGCGCTCTACGCCTTCCAATCTGTCGATGTGCGCTATGTCGGTGGGTTTGCGCGTGCCTGGAGTTTCAATCAGAGTGATCTAGAACAGGCCGCACAACTAAGCAAAATAAAGTAATTCAATCTGAGAGCCATACTCCCCGATTCCGTTCCACTCCATCCGGGTTACCCTCTAGCCTGTTACCTATTACCTGCTGTCTTAGAGCCATGCTGCCGACAGTACTCGTACATCACTATCGAGGCAGCGACACTGACGTTAAGACTCTGCGTCTCACCGACCTGCGGGATGGTGAGGCATTCAATCCCGGCGTAGCTACTACGGTCAAAGCTGATCCCCATCTCCTCATGACCGAAGATGAAGGCGCTCTTCTCAGGCAATGCCACCTCACCCAGTGGCTGACACCCCTCTCCCAGATCGAGGGTAAAGAGCTGATAACCACGTTCATGGAGATTCTCGAAGCAGCTATCAAAGCTATCGTGAAATTTTGCCGGGACCTTCTTAAACGCCCCCTTGCCCGCAGCGGGGTCGAAGGGACCGATATCGATCATATGGATCTCATGGGCACCAAACGCCTCGGCGCTTCGAAAGATCTTCGGTACGCTGAATCCAGGTTTGAGATGGTCGAGTACCAGCGCCATCTGATGGATGCCCGGTTCAGCCAGACGGTTGCGATCACGCTGTTCTCGATAGCGCCGTAGCGCCTGATTGCGCATCTCTTTACGTAGCTTGCTGTCACTTCTTCTCACGAGAGCGCTCCAAACAACATGCGCAGACCCAGCCCGGTGAGAAACAGCGCAAAGACCCGTTTTAGCAGGACACCAGGCAGGGCATGGGCAATTCGCGCCCCCAGCGGCGCAAATAGCACGCTGGTCAGCACCACCCCCAACAGGGCCGGTAGGTAGATATAACCGAGACTGTACTCAGGCAATCCCACCTCACCCCAACCACGCCAGGCAAAACCGGCCGTACCGCCAACGGCAATCGGTAGACCGACAGCGGCAGCGGTTGCCACCGCCTGCTGCATCTTCACGTTGCACCAGACCAGAAAGGGGACGGTCATGGTGCCGCCACCGATGCCAACCACGGCTGAGACACTACCGATGAGACCACCTGCCGTGCTCATTGCACCACTACCAGGAATTCCACGATGAGCATCAGGGCGAAGGCCAAAACCCATCTGCGCTGCCACACTCAGCTCAAAGATGGCGAAGACCAGACGCAACGAATCACCCGCCATCAGATCGGCAATGACCGAACCGATCAGCGCACCGACCACAATCCCCGGCGTCAGCCGCCAGAACAGCTGCCAGAGCACCGCGCCGCGGCGATGGTGGGCATAGACCGATGAGATCGAGGTGAAGATGATGGTGGCCAGTGAAGTACCAATAGCCAGATGCATGGCGTGGGCGAAATTGTGATCGGCGAAGAGCAGCGCCAGCACCGGCACGATCACCAGCCCGCCGCCGACACCCAGCAGACCGGCCAGCAGACCCGCTGCCGCGCCCAGCAGTAACAGCGTGATCAACATTTGAGGCTCAGTGAATCGTTCTTATCAAACAACGATGAGCGTGTTGAACTATTTCCAAAGATCGACCTCAATCCCCTGCTCGTGCAGTTGATCCGCCCGCCCCTGCACGAAGCGCTGGAATTCCGGTTCACTGTTATAGGCACCACTGGAGACGTAAAGCATCGCCGACTCAACATGAAAGGCACGCAGATAGGCCTCAGTACGGAACGTCTCACTGCCAGTACTATCGAAAAAGAGCAGACTCGGGGTGAACTGCACATTCATCTGCTTGGCCCAGTTACGCGCCGTGGTGCGTTTGCCATCGGGCGTGATCAGCGGATCGTTCGACCAGATATCGACCAGCGCCACATCGAAATAGGCCATCGCCTGCTGCAACGGCTTGCGTTTGAGCGTATCTCCATGCAGCTCATCACAGGTCGCACACTGCTTCTGCTCAAAAAGACCAGCAGTGGTTTGTCACCCGCCTTGCGCTGCAGATCAAGCGTCGGCTGCAGATATCCCGGTTCGAGATGCAACTTACCGCTGGCCGGTTGTGGCGCAAGTCTGGCGTAGTAGTCGCGGAAGCTGCCGACCGACTCCTCTTTACCGGCCACATAATCGAGTGCAGCAAGCATCTTGTGCGGCGGGTAGAAGCCGTTGACCCGCAGCGCCACCTTACCCTGCTCGTCGAGGAACAGCAGGGTCGGGGTGAACTGCACCCGCAGCGATTTTGCAAACTGCTTCTCGGTGGTGACCTCTCCCTTGAGGCCGGTCACCTCCCGGTCACCCCAGAGGTTAATCGCAATCGCCTCAAAGCCGCTACGTGTCTTCTCGACGATCTCATGCTGGGCAAAGTTAACCCGCACCAGCCGCTCACAGTAGGGGCAGCCATCCTGATAGAAGTAGAGCATCACCCGCTTGCTCTCACTGCTCGCCTCTGCCACGTCTTCACGAATATCGAGAAACGACTGCTTGAACCAGGCCGGCCTATCGACATAGCCGGGATTGACCATCCCCTCACCGAGCTGCTCATCTGCGGCAAAGAGCGGTGCTGACATGACCAGAAATAGAACGACGAACAGTTTTTGCATTAAACGCATGGCTTAACCTCAGCGAATCCAGACCGTCTTGGCGCTCACAAATTCACGAATGCCATGGTGCGACAGCTCACGACCATAACCCGATGCCTTGATACCGCCAAAGGGGAGGCGTGGATCGCTCTTCACCATTCCATTAACGAAGGTACAACCACTCTCAACCTGTCGCGCCAACGCCTCACCCCGTTCACTATCCTCGGTCCAGATGCTACCGCCAAGACCAAAGCGTGAGTCGTTGGCGATACGCATTGCATCCGCCTCATCTCTGGCACGAATCACAATCGCTACCGGACCAAAAAACTCTTCACTGTATGCACGCATACCGGGTTCAACACGGTCGAGTATCGAGGCGGCATAGAAGGAACCGGGACGTACCAGCGGCCGACAGCCGGTTATGGCCTCTGCACCACTGGCGAGCGAATCGCTCACCTGCTTATGCAGCTCGCTACGTAGATCAGCTCGTGCCATCGGCCCCAGCGTGGTCTTCTCATCCAGCGGGTCTCCCGCCTCAAGCGCCTCGACCGCCTCTTTAAACTGGGTAACAAACTGATCGGCAACGACATCAACCACGATAAAGCGCTTGGCTGCGATGCAACTCTGCCCCGCGTTGAGAAAACGTGACGCGACCGCACCGGCCACGGCCAGATCGAGATCGGCATCTTCGAGCACCACAAAGGCATCGGAACCACCCAGTTCCAGCACCGACTTCTTCAACTCCTCGCCGGCCACGGCGGCCACCTTACGACCGGCAGGTTCGGAACCGGTCAGCGTCACAGCCGCCACGCGCGGATCACGAATCACACCCTCCACCTCGGAAGCGGGGATCATCAGGCTACGAAAGACACCGGCCGGGAAACCGGCATCGTGAAAGACCGACTCAATCGCCAACGCACACTGCGGCACGTTGGAGGCGTGTTTCAGCAATCCGGTGTTACCGGCAATCAGTGCCGGTGCGGCAAAACGGAACACCTGCCAGAAGGGGAAGTTCCACGGCATCACCGCCAGCACCGTGCCGATCGGTTGGTAGGCGACAAAGCTATTAGTCGCATCGGAGTCGATGCTCTCATCACGAAGAAATCCGGGACCGAACTCCTCGTAGTACTCACACACCAGCGCACACTTCTCAACCTCAGCCCGCGCCTCACCGATCAGCTTGCCCATCTCCTGACTGATCAGGGTCGCCAGCTCTTCACTGCGTGAACGCAGTACCGTGGCCGCAGCATGCATCAACCGGCAACGCTCCTGTATTGGAGTTGCCGACCAGACGAGCGTTACAGCCGCCGTCTCGGCCAGTGCCGCCTCCAATTGATCCGCATCAAACGCCTGAATAACCGTCAGCGTGGCATCGTCTGCAGGATTGATCGATTTAAAGGGCATCAATTACTCCCGTGTTATCTATAATTGTCTGGGAACCGCTTATTTATCTGGACAGCAGCAACCTTAAAGCGGTTCCATAGTATAGTTCACCACCCTATGAGTACACCGAGCACAACAGCGTAAAAAGGATTGTTGAAGCGATGAAACCAAGCACTATTTGCATTGTTGGCGGAACAGGGTTTGTCGGCAGCCACCTGGCAGCACGACTAGCCGCAAGCGGCTATCAACTACGCCTGCTCACTCGCCATCCACAACGTCATCGTGATCTCTCACTACTACCCGGTGTTTCACTGCATCAGGCCGATGTGTTTGATGATGCCGCACTAGCAGAACACTTTGAAGGGTGTGACGCGGTGATTAGCCTGGTTGGGATTCTGAATGAGAAGGGACGCGATGGCAGCGGTTTCCGTCGCGCCCATGTTGAACTGCCACGCAAGATCGTCGAGGTCTGTCGCAAGGTAGGCATCAAGCGCCTGATCCATATGAGTGCGCTCAATGCCGCCACCATCTCACCCAGCTTCTATCTGCGCACCAAGGGTGAGGGCGAAAAGGTGATTATCGCCGCTGGACGTAATGGCATGGCGGTAACCCGCATCTGCCCCTCGGTGATCTTCGGTCCCGACGACTCCTTCCTCAACCGCTTTACTGCACTGCTTCGTCTCTCGCCCATCGCCTTTCCACTCGCCTGCGCCGAGGCACGCTTTGCGCCGGTCTATGTTGGCGATGTAGTCGAGGCCTTTGCCGTCTGCCTCGACGACCCGACTACCATCGGTGAGCGTTATGAACTCTGTGGACCCGAAAGCTACACCCTCAAGGAGCTGGTCGAGTATGCCGCCGAGAGCGCCGGGCTGAAGCGCCTCATCATCGGCCTGCCCGATGCACTCTCAAAGTTGCAGGCATCGATCCTTGAGTGGCTGCCAGGCAAACCCTTCTCACGTGATAACTACAACTCACTGCAGATCGACAGTATCTGCAAACAGGATGGGCTGGCTGCGCTCGGCGTTTCACCGACCCGCCTCAAGTCGTTCCGCCCCGGTGCCAACTATCAGAAGTCTGATCGCGCACGCTATGACGACCATCGCCGCCGCGCCGGTCGCCACACGCTCTCGGAGTAGTCACAGACGATGCAGATCTATCTGGTTGGCGGTGCCGTGCGTGACAAAATCCTCGGCCTGAAGCCGAAGGAGCGTGACTGGGTGGTGGTTGGTTCCACACCCGATGAGATGCTTGAGCAGGGGTTCAAGCCGGTCGGCAAGGAGTTCCCCGTCTTCCTTCACCCCAAAACCGGCGAGGAGTACGCGCTGGCTCGCACTGAGCGTAAGACCGCACCCGGCTACCACGGCTTCGCCTTTCACGCCGATCCAGGCGTGACACTGGAGGAGGATCTGATTCGTCGCGACCTGACCGTCAACGCGATAGCAATGGATGATGCGGGTAACATTATCGATCCCTACAATGGCCGCGAGGATCTCGATAACGGCCTGCTACGCCACGTCTCCGACGCCTTCGCAGAGGACCCAGTACGCATCCTGCGCGCCGCCCGCTTCGCCGCCCGCTTTGCCAAGTTCGGCTTCCGAGTGGCGCACGACACCAATGCGTTAATGCGCCGCATGGTCGAGAACGGTGAGGTCGATGCGCTGGTGCCTGAACGCGTCTGGAAGGAGCTATCACGCGCACTTGCCGAGGAACGTCCACAAGCCTTCTTCAAGGTACTACGCGGCTGTGGTGCGCTGGCACGTCTCTTCCCCGAGATCGACGCCCTCTACGGCGTACCACAACCCGAACAACACCACGGTGAGATCGACACCGGCATCCACGTAATGATGGTGCTGGAACAGGCGGCCAAGCTTTCACCAGAGCCGGTAGTCCGATTCGCTGCCCTTACTCACGACCTCGGTAAGGGAACGACCCCTGAGGCGGAGTGGCCAAAACATATCGCCCACGAGCAACGCAGTGCCAAACTGGTCAAAGAGCTATGCGAACGCTTCCGTATTCCCAATGAGTTTCGAGATCTGGCGGTTCACGTCGCCCGCTACCACACCCACTGCCACAAGGTGCGCGAGCTAAAACCGAGCACGCTGTTAAAGACCCTCGAGTCGCTCGACGCACTGCGTCGCCCCGAACGCTTCGAGCAGTTTCTGCTCGCCTGCGAAGCCGACTCAAAGGGGCGCAAGGATATGGAGCAGACCCCCTACCCACAGGCCGACTACTTCCGATCAGCTCTGGCCGCCGCCAATGCCATCGTCGCCAAGTCGGTGATTGAAGACGGCTTCAGCGGTAAGGAGATTGGCGATGAGTTACATCGGCGACGCGTGACAGCCGTAGCCGGGATAAATACACAGATTTAGCTTACGACGTGCACAGCAAACACTGAGGTCTATCGATGTTCAGCAACACCTCACTCAATAGTCGGCAATCACTGACCTGGTTAACACTCTTCCTCTCCACACTGCTCTGGTCAGCCGTCGAACCACTCGATTATTTTATCTGGGGACTTGAGGTTGCACCTGCGCTGATCGCCCTGGTCCTGCTCGCATTCACGTTTAAACGTTTTCCACTGACCCCTCTCAGCTACTGGCTGATCCTCATTCACTGCATCATCCTGATGGTAGGGGGTCACTACACCTACGCAGAAGTACCGCTTTTCGATGCCATAGGAGAGCTCTACGACTCGGGACGAAACGACTACGACAAGCTTGGCCACTTCGCTCAGGGATTTATCCCCGCCATCATCGCCCGAGAGATTCTGCTGCGTCGATCACCACTCGAAAACGGCAAGTGGCTATTCTTTATTGTGGTTTCGATCTGCCTGGCGATCAGCGCTTTTTATGAACTGATCGAGTGGTGGGTGGCCGCTGCCACAGGCACTGCCGCTGATGCTTTTCTCGGCACTCAGGGTTATGTGTGGGATACACAGTCCGATATGGCAATGGCACTGATCGGCGCTATCATCGCAAACATAACTCTCAGCAAGCCACACGACCGGCAACTCTCCAGACTCGAGAGACCGCTAACGTAGCACGGATGAAACGGCGTGGAATTCGAGCAATGGCGATAGAGTGTGATTATGATCGTGACCCTATGCCAAACTGATAATCAAAGCTGCAGAACAGCTCTGTCCTGAAAGCGTGAATCGATTAAATCAAAATAATAATTAAGTAGTAAGGGAGATAATATTGATACCGATCCCACCATCGACACACTCACAACAGGGACGCTCTATCATCGGCTTTCTCTTTGGTCTTATATTCGCGGCTGCTGGCTTTGGTTTCATCACTTTCCTCGCTCTGCCCGATCTCACCGACTGGCAGCAGATGAAGTCGTGGCAGCCGGCCAAGATGGTCGTCACCTCAACCCGACTCGAGTCTCACAGTGGTGACAGCACCACCTACGAGGCACACGCCACCTATCGTTATCACTTTAACAATCAGCTCTTTCACGGCCAACGTGTCGGCATCAGCACAGAGGCGGACAACATCGGTAGTTGGCAGCAGCAGACCTATAAACGTCTTCGCGATGCTGAACAACGTGGCTATACCGTTAACGGCTGGGTGAATCCAGCTCAACCCAACGAATCGGTCATCGATCGTGAGATACGCTGGGGGTTGATGGCACTGAAGGGAATACTCGGTGGCATCTTCGCCCTGGTCGGTAGTGTTGTGGCCATCGCTTCACTCAGTCGCACAAAAACAAAAACCACACAGAGTTCAACTACACCTTGGATCGGCAACCCAAAGTGGCAGAGCAATCCCATTCGTTCCAGCGCCGTTTCTCAACTCAAGGGGATCTGGCTCTTCACCATTCTCTGGAACGCGATCTCGATGCCCGCCCCCTTTCTCGCCTTCGATGAGTTCATGGCGGGTGACTATGCTGTCGCCTTTGTTCTGCTCTTCCCTATTGTTGGCGCTGGTTTTCTCTACTTTGCGATCAAGAAATCACTGGAGTGGCATCGCTTCGGCCCTACCCCACTGACTCTGTCGCCAATGCCCGGGTCGTTAGGTGGCAAGGTGGCGGGGCATATTGATATAAATCTCCCCTACAGCGAATCGCGTGGCATTGAGATCACCCTCAAATGCATCCATACCTATACCAGTGGCAGCGGTAAAAACCGTACCACTCACAACGACACCCTCTGGGAATCAACACAGTCGGCCACCATCGCGCCCGGTATGAATGGCACTCGTCTGCAGTTCAACTTCATCACACCCGACAACCTTCCCGAATCGAGCAACAAAACATCGGGCAACCGCCACCGTTGGGAGCTGAGCGCCAAGGGCGAGATGCGTGGTCCTGATCTTGATCGAAGCTTCGATATCCCGGTTTACGACACCGGTGAGGCGAGTAGCGACAAGGTCAGAACCGCCGATCAGGCTGCTTTGCACATTGATGATGAATCGGCAGCAGTAGAGCTCGACAGCGACAAAGTGGTCATCACCCCGCAAGCCGACGGGACCAACCTCTTCTACCCGGTAATGCGTGATCTCGGCTTTGCCATTGGCATGATGATATTCGGTACTCTATTCGCTGCCCCCGTGTTATTGATCAACCACTTCACTGGTGGTGACGTGCCAATCACCTTTCTCATCATCTTTGTCTTCATCGGCGGCCTACTACTTCTCTCTGGTCTCTATATGGTAACCAACAGCCTTGAGGTACATGCAGGACGCACAGCCATCACCACCACTCGTCGCATACTCGGCTTTCCACTGCGCACGACTATAGCCACTGAAGAGATCGTTGATTTTGAGCAGAAGGTGGCGATGAGCAGCAGTAGCGGCAGTAAACGAAAGATCAGAATTAAGATTGAGGCGATCACCCGAGACGGAAAAAAACAGACCCTCGGCGACACCTTGCCCAATGCCAAAACGGCCAAACACCTGATTGAGATAATCGAACATGCAACGCACTTCAAAGGTGGAGATCTGCCAGCCAGTGACAGCTTCAAACATCGAAAACAACAGATCAGCGAGAGCAGTAAACGAAAATTCCGTTACGCAGCAAACATCATCGCTTTTATTATCTTTGTTTTTATCATGTGGGACTTCTTTGGCGACATTATTCCACCACTGCTTTCTCGCTAGAACTCACACTGTCCAGCCACATAGTTGAACAACCAAGAGCCAATTGAGATGACTAACAAGACCCAGACAGCCACACTGGACTTGCGGGTGCCCCGATGACCGGCAGAGTAATCAGTGAACTCATCACCGGCAAAACGCCCTCTATCGACATCGCACCTTTCGATCTCTATCGGTTTTAGACATAAAGCAATTCGGGAGTCGCTATTTTTCGGAAGCTTGTTTTGGGCATCCAAGCCCAAGCAAGCGGCAAATACTAACGCGACCGTTTATGCCTACGGCGCCCCGACCGTCCTGCGTTCGTTGCGTAATCACCTCTTCGCGGCTCTACACAACTCCCTCAGTGACTCTACGCCGACATAAAGCCGCTGCTGCATATTCTTCGTCGTCCGCTCGCGCTCTCAACTACGAATATGCAGACGGCGTCGACTATCGCGGACTAACCGCCCTCACTTCGCTCTCCATGGCGGTCAGCGAAAGAAGAGACTATTCCTTCTCCATCAGATTGGTAGGCGACCACTCGACCTGACAATAGGGATCGCTCCTATAGGGTTCAATATTGAAGGCGTCGCCATAGTAACGATCGAGCTCCTTTGGATCAGCCATTGAAAGTCCGTTATTCGGCGTAAAGGTTAATTCACTAAAGTAGATCTTTCCGGCCACGTTATAGAGATCGACACGCACAAAAGGAAAGCCAGCTGAAAGTTTCTCACTAATCGCCAACATCTCATTCAGGTTATCGGGCCGATCTATTCTTTGTGTTACACGATCAGCGTGGCTGTCATGCTTTTTAAACTCCTTCCATTCAGTATTGAACACCCTGAAGAGATCGCCGCCAGGTCGATCGATACTCACATGGATCGCCACCGGCTTACCGTCGAAGCAGTAAAATCTGAAATCAAGTAGATTACCGCTCGGATCACGCAGATATTTCTCGATAATTATCCGACCCGTAATATTCCTGTAATTTGCCTCACCACTTATGCGCGAGTAATAACTACTCCTCAACCAGCCACGCACCTTGTTCCCCGTTTCATGCCAATCGAGCAACCGTTTGTCTTCCACGCGAACATTCCAGCCGCAGCCGTGCGTCGCCTTCAACATAAAACGGCTTGGAAGCCCACCATAATCGATCTCTTCAAAATGACTGTAGAGGCCAAGTAGCGGTACGAGCACCTCCTCTCCAACCCTTTCAGCGACAAATTCACGTACGGTGTATTTATCAACGAAGTCTGCCAGCGAGGCCAGATCACAGTTGGCCTTCACCCAATGAAGTTTTTCAGTGAATGTTCGGGGATTATCGAGATTGAGCGGATAGCCGTGGGCCCGAAAGAAGCGCTCCCGTATGTATTGATCCAGACAGCAACGCTTGAGCAGGCTCTTCCTGAATCTGGACAACCGTCTACTGACAATCCCCATACGCCCCCTCCGCCTGATCCACCCCAGCCCCGTTCTGCTCCAAATGCAACAGAAGCTCCGTTCCACAACAGCGGATCAACAGATAGCCTAGCCCTACACCCACGCCATTGGCCACCATATCGAGATACTCGAACCGACGTAGACTCCCCATCCCCTGCAACAGCTCAAGCGAGGCACCCATAGCGATCAGTAAAAGTGCTAGTAGCAGTCGCCGCCGACCGCCTCGATAGAGCACCATGAACCAGCCCATCAATAGTGCATAGGCCGCAGCGTGCCCCAGCTTGTCACTGTAGCCGAGTGTTGGTATGGGATCGGGTAGTGGAGGCAGCAGCGAAAGCAGTACTAATGCCAACACCAGCAACCACCCGATTGCGAGCCAGACCCGGCGAAACTTCAGCTCGCGCACACCTACACCAGGCGGTTATTTATAGAGGCAGAGGTAGGCGCTCTCAACAGCGACCTTCACCCCGAAGCTCTGGTTAGCCTCTACGGTAAAGCTTGTGCCGGGACCGAAGCTCTGCCAGCTATCGCTACCAGGTAGCTTGATATCGAGCCCACCGCTAACCACGCTCATGATCTCCTGCTGCGAGGTGCCAAACTCATATTCTCCAGGCGCCATTACGCCGACGGTGGCGGGACCATCACCGGTCTCAAAGGCAATTGACTTCACCTTGCCATCAAAATACTCATTGGCCTTGAACATGGTTAACTCCCGTTATTTATTAGTCAGAAATAGAGCGCCAGTAGAACTGCGCCAAGCGCTAGCCGGTAGATCACAAACGGCACCATACCGATCCGTTCCAGCAGCTTGAGAAAGAGGTGAATACAGAGGTAGGCACTCACAGCCGACAGTACCGTGCCAAATAGCAGTGCCTGCCAGTCGACACCACTGCCCTGCTTGATCAGTTCAATACTATGCAGACCACCGGCGAGCACAATCACCGGGATCGAAAGCAGGAAGGAGAAGCGTGCCGCAGCGGCGCGCTCCAGTCCCAGCATCAGGCCAGCGGTCATGGTAATACCGGAACGCGAGGTACCCGGGATCAACGCGATAGCCTGCGCCGCACCGATAAAGAGCACATCACCCCAGCCGAGGGAATGCTCATCGCGCACCCGCTTGCCCTGTCGATCGGCCCACCAAAGTAGCAGACCAAAGCCGATGGTCGTCCAGGCGATGACCAGCGGTGAGCGTAGCGAGGTCTCGACAAGATCCTTCAGTAAAAGACCGGCTATACCGACAGGAATGGTGCCCAGCAGCACCGCCCATGCGAGTCGACTCTCACCCACCATACGACGCTCGACAATCGACACGCCCCAATCACGCGACATCTTCAGCAGCTCGCAACGGAAATACCAGACCACTGCTGAGAGCGTACCGACATGAACGGCGACATCGAAGGCGAGCCCCTGGTCACTCCAACCGCCCAGTTTGGGTAACAGAATCAGGTGGGCAGAGCTGGAGATCGGCAGGAACTCGGTCAGCCCCTGCAGGATCGCCAGTGCGATAATCTGGATCGTCTCCACTATCGGTGGTCTCGCTTAGAAAAGTGGTGCGAGGGTACGACGGCTGGTACGAATAGACAACTGCGGTCCACCTTCTCACCCATTGATTCAGATCGGCAGGAAGACCGCCCCTGCCACCCGCTGAATGACACCCTTGATGGTGCGATTGGTCTTGTCGGACATGATCTTGGCCATCAGGTCGTGGCTGGCGATCAGCTTGCCGAAGAGGCGTTCATAGCTGAGATTGATCACCCGCCCCTCGGTCGCATTGCTGAGCAGAAACAGCTCGCCGCGGACATTGCGAGAGTGACCAAGGCGCCAGGCGGCTATCTCGTAGTTACGCGCTGCATTGTAGAGACTCTGTGGCTCTATCGAATCGAACATATAGAACTCGGTCTTACCGCCATAGGCATCGATACTCATCGTTGCCAGACCAGCAATGAAGGCAAGCACCCGGTCGTGGCCATAATCCTCACGAAAAGCCTCTTCGATCAATGCGGTGCCACGCTTACCGCCAACATTCGGTACCGCCCACCCCTGCTCATTGGCGAAGAGACGTGCGACCGCCGCCTCCATGCTCTCGAATCCGCCCCGGCGCCACTCCTTCGGATTACGCTTGTAGAGCTTCACCATCAGGGTGCGCAGGTAGTCGAGCGAGCTGTTGAGATGGTACTCCGAGACCATATCGATATCGGACTTGGCGATCGACTTGAGATTAAAGCTACTGGTATCGCCCGGTTTGGTCTCGGTGGCGACGCAACCCGCGAGCAGCAGCACCATCAACAGTGCAACAAAACCTCGCATCAGAGCTCCAGCTGCCCACTGTAATCACGCAACGAGAAACCGCGCAGCGGTTGTTTATAATCGCGTGTCAGCGCCAGCGCCTTGAAACGCTCCCCCATCTCACCCGGCATGGTCAGCTTCTTGATCTGCTGGGTGGCGCTCATAAAGCGCTGCGTATCGTTAATATCAAACTCCGCCAGCAGCTCCTCCAGCCCGCATCCGATCAGCAGGTGCATCTGGTTGGTGTAACCACCCAGCTCAAAACCGGCATCCAGAGCTGCCTCGGTTGCTGCACTGAAGTCGACAAAGCTGGTGATGTCCTGCAGCCCCGGTAGATAGAGCGGCGCCTCATGGGCGCGATGGCGGTAGTGGCAGATCAATGTGCCGCTGCTGCGCTGTGGCAGATAGTACTCACGGCGTGGATAACCGTAGTCGATCAACAGTGCGACACCCGCCTTCAACACCTCAGAGAGTGCCGAGAACCAGGGGGAAAACTCGAGACAACACTCCGACTCATACCCGACCGGCAGCGGCTCCTCAAGTTGACTCTGCAGCCGCTCAACCGCCCCACGTAACGACACCTCGGCAGGCTCTGTTGTAAGAACCAGGCCACCCTCTGCCACCGTAACGCGTACCTGCTCAACCCCATGTTCCGCAATTCGAAAACGCTCTACCGGCATCGCATCGAGCAGCTCATTGCCGAGCACTACGCCCCGCAGCTCAACACCATCTAGTCCATCGAGCCACTCAACCCTCTCCAACAGATGCGGTGCCTTCGCCTGAATCGTCTCACGCTGCCGCTCGCGCAGCTCGCCACTTAACTCCTGGATCAGATAACGTTGCGGCAACTGCCCCAGCTGCTCCAGCTCGAGCAGGATATCGCTCGCCATCACCCCACTACCGGCACCGAACTCGAGAATATCGCCGCCACCTAGCGAGCCCAGCACCTCGGCACACTGCCTGGCCAGCGCACGGGAGAAGAGCGCTGAGATCTCCGGTGCGGTGGTAAAATCGCCCGCTTCGCCAAACTTGCGCGCCCCACCACTGTAATAACCGAGCCCCGGCGCATAGAGTGCCAACGCCATATAACGGGCAAAGCTGATGCTCTCCTCGCCGATCTCACTCGCGATCAGCTCCACCAGCGCATGGCTCTGTGCCAATGCCGCCGCCTCAGGCTGCGGTAGATCGGCCAGCGCTCGCTGCGCCTCGCGTGCTCTTGTTTCGATAGTTGCCATAATTAGGGTAGAGTTTCGATAAAGCAGACGAAGGTAAAGAAGTGTGAGCGATACGACAACCCTACACCCTAACCAGACCGCCCTGATTACCGGCGCGGCACACCGCATTGGTGCAACCACCGCACGCACCCTGCACGCTCACGGCATTGATCTGCTGCTCCACTATCGCCACTCAACAGAGGCGGCCGAGAAGCTGGCGAACGAGCTAAATGCGATGCGCGCCGACTCGGTTCGGCTACTACAGGCCGACCTGCACGAAACCGGTAAGCTGCCGGTACTGATTGAACAGGCGGTCTCTGCCTGGGGACGACTCGACATCCTGGTCAATAACGCCTCATCCTTCTATCCCACCCCAGTGGGGGAGGCCACCACCCACGAGTGGGATGACCTGATGGGCTCCAACCTCAAGGCTCCCTTCTTCCTCTCGCAGGCAGCCGCTCCTCACCTGCTTCAGCACCGCGGCGTGATTATCAATATCGTCGACATCCA
The DNA here is from genome assembly GCF_013343005.1 of Candidatus Reidiella endopervernicosa. Taxonomy (GTDB): domain Bacteria; phylum Pseudomonadota; class Gammaproteobacteria; genus Reidiella; species Reidiella endopervernicosa. Next base: position 137,393 of record NZ_CP054491.1, read on the forward strand.
CGCCGAACAGCCGCTGAAGGGCCATCCGATCTACAGCATGGCCAAGGCGGGGCTGGTGATGATGACCCGCTCTTTGGCACGCGAGCTGGGTCCAGAAATCCGCGTCAACGGTGTCGCCCCCGGTGCCATCCTCTGGCCTGAGCAGGGCCTGGAGGAGAGCGACAAGAGCGATATCATCGACCGTACCGCGTTGAAGCGTCAGGGCCAGCCAACCGACATCGCCCGTGCGGTGCTATTTTTAATTCGTGAAGCAGACTATATGACCGGTCAGATCATGACCGTCGATGGTGGTCGCTCTCTCGGCTACTGACGAACGTCATACCGATTTCATCGACTGCTGATAAGCTCAATACCAACCGATAACAACAGGCTCACCATGGATACCATCGATCTCAACCAACCCGAACTCTATATCAACCGCGAACTGAGTCTGCTGGAGTTCAACCAGCGAGTCCTCGAGCAGGCGAAGGATGAGTCGATTCCGCTACTCGAACGCCTACGCTATCTCTGTATCTCCAGCACCAACCTCGATGAGTTCTTCGAGATCCGTGTTGCCGGCTTGAAACAGAAGGAGGAGTTCGGCTCCTTCAAGAGCGAACCCGACAACCTCTCCCCCCAGGATCAGCTCAGAGAGATCCAGAAGCGCACCAAACCGCTAATCGAGGAGCAGTATCGACTGCTCAACGAGGAGCTCTTTCCACTGCTGGAGAAGGAAGATATCCGCTTCATCCGTCGCGCCGACTGGAGTGAGGCGCAGGCGAAGTGGCTGCACAACTTCTTTGAGGAGTCGCTACTACCGGTACTCAGCCCGCTGGGTCTCGACCCGGCCCACCCCTTCCCGCACCTGCTCAACAAGAGCCTCAACTTCATCATCTCGTTGAAGGGGCGTGACGCCTTCGGCAGAACCGGTGCCTACGCTGTGGTGCAGGCGCCGCGCGCACTGCCGCGCCTGATCCAGCTGCCACCCGAGGATGAGGGGAATGGCGAGCACGACTACGTCTTCCTCTCCTCGGTCATCCACGCCTATGTCGATGCGCTCTTCCCCGGCATGAAGGTCACCGGCTGTTACCAGTTCCGCATCACCCGTAATAGCGACCTCTACGTCGATGATGAGGAGATCGACGATCTGATGCGTGCCGTCGAGGGCGAGCTCGCCTCACGCCGCAACGGTGCAGTGGTGCGTATCGAGATCGACCACAAGTGCCCGGAGGATCTACAGCGCTTCCTGCTCGAGACCTTCCAGCTGACCGAAGGCGACGCCTATCTGGCCAACGGCCCGGTCAACCTCAACCGTCTGATGTCGGTCTGCGATCTGGCCGATCGACCACACCTGACCTTCAAACCCTTCACCCCCAACCTGCCCGGCAAACTCAACAGCAACCCCGATCTCTTTAAGCTGCTAGGCAAACAGGATGTGCTGCTGCACCACCCCTACGAGTCGTTCCTGCCGATCGTCGATTTCCTCAAGCAGGCGGCGCTCGATCCCGAGGTGCTGGCGATCAAACAGACCCTCTATCGCACCGGCCCCAAATCTGCGGTGGTCGATGCATTGGTAGCGGCGGCACGCGCTGGCAAGGAGGTGACGGTGGTGATCGAGCTGCGCGCCCGTTTTGATGAGGCGGAGAATATCGCCCTGGCCAACCGCCTGCAGGCTGCTGGTGCCCACGTCGTATACGGCGTGGTCGGCTATAAGACCCACGCCAAGATGGTGCTGGTGATTCGCCGCGAGGGTAAGAAGCTACGCCGCTACGTGCATCTCGGCACCGGCAACTACCACCCTCGTACCGCTCGGCTCTATACCGACTACGGCCTGATGACCAGTAACAAGGATGTCGGTGAGGATGTGCAACAGATCTTCGGTCAGCTCACCAGTCTGGGACGGGTGATCAAGCTCAACAAGCTGCTCTCTTCACCCTTTACCCTGCACGATGCGATGATCGAAAAGATCGAGCGCGAAATCGAACACGCCAAGTCTGGAAAAGATGCACACATCATCATTAAGACCAACTCACTGACCGAGCCACAGAGTATTCGTGCGCTCTATCGCGCTTCAATGGCGGGAGTAAAAGTCGATCTGATCGTGCGTGGTGTCTGCCGTCTGCGTCCTGGCATCGAAGGGGTTTCGGAGAATATCCGCGTGCGTTCGATCATCGGTCGCTTCCTCGAACACACCCGTGTCTTCTACTTCCACAACGGCGATGAGCCGGAGGTCTTCTGCGCCAGCGCCGACTGGATGGATCGAAACTTCTTCCGCCGTGTCGAGACCTGCTTCCCGGTAATCGCCAAGGATCTTCGTGCGCGGGTCATCCACGAACTGGGTTACTACCTGAATGACAGCGCCCAGGCGTGGCTGCTCAATAGCGATGGCAGCTACCAGCGCGCTGTCCCCGAAGGGGATGATGAGCCGTTCAGCGCCCAGCGTACCCTGCTGGCAGAGCTGGGTGACAGTTAACCACCGTGCATATGCTTGAGCAGCTCGTAGTGTGAGGGGAGGTGTCGGCGCAGTTGACGCTTGGTCTCGGCCATCTTCTGCGAGTACTTCACCCAGTCGGGCTTGGCCAGGTACTTCTCGGTCGGGAACTGCACCCCCTCAAAATAGCCCTGCCCATTGAGCAGCGAGATGTAGTCCCAATGGTCGAAGAGGAACTTGCCCTCCACATCGTGGGCTGAGGGCATAAACTCCTTCCACAGTTCCAGATTCTCCTGCAGCAGCGGTGGGATATCGATATCGTTGCGCGCCGCCTGCCAGAACGGTTCGGGGCGGTTAGAGGTGTAGTAGGTCATGACGATGAAGTTGAGGATCTCGTCATACATACGATTCATCACCTGGTTGAAACGGTTGATGATCGGATCGGTAATACCCTTCTCCGGGAAGTAGGTGATCAGCATGCGCGCTGTCATCTCGATGGTGTAGATCGCCGAGGCCTCCAGCGGTTCGACAAATCCGGCCGCTAGACCGGTGGCGATACAGTTCTTCACCCAGGTGTTGCGCACCCGCCCGACCTTCATCTTGATCACCTGCGGCGTGACATCCTTCAGCTCAGGATCATTAATATGGGTCAACAGCTCATGTAGCGCCTCATCCTCAGACTTGAACTGGCTTGAGTAGACATAGCCGCTACCCATACGGCTATAGATCGGCACGTCGAAGATCCAGCCGGCACTCTTTGCCGTGGCGGTGGTGCAGGGTCGCATCTTTTCGATATCGCGATGCGGATGGGGGACCGGAATTGCCCGATCGCAGAGCAGATGGTTGCCAAACTCCTGGTAGGGCTCCTTCATGATCTGCTGCAGGATCAGCCCCTTGAAGCCGGTGCAGTCGATCACCAGCTTGACCGGCACCTTTCCCTTCTCTTTGAGATTGAGCGCAGTGATCCACCCCTTCTCATCGAGATCGGCATCGACAAAATCGTCAAGGATATGGACCACGCCACGCTTCTGCGCGATGTGCGCCATCTGTTTGGAGAAGGCGTGGGCATGCAGATGGTAGGTGTAGGGCATGACACTGTCGTAGTCGCCCTGGCCGATCTCCTTCGGACCCAGCGCGTTCTCTACCATCATCTGGGTGGGTAGCACGTTATCGACGTAGCTCTTGGCATCACCGTGCGGGCCAAATTTGTGATAGTAGTAGCTGCTCTCAAAACCGTTAATGTAACCGCCATTGTTAAACGGGTTGTAGAAGCTGCGATCATTGCCCTGTTTATCGACACTCCAGCCGACAAACTTTCCAGCACACTTGTAGGTTGCATCGGAGCGGCGCAGGAAGTCGCGCTCCTTGATACCGAGCTGGCGCAGCAGACGCGGGAAGCCGGTCACCGTTCCCTCACCGACTCCGATGGTCGGAATATTGGGCGACTCGATCAGCGTCACCTTCACCTTCGACTCACCCTTGTTGAGCATCGTCACCAGCGAGAGCGCCATCAACCACCCGGCAGCACCGCCGCCCACTATTGTTATGTCGTCGATGCGTTCATTCATATCGATCATCCCCATCTATACTGGAAAAACAGTGTTTTGAATACGTAGAATTCTCGTGCTACGACTCTTCCGGCCGATAGCGTTTTTCACGATACATCATCAAATAGAGCAAGGCGAACCCACCGCCGACCGAGAGGCTGACCCATAAAACATCACGGCTAAGCGGTATCAGCCAGAGCGATGTAACGAGTTCGATGGCGATCAGAAAGATCAGAAACCGTGCAATGGCATGACGGTCGAGCCGACTACAGACGATGGCACCGAGCGGTGCGCCAATGACTACCACCGGAATTGCCGCCAGCCACCACGACTGCACCTGAGGCGTGAAGGCATCGGTAAAACCGAGATGGAAGAGAAAACCAACCATCGAGTTAAAGGCCATCAGGATTACCGAGGTGGGAGTGGCTACCTTCTCACTCATGTGGAACAGCAGCACCATCACCGAGAAGGTGATGATATCGATACCGTTACCCACCAGTCCCGACATCACCCCGCCGATGAAACCGGCCAGCGCGATAATCCACTGCTCATTCTGTCCGGTCTGCGGCAAAGAGAGATGGGTCAGGCGAATACCTCGGTTAAACATGAAGAGGGTGATGGCAAAGCTGCTGACCAGGAAGGTAAAACTCATCTTCAGCACAGGCGGTGAGAGATCGGGTGCCAGCCAGCCTGCACCGAGCAGAATACCGGGCACACCGCCCAGTCCGGCCCAGCGGATCACGCGCCAATCGACCCGTACCCCCATGGCGATGATCACCACCGAGGCGGCCGTCATACCAACACTCTGAATCGCCAGCGAGAAGACCTTGGCATCCATCGGTGCGATCTGCAGCAGCTTGGTAAAGACGGGAAAGGCGATCGCCCCACCACCCTCGCTGGTAGCACCGGCGATAAACGAACCGAACACCATGGTCAGCGCCACCTGCCAGTTATTCATCACCAACGCAAAGGCGTCGAGGCCGCCATTGAGACCGAGCCAGATCAGCCAGACGACCCCAGCGGTAAGCAGATGAATAAGAAGGATGGAGCGTAGTGCCAAGGTGTTAATCCCTTTTTGTGTCGATGCATCCTAGCATGGCAGTCGGGTCTTCAATCCACCCCAACAGCAGGAGAATTTCCCACTGCAGATCATCTGACAACCACTATTCGAAACGGAGCGTGGCGCCGACCTGCTTCAGGTAACTGCACTCCTGTTTGAGATCGGCACTGGTCAGTGGATGGCGTTCGAGCCAACCCTCAGGAAAAGTGAGTATCAAGGTGTTCTCATCGCCCGTTTTCACACCGATCTCAGGCAGTTTCTGATCGCCTCTACTTCGGTGCAGTAGTACCGACACGCGTAGCAATATCGCCAGCCGTGTCAGCTTGTTGGCCCGTTTGGTGGGGAACGGTTTGAACAGGGTCGAGGGTATTTTGCGCCGGTGTGCTCGTACCAGCACCGAGAGCTGCAACTGGTTCTGATGAGAGAAACCGGGCATATCGGCGTGCTCGAGGATGTAGGCGCCGTGTTTATGGTACTGGTTATGCGCCAGATCGAGTCCGATCTCGTGCAGATGTGCCGCCCAACTCAGCAGCTGTCGATAACTGCTGTTCTTGAGCTTCCAGGCAGCGGCAACGTTATCGAGTAGCTGCTCAGAGAGCAGATCAACACGTGCCGCCTGTTCAACATCGGCACCGAAGCGCTGCATCAGATTCTGCACGGTGCGCTCACGCACATCCTCGTGGCTACTGCGCCCCTGCATGTCGTAGAGCAGCCCTTCGCGCAGTGCGCCCGAGGAGGGATACATACGCTTGATACCGAGGGTGCGGAAGGTGGCACGCAGAATCGTCAGCCCACCCATGAATACCGGTAGTCGCTCGGGTGCCAGCCCGGAGAGTTCCAGCTCATCGATATGACCCGCCTCGAGAGTCATATCGATGAGCTTATCGAGCGCCTTGAGGGTAATACCGTCATCGCTCAGCCCTTCACCCTGCACTACCTTGGCAATCGATTTGATCGAACCGGAGGCACCCACCGCTTCCTCCCAGCCGAGCTGGCGGAAACGTGAGACGTGGGGTTCGAGCTCCATCATCGCTGTCACCTCGGCATTGAGAATGCGCTGTGCGGTAATTCGACCATCGGCGAACCAGCCGCGGCTCATACTGACGCAGCCCATGTAGAGACTCTCGAGATGCAGTGGTTCAAAACTCTCACCGATAATCAGCTCGGTACTACCACCGCCGATATCCATCACCAGACGCCGCTTGGCATCACTCGGCATACTGTGAGAGACACCGAGGTAGATCAGGCGTGCCTCCTCAACACCGGAGATGATCTCGATCGGGTGGCCGAGCACACCATTCGCTTCTTCAAGGAAGGCGGCGCTCTCACGGGCGCTACGCAGGGTGTTGGTGCCGACTATGCGTACATGTTCGGGGGAGAGATCCTTGAGGCGCTGACCGAAGCGGGAGAGGCAGGCGAGCGCACGATCAGCGACCGCACGATCAAGATTACGTTGATCGTCGAGCCCCTCGGCGAGGCGCACCATTTCACGAAGTTTGTCGATGACGACCAGTTCACCCTCGCGGAGGCGGGCGACGATCATATGGAAACTGTTGGAGCCGAGATCGATGGCAGCCATCGATTCGGTGCTGTGTGCGTTCTCTTTCTCTGCCACGGTCAGCTACATTCTCAAACTCTACGGAGCCGCTACTGTAGCGTTTTGCACACCTGAGGTCACGGGCCGCAAGTGATCTGGATCGATTCTTAATTCCACTGAATCTGGGCCGCTTAATAGCACCATAAAACCGGGGCATCACTGATCCGCACTCTGCAAACAAAGCGGAGAGATCAGTGCTCGCTACGCGCCTCCTCCTCCATCTGCTCCAGACTGATGTGGCGCACATCCTTGCCCTTGACCAGATAGATCACGTACTCGCAGATGTTGCGGGCGTGGTCACCGACGCGCTCCAGCGCACGTGCCGACCAGAGCAGATCGAGAGAGACGGTAATATCGCGTGGATCTTCCATCATGAAGGTAATCAGCTGACGGGTGATCGCCTCATACTCCTTGTCGATACGCACATCCTGTTTGGCCACCTCGATGGCGGCCTCAACATCCATTCGGGCAAAGGAGTCGAGTGCCTCGTGTAGCATCTGCCGCACCTTGGTACCCATATGCACCAGATCAACATGTTTGGTCAGACTCTTATCGGCCTCGGTCAGCTGGATCGACATGCGGGCAATACGCTCGGCCTGATCACCGATACGTTCCAGATCGGTGATGGTCTTAATCACCGCCACGATCAGGCGCAGATCCGATGCCGCAGGCTGACGGCGGGCAAGGATCGTACTGCACTCCTCATCAAGCCCCACCTCCATCGCATTGACGTTCACATCACGCTTGATGACCAGATCAGCGAGTCCGGTATCGCCCTCATCGAGGGCCTTTATTGCATCACCAACCTGCTGCTCGACCAGACCGCCCATGTTGAGCACGCGGTTACGCACATCCTCCAGCTCATCGTTAAACTGCTGCGAGATATGTTGACCCATTCCTGAACTATTCTTTGCCATTGCCGTTCCCTCCCTCAGCCGTAACGACCCGTGATGTAGTCTTCAGTCTTCTTCTTGCCCGGATTGGTAAACAGCGTATTGGTGCTGCCGTACTCGATCAACTCCCCCATATACATAAAGGCCGTGTAGTCAGAGACACGTGCCGCCTGCTGCATATTGTGGGTAACGATCAAGATCGTATAACGATCCTTGAGCTCGTAGATCAGCTCCTCAATCTTCAGCGTCGAGATCGGATCGAGAGCCGAGGCGGGCTCATCGAGCAGCAGCACCTCAGGTTCGATGGCGATGGCACGGGCGATGACCAGACGCTGCTGCTGACCGCCAGAGAGGCCAAGCGCGTTATCCTGCAGCCGATCCTTCACCTCGCCCCACAGCGCCGCACCCTTGAGTGCCTTCTCCACCGTCTCGTCGAGCACGCGGCGATTCTTCTCACCCATCAGGCGCAGCCCATAGGCGACGTTCTCATAGATCGACTTGGGGAAGGGGTTGGGCTTCTGGAACACCATGCCGACACGACGACGCAGGCTCGAGACCTCGACCGACTTGGCGTAGATATCGTTTCCGTCGAGCAGGATCTCACCCTCGATCCGACAGCCGTCGACCAGATCATTCATGCGGTTAAAGCTGCGCAGCAGGGTCGACTTACCACAGCCCGAGGGGCCGATGAAGGCGGTGACGCGATTGCGAGGAACCTGCAGATTGATGCCGTGCAGCGCCTGGTTCTCACCGTAGAAGAGCTTGAGGTCTTTAACCTCGATGCTGATATCTTCATTCTCGAGACTCATCTTCTCGACACCGGCCTGATCGATATTGCCGATATCGACTGCGTGGGTCCTACTCATACCACTCTCCATTACTAATTCTCCAGCGCACGATACTTCTCGCGCAGGTGGTTACGTATCGCGATCGCCGCAAGATTCAGGGCGATGATGACCACCACCAGCAGCAGTGAGGTGGCGTAGACCAGCGGTCGCGCCGCCTCAACATTGGGACTCTGGAAACCAACATCGTAGATGTGGAAACCAAGATGCATAAATTTGCGTTCCAGGTGCAGGAAGGGGAAGTTGCCATCGAGTGGCAGGGTCGGCGCCAGCTTGACCACACCGACCAGCATCAGTGGTGCCACCTCACCGGCGGCGCGCGCCACCGCCAGGATCAGGCCGGTCATCATCGCCGGACTTGCCATCGGCAGTACCGTACGCCACAACGTCTCCGCCTTGGTCGCACCAAGTGCCAGCGAACCCTCACGGATCGAGCGTGGGATACGTGACAGCCCCTCCTCGGTCGCCACAATCACCACCGGCAGGGTGAGGATCGCCAAGGTCAGTGCTGCCCAGAAAATACCGGGGGTACCAAAGGTCGGGGCGGGCTGCGCCTCGGGGAAGAAGAGATCGTCGATGTTGCCACCGAGGAAGTAGACGAAGAAGCCGAGACCGAAGACACCGTAGACGATGGAAGGAACACCGGCGAGGTTGTTCACTGCGATTCGGATGGTACGAGTCATCGGCCCCTGCTTGGCGTATTCACGCAGGTAAACTGCCGCGATGACACCAAACGGGGTCACCACCACCGACATCAGAATCACCATCATCACGGTGCCGAAGATCGCCGGGAAGATACCGCCCTCGGTGTTCGCCTCGCGCGGCTCATCGCTGACAAACTCCCACAGCTTGGTAAAGTAGAAGCCGATTTTCTGCAGCAGAGACATCGCGTTCGGACGGTAGGCGCGCACCACTGTCGAGACCTTCATCTCGATCTGCTGACCACCACGCTCCTCGAGCACCAGACTATCGCGCTCAACCTGCCCATAGAGCTTGCCAAGCTGTTCGTTTAACACCTCGTAGCGCTGATCCAGCTTGGCGCGTTCCGCGCTCATTTCAGCAAGCGCCTCATCGGTCAACTTACCCTCCAGCTCCAGCCCTCGCTGCTTCAGGCGCAGACGCTCCAGCGCATAGTTGATCGCACCACTATCGTGCTTCTCAATCCCCCTGATCTGCTCATGCAGTGCCGTGGCATGCTCGATGCGCTCCTGCATCACCGTCCAAAGCGCCTCGCCCTCCGCCTCGACCGCCTTGCCGTCGATCTTCACACTGCGCAGATAGCCGTAGTAGTTGCCCCACTCGTGACGCTCCATCGCCAGCAGATCAGCCGGTGTCTCATCCCTGCTAACACCCGAGCTGACCAACCAGCGGAAATCGAAACCATCAACATCACGGTTACCAGTCTTGAGTAGATAGCGCTCAACTGTCTCAATCGAGGTGTCGACCGGATAGCCGGTCTCACGCACGGTGGACGCCAGTACGCTTTCGATCTCGACGACCTCACCGATCACTCGCACCTGCTTACCATCCGACTCCTGGTAAGCCATCTCATGGATTGATGCTGGCCAGTAGTGGCCCAGACCTCGAATTGCGATCAGGATTAGCAGACCGACGACCATAATCATGCTGGCGGCCACCGCCGCAGCGGTCATCCAGACCCAGGGATCACCGCTCTTCCACCAGTTTTTAAGATGCGAACCCGTTGAGTGCATAGCATCGGCCCCTTACAGGTTGCTGTACTTGCGGCGCAGGCGCTGACGCACCAGCTCGGCAATCGTGTTGAAGACAAAGGTGAACATGAACAGCACCAACGCGGCGAGGAACAGCACCCGGTAGTGGGTGCTGTGCACCTCAGATTCGGGCATCTCCACCGCAATATTGGCCGAGAGGGTACGCATGCCCTGGAAGATACTGAAGTCCATCACCGGCGTATTACCGGTGGCCATCAGTACGATCATCGTCTCGCCCACGGCACGACCGAGGCCGATCATTACCGCCGAGAAGATACCGGGGCTGGCGGTGAGAATAACAACGCGAATCATCGTCTGCCACGGTGTAGCACCCAGCGCCAGTGAACCGAAGGTGAGGTGTTTGGGCACGCTGAAGATCGCATCCTCGGCGATCGAGAATATGGTCGGGATTACGGCAAAGCCCATCGCCAGACCGACCACCACCGAGTTACGTTGATCGAAGGGAATACCCAGCTCACTGCCGATCCAGCTGCTCATGCTGCCGCCGAAAAGGGCAACCTCCATCCAGCCACCGATGACAAAGGATAGCCAGGCCCAGAAGATCACCACCGGCATCAACAGAGCCGCCTGCCAACCCTCAGGCACACTCTGACGAATAGCGGCCGGCAGTCGACTCCAGAGGTAGGAGGCGAGAAAGATACCCAACGGCATCATCACCAGAAACAGCGCAATACTGGCCAGACTCTCCTCGATCGCAGGGGCCAGCCACAGACCAGCGAGGAAGCCGATGATCACAGTCGGCAGTGCCTCCATGATCTCAATACCCGGCTTGACCAGCTTGCGCATGCCTGGCGCCATAAAATAGGCGGTATAGACGGCACCGAAGATCGCCAGTGGCACCGCAAAGATCATTGCGTAGAAGGCCGCCTTCAGGGTACCGAAGGAGATCGGGGTGAGGCTGAACTTGGGCTCGAAATCGTTACTCGCCGAAGAGGATTGCCAGATATGTTTCGGCTCCTCATAGCTCTCGTACCAGACCTTACCCCACAGTGACGACCAGGAGATCTCGGGGTGCTCGTTGTGCACCACCGTAAAATGGAGTTGTTCACCTGACTGCGCTATCAAGGCGTTACCACGTGGTGAGAAGGCGAGACGGCTGATCGGTTGATCGGTGATCTCGGCCACCAACAGACGGCGCTCAGCAGTGGTGTGGAAGATACCCACCCGACCGGTTGAATCGGCAGCAGCAAAGCCCTTACGACGACTCTCCGGTGCGATCACCTCAACCGGTGCACTGCCCAGCTGGAAGCTGCGAATCTGGGTAAGCACGCGGTTGTTCTGTGCATCACGCACCGGGAACCACTGGCTGATGGCACCGTTACTGCTGCCAACCAGTAGTGAGATGCTGCCGGTTAGGAAACGCAGCGCACTGATCTGCTCCCCGGCGGGTACTACATGGGTCTGCTGCAGTAGCTGTGGACTCTCGGCATCGCTGACATCGTAGAAGCCGACCTCACCCTTGCGACTGGCCGCATAGACGATACGCAGATCCTTATCGATCAGCAGATAGTCAACCGGATCGGCAATCGCCGGCATCTCACTGCTCTCACCACTCCAGCTCAGCTCATCATCTAGCATCGACTCCTCGGCCTCGAGCAGCTTGAAGAGCATCTCTCCTTGTTGGGTAGTGGCGACAAATGCAGCGCTCTCCTCCTCCAGATGCATCGCAACCTGGCTCAACGCAGCACCACTCGGTGCAAGCTCAATCGGTGCCTCACCCATCGGGAATTCAATCTTTGGCGTGATGGTTCTCGTGCCCTCGGGGAAGGTGATGCGGAAGGTGTGTTTGACCACCACCACCGTACCGTCGTCGAGACCAAAGAGGACCATCCCGGTCGCCTCATCGGCAGCACTAAAGGCGGTAACACGTCGATCACTGGGGATCAGATCGACCACCTTACCCGCCTTGCCATCTGCCACACTGAAAAAGCGCGCCTCTCCCTGCTCGGTGTAACGAACGCCCTGCTCATTCAGCTCTTCAACCGCTAGATGAAGGGTTCGCATCTCACTTTGGTGGGCACCGGGAACAGTGTAGTGAACCGGCTCTTCAACCTCGGCGGAATAGAAGAGTGGCACCACTTCATAAAACAGATAGAAGGCGATTAGCAGAATCGCGACAATGACGCTGATACCGCCAAATCCGACGAAATTACGCGCCAGACGATCCTTAAACAGTCGCCAGTTATCGCGCGAGTTAATGTCTGTTTGATGTGGGAGTGATTTCGACATGGCGGCATGTTAATCGCTCAATATGACGATTTTGTTACACCTTTATTACGGTCTTATTTCTCGATTGATTGCAGTTTCCACAACGATCTCACCCACAACGGTGAGATCCGGCGACCACGCACAAAAAAGCCCCGCCAAAGCGGGGCTTTTTAACACCATCCCTGGTGATTAGATCCTGACTACGCAGAACTTAGTTCAGCTTGGCCAGCTCCTGCTCAACAACCCTGGCAGGCAACGGGATGTAGCCATCCTTCACAACAACCTGCTGCCCCTGCTTGGAGAGCACCAGCTTGATGAACTCACGGGTGATTGGATTAACCGGCTTGTTGGGGTGTTTGTTGACGTAGACGTAGAGAAAACGTGACAGCGGATAGGTTCCGGCTACCGCCGTCTCTGGTGTAGCTTCAATGAAGGGCTTGCCGGGTTTCTTGGTCAGAGGCACGGCACGCACACCCGAGGTCTTGTAACCGATACCTGAGTAACCGATACCGTTGATAGAGCTGGTTATAGACTGAACCACTGAGGCTGAACCGGGCTGCTCGTTCACGGTGCTCTTGAAGTCACCCTTACAGAGCGCCTTCTTCTTGAAGTAGCCGTAGGTGCCCGATACGGAGTTGCGACCGTAGAGCTGAACAGTTCGACCCTTCCATGCACCCGTAAGGCCGGTATCGCCCCACTTGGCGATATCAGTATCGCCACCGCACTTGCGGTTGAATGAGAAGATCGCATCGACCTGAGGAATGGTCAGACCCTTGATGGGGTTGTCCTTGTGCACGTAGACGGCCAGCGCATCAATTGCAACGCGGATCGGGGTCGGCTTGTAGCCGTGCTTCTTCTCAAATGCCTCGAGCTCCTTGCTCTTCATTTTGCGGCTCATTGGGCCCAGGTTTGAGGTTCCCTCAGTCAGTGCAGGTGGCGCAGTCGAAGAGCCTGCCGCCTGGATCTGGATGTTGACGCTGGGGTAGGCACGTTTGTAATCCTCGGCCCACAGGGTCATCAGGTTGGCCAGGGTGTCTGAACCGACACTAGAGAGATTGCCTGAGACACCGCTTGCCTTGGTATATGCAGGGATGGATGAGTCGACCTTGGCACCAGCCAGGGCGCTACCGGCAAACAACGCAGCTGAGAGCGCGACACCAGCGATATTGAGGGTCTTGAGAGAATTCATTAAGGCACTACTCCTAATCAGTTAATTACTGAGACGAATAGTGACCAATAAAGATGACAGAATTATGAAACCGCCGTGAAGGCTTTGTTACAGAATCGCTTATGAGCTCTCACTGAGAGATATCCGCTCGAGCGGGAAGTCACAGTTAAAGCGACTCCCCTTACCGAAGGTACTCTCGATATGCAGGTCGGCGGCGTGGCGGTTCAAGACATGTTTAACGATCGCCAGTCCAAGGCCGGTACCACCACTATCGCGCGAACGTCCCATGTCGACACGATAGAAACGCTCAGTCAGACGTGAGATATATTCGCGCGGGATACCGACACCATCATCCTTAATCTCAAAGTGCGCCCCCTCATGGTCACCGAACCATTCAATCTCAATCTTCCCCCCTTCGGGCGTGTATTTGACCGCGTTGATCACCAGATTGGTAAAGGCGCTACGCAGCTCACCCAGATCACCCTGAAGCGTTACTGTCGGATCAGCATGCAGATTAATCGTGTGCTGGCCACCGCTCATCGCCTCCGCTTCATCCTTAATACCCTCGAGCATCTGCGCCACATCGACCGCCTGCTGCGTGGCACTCTCAGGCTCATTCTCCAGTCGCGAAAGGAATAGCAGGTCATTTACGATTAACTGCATTCGTGATGACTGCTCGCGCATGCGGTTTATCGGCCGCTCCATCTCGGCCATGCAGACCTCGTTATCCTCGAGCGCCTCGAGATAGCCGTTTATTACCGTCAGCGGGGTACGCAGCTCATGCGACATATTGGCAACAAAATCACGCCGCATCTGCTCCAGATGCTGGATGCGGGTCACATCACGAACCACCAGTAGGCGCTGATTCTTGGCATAGGGAACCACACGAATGCGCAGCGTTTTGCTGGCATCGACTGGAGAGGCCATCTGCAACGTTTCACTATAGTTGCCACTGGCCATGTAGTGGGTGAAGTAAGGGTAGCGCACCAGATTATCGATACGCTGACCGGCATCGCGTTTGTGCAGTCCGAGTAGTCGTTTAGCAGCGGCATTGAACCACTCAATCTCGCCCTGTTCCGCAGTGATCACCATCGCATCGGGCATCGCTGCGGTGGTCTCCTGAAAGCGTTTGAAGAGCTTCTTCATCTTGCGACGATTGCGACGATCTCGCTGACGCATGCGGTGTAGATCGTTAAACAGCTCGCCCCAGATGCCATCGCCCTCAGGGGGTTCACTGCTTCCACCCTGCCTAAACCACCTCTCAAGCTGATACAGGTGACGAAGATGCCAGACCAGATAACCCGACACAGTGAGCAGTAGCAGCATGAGCGTTTCGCCCGTCAACAGCCCCAGCAGCAGCATCACAACGATCACTGCAACCAGACGCCAGATCTCCTCCGCCCATCGGTTTGCCAAGATTACACCTTAGGCCGGATAAGGGGATCAACGCTGGGAATTCGCATGGTGTTAACCGGCCTTATTTGAGAAGCGGTAACCCGAACCGCGCACGGTCTGAATCAGACGATCATAACCACCGGGCTCGAGCACCTTACGCAGACGACGGATATGGACATCGACGGTGCGCTCTTCGATGTAGACGTTGCCACCCCAGACCCGATCAAGCAGCTGACTGCGACTATAGACACGCTCGGGGTGGGACATAAAGAAGTGCAGCAGTCGATATTCGGTTGGTCCCAGGGTGAGCGGAGCCGCATTGACTGAGACTCGTTGCGCCACTGGATCGAGTTCAAGCCCATCAACCACGATCAGCGCCTCATCCTCGTGGGTACCGACACGGCGCAGTACCGCCTTGATACGTGCCAGCAGTTCGCGGGTCGAGAAGGGTTTGGTTACATAGTCATCGGCACCGGATTCGAGGCCACTGACCTTATCCTCCTCCTCGCCACGTGCGGTTAGCAGAATGATCGGTAACTCACGGGTTGCATCGTCGCGCTTGAGACGACGCGACATCTCGATGCCACTCATACCCGGCATCATCCAGTCGAGCAGCACCAGATCGGGCATCCGGTCGGCGATCATCGCCACCGCCTGCTCCGCATCACCCGCCTCACTGCACTCGTATCCATTACGAATCAATGTGTCGGCAACCATTTCACGAATCGCCGTCTCATCTTCAACTACCAATATATGTTTGATCACGCCTGTCGCCACTCTGTTAATACATTGACCATTGCAGCAGAGAAATATTACAACTCAATGACAACGAGTGGTGGAACTGACATGGGAGATCAACCAGAGAACTCGAAGTCGACCGGCCAGAGACGCTGCCCCTGATCGCCAAAGGCGGTCCAGAGATCGGCATATCGCTGCTTACTAACCGGATGACGCAGATCGGGGGCGATCTCGGAGAGCGGTAGCAGGACAAATGCGTAGTCGTTGATCTCGCCGCGTGGAAGCTGCATGCCCGGCTCATTAACAACCAGATCGTCATAGAGCAGCAGATCGAGATCGAGGGTACGCGGCGCGAAACGTTTTGAGCCACGCAGTCGACCCTGCTCCTGCTCAATACGATCGAGGGTCTCAGCCACCGCCTCTACCGTCATATCGGTATCAAAGCCGACCACCGAGTTGTAGAAGAGGTCTCCCTCGAAGCCGACCGCCTCACTCTCGTAGACCCTGGAGAGGGTCAGCTCACCAAAGCAGCGCGCCATCTCGCTGACGGCGGCACGAATACGCTGCTCTCGTTCAATGTTGCTACCGAGACTGACAAAGACGCGCGCCATTTCAGTCGCGACTACCACGTTCAATGATGATGCCGACACCCGCAGCGCCACGCACCGCACCCACCTTATTCAGTGTGACCCGCACCCACGGCACACCAAACTCTTCTCGAACGATCTCCGATACACGCTCGGCAAGCGTCTCAACCAGATTGAATTCGCTCTCGCCGACAAACTGGATCAGGTGTTTGGCGACACTTTTATAGTCGAGCGTATCTTTGATGTCATCGCTCGCCGCAGCGCGGCGTATATCGGCGCCCATCTCAATATCGAAGCTGACGGTCTGCTTGATGCGCCGCTCCCAATCGTAGATGCCGATGACGGTGTCGATGCGCAGGTCGCGCAGGAAGATGGTATCCATATAAATTGTTGTCTGACCCTCAAAACCAGCTGTGATGGTAAAGCAGCCTCTACTAAATAACCAACCGCTTGACCCACATCGACGCAGCGTTTCCAATAGCCGCCATGAATATTGAACTCCACCAGCTCTTCATCCCGCTCGCCTACCTGCTCGGCTCACTCTCCAGCGCCATTATCGTCTGCAAGGTGATGGGGCTACCCGATCCACGTACCGAGGGTTCCAACAACCCTGGCGCCACCAATGTGCTGCGTATCGGTGGCAAAAAGGCGGCGGCAATCACCTTGGTAGGAGACATGTTGAAGGGTTTGATTCCGGTGCTGGCAGCCAATCTATATGGTGTCGAAGCACTGGTTCTGGCGCTCACCGCGCTGGCGGCCTTTCTTGGCCACCTCTACCCAATCTTCTTTGGGTTCAAGGGTGGAAAGGGTGTAGCCACCGCACTGGGTGTGCTGATCGGCATTCACTGGATGGTCGGTGGGCTGACCATTCTCACCTGGCTGGTGATGGCGAAGTTGTTTCGCATCTCCTCACTCTCGGCACTGATCGCCACCCTGCTGGCACCCGGCTACATCTACTGGCTGCTCGGCTCACTCGAGCTGACCATCGCCAGTGGCGTGATGACGGCGATCCTATTTTGGCGTCATCGCAGCAACATTCAGAACCTGCTCAACGGCACCGAATCGAAGATCGGCAAGAAGGACTAAACCGCGCTCAGCTCATCCATCGGCCAGCGTGGCGTTGCGCCGATTGCGGCGGGCTCGTGCTCACCAGCCATCAGTCGCTGACACCCCGCGTAGGCGATCATCGCACCGTTATCGGTACAGAACTCGGTGCGCGGATAGAAGATCTGCGCACCCTCCTCCTCAGCCAGCTCGGCCAGACGGGCACGTAGTGCCTTGTTGGCACTCACACCACCGGCCATCACCAGGCGTGGAATACCAGTTTGGCGCAGGGCGCGACGGCATTTGATAGCGAAGGTATCGACCACTGCATCCTGAAAGGAACGTGATATATCGGCCTGGGTCTGCGTATCGATGCCATTTTTCTGTGCGGTATTGAGGGCGAAGGTCTTGAGGCCACTAAAACTGAAGTCTAGCCCTGGGCGATCGGTCATCGGACGCGGGAACCTGAAGCGTGTCGGGTCACCCCGCTCGGCACACTGTGCCAGCACAGGACCACCGGGGTAGCCGAGCCCAAGCAGCTTGGCGGTTTTATCAAACGCCTCACCGGCGGCATCGTCGAGTGTTTCACCGAGCAGTTTGTAGCGCCCCACCCCATCCACCTCAAACAGCTGTGAGTGGCCGCCTGAGACCAGTAGCGCCAGAAACGGGAAGGCGGGCTGTTCGGCCTCAAGCATCGGCGCCAGCAGGTGCCCCTCCATATGGTGCACTCCCACCGCCGGCACACCGAGACTCCAGGCGATGCTGCGCCCCACCGAGGCGCCGACCAGCAGCGCACCGACTAGCCCGGGACCCGCTGTGTAGGCGACACCCTCAATATCGGCGCGGGTGAGTTCACACTGACTGAGCAACGATTCGAGTAGCGGCAGCAGCTTGCGCACATGGTCGCGTGAAGCGAGTTCTGGTACCACACCGCCGTACTCGGCGTGCATCTCCACCTGACTGTAGAGCTGATGACCGAGCAGTCCTCGCGCAGAGCAGTAGAGCGCCACACCCGTCTCATCACAGGAGGTTTCGATACCAAGCACTATCATTTGCACGCCTTTGGACTACGGTTAGTTGATCGGAGAAGGGTGATTTTGCCATAAGCGGGGAAGATGTGTAGAATTCGCTCTCTTTCGCCGTGCCGGGTGGCGCGGATGATTTATATTCAACCGATATATTTAAGGATTAGGTGTTAACCGATGCCAAACGTTCGTGTAAGAGAAAACGAGCCCTTTGAAGTTGCCATGCGTCGCTTCAAGCGCAGCTGTGAAAAAGCTGGAATCCTCTCTGAGGTCCGCAGCCGCGAGTACTATGAGAAGCCCACCCAGGAGCGTAAGCGCAAGAAGGCTGCTGCTGTTAAGCGCCACATGAAGCGCTCTTTCAAAGAGAACGCACTGCGCCGTCCTCGCCTCTACTGATCCCTCCGACTCCCCGTACCGCAAGTTATGTCCCTCAAGCTACAGATTACTGAGGAGATGAAAACCGCCATGCGGGCGGGGGATAAGTCGCGTCTGGCGACAATCCGCCTGATTCTGGCCGCCATCAAACAGATTGAGGTCGATTCTCGTATCTCACTCGATGACGATGACGATGACAACCAGACCCTGGCGGTACTCGACAAGATGGTCAAGCAGCGACGCGAGTCGATTGCCCAGTACCAGAAGGCCAAGCGTCAGGAGCTGGTCGATATCGAAGCGGCCGAAATCGAGATCATCCAAACCTTCCTACCCCAACCCCTCACTGATGGTGAAATCAACGACATGATCAATGCTGCGGTCGAGCAGACCGGTGCTGCATCTATCAGAGACATGGGCAAGGTCATGGGCATTCTCAAACCGCAGATGCAGGGTCGTGCCGACATGGGCGCAGTCAGCGGCATGATCAAGGCGCGTCTAAACGCCTGATTCCGGGGTACCGCCCCAATGCTTTACCAAATCCACCTAACACACACGCTGTGGTAATCTGCCAGCGACCGCAAACTTGCGCATCTCTTTGAGACCATGGCAGGCCTGATCCCACAACACTTCATTGATGAACTGGTTAATCGTGTCGATATAGTCGATGTGATCGACACACGTGTGCCGCTGAAGAAGGCGGGCCGCGATTTCACTGCCTGCTGTCCCTTCCACAACGAGAAGACACCCTCCTTTACCGTCAGCCCAGAAAAGCAGTTCTACCACTGTTTCGGCTGTGGCGCACACGGCACCGCCATCGGCTTTTTGATGGACTATGAACATATGGAGTTCGTCGATGCGATCGAGACTCTAGCATCGCAGATCGGACTCGAGGTGCCGCGCGAGGCAGGCGATAACCAGCCGACCCGCAGCCATCAACCACTCTACGATCTGATGTTGCAGTGCAGTGAACATTTTCAGCACCAACTACGCGAACATCAACAGTCAGAGCGCGCCGTTAGCTATCTCAAACAGCGCGGCCTAAGTGGCGAGGTGGCACGTGATTTTGGCATCGGTTATGCCGCACCCGGCTGGGACAACCTGATCAACGCTCTTGGTAGCAGTGCTGAACAGAAAAATTTGCTGCTTGAGGGTGGCATGCTAATCAAACGCGACGACGGCAGCGGTCTCTACGACCGTTTCCGCGACCGCATCATGTTCCCGATTCGCGATAGACGCGGACGCACCATCGCCTTTGGTGGACGCATCCTTGGCGATGAGAAGCCGAAGTACCTCAACTCGCCCGAGACGCCCGTCTTCCACAAGGGTCAGGAGCTCTACGGCCTCTACGAGGCGCGTCAGGCAGTGAGAAATCTCGAACGGCTGCTGGTGGTTGAGGGATACATGGACGTAGTGGCACTGGCACAGTTTGATATTCGCTACGCCGTTGCCACCCTCGGCACCTCCACCACCAAAGAGCATCTGGAACGGATGTACCGCGTGGTACCGGAGGTGGTCTTCTGCTTCGATGGGGATCGCGCCGGACGCGAAGCGGCCTGGCGTGCACTGGAGAACGCCCTGCCGGTGATGCAGGAGGGGCGCGAGGCACGCTTCCTCTTCCTTCCCGACGGTGAGGATCCCGACACCCTGATTCGCCAGGAAGGAAAAGAGGCGTTTGAGGTACGCATCAGCAACGCCTTGAACCTCTCCGACTACCTCTACGACAAGCTACTGCAGGAGGTCGACATGAAACGGGTAGAGGGGCGCGCCCGACTTGTCGAGATCGCCAAGCCGCTGCTCGCCAAGCTGCCTAAAGGGGTGTTCCACCACCTGATGCAGGAACGACTGGCACGACTCAGCGGTATAGACAGCGCACAGCTGGCGTCTATGATTGGTGGGGAGAGTGGAAGTGGCCCTCAGCGCCGCACCGAAACAAAAATCAGACCCAAAGCAGACCGTGGTGGCAATCAATCGCCTTCAATGGTGCGCCACGCCATTACTTTGTTGCTGCTGCGCCCGGAACTTGCCAACCAGGTTGGTGATCAAACCGGACTGGAGCAGATCGATATGGCGGGCATTCCGCTGTTACAGGAGCTGATCGGCGTGGTACAGAGTGGCGGCGTTTCCAGCACCGCTGCAATCCTTGAGCGATGGCGCGATCGTCCTGAGGGGAGACACCTCAATAAGCTGGCCAGCACACCACTCGACCTGCCGGAAGCGGGTGCTGAGCAGGAGTTTCTCGACACCCTACAGGGGCTGAAACGCCAATATGCCGACCAACGTCGAGAGGCACTACTCTACAAACAGCGTGATCAGGAGTTAAGTGGTGATGAAAAAAATGAGCTTCAACAACTATTTAGAGAGAAGGCTGCTCGCCATAAGTAGCACTAAAGTAGTACTTTAAAAGTGGCAAAATAAGCCCCATATGCTATAGTGCGCGGTTCTGTTTAACGTTAATTAATTTCGAGTCATTCGCCAAATGTCAGTCGACCTTTCAAGCCAAGATCAGCAATCACAACTCAAACTACTTATCGCTAAGGGCAAGGAGCAGGGTTACCTCACCTATGCCGAGGTGAATGACCACCTGCCGAATGAAATCGTTCAGCCTGAGCAGATCGAAGATATCATCAGCATGATTAATGATATGGGCATTCGCGTGCATGAGGTTGCACCCGATGCCGACACCCTGATTATGACCGACAGTGCAGCTGGCACTGGCAGTGAAGACGAAGATGAGACCGCCGAGGCACTCGCAGTTCTCACCGCGACGGTCGATAGTGAAACTGGTCGCACCACCGACCCTGTGCGCATGTATATGCGTGAAATGGGTACTGTTGAGCTGCTGACCCGTGAGGGCGAGATCAAGATCGCCAAGCGTATCGAGGCTGGCCTCAACCAGGCACTCTATTCACTGGCCAGCTACCCCGCCTCACCCGCGATCCTGTTACGTGAGTTTGAGAAGTTCGTTTCCGAAGACATTCGCCTTACCGACATCATCTCCGGCTATGTCGATCCCAACGAGAGCGACGAGGTTCCAACACCCGCACAGGTTAACAGCGGCGCAAACAAAGATGATTCAGATGACGATGAAGTCGTTGAGGATACCGGCCCCGATCCAGATGAGGCGCGCGCCCGCTACAAGAAGCTGAAAAGCCTCTACAACCGCACCATGAAGGCAGCAGAGAAGGACGGCACCGAGGATCCCAAGACCGAGAAGCTGCGCCTGCAGATGGCTGAAGAGTTCATGCTGCTCAAGCTGATACCACGCATTATCGATGAGATGTCGCACAACCTGCGTAATGTCATTGAGCGAATCCGCACCCATGAACGCCACATAATGAACCTCTGCGTCGACAAGGCGAAGATGCCACGCAAGGACTTTATCACCAGCTTCCCCGATAACGAGACCAACCTTGAGTGGGTCGAGAAACAGATCCGCGCCAAGCGAAAACACTCCTCAATGATTGGCCAGATGAAGAGTGACATCCTGCGTGCGCAGAAGAAGCTGATCGCAATTCAGACTGAGAGTGGCATGACCATCGCTCAGATCAAAAGCATCAACCGCAAGATGTCGATCGGTGAGGCGAAGGCGCGTCGTGCCAAGAAGGAGATGGTTGAGGCTAACCTGCGTCTGGTTATCTCCATCGCCAAGAAGTACACCAACCGCGGCCTGCAGTTCCTCGATCTGATCCAGGAGGGCAACATCGGCCTGATGAAAGCGGTCGACAAGTTCGAGTATCGTCGCGGCTACAAATTCTCTACCTACGCCACCTGGTGGATTCGTCAGGCGATCACCCGCTCTATCGCCGACCAGGCGCGCACCATCCGTATCCCGGTACACATGATCGAAACGATCAACAAGCTCAACCGCATATCACGCCAGATGCTGCAGGAGATGGGCCGCGAGGCGACCCCTGAGGAGCTGGCCGAGCGCATGGACATGCCTGAGGACAAGATCCGCAAGGTACTGAAGATCGCCAAGGAGCCGATCTCAATGGAGACCCCGATCGGTGATGATGAAGACTCACACCTGGGCGACTTCATTGAGGATCAGAACATCCTCTCGCCCTCTGATGCCGCCACCTCCGAGGGGCTGCGTGAAGCGACCCAGGGCATCCTCTCTGGCCTGACCCCACGTGAGGCTAAGGTGCTGCGCATGCGTTTCGGTATCGATATGAATACCGACCACACCCTTGAGGAGGTTGGCAAGCAGTTTGACGTTACCCGTGAGCGTATTCGTCAGATCGAGGCGAAGGCATTGCGCAAACTGCGTCATCCTACCCGTTCAGAGGTACTACGCAGCTTCCTCGAGATGGAGTAGACAAACACCTGGCACCTAAGAAAGCTCGCTTCGGCGGGCTTTTTTTATGCGCATAAGAGACAAGCCAGGCCACACAAATACAGCAAGATCGTGCCACCCTCGACTGGAAATAGGTAACAACAACCCGTGACCACACTGCCCTCTTTTGCAAAACGCCTTCTACAGAGATTCAACAAACAGAATCGGCGTCGTCGACGGAAACAGCGTAAACACGTACAAGAGGGCGCCGAGAGATATGGACTCGACCCCGCAGCCTGCGACGAACAGTATGCAGCCGAGATCAACCACTATTGGCACAAGCACTACGGCCGTTCTGTCCACCCCCTCTGGCACACACTCTACGACAAGAGACTCAAACACAGAGACGTTCGCTTTGTACCTAGCTACAACTGGTGGGAGGAGATCATGCCCTTCTTTAATGATCTCACCCTACGCCCCACCTATCTTGATAAAAATCTCAGCGACTCGTTTCTCAGCATCACACAGTCGCCCGCCACCCTGATAAAACGTATGCATGGTCACTACTACGATGCAGACAACCAACCACTCACCTCATCAGCCGCCCATCAAAGGCTCATCGATGCCTCACAACCACAGATCATCAAGGGCAGCCGTACCGACAACGGTGACAACATTCATCTATTAGAGAGTCACAACGGTTGCCTGGAGATCGACGGGGAAACCACCCCTTTCACAGATCTCGAAAACCATTTTGGTAATAACTACATCGTCCAGGAAAAGATCACTCAACACCCTCTAATCGCCAAACCCCACCCAAGCTCAGTCAACACCATCAGGATCGTCAGCTTCCGTTGGCAAGATGAAATCCACATTCTCCTCTCGATACTCAGATTTGGCATCGACGGAAACATCTTTGACAATGCCAGCAATGGCGGCATCTTTTGCGGTATAGACCGAAATGGAGAGACTCACAAGACAGCCTTTGATAAGAAAGGGACGGCCTACTGCGTACACCCAACCAGCGGCTACGAATTTTCCAACCAGATCACTATTCCCAACTATCCACAGCTATGCGAACTTGCCGTCGAACTACACAGTCAAATCTTCCACTTCGACATCGTCTCTTGGGACTTCTCGATCAGCCCGCAGAGTGAGCCGATATTTCTTGAAGTCAATTTTCGCGGCAGTGCCGACACTTACCAGCTCGCAAGCGGGAAACCTCTTTTTGGCAACCTAACCGACGAGGTCCTCAAAACAGTCCGAGAAAGCCGCAAGTAACAGCCTTCATCCGCACAATGCGAAACTCACTCATCAAGATTCAAGCACTCACACATGATTGCTCCTAATGAGTTGTCAGGTATAATTCTGCCGGCGGTAAACTTCTGGAAAGCCCAGAAAAGCATGCATCTGTCCTTCTCACTCCAACAGAGCATCGATAGCAAAGTTAACCGTCCCAAAGAGAGCGATCTCAAATTGGGCCTATAGCTCAGTTGGTTAGAGCAGGGGACTCATAATCCCTTGGTCCTTGGTTCGAGTCCAAGTAGGCCCACAAATAATTCAATGCCTTACACTGGAGATGGTGTGAGGCATTTTTTATCCACATGTAGACACAACACACTGGCAAACACACGGCTACGAACAGCTTTCAAGTAACTTAAAGTCTCCTTAGTATTGTGATATCACACACAATTAGCCTTAATAAGGCGTCACACTCCAGCACATGCACCATTGTTAATGTTAGTGATTAGGTCTAGAAATGACATAGACCCTTTCATACTATTCAAAGCATACTGGTTAGACATTACCAGAACCTCATCTGTGATAAGCCTACATTTATTAATACAGCTATCAGCTACCTTTTTCGTCTGGACTTCCCACAATCCCGCTAACAACACTTTTATCGTCTTTAACAATTACCCCATTTTGAGCCCCGCCCTACCAAACAAGCACATAACAGGATTTTTAAAGAGACAGCCGTGAAAGAGATGAGGTAAAAATACAAGAAAGTTGGGTAACAGGGAGGTCATCATTCTAATTCACAGAAAACAATACTTGATAGTAGTCCATGATAATTACTAGAAATACCTAGCTACCGACAACTCAAATTTTGTTTCTGCTTTAGAATGAGCATAATCGACGTGTTTTAGTTTGAAAAAATACTAGTACTTTTATTCGCATAGTAACCTTGGGTTAACGCCCAGCCTGTTCTAGCATCAAAGTTAAAGGCCTAGTATACTTAATTCTTAATATCGTTTTCATATCCCAGATCTCCTTAACTATCACCCCCCCTTCTGGTTGCAAAATGGTTCAAAGTTAGCAAGATTCGCCCAAACACCTGCGTTCAATAATGCATAGGCATTGACATCCGAATGCAAGTCATAACCAACACCCACCCCTCCTGTAATATCGACAAAATGGTCTTCTTCGCTTGAAGAAAGCCCTATTTCTTTTATCCCTAATTGCCATTGCCAAGACAAGTCTTTAGTGTACCTATCATAAGGAGTAAGTATTTTAGCTGCATAAATTGTCCAGTAATTAAGACTTACCGATTGGCTTTTATATCGAAGTCCAATTTGATATCTGATAAACGAAGTTCATTTTCGGTAAAATACTGTCGATTATCATCTTTTAGCATGTGTGCAGCAAGCATAACTCGAAATGATATCTTGCCCACTGATGGTGAGAGCACCATTTCCCATTGACTGTCATTAGAGTATTTTCAGGTGACTTGTAGTCACCCAGAGTGATTTTGTTTCAGGGGCCCTTTCATCAAGATATTGCCTGTATTTCTTCCACTGTTTCTTACTAATTAATGCCTTCTCATACAAATAATCGGTATATGTTGATGCAAAAACCAGTCGAACTCATCCTCAATATCACCAACCAATTCTAAAACACCTTGATTATCGCTTTTATACTTTCAGAAATATCCCCGTGATTCCTAGACTTCTTCCTTAACAACTTAAGAGCCCATTTTGGAGATGGAATAAGACGCTTGCTTGTTACGACATCTTGTTCAACGACATGCTTAATGACATCAGCCGGAGTAACCCAAAGGTCTTTATGATTCAGCAGTTCCGGGGATTTTATTGCCATCAAAAATGGGTCAAGGCTGCACAATTATAATCAGTAATATAACCGGGGAGTCGCTATTTTTGCGAAAGTTTGTTTTGGACATCCAAGCCCAAGCAAACAGCAAAAACTTCACGCGACCGTTTATGCCTGCGGCGCCCGACCGTCCTGCGTACGTTGCGTAATCACCTCTTCGCGGCTCTACACAACTCCCTCAGTGACTCTACGCCGACATAAGCCGCTGCTGCATCTTCTCCGTCGTTCGCTCGCGCTCTCAACTACGAATATACAGACGGCGTCGACTATCGGGGACTAACCGCCCTCACTTCGCTCTCCATGGCGGTCAGCGTAGGTTGATGGAATCCCTTTAATTCCCAAAGATGCAAATTGATAAGCGTGCGCTCGTAATCATTTAAATCTAAGCTGTACTCCCAAACATTTCTGCCCTCTTTTTGATGATACTTAGCAAGCTGTTCTTTGTATGGCAGCAAGGCAAACATACCATCCATTCCTTGATACAGACTTCTATGAGCAAGACTTACGGGATTGTAAGTATCAATCACAGTAAAATAGCTAATAGCATGCTCCAGATTTCTATCGTCTTTGCTTTTCCCTGCGATTTTCAAAAGCGTGGCCCATCATACTTGATGGCGAAGATAGGTTTTCTGAAGCAAAAACTAAGATTATTTCATCTGCTGGTGCTTTAATTAAAACTCACCTAATCCATCACAGGCTTGTAATCGATTTAAAGATATCTTCTTGCCCAACATGTTACTTAACCAGTAGGCTCTTGCAGGAAAGTGGCATACATACTGAGGGGCATTTTGTAGAGCTACGATGTTTGCGATCAATTCATCTTTCGGCGTCGCTTTATCACCCAGAAGGAATTTAGAAGAATCAACATAAAACTCCCTTTTTGTAGTGTATCAATGCATGCCATTGTTGATCTTTACTAAGCCTATCAATTAGCGAATCTGAATTAGCAAAAGACTGCACTGAAAAAGGGCAAAGAAAAGCCAGGCAATTGCCTGGCTTGGAAAACCACTTAATACCATGTTTATTTTTTACAGCTAACTTCAACAGAATCATCGTAGCGCCACATCTTTTCTGACGCGTAATCAGTAGTGGAGCCAAATGGGCCGCCTGTAAGGATGTTTATCCAGAATACTGTGTCAACTTCATTGTTTGCAATTGTTTCGTCGGCACATTTTCCATCTACGGACCTAATCACAAGTGGATTTTTTGAGCGAGGGACATCAATAACTGCCGGAGCTGTGACCTTTCTTCCATTTTCGGGGAGTCGCTATTTTTGCGGAAGCTTGTTTTGGGCATCCAAGCCCAAGCAAGCGGCAAATACTTAACGCGACCGTTTATGCCTACGGCGCCCCGACCGTCCTGCGTACGTTGCGTAATCACCTCTTCGCGGCTCTACACAACTCCCTCAGTGACTCTACGCCGACATAAAGCCGCTGCTGCATCTTCTCCGTCGTTCGCTCACGCTCTCAACTACGAATAGGCAGACGGCGTCGACTATCGCGGACTAACCGCCTTCGCTTCGCTATCCATGGCGGTCAGCGACTGATAGATCGGCCTTTTCACCCGTAGAGGTTGTGATATTAACCTTTGACTATCGTCGTTAAGAATCGTTGCACAACCAGAGGTAATAGAAACTAGCAGAACTGCACTAGCCATAGAAATTGCTTTATTCACATTATATTCCTTTTAATTTGGCGCATTCGTACATGCAGCACTAACCGCACTCATTATTATCTAGTCATGGAGGAGCTCGTCGTTAGAGCTGCTTGAAGCATTGCGATTACTCTTCCTTGAATTAGATTCCACACAAAACAATTGTTATAAATTGCAAACAACCGCCAGTAATAGTAACCACTTTATTAGTATGGTCAAGTCATTGCCGCCATTATTTATACCTGCATCACTAGCTTCTATTGAACTTTTCTAAGACACCCATTAATTCCAGCATATTGAAGATGAGCGGGTGACACTCAGATCTTGCAGTAGCATTGTGTTATGCCCACCTACCTACCAAAGTGCTGCAGGATTCGGTTGACAGTGCATCAGTGTTGAATAAGGGTTCATCTGATACGACCGGGTAACAGTTCGGTATAGCTGAACCAGTGAACAGGAAAGTTCGGCGCTGTTCGGTACAATTTCAGTATAAATACTGACAACCTCTTACAATTCTTTGACTTACACATAGTTGACAAGCTGCGAAGTTCGGTTGGGGTTCGGCAACAAGGAGCCACCAAGGAAAACACACAGAATTCATCAGCTTACAGATGTATAATCACCGGCTCCGTGGTGCTCATAATCCCTTGGTCCTTGGTTCGAGTCCAAGTAGGCCCACCAACTAAATCAAAAGCCTTACAGCGTTTTTCGTTGTGAGGTTTTGTTTTCTCTTAATTAGGCATGGAGACAAGTTTAGCCTCACAGCCATCTCAGTCGACATATCCCCTACACCCGCAGTTTTCACACACTCTCTTCTACTCTCATCAGATCGAGTTGGCCTGAATGAGGCCACATAGAACACGAAAAATTAACTCTGGCTTCATGCTTGAATGAGCAGCTCCGCATTGGCATGTATCAATATTGCACTGATGTTGCAATATTGATACTCTTGCCAACGAATACAATTTTCTCAAGGAATCATAATTCATGAATAGGAAGCTACTCTCACTGCTAGTCGCCAGCCTGGTATCTGCACCAGCCATCACATCTGCGGACGTCTCAATCTCTGGAACGATGCACATGTCTATCGATTCCACCGATGACGGAGGAACCTCCGATAGCGACAACTCATCTGTCTCAAGCAATTTTTCAAACATTGTTTTCAGCGGTGATGAGGATCTTGGCAGCGGTATGAAGGCCGTTTGGCAGGTTACCAGCGTCACTACTCTTGATGAACAGAGTGGTGACACATGGGCTACTGGACCCTCTTATCTGGGACTCTCCGGCAACTTCGGTACTGTTATTGCCGGTAAAGCAGACACCCCATACTTCACCTTCCAATCGAAATTTGATGTCATGGATGGCACCCTCGCAGATCTGGCGACCATTATGGGTACCGATGCCGAGGGCAACGAGCTATTTGAAGATGACTACGCCGATAACTTTAATCTGACAACTCCCAACACGATTGCCTATATCTCACCGAACATGGGTGGTTTTACTGTGGTAGGAGCATACGTCACTGACTGGGCGGCTGCGGGTGATGAGGACAGCAACAACTTTGATGCCTTCAGCGTTAGCGGCACCTATGAGAATGGAGGCCTGATGATTGGTGCAGCCTTTGAGCGTCACAACCACGATCCGAGCGGTTGTCAGCTTTATGACGATTGGCCAGGTGCTTTTGATGCGGACGTCTGGTGTGATGATGCCACCACCAACGATGCGCTTGAGATTGGCGCCGCCTTCACCACGGGTGATACAAGCGTGGGTCTGCTCTGGGAGAATATCGATGGTACTGGTGCGATCGACCGTGATGCCTGGGCTGCCTATCTGACTCAGGGGTTTGGCAACAACACCTTCAAGGTTCTCTACAGCACGGTAAGCCAGTCGAGCCTGCCTGACAATGGTGAGGAGGACGAGGATGAGGCCAGCATGTGGGCGATTGGACTTGATCACGCTATGAGTCCACGTACCACCATCTATGGCATGTATGCATCACTTGAGAATGACGATGATTCAGAACGTTATCTCGGCGGTGTCGATCATGGCGATCGACTCGGTGATGGTGGTGGTCGCGATCAAAGTGGTTTCTCTCTAGGCATTGTTCACAGCTTTTAATATACCGTTGTAGTTATGCTGCGCAGAAGGCCTAGCGGGCCTTTTTATGCCTAAGTAACGGACCACCATCTTTCTATTACCTTCACTTATCCATCAACATAAGACCCTTTACAAGAGATGACTAACTCAATTTTCTGGGCCTGACTCCTGAGGGATCATCACGCATATCAACCAGTCTCACTGCTTCTAAACCAGCCCACTCTTCGAGGCGTGCATTTTTATGCCCATAACAAGTTGATGGTACTTCGGTAATAATCAGAGGTATCTGGGAAGACCGGCTAGCGATTCAGTACGGCAGGAGCAAAACAGAGAAGCTCGCCATGTCTCTGCACAATTCAGCTTCGATACTGACAACCCCTTACTGTTAGGAAAGCAACAGGTTCGGTTAGGGTTCGTCAACAAAGAGCCACCGATAAAACCACTCGGAATACTACGTTCCACCATCACTCAATCAATGACTCCGAGGTAATCACACCCTTTGGTCCTTGGTTCGAGTCCAAGCAGGTCCACCGACTGTATCAATGCCTTACAGCAGTTTTGTTGTAAGGCTTTTATTTGTCCGTATGCAGACAGTTTGTGGAATGCATGGGGATCACTAACAATTATTCAAATAATTGGCAGATCTAATAATTACTAACAATTTGGGGCGATTACAACAAGAGAAGGTTAAGCGGACCGCATAGTCATTGTTTTAATTCATAAGTCGAGGAAGCCCGACTCATCTATTGTTAACGTTGCATGCCTCTTATTAAATCTAGAAATTATTTATAGACGGAAGCCGATTGACTACTAACTCCTTGCCCGGTTCGGGCTCTGGTGAGCCAGTCATCTATGCCTCGCAGTGGAGACGGTGTGAGATTATCTTCAATACACCAACAAAGCACGACTTCACATACCGCTTTTTCGTAACCATCTGATCGCCTCAAGCAGCGTTGCTGTCAAGCGTCTACAGCTCTAACAGCCGTGCATATGTAAAATGCTTCATCAGGACAAACAGCATTGATGAGAGAACCTATCTTGTTACCCTTGCTGTTCTAATTCCTGCATCTGCTTTAGCAACTCATCTCGCAATTGATAGAGCTCTTCCAGCCTCGGAACCGGATCACCACCTTGAGACTGAAGCTCAAGCAGATCCGCTGCCAACAGGTGAACCTGTCGATGCAGAGTGACAATGGCCTGGAAGCTGGACTGCGCAGCATAACGAGTCTGCCCACCCCTTCCAACCAATGGCCAAATCGGCACTGCTGATGATCCAGCGGCGGTGGATAGGCTCGTTCACCTTTGATGAATGCTTCGATCGCAACTATCCAGGCACGATGCTCAACATGGGCAAATAGCAGTGGAAGATCCTCATGGCTAACAGGGTGTTGATCAGCCCACGTTGGATCAGGCCGCCAGCTACCGATCCAGTCCGGGATATCTTCGGCAGGCATGGGCCTGGCGATAGCGTACCCTGCCCCAGTTCACATCCGAGACGCAGCAGCATCTCGCCATGCTGAACAGTCTCCACACCCTCTGCAATGGCCTGACGTCTGAAGGCCGTGGCCAGCCCCATTACACCCTCCAGGATAGCCAGATCTTCCGGATCATCGAGCATGCCTCGCACGAAGCTCTGATCGATTTTGAGTTGATCGGCAGGTAACCGCTTAAAGTAGGTGAGTGACGAGTAACCGGTGCCAAAATCGTCAAGTGCAAAGCGTACGCCCATATCCAGACAGGAGCGCATCAGATTGGAGACGTATTCAATATCTTCCAAGGCACTCGTCTCAAGCACCTCCAGCTCCAGATCACCAGGATCGATGGCTGGGTGGGCCTTCAGCAATTCGCTCAAGCGATTAACGAAATCTGCCTGCTGTAGCTGATAACCATCCACGTTCACGCTTACCGAGAGATTTAGATCGACCGAACGCCATAATTCCATTTGCGTCAATGCGCTCTCAATCACCCATTCACCCAACTCTATCGCTAATTTGTGGCCCTCTATTACCGAGAGGAACTCAGCTGGCGGTAACAGTCCACGCTCTGGATGTTGCCATCGGATCAGCGCTTCGGCACCGATAATTTCACCGCTACGCATATTAACTTTGGGCTGGTAATAGAGGACAAATTGCCCCGTCTCCAGTGCATGACTGATATGTTCCAGGCTTTCATGATGCCCCTTGCACTCTGGTCCTTCTCGGCATCGAAGATGTGAAAGCGGTTCTTACCAGATAATTTTGCCTGGTACATAGCCTGATCCGCCTGTCGTAGCAGCTGATCCGCGTCGATATTATCCGCCTGGGGATAGAATGTTACACCGATACTGGCGGATGCTTGCAGCACGAGATCCCGCACATGCACCGGCTGTGCTACGGATGCCTGCATGCGTGCAAGCATGGGCACAACATCTTTTGTTTTGTTTAAATCGATCAATACCGCGACAAATTCATCCCCAGACGTGCGATAGAGTCACCATCGCGCATGACCATCTTCATACGCGCGGCCAGCGCCACCAGAAACTGATCGCCGACATCGTGGCCGTGGCTGTCATTGATCTCCTTGAAACCGTCCAGATCGACATAGGCTACCGCAAGTTTCTTGTTTCGCCGCCGCATCTGGAAAATAGCCTGACGCAGTCGGTCAGCCAGCAGCACTCGGTTAGGCAGATTGGTCAGCGCGTCATAATGCGCAATGTACTCCAGCTGCTGTTGATGCTCTTTTGCGCCGTGATATCCGAGAAGAGGCCGACGTAGTGCTGGCTCTTACCATATGCATCGTGCACGACAGTAATAGTGAGCATCTCGGCATACACCGTGCCATCCTTGCGCTGATTCCAGACCTCTCCTGACCAGTAGCCCTTTTCGGTCAGTTCGCTCCACATCTCAGCGTAGAATTTCGGTGCCTGGCGACCAGAGCTGAGGATTCGCGGATCCTTCCCCATAACCTCATCGCGGCCATAGCCGGTGATCCGGGTGAACGCTTCGTTCACCTCAATATCACCGTTGCTATCGGTGATCATGATCCCTTCACGACTATGCGAGAACACCTTGGCCGCGAGCTCCAGTCTCTCCGCGGTCTGCTTACGCTCGGTAACATCATGTCCGACACCGATGATCGAGATGACCTCACCGTGCTCATCCAGGACGGCTCGATGCGACCAGGCCAGCCAACGCCAGTCATCACCGGTTTTCGAGCGCTGCTCCACATATGTGGTGAAGGGTGGCTGATAAAGGGCTGACAATGCCTGGCGCACAACCTCCTGGTCTTCCTCGTGCACCATGGACAGCAGGGGCTGTAGATACAGCTCCTCCTCATGCTTGCCGAAGGTTTCGCAGTAGGCCGGATTGGCGAACAAAAGCGCCCCTCTGTATCAATCTTTATCACCATGTCACTCTGGTTTTCGACCAGAAGCCGGTAACGCGCCTCGCTCTCTTCCAGCGCCGAATAAGATGCGGCCAAATCACGTCCCATATGGTTCAGCGCCTCTTCAATAAGACCCCATTCATCCTCGCGATTGAGGTTAATGGGACGATCCAACCCCTGCCCCATACTGGAGATAGCAGTGACGATCTTATTGAGTGGTGCATCAATATGACGACGTACGATGAATATGGTGGTAAGCCCCATAATCCCGACAACCAACAAAGACAGGGCGATACCCCAGAGCCCGGTCTGGAGAATTAGCGCCTCTATCTCATCGCCCACCTCTTCCGCCCTGCTCTTGGCCTCCCTGTCGGCGCGTGCCATCTGGGCGAGCACGCGCTGCAGGCTGGCATCCAAAACACGTCGGTGCCCACCCTTATCGATCCACGCACGCTGCAGCGCTTTAACCAACTGACGATAACGATCGACATACTCTGCAAGCTGATGACCATGCAGAGTGACTTCAGGGAGGAGGCTGTAATCGTCTGCAGGCGCAGATAGAGGGCATCAAGCTCGTTCCCCACCGTGAGATCGCGGGCGTCGCTACCCAGCCCCAACGACGCCCCTCCTGCTCCGCCAACAACTTACCGATCAACAGCAGGCTCTCCCGATAACCCGTGATCAGGCTTAGAAGTTGGTCTACATAATTTGTGTCCCGGCCGGCGAGAGTCGCCTCAATCAACCAGGCGCTGATTAGATCTTCTAGCGCCGTCAGCTCGTTGTCTGCAAGGTCATCCACTACCTGGATTTCATCATTTGTGCGGTTAATTACAGAACAGCTCTCACATAGCGCACAAAGTGCGTCGTCAGCATATCTAGCGCGCGGCGCACCGTACCGTTCTGCGTATTGCTTGCGATCTTCCTTAACGCAGCCTCAATGCGCTGACTATCGCCCGCAAGCGTGTCGCGTTTGAGGTGAAACGTGTAATTGAACAGTTCAATCTCGGATGAGACCGCAGTCAGCGCCTTGATTCGGTCTGCATTGTCGACGACCTGATTAATCTGGGTCGTTGCGACCTCGGAGGCCAGGCGCTGTGTATCGAACAGGGCTACGCCGACCAGCGTTATTACCATGCCGAACGCTGCCAGTATCAGGAGTACCAACAGCCATAACCGGGTACGGATACGTAGACGGCTATAGATGCTCATATTTTCCACACACCAGGCTTACTGGTGCTCTTTATGCGGAGTGGTCCGTACCAGATCCGTACCGCGCAGCACCATGGGGCGCGGGTGGATTCCGAGTTTTCAAGGGTAGTGACATTTATCAGCCGACGTCCCTGATAGTTACGGGTAACCGGCAGCTCGGCAAGCGGCGTTCCGCAGGGCGCGCAGCAAATATCGGCGGCAATCCTTCCCTGCTCCTGCCCCGTTTTGACGACGGCACTCAAGACCCCTCTTCGACGTGGTAGCGATTGGCACCGATAGTCGGCCCTGGATAGAAGCTGGAAAAGCGGGAGATAATCTCTCGATTAGTCAGCGCACGCCCCTCTTCATCAACAACCCCTTCAAGACTATCCATGTAGACGGCTCCACAGCTCTGATCGGCCGATTCACCGATGCGCCGTAGCTCTTGAATGGAGTTGATCAGATAGAACTCCCCGACCGGCACGATGTAGTTATCTCGTTCTGCTAACACCTGTTTCTGCAAGGCCTCTCCCGAGGGGCTGGCCTTCGCGATGAAGCAGACCTGTTCAAACTGCGGAACCAACTGTTTGAGAAAGGCGATAGACTCCCTAACGTGGCCACGCTCCAGGGTTCCTGAGATATGCCGGTTTGGATAACCATAGTCGCCGGCATCGGCATTTACGCCACAAAAAGATCGGGGTATCAACCTTATCTTTTAGATAGGGGACCACCAGCATGGACTGCGCATTATCGTCCACGGTGATCACTCCATCGGGCTGGAGACGCTGATAAAGCTCATAGGCCTGGTGCGCCTTTTCCGGCCCCCGGCCAGATCAGCCTTGGTATCCATGTAGAAATAGGTGAGATCTGCGTGTTCACCAAGAACACCTTCGATTCCCTCCTTTATCTCCTCGCACCAAGGATTGTGCTGCTCGTAACTCATCACCACCAGCACCTTGAAAGGCCCTGACCAGGCGGGATAGGAGCAAGCAGGCCAATGGCCAACAGAAGCGTGATTAAAGAGACATTCATAATTCGCATAGCACCACCTACACTGCAAGAAATTGAATCCCTTCACCAATACAACTCATCTGCATCATAGCAAAAACAGTACGTTACAACCTGTTGTTGGCATCAATCACCCTCTGCCGCTTCAGCGATGCACCTCCACCCTATAACGGTACCCCGCCAGAGTGATAAAAACGCAACAAACCGTTGTAATTGATGGTCATAAACAATGGCTAAGCACGCTAACTCCAACTCAATTGCAAATATCGACTACCTGTCTATAACAGAGTATTTATTAACAAGTCACGCTGCCACAATCGTAAGCAATATCCAGTCTGGAATATCAACCAAGCTGCGATCTTCGGGAGTCGCTTTTTGCGAAAGTTTGTTTTGGGCATCCAAGCCCAAGCAAACAGCAAAACTTAACGCGACCGTTTATGCCTTCGGCGCCCCGACGTCCTGCGTACGTTGCGTAATCACCTCTTCGCGGCTCTACACAACTCCCTCAGTGACTCTACGCCGACATAAAGCCGCTGCTGCATCTTCTCCGTCGTTCGCTCGCGCTCTCAACTACGATTAGGCAGACGGCGTCGACTATCGGGGACTAACCGCCCTCACTTCGCTCTCCATGGCGGTCAGCGCGGGAACCCTGCTTAGGGCGCATCCATTAACACGCGGCTGCGATACCCAATCAATCACATACCATTCCAATCAACAGCGGCTACACTCATGGAAAGAGGGGCAGCTAAATAACATCTGTCTTTCGAGGGTATTTGGCTGGTGAGGGGTTGTAGCTGTTGTTGACGATTCCGGCACCAATGTTCAACGACCAGATACACAAAGGAGAGAATCATGAAGAAATTAGTCTCAACTGTTCTTGCCGTGTTCATGCTCTTTGGCTCTCTTCCACTCTACGCCTCAGAGGCTGGTCCGGCTCGAGTTAGCGGCACCCCAGTCACACAGGCTCACTCCTTGAGTGGCAGCGAATTGAATGCTCTCGCATCTCTGGAGCGAAAATCTCAACAGGCAGCTACCGTTAAGGCCGGCGAGATGAGCGACGAGGCGATCATCGCCGTTACGGTCATTTCTGTCGCCGTACTGGTGTACGCTATCTCCGAGTAGCAACCATTAAATATCTTCACTATTGGCCATCGTGTTGAGTCTCACCACGATGGCCTTTTTCAATCCACCACCCGAGTAGCCAGATCACGCCCATGACATTACGCACACTCACCCTTCTGCCCATCGTGTTGATCAGCCTGCTAATGAGTGGCTGCATCAATATGCCAATCAAAGAGAGCGGCGAGAGGGCGTTTCAGAGAGAGTTTGCTGGCATGACCTATATAAAGGTCCCTTACGTCGAACAGGAGAGCGCTGTGACCTGCGGTGTTGCGGTCATCCAGAGTGTTTCCGACTTCTGGGGCTCGCCCATCGATCAGCAGACCATGCTTGTGGATCACCCCCCTGCCGACACCGAAGAGGGTTACTCTCTGGCCGAACTCAAGACAATTGTTAAGAGGCACTCGCGTTTGAAGGCCTTTGTACTGAAGGCAAATGGTAAGTTGCTCGAACAGATGATCGCCAAGGGTCGCCCGGTCATAGTCGCCGTGCGCACCGAACCGAGACCATATATCGAGACCCCTTTCGAATTTACGCGCAGGCTGGTGCGCATTCTCGCCGAGGAGTACAACCACTACATTGCGGTGATAGGGATTAACAAGGAGAAGGTCGCCATCATGGACCCTGCGCAGGGCTTCTACGTGATGAAGCGTGACCGATTTAACACCATCTGGGCCGAACTCGGTAACGCCTCACTATTGATTGCGAAGTAGCGATAGTTTGATCTGCATATTATTAAAATCGCTCTAATAATCAGCAAGAGACTCACTCTCAACGACTCAATAAATAATACCTATGCAATCACGCACTCGAATCAAAATATAATAATCGCCTTCGCCAGCAAATCGACTGAAGATCAACTGCAAAGTTTGATAATGCTCTTTCTTGCCGACCACGGTAACGATGATAGTCGGTAGGGTGAAGGCAGGCGAAGCTCACCCTTGACACTCTCAAGATACTCAATGACACGCAGCCCCTTATCAAAGGCCTTTGCATTTCTCGCCAACATTAATTCCGGGGGTGATTCAGACAAACTTTTATAGGCGCCGTTTTTATAGGTGTAGGGATACTCTCTTCCCTTTTGATGGAGTAGGAATAATACCGAACCTCCAAAATAGGGAAGAATGTTTGCTCCACCACCCTGCACCGCCACATACACCTGTGCATCGGCGAGCAGGTTGAGTTTTGTACGATTGTAATCACCGCCAGACTCCAGCGTTGATTGCTCAAGGTCGGTCACATGATTATATCGATTTATAATCTCACGATCCGGATAGTGACAGGCCGAGTTATGATCATCGGAATAACCCGAAAGGGGAATTCTAGGACAACTATAGATCACTTGATAACGATCGGCAGTGAGATCCATCAATCGTTCAAGCGCATATAGCGGCATGTAATTTATCGGGCCAACATCCCACTCAACCGTGAATTTATTCTGAACAAACAGTGTCGGCCGCTCACCCCGGGATTGACTACTTCGGTAATGCCCTCGGTAATCGATATAGACTTTCCAGGGATTAACTACGCCATCAAACTCATTACAGTAAGGCCAGTATCGCTCGTGCACGGGCAAGCACCGACGGGGCTCATCCTTCTCCTCAAACTCATCCTCATCGAGAAAGAAATAGTATGGACGCATTCCATTGTAGGAAACTATTCTCCGCCCCCTGAGATGCCCCTCCTGCTTCAGCCAAGCGACAAAGGGACAAACTGAACCTCCCCAGTTTAACGGGTACTTTTAATAAGCGACAATGTCGCCATAGGAGTATCCAAATGACTAGAAAACGCAAGCCATATAAGACCTACACCAAAGAGTTCAAATTAGAAGCGGTTCGCCTGATGGATGAGTCTGATAGACCAGCCACTGATATCGCTATGGAGCTTGGTATTCGGCGTAATCAACTCTACAAATGGAAAGAGCAGTTATCCAACAAAGGAAACAAAGCCTTTGAAGGTCCGGGAAGGCCAAAGAAGCAGGATCAAAGCGAAGTCACCACCCTTCGCCAAGAGAATGAACGGCTGAAAGAGGAGCTTGAAATCCTAAAAAAAGCCGCCGCGTACTTTGCGAGGATCTCAAGTGAAGTACGCCTTTATTCAATCGCTCAGCACAAAGCATCGAATTATACGGCTCTGTCATGCGCTTGATGTATCAGTGAATGGCTACTATTCATGGTGCAACCGACCTGAAAGCAAGCGCTCCATTGAGGATCGCCAGCTCACCGCTAAAATAAAGCTGTTTCACAAGGCAAGTCGGCAGATCTATGGATCGCCTCGCATCCATAAAGATCTGCAAGAGATGGGCGAACGTGTTGGTGTTAATCGTGTGGCCAGACTGATGAGGGCAAATGACATTGCCTCTAAGATGGCTAGAAAGTTTGTCATAACGACTAACTCAAAGAACACGATGCAGCCCGCGCCAGATCTGCTTAAGCGAGAGTTTGATGTGGAAAGACCTGATAAAGCCTGGGTCTCTGACACCACCTTCATACCGACGCGGCAAGGGTGGCTTTATCTGGCCGTCATCATTGATCTCTATTCAAGGCATGTCATTGGCTGGGCTATGAGCAACCATAACAACACTCTACTGGTGAAGGACGCACTCACGATGGCTATCTGGCGAAGAGGCCGAGTAGAGTCTGTAGTTGTGCACTCAGACCACTATACTTCAGGTGACTACCAGAGGCTGTTGAAAGAGAGCTCATTACGCTGCAGCATGAGCCGTAAAGGTGAATGCCTGGATAATGCGGTGGCGGAAAGTTTCTTCGGTACACTTAAGACCGAACTGGTAGATTACGAAGATTACAAAACCAAACAGGAAGCAAAGCAGAGTCTGTTTGAATACATCGAAGTCTTTTATAACAGACGCAGGCGTCACTCGTACTTGGGGTATGTAAGTCCTGCAGAATACGAGGCAAAGTGTGCCTCTTAATTAATTCATCCGTTAAACCTGGGGAGCCTCAAACGTCATCATCTCAGAGCCATACTCACCTACATACTCAAGTCTCGACTCTTTTTTTAGTAGACCCAATGCATGATCAAGCAACCTATCATTGATACGGCGGTTATCTCTATTTTTCATTCGCAAATGCTTTACTCGTAGAGAGGCGTATCGGAATCAAAGCGTAGACGCCAGCTTCAAGGCTCTGGCGACAACCTGATCCATATTGTAATACATGTAGTCACCCAGTCTGCCCGCAAACAGCACAGACTCACTGATCTTTTCTGCCTCATCTTTATAGCGACGCAGCAGCGATCTATTTTCCCTGATTGGCATCGGGTAGCAGGGGGTATTCATGCCAGGTTCATGTTGAACTGGATATTCATACAACAGCGTAGTGGATGTGGATGATTGTCCCGTCAACTGGGTAAACTCTGTCACCCGCGTGTAGTCATGATCATTCGGATAGTTGACCACTCCAGCTTTTTGAAATCTGCTTATCGGCAGTGTTTGATATTTAAAGTCGATGCTCCGATAAGGCAGCCGTCCAAACTTGTAGCCAAAATATTGATCAATCGAGCCGGTAAAAACCAGCCGCTTATACTCAACCCTACTTTGTATCTCTTCCCATTCAGCCCCTAACATTACTTCGATATTCGGATGATCGAGCATATTATTAACCATCGCGGTATATCCACCCACCGGAATCGCCTGGTAGGTGTCTTGGAAGTAACCATCATCACGAGAAAGCGAGACTGGAACACGCGCTGTAACCGATGGCAACAACTGCTCTGGCTCCACCCCCCATTGTTTGAGTGAGTATTGCTCAAACACACGCTGATAGACCGATTCAGCGAATGCCCTAATATCCGAATCACTACTCTCCATCAACTGAAGAATCGGTACCCTTTCACCATTGCAATATGTGTTTAACAGCTTTTCGATGTAACGTTGCGACATCTGTTTGGGAAACAGCTTTTCTATACTATTCAGATTTACAGGTAACGGCACATACTCACCATCAATAGAACCAAGCACATGGTGCCTGTAGCTATGCCATTCAGTAAATTTCGAAAGATAGTCCCACACCACACGGCTATTTGTGTGGAATATGTGGGGGCCGTATCGATGCACGGTTATCCCACACTCATCCTCTTCATCAAAGGCATTTCCAGCCACATGATTGCGCTGATCGACAACCAGCACAGACTCTCCACGCCTGGTTGCAATCTGCTCTGCCAATGTCGCACCGGTCAAACCCGCACCCACGACAAGCCACTCTGTCTTCATCTGCCGTCCTCAACCGGATAAAAGATCATATCCACATCAAGCCCAGTCCGTTCTCGCCTTTTCCGACTCAGCAACTCGTTTCTGGATATCGGCCATTTGTTCGCCAAACTTCTCAACCAGTAACTTATGATTCGTAATTAGCTGCTGTTTACGCCTATCCAGATTGCCAAAGCTCTCTGTACCTCTAGCTCCGGCCTGACGAAATCCCGCGTCATACCATGCCACCTGGCCGCCCTGCAGCCATACCTGTAAAGAGAGCGCGACGTCAAAATGGATACCCGGCCAACCCACTTGAGAAAAATCCAGATCGAAACCCCCCATATCAACAAACGCCTTCCGGCGTATAAACACGGGTCCTACATTGATCGCCTCGACAAACCGGTGCATTGGTCCTCCACCTTCGCTGTGTAACGCCTCTTTTTTGTACTGGTTAGTAAGATCACCAGCAGACCAATACTGCTTCTGTTCAACACTATCTGACTCAATACCTTGAAAACCGAGCCAGCCACCGAGCACGATCAGATCTGGATAGCGATTGAATAACGATACCGCTTCATCGAACCAAGCGGACGTTGAGGGCGGGGCGTCATCATCCTGCAACAGGCAGACAAGCTCACCATTGGCATAACGAAGCGCACGGTCATAGGTTCTAATCTCGTGCAGATCGTTTGAGTGAATGACAAAGTCGTTCGGGCGGTTGAAATATTTCAGCCACTGCCGAAGGGAACCATCAACCGAGCCATCCTCACAGACGATGCACTCCTGATAGGGAAGACTCTGTAGCCTTTCGGCCAACATCTTAATATTGTCACAGTGGTTGAACGACTGGATAACGAAGGTGACTTTCGGTGCCTCAATGTAACGCTCCTCACTCTCACTTCGCTTTCGTTTCTTCTCTCTTACTTTGAAATCAAACCACAGTTTTTTTAAATTAAGCCATTTCTTAACCGTTCTAATCATTCAGTCTTACTCTTTCGGTAGCTCAGAAAAGAGACTCGGCCATGTTTTCGGTGCCACTTATCCCACTTACGAAGAATCTTGTATCTCTGTTGTGCCCAGTAGTGGCGAATCTTATCTACGAACGAAACGCCCATCATTTCATGATTCAAGTCGATGCAAGGCAATTCTGGATTAAAGTAGATTGCAAACTCTCCAACCGCAGAACAGCACTTCAACAAAAAGTCACAGCGCGACAGAAGCAGGCAATCTAGCAACACCTCTTCACCCTTGATGTAGCCACTCCCCTGCTTGCGTTGCTGGAATGCATTTATAGAGCGTCTTGAGCGCGACACATCGAGCGAGAGAACGCGATCACCATATCGCGTACGCATCTCATCTAGATATTGAACCTGATCGGTTGCAACAAATATTTTACATTCTGGATTTTCCAGGACATATCGATCGATATATGGAAAATATTGCTTAGGTGGAATGATTTTCATCAACTGCGTTGCAGAGTCAGCCGTGCCTTTATCGGTACCACGCATATGTATACCTAGCACTTTGTGACCCGCAAACAGCCGCTCTACGAACGACTCGAGCAGTTCAACCAGATGCGGCTTGAGATGGATGTATTTCTGAATAACAGCATGAGCCCGCTCTCTGTTGTCCCGATACCACGCCTCATCAAGCTCGACCTTATCTTTGAAGACTCCATACGGATAGGCAAAAACGCTTCGCTCATCGCCTGCATGCAGATGCCATAGCTCACTGTTCGTCAGCCGATGCAGATCACCACCCTGCAAAGAGTCATCCGGATCAACCAATCGCCGCTCAACATCCTCATAGGTAACGCCTGCCACCGGCTCGAAATAGTAGTCCCATGTGTTTTCGCCATACTCAGGATCGTAATAGGCATTGCTACCATTTTCAGACCATGAGCCAAAATGGACCACAGGCGTAT
Organism: Candidatus Reidiella endopervernicosa; assembly: GCF_013343005.1. Taxonomy (GTDB): domain Bacteria; phylum Pseudomonadota; class Gammaproteobacteria; genus Reidiella; species Reidiella endopervernicosa. The sequence goes on from NZ_CP054491.1 coordinate 179,985, forward strand.
ACCCCTCACGTTCACAGTGGAGTAACTGGTTAATAACAAAAGTCACATACGCAAAAAAACCCGCATTAGCATGATTAATACGGATCTCGAACAAGCCCTGCTCGCAATCTTCCTGAATTTCACTACCACCCTTCACTACGGCACCTATCATAACGACTCATTGTTGCTTGCACTTGGAGCTGATATCACTTGCGTTGATCACTATACCGATCACGCGCCAAGTTACCACGCACTCTGAAACAATCATCTTATCTGTATCAAAACCGTGATATCAGTTAGGCTATCCGCTCGAAAAAAAAACATCATCCCATCTAAAATCGGAATAACAACATATGAAGAGTGCTCTGGTGTGCGGTGCTGGCGGATTTATTGGCAGTCATTTAGTCAAACGCCTTAAACGAGAGGGTTTTTGGGTTCGCGGAGTCGATCTGAAATTTCCTGAATTTGCAGCAACAGAAGCCGATGACTTCGTCGTCGGCGATCTACGCGACCCACACCTCTGCAGTCATGTAATTGATCGGCCTTTCACCGAGGTATACCAGCTTGCTGCCGACATGGGAGGGGCTGGCTTCGTTTTTATCGGCGACAACGATGCCGACATCATGCACAACTCTGCCATGATCAACCTCAACGTGCTCGAAGCCTGCCGTAAGCGCAACAATAAACACATCTTTTATTCATCATCAGCCTGCGTTTATCCGGAATTCAATCAGGAGACTGCCAACGACCCCACCACCGAGGAGAGCACGGTCTACCCAGCCCAGCCTGACAGTGATTATGGTTGGGAGAAGCTCTTTAGCGAACGCCTCTACCTCGCCTACCAGCGAAACTATGACATGCAGGTTAGAGTCGGCCGATACCACAACATCTTTGGCCCCGAGGGTTCATGGAATGATGGTCGCGAAAAGGCACCCGCCGCACTGTGCCGCAAGGTTGCCGAGGCTGATGATGGAGGTGAGATTGAGATATGGGGCGACGGGGAACAGACACGTTCATTTCTATATATAGATGAGTGCCTTGAAGCAACCACACGTTTCATGCGCTCAGACTGGGCGGGGCCAGTCAATATTGGCTCCGAGGAGATGATCACTATCAACGGTTTAGCTGAGATGATTATGGCGGTCGCTGGAAAATCATTAACGCTACGTCACATCGAAGGCCCTCTTGGAGTACGTGGACGCAACTCAGACAACCGACTCTATGAAAAAATGATTGGCTGGAAAGTGAGTGAACTGCTTAAAAAAGGCGTTGAACTGACCTATCCGTGGATTGAAGAGCAGTTACAAACCTCGTCATAACCGTGACGACAATAGAGACGCCACTCAGATCAAGAGCCTAAAGAGGCAGAACCGCTCAAATGAATGACTGGCATCGCTATTAATCTACCACCTCAAACGAGTACAAACTCACTGACATCATCCTCAAGGTCGCTGTAATCCAGGCTGGTTAAACCTAGCGCTTCCAACACACCATCCTTTACCCACAGCCACTCCGAATTCGAGTGAAAACGACGGGTTCGCTCAACAATATTCTCTGCCATCTTCAGAATGGAGTACATCGTGACAAAAGCCTCGTCACTCGACTGATCAAGCGCATCCTCTTCATGGTGTCGGAGGATCAGTTCGCAGAGTCCACGCGGTAGATCCCATGAATTAGCGATGAAGTAACCAACGACCGCATGGTTGGTATTATATCGCTCCTCCTCCAGCTCAGAGATCGTCGCATCGTGCTTCTCATTCGCCTCAATCAATAGACTCTTGTAGTCATCAAACCTGTTTGCCATTGCTGGGATACCACAATCATGGAAAAGCCCCACCGCATACAGCTCCTCGAATTGCACTTTTTGATCGGTCTTTTTGCCAATGTAAACCATGGTCTTTGCAACATCTGTCGCCTCATCCCAGAACCGCTCATGGGAGATGCACGACTTTTGATTCATTGCATGTCTGATCTCGTGGGTCGCAACCAGATTGGCCACTGAACGTGTACCCAACAGCATGACCGCCTGCTGGATATCGGAGATCATGCGTGAGAGTCCATAGTAGGGTGAATTAATAGTCTTCAGGATCGCGGCAGACAGGCCCACGTCACTCGCCACACACTCAGCCACCTTGGATGGATCGGGGTTTCTTCATTCGCAAGCCGCTGAATCTGACTCAACACCTCGGGTTTTGCTGGAATATGGAAACCACGAATAATCTCTTCAGCCGTCTTGTCATCAATCAGCATTGCTGTCCTCCAACCTATCAAACAGAGCCACCCGTACGGCCCATGGCATCACGAATAGCGTGATAGAGAGCTGACCACAGTATTGGTCGCTCTAAATTTCACATGAAGATTTTACAACCCAGACAATCAACAGGTTGTAAACAAGCGTTAAATGGCGTGCTTGAATTCAAAAATCAGTAGTAGATCAAATACAGACAATAATAAAGGCTGCCGAAGCAGCCTTTTTTAACATTGAAGATGTAACTATCGTTCGAGCTGGAATCCCCAAATAGGATCGAGAAGCTCGCCAACACCGTCATAATCATCCTCGCTGGCCGCGACGAAGTTCTTGCGCTTAAAGGTCTCCAGCAGACCCGCGGCCTTTGCCAGACCCTCTTCACTCAGAAGCGCCGTGGTCAACTTTTCGTGAAGCTCCTCATCAACCTCATCGGTAATGGAGATGGTGCGTTCTGGGTAGCTGCGTTCAGGTGCGTAGAGCAATTTGAAGCCAGCCTGATCCATCTTTTCCCAGTGTTTATCACGAAGTACTGCTGCCTCGGCTTTGCCCGCCTTGAGACACTCGACCAGCCCCTTGAAGCCCTTCACCGAGAGCATTACTGGCTGACGCACCGGATTATCGAACTGTTGTAGGAAGGCCATAGTAAGCATGTTGGGTGATGCGAAAGAGCAGACCTTCTTGCCGCTCAATTTTTTGATGTCAGTAACACTAGAGCTCTCAGGCACCACCACTACGATTCGGATTGCGCCCGGCAGACGTACCAACGGTGCATGACCCAGCATCTCCATGCGCCAACCGACAAAGTGAGGACCATCAAAGACGATATCGTACTCACCCTCACGCATGTTATTGGTGTATTCGAGGTAGTTGCGAGCCGGTTCGATAGCGATCTTCTGTCCAGAGACCTCGCTCAGGTAATTAACCAGCGGCGTGTAGAGCTGCACCGTCTTCTCCGGCGAATGGGTCGGTGCGGTCGAGAAGACCAGCGCCTCCTCATCCTCCGCCTGTACGCCCTGTGAAACGGTGACAGCTACCGAGAGAAGTGCAAGAGAGAACCAGCGCGAGAAAAAGCTTCTTATCATTATCATCCCCATCCATCTTTATCTATTTTTATCGTGGTATCCGCCATCATTCAAAGACCCAATCCATGGCGGCGATTCCTATCAAATCGCGCGACATAGAACTGATACCGAGCGAGTTGTACACTTTTACCAACGCTGACCGCCATGGATAGCGAAGCGAAGGCGGTTAGTCCGCGATAGTCGACGCCGTCTGCCTATTCGTAGTTGAGAGCGCGAGCGAACGACGAAGAAGATGCAGCAGCGGCTTTATGTCGGCGTAGAGTCAGTGAGGGAGTTGTGTAGAGCCGCGAAGAGGTGATTACGCAACGTACGCAGGACGGTCGGGGCGCCGTAGGCATAAACGGTCGCGTTAAGTATTTGCCGCTTGCTTGGGCTTGGATGCCCAAAACATGCTTCCGCAAAAATAGCGACTCCGATAATCGCTGTCCAAGGAAAGAGATGATTGCTACGCTCCCGGTAATAAGAAGAACCACCAGCCCTATGCAACGACTCATATACCTACTCACACTCTCAACAGCATTGCTGATCACTGCCTGCGGTGATCAGCAGGCCAATGGCGACAAAAAACGCCCCAAACAGGCGCATCTGGTCGAAACGATCGATGTCAGCCTTGAGACGGCGGGGCACCGCACCACCCTCACCGGCACCCTGCAGGCGCGCCGCCAGGTTGAGATACACAACCAGGAGGATGGTCGTATCGTTGAGCTACCTTTCTTTGAGGGTGATCAGATCAGCGAAGGCGATCGCCTCGTTAGCATGGAGCGCGATCTCCTCAAGGCACAGCTCGACAAGGCGAGCGCTACTCGCCGCCAGGCTGAACTTGATCTGAAACGCATTGAACGACTGGTAAAACAGAAGCTTGCCGCCGATGACCAACTGGCACGCACACGCACTGCGCTTGATGTCGCCCGCGCCGAGGAGCGAGTACTCGAGACACGCCTGCAGTACACCCTGATCAGCGCCCCCTTTGATGGCATTCTCAGCGCACGCCTCGCCTCACCCGGCGACATCGCACCTCGCCACACCCACCTGTTGACCCTGATCGACCCCGCCTCGCTGATTACGCGGGTAGCCGTCTCCGAACTGATGCTACCCGCACTGCAGACCGGCGATACGCTCGATGTACGCATCGATGCACTTGGTGAGCGCACCTTCCCCGGCACTATCCTCCGCATCCACCCCACCCTTGATGAGCAGAGTCGTCAGGGCATTATAGAAGTTGAGATCAAACCCGTTCCCGCTGGTGCGCGTGCCGGTCAGCTCTGTCGTATCACCCTCAGCACCAATCTCGCCGAACGACTGCTGCTACCAGCCACCGCAATCCAGAGTGGTCGTAGCGGCAGTTTCGTCTACCGTGTCGATGGCGAAGGCAAGGCTCGGCAGGTTGAGGTGGTCACGGGAATTCATCTCGGCAACCGTATCGAGATTCTCGACGGACTCGGCGCGGGCGACCAGATCATCACACGCGGTTTTCTCGGTCTACGTCCCGGCAAGGCAGTCATCGAACCCGGCAAATCGAAACCAGAGAAGGGTAAGGCAGCAAACTAGTGGCTACCATTCAGCGCGCCATCTCTGAACGAAGCGGCGGTCTCGCTGCCTGGGCGATACGCCATCCGATCGGCATCATCATGCTGGTATTAGCGCTAGTGGTTCTGGGCATGACCGCCCTGCAGCGCCTTGCCGTCGATCTGTTGCCGCATCTGATCTACCCCGAAGTAAGAGTACGGATTCTCGACAGCGGCGTCCCCGCCAAGGTGATGGAAGACCGTGTTACCCGCCAGCTTGAAGAGCAGCTGGCAATCACTGAGGATGCGATCAGCGTCCAGTCGCGCACCACTGAGGGACGCTCCTCAGTCGACCTCACCTTCCCCTACGGAAAAGATATCGACCTGGCGCTGCGCGATGCCAGTACCCGTCTCGACCGAGCCAAACGCTTTCTGCCCGATACCATCGATGCACCGGTGATCTACAAACGCGACCCGGCGCAGATCGCGATACTCGAATTCATTATCAGCTCCAATGAACGCAGTACCGTCGAGCTGCGCAGCTGGACCGACTACACCTTCTCCAAGTGGTTCCTCAATCTGCCGGGGGTCGCGGCGGCTGAGGTCGGTGGTGGACTGGTACGCGAGATCCAGATACTGCCCGACCAGGGACGTCTTGAAGGACTGGGGCTAAAACTCGACGACCTTATCGGCACCCTCGAGGAGGGCAACCTGGAGGCACCGGGGGGGCGTCTCTACCTACCGCAGCGTGAACTGCCGACCCGCACCAGCGCACGCTTCACCTCCATCGAGCAGATCACTGCCCTGCCGATAAGTCTGCCCGATGGCAGCACCATTCGCCTCGATGAGGTCGCTCAGGTGGTCGACAGCCACGAGGATGAACGACTACGGGTACGCCTCAATGACCGCCCTGGCCTCAAGCTCTCAATTCAGAAACAGCCCGGCGCCAATACCCTTGATGTCGCCGAGATGGTCCACACACGCCTCGACTGGCTCCGCTCGCAGCAGCTAATTCCCGAGGATATCGTCATCGAGGCGGTCTCCGATCAGAGCATCTACGTCAGTCAGGCGGTCAACAATACGGTCATTGCTGCTAGCAGTGGTGCGCTGCTGGCGATGATTGTCGTCTACCTCTTTCTTGGCAGCCTGCGCCGCACCCTGATCATCGGCAGTGTGATTCCAATTGCCGTCTCAGCAACTTTTATATTGATGGACGTCGGTGGACTGACCCTCAATATCATGACCCTGGGTGGCCTGACCGTCGGTATCGGAATGCTGGTCGATAACACCATCGTGATGCTGGAGAACATCTACCGCCATCAGCGCGAGGGGGAGCGGTGGGATGAGGCAGGCCGCCATGCTGCCGGTGAAATCAACAGCGCCATCGTCGCCTCCACCTCAACCAACCTCGCGGCGATCCTCCCCTTTCTCTTCATTAGCGGTCTGATCGGGCTACTATTTCGCGAGCTGATCTTCACCATCTCGGCGGCGATCTTCGCCTCACTACTGGTAGCACTCACGCTGGTACCCTCACTTGCGGTGCGGGTGCCCCTCGGTCAGATCAGTCCTCTGCGAAAACACATCGATACCCTGATCAGGGCGCTGCAACTACGCTACGGCAACACCCTGGAGCGAGTCATCGCGAGCACTGGACGCAGAGTGTTCATGGTCGCACTCTTCTGTTCCGCCCTCTTCATCTCGCTGCAGGGCATCCTTGGCGAGAATCAGACCTTCCTGCCGCGCCTTGATGATGGCAACGTCAACATCCACATCACCGGTGACAGCGGCATCACCATGACTGAGATGGATCAGCAGGTCGCCACCATTGAGGCGCTACTCAATGAGCAACCCGAGGTGGTCTCAATCTTCTCTACCGTCGGTGGTTTTATCTTTGGTCGCTCACAGTATGAGTCGAGTAATCGCGGCAGCCTGGTGGTACAGCTCACACCACGCAGTCAACGCGACAGCAACACCGATAGCTGGGTGGCGAAGATGCGCAAACTGGTCGCCAAACAGCAGCTGCCCGGCATTAAGGTGCGCATCCGAACCCGAGGGGTACGCGGCATCCGCATCAGCAGCGGCGATGACGACATCAGCATGCGCCTGCAGGGACCCGACCTTGATCGACTCGATGAGCTCGCCTATCAGATCGTAGATCAGCTGCAGGGGGTTGAGGGTATCAGCAACCTGAGCCACTCCTCTGAGGAGCTGCGCCAGGAGCTGGCAGTCACCATTGATCGTGACCGCGCTGCTACCCTGGGGCTAAGTGCCAAAGAGATCTCCGATGCGATCCAACTCGCTATCACCGGGCGTATCGTCACCGACTATCTTGAGGGCGACCGCAGCTACGATATCCGCGTACGACTTCCACGCAGCGAGATCAGCGGTATCGAATCGCTTCAGCAACTCCTGCTCTACACCAATAATGGCGAACAGCAGGCGATCCATCTGCGTGAGGTGGCACAGATCGCGCTGGTCCCTGCCGCCGCTCAGATCATGCGCGACAACCAACAGCGCATCGTCGAGGTAAGCGCATCACTAAGTGGCAGCGCCACGCTGGGCGAGGTGTTGCAGCATATCGATTCACGACTCAGCGAACTTCAGCTACCCGAGGGTTACGTGATCTACGAAGCGGGCGCCTCTGAAACCCTTAAACGCGGTCAGACAACCACCACCATGCTGCTCGGTCTGGCGCTATTTCTCGTCTTTGTGGTGATGGCGGTCCAATATGAGTCGCTACGTAATCCACTGATCATCCTGCTCGCCATCCCCTTCACCCTGATCGGTGTCGCCACCGGCATCAATGCGCTTGAGCTGCCCCTTTCAATGCCGGTCTGGCTCGGGGTGATCATGCTGGTCGGTATTGTGGTCAACAACGCCATCGTGCTGGTGGAGACCATTGAGCTGTTGCGGCAACAGGGAAGCCTGCTGCTGGAGGCGATTGTTGAGGCGGCTCGCATCCGCCTGCGCCCTATCCTGATGACCACCCTCACCACCATAGTCGGCCTGCTTCCGTTAGCACTCGGGCTCGGTGAAGGGGCTGAGATGCTACGCCCTCTGGCGGTCTGCATCGTCTTTGGTCTCTCCTTCTCGGCACTTGTAACCCTCTTTCTGCTACCTGCTATCTATCACATACTGCACAGCGACAACGAGGCTGCATACCAGCGCTGAGGATCGTGCTATATCTATAGTCAGCCACACCTATTGAGAATGGAGATCACATGAGTACACCCGAGATACGAGACGATCCACTCTACCAGCTACTACGTCACGGTAAGGTCGAAGAGTTCAATGAACAGATCCGTGCCGGTGCAACGTGTGATCTCACCGGCGCAGACCTACGCGGACTCGATCTGCGGGGAATGATTGCCGACGGCCTTGATCTCTCTGACAGCTACCTGCGCCAGTCGGATCTGCGCGGCATCGATTTCCGAAACTGCAACATACGAGGCACCAGTCTGTTTGGCGCCAAAATCTCCGGTACCTACTTCCCCAAGGAGCTACGCGCGGAAGAGATTACCCTCTCTCTGTTACACGGTATTCGCATACGTTACGAGGATCAATCGGAGCGGTAATTTGCCAGCAGGTCGATTTGGCTTGCATACCAGAAGGGCGAACCTTTCATCTCACCGTAACCCTTTCCAAGGGCCTGCTCTGCACGCTGTAGTAACGCTCGACTCTTTAACCGTTTGGCGACCTGTAGCGTCACCTTTAGCAGCCGCGATGAGGGTGATCCGATCGGTCCATCACTCACCACCTGTTCTGCCACACCGAATGGGACCAGCGCTTCCGCCTGCAACTGCCACCCCTGCTCGGTCATGAAGTCACGCCATGCTCGACGCAACACTCTTTCCGCCAGTTTTAGATAGCGCTCTGAATGAGTCACCTTCGCCCATGAGGCCAGTCCCTCAGCGACTGCGGCGTAATCGCCCAGTACCGCGCGACCAACACGCTGCTGGCGCGAAGCCATCCTGAAGAGCTGCTGACCATCCCACTGGCGTGTTGCCAGGAACTCGGCCAACCCCTCGGCCGCTGCGCGATACTCTTTGCGGTCACTCACCATGACAGCTCGACTCAGCGCCGTCAGCAGCAGCCCATTCCACTCCGCAATCTGTTTAACATCACGTGGAAACTGTTCCAGGCGACGATGTTTTATCAGTTTGCTACGCGCACTCATCAACCGTTGTTGTGCCTGCCGCTCACTGAGCCCAAGACTGATTGCCGCTACGGTCAACATCACTGTCTGACGTGGAAGCTGTTCGGCCGCACCACTCAGATCGACGCCCCAGTAGCGCTTTAACAGCTGCCACTCATCAGCACTCAGCAACCGCTGCATCTCCTTACGCCAGAAGTAGGCACCACCCTCCTCGCCTAGCTCATCGACCGCCGAGAGGCTGGCGATGTAGGCACCATCACCCGCCATCTCACGCAGCACAAAATTGAGTGTATCGAGCCCTACCTCGCGATAGTACGGCTCTTCTAACAGCACCGCTGCCTCAAGATAGAGGTCGGCCAACTGCGCATTATCGTAGAGCATCTTCTCGAAGTGGGGTATCTGCCAACCGGGGTCTACGGTGTAACGGAAAAAGCCGCCACCGACCTGATCACGCAGACCCGCAGCAGCCATCTGTTTAAGTGTCAGATGGAGAAATGCCTCAAGCGCTGAGTCAGTGGCCTTTGCATTGGCGTGCAGAATGGTCCGTAGCTGGGGTACCGAGGGAAACTTGCTCTGATTTCCAAAACCGCCCTCAAACTCGTCCCAGTGGTCATCCAGCTGCTGCAGGAATCGCTGCTGCAGCTCTGCAGCCCCATCCTCAGGCATCGGCTCTTGCGCCTCACTGGCCTCGGCCTGCATTGCCCTGGCAGCTGTTTCAGCCATTCGTGCCAGCGATTGATGTTCACTCACCCAACGTCCCTGCAATCCCTCAAGCAGCCGTTTGAAGGTGGGCTGCGGCTGGTAGACAGTACCGACAAGTGGATTGCCCGCAGGGGTGATAAAGACGTTAAGCGGCCAGCCACCGCGCCCTTCGGTGCGCTCAACAAAACCCATCAACCACTCATCCAGCGCCGGCTGCAGCTCTCGGTCGACCTTCACGGCAATGAAGTAGCGGTTTAGCAGCGCAGCCACGGCGGGATCACGGAAGCTCTCCTTCTGCATTACATGGCACCAGTAGCAGGCGAAATAGCCCACTGAGACAAACAGCAACTTATTCTCGCGACGCGCACGCTCAAGCACCTCTGGCCCCCACGCCTGCCACTCAACAGGGTCTTCAGCGTGCATGGCTAGATAGGGAGAGGGGTGACCGGCCAGGGTGTTGGCCGCGTTAAGCAGCGGTAGATAGAGCAGGAGTAGTAGAATTGCGATCAGACGCATGGCGCGGCCTCAATGAAATAGCTCGATAGGGTGAGCCTAGCAGCTGGGTATGCGGGGTGTGAGGAGCGTGGGGTGGGTGGAGTGCGCCCTGAGCGAAGCGAGAAAGTCTCCTTGGTGTAAAGAGAAACCCACCAAGGGCGCAGCAGTTAAGTTCTTGGGCATATATTGGGTATCACTTCGTTCAACCCAAGCTACGACTAACTCTTCTTTGGCGTCTCTTCCTCATCGTCGTCGTAAAACGCCTCTTCGGCCTCAATGCGGTCGAGCTCTTCGTCCATCTCTTCGTCGCTCATCGGTGTAAAACGCGCCTCACCGGACTCATCAACGTCGCTCTCCGCCTCTGGATCGATCAACCCCTCATCAATCTCACGTTTACGTTTGCGCTTGACCAGGATGCGTGAGTACCAGACTCCGACCTCAAACAGAATCCACATCGGAATCGCCAGCAGGGTCTGAGAGAAGATATCGGGCGGGGTGAGCAGCATGCCAAAGATAAAGGCGAAGACGATCACATAGGGGCGTTTCTCGGTCAGACTTTCCGGGGTCGTCATACCGGTCGTGACGAGCAGAATGGTGGCAATCGGCACCTCAAAGGCGAGACCGAAGGCGAAAAAGAGCTTCAGTACGATCTCCAGATAGCGTCCAATGTCGGGCATCATCTGCGCCCCTTCCGGTGTGTAGCCAACCAGGAATGGGAACATGATCGGGAAGACGACAAAGTAGGCAAAGGCCATGCCAGCATAGAAAAGCAGCGAGCTAGAGGCCATTAGTGGGAATACCAGCTGGCGCTCGTGCGTATAGAGGCCCGGTGCGATGAAGCCCCAGACCTGGAGCAGGATGAAGGGCATCACGATGTAGATCGAGAGAACCAGGGTCAGCTTCATCGGCGTAAAGAAAGCGTCGATCGGGCCGGTGACGATCATCGTCGAACCGGTCGGCAGACTCTCCAGCAACGGTCCCGCCACAATCACATAGATATCGTTAGCAAAGGGAAAGAGGCCAAGAAAGAGGACCAGTATCGCTAATACAACCCGTAGTAGGCGATCGCGTAGTTCAAACAGGTGGGAGACGAAGGGTTGTTCGTTGACCTGGTCGTCAGGCGTAGCGCTGTTCTCACTCATTTAGCGCTCGACTCCTCACTCGTAGGCTCTTTTGTCTCAGGGCTGTTGCCGCTCTTATCGTCCGACTTGGACGATATATCGGCCAGGGTATCGGCGATCTCATCACCATCGAGAATCTCAAGATTCTCATCCAGTGCCGCCTCATCGAGTGCGGTGCTGGTCTCATCGTAGATCTCGTGCAGACCACTGCTATCGGCCTGCTCCTTCATCATGCGCTGTAGATCTTCCGCCTTAATCTCACGATCGATATCGGCCTTCACCGAGGAGACAAAATAGCGTGCCTTGCCGAACCAGTGACCGGCGGTACGCGCCACTTTGGGCATGCGTTCAGGACCGACGACCAGCAGCAGTACGACGCCGATCAGAGAGAGCTCCATGAAACCGATATCAAACATGGTCTAGTTACCCAGCGAGGAGTTTATTGGTGGATATAACGCGCAGCAGCTGCTTAGGCGTTTTTATCCTTCTCCTCTTCGGTGACCTCACCCTCGATGATGTTATCGGACTTCTCATCGATCTTGGCCTGCTTAGCCTCGCCCTCCCCATCCTTCACCGCGCTCTTAAAGCTCTTGATCGCACCACCGAGATCGCCACCCACATTACGCAGCTTCTTGGTACCGAACAGCAGCAGTACGATGACCAGAACGATAACCAGTTGCCAGATGCTAAAACCCATAATTAATTTCCTTCAGTTGTGTCAGAAGCCCGGCAGGTCGTCGCCGCCAAGCAGGTGAATATGGAGATGGAAGACCTCTTGGCCACCACCCTTACCGGTGTTGATAATGGTACGAAAACCGGTCTCTAGCCCTTCGCGCGCCGCCAGCTCTGGCAGCAGTCGCAACATGTGCGCCATCAGCGCATCGTGCTCACTATTAATACCATTTAAACCCGTAACATGAATACGGGGAATTACCAGAAGATGCACTTTCGCCTTCGGGTTGATATCACGAAACACCACCACCTGATCGTCCTGATGGACAATATCAGCCGGTATCTCACCTGCAACGATCTTACAGAAGAGGCAGTCGCTCATTTGTTACCCCGACTCGCCTTCTCTTCAATCCCTGAGAGTCCGAAACGGCGATCAAGTTCATCGAGTACGGCGTGGTGGTCGATATCGAGATGTTTGAGCATCACCAGGGTATGGAACCAGAGATCAGCCGTTTCATAGACCACCTGCTGTTCAACCCCATCCTTGGCGGCGATCACCGTCTCGGTCGCCTCCTCACCCACCTTTTTCAGGATCGAGTCGAGGCCCTTGGCGTAGAGAGAGGCGACATAGGAGCTATCGGGCTCCGCCTGCTTGCGTGCCTCTAGTACCTCGGCGAGTCGATCGAGTACGTCACTCATGCTATTTACCGTAGATATCCTTGGGATCTTTAAGCACCGGATCGGCCTCAGTCCAGTGTCCTGCATCGAGTCGTTTATAAAAGCAGCTGCGTCGTCCGGTATGGCAGGCGATATCACCGATCTGATTCACCTTCATCAGCAACACATCACTATCACAGTCGACACGAAACTCTTTGACCTGCTGCACATGGCCCGACTCTTCGCCCTTGCGCCACAGCTTGCCGCGTGAACGTGACCAATAGATGGCACGTCCCTCTTCAACTGAAAGCGCCAGCGATTCACGGTTCATCCAGGCAAACATCAGGATCTCGCCCGTCTCAGCATCCTGGGCAATTGCGGGTAGCAGACCGTCACTATCCCACTTAATCTCGTCGAGCCAGGCGCTGCTCATCTAGAGTCGCACCTCGATACCGGCGCTCTGCATGCGATGCTTGCACTCCTCAACGGTGTGCTCGCCGAAGTGGAAGATACTTGCCGCCAGCACCGCATCGGCGTTGCCTTCGGTCACCCCCTCGACCATGTGGTCAAGGTTACCGACACCGCCCGAGGCGATTAGCGGCACGCGCACCACACGACTGATGGCGCGGTAGAGCTCATTATCAAAACCAATCTTGGTGCCATCGCGATCCATGCTGGTGACCAGCAGCTCACCGGCGCCAAAGTCGACCATCTTCTCGGCCCACTCCAGTGCATCGATTCCGGTTGGCTTGCGACCACCGTGGGTAAAGATCTCCCAGCGTAGCGGCTCACCCTCTGCGCTAACACGCTTGGCATCAATCGCCACTACGATGCACTGCGAGCCAAATTTCTCGGCCGCCTCTTTAACAAATTCAGGGTTAAACACCGCTGCGGTATTGATACCGACCTTGTCGGCGCCGGCGTTAAGCATGCGACGAATATCGTCGACGTTGCGAATCCCACCACCGACGGTTAGCGGAATAAAGACCTGTCCGGCCACCTGCTCGACCACGTGTACGATCGTCTCACGGTCATCGGAAGAGGCGGTAATATCGAGAAACACCAGCTCATCGGCACCCTGCTCGTCGTAGCGACGAGCAATCTCGACCGGATCACCCGCGTCACGGATTTCGACAAACTGTACGCCCTTCACCACACGACCATTGTCGACATCGAGACAGGGGATAATGCGTTTTGCGAGTCCCATCTGAATTAGTCGGCCGCCAGCTCATCGGCGAGCTGCTGACCTTCAACAAAGTCGAGCGTACCTTCATAGATGGCACGGCCGGTGATCGCACCAGTAATACCCTCATCAGCGACCTTGGCCAGATCACGAATATCATCGAGATTGGTGATACCGCCCGAGGCGATCACCGGAATATGGATCGAACCAGCCAGCTTGGCGGTCGCCTCAACATTGACACCGTTCATCATGCCGTCTCGGCCGATATCGGTATAGATGATTGCTTCAACACCGTCTGACTCGAAGTGCTGCGCCATGTCGATCACATCGTGGTGGGAGAGCTTCGACCAGCCATCAATCGCCACCTTGCCATCTTTGGCATCGAGGCCGACGATGATGTGGCCGGGGAAGTCGAGACAGAGATCGTTGACAAAATGCGGCGCACTGACCGCCTTGGTGCCGATAATCACATACTGCACACCAATATCGAGGTAGGACTGTACCGTCTCCTCATCGCGAATACCGCCGCCAATCTGGATCGGCAGATCGGGGAATGCCTCGGCAATGCGGCGCACCACATCTCCGTTAACCGGCTTGCCGGCAAAGGCACCGTTCAGGTCGACCAGGTGCAGGCGCCGTGCGCCCTTCTCCACCCACTGCGCGGCCATCTCCACCGGATCATCGGCAAAAATAGTCTCATCTTCCATCTTGCCCTGACGCAGGCGCACACACTTACCGTCTTTGATATCGATCGCGGGAATTAAAAGCATCTCAACATCCTCTCCAACTTTTGAAGATTATCATTATGGGTCTCAGTCACTCTCACCATTCCAACGCAGGAAGTTGGCGTAGAGCTGCAGTCCGGCGTGCTGACTCTTCTCTGGGTGAAACTGTACTGCAAACAAATTGCCACGCGTTACCGCTGAGGTAAATTGGGTACCGTAGTCAGAACTCGCGGCCGCCAGCGACTCATCGGCCACCTCTACATAGTAGCTGTGTACGAAGTAGAAGCGGCTATCCTGGGCAATCTCACGCCACATCGGATGCGCTACCCGCTGGTGAACCTGATTCCAGCCCATGTGGGGAATCTTCAGCTCCGCGGTAGCAGTTGCATCGAAGGCATCACCAAAGTAACGCACCCGACCCGGCAGCATACCGATACACTCAACGCCGCCGTTCTCCGCGCTCTCATCAAGCAGCGCCTGCATACCCACGCAGACACCAAGCAGTGGTTTATTCTCAGCCACCTCGCGCACCACCTGATCGATGCCGAGACGTTTGATCTCACCCATACAGTCACGGATGGCACCAACACCCGGCAGAACCACGCGGTCGGCTTTGAGGATCTGCGCGGGGTCGCTTGTAACCAGCACACGCTCGCCATCGGCGACATGCTCCAACGCCTTGGAGACGGAGTGGAGGTTACCCATACCATAATCGATGACTGCGACGGTGCTCATAACGGGTCCAGAGATATTGTGGCTTAGAGACTGCCCTTGGTCGATGGCAACTGGTCACCCATGCGGCTATCTGACTCAATCGCCATGCGAACTGCACGCCCAAACGCCTTGAAGATCGTCTCGGCGATGTGATGACTGTTCACACCACACAGACTATCGATGTGCAGCGTTACCAAGGCGTGGTTAACAAAACCCTGGAAGAACTCGTGGAAGAGATCGGTCTCAAAATCACCGATAGAGGCACGCGGAAACGAGACCCCGTACTCCATGCCGGGTCGGCCTGAGAAGTCGATTACAACGCGGGAGAGCGCCTCATCGAGCGGCACATAGGCGTGACCATAGCGATAGATACCTTTTTTATTACCCAGCGCCTGGGCAAAGGCCTGGCCGAGGGTAATACCGATATCTTCAGCGGTGTGGTGTCCATCGATGTGCAGATCACCCTTGGCTTCGATCTCGAGATCGATCAGACCGTGGCGTGCCACCTGGTCGAGCATATGCTCAAGGAAAGGGAGTCCAGTATCGAACTGTGACTTTCCGCTGCCATCCAGGTCGATCTTGACCGTAACCTGGGTTTCGAGCGTCTCGCGATTTACGGTGGCCTTACGTTCAGCCATAGCTCTCTTCTCTGCGCTAGTAGGGGCAATCTGCCCCGAGGAAAAATTAAAGCGTAAGCATACCCGGAACCGTCGCGGCGGGAAACACACTAACCTATATTATGAACCACAATTGATTAACCCTGCTGCATCTGTTGGAATGTGTGCAGCAGAATCGAGCAGAAACCCCACATCATGAGCGCACCCAAAGAGAAAAAAGTCGTTGATCTCACAGGTCTGAATGTCGCTTGCAAGGATTGCAGCCTGCATCAGCTCTGCCTGCCGACCGGTATCAGTAAAGATGATATGGATCGCATCGACGAGATCATCCGTCGCCGTCGTCCGATCGCCCGCGGTGAGACGCTGTTTCGTGCGGGTGACTCGTTTCACTCCATCTACGCAGTGCGCTCCGGTTCGATCAAGACCTATACACCCAACCGTGACGGCCTCGAGCAGGTGACCGGTTTCCATCTCCCAGGTGAGATGGTCGGACTCGATGCCATCAGTGACGGCGCCCACCCCTGCACCGCCAAGGCGCTGGAGACCGCCAGCCTTTGTGAAATACCGTTCGATGAGCTGGAAATCCTGAGTCACGGTATCCCCAGCCTGCAGCGCCAACTACTCAAGATCATGAGTCGCGAGATTCTGCACGATCACAACCTTCTAATGTAAATCGGCAAGAAGAGCGCCGAGGAGCGCCTTGCCAGCCTGCTGCTCAGCCTCTCTGATCGACTGCAGCAGCGCGGCTTCTCCGCCCACAAATTCAACCTCAGCATGTCTCGCAACGATATTGGCAACTATCTCGGCCTCGCGGTTGAGACCGTCAGTCGCCACTTCAGCCGTTTTTGCGATCAGCACCTGCTGACGGTCAATCGTCGCAGTATTCAGATCAACGATCTTGAAAAACTGAAAGAGACGGCGGGTGAGCTGCTGCCCCAGTCAGAGCCCACCTTCCCAGTGCACACCCGCTAAAGCCTCGCCATGAGCAAGCATGCTAAACCCCTGATTCTCGACCACTGTAACCATAAACACACCTCCAACGAGGTTGCCTGTGATCTCTGCGCGCTCTATGGCATCTGTCGTGTAGCTGGCCTGGAAAGCGACGACCTGGAGCAGCTAGACAAGGTCGTTAAACGCCGTGAAACAGTAAAGCGCGGGGCGGTCCTGTTTGAGGAGGGTGAGCCCTTCCACGCCATCTACGCGATCAAGTCTGGATCGTTCAAGAGCAGCTGCGGCAGCCAGGATAAACGACCTCGCGTTACCGCCTTCCACTTTTCCGGTGAGTTGATCGGGCTCGATGCAATACAGGCTGGCCACTACACCTACAGCGTCACCGCACTGGAAGCGAGCAGCATCTGTCGTCTCGAATTCGACCAGCTAGAGCAGCTCGGCGAACAGCTACCCGCCTTTCAGCAAGAGCTGATTGCCACCCTTAGCGGTCAGCTTTCGCAGCTACAGATCACCGCGCTGATTAATCAGCAGATAGCCAACAAACGCCTCGCCACCTTCCTTCTCGATCTCTCAGTCCGTTTTGCAGAACGAGAGATGCCCGCCTCCACCTTCCGTCTCAGCATGTCGCGCAGCGATATCGGCAACTACCTTGGTCTCGCCGTGGAAACAATCAGCCGTCTCTTTTCGCAACTTCAGGAGCAAAAGGTGCTCGATGTAAAAAACCGCATGATCGAGATCCTCGATCCGGCGGCACTAAGAAAGATCGCCCTCTAACTACCCCCTTCTGAATAGACGTATGAACGACCGGAAACGGTCGATGACACCCTTTATTGTTGTAAGTTCGCAACAAAATAGGGCAAATAGCCAGTTAATTGACAAATATCAATGTTCTGATATCTTTCCAGTCGCTATTATCCCCTTCCGGTATATGGGATAGTTACCACCATAGGTATACAATACCGCGTGCATTGGGTAGGGGCAGCGCAATATTCCTTTTGCAAAATCACGAAACACCCATAGCAGAACAAGAAGTTACAAGGGAATACTCATGTCGATTACTCCATGTAAGCTCACTCGAAAAACGAGGCTACATGGAGTGGTCGATAGAGCGGCCTGAATTTCTTTGAGGCGACCTGAATAACGCATCATTTTGGTGCGATTTCCGTTCGAAGCTAATCTCGAACGTCATTCTGGGAGCCAACACCATTTATTTAAGTAGTACTAGGCAGTAAATCAGCAACACAACTTTTAGTAGCAACAACCTGTAAAGGAGGCATCTCGTGGAAGCGACGCAAGACCAGAAGTATAACTTCGAGGTCGTCAGATGGTTCACCGTCATGGCGATCGTCTACCTCGTCGTGGGCACCCTGGTGGGTGTTTACGTAGCATCAGAGCTGGCATGGCCAGTTCTTAACCTGGATATGGCTGAATTGAGCTTTGGGCGTCTACGTCCTCTGCACACCAATGCCGTTATCTTCGCTTTCGGTGGCTGTGCCCTGATGGCGACATCGTTCTATAGCGTACAGCGTACCTGTGGCGTTTCACTGTTCAGCAACAAGCTGGCATGGTTCGTCTTCTGGGGCTGGAACCTGATCATCGTTTCTGCAGTTATCACCCTGCCACTGGGCATCACCCAGGGTAAGGAGTATGCAGAGCTGGAGTGGCCAATTGACCTTGCGATTGCCGTTGTCTGGCTGGTCTATAGCTTCAACTTCCTGATGACCATCCACCAGCGCAAGAGCAGCCACATCTATGTGTCGAACTGGTTCTTCCTCGGCATGATGGTGATGATCACCTACCTGCACGTGGTTAACAGCCTCGCGATCCCTGTCGGTCTGTTCAAATCCTACTCGGTATTCTCCGGTGTACAGGATGCGATGATCCAGTGGTGGTACGGCCATAATGCCGTAGGCTTCTACCTCACTGCAGGCTTCCTCGGCATCATGTACTACTTCGTACCGAAGCAGGCTGGTCGTCCGGTCTTCTCATACCGCCTCTCAGTTATCCACTTCTGGGCACTGATGTTCGGTTATGTATGGCTGGGTGCTCACCACCTTCAGTACACCGCTCTTCCAGACTGGACCGGTTCTCTGGGTGCGGCTGTCTCACTCGCGATGATCATTCCTTCTTGGGGTGGCGCGGTGAACGGTATGATGACCCTCTCCGGAGCCTGGGATAAGCTGCGTACTGACTACGTTCTGCGCTTCCTGATCATGTCTCTCGCCTTCTATGCCATGTCGACCTTCGAGGGTCCGGTCATGTCATCGAAGACCGTTAACGCCCTCTCTCACTACACCGACTGGACCGTTGGTCACGTACACTCCGGTGCACTGGGTTGGGTTGCAATGGTTGCCTGCGGCGCGCTTTACCATATGGTAATGAAGCTGTGGAACACCGATATGTACTCCTCCAAGCTGGTTAACCTCCACTTCTGGCTCGCCACCATCGGTGCCGTAGTCTACATCATCGCGATGTGGGTATCGGGCATCATGCAGGGTCTGATGTGGCGTAGCTACGACGAGTTCGGCACCCTGACCTACACCTTCGCCGAGTCAGTAGCAGCGATGCACCCCTACTACGCGATGCGTGCCATTGGCGGCATGATCTACTGGTTGGGCGGCGCCATCATGCTCTACAACGTCGTTATGACCATCCGTCAAGCAGCAGGCGCACGTGACACCAGTGCAGCCCCCGCTAACGCCTAAGCCGGAAAGGAGCGAATAACAATGGCAAATCAGATTCATTCAACCAAGCTGCAGGATACGATCGAACGTAAAGTGTTCGTAATGCTCGTATTCCTGCTCGTCCTGCTCTCTGTCGGCGGTATCGTCGAGATCGTGCCCCTCTTCTACCTGAAGGACACGATGGAGCATAACAAGAGCCCTGAGATCGCATGGGAGCGTGGCGACAAGTCATTCAACGACTGGAAGGCAGGCGACGGTGTTCGTCCCTACACTCCGCTCGAGCTGGCTGGCCGTGACGTCTACATCCGTGAAGGCTGCTACACCTGCCACTCACAGATGATTCGTCCCTTCCGTGATGAAAAGGAGCGTTATGGTCACTACTCACTCGCTTCCGAGTCGATGTATGACCACCCCTTCCAGTGGGGCTCTAAACGTACCGGTCCTGACCTCGCCCGCGTTGGTGGTAAGTACTCCGACGACTGGCACATCCGCCACCTGCGCGCTCCGCGTTCTGTGGTTCCGGAGTCGGTCATGCCCAACTACCCGTGGTTTGATGAGAACATCATCGATGGCGATGCTCTGGCAGCCAACATGGGTGGCCTGAGAATGGTAGGTGTTCCATACACCGACGCCGACATCGCCTCTGCAGCCGCTGAAGTTCAGGGCAAGACAGAGATGGATGCGATGGTCGCATACCTGCAGGTCATGGGCACCATGGTCAAGTTCGACGAGACCAAGGACTATCGTGAGTAATCTGAGCGAATATTTTGATACGGACTGGGCGTCGATGACGCTCAACGACTGGGTCGGTTTGATCGTCACAGTCGGTATCTTCCTCCTTATGATCTGGGCCTACGTCTATACGTTCCACCCAGCGAATAAGGAGAAGCTTGAGTCCCAAAAACATATTCCGCTTGATGACGACCGTTTTGATACGGAGGAAAAGAAATGAGTGAAAATAACCCGTTCCCAGGTGAAAACAACACCGGGCATATCTGGGATGACAATCTGCGCGAGCTTCTGAATGAACCACCAGGATGGTGGCGTATCGGTTTCCATGCCAGCTGGATCTGCGTGGTGCTATACACCATCTGGTACCCCTCATGGCCACTGATCGACGGCCACTTCAAGGGTGTCAGCGGCTGGACTTCAATTGGTGAGTACAAAGAGGATCTCAGCGCCATCGAAGAGATTCGTGCTCCCTACGAGGCGAAACTGCAGGGCATGTCAGCAGCCGCTATCCTGGCCGATGACGAGCTCTCCAGCTACGTCAGTGCATCTGCCAAGGTACTGTTCGGTGACAACTGTGCAGCCTGTCACGGCAGCGGCGGCCAGGGTGGTCCTAACTTCCCTGTTCTGGCCGATGATGACTGGCTCTACGGTGGTAGCATCGATGCCATCCAGGCCAGCATCAGCAATGGTCGCCAGGGCATGATGACCGCCCACGGCAAGACCCTCAGCAGCGACGAGGTCGATTCACTGGCCCAGTCTATCGTTGATGGCAATGTCACCGGCAATGCGCTCTACATGGGCAAGGCATGTTTCGCCTGTCACGGTGCAGATGGCAAGGGTATGGCCGCACTCGGCTCTGCCAACCTGACCGATAGTATCTACCGCTTTGCTGGCGATCAGCTCGAGAGCGTCAAGTACACCATCAGCCACGGTGTTAACGACCCTTCAGATGCTGAGACCCGCAACGCTGTAATGCCGAAGTTTGGTGACAAGCTGAGTGAGACCGACATCAAGAAGCTGGCAGTCTATGTCCGTAAGATGGGCGGCGGTCAGTAAGAGCCAAGGATTGGGGCTACGGCGGCTAACGCCCTGTAGCCCCACTTCTCAACCTGATATTTGGGAGTGACAAACTATGAGTGATTGGGTAGCAATTGGTTCCTACATCAGCGTAGCTGTATCTATCGTCGTCTTCGTATTTCTAGTAGTAAAAGTACGTAAGCTGATGAATACGGACAAATCCGACGACTAGTAACCGGAAAGGGGGCTTCTAGCCCCTTTTCTTATTAAGTACGTGCTAATATACCTAGGTCGGGATATCCCGTTTGAGTTAGCACGTAGTACGACCTTTCAGCGGCATGCTGAAAAGCCCTCAAGGGGGTTTTCCACCATTCTGTTGTAACCAAATTCCCACGCTGCAGTCCATTCGGTGCTGCGGCTTCTGGAGGCGACTGTGAGCGAGCAAGAGAAGCGAGTTGATCAGGGCGGTGTCGACGCCCTCTATGAGGAGTCGACCCACTGGCACGTCAATACCGGCGAAGAGACGATCCACGCCAAACGCATGCCCGGCATGTGGCGTAACCTGAAGTGGCTCAGCTCCACGGTCTGGATCTTCTTCTTCCTCGGCCCCTATCTGCGCTGGGATGATCGCCAGGCGATTCTGCTCGATATCCCCAACGAGAAGTTCCACATCCTCAACATCACCATCCTGCCACAGGATGTCTGGATGCTGGCACTGGTACTGCTCTTTTTCTCCATCCTACTCGCCGCCGTCACCTCGGTTGCCGGACGCGTCTACTGCGGCTTCTTCTGCTTCCAGACCATCTGGACCGATATCTACACCCTGATTGAGGAGAAGCTTGAGGGTGGACCTGCCAAACGGCGCAAGCTGGAGAAGGCACCGTGGGATCTGAACAAGATCCGTATCAAGACGATCAAACACACCCTGTGGCTGCTGATTGGCGCACTCACCGGCGTCACCTTCGCCGCCTGGTTCACCGATGCCTACGACCTCTGGATCGGCTACTTCACCTTCACCGCACCGACGGTGGCCTGGACCGTGCTGGGCCTGTTCACTGTTGGCACCTACGTACTTGCCGGATTTATGCGTGAACAGACCTGCTTCTGGCTCTGTCCCTACGCCCGCATTCAGGGCGTTATGTATGACGAGGAGACAGTGCTGCCCACCTACGATCTCAACCGTGGTGAGCCGCGCGGCAAGCTGAAGAAGGGGCAACACGTCGAGGGCATGGGTGATTGCATCGAATGCAACCAGTGTGTGGCCGTCTGCCCAACCGGAATCGACATTCGTGAAGGGCAGCAGGAGGGGTGTATCACCTGCGCACTCTGTATTGATGCCTGTGACTCGGTGATGGACAAGATCAATCGACCTCGTGGCCTGATCCGTTACGCCTCTTATGATGAGATTCAAGGCAAACCGACCCTCCCACTGCGCAAGCGCCCACGCGTACTGGTCTACTTCACCATCATGACCCTGGCGGTTGTTGGGCTGGTCTATGGCCTGACCCATCTCGGTGCGATCGAACTCAAGGTACTGCACGATCGCCAGCCGCTGTTTGTGCAGCAGAGCGATGGTTCGATCCAGAACAAATACTTCATCAAGCTGTTGAACAAGACCGACGCCGATATGAAGATCCGGATCAGTGCAACCGGCCCAGAGCAGATGGTCGTGGTTGGTGCCGACAAGACACTGGTGGCACGTAAGGGGCGCCTTAACAGCTATACCCTCTTTGTTCGTGTACCATCACGACTGCTTGAGAGCGCGAGCACCCCAATCGTGTTCAAAGTCGAGCAGGTCGATGCCGAAGAGATCACGGCGGAATACACCAGCATGTTCATGGGACCGCGCCGCTAGGCGTGCATCGAGCCAGAGACAGAGAGAACTAACCATATGAGTGGAGCTACCGAGATGGGCCTCTTATCACAATCGAGTAAAAAAGCCTTTCGCAACCCCTGGGTTATCGGTTGGATCACGCTGATCCTGATCGTACTGGGCGTCAATATCGCATTTATCTCACTGGCGGTGGTCACCAACCCCGGACTGGTCTCAGACGACTACTACGAGCGCGGTCAGGACCACGAAAAGAATATCAACACTCGCAAAGCCGCACGTAGTGCGCTTGGCTGGCAGGTCAGCCTCGATGTTCCTACAGACACCACCCTTGGTCGTGAGACACCCTTCCGCTTCACCGCCGTCGACAAGGTAGGCCGTCCGCTGGTCGATGGCTCCGCCACCCTGCACGCCTACCGCCCCTCCGACGCCGCCGCCGACTTCGAGGTCGCAATGTTCGAGAAGCGTCCCGGGCAGTATGTCGCACCCGTCGTCTTCCCACTGAAGGGATACTGGCGCGTCATCATCACACTGCAGCGCGGTGAAGATAGCTGGGAACTGACCGAGAAGGTCAACGTCCTCGTCCCCTGAATCTAACCGTTACCGAAGATGAATGACCGGAGCGTCGTAGCCGACGATTCCCAATGTTACCACTGCGGCCTGCCGCTTCCCGAACCGCCGTTCGAGGAGGCCATTGAATCGCTTCCCCGACAGTTCTGCTGTATCGGCTGCCAGTCGGTCTGCAAAGCGATCTACGACGCCGGCCTTGAGGGTTTCTACCAACGTACCCCCGACGGCACCCTGCTCGCACCACCCCCGCCACCGCCTCAGGACTCCGCACTCTACGATCTCGACGATGTGCAGAGCGAGTTTGTCACCACACTCGGCGATAGCCGCGATATCCATCTGCTGGTCGAGGGGATCCACTGTGCCGCCTGCGTCTGGCTGATTGAACACACACTCAGCCGTGTTACAGGGGTAGTTGAAGCCAAGGTCAATCTGGCCGGGAAACGTCTCCATCTGCGCTGGGACAACAGTGCCATCCCGCTCTCAAAGATCATCGACAGACTGGCACAGGTTGGCTACAAGGCGGTCCCCTACGATCCGGAGAATGCCGAGGGAGCATTGGCAAAGCAGAACCGGTCCCTGCTCTACCGTATGGCCTTTGCCGGTTTTACCATGATGAACCTGCTCTGGATCTCGATCGCCCTCTACTCGGGGGCCGATCAGGGTGAGTTTCGTGGCATGTTCCACTGGATCGGTTTTGCCCTGGCCACCCCCACCCTGCTCTACTCCGGCTGGCCCTTTCTCAAGGGAGCCTGGACCGGGTTACGCAGTCTCCACCTCACCATGGATCTACCGATCGCCATCGGCGCCTCCACCACCTACAGCTACTCACTCTATGTGATGCTCAGCCAGAGCAGCGTGGGTGAGGTCTACTACGACACGGTGGTCAACTTCATCTTTGTCATCCTGGTGGGGCGCTATCTCGAAGCGATCTCCAAGAAACAGGCGGTATCCTCAACCCAGCGATTACTCGATCTGCAGCCACGTGTCGCCACTCTGCTGCGCGACGGCGAGCCCCATATCGTACCCATTCGCACCGTAAAACCGGGTGAGATCGTACTGGTAAAGGCGGGCGACAAGATCCCCGTTGACGGCACCATTATCGATGGACGTAGCCGGGTCGATGAGTCGATGCTCAGCGGAGAGTCAGAGCCGGTCGCCAAACTGATCGGCGACAGCGTCTCTGCCGGTACGGTCAATATCGAGAGTGCCCTGACCCTCAATATTGAAGGCACCCTCAAGGACACCGCCCTGGGCCGCATCATCCGCCTGGTTGAGGATGCACAGGCCTCCAAGGCGCCGATCCAGTGTGTTGCCGACCGCATCGTGCCCTGGTTTGTTGCTATCACCCTGCTACTGGCAAGTCTCACCTTCGCCTTCTGGCACTCCACCGACTTCGAGATCGCGCTGATGGCCGCCACCGCGGTGCTGATCATCACCTGCCCCTGCGCCTTCGGGCTCGCCACCCCGATGGCCATCGCCGTCGCCTCAGGACTCGGCGCACGCTACGGCATTCTGGTGAAAAATGGTGCCGTGCTCGAGACACTCTCCGATATCGACCACTTCATCTTCGACAAGACCGGCACCCTCACCGAGGGGCGTATGGGACTGGTGAAGGTGGTCAGCTACGGCAACATCGACGATCAGCAGCTGCTCGGACTCGCAGCGCGCGTGGAGCGCTTCTCCGAGCACACCACCGCGAGGGCGATTGTTGCCGCTGCCGATGAACTGGAACTCAACACCCCCGGTGAGACCTCCGATTTTGAGAGCAAACCCGGCTTCGGTGTCCGTGCGCGGGTCGACGGTATCGAAGTCATGCTCGGCACAGAGGCGTGGCTCACCGAGGCAGATATCGAGATGGGTGAGACCTTCTCCAATCAGATTGAGCAGCTCGAGGGGGACGGGGTGACCTGCATCCACATTGCGGTTGGCGGCAAGCTGCTCGGCTTTATTGCACTGGCCGATCGTCTGCGCCCCGATGCCGCCACCCTGATCGAGAATCTGCGCCAGTCGGGAGCCCACCTGACGCTGCTAAGCGGCGACCGTCAACGTGTCGCCGAGGCGATCGCCAAACAGCTTGGCGGCATGGAGGTTATCGCAGAGGTGCTGCCGCAGGATAAGGATCGCGTGATCCAGGAACTGCAGCAACAGGGCGCACAGGTAGCGATGATCGGTGACGGTGTTAACGACGCCCCGGCACTGATTCGCGCCGATGTCGGCATTGCCGTCGGCTCAGGTACCGATGTCTCGATGGAGAGTGCCGATATCGTCCTGATCAGCAGTGAGCTGGAGAAGGTGGCACTCGCCAGCCGCCTCTCGCGCCGCACCCTGCGCACCATCCGGCAGAATATCGGTATCTCGATCACCTACAATGTCATCATGGTGCCGCTAGCGATGATGGCCTTTGTCACCCCGCTGGTAGCAGCGGTCTCGATGCCGATCAGCTCGCTACTGGTAATCGGCAATGCAGCCCGAATCCGCACCCTCTTTAAGGGGTTGACCTCGAAGCGCTGAGCGGTGAGAGTGGCGATCAGTTCAAGTTAGAGTGATAGAACGATGGATGTAATCTACGGCCTCATTCCCCTGATGATCCTGCTCGGCCTGTTCATGGTCGGACTTTTTATATGGACCGTGCGTAACGGCCAGTATGACGATCTTGACGGTGACGCCAACCGCATCCTAATGGATGACGACGACCCCCTTCTGCCGACTAAAGGGAAAAAACAGTCCGGCAAAGAGGATGTTGAGAAGGGAGAAGACGCGCGAAACTGGCCCGACGCCGATTAACTATCGTATGGATGACGGTTAGTTAACGACCTCACCCGCCGTCTGCAGTGGTGCCATCACCCGGTCGAATTGCGAGGGTGGCAGGTATTGCAGCACCTCCTTCGCCTCTTCACTGAGCACCACATCGACACCCAACTCAGGGTAGAGCCAGTGGATCGCACCACCCTCCGGATCACGGATACGGGCCGCAGGCTGACCAAAACGCTGAGCGACCAGTTCACTCTCCAGATTGATTGATGGGATGTAGGTCAGGGTGGCGATGGCACTCTTACGCAGTTGCTCATAATCATCCGGATGCAACGTCACCTTTCGCGTGCCGCTGCCAAGGGTGCTGATGCGAATGCCGCGATCATACATCTCACGCACCTGTGTCTGCTCAAGATCGAAGGTGAACACCATCTTCGCCTTCAGACCACTGAGACGCGTCTCATTGAAATAGGCCTCAATCGTGTAGTCACCCTGCTCGGGGGCGAAAAGCGTCGCCTTTGAGGGCTCACGGAAGGCCAGCTCAGCCTCACCCAGAGTCGTATGGGCCAGCTCAATTCCGAAGACCCGAATCGATCCCCTCTCGGTCTGTTCAATCTGCCACGGCAGTCCGACGGGCCGGTCGACCTGACCGGAGGGGAGCATAATGCCCACCGCGAGCAGCACCAGGGTGAAGATCAAGACACTGAGAAAGGTATGGCGTTCCATAAATATCAACTAGTTAAGCAGGTAAAAGTGCGTCTGCCATGAGGCAGACAGGGGTGCGACAGTTACTCTTCGATCGGTTCTAGTGCACCCTCGGGGTAGCGCTCCGCAACCGTCTTCGAGACCATGCCCTGATTAGCCTGATGCATCGCATCCGACTCCATCACGATCAGCACCAGCACCGTAATCATCGTCGGTAGTGCACCAACACCAGCTAGCGCCCAGTGCTGTGGTTTGAGATCCCCTCCAGACCAGAGATAGACGATCACCATAACAACGAGCATGATCGCGAGCATGGTTAAAAAACCGAGGCTACGACGTGCACAGATCTGCCAGTGACACTTCACAAACCAGGGATCAATCTTTAGCGAGCGACGTGCACGATAAAAGGTATAGGTGAGCACGGTCACAGAGAAGATCGGTACGATTAGTAGCAGGAACTGCAGTGACTGTGCGGTGAGGAAGGCGACAAAGAGGAGGACATGGTTAAAAACCAGATTGATCAGAAAGATCTCATGGGGGGTTTTCGCCCGCTTGATATCCTCTGCGGAGACCTCGTATTTCATCGTATTACCTGCCTCTAGCTGTGAACTGGCCGCACCGAGTGGCACGGTGGCGACAATCTACCACCTACGGGGTATAAAATCCATGCAAATCGGCTGGTTACACCGGTTTAACCTGCAACCAGAAGGTCACCGGGCCATCGTTGGTCAATGAGACCTGCATGTCGGCACCAAAGCGCCCTGTAGCCACATCGGGATGATTGTTTTCCGCCTCTGCAACAAGATAATTGAACAGCCGTTCGCCCTCATCGGGGGAGGCAGCCGGAGTGAAGCTGGGGCGCATTCCCTTTTGCGTATCGGCTGGCAGGGTGAACTGCGGCACCAGCAGCAGGCCACCATCGATATCGGTCAGCCCCAGATTCATCTTTCCATCATGATCAGGAAAAACGCGATATCCGAGCAGCCGCTGCAGGAGTCGATCGGCCTGCGCTTTGCTATCGTTCCGCTCCACGCCGACCAGCACCATCAGACCCCGTTCAATCACACCCACCGACTCTCCCGACACCACCACCTCAGCCTGGCTAACACGCTGCAGCAGTCCGATCACGCCAGCATCCCCGCCATCGCGTCGCTGGCTCGAATCAGTGCGTCGACAATGCCAGGCTCTGTCGCAGAGTGACCGGCATCAGCGATGACCTCAAGCTGCGCCTCAGGCCATGCCTGGTGCAGCGCCCACGCCTGTGACAGGGGGCAGACGAGATCGTAGCGCCCATGCACGATCACACCTGGAATACCGGCCAATTTACCTGCATCTCGGAGTATTTGATTGGGCTCGAGAAAACTGTCATTTACAAAGTAGTGCGCCTCAATCCGCGCCAGACTGACGGCGGTATGGGGATCGCCAAAATGGTCAACCACTGACCGCTTCGGCAGCAGCGTCGAACTGTACCCCTCCCAGAGTGACCACGCCTTCGCCGCCGACATTGCCGCTACTTCATCATCACCGGTCAGGCGACGGTAGTAGGCGTTAACCATTTCATGACGCTCCACCTCAGGGATCGGTGCAATGAACTGTTGCCACTGGTCGGGACAGAGACGGTCAGCCCCTGACTGATAAAACCAATCGATATCCTCGGGGCGACAGAGAAAAATCCCTCGAAGGATCAACCCTGCTACCCGATCGGGATAGGTCTCGGCATAGACCAGCGCCAGGGTCGAACCCCAGGAACCACCAAATACCATCCAGCGCTCGATACCAAGCTGCTGTCTAATCGTCTCAATATCAGCCACCAGCGCCTGAGTCGTATTACCCTCGAGCGCGGCATGTGGCGTCGATTTACCGCAACCTCGTTGATCGAACAGCACTATACGATAGCGCTCCGGATCGAAAAAACTACGGTGGTATTTCTCACAGCCAGACCCAGGGCCACCATGCAGGAAGAGCACCGGTATACCGTCAGGATTGCCACACTCTTCAACGTGTAGCTGATGGGGTGAATCCACTGTCAGCGTATGGGAAACATAGGGCTGCAGTGGTGGGTAGAGTTGTCGCATTGAATTCCCTGTGGCACTGGATATCTATCAAAGGATACGTCTGCACCCAGACAACGACAATCATTAAAGCGTGGAACAATTCCAATACGTAAGAAAATGCTTACACAAGCTGTCGTCTCTACCTGACTGTATCGGGACGTCCCCTGTGCGAATATTCACTTGCACCAGGTAAGGATGCTCGGTGTGAAGCAGGAAGCTTACTGAGGAATAATAATTTCAGGTAACAGGGATGCCAGAAGTTAACAAAACCTCAGCGGCCAGGACGGCCACTCATCAATCGCCTTCCAGCCAAGAAAGGCAAATGATTACCCCCGGCTTTAGTCGGGGGTTTTTTTTGCCTCTCATTCAGGAACCAAGCCCACAAGCGCCTGCATCCAACCTGTGTCACGCCAACGGCAACTGGCAGCCTCCCATGTGCTCATGGGATTAGACGGACACAAAAAAGGCGCACCCACACCCATTGTTGAGTATGCATACGCCTCTACGATTCGACTATCGACTAAGGACGGACGTAGGCGTAACCGGCCTCCTGAAGCTCCATAATCCGCGCCACACCGGCGGGGACGATCTGCACACCCTCAGCCAGCGCCACCTGCTTGCCTGATTTCTTCTCCATCTTCGACTTGGTATTGCCGCAGGCGCTGAAGGTTATATCCTGCATCGCCAGGCTCGAGACACGCGACTGATGTGCGCTCGACTGGGTCAACATACCGAGACCGGGTCCGTAGGCAACAATCTCGACATCGACATTATCCATACCATAGTGTTTCTGTAGATTGACCGCGTTGTTCATCGCAATCGTCTGTGTCTTGGCATCGTTACTGCTGACCTGGATGACAATTTTATGTTTCGATACTGCGGCCTCAGCCATTGCCGCATCTCCACTCTTACCCTCCGGGGTACAGCCCACCAGCCCAAGTATCAAGCCAGATAACAGCGCGAGCAGGCTAACTTTCAATTTTTTTCCAAACATATAACTAACTCCTTTGATCTCTTGTAATAGTCATGGATGAAATAGACCTATAAGGATCGGTCACTTCATAGCACCATTTCAGACGCAAAGGGCAAGTTGAACCATTGGGAATTACCCCAACGATTTAGTCGGACATTAACTTGGTTACTGTTGTGGAGCGAGACACGGCCGTCCCGCTCCGACAGGAAGTTTAGCCGCGTGATGCGCGCTTGCGCTCGTTTTCGGTCAGCAGCTTCTTACGCAGACGGATGTGGTTGGGGGTGACCTCAACCAGCTCATCATCGTCGATGAACTCCAGCGCCTGCTCCAGTGTGTGAACCACGGGAGGGGTGAGCACCTGAGCCTCATCGGTACCGGAGGCACGCACGTTGGTCAGCTGCTTACCCTTGAGGGCATTAACCACCAGATCGTTATCACGTGCGTGCAGACCAATAACCATACCCTCATAGACCTCAGCACCGTGGCCGATGAACATACGACCACGCTCCTGGAGATTGAAGATGGCGTTGGTCAGCGCCTTACCCGGAGCGTTGGCGATCATTACACCGTTCTTGCGGGTACCGTAGTCACCACGCTTGAAGGGACCATAATGGTCGAAAACGCTGTAGATTAGACCTGAACCCTGGGTCGCGGTGAGGAACTCGGTGCGGAAGCCGATCAGACCACGCGCCGGCATGATGTAGTCGAGACGGACGCGACCGTGACCATCGGGCACCATGTTCTTCAGATCACCACCACGAACACCGAGCTTCTCCATTACGCCACCCTGATGTTGATCCTCGACATCGATGGTGACCTGCTCGAAAGGCTCCTGCGGCTCGCCGTCGATGGTACGAATAATAACCTCGGGACGCGAAACACCCAGCTCGAAGCCTTCACGACGCATATTCTCGATCAGAACCGAGAGGTGCAGCTCGCCACGCCCTGAGACGCGGAACTTGTCGGGATCAGAGCCCTGCTCAACACGCAGTGCCACGTTGTGCACCAGCTCCTGCTCCAAGCGCTCTTTAACCTGACGAGAGGTGACGTACTTGCCATCCTTGCCAGCGAAGGGAGAGTTGTTGACCTGGAAGGTCATGCTGACAGTCGGCTCATCGACACTCAGTGGTGCCAGCGCCTCGACCGCTTCAGGATCACAGAGGGTATCGGAGATGTTGAGCGGGTCGAGCCCGGTAAAGCAGACGATGTCACCCGCCTGCGCCTCATCGACCTCAACACGCTCCAGCCCCATGAAACCGAATAGCTGTAGTACACGCCCATTACGGCGCTCACCATCCTTATCGACGATGGTTACCTGGGTGTTGTTCTTAACGCGACCACGGGCGATGCGGCCGATACCGATAACACCGACATAGCTGTTGTAGTCGAGCTGCGAGACCTGTAGCTGGAAGGGATCTTCAGGTTCTACCTGTGGCGGATGGACATGATCCACAACGGTCTGCAGCAGTGGGGTCATATCACCCTCACGCACATCGGACTCCATAGAGGCAAAACCGGCCAGACCAGAGGCATAAACCACAGGGAAATCGAGCTGCTCATCGGTGGCACCGAGACGGTCGAAAAGATCGAAGGTCTGATCCAGCGCCCACTCAGGACGCGCCGCCGGACGGTCAATCTTGTTCACCACGACAATCGGGTGCAGACCACGCGCCAGCGCCTTCTCGGTCACAAAGCGGGTCTGAGGCATCGGACCCTCTACCGCATCAACCAGCAGCAGCACTGAATCGACCATTGAGAGTACACGCTCTACCTCACCACCGAAGTCGGCATGTCCGGGGGTGTCGACGATGTTGATACGGTAGTCGCCCCACTTGATCGCAGTCGGCTTGGCCAGGATGGTAATACCGCGCTCACGCTCCTGATCGTTGGAGTCCATGGCACGCTCTTCGAGCTTATCGCGCTCACCAAGGGTGTCAGATTGCTTAAGGAGCTCGTCCACCAGGGTCGTCTTACCGTGGTCAACGTGGGCGATGATGGCGATGTTGCGAAGATTCTCAATCACTGGGGTAATCCATATATAAGGTCAAAATAGGGCGCGATTGTACCCTAAAAACGGCCATTACGATCACATCTAGCCACAACCCGGTAATTCACCCAGCTTTCGTCAGCTACACCAGGCTATTGCCGCTTTTACACCCGACAAAATCTCACTAGGATAAAATATTAGAATAAACTGATATATCAACTGCTTAGGCCAAACAGATCCGTTGACAAACAGACTCGTCAGGGGACAATCGATACAGACTGCATTGATGATTGCATCAAATCCAACAACTTATAAAAATTGTTAGATCTCATATTCCACCACCGTTTTGGCGCTGTTTGGGATCAATCAACACCATTTTCACCGACTGAGCGCCGACTGTTATTGAATCAATGGGGCCGTTTTAACGACTCTTCATGCATCGCAGCCGCATCCGCCGGAACCGCCTCGGCCTGCTCTGCCCAGTCGAGTCCCTCAGACTCGTCGCTGCTCGGTTCAGCCGCCTCGACCGCCGCGGCATCGGGAAGCTGTTCATTGGGCTCGTCCGATGAGTCGCTCTCCTCCGGCACTTCACTGCGTTGGTCCTCGATAATTCGTCCATCGGGCTGCTCCATCGCCAATCGGGTGGTATCCATATCGGCCAGCGTGTGAGCCCCTTCAACGATGTGACTAAAGACTGCGCGGTAACTCGCCGTCATCTCATTGACCAGACCAGCGGTCTTGATAAAGTGATCACCGACCTCAGCACGATACTCATCGTTACGCTGACGGAGCGTGTGGAGTTCGCTCTCCAGCTCCTCGACCTTACGAATGGCGGGGCCGGTTGCACGACCAACCCAGAAACCGAAACCACCACCAGCCAGCAGCGCTGCCACTGCCATTAACACCACCCACTGCAAGGTCATTGATCAAAACTCCAAAAGCGATTCAAAAAAGTTGGCCTAATCTACCACTCTCCGAAGAAGACCGTGCAACTCTTTCCCTGTCGCTTGGCTCGATACATCGCCTGGTCGGCCATCACGATCAGCGCATCGGCTTCTTCGGCATTTTCTGGGTAGAGCGCCACTCCTATGCTCGCCCCAACCGACACCTCTTCGCCCTTCACCGCCGCTGACCGCCATGGATAGCGAAGCGAAGGCGGTTAGTCCGCGATAGTCGACGCCGTCTGCATATTCGTAGTTGAGGGGCGAGCGGACGACGAAGAAGATGCAGCAGCGGCTTTATGTCGGCGTAGAGTCACTGAGGGAGTTGTGTAGAGCCGCGAAGAGGTGATTACGCAACGAACGCAGGACGTCGGGGCGCCGTAGGCATAAATGGTCGCGTTAAGTTTTTGCTGTTTGCTTGGGCTTGGATGCCCAAAACAAACTTTCGCAAAAATAGCGACTCCCCGTCACCGGACTTGAGATCGCCTTTAGCATAGAGATTGCGAGTCGCTCCACCACCTCACGTCCAGCTCCCCCCTGCAGGATGACAACAAACTCATCACCCGCATAGCGCGCCACCGTATCGTTCTCTCGCACACTCCCTTTCAGCATCCTGGCCACATGTACCAGCAGGTCGTCGCCAGCGTCATGATCCAGGGTATCGTTAACCTCTTTAAATCCGTCGAGATCGATCAGCAGCACGGCCATTGGCTCTTTATTACGATCTGACTGCGCAACCGCCATCTGCAACCGCGCGTAGAGCAGACTACGATTGGGCAGATCCGTCAGAGCATCATGATGAGCATCGTGCCAGAGCGACTGCTCATTTGCCTTGGCGGCCGATATGTCCCGGAAAAGTGCCACATAGTTACTGAGTCGATCACGCTCATCCTTGACGACATTGATAGTCATATTAAGCGGAATCACCTCACCCTCTTTATTGCGATCCCAAATTTCACCCTGCCACTCGCCGTGGGTTTCGAGATTGCTCCATAACAGCTGGTAGAATGCATTATCATGCTGCCCCGACTGTAAAATTTTCGGGTCCTCGCCCAGCACATCCTCCAGCTCATAACCGGTAATGCGTGTAAATGCCTCATTAACATCGAGGATGCGATTATTGCGATCAGAGATCATCACCCCATCGCCTGCATTCTGGAACACACTGGCCGAGAAGCGCAGTCGCTCCTCCATCGCTTTGCGCTCAGTAATATCGAGTACCGTGCCCAGCATCCGTAGCGCCAGGCCAGCGCTATCCCGATAGACCACACCCCGTTCGTGCACCATGCGCACCTGCCCATCGGGCTGGAGAATACGATGGTCGATACTGTAATCTGCCGTACCCGCCACAGCAGCCTCAACGGCGGCGACCACCTCATCACGATCATCGGGGTGTACCGACTCGAGAAATAGCTCGTAGCTCGGCTCAATCTGCTCTGCATCCACGCCAAACATACGGAAAATCTCATCCGACCAACGCAGCGCACCGGTAGGAACGATCCACTCCCAGTGACCAAGGCGAGAGATCTTTTGTGCCTCGGAGAGCAACTCACTCTTCTCGCGTAGTTCGCGCGTCCGAAGTTCGACGGCTCGCTCCAACGTGTCGCGTGCATTCTGCAGATCCTGTTCGATCTCGATCCGCTCATCGATCTCATGAAGTAGCACACGTCGATCAGAAGAGATGCGGCGCAACACATAGATGGCAATGGCCAGAATCATCACCAGCACACCGCCGCCCAACCAAACCACGTTTTCTCGCCAACCGTGCTGCACCTGCTGAGCATCTTGAGACTGCTTAGAGACCAGCCCGGTGTAATAATCGACCAATAGGTCGCTCTGTGCCATCACCCGCTCTTGCAGCGGCATCACCTGCTCCAACAGTAGCTGGGTCGCGGCTGCCTGCTCACCCTTTCTAGCCAGCTCAACCGCAGTCTCAATAATCGGTGTCCCCTCAACCGTCAGCGCACGTAACCTGACTAACCTACGATGCTCATCATCATGCTCAATATGCGACTCAAGCTCACGCCGCTTCAACACGTAACGATTACCAAGATTGAGAAAATCGATATAGAGCTCTTCAACCCTGAATGGGTCGGGTTCGATCAGCATAGTGTTGAGGGTGATCACGCGCTCACGAACAATATTGCGCAGGTCGTGTACGCGTCTCACCTTATTATTATGGGTATCGACAATTAGTTCGATGCGCTCTTGCAGCTCATCTGCGTGGTAGAAATCGAGTAGGAACTCGGCGGCGACCAGTACGACGATAATCGTAAAACCGAGCAATAGATGCCGCATGGGATGACGCAGAGACATGAAACCTCAAAACAAAGTAAAAGTGCTAGATCAGATACTACCGCGAGTCATCGAAATTCTACCGTACAATCTGCGCTGATATCTGACGCAGGACTTACTTAACTTTCAGCGCCTGCAGTGCCCGTACGGCATCACTCTGCCCACCACGAGCCGCCTGTGAAAACCAGCGATGCGCTACGCCAAAGTCAGGCTCAACACCCAGGCCATCCCGATGGATTACACCGAGCAGATAGGCCGCATCCACCACGCCCTGTTCCGCGGCACGCTCAAGCCACTCAGCCGCCGTCCGGTAACTCTGAGGCACACCAAGTCCACTGGCATAGAGGTGACCAAGATTAAACTGCGCTTCTGCCACCCCCTGCTCAGCCGCCGCCCGGTACCAGTAAAAAGCCTGCTCATGGTCTCGCCTCACACCGAAGCCATTATCAAAGGCAGCACCCAAATTGAGCTGAGCATAGGCATCGCCCGCAATAGCTTGGCGTTGGAGTTGCTCAATTTGAAATTCGGGTTCGCCACCGGCGTGGGCGAACGAAGTCAGCAACAAGCCGAGTAAGAGGAGGTAACGCATCTCAAGCGGTACGCCCACGGTTGGTGCGACGCCGCCCACGTTGAGCCATTGGTCTACGGGGATTGGGATTGGGTTTGCGTTTCGCCCTTGGTGGGGAGTCGATCTCTCGCCATTGACCTGGCGCCAGACCGTTCAGCGTCCAATCACCAATTGAGTAGCGCACCAGACGCAGGGTGGGGAAACCGACGGCTGCGGTCATACGTCGCACCTGACGATTGCGTCCTTCAGTAATGGTCAGCGCAAGCCACGAGGTAGGAATCTCCTTGCGAAAACGCACCGGTGGATTACGCGGCCAGAGCTCAGGCTCTTCGATATGTTCCGCCTTCGCCGGGCGTGTCTTGCCATCCTTCAACAGCACGCCCTGGCGCAGCTGTTCCAGCGCTGCCGCGTCGACATCGCCCTCGACCTGCACCCAGTAGCACTTCGGTTTTTTATATTTGGGATGACTGATCTCAGCCTGCAGCGGCCCATCGTCGGTCAGCAACAGCAGGCCTTCACTGTCTCGGTCGAGACGACCAGCTGGATAGACACCTTTCAGATCGACATAGTCGGCGAGCGTTTCACGCCCCTCTCTGTCGGTGAACTGGGTCAAGACGCCATAAGGTTTGTTAAGCAGAATCAGCACGGC
Organism: Candidatus Reidiella endopervernicosa; assembly: GCF_013343005.1. Taxonomy (GTDB): domain Bacteria; phylum Pseudomonadota; class Gammaproteobacteria; genus Reidiella; species Reidiella endopervernicosa. Next base: position 216,549 of record NZ_CP054491.1, read on the forward strand.
ACCGAGTTAACCACTCCGGGCCACCATGCATCAAGAGGTAGCTACCACTCGGGCACGCCTTCCATGTGGTTACGCACCCGCTCCATCCCATCGATACCACCAACTATCATCACCTCAAGTGGCGACTGGTTGTTGAAACGTTCACTCGGTGTGGTCACCCACATATCACCCAACACCGGATTGTAGGAGAACATGACAGAGAGGTACTGCTGGATCGCGATCAGATGGGTAATGCGCGCCATGCTGTCACCCTGCTCCGGCAGCGGAGTCGACTCTGTATATCGCTTCAGTGCACGCGGTTTGGTCTTCTCCGGCAGACCGAGCAGTTTGACCTGATCGGCAGGATCGACCTTCCACTCACTCAGGATACGCATCACGGTATGGGTCAGATCAACACTAATTTCTGCTGCGGTGGAAGACATGGGGAAAACCTCTTCGGGGATAGACTGACGCACCCTGCGGAGAGGATGCAATTACTGAAAAACGAGCATACCACAGTAACACCCTCAACATTTCCACGCCGATTAAGCGGAAAGCAGCAGACCAGGCAGCTCAGCAACGGAAGCGACCTCATAATCGACATGCTGTCGACGCTGCTCGACCGCCTCCGTCGTGTATGAACGCCCCAGATACTGGGTCGTCAGCACCGGGCGCATCCCCACCGCCGCCGCACCGCGGTGCTCATCGCTACCGCCATCACCGACAAACAGACACTGCGCCGCCGCCACCCCCAGCCGCTCACTGGCGAGATGGTAGATCTGTGCATCGGGCTTGGCATGGCCACTCTCACAGCTAAATAACACCGCATCGAAGTGTGGTGCCAGTGGTGACTCAGACCATGCCGCAACCTCAGCAGTAGAGGCGTTAGAGATCAGTGCCAGTGAAAGCCCGGCCCCTTAAGCCGTGCGAGGGCCGCCACGATCTCACCATCGACCTGCTTTGCGCTGACCGCCATGGATAGCGAAGCGAAGGCGGTTAGTCCCCGATAGTCGACGCCGTCTGCCTATTCGTAGTTGAGAGCGTGAGCGAACGACGGAGAAGATGCAGCAGCGGCTTTATGTCGGCGTAGAGTCACTGAGGGAGTTGTGTAGAGCCGCGAAGAAGTGATTACGCAACGTACGCAGGACGGTCGGGGCGCCGTAGGCATAAACGGTCGCGTTAGTATTTGCCGCTTGCTTGGGCTTGGATGCCCAAAACAAGCTTCCGCAAAAATAGCGACTCCCGAAGGCTGTAGTCGAAGCGGCGCTGACGCGCCGCACTCGCCTCCTCGATCAGACCCATCGGGATCTGCGGATCGAGGTGGTGGGCCATCTTCCTGATCACCTCCAGCTGGGTGGTGGTGCGACAGATATCGTGTGCACCGCTAAAACATGCACCGTTCCAGGCGCTACGATCGAGACCTAGGATATCGGCGGTATAGCCGCCAACAGATGCGGGCACACTGCCGACATCTACCAGGGTATGGAAAAGGTCGAAGCAGACCGCCTCCACCCCAGAAAACAGATTCCGATCCATTTGTGAAACACCACCTTGACTAAACGGGCCGCTATTATCGGTCGACGCAGGCGATCTCGCCAGAGCCGTCTTTGGCCCTATAATGCCCAATCGCATCTATTTGGAGCCTGGCCCTGATGTCACGAGGCCGTTTTATTCTTACCCACCTGGTCGCCACCCTGCTGCTACTGGCGACCTTTCTCGCAATCGCGCTAATCCAGTGGTATCCACACCCCTACGACGAGATCGAATCGATCCACCAACTGCTGTCGATCATTGCTCTGCTGGTCGTGGTGCTTGGACCCGGCCTCTCCTTTGTACTCTTTAAACCGGGCAAGCGCGGCCTCTGGTACGACCTGTTGCTTATCTTCGTCTTACAGAGCGGCTTCTTCACCGCAGCGATCTGGCACACCTACCGTGAACGCCCGACCCTATTGCTCTTCAGCATCGACCGCTTCATTACGCTACGCGACGATCAGTTCGATCCACGGAAGCTCGATCCGACGCTCACCCTTGCCGAGCACGGTCCCAGCCAGCTCTATGTGGCGCCACCTAGCAGCGATGCGGAACGGGCTGAGCTGGTTCAACAGTGGGCCTTCGAGGGTGGCGTCGATTTCACCTATGCAGCTGAGCGCTATCGAAACTATCACCCCCACCTGAACAGCGTGCTGGCTCGTGAGCTCGATATCGTCACCGCCGTGACCCGGCAGCCCCAGCTTGCCGCTGCCGTTGAGGAGAAACTGCAGCAGTTGGGCATGACCCTTGATCAGCTCGCCTTTCTGCCGCTCGAGAGCCGTGGCCACTTCGTCACCGCAATCATCGACCGTCACGACGGCAAACTGCTCGGCCAACTGAAACTTGATCCCTGGGATAGCGGCATAATGGATAGCGAAAATGAGTGAGGCGTGTCCCTGTGGTTCCGGTCAGCCCTATGAGCGCTGCTGCGGCCCCATTATTGAAGGTCAGCGCGAGGCAGAGAGCGCCGAGGCACTGATGCGCTCTCGCTACACCGCCTACACACGCGGCGATAGCCACTATCTACTCAAGAGCTGGCACCCCGATACACGCCCCGAGCAGCTCGACCTGACGAGCGAACCACAGCCCAGGTGGCTGGGACTTAAGATCGTGCGAACCGAAGCAGGAACCATTAATGACCAGGAGGGTCGCGTAGAATTTATTGCGCGATATAAATCATCTGGGCGCGCAGAGCGCCTCCACGAGGTAAGTCGCTTCATTAAACTAGCAGGGCAGTGGTTATACCGCGACGGCGTTCTAAACCAGCATAATTAATCATCATAATCAAAAACGGTATCTACCCCTGCGAATGGTGCTTTAAATATAAATGGTGCTGCGTTGTCAGCAATCAAGACCTCGTATCACTGACTGAAATCAATCTCCGTTCAATGCGCCCAACAGCGTCGACCTCACCTGCTCACGATGTGCGATCAATCGCTGATGCAGCGACTCGAACAGAGCTCCCTTCTCGATCAACTTGAAGTAAGAGTCACAGAACTTGGAAAAATCTTCATCGCGCCGCACAGCTTCGTGAAGCTCCTCAAGATAGATGTAATAATCGCTAGCCAGATGTTGCCTGAAAAAGACCTCCTTTTTCTTATCAGAGAGCGACCCATCCACCCTTCCACCGCCTTTGCCAATGCACAACACAGGGACACCTTCTCGCAAACTGTTCACTGAAACATGGTAGATATCGGTCACGACAAACTTGGCGCGTTTGATAACAGAGAGTCTGTTATGGAGCGCCTCCACCCCCATCGGCTTACCAAACCAGGCGAGATCGATCAGCTGCACACCTGCCAGACGAGCCAGATGTTTGGCGAAAACTTTCGACAACTGCTTGGCCCCCGAGCGACCGAATGAACAGAGCGCATAATTTTCGGGAAGCTCAGGATTCGCTTGATAGGGCAAATTTGTTACATTCTCGTAGAAGAGCGCGCAATCACAACCAAATGTCATTACTGGTTTCTGAGTTAGTTGTGAGACAAAACCTGCTGAGAAGACATCTCGCATCAACACCAGCGTCGATTCTCGATACAGAGAACTGAGTGCCTCATGATAACGACGATTCGATAACTGCTCCTCACGCAGCCCATAGATAGTCCCACCGAAGCAGACCACTCTCCTTTTTAACTCAAGCGGCGCACCTTCAAGCAGTAGCAACTTGTACCACTGATCAAGGATTTCACTATAACTTTTCTCGGGATCACGCCTTCTACTCCTTCTGTAAAAGTCGCTATTTGCATAGGTTATCCAGTGGAGAAAATCCCCCCAGAAGATAACCCTGTCGAACTCAACCAGCTGATCGACACTCTCATAGAGCTCATACCGATGCTCTCCGCCGGAATAGGTGTACTGTACAGTTTGCTCCGTACAGAAATAGGCCACCTCTACTTCACCCTCAACGCCCGACAGCACACCGCTTGTCGCCAGATCAACCGAGAGCATCCCCGGGTTAGACCTAGGCGGAAATGCGCAGACAAAAGCAACTCGCTTCACAACCAACTCACTTTTTTCCAAAATAGCACTACCTCATTCTCCCCTGGCAGATTCAACAAGCACGCCAATGCTTAGCAGCCTGCCCATAATCTCTACAACCCTCATGCGCTCTTTAGTTAATATCGGCATATAGAGCGGCCCCGCTAATAGCTGCTTCAAATTACTATTTGCGAGCACTTGGCTCTCGAATCCTTCACAACCATCTCGACCGCGCCCATCTACACCACTGGCCAATCCAAGCACAGCAGATAGCTTTGCCATAACGCGTCCAAACTCTTCATCACCTCGCGGTGCGATCATCCTGATCAAGCGCCTTAGCAGCAGATAAGAGTAAGCCTCCATCGTCTGCCCCCCCTGACAACCCCCCAATGCGACGATCAAATTCTTCTCGGCTGCACTCAGTTCTACACGCTCAGCACCCTTTTCTAATCTAACGAAAAAGGTCTCCCCATCCTTTTCAATATCCACCTCTCCCAGCTCAACCAGATTCCATGAGAGATTGAGCAGTGTCCGGTGCATGGCACTCATCTCTATTCTTGATTGATCAAGATGCTCAGCTACCGCAGTAAAGATATCCCTGTTAGCAGCGGCCATCTCATCCTGACTGATATTCTTCGTCTCCTGTCCGGATGACCAGTTGTTATAGATCGACACAGCACCGGGTGCGTAACGAAACACCGCTCCTACAGCTGCAACCAGCGAGATAGAAAGGCGGTCTTCATTAATCTTGATCTTGTGCTTAATATATTCGGGATAGACCGCCGCCATCACCTTGCGACGGGTCAGAAAACAGATCGGTGGCCGCCACTCATTAGCCAACAAGCGCAGCAGATAGTCGGAGTAGTTATCCGACTTGAAGTGGAGCGCACTGTAGCTCCCATCATCTCGCAGGAAACGCCACTCCCAGTCGCCATAGATCACATCGACGCCGACCGACACTTCAAACTGCGCCATCTGCACGGCGATCTTCTCCGGCAACAACTCATCATCGGCATCGAGCAGCTGAATAAACTCGCCCTCTGAGTGTTCAAACCCCATTACGCGTGATGGCATCGAACCCTGCTCTGTGCAGCGAACGATCTTCGACCGAATAGCATTCGGCTCTAGTAGTCTCGAGGCCTCTTCAATACTGCCATCGGTAGAGTTGTTATCGACCAGAATGATCTCGAGGTTTTCGTAGCTCTGCACCAGACAGCTCTTGATACACGGCACCAACCGTGCACCGGCGTTGTAACTGGGAATAATTATTGAGACGAGTGGTTTCACGCTAACTCTCTATACAAGACTGGCGCCGCTTACCCAGGCGGCGGCACTTTATTAATGGACTATTGATCGGAGAGTCCGAGGTAACAGAGATACTCACTGCGCAGGCGGGCATTTAACTCATTTGCCTGCCGCTTTAGCTGCTGCTCCGGCACCGGCACACTCTCATCGACACCGATCAAGGTAAGCACCCTTCGCGACTCGCCCTCGTAGTCGGCTACCAGCTCTTCATAGCAGATCGACTCATAGCTGAGTTTGTGACGTTGTAAAAACTCAATCCACATGCGCTCTTGCCAGACCATCCATTTCAGCTCGTTGGTAATCGCAATCGGATCGAAGAGCACTTCCACATCTCTGGTCGAATTCTGCCCATTGCTATCGTGCGTAACCATCCACTCATCGGTCTTCATGGCGATAAAGTTTGAGATTGCCTGAGAGAGCTTATCCCGGCGATAGAGACGAATCAGAACATCCATCTCCTGCAGAAAGTCTAATCCCTCCTGGATTATCACCTTATCCTTGTTACTAAAGACATCTGCAAACTGATCCCAATGAAGTTTGAGACCGAAGGTACCGTTGGCCGAGGTTCTGCGCCGCTCAAGCTCCTGCAGGTACGATTTTATTACCACATCTTTGATGCTATTGATGTTGGCATAGGCGCGGATATTTCTGATATTCAGATACTCATCGGGCGCGCCCGCCAATCCAGTCCGCTCCATCATCTTGCTCAGCAGCCAACTACCCGAGCGGGGTACCGTCAGCAATGCAAAGCGATGGCTTGTCTCCACCCCTGTATTCAGGTCGTGCGATGCTGACATCGCCTCAACAATCTTTTTATCTGTGGTATCCGACATCGCAATATTTCTCGAAGAGAACGTTATAGCTGTGGAGCAGCCGCACCAATGTAGTCGACGTACTCCTGCTTCAGACGCTCATTCAACTCATTCGCCTGTTTCTTCGTAGCAGGCTCTGGAATGTCGATCGATTGCCCATCAAGGCCCATCCAGCTCAATACTGTTCTGGAGCTCTCCTCATACTCACCCGCCAGCTGCTCATAACTGATCGAATGGTAGGGAATATTGCGCCTCTCAAGATATCGCTTCCACATCTGCTCCTCTCTGACCAGCCTGAGGAGACTTTCGGTAATGGCCAGTGGTGCGAACTTGATCGACTCCATATCAAACGAGTCCTCTTCCACATCGTCATGATCGACACGCCACTGGTCGCTCTGCTCGGCGATATAATGGGAGACGGCCTGTGCGACTTTGTCCTGGCGATAGAGGCGAATCAGACAATCCATTTGGGACAGGAATTGACGCCCCTCGTCACGAATACCCTGATCTGTACCGTAGACATTCAAAAACTGACTCCAGTGCATCTTCAGGCCGAAGACACCGTTCTCCGATGTCCTGCGCTGCTCAAGCTCGGAGAGATACTCATTGACTCGAACCCCATCCACCCCTGCATGAGCACCGTACGCCCGTAGGTATCTGACATTGAGATACTCCATCGGCAACCCACACAGGCCGGTATTGCCCAACATCTTGCTCAATAGCCAGCTACCCGACCTCGGTACCGTCAGCAGGCAATAGCGGTAACTCGTCTCGACACCACTATTCAGATCAGACGCTTTAGACATCATCTCTATGATTTTTTGGTCAGTTCTATTCATCTACACATCCAATCTGTAACTCGGTCACCCCAAACATGTGCTACCGCATCCATCACTCAATCCTACCCAGATCCAATCGCCTGGCCTGCGTGATCTCAATAGTGGGGCGGCGGTGCCTCTTCCGACTGCGCTGCCAGTGGCGTGTTTGCCAGCGACTTAATGCGCTCCTTCAGCTGTTCGACCATCAGTCGCATCATCTCCAGCTCCTGCTCCTGACGGTGGACGGTATCGGAGAGAGACTCTATAGCCGCCTCCTGCTCAGTAAAACGGATCTCGAGTTCAGTCAGACGCGACTCCATAACAACCTCAGACAAAATAAAGGCCACATTGTAGAGATTTGTGTCGGCCACGTCCTGCCTGCGCCAAGGCGTAGCGTTCACGACAATTCATCAAGATTCGTCTCGTTCAGAGTGTGATGATTATCGGGAGCATCTGGGGAAAAATGGGCGGGACGGCAAAGGGGAAGCGCCGCCCCACCATCTGGGGATAACCCCGGAAGAAATATAGGAACTCATACCAATGCATCTCCTATAAACTTGAGTCTATAGGGCAAAGTATGATTAAAAAGTTCAAAATTCTGCTCATAAACATCTAAATAGCTGACATATCGATAGATTAAATAATTAAATCATACAGATACAACCAAACAAAAGATTGTCTCCAGCCCACCTGGAGATAAAAAGGCAAGAAAGACATAGAATTATTCGATTGTTTTAGACACAATCCTGCGAATTAATCACCAACAAACGGATAGATCAACGATGCAAGCACCCCGCGTAACCCTTGAGCAATGGCGTACCCTTCAAGCCGTCATCGACTGCGGTGGCTACGCCCAGGCCGCCGAATCACTCAAACGCAGTCAGTCCTCGGTCAGCTACGCCATCGGCCGCCTGCAGAAGCAGCTCGGTGTCACCCTGCTGCGCATCAAGGGGCGCAAAGCAGTGCTCACCGAGGCGGGGGAGGTGCTGCTACAGCGCTCTCGCCAATTGCTGGCCGATGCCGTCAACCTCGAGACCCTGGGGCAGACGCTGGAGTCGGGCTGGGAGCCGGAGATTCGCTTAGTAGTCGATGAGGCGTTCCCTGCCCCGCTGCTGATGAGTGCGCTCAAGTCGTTCGAACCACTCAGTCGCGGTACCCGCATCCAGCTACGCGAGGTGGTCCTATCCGGCGCCTCCGAGGCTCTGCTTGATGGCGCCGATCTGGTCATCGGTTATCAGGTACCGCAGGGGTTTCTCGGTGACACCCTGCTCAACATTGAGTTCACCGCCGTTGCCCACCCCGACCACTCGCTGCATCAACACAACCGCGAACTGAGCGCTAACGATATCGGCCATGAGATGCAGGTGGTGATTCGCGACTCCGGCAGTCGCCCTCAGGATGTCGGTTGGCTCGGTGCCGGCCACCGCTGGACCGTCTCCAGCATTGCCACCGCCATCACCACCATCAGCAGTGGACTCGGCTTCGGCTGGTTACCAAACCACGCCATCGAGCGACAGCTGCAGGAGGGCACGCTGAAACCGCTGCCACTACGCGGCAATCAGAGTTACAGCGCCCAGCTCTATCTCATTTTCGGACGACAGGAGGGGATCGGGCCCGCCACCCGCAAGCTGGCAGAGATCCTCTATCAGGCATGCGGCAACACCCCCACTGAGCAGCCTCCCACCGAGAGTAAATAACGGCTGCATTCCAATTGCGAAGATTGTGTGAAGAGTCTCGCTAAACGGGTGTGCTGATTGAGAAAAAGTGAGATCGTACCCTTCACAACATTCGGATATCAGATGAGCGAATCGCGTTGAGACTTGGATTCACCCACAAACTGTTACTGGCACTGCTGGCGGCCAATATCGTCCTGATCACTATCATGGCCACGGCCAGTCAGTGGAACTTCCAGCGCGGCTTCCTCAACTATCTACGCCAGGTGGAGTTGCAGGAGCTCGACGGTATGCCGGGGCGCTGACCGATGCCTATCGGCAGGAGCAGAGCTGGGGCTTTCTCGAACGCAACCACACGCTCTGGCATAACCGTTTTCTTCTACACCTCTCCAACACCCCAGAACTGACCGAACCGCCACCACCCTTAAGGGCTCGCCGTCCTGACGGCCGTGACCGGCAACTGACCCCGCCACCACCACCGGCAGCGCGTGGCGGCGACCGCAGTAGCCTCGGCAGCCGGATCAGCCTCTACGATGCAAACGGCACGCATATCATCGGCCCTCCCAGCAACAGCAACGAGGCACTCGAGCGCCCGATTACCCTCAAAGGAGAGACCGTTGCCTGGCTGAGACTCACCCCACTGCCGTGGCTCGACGACAGTCTTGAACAACAGTTTCGCGATCAGCAGCGCAACGCGCTCTACCTCACCGCTATCGCCGCACTGCTGCTCTCGCTGCTGGTCTCGATCCCACTGGGTCGCCACCTGCTACAACCGGTCAAGCACCTCATCACCGGTGCCCGCGCACTCGCTGCAGGTGACTATGAAACGCGCATCGACATTGCGCAGAGTGATGAGCTGGGTCAGCTAAGTCACGACTTCAACCTGCTCGCCGAGGCGCTTGAGCGTAATGAGCAGTTACGCCGTCAGGGGATGGCCGATGTCTCCCACGAGCTGCGCACACCGCTATCGGTTCTACGCGCCGAGATCGAAGCGATGCAGGATGGGGTGCGGCCGATCGCCAGCGAACAGCTTGCCACGCTACACGACACCGTAATGGGGCTCAGCCGCCTGGTCGACGACCTCTATGAATTGGCGCTCTCCGACACCGGTGCACTCGACTATCACAGGCTGGATCTCGAGCTAACCACACTGCTCGAGCAGTGCATCGAGAGCGCCACACCGATGCTGACTGAGAAGGCACTGTTGATAGAGTCCGAGATTGGCGGAGAGATCGCGCTGCTGGCTGATGAACGTCGCCTGCGCCAGGTCTTCGCCAATCTGCTGAAAAACTCCGCCCGTTACACCGATGCAGGCGGGCGCGTTTCGATCAGCTGCCAGCAGCTCGGCAACCGCGCCGTGATCGACATTCAGGACTCCGCACCACGAGTTGACGACAAACTCCTGCCACGTCTCTTCGACCGTTTCTATCGGGTTGAGAGCTCTCGCAATCGCGCCCGCGGTGGTGCTGGACTGGGGCTGGCAATCACCAAGGAAATCGTCGAGGCGCACGGTGGCAACATCACTGCACAGCGCTCACCCCTCGGTGGTCTCTGGATTGAGATCACCCTGCCTGTCAGCTCGTAGTGCATAAGATCCAACGCTACCCAGAGCCAATAACCATCCCGATATTCTGTTACCTTATCTCAGATGAATCAGGGCAAGCAGATCATGGTCGTCGAGGATGAGGCGAAACTCGCCGATGTGCTGATCGACTACCTTCATAGCGCCGGTTACACCACCACCCATTTTGATCGGGGGAGCGGCGTGGTCGAACAGGTTAAAAGCGATCCACCCGACCTGATTCTGCTCGATCTGATGCTGCCGGGTAAGGATGGCATGGATATCTGTCGCGAGATCCGCGCCTTCTCCAACGTTCCGATCATCATGGTCACCGCCAAGGTGGAGGAGATCGACCGACTGCTGGGACTGGAACTGGGCGCCGACGACTACGTCTGCAAACCCTATAGTCCGCGCGAGGTGATGGCACGGGTCAAAGCGGTACTGCGACGTACCGACACATCTCTACAACCCAACGACAGTTCAGGTCAGGGTCTGGTTCTCGACGAGACACGCTTTCTCGCCAAGCTCAATGATCAGCCGCTCGACCTCACCCCAGTGGAGTTCCGGCTTCTCAAGGCACTCACCGCACTTCCTGGACGCGTCTTCTCGCGTGCCCAGCTACTCGAACACCTCTACACCGATGGGCGGGTCGTCTGTGACCGAACGGTCGACACCCACATAAAGAACCTGCGCAAGAAGTTGGAAGAGAAGCTGCCTGAGCAGGAGATCATCCACTCGATCTACGGTATCGGCTACAAGCTCGAGATTGAGCTCTGATTCAGCCGCCTAGAGCAGCGCCGTCAACCGCTCAGTCAGCAGGCTCGACATTCCGCCTCGATCAAAATCGCTGTACTTTTCTGCAAAGGCCATCGCTGCCTGTTTGTAGCGACCATCTTCGCAAAGCGCCTTGAGTTTCAGCTTCATCCCATCGGGGTGGAGTTTGGGCGCGCTCAGTCCCGCACCCAGCGCCTGCACCCGCTCACCGACCATATACTGCTCATGGTGGCGCGGCAGCACCAGGCTCGGTACACCGTGCAGCAGTAGCGTGGCAGTCGTGGCGTGGTTGCCATTGGTCAGCGCCACATCACACTGCTGACAGACCTTGCCCATATCGAGTGGCCGTTTAACGAAATGGAGGTTCTTCGAGCCGAACTTTTTCATCACCTTGTGCGAGATCCCATCGGGGTAGATCAGTGTTGGCAGCTCATTCTCGTTGATCACCTTGAGCAGATCAGGCAACGTCTTAAACGGTTTCAGGTAACCGAACAGACGCCTCCCCGGCATCTTGGGCCACTTCGGGTCGGCACCAACCGGATCGGGTCCAACCCCGATAAACTCCATACCGTTACGTTGACCATAGTGGTCGAGCTCTCTGAAGGTGCAGAGCAGTTTCAGATCGACCTCAAAAATCTGACCTACCCGCTCAACTGATTGCATGCCTGCAGCCGTAAGCGACTGATTGATCACATTAAACACCTGCGCCTCATCCTTGCGTGCTGCTGCTTCATCCACCTTGTTCCAGAAGGGCATCAGGGGCATCGGATCATCCTCAGGCGGAATCTGGAAGCCAGTACCAAACACGGCACGTTTCACACCCAGTTCACGCGAGGCGAGCTGAGCAACCGGCGCATGGTCGAACACCATCAGATCGGGTTTAATCAAATCGAACAGGCCACGCCAGGCGTTGATCAGCGAGGTGGTAATATCGACCGAGCTGAAGCCACAGTTATCCGGGAGTCGCTATTTTTGCGAAAGTTTGTTTTGGGCATCCAAGCCCAAGCAAACAGCAAAAACTTCACGCGACCGTTTATGCCTGCGGCGCCCCGACCGTCCTGCGTACGTTGCGTAATCACCTCTTCGCGGCTCTACACAACTCCCTCAGTGACTCTACGCCGACATAAAGCCGCTGCTGCATCTTCTTCGTCGTTCGCTCGCGCTCTCAACTACGAATAGGCAGACGGCGTCGACTATCGGGGACTAACCGCCCTCACTTCGCTCTCCATGGCGGTCAGCGGGAGAATCTGCGCATAGAGCGCCGAGGTCTTCAGTCCCTCACGGAAATCGGGGTGGCAGGGTGCCTGCAGATACTTGACACCAGTACCATGGAAAAACCGCTCCGCACGCTGTAGCTCCTTCATCACGAAGAAGACCTCGTGCCCGGCACTGACTAGCTGTTTTGCCGTCTCCAGATAGGGCGCGATATGCCCCATGCCAGCGCCCATCTCCCAGTTAAACAGGATTCTTGCCAAGATCATCTTCCTTTGAATACGGTGGGGGAGTTACCCTGCCACTCTTAGTTGAATAGTTAGTCCGCGAACCTGGTGGCTATCTCATCAAATTCGCTCTGCAGCGCAGCAAAAGCGTCCACCACCAGAGGATCGAAGTGTGCGCCACGCTCTCTGAGAATCATCTCTGCGGCGATCTCATGTGAAAATGCATCCTTGTAGACACGCTTGTTGATCAGGGCGTCGTAGACATCGGCCAGCGCCATTAATCGTCCAGAGATCGGAATCGCCTTCCCCTTTAGACCTTCCGGATAACCACTGCCATCCCACCGTTCGTGGTGCGTTAACGTTATCTCTTTGGCGATGTAGAGGAATGTCGTGGTACCGATATCTTGCTCTGCCCTGACCAGCGCCTCGTAACCGTGCGTGGTGTGACGCTTCATCTCATCCCACTCGTCGGCATCCAGCTTCCCGGGTTTAAGAAGAATATGATCGGGAATGCCCACCTTTCCGATATCGTGAAGCGGTGCCGAGCGGTAGAGGCGATTAATCGTCTCATCAGTCAGATAGTCGCAATAGTCGGGATGATCCTTCAGGTGCTCAGCCAGCAGCTTCACATAGTGCTGGGTCCGTTTGATATGGTTTCCCGTTTCGTTATCGCGAGTCTCGGCGAGCGATGCCAGGCAAACAATGGCCACATCCTGCGTCTTCAGAATCTCATCCGTTCTACGCATGACACGCTCTTCAAGAACCCGGTTCTGATCGCTCAAAACACACTTGCTCTGTGCCAGTGCAATATGATTTTTAACACGACTACGAACAATCGGCGGACTGATCGGCTTGGTAATGTAATCGACCGCGCCGAGTTCGAATCCCCGGACCTCATCATCGACCTCACTCTTTATCGTCAGGAATATCACCGGAATATCGGCCGTCGATGGATTCTCCTTCAGCTTACGACACACCTCCAGACCGCTTATCTCGGGCATCAGGATATCGAGCAGTATCAGGTCGGGCACCTTGCCGCTAGCGACCCGCTGTAACGCCTGCACGCCATTCTTGGCAACGCTGATGTTGTACCGCTCATTCAGCGCACCGACCAGTACATCGATATAGAAGGTCTCATCATCGACAATCAACACCCGCGGTCTCTGATCGTCATCCATCTCACTATTCATCCAGATTAATTCCCATTAAAGTCGCAATCTCCCTCAGTGAGACGATCGCCTGGTCGAAATCGTAATCGTTGATCTGTTGGCCCAGCTGGGCGGCCAGCCCTGCCGCTCCATTATCTACTGCTTTCAAGGATACGGCCAAACGCCTGTAGATTTCCCCGGCATCTGGAGAACCCTGATTGAGCAGGTGAGCCAGATTCGACAGCAGCTGCGATATCTCCCCTGCAGTGGTCGAATGCTGTAGATCCTCTTGCTTCAACGTCCCATCTGCCTCCTTCTCCCTCAGATCGAGACTTTCGATCCCCCTAAAGACGATACCTGCCTGCAGACAGAACTCATCAAGCAACGCTGCAATCTCCGCAGGCTTGTCACCGCTGTTTACCGCCAGACGAAGATCTCGCGTCGCATCATGGAAGCTCGATGCACCGATATTTCCCGTTACGCCCTGCAGGGTATGCAGCAGTCGTCGTGACTCTTCAACCTCATCGCCCGCCACCCAGGTACGCAATTGAGTGCAGTTGTCGGCATAGTTGTCATTGAAGTCCGTCAGCAGCTTGAAAAAGAGCGTGCGATTACCACCCACGCGCTTCAATCCCCAGGCGAGATCGATGCCCTCGACCTGATCGGGCAGCACATCCCCGGATGGCAGCTCACTCCTTTCGGGCACGGCCACCAAGTCCTCATCCGGCAGCCAGTTCTGTAACGTTGCCAATACCTTATCGGGTTCAATCGGCTTGGAGAGGTAATCGTTCATACCTGCCTCCAGGCAACGCTCTCTGTCTTCGGCCATCGCATGGGCCGTCATTGCAATGATCGTCAGATGGGTATTCTGTAACTCCTTGCGGATATAGCGTGTTGCCTCCAGTCCATCCATCACCGGCATCTGGATATCCATAAAGACCAGACTGAAATCGACCTCCTTGATGCGCTCTATCGCCTCTTCACCATTCTCGGCAACCATCACCAGCAGCCCCATCCCCTCCAGCAGCTCCTTGGCGACCAGCTGATTGATATCGTTATCCTCCACCAGCAGCACCTGTCCCTTGAAGCGTTTGCGCTGCACATCAGAGTGGTGCGCCTTCAACTGCGAAGGCGCACCCTGAAAGAGCTCGTGGATGGTATCGAACAGCGTGGAGGGGTTGATCGGCTTGATCAGCACGCCATCGACCAAACTCCTCTTTTCATCGCTCTCCAGTTCATCTCGACCATAGGGGGAGATCAACAGAAGCTTCGGCTGTTTAATCAGTCCGAGTTCGTTTCTGATCCGTTTTGCCGCCTCAATCCCACTCATACCAGGCATATCCCAATCCATCAGCACCATATCGATCGACAAGCTATCCATTGACGTACGATCCAACTGCGGCTGCTCGAGCAGTTCGAACGCCTGCTGCGCGGATTCAACAGTAGTCACCTCGCTGAATATCGAAGAGAGCATCTCCGATATCGCCTGCCGTGCGCTTCTGTTACCGATCACCAGTAGTACACGCATGGAACGCAGATCGACCCCGGAGCGCAGGAGAGGCTGTTCATCCTCATCAGGCAGAGGCAGTACCAGCTCGAAGGAGAATGTGCTTCCAGCGCCAAGCTCACTCTCAACCTGTAGCCTTCCCCCCATCAGCAACACCAGGTTGTTGCTGATACTCAGCCCCAGACCGGTTCCCCCATGCTGGCGCGTGACTGAGCTGTCTGCCTGCACAAAGGCCTCCAACAGATCCTCGACACGCCCCGCATCGATACCACTTCCCGTGTCGGTAACCTTAAACCTGAGCCTCACTCGATCGCCCATCTCCTCCACTAGTTCGACCGAGGTCACCACCTCACCCTCATCGGTAAACTTGATCGCGTTATGCACCAGATTTAGCAGTACCTGTCCGATACGCAGAGGATCACCAATCAGCTTGTTCGGCGCCTTCGCATCACGCTTGAGGATCAGCTCCAACCCCCTCCCTTCAGCTTTGACATTGACCATGCCAAAGAGATTTTCGAGTAGCGCATCGAGCTGAAATTCAGTCGATTCGATCTCAAGCTTGTTCGCCTCGATCTTGGAGAAATCCAGGATATCGTTAATGATGCCGAGCAGGTTATGCGCGGAGAGTTTGATCTTGCTCACATAGTCATGCTGCTTCTCATTCAGCTCGGTATTCAGTGCCAGATAAGACATACCGATAATGGCATTCATCGGCGTTCTGATTTCATGACTCATGTTGGCCAGGAAGTCTCTCTTGAATCGATTTGCCTGCTCCGCAGCGAGGATCGCCTCGGAGAGTTCATGCTCCATGCTAATCCGCTCGGTCATGTTCACCAAAATCGTCAGATTCATCATCTCATCGTTGAGCCGAACGGGAATAACTGAAAGCACACACTCCGCGGTATTCCCCTTTAGTGTCTTCACACTCACCGCGCAGTTATCAACTCGCCCATCGCGTGCCAGCATTTGGCTTACCTTGGTACGACCCGCAGGATCGAAAAACATCTCGAGACCAGTACCCTCCAACGCATTTCCCTCAGACTCAAGTTCAGTGGTCACATATGAGTTGGTCATCACAATTCTATTCTTATGATCACTAATAATGATCGAGAGCGGCACGGTGTTGATAATCAGCTTCAGTTGCTCTTCACTTCGTGCCAGTGCACGCTGCTGGCGCTTGACCTGAAATAACCAGGCCATAATCAGCACAAGAGCACCAACCGCAATGGCCACCACCTTCCATAGCAGCGAATAGTCGACACCGACATCGTAACGGATCGACATCCACTTCTTCCTCAGGTCGCTCTTCTCGGCATCGGAAAGATTGCCGATCGCTTTTTCGAGAATCGGAATCAGCTCCGGCCAATCCTTTCTCACACCGATCGAGAGGTCGTACTGGTATTGTGTCGGTGCCCCCACCTTTACGTTGCTCAACCCCTTCTGATTAATCAGATGGCTACCGACGGTAAGATTGCCGACATAACCGTCGACCTCACCCAGAGAGACCAGCTCCAGACCACAATAGGTGTTCTCAACACGCACCAGCTCGATCCCAGGATAGTCACGGCTCAAATAATCCTCGGTCACATACCCCTTCACCACCGCTATCCTCTTGCCGAGAAAGTCGTCGAGATCGGTCACGAACGGCAATCTGTCCGAAACAAAGATGACAAACGGAAAACTGGCATAGGGTTTTGTGAAGTTGAGATACTGCCTACGCTCTTCGGTATTGACCGCAGCAGAGAGCAGATCGACACGCCTCTCCCTCGCCGCCTGCAACACCTGCTCCCACGCCATGTCGCCATCGGCCTGCATCTCGACCTCAAGCAGAGAGCTGATGTATTTGATGTACTCGGAGGAGACCCCCTGATGCTCGCCTCGACCATCCAGAAACTCGATCGGCGCCCAATCACGATCGATACCAACCCGCATCTGTGGATGATCTGCAAGCCAGAGACGCTCCTCGTCAGTCAGACCGATATCCTTTTTCACCACCTCACCACCACCGATGGAGACCCAGTTATTGAGGATCGTCAAACGCTGCTGGTCAGTAATATCACTCATCGCCTTGTCGATGACCGTCACCAACGGCTTCAAGCCTGGAGTTCGGTGAACGGCAATACGTTGCTCGGAAGAACCGATACCTGGATCACCGGTAAAGCGCAGATTGGCAAGCTGTGCCTGCTGAATAAGCCACTGCGCCACAACCCTGTTGCCGATGTAGGCGTCCGCCTTACCCCACGAAACCCCCTGTAGCGCCTCGACCGTTGAATCGAACAGCACCAACTCGATCTGTGGGTGATCCTGCTCCAGTTGGCGCATGGTGGAAAAATTGTTCTCTACCGCTACTCGCTTGCCGTAAAGGGTTTCAATGGCATCCAATTCCGCGTCTTCGTGACGCGCCACAATTGTCTTGTGCACAGTGAAGAATGGCTGAGTGAAGTAGAGATCCTTTGCTCGCTCCTCGGTCTTCACCACCGATGTCGCTACGGGCAGCGTGCCGCTGCGTACCTTCTCCAGCATCTGCTTGAAGGTCGGTCCCGGATGAACATTAAACGTAATGCCCAGTTTCTCTCCTATCAGCGCCAGATAGTCGGCGGCGATGCCACTGTGTTGCGTCTGCTGCCCCATAAAATCGATCGGCGGCCAGTTTCCATCCACACCAACATCGACAACCGGATTGCGACTAAGCCAATCACGTTCATCTTCACTGAGTTCGATCACCTCTCCACTATCGATGGCCCCGGTCTGCCACTGCAGTCCGAGCCACTTGTCGGTAATCGCCGTGAACTCACCGACCTCAATTTCATCGAGATATCGATTAACCAGCATCAGCAGCGCCACATTACCGCGCTGTACAGCGGCACGGTAAGGCCGCACATAGAGCGGTGAGGCCATCATGCGGAAGCCGCTCTTGATCCCGCTCTGCTTGAGATAGCGACTCAGGTAGTGGGGTTGGGTTACAAAGAGATCTATCTCTCCCTCAGTCGCTGCCGAGAAAAGTGCGTCGTACCCCTTGTAGAGCGCCAGCTCCACGGTGGGGAAATTCTTACGCATATAGCTCTCGTGATAGCTGCCCGCCGTGACACCGATTCGGTGAAGCACCAACTCGGCGTCATCTTCGATCAGCCCGACCTTACGACTTGAGAAGATGTGGTAGGCACTACTCAGAATCGGTGTTGAGAAGTCCATATACTGCTTGCGCTTCTCACTCTCAAAAAGACCGGCATTGATATCGGCCACACCATCCCTGACCATCGCCTGTGCCTCTTTGTTATAGGCACCGACGAATTTCACCGGGATGCCTGACTTCTCACTCCACAGCTTCCAGATATCGATCAGAATACCGTCCGCCTCACCCGCGCTGTTACGAAACTGGGTCGGCTCGCTATCAAGTCGATAGGCAATCGTTACAGAAGCGCCGGCACCATCAGACGGCTCTGCACCTTGAACGACAGCGGGGAGAAACGAGAGAGTGAGCAGCGAGAGCAACAGCGCAGTAAACAACGTGCGGAAACCACCATTTCCGTAGCTGTTATTCATGACACCCTACCTGGCAGTTGGTGTGGCAAAGCGGGGACGCTCCTATCCACCCAGAAAACTGTTCAGCGCCAATGGCATGATCATGAGTTCAGGTCACACGGCACCGCAGCGTTCTCACTGATTAAACCACAACCGTAGCGCGTCAGGCAGAGAGTACCAACGCCTCCTCAAGCGCCTCTTCTGCCGCCAGCCACTGCTCCTCAATCTCAGCCAGTACCTGATCGACTCGAGCCTGCTCCAGTAGCAGCTCCTTCAGCTCGGCCTTGCGGGTATCGCTATAGAGATCGCTATCACCCAGTCTGGTTTCAATTGTTGCCTTCTCATCACTGAGGCGCGTCATCGCCTTCTCCAGCTTATCGAGGCTCTTTTTAAGCGGCTGTAGCTGTTTTCGCTGCTCCGCCTCCAGGCGCTTCTGCTCCTTGCGATTAGTGGCACTGTTGCTGGCAGAGGGTTTCGCCTCAGCAGACTTCTCATCACGGCGCTGCTCGGCCAACCACTGGCGATAGCTCTCCAGATCACCATCGAAGGGCCTCGCGGCACCATCAGCAACCAGCCACATCTCATCAGCGACACTGCGCAGCAGATGGCGGTCGTGCGAGACCACCACCATCGCCCCCTCAAATCCCTGCAGCGCCATGCCGAGGGCGTGACGCATCTCAAGATCGAGGTGGTTGGTCGGCTCATCGAGCAGTAGCAGATTGGGGCGCTGGTAGACCAGCAGCGCCAACACCAGCCGCGCCTTCTCGCCACCGGAGAAGGGGGCGATGGACTCGAAAACACGATCGCCGTTAAATCCGAATCCACCCAGGAAGTTACGCGCCGCCTGATCGGTGATCTTTGGATCGATGCGTGAGAGATGGGTGGCAGGGGTTGCCGCCGGATCGAGCTGTTCGAGCTGATGCTGTGCAAAGTAGCCGATCTGCAGATCGGGCGGCACCTCGCGTTCACCCGCCATCGACGACAACTCACCGGCCAGTAGACGAATCAGGGTCGATTTACCGGCACCATTGTGACCAAGCAGGCCGATGCGCTGCCCCGGCAACAGGGTCATCTCAACGTTAGAGATAATCGGCTTGCCCTCATAGCCGACAGCCACCTCATCAAGGCGCAGCAGTGGACTCGGCTGCTTCTCCGGCACTGGAAACTCGAAGTGAAACGGGGAGTCGACATGGGCGGCAGCGATCAGCTCCATGCGCGCCATCGCCTTGAGGCGCGACTGCGCCTGCTTCGCCTTGGTCGCCTTGGCGCGGAAGCGATCAACAAAATGCTGCATATGGGCGATTTCGGCCTGCTGACGATCGTAGGCGACCTGCTGCTGGGCCAGCCGCTCGGCACGGCGCACCTCAAAATCGGAGTAGCCCCCAGCGTAGACCACCATCCCCTCCTGCTCGATATGGGCGATGTGGTGCACCACCCGATCGAGAAAGTCACGGTCGTGTGAGATCAGCAGCAGCGTGCCGGGGTAGCTGCAGAGCCACTCCTCAAGCCAGATCACGGTATCGAGATCGAGGTGGTTGGTCGGCTCATCGAGCAGCAGCAGATCGGAGCGGCACATCAGCGCCTGGGCGAGGTTGAGGCGCATGCGCCAGCCACCGGAGAAGCTGGTGACGGGTTGCTGCAGCTCCTCCTCGGCAAAACCGAGTCCGTGCAGCAGCTTGGCGGCACGTACCGGTGCGCCGTAACCGTCGATGTTTGAAATACTATCGTGCAGCGTCGCCTGCAGATGACCATCATCGACCGCCTCCGCCTCGGCGAGGCTCGCCTCAAGGGCACGCAGCTCACTATCGCCATCAATCGCGTAATCGATAGCGCTACGCTCTACTGCCGGGGTCTCCTGGGCGACGTGGGCGATCACCGTCTTCGGCGGCATCGACCAGTTGCCCTCATCGACCTGCAGCTCACCGCGCAGCAGCGCAAACAGGGATGATTTCCCGCAGCCATTGGCGCCCGTCACACCGACCCGCTGGCCGGCATGAATCGTAATATCGACCTCTTTGAGCAGCGTGCGACTTCCACGCCGTAGGGTCATCTGATCGAGTTTCAACATGGCGCGGAGTTTAGCAGCTCTCTCCACAAGGAGGTGTTGTTGAGAAGTGTGTGGGCATCTGGGACCGATCAGCTCGTAGCCCGGATGGAGTAGCACGCAATCCGGGGTCTTGTAGCGATCTTCCCGGATTGCGCTTCGCTTCATCCGGGCTACAACGACAGAAACCTCTTCCCTCACTATTAGAATAAGGGGTAGAGGATGCAGCAAATCGACGCACTTTCAGGAGAGTGAGTTACGAGCATTGCCATGACATGGGCAGTTAATGGAGGCTTGTTCTCGGCAGTCTACTGCCGTCATACAGGTTCAGACTGCATCGCGTACACAGCGCGCATAGTTATAGATGCGCACCTCATCACGCTGCCCGCCCATCGCCGGCCATGATTTCGGTTCACCGGTTTTTGGATCGCTGCGCTGTGCACCGGCACCGTGGGTATCGACCCCATCAACCGAGGTACAGGCACCGAAACAGACGTAGTTCGCCATACCCGCACTATCGCCGTGGGTGGTACTCGACCAGAACCAGCCACGGCTATCGCGCTGGGCAAAAAAGCGCATATCGATTGCCGGGTAGGCGTTGCGGTAATCAACAATACTCTGCAACGCCTTCACGTTGGGCAGTCGCCAATCATCTTTGCCAGCCAGCTGCAGGTCGTTGCAGTAGGCGAGCAACTGCGGCCAGTCACGCTCCTTACCATCATCTGACTGCTGCCAGACCAGACCACTCTTCCGGTCGCTGATGGTGCCATTACGATTGTCGACCAGTAGATTTTCGCCATAAGGCTCGCCACGCACGCAGCGGTAGAAGAGGCCGTAACGACCATTGGTCGGCGCCTGTTTGATCCGACCATCGAGAAAGTTAAAAAAGAAGGCGGCCTCGACATTGCGCCCCCAGTGGTCACCCGCATAGATCGTACTCGACCAGGTCTGACCCATCATGCTGGTGCGGTGGGTGGAGCGGAAGCGGTCACCCGTAAGAATCGACTCATCCGGCTCCTCTAGTTCAAAATAACGACTGTTGATAAAGAAACGGCTACCGGTCACGCCACGCCAGTCACTGATCGAGAAGAGTGATTTGATATTAGGCAGCCGCCAGTCGTCACGCCCAGCCAGCTCGAGCTGTTCGCAGGCACGTTTCGCCGCATAAAAACCGAGCCGCTCCCGGTTATGCTCCTGCTGCCACTGCAGGCCCGTCGAGTGATCCGTCACTGTACCGTTGCCATGATCGGTATATGCCTGAGGTCCACCGACGAAGCTTGCATCCTGTCCATAGAAAGGCTCCCCCTCAGCCGGACAGTCGATCTTGCCTCGCCCATCGAAACAACTTCCCTGCATCGTATCGGCAATACGGCTCGAACTTGCCTGTGCCGTGGGGTTTGTCGCAGAGATATTCAGCGCAGAGGGTCGAGCACCACGTGGCTGCATCTCGCCCGATCCTCCCGGTCCAGCGGGTCTGCCCTGATCTCCTGTACCACCGGGACCACCGGGACCACCTCGACCACGCTCCGGCACACAGACCCTGCCATCCTGCCCCATGCTTCGGCAGCTTCCGCTCACCCTACCGTGCGGTGCCGTGAAGCTACATTGCGAACCTTCACTACTGCTCTGACACGCCGACTTCGCCTCCGGTGGCGGCCCACCCATCGGACCACGCTCCGGCATCTGTGCGGCCGTTACCGCCGCGGCAAACATAAACGCTGCAAATATTAGATAGAGGTAGTGCATCTCATCGACTCCACATTGCATTAATCACAATGTTGAGAGTAGGGATGGAATGTGAAGAGAGTGTGCAGATTAACCGCTTTTACAGACGGCGGATGAAATCACTCGCCGGGAATCACCTTGAGTGAAGGCAGATTGGTGCGACCGATCACATGCAGGACGATGCCGACGCCGACAAAGAAGACCACCGAGGCCATAAACGCCGCAGTGACGGGATGCTCAGAACCGTGCTCCTGATACTTCACATAGCTCAATACCATGCAGCCGATCGCCAACAGATAGTTGATATAAGCCGTAATGACGACGGCTTGCTGAATTTTTCCCTTCTTGGCCATTTCTGCTGTTACCTCGTTTTCGTGGCGTGCAACTTAGCATAGGCATTGAAATATAAGATTGATACGGGTCAACACCGATTGGGCTGCAAAGTATCGTGCCATCCCCAGCCAGCCAGCAACATCGCTTATCATGCCCAATCCGATCTAAACCGAAACAGAACATGACCGACTCCATCGACGAGTGGCACACCTACATCGTGCGCTGCAGCGACGATACGCTCTACACCGGCATCGCCAAGGATCTTGAGCAGCGTATCGATCAACACAACGCGGGCAAGCTGGGGGCTCGTTATACCCGCGCCCGTCGTCCGGTGACCTTGATCTATTCCGAACCCTCCGCCTCGCGCTCCGAGGCGCAGAAACGCGAGTATGCGATCAAGCAGCTCACTCGTGCGCAGAAACTTACTCTCATCGATGACTAACGCATGGGTTCGGAGTCAAAACCGACTCCGACCCCTCATCGATGCCTCCTCATGACGTTTACTCGTCGCGATTACGCTGTCCGATCCAGATCACCAGCGGCAACAGAAGCAGTAGACCCCAGGGACCCAATGCGCCGCCCCCGCCACCACCGAAGCTGGGTTCGGGGAGTCGCTATTTTGCGGAAGCATGTTTTGGGCATCCAAGCCCAAGCAAGCGGCAAATACTTAACGCGACTCGTTTATGCCTGCGGCGCCCGACGTCCTGCGTTCGTTGCGTAATCACCTCTTCGCGGCTCTACACAACTCCCTCAGTGACTCTACGCCGACATAAAGCCGCTGCTGCATCTTCTTCGTCGTTCGCTCGCGCTCTCAACTACGAATAGGCAGACGGCGTCGACTATCGCGGACTAACCGCCTTCGCTTCGCTATCCTTGGCGGTCAGCGCGTGAACCACTGAACATCGGCTGGCTGTTATCAACCCGGCGTTGCACCGGCGCCTGTGCCTTGCGTTGCTGCTGCGCTGCAACTTCCTGCTGACGTCTCGCCTGGTTGATGCGCTGAATTCCGCGCTGCGCAAAGACCTCATCACGCACCACCACCATCGAGGTGTAGTCGGTTACCAGTGAAAACCCCTTGCCGAGATCGGTCACTGCCTGTTTCAGATCGGCCTTCTCGCCAAAGTCCTCCATCTCACCCACCATCTGCTCGATGGTGGCGTAGGCCCAGAGTCGCTCGATCTCGGGGTTAGTGGTTGCCGTTGCCGGGAAGTTGAATCGACTCCGGTACTGTTTTTTATCACCGGAGATCTTCGCATTCAGGGTAATCTCCGCTTCGCCATCGCCCCAGTAGTGACCAAAGGCGACTAGCTGCTGACCACGGTAG
This sequence comes from Candidatus Reidiella endopervernicosa, assembly GCF_013343005.1. Taxonomy (GTDB): domain Bacteria; phylum Pseudomonadota; class Gammaproteobacteria; genus Reidiella; species Reidiella endopervernicosa. The sequence continues at coordinate 240,521 of NZ_CP054491.1, forward strand.
AGGCTACCGATCTGCTTCGGTGTGAGATCGGCTGTTTTAATGCCGTCGATTTTCAGCTCCACACCGTGCAGCGCCTGATGGGTCATCTTGCTGGTTGCAGCCAGCAGCTGACCGACGATGTCATCGCTGTTAGAGATACTCATCGCAAAGCCGTTGGAGGCCTTGCTTACCGCCTCCAGTAGTGGACGATTGGCGCTGTTGCCCATAATGAAGGTAAAGAGACGGATGTCCTTCTTCTCGATCAACTCGATGAACTTGCGCTGCACCGTCTCACCGACGTTGGCCACACCATCGGTGACCAGCACCACCGCACTACTGCGATCGGGATCGATCGATTTCAGCCCCAGCTCAATGCCACCGAAGAGGTTGGTACCACTGGTCGGCTGTACCGCTGCCACCTTGTCGCTATAACGCTGAACACTCTCAGCCGTCGCGGCGACATACCCTGGGGTCAGCTCACGTGCACCACTGTTAAAGAGCACGATGCGGAAGCGGTCGTTACCGCTCATCTTCTGCAGCGCGCGGCTCACGCCATCGGCCAGCGTGGCGAACTTGCCTCGCATAGAACCTGAGATATCGAGTACAAAGATGTAATCACGACCCTCGGTGATCGGTTGCAGATCCTCACCGGGGGTCACCACCAGCATGAAGGTACCGCGACCGTTTGCATCGGTTTTGTGGGTGATCAGATCGACACTACCCGGCAGCCCCTCCTGCTGACGCCAGTAGACCACCAGATCCTTGTCGAGTGTGTAGGCGACTGCACCACCCTGCGGATTGAAGGGAATTGCCGTTGCACCCTGCTGATCGTCATCACCAGTGGTCGCACTCGATGCCGTCGCAGACGCGACCGAGGCGATGTTCACATCCCATACACCCCCGCTCCGCTGCGACACCTGCGCGGCGGTTTGCCCCGGTACGCGCACCGCATCAACTGGATAGGCGGGCGCAGCTCCAGATCGAATCGGGGAGTCGCTATTTTTGCGGAAGCATGTTTTGGGCATCAGCCCAAGCAAGCGGCAAATACTTAACGCGACCGTTTATGCCTCGGCGCCCCGACCGTCCTGCGTTCGTTGCGTAATCACCTCTTCGCGGCTCTACACAACCCCTCACTGACTCTACGCCGACATAAAGCCGCTGCTGCATCTTCTTCGTCGTTCGCTCGCGCTCTCAACTACGAATAGGCAGACGGCGTCGACTATCGCGGACTAACCGCCTTCGCTTCGCTATCCTTGGCGGTCAGCGACTGAAACTGCCGGTCACCTTCTCGTTGGCAGTCCAGAAGGCGAGCTTCTGCTCATCGACACCCCCCTCCTCCAGTGGATAGACGTAACGGCCGATGCCGCTGTCGATATGGGCCGGTTGCAGGTAGACCAGGCGGATACGGGTATCGTCCCCAGCGCGCACCGGACTGACCGAGATATCGAAGGATTTATGGCTATCCTTCTCGGTAATGCCCGCCTCTCGCCCCGCCGCCTTCTCCTCCTCATAGACGCGGCGCGCCTCCCCCTTCTCCAGCACCTCACCGCTCACCGGCTTGCCATCGATCCACATCGTGAACTCCGCCACCGCACCGTGAGCCGGTACCGGGAAGGAGTAGACCGTCTCCAGATCCTGAGCGTGCGGGTTGTGGAACTGCTGCTCCACGGTGGTGATGGCGTAACCATCTTCGATCACCACGCTGACGTTATGATCTCTGATCTCCAGCGCCGGCAGAGTGCCATCTTTGGGGTCAGCAGCCCGGCTGCCTGGGTCGCACCGCCCACGATCAGTGCCACGGTGGCAGCAACAGCTGCCAGATCGTTCCGTTGTCTCTTTTCTGTTCATTGTTTTCACCCTCCAGGGTTATTAAGCATTAATAAAAACACCGTTCAATTAATGCTCTCTTTTAACCCCTCACGTGACTGGATTTGATGGGAGGGGTTGATTAATGAACAGTGCTCAGTTAATTTGTAGCACACAAATAAACACCGTTCAATATTTGCGCTACACTAGCTCAAAACAAGACAGCGCCCCGAGGCGCAACGGACAAGGAGAAACAGAATGGCCAGACGCAGTGACCACAGCCGCGAGGAGATCAAGGAGATGGCGCTCGCCGCCGCCGAGCATATCGTGGCGATGGAGGGGTGCCAGGGGCTGAGCGCACGCAAGATCGCCAAGGCGATCGGCTACACCGTCGGCACCCTCTATCTGGTGTTCAAGAACCTCGAGGAGCTGATCCTCCACGTCAACGCCCGCACCCTCGACACCCTCTACGCTGAGATGGTCGACGCCGCCAACGACTGCGAGACACCCGAGCAGTGCGTGATGGCGCTCGGAAACTGCTATATCCACCACGCCAACAGCTACAGCCGCCGCTGGGGGATGATCTACGAGCACATCACTCCCGAGGGTGAGGAGGTGCCGGATTGGTACCAGGCGAAGGTTTCACGCATGTTCGCACTGGTGGAGAGGGCGCTGGAGCCGATGACCACCCTCTCCGACGAGGAGCGCAAACGCGCTGCGCGGGTTCTCTGGAGCGGGGTGCACGGCATCTGCAATCTGCAGCACGCCAATAAGCTCGACGTGGTCGGCGAATCCTCGGGCCAGGAGCTGGCCGAGGCGTTGATCAGCAACTATCTGAAGGGGATCTCGGCATGAAACAACTGATCCTCAAGGCGCTGAAACTCACCTTCCGCACCCTGCTGAAGCTACTCTTCCGTGTTGAGCTGGTCGGCGAGGAGCACTACCACGCCGCCGGCGAGCGGGTCCTGATTGTCGCCAACCACACCTCCTTTCTCGACGCCGCACTGCTCACCCTCTTCCTGCCCGGCAAGCCGACCTTTGCCATCAACACCGAGATGGCACAGCGCAAGATATTCCGCCCCTTCTACGCCTTCGCCACCCTCTTCCCGATGGACCCGACCAATCCGCTCTCGACCAAGGCGCTGATCAAGTACCTGAAGGGTGACCGCAAGGCGGTGATCTTCCCCGAGGGGCGCATCACCACCACCGGCTCGCTGATGAAGATCTACGATGGCCCCGGCATGGTCGCCGAGCACGCCGAGTCGACCATCCTGCCGGTCCGCATCGACGGCGCCGAGCGCTCCCCCCTCTCGCGGCTGCAGGGGATTGTGCCGCTGCGCTGGTTGCCGAAGATCAAAATCACCATTCTCCCTCGACGCGCATCGTCCCGCCGGAGGGGATCAGCCGCCACGAACAGCGCAAATACTCGGGCGAGCGGCTCCACCGCATCATGGTCGATATGATGTTCGAGACCAGTGAGCGCGATAGCACCCTGTTCCAGGCGGTCATCGATGCGTCGAAGAGCTATGGCCGTGACACGCTGGTACTGGAGGATATCAACGCAAACCACTCAGCTACACACGGCTGATCGCCGGCGCCTTCGTGCTCGGAAAAAGCTCTCAAAATTCAGTAAGCGAGGCGAACGGGTCGGACTGCTGCTACCCAACGCCAACGCGACCGTGGTCTCCCTGCTGGGTCTGCAGAGTCATGCCCGTATCCCGGCGATGCTCAACTACACTGCCGGTCTCAAAGGTTTACGTGGCGCCTGCGAGACGGCCCAGATCAATACCGTGATCACCTCGCGCAGTTTCATAGAGAAGGGGAAGCTGGAGCCGGTGATTGAAGGTCTCCGCGAGACGGTCACGATCCGCTACCTCGAGGATATCGGCGCCGAGATCACCCGTCTCGATAAACTGCGCGGCCTGCTCGCCAGTCGTTTTGCCAACAGCAGCTACCGACGCAGCGCAGGTGCCGTCACCCTGACGAGGCAGCGGTGGTGATCTTCACCTCCGGCTCCGAGGGGGTACCGAAGGGGGTGGTACTGAGCCACCTCAATCTGCTCGCCAACTACCAGCAGATGCGCGCCAGCGTGCCATTCAACCCGACCGACTCGATCATCAACGTGCTGCCGATCTTCCACTCCTTCGGCCTCACCGCAGCGACCATCCTGCCGCTACTCTCCGGCATCAAGTGCTTCCTCTACCCCTCGCCGCTCCACTACCGCATCATTCCGGAGATCGCCTACGAGATCGGTGCCACGGTGATCTTCGGCACCAACACCTTCCTCGCCGGCTACGCCAAGCACGCCCACCCCTACGACTTCCACAAACTGCGCTACGTCTTCGCCGGGGCGGAGAAGGTGCACGAGCAGACCCGCAAGGTCTGGATGGATGAGTTCGGCCACCGCATCCTCGATGGTTACGGCGCCTCCGAAACCAGCCCTGTGCTCTCCTTCAACACCCCGATGGCGTGCAAGCTCGGCAGTGTTGGTCAGCTGATGCCCGCCATCGACTACCGCCTCGAGCCGGTCGAGGGTGTCGCCGAGGGTGGCCGACTCCACGTGCGCGGCCCCAACGTGATGAGCGGCTACCTGCTGCACGACAATCCCGGTGTACTGGTGCCGCCGCAGAGCAGCATGGGTGCTGGTTGGTACGACACCGGCGATATCGTCACCGTCGATGACGAGGGTTTCGTCACCATCCAGGGGCGTGCCAAGCGCTTTGCCAAGATCGGCGGTGAAATGGTTTCGCTGGCGGCGGTCGAGGAGCTGGTCAACAGGGTCTGGCCCGATGCATTGCATGCGGTGGTCTCGGTGGCCGATGCGCAGAAGGGCGAACAGCTGGTATTGATCACCGAACAGAAGCAGGCACCTCGTGCCGAGCTGCTCGCCTTTGCCAGATCCACGGGTGTGAGCGAACTCACGGTACCGCGCAAGATCATCACCGGTAGCAGCGTACCGCTGCTCGGCACCGGCAAGATCGACTACCCCGCCGCGCAGCGCATCGCCGACGCAGCACAGTAGAGCAGTCGTTATGAATCGCGGCATCTACACCTTGATGGTGGCGCAGTTTCTTACCGCCTTCGCCGACAACGCAATCCTCTTCGCCGCCTTCGCCATGCTCAGCGAGATGGCGAGCGTCGGCGAGTGGTACAAACCGGCACTGCAGGGCGCCTTTCTGCTCGCCTTCGTGGTGCTGGCCCCCTGGGTCGGGCGCTTTGCCGACCGACACGCCAAGCGTTCGGTACTGACCATCGGCAATGCGATCAAAGCACTCGGCGCACTGCTGCTGATGCTCAACCTCGAACCGCTGCTCGCCTACGCAGTGGTCGGTATCGGAGCCGCCGTCTACGGCCCGGCCAAGTACGGCATCCTTCCCGAGCTGACCGGCCACAAGAAACTGGTGAAGGCGAACGCCCTGATCGAGGGATCGACCATCATCGCCATCGTGCTTGGTGCAGTGATTGGTGCCAATATCGCCGACCAGAGCATAAGCTATGCCTTACTGCTGATCGTCACCGCCTATCTGCTCTCACTTGTCGGTAGCCTGCTGGTACCGAAGACAACGAGCAAGACACAGCCACCTACGGGTTCGGCCATCCGTCACTTCGGCACCATGCCGGGGAGTCGCTATTTTTGCGAAAGTTTGTTTTGGGCATCCAAGCCCAAGCAAACAGCAAAACTTCACGCGACCGTTTATGCCTTCGGCGCCCCGACCGTCCTGCGTACGTTGCGTAATCACCTCTTCGCGGCTCTACACAACTCCCTCAGTGACTCTACGCCGACATAAGCCGCTGCTGCATCTTCTTCGTCGTCCGCTCGCGCCTCAACTACGAATATGCAGACGGCGTCGACTATCGGGGACTAACCGCCCTCACTTCGCTCTCCATGGCGGTCAGCGATGGCGCGCTTCTTCACCACCAGCCACGCCCGCTTCTCAATGCTCGGAGCCAGCATCTTCTGGGCCGCTGCGGTGGTGTTGCGGGTGATGATGGTCGCCTGGGCTCCGGCGGTGCTCTTAACCAGCTCCACCGCCGAGATTGCCAATCTCACCGTCTTCATCGCCATTGGTATCGCCCTTGGTGCCTTCATCGTGCCGTGGCTGGTACCGATAGAGCGGCTACGTCGGGCCAGAGTCGCCGCCTATGTAATGGGCGCACTGATCGTCGTACTGGCAACGGTTAACGACCCTACCCTCGCCAAGATCGTGCTGCTCCTGATCGGCATGTCCGGAGGCATCTTCGTCGTACCGATCAACGCCGCCCTGCAGGAGCTCGGCCACCGCTCCATCGGTGCCGGTGGCGCGGTAGCGATCCAGAACTTCTTTGAGAACCTCGCCATGCTCGCCGGCACTGGCCTTTACACCCTGGCCCTTGGTGGCGGGATCGACCCGGTAGTTGCGATCGCTGACCGCCATGGAGAGCGAAGTGAGGGCGGTTAGTCCCCGATAGTCGACGCCGTCTGCCTATTCGTAGTTGAGAGCGCGAGCGGACGACGAAGAAGATGCAGCAGCGGCTTTATGTCGGCGTAGAGTCACTGAGGGAGTTGTGTAGAGCCGCGAAGAGGTGATTACGCAACGTACGCAGGACGGTCGGGGCGCCGCAGGCATAAACGGTCGCGTGAAGTTTTGCTGTTTGCTTGGGCTTGGATGCCCAAAACAAACTCTCGCAAAAATAGCGACTCCCCGGTCATGTTCTGGGGATATTGGTTATTGGTGCGACAACGATCATCGCCTGGCATCTGCCAAAGGTGGCGGAGGCGTGGCCGCCTGCAGATTAGACATAACCAGAGAAGTACCGACTACGTCGTGAAGTCGAGCGGACTACGAACCGCATTGCCACCCCTCTTCACAACATGGGTGTAGATCTGGGTCGTCTTTACATCGCTATGCCCCAGAAGCTCCTGAAGCGTTCGAATATCTGTTCCCCTCAAGCAGATGAGTCGCAAAGCAGTGCCTGAACGTATGAGGCGTTACTCGTTTTAGCGAGCCACAATTTCGCGCTGCACTTCGAACAGCACGTTGAACATTCTTCTCATCGAGATGGTGGCGGCGAATTGATCCGTCGCGTGGATCGGTTGAACGGTTGTTTGATGGAAAAGATACTGCCAACGCCACTCTCGGCAAGCGTTAGGATACTTTTTTGGCCAAGGCATGCGGCAGAAACACACAACCAAAGCCCTCTTCCAGATCGGTCTCGTGTTTGCGTTTTGCATGTGTCAGTTGCTCCTTGAGCTGTGGTTCCAGCGTTTGTGGAAGCATCGTTACTCTATCTTTTCCTCCCTTGCCATGACGGACAACAATCTGTCGACAATCGAAATCGATATCCTGAACCCTTAAGCGCATCGCCTCCATCAAACGCAAACCCGTACCGTAGAGAAGGCGAGCGATCAGCGCATTGGTGCCTGACATTGCACCAAGTATCTGCAATACCTGCTCTTTGGGAAGAACCTCCGGCAGACGGGAAGGCTTCTTCGCCCGAACCACATCATCCAACCACGCCAACTCAATTCCAAGCACCTGTTTATAAAGAAGAGCAGCGCTGAGAGCGCTTGATTTTGGGTAGAGGGTGTAACATTCTTCTCTACAGCAAGATGAGTCAGGAAGGCCGTGAGTTCCACCTCGCCCAGATCAGCAGGATGCTTCTTATGATGAAAATAGATATAGCCTTTATCCACTGAACATAGGCCTGTTCAGTACGGATACTGTAGTGTTTAACGCGGATAGCGCGGCGAACCTCGTCCAAAAGACGCGATCTAGCCATAGAGACCTCCCTGCTCCGTTAGCAAATCCTTTTAGGCTCCGTTTTTGAGCTAACCCATTGTTTTCATAAACCCAGATTTTTATACCTAAATGCTCCGTTAGCAACGGAGCATTTAGGTGTATAAAAATAGTTATGTATAAAGTGAAAATAGTAATATTTAGTCTTCTTGTGCTAGTTCTTCTAGTTATCTTTATATTTGATGTAAGGATTGCTCCACGTCATAGCGAGATAACTGGCGCTGGATTTATATCCGATAATCAGTCGCTTGTGAAAAAATATACTGACGCTTTTAATAACTCTGGAATTTCTTACAAATTAGAAAATCTTGAAGACGGGAAGCTAAGTTTAGTTTGGAGTAAAGCCGATTTTGATAGAGTCGAGAAAATTAAAAGAGAGGTGTTAAAAATAATGCCTTATTCAAAATATCAGATTTGCTTTCCCTACCAGGACTCAACTGATAGTTTTACTTTAAAACTAAAGAACGCTTCTGTTAAGTATGAAATTGGCAGCCAACTTGGGGATAAGGAATGTGTTTATTGGTCAAAAGAAGATGATGCAAAAATCCTCGAAATTGAGCCCAATATCGCAGAAATAAGACAATTATAAGAGGAGCGTAGGAAAGCGCTAAAAAGCAAGGAAACAAAAATTTGATAATACATAACAATCAGCTCAAGGTCGCTCACTTTGTTCGCTGGGACGCTTCGCCACTGCACGGCTCGCGCCCTTAGCAAAACGTTAGCTGCAAAAGAGGGAGTCATGGATTTACCTACAGTATTAATCTCTGGTGTTGTGGCTGGCCTGGTTGCAGGCTTAGTGACGCTCCGTACAACAGAAAGAAAGATTGCTATTGAAAATATCACCCAGCAACGAAATGTGTGGCGTGACAAGGTAAGAGAAAAAGCTCTTGAGGTATCAAAAGCATATAAAGACAGTGACACCACAAAGATGAAAAGTCTTTATGGTGAATTTCAGTTATTTCTAAATCCTGAAGATAATGACGACAAATCAATTCTTGACACATTATGGGCGATGCAGAGTAAAGACGGAAATAGTGATGTAGCCATAGAGCTTATTGAAAAATTGGCGCTACTTTTAAAGTATGATTGGGAACGAGCAAAATTAGAAACAAAACCAGCATGGCATTTTTGGGGTAAACCAAAGCGCATATCTTATACAAACTTCAAGAATAAGCGTAATGCAAAAGCAGCTAACAAGTCAATCAACAGGACAAACCTCCGCGGCACTTGAGCTGCGCTTATCGCTACGCTAGCACAGCTCAAGCCCCACTACGGTTTGCCTGTTATCGTGAACGTTAGATGCCAATGAAATTATTATTCATATTTCTGCTTACAATATTATTGGTTGCTTGTAGTTCCATTGATAAGCGTGCCAACTTGCTAACCAATAATCCAGAAGAATTGAGTTATACGATGTTTTTGGTGGAGGCATAGTTTCGGCTTCGGACAGAAATGATCTGCCGTTAACCGGGGAGTCGCTATTTTTGCGAAAGTTTGTTTTGGGCATCCAAGCCCAAGCAAACAGCAAAACTTCACGCGACCGTTTATGCCTGCGGCGCCCGACCGTCCTGCGTACGTTGCGTAATCACCTCTTCGCGGCTCTACACAACTCCCTCAGTGACTCTACGCCGACATAAAGCCGCTGCTGCATCTTCTCCGTCGTTCGCTCGCGCTCTCAACTACGAATATACAGACGGCGTCGACTATCGGGGACTAACCGCCCTCACTTCGCTCTCCATGGCGGTCAGCGAAAGCGGTATAAGTTATTTGAAAATATACTAAATGAGTACTTGCAGAAGGATGTAAATACAGAGCAGTGCAACGTCGTAACTGGCTCAATTAGCATAAGCCCTCTAGGACCAGGCGGCTCAGTGCGCGTCAAGTGCTTGGCAAGAGTTCCTGTAGTAGTTGATAAAGCATCATTTACTTCAGAAGGAAGATCTTTTATAGGTATTGGATGAATGGAAAATAAGGCATCTAACAATAAGCTCAAGTCGTTCGCTATCGCTCACTGGGACGCTTCGCCGCTTCACGGCTCGCGCCCTTAGCAAAACGTTATAAGCAAAAGGAATATACATGGGTACATATAGAGTAGCTGAAGTATGTCCTAATGGGCATGTGTCTACTAAAGCAGCTGATCGGAGCCCGGAATTACGTGAAAAATTCTGCTCAAAGTGTGGTGAGGCCACGTCAACCCAATCCGGGGAGTCGCTATTTTGCGAAAGTTTGTTTTGGGCATCCAAGCCCAAGCAAACAGCAAAAACTTCACGCGACCGTTTATGCCTGCGGCGCCCCGACTCGTCCTGCGTTCGTTGCGTAATCACCTCTTCGCGGCTCTACACAACTCCCTCAGTGACTCTACGCCGACATAAAGCCGCTGCTGCATCTTCTCCGTCGTTCGCTCGCGCTCTCAACTACGAATATACAGACGGCGTCGACTATCGGGGACTAACCGCCCTCACTTCGCTCTCCATGGCGGTCAGCGGTGGTGAATGTGGCGCCAGCATTAGAGGTGATTATGATGTCCCAGGTGTATTTGCAATCGGTCCATCACCGGGGAGTCGCTATTTTTGCGAAAGTTTGTTTTGGGCATCCAAGCCCAAGCAAACAGCAAAAATTCACGCGACCGTTTATGCCTTCGGCGCCCCGACGTCCTGCGTACGTTGCGTAATCACCTCTTCGCGGCTCTACACAACTCCCTCAGTGACTCTACGCCGACATAAAGCCGCTGCTGCATCTTCTTCGTCGTCCGCTCGCGCTCTCAACTACGAATAGGCAGACGGCGTCGACTATCGGGGACTAACCGCCCTCACTTCGCTCTCCATGGCGGTCAGCGGTTGATGAGGGCGTATCGTCGCCGAAAAGATCCGTACATTAATCGCTGACCATAGCTTCGATGGGATCGAACACGTCACCCTCAGTGTCGGTATCACACAATACCGAGAAGGTGACGATATCGAGCAGATACTGCATCGCGTCGACATTAATCTCTATCACGCCAAACAGCAGGGCAGAAACCAGACCATCGCTGATCAGGACTAAACTCCCGCACCTTACCCACACCCCTCGGCACGCTAACAAAACGGGTAAACGAAAACCGATTCGGTTCAGCTCATGGGGTCGTGAAATGGTGCGGTGGCGTGCCACCAACTCTCTACCTAGAGCTGCGCATGTTTTCTCACCAGCTCCAGATATCTTGGCGTCAGACCAACATCCTCAAAGATCGGATCACCCAGCTCGTCTTCGGCAACCACCTTCTCACCCGGCACATAGGGCAACGCCTCCTGATAGGAGGAGAGCGCGGTGGCGAGTAGTTGGGAGATCACCGTCTCGGTGGAGAGCCCCGGATAGAGCTCTGAGATTGCCTCGATGCTCGCCATATTCTGTCGGGAGATTTTAAAACAGACATCAACACCCTCAGCATCCATTTTTGGCATTGAGTCCCACTGCGTGATCAGCTGCTTGATATTCATCTCTGCCTCCAAAAATGGCCAACCATTTATGTCAAAAAAGTATAGATCGGCGCTCAGTGTCGTCAATGGAGAGAGAGATCGATGCAGACAAATACGTGCAGCTCAACGAGCCGCCAACATTAAGTCAATAAGTCAAACGGAATCAATTCGTTAGAGCCAGGTTTTCGCTATCGAGTGCATTTATAGCTGCCCGACCAACCACTGGCATCATCCGACCGAGTTAACAGCACCGCATCACCACTCACCGAGATACTCCAGCTGCCGGTCCAGACACCCCGAGCACCTGTGGGTCCAATCCTGGGGTTGGAATCTCGATAGGTGTAACTCCCCTTGGCGCTCGTCTCGGAGAGCGATTCGATCAACAGCTCCTCGCTGGCGGGCCTACCACCATGTGCGTGGCGATAGTTGGCCGTGAGCTTTGCCGACTTCTTCATCGAGGGGATCTTGAGAACCAGAGGAGAACCCGAACCGCTGCACTGCCAGGTCCCAATCAATGACGAGATCCCACCACCCTCTTCTGTTCGCTTGAGCGTAATCGAAACCTCGAAGGGTTTCGGCAACTTCGCCGCAGTAATCGTCACAGTGACTGGGAATGGCTCTGGAGACTTTGGCAGCGGAGCACGCTTTAACTTTAACGTAACCGGAAATGGAGCTGGGGCCGTGGGTAACACAGCACGAATTAGCGTCATCGTCACAGGAAAGGGGGTTGGCAGGGGTGGCAGCTCACCCCGCTTAATCTCGATCTCCACAGCAAAGGGGGTCGGAGGTGCAAGTAGCGGCTCTGCCGCTGCCGCAACACCACCACACCATGCCATCAATAAAATAAGCATGTTTGCAGCAGCATTTCGAAGCTGAACCACGGCGTCAAACACTCACTACTAAGGGTTGAAGACCGATTCGATATAGGCGGCTATCTGACTCCGTTCCAGGCAGTAGAGCACCTCTTTTTTCGATGCTCCCTGCTTCTTCGGAACCAATAACACACTGCGATCGCCCAGCCCTATCCGTCTGAGCACATCACTGGTCACGCGCTTGGCATCAAGCACACCACGTGTCTCAGCGATCGTATCCTCCAGCGCTGTTGTCAGTTCGAGCTGTACAATGCCTGGATCGGAGGAACAGATACAGCCTTCGCCAGAATACGCCACTACCTCTTTATATATGTGCGGCACCGTCACACTCTTCGATCTTTCCACCGGGCAGTTCAACTTGACCTCAAACTGTTGAGCCTGTGCTGGCAGCGTGGCAGATAGCGCAGTGCAGAGTAATAGGGGGACCGCAGACGAGAGACTCCAGATTTTCATCGCACACTCCTAATTCACGAAATACAACCTGAGTGAAATAGTAGACGAACCGATGCGAGTTTCGACCAAGCAGGTTGCTCAGCCTCTCGTTTGATATCAACTGGGAAGTAGGCGATCAGAGAAAAGTCAAAACCCACCGCGATCGATATTGATGCCACATGCTTGAATCAGGTTACGGTAGAGAGCAGACGTCGATTATCGAACAACAACTCAAGATAATTAATATCCAAAACATCCCTTTCAAAACATCATCAACGCCCCATCACTCACTTTTATCGACTTCAACAGAGCACCATATGGGAACCGTCTCTGTAGCAGAGCTGCTTGTAGGACCAAAACCTACAGACCAAAACAGATGAATCAAGTAGGCTTCAAACAAAAATAACAATTAGTTAATCCCTATGCCGCATAAAGCTCCTGCCATCCTTCTTGTCGAGGACGACCCCGATCTTACCGAGTATCTTGAGCTCTACCTGAGCAACTCCGGCTACCGTATTGCCGGGTGTTTCTCTTCGGGTGAAGAGGCTGTTAAAAACGTCTCAGAGCTCCACCCCGACCTCATACTCATGGATATTGTTCTTGGTGGAGAGATTGATGGTATCGAAGCGGCACGTCAGATCCACCAAGACCTTGATATTCCCCTGCTTTACCTGACCGCACATACTGACGAAAACTTTCTTCAGCGTGCCAAGATCACCTCTCCATTTGCCTACATCCTCAAACCATTTAATGAACGCGAGCTACATCTGACGATCCATTTCGCCCTGCAAAAACACAGAATGGAGAGAGACATCCGTGAGAGCCAGCAGCATCTGGCCAGCGCCCAGAGGATTGGAAAAATGGGTAGCTGGGAGTGGAATATTGAAGCTGACACTCTCAAGTGGAGCGATGAGATTTACCGAATTTTTGGCCTGGCCCCACAGCAGTTTGATGCCAACTATGGTGCTTTCCTCGACATGGTCCACGAAGACGACAGGGAGAGGGTTAAGCAGGCCGTAGACGCCGCACTCTACAGGAGCAGAGACTACGACATAGACCATCAGATACGGCTTCACAATGGATCCATAAAGGTTGTGCACGAACAAGCAGAAGTTTTATTTGATAACAACGGCACTCCTCTGCAAATGATCGGCACCGTGCAGGACGTCACCGAACGGCAAAAGCAGATGATCGACTTAAGCTCTTCGCCACCATCTTTGAGAATGCATCCGAGTGCGTGATCATCAGCGACGCAAAAAATCGCGTTGAAATGGTTAACGAAGCCTATTGCAACATCACGGGTTATTCACGATCTGAGATCATCGGAAATAGTCCCGGGCAGATGAAATCCGGCGTCCATGATGCTGACTTCTACAACGAGATGTGGCGCACAATTTCTGAAACTGGTTGCTGGAGCGGAGAGATATGGGATAAGCGCAAGAACGGCGAGATCTTCCCCAAGTGGTTGAGCATCAGAGCGATTAAAGACCGTATCGGTCACGTTCGTCACTTTGTAGGCATCTTCACAGACATCAGTGAACTCAAGGAGAAAGAGCTCCATCTTGAGAGACTTGCCTATTTCGACCTTCTAACAGCCGTACCTAATCGCCTACAGTTTTCTGAACGACTCAAACAGGAGATTCAAGCCGCAAGCAGAGGCGACCATCAGCTGGCTGTTCTGTTCATCGACCTGGATCGATTCAAGGCCGTCAACGACTGTTATGGCCACGATATTGGCGATGAGGTACTCAAAGAGGCCGTATCCCGTATGCAGAGTTGCGTACGTGACTCCGATGTACTCGCAAGACTGGGCGGCGATGAATTCACACTGCTGATGACATCGGGCGATGCGGAGCAGGGAGCTGTTAGTGTCGCAGACAAGATTATCGATATCATTTCAAAACCGATCGTGTTCGATCAACACCATATAGAGATTGGCGTAAGCGTTGGAATTAGTCTCTTTCCGCGTGACGGTACCAATTTTGAAGAGTTAATGCTGAACGCTGACCGCGCCATGTACCACTCAAAGGAGAGTGGCGGCGGCACAATTACCTTTGCCAATGAGGCGCTCCATCATGAGGTTAAGCGAAAACTCTTTCTCGACAACGAGCTGCGCCACGCCCTGGAGCGCAATCAGTTTGAACTTCACTATCAACCCCAGGTAGAGATTGCGAGTGGTCGCATAATTGGCATGGAGGCACTTCTGCGGTGGAACCACCCCGAAGAGGGACCCATATCACCTGCCGAATTTATACCGCGCGCCGAGTCAACCATGCTCATGTTACCCATTGGAAACTGGGTACTACGCACTGCATGCCAACAGCTCAAACAGTGGCATGATTCCGGTTTGCCCAAAGTTCCCGTTGCCGTTAACTTCTCTGCCGCTCAGTTTCGACACGCAGGCATCATGACAGAGATAGAGGAAGCACTTAAAGACTGTGACCTGGCCCCGAAATATCTCGATGTAGAGATCACCGAAAGCGCTTCCATGCGCGTTCCTGAACGCACAATTGAGATGCTCTCCCAATTAAAGAGACTGGGTATTCGCTGCTCCATTGATGATTTTGGTACCGGCTACTCCTCCCTCAACTATCTGAAACAGTTTCCCGTCGACAAGCTGAAAGTTGATAGAAGCTTCGTGCTAGATATAACCAAAGACCACAACGACCTAAGCATCGTCAGCGCGGTACTGGGACTCGCAAAAGGCATGCGGCTTCGCGTGGTTGCCGAGGGCGTTGAGGAGGAAGCACAGCTAGAACTCCTACGAGAGTTGGGCTGCGATTACATACAGGGTTACTACTACTCCAGACCACTCCCAACAGATGAAATGCGCGCCTATCTAGAGAACAGCACCGCGGAGAGCAACTAACAAGACAACCTCACTGGTTTTCTCTGTTTGTCAGCATTGACGCACCAACACTCTCACCATCGCAAAAACACCGTAATTATTACGACCATATGTTCGGCTCAAGCGTATCAACAGTCCAACCAAAGACTACAAAAAGTCGCCATCCTTCCAGCTCCACCACTTCAACTTCTGTGGTTCGTGAACAGTATTGCTGGCAAAGTAGACCGCGCAGCGGAAAGTGTAGACACACAGCGATCAACGGTAACGCCATGTGCTCGATTTAGCGCCTGGTAGAGCCGCTCCGGGTCATTTCCGCGCAGCTGATCAATCTTATCGATACCCACCTCATTGAGCATCACTGCCAATTTGGGACCGATGCCGGGAATGGTGAGCAACTCATCTCTCATACCGCGACCTATAACTCGTAGGCTTTAAATGCCGTTAAGTACTCTTTCAACGCATCGATATCCATAGGCCTGGCAAAGTAGTAACCCTGAAAGAGGTTACAACCGAAACCACGCAGTGAACGGGCATGCTCCAGCTCCTCTACGCCCTCCGCCAGGGTTGGTATTTTCAAGCTCTGCCCAATGCCGATAATACTCTGGATCAGCGCACGGTCGTGCTCGTCGGTCAGTATATGGCGCACAAAACTCTGATCGACCTTCACCTCGTTGATCGGCAGGCTGCGCAGAACGCTCAACGAGGAGTAGCCGGTACCGAAGTCATCGAGAGAGATACCGAAGCCGTCGTTCCTGATCAATACCAGCAGACTCTCGATCTGTTCAAAATCCTCAATAAAGAGACTTTCGGTAATTTCAATCACCAGATTGGTTGGATTAATATCGTACTCAGCCGCCTTCTCTTTCAGGCGAGCCCTGAAACCCTCATTCACTAACTGCTGCACGGAGACGTTGATCGAGAGACGGATTGGATCAAAACCCGCTTGAATTGTTGCAATCTCTTTCAAGGCCGTATCGATAACAAAATCACCAATTGGATTAATCTGGCCACTCGCCTCTGCCACGGCAATAAACTTGTCCGGAGGAACGAAACCGAGCACCGGATGCTGCCAGCGAATCAGTGCCTCCACACCCACAACACAGCCGCTCTCAGCATCAATCTGTGGCTGGTAGACCATGAACAGTTGCCGATTGTTGAGCGCACCATGCAACGCCTCCTCAATCACCGCCCGCTCATCGCTCAGCTGCTGCATCTCTTCGGTGAAGAATACGTAGCTGTTACGCACCTTCTTCGCCTCGTACATCGCCAGATCCGCCTTGATCAACACGCCCTCCAACGAGTTTTCATGCTCCTCCGGGCAGGCGACTCCGACTCCGACACTGCCACTCAACGCAAACTCCAGTGCGTTGACATGAATCACCTCCTTGAGCCGATAGGTGATGCGCTGAATCTCGTGCTGCAGCACTGATTTGTCACTGAAGGGCATCAGCATGATGAACTCATCACCACCGTGGCGGACCAGCATCGTCTCTTCGCTGCACGACTCTTTCAGTCGCTTCGCCAGCTCCACCAACGCCCAGTCACCCACGCTGTGGCCATAATGGTCATTGATCAGCTTGAAGTTGTCGAGATCGAGATAGAGCAGTGCGTAGGCGTTACCCCACCGTTTCCGCCACTCGGGAAATTTTTTCTTCAGATAGTAGCGATTGGGCAACTCGGTCAGCTGGTCGTGGTTGGCCTGAAACTCCAACTGCTGTTTAGCTTCGCGCTGTAGATTGTTGATATAGCGAAACACCACCAGCATCACATTAAAGAGCGTAAAGACGATGAAGTACCAGATAAATACTGCTACGAACTCATCCCTCATCGATAAAAGACTGCGTCTGACGGCTGTGAAGAGTTTCAGATCACTGTTGTAACCCTGTGTTCCATAGACCTGCCCTACACCCGGCATCTTCAGATTGAAATAGACCGCCTTGCCACTCTGTGTAAACGCATCCAGATCAACACCTGCTGCCGCTTCGATGTGTTCAACAACATGCTCTACCAACTCCTGACTGGCGGGATCATCATAGGTCTGCTCTTTGTCACGCCCATACATGATCAGCGGATGGATAAACTGCGGATAGTATTCACCTGCGGCGTTGGCATCCTTGATAATGTTTATGTAGACACTCTCTGGAAGCCCATCAATTTTCCACGGATTATTTTCACCATCGAGTGAGATACCCGTAGTCATCACCGCCACCACCTCACCCGCCTGATCACGCACGGCATAGCGCAATGGAATGATCCATTCGTTGAGCGGTTTGAAGAGATAGGTTCGACCCAGTGTCACACCTCTACTATCTAGTGCCAGCTTAAAACTCTCTGCGGACTTTTCACTCTCTAGTAGATTGGGTAGCTGTTTTGCGCTGATGTTCGAAGACCGGGGAGTCGCTATTTTTGCGAAAGTTTGTTTTGGGCATCCAAGCCCAAGCAAACAGCAAAACTTAACGCGACCGTTTATGCCTTCGGCGCACCGACCGTCCTGCGTACGTTGCGTAATCACCTCTTCGCGGCTCTACACAACTCCCTCAGTGACTCTACGCCGACATAAAGCCGCTGCTGCATCTTCTTCGTCGTCCGCTCGCGCTCTCAACTACGAATAGGCAGACGGCGTCGACTATCGGGGACTAACCGCCCTCACTTCGCTCTCCATGGCGGTCAGCGGGTGAGAATTAACTGCCCCTGTGGATTGGCCAGGCCGTAGGCGACAAAAACGGGATTCTCCTCCAGCAACTCATCCATCAGCAATTGAGCCTTAATCCTGTTCTCAAACACACCAATATCGACCAGACGGTGGCCGAAGATCCGCAACATCGCCGCCTGCTGGAGAAATTGATCGTGCGAGGATTGTTGCAGCAGTTTATGCAGATAGGTGGTCTCAATCTGGGTCTCTTTTTTTATATCGAGCCACTTGTAGTAACTCACCGCAGCGAGAAAAATCACTGAGCTCAAAACAATAAACAGGTAGAGACGCCAGAGTGGCGTACGAAATAGTGCGAGATCTTTTAGATGAGGAGACGACACCGTTGCGTTTGCAAACAAACCTTAATTGATAAGCATCATATATAACCTGCGCTACCGCATGAGTAAAGCGCACCACGCATCTTCAGCTTTCGCGTACGAATTCACAAATATCATTCAGTCCAGTTCTAACACTGTTCTCGCCGACACACTTTGTATCCCCCGATACAGGTAGTACTATCGAGCCATGAACATTAATAAATTGATCGGACTCATTCTGCTTCTCCCCGCTCCACTGCTCGCCAGTGACAGCGAACCGGAGTCGCTATTTTTGCGGAAGCTTGTTTTGGGCATCAAGCCCAAGCAAGCGGCAAATACTTAACGCGACCGTTTATGCCTACGGCGCCCCGACCGTCCTGCGTACGTTGCGTAATCACCTCTTCGCGGCTCTACACAACTCCCTCAGTGACTCTACGCCGACATAAAGCCGCTGCTGCATCTTCTTCGTCGTCCGCTCGCGCTCTCAACTACGAATAGGCAGACGGCGTCGACTATCGGGGACTAACCGCCTTCGCTTCGCTATCCATGGCGGTCAGCGTCTGTAACACACATTATAAAAACGCTGAGTGGCAACTCGCTGCAGCACCCTGCCAGAAAGCGTCTGAATCGGGTGATCACGTCGCACAGACCATTCTTGGTGAACTCTATGACAGCGGTGATGGTGTGACGCAGGACAGCAGCAAGGCAGCCCACTGGTGGGGCCTCGCCTCCAATGCTGGCCATCAGCCAGCACGCAATCTGCTGGCAATGAAACACTACTATGGCGGTACCGTTTTTGGCCCCGAACCAGGCTGGAAAAAGGACTACGCCAAGGCCTATAAGATCTGGCACGAAGATGCCGTGAGGGGTGTTGCGACAAGCCAGTTCATGCTGGGCGTGATGTATAAAAACGGCGAGGGGTTGAACGGGATTACGCCGAGTCGTGGGCGTGGTTAAAGATGGCACTACAGGGTGGCTACAAACTCTCCACCGATGTGTTAATTGAGATCTCGCGCGCCATGAACCCTGCCGATAAAGTGCGTGGCCGAGAGAGGTTGCGTGCGCTGCAGATCAAATACCCACGTTATACCGCGAAGAGCTAACACCCCTTCCTCTCTTAGCACTAGCGCTGCTGACCATCCTAAGCCTCGCCATGTGTTAGAGAGTCTCTAACTAATTCCAGTCAGAGACCGCTTAGTAAAGCCCTGCCCCATGCGGTATCCTGCCGGACCATGGATACCCTATATATAGAGACCCCCGCCGCGCTTACCGATCTCTGCAACCGCCTCAGTGGTGCCGAGTGGATCGCCATTGACACCGAGTTCATGCGCGAGACCACCTACTACCCCAAACTCTGCCTGCTGCAGGTCGGCATACCGGGACTCGCTGCACTGGTCGACCCGCTGGCACTCGACAACCTCGATCCACTGCTCGACCTGCTCTACGACCCCAAGGTCACCAAGGTGCTGCACGCCTGTCGCCAGGATCTGGAGATTCTCTTCCACATGCGCGGTGAGCTACCCGCTCCAATCTTCGATACCCAGATCGCTGCACCGCTGCTCGGTTATCAGGAGCAGATCGGCTACGCCTCACTGGTGGAGAAGCGCCTCAACATCAGTGTCGACAAAAGCCATACTCGTGCCGACTGGACCCACCGCCCACTCTCCGAGGCGGAGCAGCAGTATGCGGCTAACGATGTTATCCACCTCTGCGCCCTCTACCCAGAGCTACGCAGTGAGCTTGAGGAGCGCGGTCGACTGGCGTGGCTCGATGATGATTTCACTGCCCTCAGCGATCCCGCCCTTTACGTCAATGCGCCCGAGAAGGCGTGGCTGCGCATAAAGATGATCAACAAGTTTCGTGGCGTACAGCTGGCGGTACTGCAGGCGCTGGCGCAGTGGCGCGAGCAGACCGCACAGAACGACAACCGCCCCCGCAACCGACTGATGCGTGATGACGCACTGGGTGATATCGCACGCATGACCCCAGACGACATGGAGAGTCTGGCACGCATCCGTGGTCTGCATGAACGGCTGGTGAAACGCTACGGTAAGTCGATACTCGATCTGATCAAGGCGTCGCGTGAAAACGAGCCGAAGCCGTTACCGGCATTCAAGAAACCGAGCAAGCCGAGCATTGAGCAGGAGGCGCTGGTCGACCTGCTCAATGCCGTGGTCCATCTGCGCGCCGCCGAGCAGCAGCTCAGCCCAACTCAGCTGGCGCCACGCAAACAGCTCCAGCAGCTGGTAATGGGCAGTGAAGATATTGAGTTGATGCGCGGTTGGCGCAAGCAGCTGATCGGTGATGAGCTGCGCCGGGTACTCTCCGGTGAGCTGACCATCGGCGTGGCCAACGGCTCACTGGTCGTCGCTCCCGCCGCTTAACTATTTGATCTAGTCGGTGGTCGGCCGAACCTTGCCGGCGACCTGCCTGGCGGTGGTTCGCGCCAGCTCGACACTCTCATCGTAGACCAGCGCAACGCCCATGCGTCGGCGTAGATAGGACTCCGGTTTTCCAAACAGCCTCACCTCGCTACACGGTGTCGCGAGCGCCCCCTCCAGCCCCTCGAAGGCGATCCCCTTCGCCTCAACACCCCCATAGATCACCGCGCTGGCACCCGGTGTGCGCAGCGAGGTATCAACCGGCAAACCCAGTATGGCGCGTGCGTGGAGTTCGAATTCGTTCTGCTGCTGGGTGACCATTGTGACCATACCGGTATCGTGGGGGCGTGGACTCACCTCGCTGAAGTAGACCCGGTCCTCGGCATCGATAAAGAGCTCCACACCGAACAGACCCAATCCTCCCAGATTGTCGGTCACCTTGAGCGCGATCTCACGTGCCCGATCCAGTGCCGCGCTGCTCATCGGCTGCGGTTGCCAGCTCTCAACGTAGTCTCCCTGCTCCTGGCGATGACCGATCGGTTCACAGAAACTGGTTTCGACCTCACCGTCACCATTCAGTGAACGCACCGTCAGCAGGGTGATCTCATAGACAAAATCGCCAAACGCCTCGACAATCACCCGTCCGCTATCGACCCGCGCACCGCTGGCAGCGTACTCCCACGCCTGCGCCAGCTCCTCGGCGTTGCGCACCGTCGACTGCCCCTTACCGGAGGAGGACATCACCGGTTTGATCACACAGGGATAACCAACGCCAGCATCAATCGCCGCCTGCAGTTCATCGAAACTGTCGGCAAAGGCGTAACCCGAGGTCGGCAATCCCAACTCCTCGGCAACCATGCAGCGAATCCCCTCGCGGTTCATCGTCAACTGGGTAGCACGCGCTTTGGGGATCACCGTGACCAGCCCATCGGCCTCAATTTCAGCCAACATATCGGTGGCAATCGCCTCGATCTCAGGCACGATAATCTGTGGCCGCTCCTGCTCGACCAGAGCACGCAGCGCGGCACCATCGGTCATGTCGATCACATGGGCACGATGGGCGACCTGATGGCCCGGCGCATCGGCGTAGCGATCAGCGGCGATCACCTCAACACCGAAACGTTGCAGGGCGATAATCACCTCCTTGCCGAGCTCACCACTGCCGAGCAGCATCACACGGGTGGCGTTTGCTGATAGCGGGGTTCCGATTTTCATAGTGCGTGTTCCTTAGATTTGCAGCTGCACAATCCTGGGCCTGGTAACTCGATGCGTATACTCAGCGTTGACCCTCTTGTCTGGCCAGGCTAGGCACGCAGAGTGCAGTTTGGTTATTCCAAATAAGCGATGCGTAACGACGTATGACCGAACAAGAGGGCCAACCCTTCGGGACATGCCATTTATCTGCATGACAGCGTTGCATCTTCGCTCGTGTACGGCAAGTACGCCACGCTTGATGCGCCTTGTCATGCAGATAAATGGCGATGTCGCTGGGCATTCGCATCGAGTTACCAGGCCCTACAATTCCGGCCCCAAGAATCATGCGCAGTCGTACCACTGCCCCTAGTAGACGTGGGGTTGCGTTACACATCGTGATGCAGCACGATTCACGCAACTTTAACGGACCCAAGCGCACCATGACTGAAACATTTGAACCCCACAACACCCTCGAACAGAAGCTGTTAGATGCCCAGGAAGGGCGTATGCTGGGCGAACAGTTCCTGCTCGAACTGCTCGACGAACAGCTCTATATGCCGATCAAAGAGCATCAGCAGGTTGAGGGACTACAGACCTCCAGCAACGCCGATCCGCTGCGCATGGAGGATGAGGAGGGCAACATCATCCTGATCCTCTTCACCTCTCCCGACCGCTCCAAGAATTTCACCGCAGATCTGCCCGACTATCGCGGTGGCCTGCTCGTCGAGCTGCCCTGGATCCTGGAGCGCATCGGTAGCGGCGTAGGCATGGCGATCAATCCGGGCTGGCCTGCTGGCATCGACCTCGACCCCGAAACCGTTGCCCAATTGATCCAGATCAGTGCAGCGAAGAGTAATGCCGAGTAACAGATCATGACATGCTAGCCATCGCGCGAGCATGTGATACCATGTCAGGTTCAAACAATTTCGCGGCAAGGTTCTTCAGCGAACCGTACGATCTTCGCTCCTCCAGACCTGGTTGCATCAGTCGCTTATTCAGGAGTCGAAAACCATGGCAGAAAATAGTAACGACAACCCAACAGAAGCACCCGCTGAAGAGGCTGCTGCAACACCTAAAAAGAAGGCCGCGCCCAAGAAAAAAGCCGCCTCCAAAAAGAAGGCTGCACCTAAGAAAAGGCCGCGCCTAAGAAGAAAGCCGCTGCACCTGCAGCAGCTGCCGCCGCTGAAGCCACCCCAGCACCTGCCCCCGAACCTACACCGGCTGCCGAACCAGCCCCCAAACCAAAGGTTAACACTGCGATGACACGCCGCCCTCAACCCCCACACCGTTTCTGGCCCTGGGCCGCAATCATGACCGTCATCTTTGTTGGTGGCTTCCTCTACATCAAGGGTCTCGCCACTGAGGGTGCCGCGCCTGCGGCAACTACCGGTGATGCGGCGACCGCCACTGCACCGGCTACCGAAGATTCAGCCGCAAGAACAGAGGCAGCTACCGCAGCAGCAGAGAGCACCGAAGAGAGCAGCAGCGCCACTGAGGCAACTGCAGCACCCGCAGCAGACTCGGCGGCATCCGCTCCTGCCGCTAGCAGCGATGCACCAACCCAAGACGCCTCCAGCGCTCCGACCAACCCAGCATCAATGCCCTGGGGCTTTAATCGTCAGTTCTCTGAGCCTGCGACAACCGATAGCTCGGCACCTGCGGCGAGCGCTTCGGCTGGTACCTCCGGCAGCGGTTCAACGACTGGCAGCACCAGTGGTAGCACTTCAACCACAGCCTACTCACCCTACCCTTACGGCGCACCGTCCTACTACGCACCGCGTCCCTACGGTTATGGTCAGCCGATGATGCCACCCTGGATGCAGCAACAGCAGAGTGGTGAATAACGCTTAACGCTAGCGCGATTAAAAAGAGAAGGCCCCGCAATGCGGGGCCTTCTCTTTTGTGAGGTGTATTTCAACTGCTCACTACTGCGGTTCGGGATATTGGCGCAGGGTGAGCTGATTTCCACGCTGGCTAAACTCAATCTGCTTGAGGAAGTTCATACCGAGCAGTATGCCTTCACCCTTCATATGCGGGTTAATTGAGGCGCGCAGTCCATCGAGACGAATCGCACCGATCGAAACACTCTCGAGTCGAGTTGTGTAGGCAGTGATCGTGCCGTTAGCAGTGTGGTATCGGCGCTCGGCACCACGACGCAGACCGATGGCACTGGCAACCTCAGCAGGAATTGAAATATCACTTGCTCCGGTATCGAGCATAAAGGTCACTGGATGATCGTTGATCTCACCATTGACCACATAGTGACCATGACGGTTGCGTTGCAGCTTCGCTTCACGAACACCATCCCGGTACTCCATCACCTCAACGGACTGGTTCGGATTATCACCCTGCTCTAACCAGCCATTAAAGACGTAGGTCAGCAAACCAAGCAGAATTAACCAGACGCTATAGACAAGCCATCGTGGGGTAGCAGCTTCTGTTATGTGCGAACGTTTCATGCCCTGAGTATAAGCGCAACCTCCGCATCAACTAACCCGTTAGGTCGTGTGGATTATCTCTGCTATTGTGTAGTTTCGGTCCACCGCACAGATAGCGAAGATCATGGAAAGTCAGGATAGAGAGACACTGCTGTTGAAACTCGATGAGCTCCGCCTTGAGCATCACGATCTCGACACCGCCATCATGGTCCTCTCCGAACGTCCCCACGCAGATCAACTGCAGCTGCGTCGAATGAAAAAACGTAAACTGCAGCTCAAAGACTACATCTCCAAACTCGAAAGCATGCTGATCCCAGATCTCGATGCCTGACTCGACACAGCGCGTCCGCTCAATTAACCTCTATTCCAGCCGCTAATACAATAAAATCAAATAGTTCGAGGCCTTGGAGGGCTGAATGAGCGAACAGGCGAAGATGGAGGCGGGTAACTACGAGATCTTGCTGCGTGAGCGGCAGGGACGAGTACTCGCTGCGCTCAAACCCATCGGTGACGATCCACAACTCCCCACCCGCGACACGCTACTGAAAGCACTTGCCGATAACGGCTTCGGTGAGCTGCATCTCCTCGAAGAGGGTATTGAACAACTACTCACCCCTCCTCCTGAGCCTGAGCCTGAGCCTGAAGCAGATGCAGATGCAGATGCAGATGCAGAGATTGAACCACCAACCCTCCATTCAGAGGCATCTGCCGAACATGAAGCAATCGATCCTGATGAGGAATCTGTAGAAGCTGAATCGGACGAAGAAGATGCTATATCAATTGACAAGAGATCCGATGAACAGGAAACAGCACCAGACAACGAAGCATCAATCAATGAACAACCTGCCGAAGAGATAACTGAGGCGACCGATACAAAGACACCCCCACCAACCACCGCAGATCTGGACGATGAAGATTTTGAGGAGTTTGAGGTTGCCGAGCGCGTCGATGGTGAGGCCCTGGTCTCCACTGACGAAGATGAGATGAGCGCCACCCTCACAATCACTCCTGCCGCCGGCGGTAAACAGATCGCCATGCTTGACGTCGAGTTGGCACTCAAGCAGCAGGAGATCAACTTCGGTATCGATATAGATACGATTAAAAATGCGCTCACTGAGGGAGAGTGCGAAGCGCTGTTAATTGCTGAAGGAACCCCTCCCATTGACGGCGATGATAGCCAGTTTGTCACCCTGACCCCCGACATCCACCGTCGCGGTCCGAAAATCCGTGAAGACGGGACGGTGGACTATCGTGATCTCAACATCATCATCACCGTCAGCCGTGGCGACAAACTAATGAGGCGTGACCCACCGACAGCCGGCACCCCTGGCACCAACATTAAGGGACTCTCGATTCGACCTGCTGCAGGCAAGGAGATCCCCTACGATGCCTGCCTCGACGGCGTTGAGATCTCGACTGAGGATCCCGACATTCTGCTCGCCACCATTGGTGGCCAACCGATTCTGGTTGATCACGGCGTTAATGTTGAGCCGGTACTGACCGTCAAGACCATCGATCTCTCCACCGGTAACGTCGACTTCGATGGCAACATAGCCGTCGAGGGCGATGTTGCCCCCTTGATGCACCTTAAGGCGAGTGGCGACATTGTCGTCTCCGGAATGTGTGAAGCAGCGGCACTCGAGGCTGGCGGTGATATCCATATTGCCAAGGGCGTAATCGGCCACCAGAAACCCGAACAGGAGATCGACAACCAGGCCGAACAAGACGACCACGAATTCATCCGTTGTAACGGTACTATCCACACCCGTTTTATTGAAAACTATCGCGTTACCGCTGGCACCAGCGTCGTTGTTGACGAGCTGATTGCCCACAGCGAGGTGAGTGCTGGCAACGAGGTCATCGTCGGTAATGACAAATCAAAACGGGGCAATATTTTGGGTGGTCGAACACGGGCTAACAACCGTATTGTTGCCAAAAATATTGGCTCCAGCGCCAACCCCCATACCGAGATCGAGGTCGGTTTTGCGCCCGACACCAAACGCTCATACGAGGCGCTCTCCGACCTGCTCAGCAGCAAACTTGAGGAGAAACACAAGCTGGTCACGATCATCAACTATCTGACCAACAATAAGACACCACAGACCGACAACCGTTTTGTTCAGGTCAAGAAGGCCTACAACAAGGTACGTGGTGAGATTTCCAGCCTTGCCAAGATGCAGAAGGAGATACTGGATAAGGTCAAAGGGTGTGAGAAGGCTTCGGTAGATGTTTCACAGCACACCTTCTCCGGTGCACACCTGATCATCGCCGGTCATCCACTGATGGTCCAGGATGAGAAGGGGGCTGGGAATTTCCATATTGAGGACGGCGAAATCGCCTTCCCCTAACTGCTCGATCCAGACTGCAACAACTTCTCCAACGCCTCTGGCTCAACAGGCAGACCCATCGCAGTGAAATTTGAGAAACGTCCACGCAACAGATCCAGCTTCTCCTCCAACTCACGTTCATAAAAAACGACTACTCGGATCTGTGGATTGCGCTGCAACACCGCCACCACGACTTCAGGGGCTCGCTTTTTCAGAAAGGCGACCGCCTTACGTCCGGAGGTGAGCACCTCGACTTCAAAACCGAGTTTTTGATAGAGCGGTACAAAATTAGGGTAGCCTCCCAGCTCATAGATGGAGAGTAACAGCGGCTTTGATTCAGGCATGGTTAATAACAGCTCATGACCCCTACGGGCGGGCCGCTACAGTAGCGTGTAGCTTGGCCATTGGCAAAAACAGCGTACTAAAGAACCCTGTTGCGACAACCCGGTATATCTGGATAATCGGCTTGGCATTTTTACCGACTCACAGCCACCACCTCATCTCTGCACCCCTTGAGCCTCACTCGTACAGAGACCACATAATCGATACCCGCTGATAGTCGGTACCACTGACATCCTCACGGATAATTTTTTGGCCCGCTAGGCCACACTAGCGACAGACAGTTACAAGGCATTTAACAGCAATGAAATTCAACAACAGCTTCTCCAGCATCCTAACCAAGATCATCATCTTCTCCGCTCTGCTCGGTATTATTGTTTACTTCATTTACCCTGCACTCAGCGCCAGCCAGGGTGACAGCGCCCAGCTCGCCGCACTGCTGGCCGCCGCCGCATCGATCATCTCTGTGCTGCTCACCTCCATCGAAATTGAAGCGAGCAGTGATACCAACGGCAAGAGTGGCGGTGGAGAGCCACTCTCAATCTTCGTCGGCAACCTCGCCTACAAGGCGAGTCGTGATGAGCTCAAGGCACTGTTTGGAAAATATGGCGAGGTTCGCTCAGTACGCATCATGACCGACCGTGCCACCCGCCGCCCTCGCGGTTTCGGCTTTATCGAGATGGATGAAAAGTCGGCGCGCAAGGCGATCAAGAAGCTCGACGGTTACGAATTCATGGGCCGCAACATCAAGGTCAATGAGGGTAATCAGCGTCGTCAGCAGCAGGATGGCTGAAGCCGCAGTCACCATCGGCGGCCTGCTTGAGAGCGGCCGCTACGACTATCAGGCGTTCGATATCGGACGCGGCGTGCATGCCATAGAACGTATTCAGTTTGAGCAGTTCGAGGCGTGTATCGCGCCCTACCTCTACCCGCTCAAGCAACACGCCTGGCTCGCCATACTCGGCTGGAATCCCGACAATCGCGAAGAGCATTTCGTCTGGTTTCTCAAGTTTCCACTCGATGAGCAGAGCAAGCTCAACCAGGCGGCACGAGACGACTTCCTCTCACAGCTGGTCGAGGCGTTTGGTACTGCCCACGCCAGTGACGAAGTCGGTAGCGCCCTGAGTGAGAGCCCCTATGGCATCAAACCACGTGAAGAGACAATGGCACTGTTCCATGCCAAGGCGCTGAAACAGCTCGATCAACCACCCTCACGTTTTTTTGAACACGCCCACAGCTACTTCAGTGGTGAAGCCGGTTTCGATCAGTGGGCCTTTGTCGGTCTACAGGGAATCGCCGATCTCGCTTCTCGTCTCGATGAGGGCGACAACAGCACGCTGCTTGCCAAGGCGCTACCGCATCTACCAAACCAACCCTTCAGTGCAGTGGTTATTGCGATTGAGAGCGAGGCACCAGGCGAGAGCATCGCTGCTGCGATTGAGGCCCGTGCCGACGCTGAACTGGCTGGTGATGAAATCGATATCGCTCTGCTGGTCGCCTCTGTGCGTGGACTCTCTACCAGCCCCGATAGTGATCGGCGCCGCGCTTTGCTGCGACGACTTTTGAACTCATCCCAGGGCACAGATATTGAGCTTCTGGCGGCAATCGCCGGGCGTTGCTGGAATGATTTGAAAGAGCCCACTTTGGCTGTGAGTTATCTTGATGCATTGGCGGAGAATAGCGCCGGCGAGGCAGGCTTTAACGCCATTATGAGTGACCTACTCTATATTCCCGGCCTGCGTGAACCGCTATTGCAGCGACTGCGCGATCCTGAGCGCTCGGAGAAGCTGGCTGCTGCCTTCGGCAAGCTGTTCGGCGCATAAAGAGAAACGGCCCGAAGGGCATCATGCCTTCCGGGCCGCTTGTCAGTTCTATTAATGATGCCCCGGATGGAGTGAAACGTAACCCGAGCATCATTGCCCCCCCGGATTTCGCTATGCTCCATCCGGGCTACTACGGCTGTCTACTACCTGCAGCCGTCTTTCTGAATCAATCCTCGGTCCAACCCTGCAACGCCTCAATAACCGACTTTGCCTGATCCTTGCTGGAGATATTGAACTTCGACTTCTGCATATATTCGCCATTACGCTTCTGGTAGCGACGGATGGTGTACTTTTCGGGACCGTACTCCTCCTTGCTCCGGTTCCAGTCCTGATAACGGTAGATGATGGTCGACCAGGCGCCCTTGGAGAGCACCTTCTTATCGAGCTCTTTGGTCGTCTCGATACCATCTTCGGTGTAGCTGATCGTCAGTTCATCAATTGTCTCGGCCATCTCTCTCGCTCTCTTTAAGGCTGTTTTAGTCTCGGGTCGAATCTACCCGATGTGTCCACAAATGGAAATCTACGTGGTGCTCAGTGCATCGTGTTCTGGTTGGCAGCATCGGCAGTGGGTAGCGCGTCGCCTACCTTCAGCTCCTGCTCGCTTGCCTCGCGCACACTGACCACTTCGAGCCTCAGATTGAGATCCTTGCCCGCCAGACCGTGGTTTCCATCAACCGTAATCATGCCGTTCTCGATGCGTGTCACTACAAAGGAGACCACCTCGCCATCGGGGCCGTGCGCCTCGAGCCCGGCACCAATCTCCTGTGCCTGCGGCGGGAACTCCTCAGCAGGTGCGGCGATCATCATCGACTCGTCGCGCTCGCCGTAACCCTCTTCGGGTGTGAGGCTTAGCTCGATCTTGTCACCGGCCACATGCCCCTCCAGTGTCTCCTCGACCTTGGCAAAGACACCACCGTGACCACCGTGTAGATAGAAGACCATATCGTGCATCTCGAGCGCCTTACCCTGACCTGGCACCTCTTTCTCAAAAGCGGAGTACTTGAGCTGTACCACGCGGTCTTTGCTGATCTTCATATCATTGCTGCTCGAATCTGACATATTCTTTACCGTGACATCTGGAAGTTAGTGAGCGGCCATTATACGCAAGCCGCGCCGTACTGCAGGCCTACTTACCGTTGAGCGGCAGCGGCGGCACCATCTCCAGCTTCCAGATCTGTTCGTTGTACTCGAGCATGGTGCGATCGGTGGAGAACTTACCGCTGGTAGCGCTGTTGATAATGCTCATCCGTGTCCAGCGTTCCTGATCCCTGTAGGCCTCTGAGACGCGCTGCTGCGCCTCGATATAGCTACTGAAATCGGCCGCCACCATCCACGGATCGTGTGGGCTGGAGATCGAGCCGATGATCGGATCGAAGAGCCCCGGTTCGAACTGGCTGAAGTGACCACAGCGCAGGAGCTGCATCACACGGCTGAACGCCTCGTCATTTTCAATAATCGACTGCGGATCGTAGCCTTCACGCTGCTCGTTAACCTGCTCGGCGGTGAGACCGAAGAGGAAGAAGTTATCATCGCCCGCCTCCTCGCGAATCTCGATATTGGCACCATCCAGGGTGCCGATGGTCACAGCACCGTTCATCATGAACTTCATATTGCCGGTGCCGGATGCCTCCTTACCGGCGGTCGATATCTGCTCAGAGAGATCGGTACCGGGGGCGATAATCTCCATCGCAGAGACGCGATAGTTAGGCAGAAAGGCAAGCTTGAGCTTGTCACCCACATCGGGGTCGTTATTGACCACGTTGGCGACGTTATTGACCAGCTTGATGATCAGTTTCGCCATCTGATAGCCGGGAGCCGCCTTGCCACCGATCAACACGCAGCGCGGGGTCCAGTTATCGGTATCGCCGCGCTTGATGCGGTCGTAGAGGTGGATCACATGCAGCACGTTGAGCAGCTGGCGCTTGTACTCATGGATGCGCTTCACCTGTACATCAAACATCGCCTCCGTATCGAAACGCACCCCGCAGTCGGCCTCAACCAGATCGGCCAGACGCTGTTTGTTCTGCTGCTTCACTGCGTGCCACTGCTTGCGGAATTTCGCCTTTGCTGCATGCGGAATCAGCTGCTTGAGCTGCGGCAGATCACAGACCCACCCCTCACCGATGGTCGCGTTGAGTAGCTCGCCGAGTGGACGGTTACAACCGGCCAGCCAGCGACGCTGGGTGACACCGTTGGTCTTGTTATTAAAACGCTCCGGCCAGAGCTGATAGAAGTCGTTGAAGAGTCCCTCGGTAAGCAACCGAGAGTGGAGTTCGGCAACACCATTGATGGAGAAGCTGCCGACGATGGCAAGATAGGCCATGCGGATCTGTGGATCCCCACCCTCTTCGATAATCGACATCCGGCGCATACGCTCGTTATCACCCGGCCAACGCTGTGCCACCTGAGCCATAAAGCGGGCGTTGATCTCGTAAATGATCTCCAGCAGACGCGGAAGTAGCTGTTTAAAGAGTGAAACCGACCAGCGCTCGAGCGCCTCGGGCAGCAGGGTGTGATTGGTATAGGCCATACTGCTGCTGGTGATCGACCAGGCCTGATCCCAGTCCATACCATGCTCATCCATTAATAGACGCATCAGCTCAGCAACCGAGATACTGGGATGGGTGTCGTTGAGCTGGAAGCAGCTCTTGGCAGCAAACTGGCTGAAATCATCGCCATGCAGGCGGCACCAGTCGCGAATCACATCCTTGAGGCTTGCCGAGGCGAGGAAGTACTGCTGGCGCAGCCTGAGCTCCTTACCGTTCTCACTGGCATCATTGGGGTAGAGCACCATGGTGATGTTCTCAGCGGCATTTTTAGCGGCCACTGACTCGGTGTAGTCACCAGCGTTGAACTCATCGAGATCGAACACGTCGGTGGCATCGGCCGACCAGAGCCGCAGGGTGTTAACGGTATCGTTTTTGTAGCCCGGTATCGGAATATCGTAGGGGACCGCCAGCACGTCGTGGGTATCGACCCAGCGCACCCGCATCTTGCCGCTGGCGTCACTGTAGAACTCGCTGCGCCCACCGAACTGGACCCGCTGGGTATATTCGGGTCGCTCCAGCTCCCAGGGGTTGCCGTCACGCAGCCAGTGGTCGGGCTCTTCAATCTGATGACCCTGATCGATATCCTGACGGAACATGCCGTACTCGTAGCGTATGCCATATCCCTTCACCGGCAGCTGCAGGGTGGCGCAGCTATCGAGAAAACAGGCGGCCAGGCGTCCCAGTCCGCCGTTGCCGAGTCCCGCATCGTGTTCGCTCTCGGCGATCTCCTCCAGCTCCAGGCCGAGCGTGTAGAGCGCCTTGGTGGTCTTATCGGTGATACCGAGGTTGAGCATCGCATTCCCTAGCGTGCGCCCCATCAGGAACTCCATTGAGAGGTAGTAGGAGCGGCGACTATCCTGCTCATCGTAGGCGTAACGTGTATTTTTCCAGCGATCCATCAGCCGGTCTCGCAGTGAGAGCGCCAACGCCACGTAGGGGTAGTGAGTAGAGCGACAGTTTTTGTCACGCCCCAGGGTACGTGCGAAGTAGTGGCGAATATCCTCCGCGATCGCCTTCGAACCGAGCCCCAGTGCGGGCAGTTCGGTCAGATCTTCACGGGGATTGCTCTTCTCAAGGGGTTTAAAGTTCATCGCTCACTCTCAACGGTTTGTTGTTGTCAGGCTGCTCAGGGAACAAGGCGCAGGCTTCCTAACCATAGACCCTATTTCTCATGCTGCGGTTAAGCCAGAAGCCGCGTATCAGCTGCGTTCTTCGGCCAATTTTTGCGCCATCCTAGCACCGACCACGCCAACAGCCGAGTGTTGCTAGAAATGATCGGTCGTATTCGCACGCTTTTGCATCAATTCGCACATGAGCGACGCACCACCGCACCAATAACAGACAAGCCAAGTTAGTTAATTACCAAATACTTATATTAATCAGAAACCTATACCGCAACGGCCTTTCTGAGTATGCTGCGTTGCAGAAAAGAACATAACAACTCACCAACACCTAATAAGAATGACCCGGAGGGACATCATGAGACTATTCCGACAACTACTGCTGGCTATCGCTGGACTTGCCATCGCCATTTCGGCAAACGCTGCAGAACGCCTACAGCCCTTTGTACTCGCCTCGACTGGCACTGGCGATGTGGCCACCAAGGTTGCCGAGGTTAAGGGCAAGCTCAAAGGCGCCGGCTTTGAAGTAGTTGGCGACTACACCCCCTATGCCGACACCACCATCGTCATTGTCACCAGCAGCGGTCTGAAAAAAGCGGCTGCCCAGTCTGAGTTTGGTGCCTACGGCGCGGTACAGCGCGTATCGGTCACCAAACATAACGGTGAGCTGCAGGTTGCCTATACCAACCCGATTTACATGTCTAACGCCTACCGCATGGAGGATGAGCTCACCTCAACCGGCACTGCGCTGAAAAAGGCGCTCGGTTCAAAGAAGGTCTACGGTTCGAAAAAGGGCCTCAAGGCGAAGAAGCTGCGCAAGTACCACTACATGTTTGGCATGCCCTACTTCGATGATCCGAGCATGCTGGCTGAGCACAAGAACTACAAAGCTGCCGTGGCCGCTGTAGAGAAGGGTCTGGCTGCTGGCAAGAGCGCTATCACCAAGGTCTACCGCGTCGACATTCCGGGCAAGGATGAGACCGTATTTGGTGTGGCTATGAAGGGCAACAAGATCGGCAAACCCTACCAGGACGATGAGTACATCATGAGCGAGATCGACTTCAAGGGTGTTCGCTCCAGTGCCCACCTCCCCTACGAGCTGGTCGTCTCGGGCAATAAGGTCTACGCCCTCTCGGCCAAGTTCCGCATTGCGATGAACTTCCCCGATCTTAAGATGATGGGTGATAACAGCTTCATGAATATCATGGAGTCACCCGGAGCCGTCGAAGATGCGCTGGAGGCCGTTGCTGCCGGCAACTAATCAGACACCACCGAATACCGTTGTTTGAGAGGGCCCGCAAGGGCCCTCTCTCATTTCTGCACCGCAAAAAATCACCACTGTGCGTACCGTTATATTTCCTCACACATCGGTGATACTGTTCTCTACTAGTATCGGTACATCGCATCCCGGTTATCACTATCAGCAGAACATTTAAGTGAGCTCTATGGAACGCATTTTAATCGTAGAAGACAGCAAGATGATGGTTCAGGTATTGAGCCATATGGTGCGCAAGGAGCTTGGATTTGAACCGGTTGTCACCCAATCGATGGCCGATACCATCGAACTGATGGATGGCGGTGACACCGACTTCCTTGCCGCCATACTCGATCTAACCCTGCCCGATGCACCCCGTGGCGAGGTGATTGACCATGTATTGGCAAAGAACATTCCAGCGATTGTTCTCACCGCCACCTTCGACGAGAACAAACGTGAAGAGATTCTGAAAAAGAACGTGGTCGACTATGTGGTCAAAGAGAGTCGTTACTCCTATGACTATGTGATGCGTCTGATCGGCCGCCTCGATCGTAACCGCCGCATCACGGCGATGGTGGTTGATGATTCGAGGACTGCACGTGGCTTTGTTAAGTCACTGCTACGCCAGCACAACTTCAATGTGGTCGAGGCCTCCGATGGCAAGCAGGCGCTGGTTACCCTGCACGCCAACCCCAACACCCGCCTGGTGATCACCGACTACAACATGCCGGTAATGGACGGTTTCGAACTGACCACCACCATTCGCAAGGAGTTCGATAAAGACGCGATGGCTATTATCGGGCTCTCCGGTCAGGGCTCACCCACCCTTTCCGCCAAATTTATCAAAAATGGTGCTAATGACTTTCTTTCCAAGCCCTTCTCTCACGAGGAGTTTTACTGCCGGGTGATGCA
The DNA here is from genome assembly GCF_013343005.1 of Candidatus Reidiella endopervernicosa. GTDB lineage: Bacteria > Pseudomonadota > Gammaproteobacteria > Reidiella > Reidiella endopervernicosa. Next base: position 275,035 of record NZ_CP054491.1, read on the forward strand.
GAACATGGAGGCGATCGAGAATGTCGATACGATCAAAGATGCCGCCAACCGCGACTATCTGACCCGCCTCTTCAATCGTCGTTACTTCTTCGAGATGGGACGTGAGAGCTATCATGATGCGGTGAATAACGGCACGCCTCTCTCAATCGCCATGGTCGATATCGACCACTTCAAGAAGATCAACGACGGTTTCGGCCACGATGCCGGTGATGTCGTACTAAAACGAATGTCCGAACTGCTTGATGAACAGTTTGGTGTGGATCAGCTGGTGGCCCGCTTCGGTGGTGAGGAGTTCTGTATCCTCTTTGATGGTAGTGAGCTGGGCGATGCAGAGAACCAACTCGAGGCGTTCCGCACACTCATTGAACAGACCACCGTTGAGACCGAAGCCGGCCCCGTCAATTTCACCATTAGCGTCGGCGTTACCGAGAGCCTCTCCGATAATATCGATGCAATGATCAAAGTCGCCGATGAGTATCTCTACCGCGCCAAGGAGACGGGTCGCAATCAGGTGATAGGCGGGTAACCATCTACGAGACTCAGCTCACTCCAGTTGCATACTGCTCAGTGGCACAGTGTCTGGTAGCGAGCGATATCAACCGTATCAGGCAAAGGCCGGCCTTCAAGCAGATAGTCAGCCATTCGTTCGCCATGCCAGGGAATCAACAGTGAACCCTTGGAGCCAAAACCGTTAAAACTGAAGAGCGGCGACTGCTCTGGGTGGACACCCATTAGCGGCATCTTATCGCGAGTCCCTGAGCGCACACCGGCACGGTGGCTGATCAACTCAAGCTCATGGGGATCGATAAGCAACTCATTCAACGACGCCAGTAGCCGCTCGCGCTCCTCCTCGGACGTCTCCTCATCGAAGTGCTCCCGATCGTAGCTAGCCCCCAGACGCCAGTTGCCATCGTGAAGCGGTATCAACCACTTGCCAGCGTTAACCATCAGCTCGAACGGTTGTCGATCAGGCTTGAGCGTTAAAATCTCACCCTTGGCGGGCTGTAGTGGCAGCCAACCGAACCAGGGGTTATCCATCACCCGATACCCCTCACAGAAAACCAGCCGCTGCGCAGAAACATCACGCCAGCAGACGCCATCAGTATGAGGCTCAATCTCAGCATAGTCGATCTCCGACTCAAGCCATGCACCCTGCTGTTGTAGCCAGTGGCGTAACGTGCACATCAACAGGTTGGTATCAAGATAGCCACTCTGTGGCTGAATATACCCCCCCAGTGGACCCTTAATCCCCGCTGGCAGCTCAGCTGACGTGAGCCGCTCGCCGAGCCAGGATGCGTAGTCGGGATCGGCATAGCGCTTCTGCCACGCCTCGACCTCACGCTCACTCGCAAACAGGCGCAACATCGGTTTGGCATGGTAGAGCTTCACACCAAACTGCTGCTCCAGCTCAGCGTAACAGTCGAGTGCTGCGGGCAGCAGCTGCTCAACACCCCTCGTCTTCACCAGCCGCATCCCTGTGACCGGATTGATCAGCCCCGCGGCAGCACGAGAGGATGCGTTTCGATGGCCATTGTCGACCACCAACACAGAGACTCCCCGCTGCAGCAGTCGCCAGGCCAACAGCGAACCGGCGAGTCCCTGGCCAACGATGATCAGATCAAAATTCATCGATAGATCGTAGCCGATGTTGCTGGTCATGACATCGCCCATTGGCCATAATGCCCGCTCATTTTTCAACACGACGACCTACCGCCATGTGGTTCAAGAACCTGCTGCTCTACCGCTTCTCCCAACCCTTCGAACTCAACGCCGAGGCGCTCAATGAGGCGCTGAGTCAACATGCGGCTCACCCCTGTGGTCGTCACGAGCTGACCAGCTACGGCTGGGTCGAGCCGCTCGGTCGCCACGGCAGTCAACTGATCCACGCCACTAACAGCAATCTAATGATCTGTGCCCGCAAAGAGGAGAAGGTGATTCCAGCTGCGGTGGTGCGCGACCTGACCGAAGAGAAGGTCATTGCGATTGAGGAGAGCGAAGGTCGCAAGGTACGCGCCAAGGAGAAACGTGCGATGCGCGACGAGATCATGCACGACATGATCAACCAGGCCTTTACCCGTTCGAGCCAGACCTACGCCTATATCGATGCCAAGGGTGATTGGCTGATCGTCGATGCCTCCTCGCCAAAACGGGCAGAGGAGCTGCTGGTGTTACTGCGCAAGTCGGTCGGTTCACTGCCGGTAGTACCGGCTGCGACCCAGCAATCTCCCGCCGTAGTCACCACCCGTTGGCTACAGCAGGGAGGCGCTGAACTCCCATTCGAGTTGGGTGATGAGTGCGAACTACGCGAACCGGGTGAAGATGGCGGCGTGGTACGCTGCCGCAAACTCGACCTGACCGGCGATGAGGTACAGACCCATCTCAACAACGGTCGTATGGCGGTCAAATTGGCTGTTGAGTGGAATGAGCGCCTCAGCTGCATCCTCACCGAGGAGCTGGCGGTCAAACGATTGAAGTTTCTCGACATCGTCGAGGAGGAGGCGCAGCTGGAGGATATCGACGACTACGCCACCCGCTTCGATACCGATTTCTCGATCATGGCGCTGGAGCTGAATCGCTTCATCCCAGCGCTAATGAAGGCGTTTGGCGGACTGATAAACAACGATTAGTGCTCAGCCAACACCGCTTTCATCAGCCATTCAAATCAATAACCAGGGCTTTGCGCGCCGCATCGCCTAGCTGGGCAGTGGCACAGTAGTTGGGGTGATCAATGCCTGCAGTGATCGATCCCCTGCTTCGTCGCCGCCACCATCTCAGCGCTCAGCTCAAAACGAACGAAGTGGACCGCAGCAGTCTTATCCTCCGTCTCTCGACCAAGATCCTCATTGGCGACAGGATAGACTCGATCAAACCCCTCCACCTGCATATAGAGTGATCGTTCCACCCCGAGCAGCTGTGTCAGTGCGCGCCGACGCTCTGCCTCATCTTCATACTCAAGCATGAAGCTCGCCTTCCAATTACTACCGTCGCTGACCGCCATGGAGAGCGAAGTGAGGGCGGTTAGTCCCCGATAGTCGACGCCGTCTGCCTATTCGTAGTTGAGAGCGCGAGCGAACGACGGAGAAGATGCAGCAGCGGCTTTATGTCGGCGTAGAGTCACTGAGGGAGTTGTGTAGAGCCGCGAAGAGGTGATTACGCAACGTACGCAGGACGGTCGGGCGCCGCAGGCATAAACGGTCGCGTGAAGTTTTGCTGTTTGCTTGGGCTTTGATGCCCAAAACAAACTTTCGCAAAAATAGCGACTCCCCGGCAGGGATCAGCGGGTTATAAACCTCCAATTCATCCTGAATAGCGTCGACCTCAAATATTCGCTCAATACGCAGCATCTCCTGGACCTGATACTGCATCGTCAGCGCATCCTCAAAGTAGAGCGTTGCATGCTCCCCAATGGCCACACGACGGCTCTTTTTGTGCTCCATCACCCGGGCACGAAATTCGTTACGCTGCTCGGCATACTGCTCCAGGCTGAGCAGATCAGTGCGTGTCAGCGGGCTCATTGATCGCTCTCAACCATTAGATGGCGTAGGCCTTGCGCAGCAGACTCATCGGGTGCTGCGTCTCGCTGCCATCATCCATGCCGTGCTCAATATGGTGGCCCGCCATCGGGCAGTCACTGCCGTAGTAATCGGCCTTGGCATGTTTAACGGCAGCCACCACAGGACGCCCGATTTTCATCGCTGTCTGATGAAACTCGCGCTTCACTGCATAGGTCCCGTCGTGGCCCGAGCAGCGCTCAATCGCTGTCACCTCTGTGTCGGGGATCAGTGACAAAACCTCACGTGTCTTGGAACCCACATTCTGCACCCGCTGATGACAGGCGGCGTGATAGGCAACCTGACCGAGTGGCTGTTTGAACTCCGTATTGAGTTTGCCCACCCTATGGCGATGTATCAGATATTCGAAGGGATCGAAGATCGCTTCACTGACCCGCTTTACATCGGCATCCTCGGGGAATATCAGCGGTAGCTCTTGTTTGAACATCAATACACAGGAGGGGATGGGGGCGACGATATCCCAGCCCGCTTCGATCATCTCTAGCAGCACTGGGATATTGGCCTCCTTGGCACGCCGCACCGACTCCAGATCGCCCAATTCCATCTTCGGCATGCCGCAGCACCGCTCTCGATGTGCCAGCGTAACCGGAATCTTGTTGTGTTCGAATACTACGGTGAGGTCCTCATTGACGATCGGTTCGTTGCGATTGCCATAACAGGTGGTAAAGAGCACCACCCGCCCCTGTGTGGGTCCTGCAGCATCTCCGTTACTATCGCTGCTGTGTAGCCTCGCCAGCCGCTTACGTGCTGTTTTCGAGAAGAATTCGGGCAGACGGGCCTCGGCATGTACTCCCAGCACCGTCTCGAGTAGCTTGCGTGCAGGCTTCAGTCGATTGGTGCTATTAACAACACCAGAGATAATCGGAATCCCTGCCAAAGCACCGACCGCATCGGTGCTAGTGAGAATTTTATCGCGAGTTTTAATCTCACCCTTTTTATACCTCACCGCCTTGGCACGCAGCATCAGATGGGGGAAATCGATACCCCAGGGGTGCGGCGGGGTGTAGGGACATTTGCTCATGAAGCAGAGGTCGCAGAGATAGCAGTGATCGACCACCTGCCAGAAATCGGACTTCTCGACCCCATCGACCTCCAGTGTCGGCGACTCATCAACCAGATCGAAGAGCGTGGGAAAGGCATTGCAGAGACTGACACAGCGACGACAACCGTGGCAGTGATCGAAAACGCGCTCCAGCTCATCGAACAGATCGGTCTCTTCATAGAAAAGTGGCCCTTTCCAGTCGACCGGATGGCGTGTCGGCGGTTCAAGGTTTCCCTCTCTCTTTGCGGTCACGATCATGCTCCCTGTTAACCAAATCATTAGTGCATTACAAATATGCCCGCCATGAAAGACAGGCTAATCTCAGTTACGTATCCAACTCATTGATCGCCTTCTGATATCGGTTGGCATGAGAGCGCTCCGCCTTGGCCAGCGTTTCAAACCAGTCGGCAATCTCCTCAAAACCCTCTTCACGGGCCTGCTTTGCCATACCTGGATACATATCGGTGTATTCATGGGTCTCACCAGCGACGGCGCTCTTGAGGTTATCGGCCGTTCCGCCAAAGGGCATGCCAGTGGCGGGATCACCACTCTGCTCCAGATATTCGAGATGGCCATGTGCATGTCCCGTCTCACCCTCTGCGGTGGAACGAAACAGAGCTGCCACATCGTTATATCCCTCGATGTCCGCCTTTCCGGCGAAGTAGAGGTAGCGGCGATTGGCCTGTGATTCGCCGGCAAATGCATCTTTTAGATTCTGTTCAGTACTGCTGCCTTTCAGTTCCATGGTGCGTCACCTCGCTACGTCTCATTCCGTACAAAAATTACCGCGGCAGAAGAAATGTAGACCTGCGCTCTGGATCTGTACATTGGCAAATTCCTATATCGCTGATCTGTTTTTTATATTGATTCTCATAAATAACCACAAATGGGTAGGGATTACTGACCATCTACCCAAATTTCCAGCGCACCATCGTGGCGTTTTATCCTATGCTGCTTCAGAGATAGTAGATTTGGCCGCTAATTTCTGAACCAGCGACAATTTCTGGCCATCACCAAAAGATCGAATTCAGTAAATTTATGAAGTGCGGACCATGGGCCGCAGAAGAACCAGGAGTTGAACATGCGCGAGATGCAACGAAACATCGCCAACCTAATTCAGAAGATTCTAAAGCTGCTGGGGCTGAAAACCCTCGATGCCCAGTTCCTCTTCTCCTACATGTTGATATTCGCCTTCGCCTCTGTTGGAGCCGCCTCGCTCTACTTCAGCCTCGGTTCCGACGCGACCTCTATCAACGTTGCCGGTCGCCAGCGCATGCTGAGTCAGAAGGTCGCCAAAGAGGCGATGCTCGCTGCACAGAAGGTTGAATCACTACAGGCGGTCGAGAAGACCATCGCGCTGTTCGAATCCTCCCACAACGCCCTGCTACAGGGTGATAAGAAACAGAAGATCGACGCCGTAAAAGCAAAGCCGATCATCGATCAGCTCAAACACGTCGAGCAGCTCTGGGGTAAGTACAAGGTTCATATCCTCTCCTACAGCAACAATCCGACGGATACCGCTCTGAATGCGATCCACAAACAGTCACCGGTGGTATTAAAAGAGATGAACAAGGCGGTCGGCATGATGGCCGCCGAATCTAACGCCTCGGTCCAGTCACAGCAGCGGCTGGCGATGGCCATGACCTTTGGTATTTTGCTTCTGGTAATACTCGGTCGTATGTACGGCATGTCGTGGCTGATGCATCAGATCGACGATCTACGTAACAAGATCCGCGCCGTCAGTCAGGGGGACTTCACCCAGCGCCTTACCGTTATCGACCACGAAAATGAGATCGGCCACATCTTCGATGCCTATAACACCATGCTGGAGCAGGTGGGTGAGATCGTCGGCGGCGTGAATCGCATTGCCCATGAGGTCGGTGAGGGCACCTCAAACGTGATGACCATGCTCAACGAAACTGAAAGCGGTGTGCGCCAACAGCACTCCGATATCGAGCAGGTCGCCACGGCGATGAACGAGATGGCGGCCACCGTACAGGAGGTCGCACGCAACACTACCCAGGCGACTGAAGCAGCCACTACGAGTAACAGCGAGGCGCAGAACGGGCGCAACGTCGTATCACGCACCATGGATAGCATCAGCAACCTTGCCAACCAGATAGAAGAGGCCTCTGGTGTCATGTCGAAACTGGAGGCCGATAGCCTCGAGGTCGGGCAGGTGCTTGAGGTAATCAAGGGCATTGCCGAGCAGACCAACCTGCTGGCACTCAACGCGGCCATCGAGGCGGCGCGAGCGGGTGAGCAGGGTCGTGGTTTTGCCGTGGTCGCCGACGAGGTTCGCACTCTGGCTCAGCGTACCCAGCAGTCGACCGAAGAGATTCGCAATATCATTGAACGTCTGCAGGGACAGGCACGCTCTGCGGTCAGTGTGATGTCACAGAGCCAGGAGCAGGCGCAGTTGAGCGTGACTCAGACCGCCGAGGCGGGTGGAGCCCTCGACTCTATTGTGACCTCGGTCTCAACCATCACCGAGATGAATACCCACATTGCCACCGCCGCCGATGAGCAGAGCAAGGTGGCTGAGGAGATGGATCAGCGCATTACCAATATTGCGGCCGTTGCCGACCGTACCACCCAGACTGCGCAGGAGACGGTGAGTGCCACCGGCGTGATCAACGAGCAGATGGACCAACTGGAGACACTGGTTAACCGCCTGAGAACCTGATTCTTTCCCTTACCACCACAAAACGGGCCTCACAGCCCGTTTTTTTATGTCTCCGTTTCGATCAACTCTCTGTAACCGGCTCGGTTGTACCCCCACATCGAGTGCCACCACGCCGGCGCAGCACCAGCAGTCCCGCCACAACAATCAACGTCGCACCGACTATAAACGGCAGATCGAGTAGCTCACCCCAAAAGAGGTAACCGTAGAGCGCACCAAAGGCGACAGAAAAGTAGGTGAAGGGAGCGATACAGGCCGCCTCCGCCACCGCATAACCTCGTGTCAGCAGCAACTGCCCCAGAGTACCGACCACCCCCATCAACAGCAGCAGACGCCACTCATCGACATCGGGCGTGCGCCAGACGGCGGTCGCTGGAAATGCCGAAACCAGCGTGGCTATCAAGGTGAAGTAGAAGACGATACGGAATGAGGGTTCACTGCGTCCCAGCCGCCGTACCGTCACCTTTGCCAATGCCGCCAGCAGACCACCCAACAGCCCGACCAGTGCCACGGCGCTGAATTCACCTTCCGGGCGGAGAATCAGGATCACCCCGGCAAAACCGATCGGCAGTGCAATAAAGGCGTAGCGCGAGCCACTCTCACGCAGCCACCACCAGGCGATTAGCGGCATGAAGAGGGGGGAGGTCATCTTCAGCAACATACCCTCAGCCAGCGGCAGATGGGCGAGCGCATAGAAGAAGCAGTACATCGCTCCCAATCCCAACAGTGAGCGCAGCAGGTGAAGATGCCAGATATCGGTCTTGAGGCTCTGGCCACGATAGCGAAGCAGCAAAGGCAACAGCACCAGAAGCCCCATCGCATTACGCATGAAGACCACCATCTCGTTGGGTAGCCCTACCGAGAGCGCTTTCACCGAGGCCGCCATGGTGGCGAACATCAGCTCCGAGGCGACGATCAGCAGCGCCCCGAGCAGCAGATTCTGTCGATAGCGCATGCTAAGACCTATTAACGCTGGGCGTTCGCATAGTGTTAACCACCCCTGGTCAGTAGGGGACGCCGGTCCCGCCGAGACCGCAGTAACCGCCTGGATTCTTGGCCAGATACTGCTGGTGGTAACCCTCCGCGTAGTAGAAGTGTGGGGCATCGATAATCTCGGTGCTGATCTCACCCACCCCCTTCTCACTCAAGGCGTGCTGGTAGTGCAGCTTCGAGACGAGCGCCGCCTCGCGCTGGGGATCGGTAAAATAGTAGATGCCGGAGCGGTACTGGGTACCGATATCGTTACCCTGGCGCATCCCCTGGGTTGGGTTATGTGAGGACCAGAACGTCTCCAGCAGCCTCTCATAACTAATCTGCACAGGATCGTAGACCACCAGCACCACCTCGTTGTGACCGCTCTTGCCGCTGCAGACCTCCTCATAGGTGGGGTTGGGGGTGTAACCCGCCGCATAACCGACCGCAGTGGCGTAGACCCCCTCGAGCAGCCAGAAGCCACGCTCCGCCCCCAGAAACAGCCCATACCGAAGATCGCCCGCTCACAGCCCTCCGGGAAGGGGGGAACAATCCGATTACCGTTAACGAAATGGTTCGGTTCGATCGCCATCGCCTCTGCACGCCCCGGCAGCGCCTGATCCTCGCCAACCATCACCTGCTTGTCACCCAATCTTTTGTACATAGCGCTCACTCCACAGCTATATTCTCATTAGCACCAGTGTGCACGCCCCAACCGGCTTATCAACCTTAATAGTGCGGGGTTACTCACACTGAAGAATTACCGGCTATCTTTCTCTTAGCCCTGCCGCAACTACTGAGACCTTTGCAATGGCCAGATACAGTAACAAGCAGCAACCGTTGAGCGTCTCCATCGCTCTGAGGAGAGCATCAACGATGCACAGCTGGCGCTTGAGCGGGGCGGCGTCTGGCTCACCATCGAGTTCGATCACAGCTGCGCACTCTACTACCTGACACCCGACGAGTTGATCGCCTGGATCGAGGGAACGCCGATCGGTGAGATCGCCAGCTTCCCTGAGCTCGATGATGCCCGCTGCCGTGAAGCCTACAAACTCTTCGAGGCAAAACTACGCAAGGTTATTACCTGAATTTTCGCCTCAGCAACCAGCCTAACCTCCCATAGAAAGCCCCTTTGCCAGAGATAGAATGGCAACGCCATGCTGTGGTTTTGATGCAGCTGGTTACCAATAACAATCAAAAATGAAATTGAAGAATGATCAAATGGAAATCAGACGTAAACTACTTACCTTCCTCATCACACCACTCGCACTCGTGTTGCTACTGCCGCTGCAGGCACAGGCACAGGCAGGGGATTCGCTGAGCGGAGATGAGATCAAGACACTCTTCACCGACAAAACCTTTGACGGCGTCAATCACAACAGCGGCTCGTGCTTCAAGAACTACGCCTCTCCCAAGGGAGCCTGCCTAGTCCACTACCTCTCTGGCAAGAAGAGTGGTGAGACGGTCGAGATCGCGTGGAAGGTCAAAGGTGACATGCACTGCTGCGTTAAAAAGGGGAAGAATATCTGTGGCACCATCACCAACGAGGGTAACGGCGTCTACCACAAGATACTGGAAAATGGCGTACACCTGCAGACCTACAGCAACGTCAACGAGGGCAATCAGCTCTAGTTACAACCTGCCCACAAAAAGCCCGGCCATGGCCGGGCTTTTTTATCAGTTCATGAGAGACGATAGAGCCGCTCCACCATCGAGGTTACCCCACGCTTGGCAAATTGCGGGTTCTCCGCCAGCACATCGATCTCCTGAACCATCTCAATCTCGCTATCGGCAAAGAGTCGTCGCACCTCACCGTCATCAACCGCAAAGGGGGGACCGGACATCTCCTGCTGCGGATAGTCGAGCGTTACCAGCAGGCTTTTCGCACCGTCCGGTGTAATAGCTTTCAGGTGCGTTGCGTACCGCTCTCGCATCTCCACCGGCAGCGCCACCAGCGAGGCGCGGTCGTAGATCGCCGCCACATCGATTAGGTCGTTGGCCGTCAGATCGAAGAAGTCGCCACACAGCACTACCAGACCGTCACTCTCCCAGCGTTCAAAACCCTCCTGTGATGAACGCTCAGCAGCGATTTCGTTCTCGCTGAAAAACTGCTCAACCGCCAGCTCGCTGAGCTCCACACCGATCACCCGGTAGCCCTGCGAACGCAACCAGAGCATGTCGCGACTCTTGCCGCAGAGGGGTACGAAGATGGTGCCACCCTCAGCCACACCCAGCTGATCCCAGTACTGCTCGAGGTGCAGATTGACCTCATCCTGGTGAAAGCCGATCTCGTTGTTCTGCCAGCGTGTTTTCCAAAACTCACTGTCCATCGTGTGACTCCTCATGTTCGTTGCCCAGCAGTTGCTCGAGCAGCGTTTCGCTCGACTCATCCGCCTTGATCTATTCTACCGCCGTCCAGCTCATATCATTCTCCAACCGATAGCTGCCCAGATAGGCGTGCGGCGGCTCGCCCCACTCCTGCGGCGAGAGCATCGAGAAGTAACGCTCACCGCCCCTTCTGGTAGAGGTGGTAGCGCTTGCCGGGTTGGCGACTAAAATTGCAGCGTGCACGGTGCAGTAGCTGATCACGTTGCGCACGCTCCAGCACCCGGCGCGCCTGCTGCTGCAGCGTCTGCATCTGATCGGCAATCACCTTCAGCTTCGCATGGGTCACATTGCCGAGCTGTTTGTCCGCCTCGGCGATCTCACGGGCCATATCGACCAGCTCGGTAGCGGGCGCCATGCGACTCACCGGATAGGGTGCCGTACGATCAGATCCGCTGTGCGCCTCACCGGCAAACCTTTTCAACTTCCCCTTATCCAACGGCCGACTCCTCGAGATTTGCCTCAGGATAGCGCGCAACCAACCCATCCGGCAGCTCACCACCTGATGCCTGGTTGATCGCGTTCGATTCAAGATAGAAGTTGATCATCACCATGATCAGTACCGGCATGATGGCGATGCGGATAAAGACCGTCTGCAGAATCTGCTGCATATGGGGATCACTGCTACCGAGCGAGAGCAGTGTGCCGACACCAAACAGCCCCAGGGCCACCCCGTAGGCGATCAGCAACATTCGGTAACGACCTAGCGCCAATCGCCAATGCAGACGCAGAAACCAGGGTTCACCACTCCGTTCCAGAGCACGGCTACGCAACCAGGTATAGAGCATCACTGAGAGAGAGAGGCTTAGTGGCAGCAACAAGCCCCACACACCGACATCGAGCGCAATCGAGGCCGGGGTCATCAATAGATGAAACAGCGCCAGATTAAGCATAAAAAGCTCATGCGGCAGGCGTGCCCGCTTACACAGTGCGGTATCAACATCGAGCTTCATTGGGGACTCTCCAGAGCACTCATCAGATTTGAGGCCACTTTGCGCAGACGGACAACCTCAACTAACCTACATAAGCGTTAAATGATATACCAAACAGGCCACTCAAGGAGATCGGAGAGATGAATCTACTCGCAAACAATGTCGGCAAGGTCGATCGTACGGTTCGTGTCGTTCTAGGCGTCCTGTTGATCGCCAACGTCTTTATCGCTATTCAGCACCCGGTCGGCTGGCTCGGCGTAATTATGGTCATCACAGGAGCCTTTGGCATCTGCCCGATCTACTCACTGCTCGGCGTCAACACCAAATCGGCAGCAGAGAAGATCGGCTTGAAGTAGACTATGCCCCTCATCAAATCAACTGCTGTGCCTCTCTGCAGCGGTTGATACACCCAAGGAGCTATAGCGTGTCCATCAAGTCGATCTCAACCGCCTTTACCACCAAAAACCTCGATCAGTGTCGCGACTTCTACACCAAATATTTCGATGCCACGATCACCTTCGACAGCGGGCAGTACCTCAATCTTGAGTTTGGTGACAGACAGAATTCGCTGCAGTTCATGAAGCCGATGCTGCCGCAACAACCCTTCTCTTCGGGCGGCGGCCTGATGTACAACATTGAGGTCGAGGATGTCGACGCCGAACACCAGCGCCTGAGTCAGGCGGGTCTGGAAGCCGTGATGGCAATCGAGGACCACCCCTGGGGAGATCGCGGCTTTGCGGTACGCGACCCTAACGGAATCCTGCTCTATATCAACTCACCCCGCGAACCGAGCGAGGAGTTCAAGCAGCACTACAAGTAGCCACTAGTAGAAACATGTAGTGTAAAAGAGGTTCAGGCTCCCGAGCCTGGTGCATCTAGCCGCACACTCTAGCGCTGCTCCACCTCGCTATCCCCCGCTATTCACAACCACAGGAGGAGGGTTTGATTCGACCCACTGCTCAAATGCCACATCGAGATTACGTGCCGCCTCCTTCCAGGAGTTCTTACGCGTCTGCCTGAAGAAGCGCATTGATGGATACCAGGGGCTATCTTCTCGATCTCTCATCCATCGCCAGTCAGGGGCATAGATGAGTAGCGTCCATACCGGTACACCCAGTGCGCCCGCCTGATGGGCCGCAGCGGTATCGATGGTAATAAACAGATCCATCTCCTTTAGCAACAGACTGGAATCGTAAAAATCGCTGATCTCAGGGCTGAGATCGTTGACCAGCCAGCTCATTCCTTGCTTGTGCGGATCGGCTGAATTCTTGCCCAGCTGAAAACTGTAGAAGGAGACACCGGGGTGTCTCAGCAAAGGTGTCATGTGCTCAAACGGGATAGAACGATTGGGGTCGGGTTTTCCGGTCCAGAGCAACCCCACCTTGAGCCAGGTGCCGCGTCTCATCGGCAGCTCAGGTTTCCTGTCCCGCTCATCGACCTGCAGGTAGGGCACCTCATCCTGCATCACATCATCGAGTGAGAGATTTAAAATGGCGGGCACACTGGTGACCAAAACGTAGTAATCGAACGGTGGTGGCTCGACATCTTTATCGACAATCTCCACCTCGGTGGTCATATGTGCCAGTTGGTGCGCCAGCTCAGGCGGCGATTGCACAATCACCTCGGCACCCAACGCCTTTAGCCGGGGAATAAAGCGTACAAAGTTGATCACATCGCCAAAACGCTGCTCGTAGGTGAGCACAATACGCTTACCTTCCAGTGACTCCCCCTTCCACTCCGGACCATCAAGGCGGTGTACAAAGGTTCCGGGCAGACGCCAACGGGTCTCATAATCTTTCCACGCCGCCTGATAGTCGCCCATGGTCAATCGATCAAGTGAGCGCACCCACTCCGCCACGACTTGGTACTCCTTCTCCTTATCGCTCTTAGCCGTTCCAGCAACCACATGGTCAAAGTGGCCGAGCGACTCCTCATTACGGTTCATACCGCGCAGCATCATGCCCGCCTGGTGGTGCGCCTCGAGGTGACCGGGCTGCAGCTCCACGACCTTTTCGAACGCCTCCACCGCCTCTTCGGCTCTGCCGCTCGAGGAGAGTAGTCGCGCAAGATTCAGCCAGATCTGCGGATGTTTGGGCAGAATAATCGAGGCGCGCTGCATTGAGACGATCGCCGCATCACGATAGCCCATATTCTCGAAACAGGCCCCGAGCAGGGCGTAGGCGTGCCAGTTGCTCGGCTGGGCAAAGGAGACGGTAATAAACTTCTGCACCGCCTCCTGATAGGCCTCCTTATCGAAGAGCGCCTTGGCCTCATTGAAGAGATCCGTTACGTTCACACGGGTTTTAGACATGTCTGTGGTTTCTTCCCTAGATAAAAAAAGGCCCCCGGCAAAGCCGGAGGCACTCTTTGGTCGATCAACGAATAGCGCTTCGGCTACGGTACATTTGTGACAATCGTACCGTCAGGCAGGGTCACCGTCTGCTCGGTATCACTACTCTCGTCGAGCACCACATCGTCGTAGTTATCTTCGATGTTCGTGTCGGTCAGATCGACTGTCTGGGTCGAGGTAGAACCATCATAGGTGATATTCGAGAAGTAGGCGCCGCCCGGTGCACCATTGAAGATGATCTCACCATCGGTCAGGTTAATCGTCTGCTCGGCATTTGCCAGGCTACCGTAACCGTAGGCGTGTCCAGCAAGACCACCACCCGCGTTATCGGTGATCAGCGTATTTTCAAGCGTCACTGTCTGCGCACCATAGGTACCAAGATTTCCGTACGCACCCTCGCTCTCCACTCTGTTGTAGATGTAGACACCCTCCTCGGCGTTATGGCGACTGATCAGGCCATCAGCAGAAACATCCTGTAGCGCCACACCACCACCGTACGCATTGTTGTAGATGTAGAGTCCTTCATCGTGAGCGCCCGCCAATTCGACATTGGTCAGGGTGACGGTCTGGTCTGCAGTGCTACCGTATGCGGTATCGGGATTCGTTGAAGCATTTACAATATAGATCTCCTGATCACCTGCGCCGGTGACAGTGATATTGGTCAAATCGATATCCATCGTTGCCATGGAGCCTGATCCAGAGCCATAACTGCCATAACCGCCATAACCGCCATAACCGCCATAACCGCCATCATCGGTCGAGTTGTAGATATAGATCCCTTCGTACTCAGAACCGTGTGAGACGAAGCCCTCAATGGTGCTATCGCTCATGTTCGCCGTTCCACCATAGGAGGCAGTATTGCGGATGATGAGTGCCTCTTCATCGGTGGTCGCCTCGACATTACTGATATCGAAACTCATCGAACCGTAAGCATTATCACCCTCAGCACGGTTGTAGATGTAGACACTCTCCTCCTCGGTAACAATATCGAGATTATCGAAGGTGGAGTTCATCGTTGCCGTGGCATCACCCCCAGCACCATAGGCGTTATCACGCGCCCAGTTATAGAGGTAGAGGCCGTCATTATCCTCACTGCGGATCAACAGGTCATTACCGACATTAGTCTGGGTCGAGGTGACATTACCTGTCGCGCCATAACCCACACCGGCATAGTTATACAGATAAACTACTGCGGCACCCTCATTATAGATATCAACGTCATTGAAGGTGTTGTTCTGTGTCGCAAAGACATTACCACTACCGTAACCAGAGCTACCCTGGTTTGTTGCCATAATGCCGATATCACTCGAATCGGTATTATTCAGGTAGCCATCGGTGACGATATTGGTCTGGGTGGCCGTTGATGTTCCACTGCCGTAATCACCGGTCCAGGCGTAGTTGTAGAAATCGAGGACATCATCCTCGGTGATCAGATAGATATCTTCCAACGTATTGGTCGAGGTTGCAGTCGCACTGTTATCCCCATGTGCATAGGAGTAGTTGTAGAAGATTGCACCCTCATCATTCTCGACATAGTGCTCTTCAAGACCGGTGGCATCGATTGACTGGGTGGCCAGCGTATCGGCATCGTAGCTGTGGGCGTAGTTGTAACCGCGAACGATGTCGTAGTCAGACGTGTAACCACGGAGCTGATCAATGGTAACTAGCTGGGTAGCAGTGGCGTCAACCGCATGGTTAGAGAGTGTTACCACTTCATCGTAGACATAGACAAACTCGACATCGGCCATATCGACCATCTGTAAAGCGAGCGCATCTTCACCGTAGGCGTAATTGTAGACATATGCCAAATCTTCCTGGGCGATACCGAGATAGAAGTTATTGAATTCGATGGTCTGGGTCGCAGTCGGCGTACCGCCATCGGCACTGTTCTCATCCCTGGCAATGTTATAGATATAGAAGGCGCCCGAGCTCTGCATCTCATGGAAGTTTGAATCGACCACAGAGAGATCGGAGGTGGCGTTCGCGACACTGCCATCCGCGCCGTTGGTATAGGCGTAGTTGTAGGCGTAGAACGCCGCGCCACTACCATCGGTCATGTTCAGCTCAAGATCGTTGATATCGATAGTCTGATTTGCAGTCGCCTTCGAGGCGTTGGTGTTGTCATAACCGAAGGCGTAGTTGTAGAAACGTCCGGTATCATCATCAACGGCCAGGAAGTCGTTATCGGCGATGGTGAACTCCTGATCAGCAAACGCACCATAGTCGCCCTCGGCATAGGCGTAGTTGTAGGCGTAGATACCGTCACCCTCGGTGGTCAGGATATTACCCGTCAGGGTGAAGTCCTGATAGCACTTCCGCCTCGGTAACCACCGTATGCATTGGACCTGTTTTCAGCAAAGATCGCTGCATCGCCTGATTCTTCACTGACAAAGCTGTTATCGGTTATCTGAAATTCTGGGTCACACTACCGTAATCATCTGCAGTGTTATAGGCAATGATCGCCCGTTTGAAATCCATGAAACGGTTATTCGAGATAGTGACGTTCTGAGTACCTCGCTGGCATCATCACTCAGGATGTAGATCGGATTTGCAACCTCGAAGAACCGGGGAGTCGCTATTTTTGCGAAAGTTTGTTTTGGGCATCCAAGCCCAAGCAAACAGCAAAACTTAACGCGACCGTTTATGCCTTCGGCGCCCCGACCGTCCTGCGTACGTTGCGTAATCACCTCTTCGCGGCTCTACACAACTCCCTCAGTGACTCTACGCCGACATAAAGCCGCTGCTGCATCTTCTTCGTCGTCCGCTCGCGCTCTCAACTACGAATAGGCAGACGGCGTCGACTATCGGGGACTAACCGCCCTCACTTCGCTCTCCATGGCGGTCAGCGTTCGTTGTTGCTGATCGTACCGGTGGTGGTGCCGCCCGAGAGGCGTGCAATGCTGATCGCAGAACCGTAGACGTTTCCTTCACCGCCCTCCATGTTGAAATCGAGGAAGCGGTTGTCGTGGATGTTGAACGTACCGACATCCTCCGCGTAGATAGCGGTAATACCGTAACCGCTTGCACCGTAAGGAGCGGCGTTATCGTTGTTGAATTCGATACCGGCAACCTCGTTACCGTCTGCGAGGGTGACCAGAGTGAGATCATTACCGTCTGTCGTGGTGATCTCCGGTAGTCGCCGTCACCGCCGATACCGTAGAGATCAAAACCTTCACCGATCAGCATCTGGCCGTCGCGCAGGGTCCAGCCAGCGCCGGTATCGTAGGCGCTAGCGTCATCATCGCTGTCGCCCTCATGCACATAGATCATCGCATTGTCGGTGGTACCGCAGTCACCCGCCTTACAGTTGGCGATGGTCTTGTAGGGGTACTCGTAGCTGCCATCTTCGGTCGACTCTTCCGAGGAGCTGTCGATGTGGATAACCCCTGCTCCAGGGGAGACGTCAACCGTACTATTCAGATCAGTTCTGAGGTGATCCGGAACGCCAGCAGTGGTCTTAACATCGATATCACGATGGACCAGCTGCATCATGCGCTCGGAGAGGGTGCGCTTGCCGCCACCAGACGCCCTGCCAAAGGAGTAACGGATCTCACCACGGATCTCGGAACCGAACAGGTCATCATCCTGCGCAGCGAGACCGATCGAGAGGTTTTTACGCAGAAAGGAGGTAAGGCGAAGCGACACACCATCGACATCACCCGCCGCGTCTCCCTCGAAGTGGTAACCACCGATGTGGATCCAGTTCTCATCCAGACCGATACCATGCAGTGCAAAGGAGCGTCCCGCTTCAATATCGAGCCCCTCGAGTGCCTCTTCAAAGATACCGTTGGCGTAGAGCTTGTTACCGGAGAAGGAGCCGTTGGTGCCACCGACACCAACCAGGTATCGATCTGAGAGTGGGTAGTAGTAGTTACCGCGCAGCTCCCAGTCATCCATCAGCATCTCCGCACCGGCGGTCAGCTGATTGTGGTCACGATCGGTGCTGCTCTTGCGATGATCGAATGCACCGAAGAGACCGAAGATGGAGCTACGATTGCTGTTAAACCAGCGATGGCCGAAGGCAAGGTTGTACTCGGAGGCGGTATTGTCATCGAGCCAGAAGCGGCCATCGACAAAGCTCATCGAATCATTGTTTTTTCTAAACGGCACCATCGCCGCGATACCACCACGATGGCGAGGATCACCCGGGCTCAGAAAGACCTCAACATTGGCCTGAAAATCCTCGGCACGCGCGATGTTGGTCATGCTATTGGTAACAATGGCCGTAGCAACTGCGGTTGCAATGACAGACTTTCTGGGAAGCACTTTCCGGGAGTCGCTATTTTTGCGAAAGTTTGTTTTGGGCATCCAAGCCCAAGCAAACAGCAAAACTTCACGCGACCGTTTATGCCTGCGGCGCCTCGACCGTCCTGCGTACGTTGCGTAATCACCTCTTCGCTGCTCTACACAACTCCCTCAGTGACTCTACGCCGACATAAAGCCGCTGCTGCATCTTCTCCGTCGTTCGCTCGCGCTCTCAACTACGAATATACAGACGGCGTCGACTATCGGGGACTAACCGCCCTCACTTCGCTCTCCATGGCGGTCAGCGAACGACTACTGGCGATGATGACCGGCTCTTCTTGCTCATGGATGACATCCTGTGTTTTTAAACCCATGCGGGAAATTGGTTTCACGGTAGATTTTTTTATCAAAAACGCGCGGATATACTCCAGCAAATACGTGATTGCCATCACACTTTTCAAGACGTCAGCAGATGTCAGGCATAACAATAAATATCAGCCTAATATCGGACCCGTCACCCCCCCTGATGGCATCACCCGTTACTAAAATAGTGAAGCATGCTCACGGCCAACACCATTACTGGTCTTTTTTACGGCCGCCCCACTACTCAGCATCGTGCCCGGTGCTGATAACATCTTTGTACTGACCCAGTCGGCTTTCTACGGTGCTCGTGCCGACGTTGTCGTCACACTGGTTCACTGCAGCGGGCTGCTGCTGCACACTGCAGCCGTCACCCTCGCAGTAGCGGTGCCGCTCAAGACCAATCCGTTCGCCTTTACCCTGCTGCAACTCGGTGGTGCACTCTATCTGCTCTATCTGCTCTATCTGCTCTATCTCGCCTGGCGAGCGATCCACGCCTCTATTCGACATATTGGCGCAGAGCACCCATCTTCCTGCCATTTCCCACGCTCTACCGACGCGGCATCATCATGAACATTACCAATCCGAAGGTCTCGATCCTCTTCCTCGCACTGCTGCCGCAGTTTATCGATCCGAAGGCGGCCGGGGAGTCGCTATTTTTGCGAAAGTTTGTTTTGGGCATTCAAGCCCAAGCAAACAGCAAAACTTCACGCGACCGTTTATGCCTGCGGCGCCCCGACCGTC
Organism: Candidatus Reidiella endopervernicosa; assembly: GCF_013343005.1. Classification (GTDB taxonomy): domain Bacteria; phylum Pseudomonadota; class Gammaproteobacteria; genus Reidiella; species Reidiella endopervernicosa. The sequence continues at coordinate 294,320 of NZ_CP054491.1, forward strand.
CTGCGTACGTTGCGTAATCACCTCTTCGCGGCTCTACACAACTCCCTCAGTGACTCTACGCCGACATAAAGCCGCTGCTGCATCTTCTTCGTCGTCCGCTCGCACTCTCAACTACGAATATGCAGACGGCGTCGACTATCGGGGACTAACCGCCCTCACTTCGCTCTCCATGGCGGTCAGCGGTAGTGCCGAGCTGCAGATGTTGCTGCTGGGCGCGATCTTTATCGTCGCCGCCCTGCTGGCATTCGGCTCAGTAGTACAGATAACGGGAAAATTGAGGCACGGCTTCAACAGTCCCTCCGTGCACAGAAGGTGCTGAACGGGATCGCAGCCGTTGTCTATCTACTGATGGCGTTACGGCTCGGCACGACTCTGAGCTGATCGTTTCAACCTGCAAAGCAGTTTCAGCTCAGCTCGAGATGGGCCAGTACCGCGCTCTCATCGAGACGCTGGAACGGCTTCAACGCAAAGCGGCCAGAGGCGGAAACGGCTTAACGCTCTAGCAGCACCAGCGTCTCAACGTGGTAGGTCTGGGGGAAGAAGTCGTAGGGGGTGATTGCGACCACCCGGTAGCCCGCCTCGAACAGTCGGTCGAGATCGCGGCGCAGGGTACCGGCGCTGCAGGAGAGGTAGGCGATACGTGTCGGCATCAGCTCATCGGCCACCCAACGACACACAGCCTCCTCCATGCCGGTTCGTGGTGGGTTGGTATAGAGCAGGCACGTACGCTCCGGCGCTACCCGCCCCAGCCACTGGCGCAGCTGCGGCAAGCGCGTCTCGCAGGTTCCGCGCAGCAGCTCGGCCCCTGACGCGTTCTCCCTGGCACACGCCAGTGCATCGCCACCCAGCTCAACACCGATCGTCTCGGCACCGGCCTCGCACCAACGGCGCAGGGTTGCGCCATTGCCGCAGTAGAGGTCGACCACCGAGCTCCCGGCATCCGGTGCTAGAAACTGCTGCGCCTGATCCTGCGCGGCAATGTAGAGCGCCGGTATCAGCTGCTGAAAGGCGGTCGGACCGTAGCGCAGCCCCTGCGGGTCATACGAGTGTTCGCTACCCCATAGCAGCCGCCAGCCGTGTTTGGAAAAAAGCCGCCGTCCTGCCGAGGGGAAGGCGTGCAGCCATAACCCCTCAATACCCGTCTCCGCCAACCGAACCTTGGCCTCCTCGGTGAGCCACTTTGTTGCCGGCGGCTCAGCCATCTTCACGATCAAGGTCGCCTGTCCGCCCGACTGCGCGTAGTAGGCGAGTGGAAAGCTGCGCCCGCCCGACGGCAGGATCTCGCGCAGCAGCGCGAGCATGCGCGCTACTCGTTCAGAGTGGATTGGGCACTCCTGCAGCGGCAGCAGCTCATCACGCACCACCATGCCAAAACGCCACCCCTGCACCTCACTCCACTCGGCAGCCAGCACTACCCGGTCACGGTAGTGCCAACGCGCCTCACCCTCGACGGCTCGCAGGGATTGGAAGGTCTCAGCCCACGGATTCAGTCTCGACTGCAGCCACTCCGTCTTCTGCTCCTCACTCTGCTCAGCACTCATCAGACGATGGGCACAACCACGACACTGCGCGACGCACCCTGCTCTCAAACTCATCTCTTCACTTCGACTCATGGGCGGCCATTCTACCGGGGCAAGCTGTTCGACATTCACAGAACCGATCCGGTCGTTATAATTGCCGCTCCAAAACGACTAATAAAAAGCATGAATCCGTTACGAAACCTGCATCTACTGCCTCGCCTCTGGCCAATGTTGCGTCGCCACCCGCAGCTGGCGCTACTCGCTGTCCTGCTGCTACTCGGCTGGTACGCCGCCGAGCTTTACTACCTGCGCCCTCAGCTGAGTTATCTCGGTACCCCACAGGCAACTACACTCCATCCCGCCACCTGGAGCCGCACCCTGCGTAATGACGGTTTTCTGCTCGGCTATTCAGACCTGCGCAGCAACCCGCTCTGGGTCAGCTACAAACTCACCCCCGTGGCTAAAGATGCCAAACGTCTCAAGCGCCCGCAGCGCTTCAAGCGCGACTGGCGCACCCTGACAATGGTTGGGCACGACGACTATCGCGGCAGCGGCTTTGATCGCGGCCACCTCGCCCCCAACTACGCCATCTCCCGTCTCTATGGGCGTGGCGCACAGCTCGATACCTTTTTAATGAGTAACATCACTCCGCAACGGCCGAAGCTAAACCAGAAGCTGTGGCAACGCCTTGAGGAGATCGAGGTCGATGTATTTGCTCGACGCTTCGGTAGCCTCTGGGTCACCACAGGACCGATCTTCGACGGCAAGATTGAGCGTATGAAGAGCGCGATGCGAGTCGAGATTCCCGACGCCTTTTACAAGCTCTACGCCGCTCCGCCTAAAAAGACGGGTGATGCACCTCAACTGCTCGCCTTCATCATCCCGCAAGGCGTTAAAGGCACAGAAGCCCTCGATCGCTTTGTCGTCTCTGTCGATGAGGTTGAACAACGCACCGGACTCGACTTCTTCCATATTCTCGACGACCAGCAGGAGCAGCAGCTTGAGGCAAAACAAGGGGGCAGTTCTTGGCGATTGAAGGAGGTCGCCAATCGCCCCGGACGTTACTGATTTATTAAATCACTGTTTCTATCCCTTGTTACTCAAGGGCAAGCACGTACACTTCCGTTCCAAACATAATCGGTTGCAAGGAGCACCTGATGGCCACAGCCAAACCACTCAGCCGCACCCGCCTCTGGCGACGAACTCGCATCATCGCCACACTCGGCCCCGCCACCTCAAAGCGCGCCACCATTGAACAGCTGATGCGCGCCGGTGTTAACGTCATTCGCCTCAACCTCTCCCACGGCAGCCACGATGAGCATCGCAAGAGCTTCGCACGGGTGCGTGCGGTGGCAAAAAAGCTCGATCTGCATGTCGCCATCCTGATGGATCTGTGTGGACCAAAGATTCGTGTCGGCCACTTTAAGAACGGAGCGATCACACTCAAGCAGAAACAGATCATCACCGTCACCACTCGAGAGTGTATCGGCGAGGGCAGCCTGATCCCCTCACGTTACGCACGGCTTCATCGCGATGTGAAATCAGGCGCCCGCATCCTGCTCGACGATGGCAATCTGGAACTGAAAGTACTCTCCGTAGAGGGGCGTGATGTGAAGTGTCGTGTCGTGACTGGCGGCCTGCTCAAGGACAACAAGGGGATGAACCTGCCCGATAGCGATCTTTCGGTACCGGCACTGACCAAGAAAGACCGTGAAGATGCCAAGCTCGCTGCCGAGCTCGGTGCCGACTACCTCGCACTCAGTTTTGTACGTAGCGCTGGCGATATCCGTTCATTGAAAAAACACCTCAAGCGACTCGGTAATGAGATACCGGTCGTGGCCAAGATCGAGCGCCCCGAGGCGGTCGAGCAGATCGATAAGATCATCGAGGCGACCGATGCCATCATGGTCGCCCGTGGCGATCTCGGTATTGAGTTGCCAGCGAGCAAGGTGCCATTGATTCAGGACCGCTTGATCGAGATTGCCCGCAATAAACAGAAGCCGGTCATTGTCGCCACCCAAATGCTCGAATCGATGATCACCAATCCTCGTCCAACCCGTGCCGAGGTAGGCGATGTGGCCCACGCCGCACGTAGCCGTGCCGATGCTGTAATGCTCTCGGGAGAGACGGCGGTTGGTGCCTACCCGTTGAAAGCGGTACAGACGATGGATGAGATCCTGCGTGAGATCGAGCAGAGCCAGCGTTGCCAGGACCACCATAACGATCAGCCGATCAAACACGACCACCATGACGATTCGCCGATGCGTGCCGCTGTCTCACACGCCGTCACCTCACTCTCGCGTGATCTCGACCTGCAGGCAATCATCATCCCGACCCACTCCGGCACCACTGCGCGCGTACTCTCCGCCGACCGTCCCACCTCGGCCTGTCTCGGTGTGAGCAGCAACGAACGCGTGGTGCGCCGTCTGGCACTCCACTGGGGTATCGTACCGGTACAGATTGATGAGGATGAGGCGCACGACTGGCACAAACTGAGTCGTACGATAGCTGCACGCTTCAAGATTCAGAAACGCGGTAGCGTAGTGCTACTGGTCTCCGGCTTCAGTGATGATCCACAACTCAACGAACCGGCAATGAAGCTGATCACACTCTGAACTACACTGCTCTCTAAGAATAATCAAAACAGGTGCAGCCATGAGTAACACGCTCTACTACTTCCACGACCCGATGTGCAGCTGGTGTTACGCCTTTCAGCCAACACTCAAACAGATCAGTGAACAGCTCCCCGAAGGGGTGGGGATAATCAAGCTACTCGGCGGACTCGCCGTCGACTCTGACGAGCCGATGCCCGGCGATATGCAGCAGAATATCCAGGATGGTTGGCAACGCATCGTGCAACGGGTGCCAGGCACCCAGTTCAACTTCGACTTCTGGAACCACTGCAAACCACGTCGCTCCACCTACCCCGCCTGCCGAGCGGTCATCGCTGCACGGCTGCAGGGGTCGGGTAACGATGAGTTGATGACCCAGGCGATTCAACGTGCCTACTACCAGCAAGCACGTAATCCCTCCGATAACAGCACCCTGATCGAACTGGCAGTGGAGATTGGCCTCAACGAGAAACAGTTCCACGACGCACTGCTCTCAGACGAGGTCGATGAGCTACTCAAGAATGAGATTGAGACCACAGAGGAGATGCACATCGACAGCTTTCCATCGATGGTGCTGAAGGTGGACGAGAGCTTCTGGCCGGTGGCCGTCGAGTATACCGACCCACAGAAGGTGCTCGAGTCGATCACCTTCCTGCTAGAGAATTAAACCGGTCTTATAACAGTGCGGGACAGAGCTGTTTGCCCTGCTTATTGCGATAGAGACACTCCTTCTCCACCTCATCGCAGGTCATCGCCATGATGCGATTGGAACCACCAAGGCTGGTGCACTCGGCTGCCTTATACTCGAGCTCCGTATCGCTCAGGCCCGACATCGAGGTACCACTGCCACAGGCTGACAATAGTAATAGCGTTGTAACCAGTGTTAATAGACGCATTTTTAAGCTCCTTCATTATTATGTTTTTCGAGCTGGTCAGATCGATTCAGTCACTACTCACCAAATAGCGTTACCTGATTTCGTCCACCCTCTTTCGACTTGTAGAGCGCCTGATCGGCACGCTCCAGCCACGCCAGGTGCTGCGTGATATCACCGCTGTACTCGGCAACACCGAGACTGATAGTGTATTGAATCTCCTCGTTACCGTACTCAACGCTATTTTTTTCGATCGCCTTGCGCAGCCGCTCTGCAAAGTAACGTCCGCCGTCACGATCGGTATCGGCCAGGATTACCGCAAACTCCTCACCACCGTAACGCCCAGCAATGTCGGAGCTACGCTTTACCTTGCGTAGCGCATCGCAGGTTGCTCGAATCACCTCATCACCCGCCTGATGTCCATAACCGTCGTTGACGCGTTTGAAGTGATCGATATCGAACATCACCAGCACCGACTGCTTATCGCCACGCTGCATGCGTTTGAACTCCTCGTGGAGGTGCTCCTCCCAGGCGCTGCGATTGTAGAGCTGGGTCAGTCCATCGGTACGACCGATACGGTCGAGCTCATCATTGACCAGTTTTAGCTGCTGCTCATCGACCGCCATCTCGGTCACGTCGTAGATGATCACGCAGACGTGATCGACCTGACCGTTGATTGAGACCATCGGAATGATGGTCATATCCTGATACATCGTATCGGAGAGGCCGGTGATCGGATGGTAGCTATTGAATTTGAACAGGTAGGGTCGCTGCCGCCAGTTGGAGAAGGCGCGGTTATTGAGGGTAAAGACAGACTCCGCCTTGTTACGCAGCCACTGTTCGGGCAGATCGGGAAAGCGCTCAAACAGCTGGCTCTCCATCGCATCGGCCGGGCTGACACCACTGTGGTTCTCCATGAAACCGTTCCAGAGGGTGATGCGGTAGTCACGATCGAGCACCACCAGGCCGACATCGACGTTCTGTAACACGCCGAGCAACAGGTGCAGCTCTCTGATTTCGTCCATATTGCCCATAGCTATCCCAGTGCCATCTCGGCGCGACTGGCCAGCTCAGGCACCGATCCTTCGGTGATCAGGACCAGCTGATCGGCCTGCACTCGACTCTCGCCGATGGTGTAGCTGAGCTCGATGGCGAGAATCGGGCGCGGGCCACCGCCGCTGTTACCCTGGCCGAAGTTGAGTTGTTTGTTGTGCAGCTGAATCATCGGGTGGCCCTGACTGAAATGGATATCGAGCAGATCGGCCAGCCCCTTCAGGTAGGCGCCGACCAGGACGTTGGAGACATCCATCAGCAGCTCCACCTCATCGCTCTCCCCCAGATCGCCGGTGTAGTGCATCACCTGGGCGATCTCGATCATGTCGGCGTCGTGGAAGACCAGCATCGTCTCACCGGCAATTCCGGAACCGATAAAACCCTGACCGACGACGGAGAAACCCTCACCACCGGTCGCCAGCTCCAGTGCGGTGATCACCTCGCTGAAATCGATCTGGCTCACCTTGGGAATAGAGAGCTCAACGTTTTCGCCGATCATGGTCGCGAGCAGGTCGGCGGCCCGTCCCATCGCAACGTTGGATATCTCCTGACACCAGTCGAGAAAGGTCGTCCCCTCCTCTCGCACACCATCGCCGGTACTCTCCTGTTTGAGCAGGCCGTAACGATCTAGAAGCGGCAGTAACTCCTCTTCCCTGACCGGCTTTTTGATAAAAGCAGCAGCACCGAGCTCATCAACACGACGCTGACTCTCGGGCTGGATATCACCCGAGACAACGATGGCGATGACCTCGATTCCCTCATCCTTAATCGCTTCAAGCACGCCAAACCCATCGAGCTCGGGCATGGTCAGATCAAGAAATATCACATCGCCCTTGCCGGCACGTAGTGCCTCGATACCCTCGAGACCGTTACCCGCGTAGGTCACCTCAACATCCCAATCCTGCGGCAGCGCACGCGCAATCTGCTTGCGTGCAAAGCTCGAGTCGTCACAGATGATGATAGGTAGGGACATGGGTATTCTTATTCGGTTAGGGATGTCTGATGTGGGCCATTATAGGCCGATGTCGAAGGTCGTGTCAGGCGATGCTGTTCATAAAACGCTGCAGATGATCCATCTTCTCCGAGTCGTCCTGATCGACCAGACGGATATCGATATTCACAAACTCCGTCTCGCGGCTATCTTCACGCGCCTGCAGGGTATGGATAAAGCCGTTGAGTCGGGAGACATCACCGGCTGCTTCGATGTCGATAACCGCCAGATCAAGGATGCCGGGGATATGTTCACTGCGTTTGATCACACCCTGGATATGGTGCTGGCTGACCTCTTTGATCAGGCAACCGAGCGTCTCGCCACTGAAACGTAGCTGCACCACCACCTTACCCTTCGGCTTCACACTTCTTGGCCTGGCACTGGAGACGTTTTCCGCCACCGGCACGGCGCCCGAGAGCCCCCCACCTCACTGCGCCCACCGGTCAGGATCGCCACCGATCCGCTCTGGATCTTGTCGGGACGTGCGCCGCCGATCTCCTGTAGCTGTTTGGCAGAGAGCTTCATCGCCTTGCTCATCACATCGGTAGCGATATTGATCAGCTTCTCATTGGTGAAGGGTTTGACGATGTAGTTGCTCACCTTGAGCTTTATCGCCTCGACCACATTCTCTTTATCACCACGGCTGGTGATCATGATAAAGGGCAGATGGGCGTGCTCCGGGGTCTCACGAATCCACTGCAGCAGCTCGGCACCATTCATCTCCGGCATCTCCCAGTCGCAGAGGATCAGATCGTAATCGCTCTTGCCGATCATCGTCTGTGCCTGCTTGCCGTGCGCCGCCTCATCGAGTTGAAAGGCGGGATAGGTAGAGCGCATCCCCTTCTTGACGATGTCGCGCATAAACGCTGCATCGTCGACCACCAGAACCCGAACCTTTGTCACACCGCCTCCTGAGTGTTGCCGCAGCCGACCATCACTCTAGTGGTGGTTACGACCGTTATCTGTACATATTCCAATTGAACCCCAAACCTTACCATCTGTGATGATTTGGACAAAACAGTTCATCACGAAATTTTCTGTTACAGCAGACGTTTAACGGCACAACGAAGCGCATCCTCAGCCGCCGCTCGTCCAACAAAACCCATCGATTCAACCACCCTGGGCCAGCCCCCCTGTTCAATCACCTTGGCAACCAGCAATGCGCGCTCATTTTCACTCAGTGCAGGAGTATCGATTGCCACTAGCACCCTTTTACGGATCGCCGCCATGCAGAGCTCATACCCCCGGCTGCCACTTACAAACGATGCCAGATCCCTCTGATCCTGCTCATCAAGCGTCTCACTCGCTGTTTCACTTGATGCATGGCCCGCCAACAGGCGGCTCACCAGCTCAGGTTCCAGATCGTTCAATGGCTCTGTCAGCAGTAGCGGCAGCTGATCGATTAAACGTTGGTGAACCGCTTCGATCAGCGCTCGGCCCGCCGCAGTGATTGGGCTTGCCATCATCACAGCGTGGGCGCCACTACTCGCCTCTCGTTTAAGACCGATACGCAGTGGTCTCAGTGCGGCACGCTGCCAGAAGTCGAGCAGCTCACCACTCATTCCAAAGCTGGCACCAAGGTAGTCACAACCTGTCTGCTCGGCCGCTGCATATAATCTTTCGATCAGCGCCGTACCGATGCCTCGACCCTGCACGGCTGGATGAACCGCGATACGCATCACACGAGCACAACGCAGCTGCGGCGCCTCGACAAACCCGGCGTGCAGCGCCAGCGACTGTGGTATTAGATGGCCACGCACACGACGACGTCCCTCATAAACTGCCTGAGAGAGCTCGGCATCAAATCCACCCTCTGCCGCCACCAGCGCGGTGGCCACAACGTGGCCGCGATAACGCACCAGCTCCACACTCAGATTGGGCCCATCAAGCAGATTGCGCAGATCGGTCGGTGTGGTGCGGTAGTGAGCCAGCACCAGCAGACCAAACAGCTCAGCCAGCAGAGGCTCACCTGTCAGCAGTGCAGCGCGCTCTACTGTTTCAAAATGGCACTCATCCAGACTCAACGTAGCGAGCTGATCACCATCAACCGGCGATGCATCCAGCAGCAGCGCGCGGAAGACAAACCGCTCCAGTGGATCACCCGTCGACCAGCGAATCGGCGTCTGCATACGCAGCTGACGCCAGCCAGGCATCTCGGCATCGAGCACCTTCTGGAAACGAACTGCAAAGCCACGCCCCGTCCCCTCGTAGCCGTGGATGGTCGAGGCGAATACGGTACGTGAATAGTGGCGCACCATCTGCGTCAACAGTGGTGCCGGGATTGCCGCCGCCTCATCGACCAGTAGCAGATCAGCTTTCGGTTGTTCATGCAGCAGCCGATCGGGTGCAACGAATTCGATAACACCCTGCCGATACTCAAGCCGGCTACCCTGAGCTGAATCAACCCCCAGCAACTTTGCAGCATGCTCAAACAGGGCATCGACTGCAGCTCGCCGCGGTGCGGTAACGATAATGGAACGGCTCTTCTCTCTCAGCAGCTCTGCGGCTGCGATTCCGAGCGAGGCGCTTTTACCGCGCCCACGATCCGAGGTAATAACCAGCGGTCGGTGTCGGTGACCGGATCCCGTATGCAGTACCGCCTCAACGGCCTGTTGCTGATCGGCAGTGGCGTAGATCTCATCGTGGTAGGGCGGAGTCACTGCCACGACAGACTCGACGGCAAATGGATGCATCGGTCGATCCTGCTCAATCAGCGGCAGTCCGCTTTCGCGGACTAACGTTGTTAGTCGCTGCAACAGTCGGCCACTGACATCGGTCGCACGGTGTGGATAGACCGCAATGCGCTCCTTATCGGGATCTTCAAAGGCAGACCACTGTGCAAGCGACGGTATTAACAGCAGCAAAACTCCACCCGCTCGCACGCTACCACTGACGGCACCGAAGGCATCGGGATCGAAACCGCTGTAGGCATCAAATACCAGCAGATCAAGCTCACGCCCCAACTGTTTACGTGCCTTTGCCGCAGGCAGTGCGTCAACGCCCGCTGGCGGCTCACTACTGATCCAGAGCTGCCGTTTCTGATAAGGGGCCACATCAACTGCCGCCACCACGGCACGCCCCCACTCTCGCTCACCAGCGACCACCACCACGGCACGGTGGCGCAGCAGCTCAGCCTGTGCGACCAGGCGCTCGATCTGCGCGGCAATCTCGGCCAGTGAGTTGGGGGTTTGCGTCATGGCGCCATTTTGGCGGCTGGTGAGATAAATATCGAGCCGCTCATCTGGAAGGGTATGTGGTTCTGCTAAGCCGCGGAGTGCGGAGATTCGGCCCCTGAGTGCTCCACAATATCTCTCCAGCTCAAATGCGCCAGCACAGCACTGTAATCATCGCCAACGGTAGCACGCAGCGTGATTCGCTTACCATCGCTCGGGTGGGTAAAGGCAAGCTCAGAGGCTGCCAGCAACAGCCTGTGGCATTTGAAGTGGTCACGAAAGATTCGATTATGGCGCCCATCACCGTGGCTGGTATCGCCAACAATCGGATGAAAGATATGTTTCATATGGCGACGAATCTGGTGCTTGCGCCCCGTCTCAGGTTTTGCCTCGATCAGAGAGTAGCGGCTGGTTGGAAAACGTCCATCGGAGATCGGCAACTCCGCCGTTGCCAATCGTCGGTAGTGGGTCACTGCAGACTGCGCTTCTTTATCCTGACGCGCCTTACGATCGGTGGTCTTGTCGAGCTCCTCTTTGAGCGCATAGTCGATGGTGGCCTCAACCTCGGTATAACCACGCACCACTGCCAGGTAGCGCTTCTCGACCGTGTGTTGCTGGAACTGCGCCATCATCTCTCTGGCCGTCTCGCTATCGAGTGCAAACAGCAGTACTCCGGAGGTTGGTTTATCGAGACGGTGCAGTGGATAGACGCGTTGTCCGATCTGGTCACGCAGCAACTGGATGGCAAAGCGGGTCTCGTGCCGATCGATCGCACTGCGATGGACCAGCAATCCACTCGGCTTATTGATCGCGATCAGCCGTGGATCGCGGTAAAGGATTTCTAGCTCAGACTCCAAGCAGTGTCAGCTACGCCTGCTGACGCTCCAACACCATCTGATCGATCAGTTCCATCACCTCACTACTGGCGCGCTCTGCCGCTTCGATGTGTTGCAGCAGGCTTCGGTTGAGCTCCTCGTTGCCCTCCCAGTCGAGCAGCGACTCGGCCAGCGCTTCCTGTACATAGGCGTGCACACTGCGGTGCGGTGCCTCCAACGCCTTGAAGGCTCGCGTCTGTCCGAACAGTTGCTTACCCACACCCTCGTAGTACCACTTACCGAGGCGGCAACAGGTGTGATCAACCGAAACGGCCTGCGCCTCGGCAGAATCCTCACCCTTGCTCAGCGCCATGTAGCCGTTCTGTTTGTAGATGATGTGATCGATCTTGATCAGAGATGCAAAACCGAGATCCTTGGCATGACTGATGCGAGTGATGGTATCGCGCGAGGCATCGGCCAGCTCGGTGAAGCGTTGGTGGAACGCCTCCATGTTGGTCGAGACCTCGTCGGTCAGACCGCGGGTGGTATTGGCACCCTCCAGCATCTGTTCAACCCGATTACGGAACTTGGTCATGGTCTGATTAATCTCAACCGTGGCGTGTTTGGTTCGCTCAGAGAGCGCCTTGACCTCATCGGCTACCACAGCAAATCCGCGTCCACTCTCACCGGCTCTTGCCGCCTCAATCGCCGCGTTAAGCGCCAGCAGGTTGGTCTGATCGGCAATCTCGGAGATCAGCGAGAGCGACTCACCCACCTCAACGCTCTCGCCATTGAGTGCTTCAACCGACTCAGAGACGCTCTGCATGCTGCCCGCTATCGAGCTCAGTGCCCCACGGATCGAACCGACCGACTCACGACTCTCCTCGGTCATAGTGACATTGGCATCGGCTATCTGTTCAACCGTATTCATCTCATCGGTGACCGAGATCAGATCACTCTGATTGAGCTTTAGGTTTGATAGCAGATCGGGGAGTCGCTATTTTGCGGAAGCTTGTTTTGGGCATCCAAGCCCAAGCAAGCGGCAAATACTTAACGCGACCGTTTATGCCTACGGCGCCCCGACGTCTCTGCGTACGTTGCGTAATCACCTCTTCGCGGCTCTACACAACTCCCTCAGTGACTCTACGCCGACATAAAGCCGTTGCTGCATCTTCTCCGTCGTTCGCTCACGCTCTCAACTACGAATAGGCAGACGGCGTCGACTATCGGGGACTAACCGCCTTCGCTTCGCTATCCATGGCGGTCAGCGTTGGTTGCGTTGATTCTGTGCAGATCAGAGGCGAGTTTGTTGCGTGAAATATAGGAAACATTCTCCGCCATCGCATCGATCGCAGTGTTGATACCGTCGAGTGAACGCGCCAGCTGACCGGGGATGCCATCGCTATACGCCTTGCGGTTATAGACCCCATCACCGACACGGGAAAAGCAGGTATTGACCTCTTTAAAGTAAGTCTCCATCAGATCGAGCATATCGTTCAGCTCCCAGGCGATGATGCCGATCTCACCCAGCCCCCCGGTATTAGTAATACGGTGGTGCAGCTCGCCCTTTGCGGTGGCACGAAGCACCGCTTCAATCTTCTGCAACCCCTTCAGAGGGCGTTTAGCCGCCCACCAGGCGTACCAGGTAAAAACGATTGCAATCCCGGGAAAGATCAGCTCTTCCAGATGCAGTCCGTGGTTAATAATCGAGGAGATCGCCAGCCCCATCACCAGCAGGGTAAAGACGATACAGGCGATCAGGAACTGTGTGTTGAGGAAGGGAACACCCTTACTGACGCCGTTCTCATAGTTTTTGTTTGTAGACATATCTGACTCCGTGCTCAAGATTAGGCTTGCAGGTTGAATACCAGCTCTTCGTAACTGGTATTCAGCTCCTTTAGCTTTCCGAGCAGAAACTTCATCGCCTCATCCATCCCCCTCACGGGGACCGACACGCTGCTCAATCGCCAGCATCTCTTGATAAACCGGTGTAAGTGCATCGATCGCTGCCTGTTTCGGCTTCCGCCTGACAGAAAAATAACCTTTTAGATCACCATTGCGATCGTAGTCGGGGGTGACATTGGCAAAGACCCAATAGTAGGAGCCATCGGAGGTCATATTCTTTACAAAACCGAAGAACTCCTGCCCCTGCTCCAGGGTCTGCCAGAGAAAGCGGAAGACGCTACGCGGCATATCGGGGTGTCGCACAACGTTGTGCTGGGTATTGAGAAGCTCCTTTTCGCTATAACCGGCAATCTTCATAAAGACGCGGTTACAGTAGGTGATCCGTCCCTTGATATCAGTCTTACTGACGATGAACTCATCATCGGCAAGTTTCACTTCACGGTTGTTGGGCGTGATCTTCTGCTTCATATCGCTCACTCACTTATATCTAAATGAAGCCTCTCGAGAGAGGGTTGCCATCCTATATTGGTGGCAAAATACCCTGATGCTTGAGCACGACCTGACACTGATGCTACAGCAATCGAAGACTAGCGATATCGATGCGCGCACAGAGCCTTCGGCACAACAGGTACCGGCAACAGGCGCTCATATCCTTGAGAGATGGAGCTAGCCGCAATCGTGGTGAGCGGTGCGAAGATAACTCCCGTAGTGCGTCATACCCAACCGCCTCCCCTGTTGGCTCTTAGTGGCCTTGGTTATCGGTTAGTGGGTCCCTGACACGATTAGAGTCTAGACGCTGAGAAGCGGATATAAAACCACATAATTTGAGGGCTTAACGAGACATCACTGAAACCACTCATCGTCCAAAAACTTTTTTCAGCAGTTCAGTGGTTCGTTCTGCTGGATTGTTGCGGATGGCCGCTTCCTCCCTGGCCTGGTAGTGAAAGATACCGTCCATTCCCTTATCAACCACATAGCCGTTGAGATCCGATTTCACATCACCGACAAAGGGGAGCGACTCATACTTTCCAACCACTCGGTCATAACTCTTCACCGCACCCACCTCATTGAGGGTTCCTTCGACGATCGGCAGCATCTCTTTGCTGAGCGGTGCGGACATCTTGCTGCGGAAATACTGTGTCGCCGCGTCATCAGGGCCGCTATATATCTTCTTCACATCATCGAGCGTCATCTCGCTGATCGCATCGACAAACAGCCGCTTCGCTTTGGGTGTCGCACGTTCGGCAGCGCGGTTCAACTTCAACTCCAGATCATCCAGCATTGAACCCATACCGATGGCCGAGAGCGCCTTGTTCACCTTCTTCAGGCTCTTCGGCAGTGGAATATGGATCTTCGGATCACCATTGAAGCCGTCGGTCTGTCCCAGCTGCCCCACCACCCGTTCGGAACCCACACGTAGCGCCTCCTTTAGGCCATCACCAATCTCACCATCACTCAGTGCCCTGGATGCCTGCTCTTCGACGCCGAAATCTTCCAGCAATTCGCGCCCCTTATCCCACCAACCTGCTGATGCCGTACCCATCAGCAGCGTCAACACCAGTGCTGCGGCCACCCGGCCGACTCCTCTTCCAGAACACACGCTACGTTGATTCACCGCCACCACTCCTCTGTCGGACAACCACTACTGTTTAACACTAACTCTATGCAATCAATAGCGACGATTACATTTAAAATTGTAAAAAACTGTCGATTTAACAAGCCATCTGCTAGCTTCAAGGTCTAGGCATCGGACATTGTTGGGAAGGGCAGCGGACATTTATTGTGATGAAAGAGAGTCATTTTAACTTCAGTTCAAGACAGATTGCCTCAGCTTTCATCACCATAATCATCATTCTGGTTGGTACCTCCTCGCTTAGCCTCTATCAGACCCATCGCGTCTCCAAAGAGCTCAATCGCGTCGTTACCGTTAGCGACGTACAGATAGAGATCGTCAATAAATTTCTAAAACTCGCCCACGAACGCTCGCTTACCCTGCAGAGTATGCTGCTCACACGCGACCCATTTGAACTCGATGATCATCAGATGCGCGCCTCAGCCGCCGCCAGTAACTACCTACGCCTTCGCGACGTCCTGCTGAAGATGGAACTCAGCACCGATGAGCGGGCACTGATCAGGGAACAGGACAAACAGACGATAAATACCGGCATTAAGCAGAGTCGTGTTATCCGACTGGCTGTAGACGGTCAATTTGACCTGGCGCGCGGGCTTCTCTACGACGAGGCGATTCCCAGTCAGGCCAAGGCGATGGGGTTTATGCAGCAATTCATCGACCTCAAGCAGGCAAAAAAGCGCGCCACTATTAGAGAGACCAAGCAGATCATCGACCGCACCACCGACACCATCCTGGTGCTGGTGCTGCTCGGCGTCATCATTAGCATAGCCATCGCCTATATCGTCACTACTCGGCTCAAGCACGAAATCAACTTCCGTAACCAGTTTGAGTCTGAACTGGAACAACGCGTTGAGGAGCGAACCGAGGCGCTGACCTTTATCGCCAGCCACGACACGCTCACGGCCCTTCCTAACCGCGCCGTATTCACCGAGCAGCTTGCCAACTCAGTGAAACACGCCGATCGTAACGGTCAACTGATGGCGCTATTTTTCATGGATCTCGACGGCTTTAAGGCGATCAACGACCTTCACGGTCACGATATTGGCGATAAGGTGCTGATCGAGGTCTGCCGGCGCTTCAAGGAGACGCTCCGTGAGGAGGATGTGGTGGCACGTATCGGGGGTGACGAGTTCACGGTGATCATCAACGAGCTGGAACAGAAGGGCGATGCACTCTCTGTGGCACAGAAGCTCATCACACAGATCAATACACCGATGCGGTTTGATGCTATCGAGTGTCGCGTCGGTATCAGTATCGGTATCAGCTTCTTCCCCAATAACGTTCTCTCACCCGATGCACTTCTGACCGAGGCGGACGATGCGATGTATGCTGCCAAACGTTCCGGCAAGAACCGCTACTCGGTCGCCACCTCCATCGTCTAGGCCACTCAGGGATCAGTCCATCGATCTCGCACCGAAACCCGCAGTAACCCCGTGGTTGAATAACACCCCCCACGCCCACACCATCGAGGCATGGCCCGCTTAGAATCACTCCAATTTGATAACAGCTTTGCACGATTATCCGATGCCTTTCACACCCGCATCTCACCGACACCGCTGTATAGACCCCATCTCGCCTGCTTTAACCATACGGCTGCTGAGCTCATTGAACTCGACCCGGCTGAGGCGCATCGTGCCGAGTTTGTCGACTACTTCAACGGTGCCCGGATACTGCCGGGGGCCGATCCGCTTGCCGCCATCTACGCCGGCCACCAGTTTGGTCATTTTGTGCCACAGCTTGGTGACGGGCGCGCCGTTCTGCTGGGTGAGGTGCGTACCAGTCAGGGTAAGCGCTGGGAGTTGCAGCTCAAGGGATCGGGACAGACACCCTACTCCCGCAGCGCCGATGGTCGCGCCGTACTGCGTTCGACGATTCGAGAGTACCTCTGCAGTGAGGCGATGCATGGTCTTAACATTCCGACCACCCGCGCCCTCTGCATAATCGGCAGCGAAGAGGAGGTCTATCGTGAATCCCTCGAGTCGGGGGCGATGCTGTTACGCATGGCACCCAGCCACCTGCGTTTTGGTAACTTCGAGCTCTTCTACTATCGCAACCAGTACGATGAGCTCAGACAGCTCGCCGACTACGCCATCGACCACCTCTTTCCCGAGATCGCTGACGCTCCCAATCGTTACCTCGAACTGTTTCGTGAGGTCAGCCGTCGAACCGCCGAGCTAATCAGCCGCTGGCAGCTGGTCGGTTTTGCGCACGGCGTGATGAACACCGACAACATGTCACTGCTCGGCCTGACCATCGACTACGGACCCTTTGGCTTTCTCGATAGCTACGACCCCAGCTTTATCTGCAACCACTCAGACCACACCGGCCGCTACGCCTTTGCCGCACAGCCGATGATTGCACGCTGGAATGTCAGTCGTCTTGGCCAGGCGCTGCTGCCGCTGTTTGAGGGTAGTAATAAGGAGGCCGCTGAACACGCCAACGAGACGTTATCCGAGTTCATGCCCCATTTCGATCGCCACTACAGTGCCGGTCTGGCGAAGAAACTGGGACTGACAAGCAGTGATACGAATGACGATCAACTCGTCCAATCACTGCTGAAACAGATGCAGGAGAGTGGCTGCGATTTTACCAACCTGTTCCGCACACTCAGTGACCTACAGCTCGACAACCCGAACGCCGATGGCCCCCTTCGCGACCAGTTCATCGACCGTGATGGTTTTGATCAGTGGACAATCAACTACCGCAAGCGTCTACACGCTGAAGGGAGTCGTGATGAGCTGCGCAAACAGAGCATGGATCGGGTTAATCCTAAATACATATTACGTAACTACCTGGCACAGAGCGCCATTGAACGTGCCGAACAGGGCGACTACAGCGAGGTTGATCGACTCATGAGCCTGCTGCGCGATCCCTTTAGCGAACAGGCGGAGATGAGCGAGTACGCAGCTCTGCCGCCCGACTGGGCGAACACGATTGAGGTCAGCTGCTCCTCGTAAAGAGAGGCACAACCTCCCTGTTAACCACCTCTCAATACCTAACCTTCAGCGACGTAGTCCTCGGTATCGTTACCGGCTACCACCTTGTGGTCGGGTAACTCCATGTGCAGATAGGTCTGGCGGTTCTCTTCATTCTCAAAGTAGATCTCCAGTCCATCTTCACCACTCCCTTCATAGACGCAGGGGTGGCTCTCAGGGTTAGGAACCTCTTTGAGGGAGATCGGATCTAGTGTGGTGCGAATTCTCATCGTACGACCCTCCATAACAGTCAATCACAGGTGTGATAAAGCTATAGTTATCCCGACTGTTTTAGTCAAGATTAGGGTGGTTGTGTAGGCCTATAACCCGTGTGTCTTAATAAGCGTTCTAATCGGCGTGTTAAGAGGGGCTGTTGGTGACGCTGCTCTGCTCGACAAACGCCACAAAATCATGCTCAGCCAGGGGACGTGCATAGAAGAAACCCTGTGCGTTCAGGCACCCCGCTTCGATCAGGAACCGGGTCTGTTCCTCACTCTCAACACCCTCGGCAATCACCTCAAGGTTGAGGCTCTGCGCCAGGTTGATAATCGCATGGGTAATCCGCTCATCGCTCTTATCCTCGGGGATATCGGAGATAAAGGAGCGATCAATCTTGAGTCGGCTGATCGGCAGTCGCTTGAGGTAGTTTAGCGAGGAGTAACCGGTGCCAAAATCATCAATCGCGATCTTTACCCCGAGCGATTTCAGTTCGGTCAGCGGTGGGATACTGCGCTGGATATCTTCCATGATCGCCGTCTCGGTGATCTCCAGCTCCAGGCGATCTGCCGGGAAGCCGCTCTCGTTGAGCAGCCTCTCAACACTCTCAGCAAACGCGGTATCCTCGAGCTGACGTGCGGAGACGTTGGCCGAGAAGACCAGCTGCGAGAGTTGCGGATGTCTGTTCCAACGAGCAGCAAAGGCGAACACCTGCCCCAGCACCCAGACACCGATCTCACCGATCAGCCCCGCCTCCTCGGCGATCTGGATAAACTTCATCGGTGAAACGCTGCCCAACGTAGGATGGTTCCAGCGCAGCAGTGCTTCGGCACCTGTGACCTGGCCGCTCGTCAGATCGATCTGTGGCTGGTAGTGGAGGGTGAGCTGTTCGCGTTGAATCGCCATCGAGAGTTCACGCTCAATTTCCATGCGCTGCAGCAATATCTGGTTGAGACGCTCGGTAAAGAACTGGAAGTTGGCACGCCCCGACTCCTTGGCGTGATACATCGCCGTATCGGCATTCTTGATCAGGGTAGCGATATCGTTGCCGTCGTCAGGGAAGAGACTGATGCCGATACTTGGCGATACCTTGAGCACCTCATTATCAACCCGGCACTCCTCAGAGACGCTCTTTAGCAGTTTCTCGGCAATATGCGCCACATCACCGATGCTCTCCACCTCCGGCAGGATAATGATGAACTCATCACCGCCCTGACGACAGACAGTATCGCTGGCGCGTACCACTGAGGTGAGCCGCTTGGCGACGATCTTGAGCAACATATCGCCGTAGTGATGGCCGAGCGAGTCGTTGATCACTTTAAAACGATCGAGATCGATGAAGAGGATCGCTACGTTGCCATGGATACGTTTCGCCTTGGCGATCGCCATCTCCAGGCGGTCCTGCATCAGGGTGCGGTTGGGCAGGCCAGTGAGTGCATCATGGTGCGCCATATGCTGGATGCGTTCCTCCTTCTCTTTGTAGCTCGTGGCGTCGGAGAAGATGGCGATGTAGTTGCAGATATGACCGGCACCATCACTCAGTGTGGTAATGGTGAGCCACTCGGGGAAGACGGTACCGTCCTTGCGGCGGTTCCAGATCTCCCCCTTCCAGTAACCCGTCTCCCTTACCTGCTCCCACATCTCGGTGTAGAACGTCTCATCGTGGCGCCCGGAGGAGAGGAGCGCTGAGGCTGCCCCACCACCTCTTCAAGGCTATAGCCGGTGATGTCGTAAAACTCTCGTTAACCGTAACGATATGATTATCTGCATCGGTGATCAGGATCGCCTCTCCGCTGTGCTTGAAAACCATACCCCACAGCAGTAGCTGATCATGGCTCACCTTCTCCTGACTGATGTCGTGCAGGATCAGCGTCTCGCCAACATGGTTCCCATCATCATCGAGCAGCATCGAACTGATCGAGCGGACATAGATCGATGAACCATCATCTCTGGCGTAGTGTTCGATACCACTGTTATTGCTCTCGGCAAAATCATCGCTATCGCAGAAGAGCTGCTCGGTAGGTAGTCTCAGCTCATCGCTTACGACCTCGCATCTCTTCGCTGCTATAACCAAACATCCGCTCTGCTGCAGGATTCCAGTTCACCACGCTGCGGTCGAGGTTGGTGGTAATGATCGCCTCACTGGTCTGCTCGATGATCCCCGCCAGCATTCGGTCACGTTCTGCACTATCGCGAATGTTCTCGGTCATCTCCTCAGCCAGCTGTGCGGCACGCTGCTGCAGCACCTCATTGTTCTCCTGCAGCTCCTTGACCAGAATCGCATTCTGCCTGGCGATCTGAATGTCGTAACTCAGCAGCAGCAGTGTGCCGAGCATTAGAAGCAGCGTGACCGAGGCGGTAACTACCGCCAGGGTGGCACTATCCAGCCCGGTCGGATCTGCGAGACAGATGGCATTAGGATCGAAGTAGGCGGCGCCCATCGCCACGTAGTGCATGCCCGAGATCGCCACTCCCATCACTACCGAGCTGAGCAGCTTCTTGGCCGAGAACATCATCACCGGCCCATCGTCACTATTGTGGAAGGCAAGCTTGAGCGCGTAGAGCGAGGCGGCGAAGGCTATCAGGAACGAGAGCGCCACCATCATCGGTTCATACTGAATCGGCGGTGACATCTTCAATGCCGCCATACCGGTGTAGTGCATCGCCGCAATGCCACTACCCATCAACAGACCGCTGGCAATGAGCGTTCTAAGCCGGTGAATGCCGTTACGGATCAGTGCCAGCGCAAACAGCGAAGCGACAATCGCCATCACAATCGAGGCGAAGGTAATCGGGATATCGTAGGCGAGTGGAATCGACAGGTGGAAGGCGAGCATACCGACAAAGTGCATCGACCAGATGCCGACACCCATCGCAACGGCACCGCCCATGAGCCAGTACCACCCCTTGCGCCCCTGTACATGCGGGACTTTGGCGGCAAGACTCAGCGCGGTAAAACCCGCCAGGATTGCCAAAACAACAGAGAGGGTGACTAGCCAGTAGTCGTAGTAGTAGTTCATTGCGTGGAGTGGGTCCGCAGCAGGTTCAACGTTCACCTACTGGCACATAAAATTACTATGCAGCAAGTCGTGACTGAGACCAATCCGTGTCATAACTAATTCTATGGATTCTAATATGGATAGCCCCCGCCATACACCCGCAGAAACAAAGGGTATTAGCTAGACTCATTACAATATTGCCTGCAGACGACGGCACTGCCGGTGAGCACCGTCGTCTGACGCTTGAAAAACGGTTAGAGCAGATAGTGATGCCGCTAATCGATAACTTCGTAAATCGCGTCGATCTGTCGCTCCGCCTCGTGCCAGTCCTGATGCACATTACCGCCATCAAAACCGCGCTCTTCGGCAATGTAGTAGGCCGCCTCGGCGATCATGTGACGCCTGACACCGGCACTGATGCCGATCTTCTTGTTAACGACGCCCTTCTTCGCTGCAGCACGTTTTTTCGCTGCGGCCTTCTTCACCACCTTTTTCTTGGCGACGACCTTCTTTTTTGCAGCCGCCTTCTTCTTCGGAGCAGCCCTCTTTTTAGCCGCCACTTTTTTCTCTGCCATCTTTAATCTCCCTTCTATCTCTTCTGTTTACGAATTTGGTACCAGCACACCGGCATTGAAAACCGGAGTATTCGTCCATTCAGTGATTGAACAATGACGAGGTTGCGGCAATATGGGCTGTACTATAGTAGAAATTGAGCGTTATGAGGGGCAGAAAGGTGCACTACGATGATTTATCTGGAGAGCGGTAGTGGCAATCCGACCTGGACTGGCCTGCGCCTACCCAACGCTCTGTACCGCCATCGGTGTAATCCTGTTATTGCTGGTGATCTGGGCGGTAGCCGCCTTCATCAAACAGGTCTGGCTGCACCGAAACGATAAGTAACGATAAGCGCCTTCAGATCGGCTCCTCCACCTCATCAACGCCACCTGCAGGTAGCTCCTGCCCGGTACGTTTGTCCTCATACATCCGCTTGTCGCTGAGGTTAAGCAGTACCGGTCCACTCATCCCATCGTCTGGATAGAGAGCAATGCCGATACTGACATCCAGCATCATCGACTCCTCGTAGACGGTAAAGGATGTATTAAACAGCGCCTTGATCTTGCCCGCCAACCGTTCTACATCGCGACGATGCTTCACCTCACTCATCAGCACCACAAACTCATCACCGTGAAGCCGGGCCAGGGTATCGTGGCTACGCACAATCACCGCAATCCGCTCCACCACCCGCTTGAGTAGCAGATCACCCACCTTGTGACCGTGATTGTCATTAACTGCCTTGAAACGGTCGAGATCCATGTAGAGCAGGGCCACGCGAAGATTGCTGCGCCTGGCATGGCGAATCGCCTGTTCAACCCGGTCCATCAGCAGATTCTTGTTGGGCAGACCGGTAAGCGCATCGAAGTTGGCCATATTGAACAGCGTCTCATGAGCCGTCAGCTGCTCGACACGTTTGCGATAGAGGATGATTGAGAACCAGCTTGCGAGCAGAAAGGTGACGATTACCATGATCGAGAAGATACCGATCTCCATCATGTCGACATCACGCCAGCAAACCTCATAGTGGATCTTGAGTAGAAAGGGCTGAGAGCCATTACTCACCTGCATGCTCTTCTCAAAACTTGGGAAAAGCCAACCTGGCCAGAACGCCTCATGCTTCTCGTATTGCGCCGAGGTCAGCAGCTGATCCTCAGCGGGCATTGCACCTCGGTACCAGACCGAGGCCTTCAACCCTCGCGCTGTCGAACCCAGCTCGGTAGCAGCGTCTTTGCATTGACCACCATCAATACGGAGTAAGGATCGTTCAACACATCGGCGCGCTGCTCATAGCTGCGCACCGCGGCAACCGGTTGGAAAATTAGATAGACCAGCACCCCGTCCACCGTTTTGAAGGGGCGCGAAGCAATCTGCCGCCCCGCCATCAACGATCGCCTCACCGTCTGTTCCAGCGTGGCCGAGGTGCTCAACAGATCGATTCCCAACTCATCCATAACCTCGGGCACTTCAGGTTCGATGAAGACCACCGGGTAATAGACCTCGCTCTCGGCAACAGAATGGACCTTTCGGTCAGACTCATAACCGAAGGTATGGATCTCAAAATCGGCATAACCCGCCGTGCGCATGCGCCGTACCAGTCCTGTTCGCTCTGCAGGCGTGACACGCTGACTCAACTCCATCATGTAGATATAGGGGAACTGCTTCCTGATCAGTTGTGCGTATCGACGGACGTTGTCTAAATTGACCTGGGGTGTCGCTGCGATATAGCTGGCAAACCCCTCCAGGGAGGCCTCGTAGATACGGGTTCTGTCGTTGACATGCATCAGCACTCGACTTGAGAGCTGATCAAAATCCTCACGAATATCGCTGATTTCAAATCGAACCAGCCCGGGGAGTCGCTATTTTTGCGAAAGTTTGTTTTGGGCATCCAAGCCCAAGCAAACAGCAAAAACTTCACGCGACCGTTTATGCCTGCGGCGCCCCGACCGTCCTGCGTACGTTGCGTAATCACCTCTTCGCGGCTCTACACAACTCCCTCAGTGACTCTACGCCGACATAAAGCCGCTGCTGCATCTTCTTCGTCGTTCGCTCGCGCTCTCAACTACGAATAGGCAGACGGCGTCGACTATCGGGGACTAACCGCCCTCACTTCGCTCTCCATGGCGGTCAGCGAGCGAAAACGAGAGCAGCAGCACGGCCACCCAGACGAATGGCAGCACAAACCGATAAATTAAAAGACGCTCTCCCATAGCGAGACGACACACTCCCTGCTGCTCTCTGTTATTTTAATTATCGAAGGTGTAACCATAGACCAACATTCGTAATTATCCAGTTTATCAATTAGTTGCCACGTAACGCACCAGAGATACGAGGCTATTTTGTTAGTGGTACCACCTCTATACCTGAAAGATTAATTGTCGCTGTTGTGAAGAGTGCTAAAATCTCATGGCACTCCATACCCAACTCCCCAAGGCCACACGCCATGATCCCTCTCGTTCAACCCACCTCATCCGGTCTACTTCAGGCCCTGGAAGATCTCGACAAGGGAATTGTCAGCCACACCAACTGGCTCAAGATGCTACATCGCGCACTGATCTGTGATGATGAGAAGGCCGATGAGAAGGACATCCAGCCCAACGCCCACTGCAACTGCAACTTCGGCCAGTGGTACTACAGCGGTAAACACCCCGAACTTGATGAGATGGAGATCTTTGCCGAGATCGGCCGACAGCACCAGGCCATGCACGACAATGCACGCGAGATCCTCTTGAAAAGTGACCGTGAAGAGCCGATCGTCTTCGAGGACTACGACAGCTTCATCAGCCTTGCGATCGATTTCAAACTCGAGATTCGAAAACTGCAGCAGCAGATCATTGATCAGGTCTGTGTAGTCGACCACCTCACCGGCGCCTGGAATCGTCAGTCGATGACCTCACGCCTGACACAGGAGTATGAGCGGGTGGTGCGTAGCGGTAATAGCTGTTCGATCTGCATGCTCGATATCGATCATTTCAAACAGGTCAACGACACCCACGGCCACGCCGGTGGCGATCAGGTGCTCAAGGGCATTATCGATCGTTGCGTTAAAGAGCTACGCGCCTACGATTCGATCTTCCGCTACGGCGGCGAAGAGTTTCTGCTCTGCCTGCCTGACATCAATCCCGCTGCCGCTCATCCGCTGATTGAGCGACTTCGTATAACCATCGAAGAATCTCCCTTCGAGCTGAATAATGGAAACAGCGTCAAGGTGACCGCCTCATTCGGCATCGCACACATCACCCCTGAGAAAACGCTCGAGGATGTCATCGTTGAGGCCGATCACGCACTGCTCTATGCCAAAAGTCAGGGGCGTAACTGCATCTGCACCTGGAACACCTGACGCCAACTATCGCCATCCGTCAGCAAACCGATTGCCGGCGTAACCCACAAGCACGGGGACATCAGGCCCTTGCATGTGGGTAGAATGGTTTCAACAGCAATCACCAAACAAACCATAAATGCATCCGTCAACAAGGAATCGTTTCGAAGAGGTCGCCCTTTTAATCACCTTCATCATATTCATGATGATTTTGGGTGAGTGGTGGAGCGTCTACGAATTTAATACCGACGAGGGGCTTAACCTGCAAAAGGCCGCACTGGTCAACAGTGGTTATCAGCTCTACAGCGATATCTGGAGCGACCAACCCCCCGTCCTCACCTACATACTTGCAGCCGTTCACGAACTCTTTCCATTTTCAGTCACCGCCGCTCGTACTACGATCCTGCTTTTCTCGGCAGTTCTGTTCATCTCACTATTCCGTATCGTTAGACGCTTCGAGGGTAGAGGTCCAGCACTCGCTGCCGTATCTATTCTTGCTAGCGGCAAACTCTATCTAACACTGAGTGTCTCAGTAATGATTGGATTACCAGCGATCGCACTCACGGTGCTGGCAATCGATATCTTAACCATCAACTCTCCAGCCTCACGATGGATCAGAACCGTCACTGCGGGCATCGTCTACGCACTCGCGTTACAGATAAAACTCTTCGTTGTCACTGCAGCTCCAGCGCTGCTTCTAGCGGCTTGGTTTGCCAAACGAGATGAGAAGGTTAATGGGTATGCCAAGATTGACTCGATTAAGAACAGCATCATATTCATCATCACCCTAATTCTCTCGATCTATACTCCATCGCTACTACTGCACTCATACCATTTCGAACAACTCATCCTGCCGCACACCGCAGCGGCTTCCACAGCGATCTACGCGGAGAGCGGCGGATTTACGGCGCTGCTCACTCATTTATGGAAATCCTCTACAGCAGCCCTCCTCTTCGGCACCATCGGCATCCTGCTCACCACTCTACATTTCAGCCGATCAAGAGCAGTGGCCCTGCTCTGGCTTACCGTCGGCTTCATTGCACTCACAATCCATCGTCCACTCTGGTTTCACCATCCACTGCTTCTGGTCATACCACTTAGCTGGCTTGGTGGAATCGCATTAGCCGACCTACTCAACAGCGGTGGCAGACTAAGAGCTTATAGACCCCCCTATTTTGAAAACCTTGGCCGGTATCGCTTTCTAGTCACCATCGTCATACTCCTCCTCAGCCTCCAGCTCATCGCAAACATCTGGAAAAATATTTGGAAAACCCACAAGGTTTTCAATCAGCAATCATCCAATTACGATCATCATGCCGTGGCACGCCTCAAACTTTTTCTCGACGACACTCAGCAGCTCGTTACCGACCGCCCCATGGATGCCTATCGGGTTGGAAGATTAGTACCACCCGAACTCGCTGTCTGGTCTTCAAAACGCAGAAGCACTCATGCTATTACCGACGAAGATGTACTAAAGATCATCGCCCGCACGCCGGCAACACAGGTCAGTCTGCGACGTTTCGTCCATACCGAAGACTTTCTAAGCCAGATAGAGAAACAGCTCACCCTGACCAGCTCGGTACTCAAGAGCAACAAAGGAAAGAGAGCTTTCCATTTCTCTCCTGTCTCCAGCAAATACCGAACCGCTGATAAAATTCAGGCAGAGCTGAAAGCTGACGACCTTGCCAACAAGCTGCTAAGTAAACTGCCACATGCAAACACTACTGGCGTAGGTGGCCTCTGGCGTATCACTGACAACAAACACTACGACCGACCCAGCTCATCAAAGCCATTACCAGTCCACTCTATTATTAGCCGTCCTGCAGGCTCAGCGCAGGAGGTCGGGAGCTGCCTCATCGCCGCCTGGGAGCAGACGGCTGAAATCACTCTGTTACTTGAAGCGATCAAGATTGGTGAAGCACTGAGTTGCACACAGAGCGTGGGCGGCGGCTGGAAAATATCTGCGCCCTGTACCAGGGAAGATCATGCTCAACCAGATGACAAAAAGACAACCTTTGATGACGGCACGATCACCTCTGCTCTCTACTACGCGCTCAATCTCCATGACGCATTAATCAGCGCCAATCTTCCGATACCCGAATGGTTGCCCACCATGATTGATCGCGGTCTCAATTTCATAGTTAACAAGCAATCAGACGATGGTAGCTGGCCACAGGCACTGCACTCTTCCGGTTACAGCACACTACCCACTCTTAATGATGACGCAATGACGGGCACTATCCGCTTACTTATTCGTGCCAACATTCGTAACCATAACAATCGATATCTTGACGCCGCCCGACGTGCTGGCGACTACCTTCTAAAGGTTCAGGGCCTCAGCACACAAACCGCCTTTGCACAGCAGTACGACACTGATGGAATACCCACCGCTGCCAGAACATTTGAACCCGCCGCCTATGCCTCACTGGAAACGGCTTATGCAATCAACGCCCTGATCGATCTCTACATAGCCACCAGTGATGAACACTACCGTAGCGCGGCTGAGAGGGCAGCGACGTGGTTACGACAAAGCGTTAT
This sequence comes from Candidatus Reidiella endopervernicosa, assembly GCF_013343005.1. Classification (GTDB taxonomy): domain Bacteria; phylum Pseudomonadota; class Gammaproteobacteria; genus Reidiella; species Reidiella endopervernicosa. Next base: position 321,493 of record NZ_CP054491.1, read on the forward strand.
TGCACCCGAACAGTGGGCTCGTCTCTATGAGGTTGCTAGCAACCGACCACTCTATGCCAGTCGCGCAGGGGAGAGCTTCTATTCAATCGAGCAACTATCCGACGATGAACGTAGTCGTTACCGCTGGATCGGTGGTTATGAAGAGTTTCCAGACATCAAACTTGCACTCGACCGAATGGAGTTATTGAAGCAGGGACGTGAAGCGGTACACACCTATGACGAAGCCTTTGAGAACACGGCACTGCTAGCACTCTCACCCACCGCGAGAGCCTGGTTTGATCCTGAGCGCGCAATAGAGAATCCTCCACCGGACTTTATCTCATCACGACACTACGTTGAAAGCTGTGCCCAGATGATCGGACAACACCGACAGCAGCCGATGCTCCACTCACCGTCGAGCGTACCGTAGCCATTCCACTATTCAGTCTTAGGCTCGATCTCCAACATCGGTTCTGTTCCCTCACCCGCCTTGATCTCGATGTCGCTCTCATGACTGCCACTGCTATTGGATGCGCGCAGTCGATAGGTACCACTATTTAGATGCCAGACCGGTTTGTTGTTTCGGTAATCAATACGACGGTGATTACCGTGTAGATCAGGCTTACTCTCAAACAGGGTGAATGTGATACCACTTGTGATCGGTTCACCATCTTTGATTTTTGCACTCGGTCTCAGGTAACCCGCATCGAGATTGAGTTTGATATCGTTTCCTACACCGGAGTTCATCTCGATTTCCATTTCGGTATAGGCGAGATCGTACTGCGCCTTGAGCAGATATTTTCCTGCGCCGAGATGCCACACCGGCTTGTGTGAGCGGTAGTCGATACGGCGGCGATTACCGTGCAGATCCTGTTTCAGCTCATAGAGACTGAAGGTGACATCCCGCTCGATCGGTTTGCCTTCGGCACTCAGCGCCGCAGTCGGTCGCAGATAGCCACCATTAAGATTGATCGCTGGTTCGGTACCGGTCCCCGGCTTGATTTCGATCTCCGTCTGCGCCGAGATCAGATCATACTGCGCCTTTAGCAGATAGCTTCCCGCACCGAGATGCCAGACAGGCTTGTGCGAGCGGTAGTCGATACGACGTCGGTTACCGTGAATGTCAGTCTTGGTCTCATAGAGTGAGAAGGTAACATCACGCTCGATCGGCTTACCGCCTTCACTCAACATCGCTACCGGTTTGAGATAACCGGTATTAAGATTCAACAGCGGTTCACTGCCCTGAGCAGCTGTGATCTCCACCTCGGTCTCAGCGGCTGACAGATCGTACTGCGCCTTGAGCAGATAACTCCCCTCTCCTATATGCCAGACCGGTTTATGCGAGCGGTAGTCGATACGCTGTCGCGCCCACTTCTCGTTGACCGTATAGATAGTGAAGGTGACATCACGCTCGATCGGCTGGCTGCTCTCACTCAGCACCGCTGCTGGCTTCAGGTAACCCGCCTTGAGATTGAGCTGCGGCTCGGTGCCTTGATTGGCCATGATTTCAATCTCTGTTTCGGTCACTGCCAGGTCGTACTGTGCTTTCAACAGGTAGTTACCCACACCGATATGCCAGACCGGCTTGTGCGAGCGGTAGTCAATACGCTGCCGCGCCCCCTTCTCATTCACCGAATAGATCGTAAAGGTGACATCACGCTCCAGTGGCTGGCTGCTCTCACTCAGACTGGCGACCGGCTTGAGAAAACCCGCATTGAGATTAAGCACTGGCCCACTCTCCTGCTCGGCCATAATATCGACCTCCGTCTCGGCGACGGCAAGATCGTACTGCGCCTTCAACAGGTAGTTACCCGCGCCGATATGCCAGACCGGTTTGTGCGAACGATAGTCGATGCGCTGCCGTGCCCCCTTCTCGTTAACGCTATAGATGGTGAAGGTTACATCGCGCTCCAGCGCTTCACTCCCCTCACTGAGGGTTGCAGAGGGTTTGAGAAGACCGGCATTGAGGTTGAGCATCGGCTCGTTATCCACACCGCCTCAATCTCAATCTCCACCTCGGCTACGGCAAGGTCGTACTGCGCCTTGAGCAGATAGTGTCCCGCACCGAGGTGCCATACCGGTTTGTGTGAACGGTAATCGATACGACTGCGGTTGCCTCTGGAATCGCGTTTGTAGATGGTGAAGGTGACATCGCGCTCAAGCGCGGCACCTCCCTCGCTCAGGGTTGCGGTCGGTTTTAGGTAAGCCGCGTTTAGTACCAGGGTGTGGTTGGTCGTACCATCGGCTTTCACCTCAACCATTTCAGTCGCACGCGCCAGATCGTACTGCCCCTCAATCACATAGTGACCCGGCTTCACATCGAAGAAGGGGGTACCGGTCGCCTCATGTAGGCGTTTTCCTCTCTTACCGTCCTGCTTCGCCTCGAAGAGACGGAAACGCACATCACGGCTCAGCACCTCACCACCCTCTTCCAGGGTCGCCATCAGTTTCAAACCGGCTGGTCCCGTCTCCTTAGGAGGAGGGGGTGGTGGGGGCGCGGGTTTCGGCTCTGGCTTGGCCTCTACCTTCGGCTCCGGCTTGGGCTCCGGCTTGGGTTCAGGCTTCGGCACTACCTTTGGCTTCGGCTCCGCCCTGGTAACAATCTCAACCGTCTTAACCATCGCATCGTGCAGACCGGCAGCACCGCGTGCCGAGAAGTACTCACCACCGGTATTGTTTGCCAGACACTCCAGCTGGGCACGGTCCCGCTCATCACTGATATCAAAACCGATCACATGGGTAGTGAAGTCGACACCGCTCTTCTCAAGCGCCGTTCCCAGCTCACAGGGATTCATATCGCAGGTCTCACGTCCATCGGAGATCAGGATCACCGTCGCACGCTCTTCGGTATATTTCAGCGCCTCGGCCGCCTGTTTTACAGCGGCGCTGAGTGGCGTCTTCCCCTTGGGATTAATCGCATTGAGCACCTTCATAGCGCGGTCGGGTTCGACCGTCGAGATCGGCACCACCATCTCGATATCACCACAATCACCCTTGCGTCGATGGCCGTAGGTGATGATGCCGAGATCGGTATTACTGTCCCAGTCGTTAAGTAGCCCCTCGATCACCTGTCGTGAGATGTCGATCTTGGTACGCCCCTTGATCTGCCCCCACATGCTGCCAGAGGAGTCGAGCACCATAATCACCTGCTCTCGCTCTGCCGCATTGATCGCAGTTAATTGAAAAGGCAGGGTAATAAGAAGAAGTAGTATCGAGAGGATAGTGCCAATAGTTATTCGCATGATGTGCGCTCCTGCCACTCGCAAGTTCGAGTAGAAATCGATGCAGATCGAATTTTTTGACTATCATTAAGCGTGTTGGGAAGAAGTATAGTTTGTTTATCTGCACCCGCTATGACACCGGGTACAGCGCTTTCGATTCGCTCGGGAGGATGCATGAAACGCTACGTTCAACTCTTCGCTCTACTGCTCGGCATCCTAATCGGCGCTAATGCTGTCGCCGAAGATCCCTTCAAGCCGACCTACTGGACCCTCAAGCTCAAACCACACGATGAGATTCCACTGGCCCAGGTGGCAATGGTCGGCGGCGAGACCTTTCCCGATGAGTACGGCGTCTCCTTCCAACTCCCCACACTCAGCGCCAAACAGCCGGTCGATCTTTTCGTCCACAGCCTGGAGGGCAATCCACTTAAAATCATCGCCTTCAAGAGTGAACCACACGAACCACTGCTAGAGGCCACCACTGGTGGCGACAACACCGCCACCCTCAGCTTCCGTGCCAACGGCCCGATCTATTTTCGCCTCAGCGGTGAGACGGGTAGCCACTACCAGTTGATCCTGGTGGTCGGACCGGAACTGGAGGTTGGTAGTGGTGGTGATTTCATTCCGATGTCACAGGCGACCACCACCGGTGGTGCCCCCGATCAAACCGAAGCACCTGCATCCGCATCGACCACTGCCGACAAAGAAGAGGGGTCTGGACTCAGTAGCGTGATCGTTATCCTGCTGGTACTGATCCTGGTGGCACTCGGTGTGATCGCCTTCGCCCTGTTGCGAGGTAAACGCGGTGCAGCAGCGCTGCTCGGCTGTCTTGTTATTCCTATGGCTGGAGCACCACTCGATAGTGAAGCGGCACCGCCACTCGGCTCAACCCGTGAGTATCAGCAGCGCATCGGCCCCCATCTGGTTGATCGCAGTAGCACCCAGAGCGAGGGGCGAGGTTTCATTCTCGGTGCACAGGATCGCTACAACGGGGTTAAGCAGTTTCACGGCACAGCTGGCCAGATCATCGGCGCTTCACAGGCGCTGGCCAATTTTCTCAAGAAGTACGGTTTCATGGATCCCAACGATGCCGCCGTGCAGCCCAACTACAATCCGCGTGGCACCCCCTCACTCCCGGCCAGCATTCTTGATGATGTACGTGCACCGGGCACCCGCATGATCGAATACCGCTCCATTGCCGATAAGATCGAAAAGGCGCGCCGTCACCTTGAAGGGAATTATGTTGTGAAGAAGGAGACCGAACTCGAGGCGGGCATGATCAACGAACTGGCCGAGGCGGCCTCTGGCTTGAGCCCCTTCGCACAGCTCGCCTGGACGACGATGAAGGCGAATCCAAAAACCAGCTTCAACGTCTCAGCGGCGAACTTCTACAAGAAGTATGACGCCGGTCAGGAGAGTGGACTCAACTACCTCAACGATGCGCTCAAAGAGATGGGGGCGTTTGAAGCGAAGTACTACGGCTATCAGAACTGGTACGTCTACCACGGCCTGCCGTTTCACCAGTTTATGAGCATGCGTTACATCAGGCCGAGACATTTTCGACCAGCGTGTCATCGCCTGGTCGATTTTCTGAGCCAAACCTGTCGACACGAAGGGAATCGACCTTCTCACAGTTATACAACGAGAGAAACTGCAGGCGGCTATTTTTGGCACAGGTACTTAGCAGTGCAATCTTTATAATTCGCTTCACCGGCTGCCACATCAGAAACCGATCGACCCACCAGGGCGAACCGAGTGTGGTTACCACCAGTACTTCGCGAAGATTATCGAGTCGTGGTTTGATTGGGCCGTAGTCGCTGGCATGGTCGTAGGCGATTCCGGGCGCCCATACACGATCGAACCAACCTTTGAGGATTGCCGGAAAACCGAACCACCAGGTAGGGAAGAGCAGCACCAACGCCTCGGCGCTCTGCAACCGCTTCACCTCAGCCTCGACTGCCGAGCTGTCGTAACGTGCTGTGTAGTAGCTGCTACGTTCCTGGGCTGTCAGTGCGGGACTAAAACCCTCGGCATAGAGATCCTCAACCACCACCTCATGACCCGCCTCTACCAGCTGAACGATAATGCGTCGACCCAGATGCGTTGAGAGACTATCGGCCAGCGGGTGGGCAGTAACGAGCAGCGTTTTTATTTTCTTCTCTCTTTGAGCTCACATTCGATCTGCATAAATCCGGCTGCATGACTTTGTCACTGCTTAAGTTTGAGATGTGTGTGATCACCCATCGGACCAAACAGCGGAATACCACCGCCCAGGATAATCGGCATCAGTGATATTGGGGTATGTGTCAGCAGCGATTTTTCGACGAATGAAGCTGCCAGACTGCCGCCACCCACCAACCAGAGATGTTTAATGCCCTGATCACGTGCCGCCTCGACAACGGCCTCAGGTAACTTCTCGTTCTGGAGGTTTGCCCCTTCACTCGGCTCAACATCACCACACGTACAGACCCACGTCGGCTTGTCACCGTAGGGCCACGCACCGAATGATTTAATTATCTCGTAGGTCTTGCGCCCCATCACCAGACCATCGACTGTGGAGAAGAAGCTCTCATAACCGCTATCTTCCATCGAGATATCGAGCTCTTCTAACCACGACACATCGCCATCACTCTTGGCGATATAACCATCAACACTCGAGGCGGCATAGTAGGTGACCTTCAAATCTCTCTCACCATCAATCAATGCCTGCAACAGAGATTATCTCCGCAACCGCTACGTCCTTACGCAGCGCACGTGCAGCGGTGTAATCATCGGAATGGTAGAAATCGTTGGCTGCCTGCAACGAGGGAAACTCTATTATGATAATTCGACGCGCCTCATTTGGTCCCTCAAGCGAGTTTACCTCACCCCCTCGCGCCAGAAATTTTCCCTGGTGCTTCTCAACAATTGATGGCGCCACAGCCTGATAGCTTGTTAACTGCGAGGGATCAGACGCCTCAATTCGAATCACAACGTATCCTGCCACACTGCTCCTCCTGTTAAATATCAATCTATATGTAAAACAGTCGGCTTTATCTTCACTATTTCAATGACCGTTACACTCAAAATAGATTAGCCAGAGCCCCTTTTAACGATCTTCAATAAAGACTATCCGTAATTGGCAACTGCCATAACAACCTTTAACTCACTATCATCAATTTCCAAAGAGAATGGAATCGATAGAGTGAAATCATCGAGACCAACTCCGTTCAGCACCGACTTAATTTCATCTTCTGTAAAACCAATCCCCTCATCACTACCCTTTACCCAATCCCACTGAACAAAATATGCGCCCTCTCTCATCAACTGTTTCAGCAGGCGAACCGTGTCTGGATAATCGGGAACAAAGGCTAGCACTGATGAGGCGACTATTAGATCAAACTTGGGTGTGAGCAGTTCATGGCCATCGATTAGGTCCTGGCTTAGCTCTGAAGTTATCGTGCTTACATTCTCTATACACTTTTCATTAAGCACGTCGATCATTTTTTCCGATGGATCGATTGAAACAACCGTACCTGCTTGCTCAGCCAATTTACTGCTCAACAAGCCTGTTCCGCAGCCAAAGTCTAAAGCCCGACAATCCTCTATCTCTATGCGATCGATCAACGACTGATAGGCCTTCTCTGCATAGGCAATAACTGACGCATTACTATCCCAGCCATTCGCATAGTCGTCCCAGCTTTCACTCATTCTTGAAGCACACTCTTCTTTTGTAATAATGATTCAGTCATGCCTGACTAGTGAGCGTTTTTCTCAATCCATGCCAACGCATCATCACGACTTTTAAATGACTCTGTCTTAAAAACAGACTCCACATTCGCCTGCCAAAGGCTGGTCAGACTGAACTGGAGGCTCTCCGATTCAATGATCGCAAATACAATGTTTGGATTGACCTTCGCCGCCGCTTTGTCGAGTTCCGCAAGCGCCTCAATCTCGAATGCCGAAACGTTGTACTCGGTACATTTCGATTTATCGATGATCTGGTACCTCTGTTTGTGCAGCGTCTCCTCGCCGTAGACCCTCTTCTGCACATCAAGGATCTCACTGCCCGTCACAACACCTGTCCCGACCACCACCACACCCTCGCCACCATCAAGAACAACAACATCTACGGCCATAAACGTTTCACCACCTGTTCATATTCAAAGCAAACAATAATTCCAATCCAGCTCAATAGGAGATCGACGGCATTCTACGAATATATCGGTCATCAACCAGCTGCTTCAACATAAAGTCAGCCACATCGGCCCGTGAGATTTTAGCGCTAATTCTCCTGCCATCCGCCCTCATGCCATGCCAGTAGGAGTCCGTCAAACCCCCGTTGGTCAACGCACCGGCTCGAACTATAATCCACTCCAATCCACTCTCACGGATATGCGCTTCCTGAAGCTCATGATCATCGTAAACACCACGCAACGCCAGGGGAGTAATGAGGTATTTATACTTTAGCGGCAGTAGAGGCTCACTATCCCCACAGCCCAATGCAGATAGCGAGACCAAACGGTTTACACCCTGTTTAACCATGGCATCGATCACCGTTTTTGTCCCATGACCACGTAGTTTCTCCTTGCTCCTGACCGGGGCACCCAATGAGAACATGACCGCATCCTGCCCCTCGACTGCACTCTCAACCTCAGCACTATCTCTGACATCACCTTTCACGACCCTGAAAGCCGGGTGATCGATCTTGATCTTGTCGGGATTGCGAGCAAATGCAGTCACTTCATGACCTCTTGCTAGCGCCTGAGCGACCAACTGTCGTCCTGAACCACCTGTAGAACCAATAATTGTCAGCTTCATCTCTACCTCCCGACCCGTCTTTACTGCACAAGCCATCTATTAACTTGACACCATGTCAATTGACACAGTGTCAAGTATTGGATACGGTTTACACTATGTCAAGTGAAAAGCCAGATACCCGAGAACAGATCCTCCAGGCGACCTGGAAGTTGATGGAGCAGCGCGTCGGCAAGAGCATCGGCATGAGCGATGTCGCCAAGGCCACCGGCATCTCGCGGCAGGCGGTCTATCTCCACTTCTCGTCACGAACCGAGCTGATGATCGCCACCTCAAATTATGTGGATGAGGTCAAAGGCCTTAACCAACGTCTCAGCCAGTTCGAGAAGGCCAAAACGGGTCTCGAGATGATGGATGCCTGCGTCGAGGTGTGGGGAGAGTTCATGCCGGAAATCTACGGCATCGCCAAGGCGCTGCTCAGCACTAGAGATACCGATCAGGCCACCGCAGCCGCCTGGAATAACAACATGCGCTGCCTACGTGACTACTGTCGTGCTGCAATCGATAGGTTAGACGATGAAGGCAAACTGGCGCCTGAGTGGAGCCGAGAAGAGGCGACCGAGATATTCTGGACCCTGATATCGATCAACAACTGGGAGCAACTAACCATCGAGTGTGGTTGGTCAAACGAGAAGTACATTGAGCGGATGAAAGCGCTGATTAACCGAACCCTGGTTAATAGCCCCCACTGATTTACCTGATCAACGATCGCTAGCGCTGATCAAGCTCATCCTTACTGGCCCTGCAGAGTTTACTGACCACCAATTCATACGATCGATTGGCCAGATCAATCAACATCGCCTCCGGCACCTCTCCAGTCAGCGACACGGTGATCCAGTGATTCTTATTCATATGGTAACCCGGCACGATCGAGTCAAACTGACTCACCAAAACCTCGCAATCGGGTGGTGAACATTTCAGCGTAACCCGAGGGGGTTCCTCTGCCTCTGTTACCAGTGCAAACATCTTTCCCATGACCTTGAAGACCAACGCCTCTGGGCCAAAGGGATAACTACTCTCAGCACCTTTAAGAGATATCAGATGATGCGCTAGCGTCTCACTATTCATTCATCGCCCGATGAGATTAGAGTTCGAATCTTTTAAACACGCCACACCCTTGATTGATTACTCTTGGAGAGCAATGACTGCCATTTTCATCGTGCTTTCAAATGATTCTGCGCCCGCAATAAATAGACCATTATGGCAAAACATGGCGTCATCAATACCGGTTACTTCCTGAAGCGCATCATCGGATAGACCCGCCCATGATTTAGGCAGCGATTTTCTATCCTCGAATGAATCCTTCTCAACCGGTACCGTTTGTATCCGCCACTGGCCAGTCTGGGATGGGTAGACCATATACAAAGCCTCTTCAGACAGGGCGAGAACCGTCTTTTTCCATGGTGTGTATTTCTCCAGCACAATCACTCTCGGGTCTTCGGCATCATCGATGGCTTTAGCCACGATCGCTTTGGCACTAATTCCACCGTTTGCCGATGCGACAAAGCGAGCCAGGACACGCGATGCAAACTCTACCGCCTCATCAAAGCAGGCATCGAACGAACCCTCTTCTTGCCAGGTCGGATTAAACATAGAGATAGTCTGGCTAAGGGTAATGCCTTTAGTGGCAGCCTCGGCATGACCACAGTCGATGGCATCAATATTTGACACCAGACCTGAATCAACGCCATTTGCCACATCCTGATTACCCTGACAGATCTCCAGGCCATACTTCTGCCAGATCAAGCCAAATGATGAGTAGGGAATACCGTTTTCGCGCTCTCCTGCACCACCACGCTGATGATGGTCAAAACGGTCTCTATCGGGGTCATGTTCACCACCCACATCAACCACAACATCTGCCTTAGCGATAACATCCTGATCACGTGTGCGAATGAGTGTAGAAGAGGGATAAATGAACTTGAGAGCAGCGATACTGAAAACATCATCTGCATGATAATTACCGTTGTGAGTCGCTATGATTTTATCAGTCATCTGCTCTGCGTCGCTTTAGGATTGGATATAGGGATGTGCCCGTAAAACTCTGGATACTGAAATATCTAGACAGGCAATAAGTGACGGCGGATTCTATACGAAGATAGCCAACAAAAATAGCAGCCATTCAACAACCAAAACATCACACGTACGTCAATATATGACAATGGCGAAGAAACGATAATTTGCGTGATGATAAGCGTCTGCGAATGACGTCTACTCTGTATACAGGTAATCTGATACCTTGATTAAGTTCAGAGGACCATCTTCAGGATATTGCGAATTTGATAAGGGTAACGCCCTTATCCTTTAGATTAAGAGGCTATGGGGAGCTGCAGCAGAGCTGTTTGGTGTAGACAATTCCGCCTCTGTTCTGATCGGGCACACAGGATGCTATCTGAACGCTTGCAACCGAAGCCGACTCTGATCCGATTTCGCTCTGGCACAACTCTATGTACTCCAGCTTGAAACGCTCAGAATCGAGGTTCCGGCTAACATGTTCACACTTAGGGCCTGGGTAATACTCTTCCCTGGTTATAGACACAGCCTGATCGGCGCTACAGGGCTTAGCCATTGATTCTTCCGTCTGAGTAGTTAGTTCTGCTCTATTAGCTGGTATTGGCTCTGGTACCACCGCTGTTTGTGGTTGCTCAGCCTGCAACAGGTCGACTTCACTCTCACCCGCGTATTGATATCTGATGGTCGTATAGTAATAACTATAACCATGCGCTTCTTGAACAATCGTCTTACGTTGGTTGTCTGGTAGCAGCTCAATCCCTTTCGCGCCGTCGTTGTTGCCCCAGCATGCAGATAGACATACCCCGGCACCCAGTTTGTTAACCCGATACCGGTCACATAATTCCCGTCTTGATCAAATACTTCCAGTGATCCAGAGAGGTTATCCAGATCTTTCTCTGTGTTATTCGTTAGCTCAACAACGATCTTTTTGTCATCAGCCGAAAGAAATGCGGCATTTACAAAGCTGCGCTGGAGTGCAAGCAGCTCAACTCTTCTTTTATTCTCCTTTTCAATCCGCTTCTTTTCTTCAGCGAATTGTTTTGGTTGGCTTCAACTTCAGCCTTGATCTGTTCTGGTGTCCTCTTCGCTGTATCACTGGAATCGCAGCCATAGAGGATCATGGTGACTACAAACAGAGCGGTAAGTTTATTCATGATTTCAGGTCCACATGGTTTACTCAGGAACTTCAGAGACTCGGTTTTAAGGGTAGCTCAACCAACTTACGCTGCCCCTTTGATGATAACAAACACTTCAGCTCATCAAATTTGATCAAGTTTAAATAATGCTTTCTGTTCTTATCCATTTCACTGTATTCAAAAAATGAATTCGTCTCGTTTATGCTCGTACCTATTGGATAACAGCGAGTCAGAATACCCACACCCCAATCAGTATCAATGCAGCACGAATATATATCGGGGTTAAAACGCCATTTCATGAAGGCCTTCCATGTCGTACCATTCCATGTCTCGCACGCGGGAGAATTGTAGTACCGATATTCTTCTCTGGCGTGCCATTCAGTTGGTGGGTTACAGTCATGAAGAACAACAAAACCATTGTCTTTGATATAGTTAAAAGCGTTGGTAATATCTCTATCAACCTGCTCCGCCAGGTGTAACCCGTCAATAAAAACAACATCAAACCTTGTTTCTGGCGTAAGTATTTTGTTTTCAGATAGCGACTTAAAAAACTCATCACTAGTTGTCTTATAATCCACAGGGTTATTTTCGAATTCTAAACCTGGATCGACACTGTATTTATTGCTCGCAACAATATGATTAAAGTTGTCATCAGGGTTCCTAACCCCGATCTCCAAATAGTTGGTATCATCTTCTGACAGGGATAGCAGGAAGTTTATTATTTCTGTACGAAGTGGTCGCTTGCGATTTTCTAACCGTGTTTTGTCAATAGCAGACTTATAATAATGAGCGTTATCTGGGGCTTGTTTGCATAGGCATTGTTTTTTAGATTTTATTCTATTCTTTCTGAAGAAAATCACTGCATTAACTCCTTGTTCAGTAGAAACATAGATATAACCGTGAATGGCATATGGTCAGATATCATTATTATCAATTATTATAAACAAGACCTCTACGAACCGGTAAATCATCAAACACCCTCACCCCTTAATCAGATGAAGGCACTATTGAGAAACACAGCAGAGCAGTTTGGTACAGGTCATTCCGCTTCAAAACCATGCAGGACAGAGATATGGAGATAAGAAAGATCTTGGCAGCATTCACATTTGGGGGCAGTGTAAAAACTCACCGCCCAACACTTGCGAGACGATCAATACATTTCGAGTTTTTACACTGCCCCCTAACATCCTTATTGTGCCTGATTATAAATGACAGGCATTTGCCCCTTCCATTTCGACCAACTATTTTCGTTCATGACCAGTTCTGCCATAAAATGGCCGACATTAATTCTGCTAGCTGATCCAGAATCGAATATCGCATTTCGTATTGGCGATCTCTTCACGTCGTACTCTGTAACCTTGTTTTCATCGATCAATGCATCGGGGCGAACAGCCGCCCATTCAATGTCGCCATCATTCTGACCGATTCGCGTACGCAAATAATCTGCTGCCTTTTCATTGTCTGCATGCGGAGGCAACAAGACTCTTAATATCGCGATAACGATACGCTGACTTAATGGGGGGTATCTCAGGTATATCCCTATTACTGTTCCCAGTAGTGTTCATAAGTACAACTTTAACGGGGCTCCCCGACTTATTAGACTTAATAGCCTGACATATACACTCAACTGTATCTGTCACAAGCAAACGCGGCTTTCCAAACATGCCTTTAAACGTAAGGTTATGACCAAGACACGAGACAGCGGCATCACAGTCTTTTAAATATTCAGCCATTTCTAATTTAGTCAGGCCATGAACAGAAGCCTGAATTTTATTTAGGCTTGGTTTGTCAGGCAACGCATCTATCGAACGAACGAACTATCGCATTCACCTCGATACCTTGACTAAGCAACTGATCAACAACATGTCCTCCGGTAGCGCCACTTGCACCGACAACTAATACTTTCATAGTTAATTCCTTTTTTATTACAACCTCGACAAGACTCAATGATCTTTGTCTCTGTCAAAGATCACCTGGGTACCCAGTGATAGAGGTAGATCGGAGATTGGTAGATGTCGTTAAGTTTGGTGACTTTTATAGGTTGAAACGAAGACAAAGCAAATGTGTTACTCACGATTCGAATCTCGTTTGAGAGTTCGCCTTTTAGTTTCTCTTCGAGAGAGAGCATGCCTTCAGGAAAAAGATAGCAGCATAGCAGTGATGCACCGCTGAGGTCTGCCTTCATGAAGTCTTTGCGATAGAGCGTAAGGTTGTTCAGTTGTAAGCCATATTTCCAAATCATTGAGACCAACCAGGGTATCAATGACAGCTCATAACCTATCACCTGTTGACGGGGATACTTACGGGCAAGAGCGATAACGAGCGTTCCCCAACCAGAACCCAGGTCGATTAATGGTCCTTTTACAGTCCCGTCAATTGAAGCAAGCATGGCTTGGCAGGCCTTGCCTGAACTCATCATGGGAGAAATACCCGTTATCAGCGTATTCCAAACAATCGAGATGATCGCCAGAAGGAGGCAAACAAGTATTATTAATTCTAGAGTAACCATCTATCGAGAAAATCAACCGCGTCAGAGAGCATCATACTCTAATATTTGAAATATTTGCTCTCCGACACGGTTTACTCTTATCCCCTTTTGGAGAAAGTTGGGCGGCGATCGCTGACCGCCATGGATAGCGAAGCGAAGGCGGTTAGTCCGCGATAGTCGACGCCGTCTGCCTATTCGTAGTTGAGAGCGCGAGCGAACGACGAAGAAGATGCAGCAGCGGCTTTATGTCGGCGTAGAGTCACTGAGGGAGTTGTGTAGAGCCGCGAAGAGGTGATTACGCAACGAACGCAGGACGTCGGGGCGCCGTAGGCATAAATGGTCGCGTTAAGTTTTGCTGTTTGCTTGGGCTTTGATGCCCAAAACAAACTTTCGCAAAAATAGCGACTCCCCGACGTTAAAGGGGTCAAGTCATTTCCCAAGATTAGACCAGAATCGTAAAGGCATAACGCAAGACCTACCCCTTTCCCACTGGGTAAGAATTATCCGGGTCAAGGAACAGCTTTCTCTAATATTAGAAACCATTGCTCTCTGACACCTATTATTCTCGGGGTTTTAAACAATTGCTCTCTGGCACCTATTATTCCAAGTAGAAAAAACTCGCCGGAGACTGTCTCTCCGCTCTTTGTTTTAGCACCTTGAAGTTTTGCGGAGTACATGTCGTCAGGACGGTAAATACATCCGCCTGTGACAGCTTCGCCATCTTTCGTTTCAACACCAACGAGTTCTCCACGCTGGCCGCTGTACATAAAGCATTCACCAGTCACACTCTTTCCGCTACTAGTGGTGGCTCCATCAAGCTCGCAATACCTACCTTCATAGCTATAGCCCTACGCATTAACATCAATACTTAAGACCAAAAGAAATATAAACGCAGCTAGAGCTTTGACTTGTCCATTCATATATTCCTTTCTGTTACTGGATTAATGAGCATTACACACCTAACGTTTAAGTAAGTGGGATCAGATGAAACTAAATCCTTACTTTTACGCAATGTTGGCCACCTCGGTCAGATAATTTAGGTCTGATAAGTGGCTCGTATCAAGAACTAAGTTTCATCTGACCCCACTTATTCTTTTGGAGAAAGTTGTGCGGCTATCGTTAAAGGCATAACGCAAGACCCACCCCTTTTCCACCGGGTAACAATTAAACCGCGTCAAGGAACCGTTTTCTCTAATATTAGAAACAATTGCTCTCTGGCACTCTGGCACTCTGGCACTCTGGCACTCTGGCACCTATTATTTTCTAACGAGCGCCTTGTTATGTTCCCACATCGAATGCTGGCTCCGATCGTGGAAGTTGATTTATGACAGCCCGAACAATCTTATGCCCCATCGCCTCTTGAATTGCTTCTCTAAAGTTATCAATACCTTTAACTATATTGGATCCATGGAGCATCGCTCGCCAATGAATATCCTGATCTGTTGGTATTTGCCAGTTTAACAACCTTACAAGGGCCATATGTGCGAAAAGCATTGATTCTTCCGGCACTACATGGCTCATTGTTATATGCGTATCAGTATGTTCTTCAGATTCTTCAAGATCCCAGGTTACAAATAATTGTTGTACCTGCGATGGCAATTTTCGTACTACTTCACCATCCCCGTTAGTGAAATACACTTCTTCTATAACCATCTTCCATTGCTCTTCTTTTCCATCTTCAGTTTCCTCTGAACCAATTAACGCTTCTTTTTAGTCCAAAATGAAGGCCGGCCTTGGAGTAGAGCGAGTAAGAAAAACCCCTGCTAATACTCCGAGTAGATTTTCCTTAATTGCCTCGCCGAAGTGGATGTTGTAATTCTTCTGGGCTTTTTCAGATGTTTTAGTTCGAATAGCATCCAAAGGATTTGCCACTTCCATGCTATCAATATGGGCAGATTAACTACATCGGCGTAGCGCTGTAGTCTCTTCATATAATCGGGCCGAAAAGAAAGAGTTTTGTCTTTTTAGACTTTACCTCTATAAGAACTGGAACTTCTTTTCCCTTAACATTGAATACGGCAAGGAGATCGGGTACTTGGTAGTTTATTGTTGATTTCTCTGGTGTCTGTTTCTGATCTAGCTTGTGTATCACATCACAGCACCCAAGCCACCCGCATACCACTGAAAATTCGTCTTCGCATGGAAGGCCAACATTCAACCTATGTATACGCGCAGCAATTTGCCCAGCCTCAGCACCCCACCCAAGTTGCTCTAAAGCCTCATGTATTAGTTGCTCTAAATCATCTGGCTTTTGTGGTATGTGTGTCATGGTTAGTATTTTGGAACATAACGTCGCAAACAACCTGACCCTTTTTGTGAGCATCGCGAACGGAAAATGGGTCAGGTTGATTTGCCTTGTTATATTTTTAGCAACAAGAACACTCGTTTTCTTGCCTCCACAGAAACCACAATATTTTTCACTAGTATTGTAGCCTTCTGCCAAGCGAACATATTTGGCTGTTCCTGGCTTAAACTCAGATCCACACATTCTGCAATAATTATGACCTCTATCTTCATACAACTTGCAATCATTACATTTATGATTTGGATTCATTGCTTGCACCTTGTTCCTCAGCCTCCGTAAAGGTGTAATCTACACCTCCGCTGACCGCCATGGATAGCGAAGCGAAGGCGGTTAGTCCCGATAGTCGACGCCGTCTGCCTATTCGTAGTTGAGAGCGCGAGCGAACGACGAAGAAGATGCAGCAGCGGCTTTATGTCGGCGTAGAGTCAGTGAGGGAGTTGTGTAGAGCCGCGAAGAGGTGATTACGCAACGAACGCAGGACGTCGGGGCGCCGTAGGCATAAACGGTCGCGTTAAGTATTTGCCGCTTGCTTGGGCTTGGATGCCCAAAACATGCTTCCGCAAAAATAGCGACTCCCCGACATTCCACCTTTCTATCTCATGACCACATTTAGAGCAGTTAAAATGACCTTTTTCTCTAACTGGTTGTTCAAACTTTACGACTTTGTATTTTTGCCACATTTTTCACATTCAGTTGTGTATTTTGTTGCATCCCAAGTTGCCATGAAATTACTTCCTTAAAGTATTTAGCCAAAAAATCAAACCGGGTCAGAGAGCAATTGATTCTAATATTAGAGAATATTACTCTCTGACCCGGGTTTTTCAATTGCTCTCTGACACCTATTATTCAAGGCTACTTATACCTGCCCCTATCTCACAATTTTGATCAACACCCATATCACCAACAATATAAACACGCCCAACCCTATCAGGGAATATTTGTTCTGCTCAGCTAGCTCTGAAAGCCTTAGGCGCATTAATTTTCTTTCGTGATCCTCTATTTCATCTCCACAACCGCGGCAATACCGATCTTGAATAGAAACAAACCTTGAACAATGCACACAGCGATATCTATCCCTGACATTCCAAGGAGTGGCGCCTATAGATGTGCGAATATTGTTTTCCATGACATCAATATCTTTTCACTGAACCTCATCCCACAACTACGGCAGTGATAGTCACCTCGTGCCGCAATGAAGCCACAATGAGGACAGCGATAAATATCATGTAATGTTCTTAATTCCATATCTCTTTGCAAGCTTCCGAGATGAGGGTTCAGCACCCTTAGGCACGACCGCGCAGTGAACGAAAGCGAACGATCTTGATTTGCTTGTTAGGCATTTTTTTAAATAGGCTCAAATTTAGGAAGTTTTACAATATGTTTTTGAATATTTAATGATAGCCTCATTAAATCGATAAAATTCTTCTGCCGTTCTGATTTGTAGGTAATCGGATTTTAACTGCACATACCCATCTTCACCTACGTATGGTCGCAGTACATCCATGGATACTAAGGAATATGATTTTATATTATGAACAGCTTCATGACGACTAGTGGTATACATTGTAAAAGCACGAAACTCAATCCAATAATCTTCGCCATTAGACTTATTGAACTATTCTCATTAATAATATTCTTAAGAATTAGGGAAGTTTTCCAAATTTAGAATTAACATATAAAAGCAATGCCAATGATAATAGCAATGTGGTGATTAAAAATAGACGAAAAGAAAAGTCTTCATGAAAACCCATCTCTGCTGCCTCATAAATATTGTTTTTGTAGTCAATAGAGACTTTGCTAATCAAGCCAACACTAAAACGGTATATCCAATCCAAAGCCGGAGAAAGAATTCTCTCCCATACTCCGCTTCCAATTGCTCCAAGAACTATTGTTACGATAATACCTACTATAACTTTTAATATTGTTTTAAAATTCATATTTGAATATTGGCCCTTGTTTGCCTAACAGGTGATTATGTAGCCGGCTGAACATCCCCGATAAAACGGACACCAACTTCTAACTGAAGGGGTGTTTAATGCCAAAATACAATAACCCACGAAAGACGTGGCGCTACACAGATGAATTCAAGGTAAAAGCTGTCCAGCTAAGTTTTCTGGAAGGAGTTCAGGTTAAAGAGGTTGCTGACACGCTCGACATCCATCCGTTTATGCTGTCACGATGGCGAAAAGAGTATCGAGAAGGTGTGATTGTGGCAGATAAGAGAAAAAGGTGACCAGTATTCGCCGAGAAGCTTCTGAGCTGGATAAGATGAAGAAGCTGAAAAAGGAGGTTGCCCGACTCAAGCAGGAGAATGATCTGCTGTAAAAAGTGGCAACGGTTTCTTGCGGAAGAACATCAGAACGATATCGATTCATCCAGAGAAACCGGAAACTCGGAGTAAAGTACATGTGCGAGTGGCTGGGCGTGTCCCGCAGTGGCTATTATGACTGGTGCAAACGCCCAGCGGCTGAAAGAACAAAGGAAGATGCGTACCTGACCAGAAAGATCGTGAAAATTCATCGTCAGAATCGCGGCGTCTATGGCAGCCCAAGAATACATCAGACACTGCGCAATCAAGGCGTTCGCATCGGCAAGAAGCGTGTTGAGCGCCTGATGCGAGATAATGGCGTGGTTGGCCGAGTCGTTAAAGTTACGCGACGACAGCCTGGATTAAAACGATTTAAAGCTGAGGGTGAAAACCTGAAACGGCTTGCGCCGAACCCAGACAAGATCAATCAAGTGTGGGTTGGAGATGTTACCTACTTGAAGGTAAAAGGCGCATGGCGATATTTGGCCACAGTAATGGATGTATTTAGCCGTCGAATTATTGGGTGGTCTTTAGGTCGAGATAGAACAACCAATCTCACGCTTAAAGCGCTAAGGCATGCACTCAGGGACAGGGAGCCAGAGAAGGGAATGATATTTCATACAGATCGAGGGATTGAGTACACAGCACATCGATTCAGAAATGAGTTAAAAGGCATGAAATCCGACACAGTGTAAACCGTCCTGGCTACTGCACAGATAATGGACACATGGAATCATTTTTTCACACATTAAAGGCAGAACTGATTCGTGGATCGCACTTCGATCATGATGTTAAATTACGGTTTGCACTAAACAGCTATATCAATCAATTCTATAATCACCGAAGCCGGGAGTCGCTATTTTTGCGAAAGTTTGTTTTGGGCATCCAAGCCCAAGCAAACAGCAAAAACGTAACGCGACCGTTTATGCCTGCGGCGCCCGACCGTCCTGCGTACGTTGCGTAATCACCTCTTCGCTGCTCTACACAACTCCCTCAGTGACTCTACGCCGACATAAAGCCGCTGCTGCATCTTCTCCGTCGTTCGCTCGCGCTCTCAACTACGAATAGGCAGACGGCGTCGACTATCGGGGACTAACCGCCCTCACTTCGCTCTCCATGGCGGTCAGCGAATGCATTCGGGGATTGGGTATATGCCACCAGCTTATTATGAGCGGATGGTTGCGTGAAAATAGCGTGTCCGATTTATCGGGTGAAGATCAGGCTCTCATAATTACATTATGTGGACGGCACAAATAATGCGTTATGCCGCAAATAGTTCTCATCAATTTGAGGAATTTGTTGTTTGAACGCACAGAGCTGTGTCTTTTTCATCCAATTTCCCTCTGGCTATTTCCCTGTTGTTTCTACACTCTAACGAGTTTTATTACTTATTCAAAATCAGAGCTGTATCGCCCCATCCCAGTTCTCGGGGATTCCCTGTTCGATGAACTGCTGGCAGCGTTCGATGTAGACATCGACCGCGACGTCAATCTCGTCTCGTTGTTTGAGTGTGTTGAACTGCTCCAACGCCTCTTTGAAACGGCGCGCCTGAAACGTCTCGACCGCTTTATCAAACTCATCCCGATTGGCGAGTTTGTGGGCTCTTCTAATCTCCTCTTCACCGTCGAGCACCTCGACGATCTCAACCCACTCGGTCTTGCCCTTCACCTTGACGCGGTCGAGGTGACGGATGTTGAACTGGGCGGGCGAGGCAAGCTTGGTATAGGTGGCGTTGGAGATAAGGATCGGGGCGTTGTAGGCCTTGGTGAGTCCCTCGATACGGGAGGCGAGGTTGACTGCATCGGAGATGACGGTTCCCTCCATGCGCTGGTGCTCACCGATGGTGCCGAGCATCAGCTCGCCGGTGTGGATGCCGACGCCGATTCGCACCTCGACATAGCCCTCCTCGCTCTCGGCGCGGCGCTGGTTGAAATCACGCACCTGGCTCTGCATCTCGATGGCGGTGGCGAGTGCATCGTCGGGGCCGCCGGGGAAGAGCGCCATTACTGCATCGCCGATGTACTTGTCGATGTAACCGCCGTGCTTGCGCACGATCGGGCCGACCTCTTCGAGGTAGCGGTTGATGAAGCGGAAGATCTGCTCCGGGCTCATCGACTCGGAGATGGTGGTGAAGGAGCGGATGTCGCTGAAGAGGACTGTCATCTCCTGCTTGATGTTATCTCCCAGCCCCAGCTCGAGGATGCTCTGTTTGTTGAGAGTGGTGATGATCTCCTTCGGCACGAAGCGGCTGTAGGCATCGGTGAGATCGATCTGCTGGTCGTAGGCCGCGCGTAGCTGTTCTCGCCCCTCCCGCACCGAACCGACCATGGTGTTAAACGACTTGGTCAGCACGCCGATCTCATCGTGCACGCCAACCGGCAGGTCGACATCGAGACTCCCCTGCTCCATCCGGTCGACACCGCCCAGCAGCCGCTGCAACGGGATGAAGAGACTGACGCGGAAGAAGAGCGGGAAGGCGATCACGGCGAAGAGCACCGCGCCGATGACGATATAGAGCAGCTGCTCGGCCATCTCATGCAGATGGGCCCGGTAGCCGTGATAGCTATAACCAACCTCATAGCTGGCTCCATCGAGTGTGAGGCTGCGGGTGATGAAGTAGCTCTGTGGTTCAAGCGGCTCGAGTTTGCGGAACCGCCACGCTCCCTCCCACGCCCCCGACTCACCGCTCAACTCGGCATCGAAGCCGCTCGCCTGGTAGATCAACTCACCCTCGCGGGCGATGAAGCTGATCTCCTCCGGCAGCGCCTCGAATCGGCTTGCGACGATCTCACTGCCGCTACGCTCGATCTCGACCTTCTTTAGCGAAAGATAGCTCTCCTTGTGCAGGTTCATGGTGATCGCCGAGGAGAAGCCGAGCACCACCAAAATCGCGCCAAGCGACAGGCCGACCATTTTGATCTGCAGTGAGGAGGGTTCGAGTGCGTTGTTGAGGTAGACGACGGTGAAGAGCAGCACGAAGATCATCAGCCCGGTGCCAAGCAGGTGGCCGACGATCTCCCAGCTGGCAAGATCAAGGTAGGCGAGGATGATCAGCGCCACCAGCACGATCGGTGAGAGCAGGATGAGGAAGATCTTGCGTATCGCCGCGATATGGCTCTCACGTTGCAGTGCATCACCCTCTCCCTCTCTGCGTAGCGCGCGAATCTGGCGCACGAAGAGGCTCATCGCCCAGAGCAGCTCGAGGCCGACCAGCACGCTGATCTCGTGGGTGCCGAGATAGACGAAGAGCCCGCCGCTCGGATCGTAGATCGGCTCGAGCAGGGTGGTGTGGTAGAGGTAGAAGAGATAGACCAGCACCGAGACGATCAGCGAGACGATGAAGACGCGCCGCGCCTCTTTCGGGAAATGGAGCTTCGGGTAGTGGTAGGCGAACTGGATCAGGAAGAGGATAAAGAAGACGACAAAGTGCAGTGCCCACCATGCTATTCTCACCCCGTCCAGATCGAGCGACGAGAAGATGTAGAAGAAGGCGACGAAGACTACATTGACGCCGCTGAGGAAGGTGAGCAGTTGCCGGGTGGCGGGAAGCTTACCGGGGATGCGCCAGAGATAGGCGGTCAGCAACGTCAGCATAATCGCAACGTTGAGCACGCTGAGCGAGAAGGGTGTCAGATAGAAGAGCTGCACCACGCCTCCGTTTTGGCCATCACGGCACAATAATAAAAGGGACCAATCATTCGGTTAACAAGATGTCCGATCTGTTGTTATTAACGCTTAACCTCATCTGGGCCGCGCTCGCTCTGTTCTTCCTTGCCACCATCGGTAAGACCTATCGCTATCGCCAGCAGCTTCCCGACGCTTCAGCAGATAGCGTGCTACCGAAGCTCTCGCTGATTATTCCGGCCCGCGACGAGGCGAACAATATTGGTGAATGCCTACAATGTATCACGCAGCTTGAATACCCAGAAGGCGCGTTGGAGGTAATCGTGGTCGACGACAACTCCGGCGACGCCACGGCGGCGATAGTCAGTGAGTTTGCCCAACGCGATAGCCGCATCCAGCTGATCAGCGCCGATCCGCTGCCCGAGGGATGGATGGGCAAATCACACGCCTGCTGGCAGGGGGTGGCCGCCGCCAGCGGTGAGTGGCTGCTGTTTGTCGATGCCGACACCTATCTCAAACCGACCGCGGCACGTGACGCGCTCGCCTACGCACTCAGCAATGCTCGTGAATTTCTCTCTGTGATTCCGTTTCAACAGGTGATCTCCTTTCAGGAGCGTATCGCCCTCCCCGGCGTCTTTCTCGGCTTCGCCACCGCTATCGACTTCGACCGGGTCAACGATCCAGACGACAGCTATGCCCTTGCCAACGGCCAGTTCCTGCTCTTCAGCCGTAGCGCCTACCAACAGATCGGCGGCCACGAGGCGATTCGCGGTGAGACCAGCGATGACCTCGCCTTTGCCCGTGCCATCAAGGCAGCGCACATCGGTGGCTACACCCTGTTTGGCGATCAGCAGATCGAGACGCGCATGTACCGTTCGCTAGGGGCGATATGGCGCGGCTTCTCTAAAAATGCGATCGAGATCATGCACGCTACCTCGACTGGACGCTGCATGAGCGACGCACTCCGCTCGCTCCTTCTCTCCCTCGGTACGCTACTACCAATTGCCACCTACTGCGCCACACCAGAGACTGCATCGATGCTGCAGAACGCCACACTTACGCTGTCGATAGTCACCCTCGCCTCGCTGCTTTTGATCTTCACCCTGGCACTGCATGCACTGCGGATTCCCGTTATCTATCTGCTTGCGCTACCCTTTGGGCTAGCGCTGCACGGCGCCATAATCATCAACGCCTATCTCAGGCAAAAAACAGGCAAACGGGAATGGAAAGGTCGGCACTACTAACACTGATCGCACTGCTGCTTTCGCCGCTGGTGGCAGTCGCTGGCGAGCCCGACAACTCCTGGAGCCTGATCCGCGAGGGTGAGCAGATATCGGTCTATTCACGCGACGTGGCCGACTCGAAATATAACGAGTCGCTGGCACAGACCTTCATCAAGGTACGCCTCTCGGCGCTGGTCGCACTGATTCTCGACGGTAATAGCCATGTGCGCTGGGTCAACACCGTCGACGATAGTCGCCAGATCGATATCATCAGTCCGACCGAGGTGCACAACTACACCTACAGCGGCGCCCCCTGGCCGGTCGATGACCGCGACGCGATCGTTAACACACAGGCCTCGCAGGATAGCGAAACGCTGATCGTCACGATTCAATCCTATGCGGCACCCGACTATATTTCTCAAATCGACGGTGTAGTGCGCGTCCCCTATGTCGACTCGACCTGGACCCTGATCCCAGTTGGCGATGGCAAGATCGAGGTCAATTTCCGCGTCCATAGCGAGCCGGGTGGAGAGATCCCGACCTGGCTGACCAACAACCTCGCCTCAGACCAGCCCTACTACACGCTTAACAACCTGCACCGCTTCTTCAATCGTGAGAACGAGTACTTCGACCGCGAACTCCCCTTCATTCGTGAGCCGGGCGAACAGCCACAATAACCGCCGTTTGTGAGCCTCATCTCAGTTTTATAACGGCGTGCCGCTATAAAATGTTACGAATCGCGTTTTTCGCACCCACAATAATATGTCGATGCCATGAAACTCAGCCCACTTCTGCTGCTTGCTCTGCTGCCTGCCCTCAACGGCTGCTTTGGTGAGGCACCGCCTGGCGGCTCACAAAATCAAACTATTGCGACCGATAGCGTCAGCGAAGCCGCGGCAGTGCGTTTTCTCAGCCAGTCTTCCTTCGGTGCTACTGAAGAGGCGGTCGATGAGGTGATCGATTACGGCATTGAGGGGTGGATCGATGCACAGATCGCGATGACCTCCCCCTATAGCGACACCGTGACCGGTGCGATCGCCACCCCCAACGCCATCACCACCAAGAGCCATCTGGAGCGCACCATCGAGATCGCACAGATGGTGCAGCAGGACCACGACTGGTACGACGATCCCGACATCTTTAACAGCGACGGCCACTGGCTGATGGAGTACTACCAGCTCGCCGCCTGGTGGGAGCACTCACTCAAGGGGGATGATCAGCTGCGCCAGCGCGTCGCCTATGCGCTGAGCCAGATCTTTGTCGTCTCCACCGCCGAGATGCCGCTTGATGACCGCGCCGAGAGCCTCGCCAACTACTACGATATCCTTGCAGAACACGCCTTCGGCAACTTCCGCGACTTGATGGGAGCGGTCTCGCGCAGCGCAACGATGGGTATCTACCTCTCGCACCAGGGCAACGAGAAGGAGAACCCCGCCACCCAGACCCGTCCCGATGAGAACTTCGCCCGCGAGCTGATGCAGCTCTTCACCATCGGCCTCTATGAGCTTAACGTCGACGGCACGCCTCGCCTGAGCAGTGGCAATCTCATCCCCACCTACAGTCAGGAGGATATCGTCGAGCTGGCTAAGGTGATGACCGGCTGGGATCTGCAACTCAACAGTTATTACGGCCGTAACAGTGCCAACAGCGGCGACTACACCCTGCCGATGGAGTTTACCGACGCCTACCACGAGTACTCTGCCAAGACCGTGCTCGGAGAGACCATTCCTGCCAATCTGAGTGGTAGTGACGACCTCGACGCAGCGCTCGACATCATCTTCGCTCACGCCAACGTTGCCCCCTTTATCAGCCGTCAGTTGATCCAGCGACTGGTTACCTCCAACCCCTCCAGCGCCTACATCGGCCGAGTGGCGGCGGTGTTCAACGACAACGGCAGCGGTGTGAAGGGTGATCTCGGCGCGGTGGTAAAGGCAATCCTGATGGATGATGAGGCGCGCAGCGCCAGCTACATCTCACAACCGAGCTTCGGCAAACCGCGCGAACCGGTACTCGCCTTCTCTGCGATGCTGCGCCTGCTCGATATCTCACCACTTGATGGGTGGTCGGGATACGACGAGAACGGCGTACAGCCCAACTTCGGGAGTCGCTATTTTTTCGGAAGCATGTTTTGGGCATCAAGCCCAAGCAAGCGGCAAATACTTAACGCGACCGTTTATGCCTACGGCGCCCCGACCGTCCTGCGTTCGTTGCGTAATCACCTCTTCGCGGCTCTACACAACTCCCTCACTGACTCTACGCCGACATAAAGCCGCTGCTGCATCTTCTTCGTCGTTCGCTCGCGCTCTCAACTACGAATAGGCAGACGGCGTCGACTATCGGGGACTAACCGCCTTCGCTTCGCTATCCATGGCGGTCAGCGGATGTGACTGGCGTCTACTGGTTCAACGACACCGAGCTGGGACAGATGCCGCTGCGCTCGCGCTCGGTGTTCAACTTCTACAGCCCCGACTTCATCCCCAGCGACAGCTATTTCACCAGCAACGGACTGGTCGCCCCGGAGCTGGAGATCCAGACCCCGCCGAACCTGATCAGCTTCAGTAACGCCATTGATGATGCTCTGCACGACCATGAGAGCAACGAGATCCAGAGCTGGACCACCCTTGATGCGCTCGCCGGTAACGCCAATCTCTGGTGGGGTGAACTCTACCTGACCGACCTGAGCGATGAGCTGACGATCTTCGAGCTGGCACTGGATGGCGACAGCAACGGCGACTACCTCGCCATCAACGACGCGGCGGTCGATGGCAACGGCGACACCGCCAAGGCACGCGCCATCGACGCGCTGCTCGACCATCTCGATCTGATGCTGCTCGCCGGTCAGATGGAGAGCGGCTATCGCAGTGAACTGAGAACGGCACTGATCAACTTTAATGACGGCAGCAACAATGACGAAGCGCGGCTGATTATCACCGTGGCGATCCGCGCCATCGTCACCTCCAGCGCCTTCATGATTCAGAAATAGGAACCGACCATGAGCAAGATGGATAGACGAAGTTTCCTGCGCGCCCTGCTCGCCAGCGGCATGGGCGGCATCGGCGCGCCGCTGCTCAACCTCTCCAACGCCAACGCTGCCACTCCCGCCTTTGACGACTACAAGGCGCTGGTCTGTCTCTACCTGTTTGGCGGTAACGACGCCTTTAACATGGTGGTGCCGATTGGCGATGAGTCGGGCTCTACGGCGATCGGTCAAGGCCACCAGACCTACGGCGACATTCGCGGCAACCTCACCGTCGCAGCCGACGATCTCGATCTCGCCACCAACTTTGCAGGCGGTCTGCTCGGCTCCGGTAGCGGCAACCCCTACTACGTCGATGGCACCCAGCAGAGCGCCTATGTAAAGGGGGTCTATCCGCTCGGCACCACCGGTCTCGGCTTCAATGGTGTGATGCCGGAGCTGGCACAGCTCTATAGCGATAACCGGCTGGCAGTAATCAACAACGTCGGCACACTGGTCGAGCCAACCACAAAGGCGAATATCGGTTCGATCGATCGCCCACCCTTTCTCTTCGCCCACAATCACCAGCAACGCGCCCTTCAGACCGGCTGGGCCGACAATCTCTCGGCGGCTGGCTGGGCGGGCCGCCTTGCCGATCTGTGGGGAATCGGGCGTGGTGGGGTAAACAACAACCATACGCTCGGCATGAACATCTCTTATGCCGGCAGCAATCGTATGCTGATCGGCGATACCTCCACCCCGGTCAATCTCAACGCCGGCGACATTCTTACCTATGCGGGCATGGAAGATGGCAGCAGTAGTGAAGATCTTCAGCGCAAGGCGCTGTTCCGGGGAATGAATGGGCAGAACGCTGGCAGCGATCCGCTGCGCGGGCTCTACAACAACATGCTGACCGGTGCGCTCTCAATGTCTGACCTGCTGATCACCGAGTGGCCCAACACGCCTGACTTCGCCGGACTCACCGGCCCCTACGGTGAGGCACTCTTCGGTCGGCCCGACAGCACCACCCTCGGCTTCACCGCCAATATCAGCAGCTCACTCTTCTACCAGCTGGAGAGCGTGGCCAAGATGGCATCACTGGGTAAACGGCTCGGACTCAACCGGCAGATCTTTGTCGTCAGCATGGGCGGTTTCGATAACCACTCAGTACAGCTGGAACGCCACCCACGCCTGCTACGCCAGCTGAGCCTCTCGCTGTGGAAGTTTCAACGTGCGATCGATTCACTCGGCATGGGCAACGAGGTGACCCTCTTCACCCAATCCGACTTTGGTCGCACCATGAGTAACAACGGTGACGGTACCGACCACGCCTGGGGCACCGACAACCTGATAGTGGGGGGGTGCGGTCAACAGTGGGGTCTACGGTTCGCAGGTCGATATGCGTCTGGGTGGCGATGATGACTACGACAACAACGGTCGATTCATTCCCACCACCGCTGTCGATCAGTGCAACGCTTCACTGGCGAACTGGTTTGGCGTGGAGAGTGAGGATATGAGCACCCTCTTCCCCAACCTGGGCAACTTCGCCTCCGGCGACATTTCCACCAGCTATCTCAACTTTATCTAAAGCTAATCTGCACCTATCGTCACGTGTGGCCTCGTCGTGCCGAGATGAGAGTTAAGCGCAGGGTATAATTCTCAAATCCAACAACCGTAATAACGAGGAGCCAGCAACGTGTCCGTAGAGCGTAGTAAGCCACGCCTAATGATCGTCGGTAGCGCACCTCTCTTTCCCTGCGGCCCCTTCGGATCGCCCTACTCTCCCTCCTATACCAACAGGTTCATCGATTCATCTGATCTGGTGGTGCGGTTTAATAACGTAAAAAATGCCGACACCCCTGGTGTCGGCACGCGTACCGACCTGCTGGTTGTCTGCAACATCGGATCAGTGGGTGAGCGATACGCTACTTCACGAAAAGTTGACCATCCACTAGCGCAACAGGTTGAAGAGATTCTCTTCGTCATGCGTGAGGGTGATGACTACCATACACCGCCTTCAACCGAGCCATCCGCCGTAAACAGAGACAATGATATTACGCTGACACAACGCATCATCGATTTTCAGGCGTGGAACGATAAACAGATCTCCTATTTATCACCAGAATTACGCTATGAGATTTACAACAGACTAAACAACGCCACTCCATCCAGAGTAGTGCCAAGCACTGGCCTGCTCGGCATCGAACAGCTGCTTCACGACGACCGATTTGCCAACTATGAAAAATTCATCATCGGCTTCGATTTTGAGGGCTGGCATGGACACGCCTTTGATATCGAGAAACAGATTTGCAATGGCCATATTCAGAAGGGCACGCTACAGCGTGTACCTGAGATGAGGCGTCGGTTCGATTGGATAGAGTGGCTACAGTATAAAAACCTTCGCTCACTCGTCTCACACCAAATCAGGTTATTAAAAGCGAACCGCCGTAAGAACCGCTAATCCATGCCGATTAGCTAGGTGATGAAATCATGTTCGGCAAACTCGCGTCCGAAGGTCAATCTGAACTCATCGCGCCAGAGATCTGCGTATTCGACCCGTTGCTTGTCACGAAAAAGTGGTGCGCCCAACGTATGGTGAATATTAAACGGTAATTCACCGCTGCCCTCCTGCTCCTCAACCAGATAGTTGTATTCAAGAGGCAAGCTACCAATCTGTTCATCTTCAAGCCACTCGAAACGGTGTAGATAACGTGGCGAAGCAGACTCCACAACCTGTTTTCCAAGTTGCTTTGTAGCAGGATGATCACAATTATAGATAACCACTGAGCTCCACTGTTTTCTTGGATAGGTCGTCTGCGGTAGACCGCCCATCTTCACCTCTGTCTTTGGGCTGTAGTCATGTTTTACAACCTGCACCGCATACTGTGCATCAAACAGATCAAACATCTCTTTGATATCCCGGGTAATCAACATGTCGCAATCGAAAAAAATACCCACGCCGCGATACCCCATCAGATAGGGCACCAGAAAACGGGTGATCGAGAACTGGGTACTGCCCAGCGGGTCGAGCGGGCGATTGAAGAGGCCATAGGCCAGCAGCTGATCCCTGATGACAGGGATGATGATTAAGTCATCAACAGTAGTATGACGTCGGATGGAAGCTGCACACATCTTCGCTGCAGCATCCTCCTTTGGATCATAACCTATGAAGACTGCGCGCTCGGCGTCCAGCGCGGAATCCAGCGTATTGAACAACATGACAGACGACACACACCTGCTGATTAACAGACCGACATTATAGGACGAACACTACTACTGTGTCTGAAAAATGAGTGTTATAGCCTTCGTTAATAGGAGTTAAACAGCGTTCATGTTGTCTTTTTTAGCTATTGCTCATCATCATTTATGGCATGGTATCATAATGGCTTACAGACTTTTTAAATAGACTCTATTGATGAATAAAGCGTGCATCGATCACCAGCAACTAGATGAATTGGGTACCACGCAGTTCAATGCTGTGACTCCTTTTCCCTGGCACAGCTTCAGTGGCCTGCTCACACCGCAGAAGTTCACCGAATTGATGCATGATTTCCCACCGCTGGATCACTTCGAGCGCCATCAGGATATCCCCCGAGGGGGTCAACGCCCCCACAACCGCCTCTATCTCTCATATGAGCGTACGATCTACCACGATCGTCAGAGTGGAGTGACTGGCTTAATTGAGCACTCTGCGCTACCCACCGTGTGGCAGCAATTTATCGAAGAGTTGGAACAGGGTGAGCATTATCGATCATTCATCGCAAGGCTTCTGGGCACCAGTAGCTTCAAGATCCGCTATGCATGGCACGTCGGTGAAAACGGTTCAGAAGTCTCTCCCCACTGCGATATGCACAGCAAGCTGGCAACCCACCTCTTCTACTTCAATAGTGACAAAGAGTGGCAGCGGGAGTGGGGCGGAGAGACGCTGCTGCTGTCTGACAAAAAGATCATGGAGAACAATCCGGAGTTTGAAGATTTCGGCGCTGTTCAAGCGGTTGAGATGCTCAACAACAAGAGTTTTCTATTTAAAAACTGCCGTGATGGGTGGCATGGCGTGAGACGACTAGATTGCCCTGAGGGCGCCTATCGACGTCTCTTTACCGTAGTGATAGAAACGACAAAGAAAAAACTTCACTCATTACTAAAAAGAGTCCGCCGCAGGCTAGCGGGCTATTTCACTTAATCAGTAGCATTTGAATATTCTCTTCAACGACCTGCCTGACACATCCCGCCGCTAGCTCGACTTCATCTAATTGATTCGACACCACGAGCTATTACCGCTTGGGTTGGTAGTATCCGGCAAACTCATTTAACGCTTCGACCATCTCATCGGGTAGTGAGGATGATAGCTCCTTACGTAGCACCGACAAATCCTTTCTACCCACATTTAATTTGCTTCTGCCATGCTCGCTGATGTGAATTTGAAAGGAGCGACGATCCGATTCATTCTCATTGACCACCAGCAGACCGCTGCGGATTAACTCATTGATCATCACACTGGCCGATGCGCGAGTGATGCCGAGTCGTTTGCTCATCTCGGTGACCGTTGCTTCCCCGATTTCGTCGAGACTATCGAGCAGTCGAAACTGCGGGATACGCAGACCGGAGTACATCAATGCCGTTGAGACGTTGCGCTCAAACTGCTGCACCGCCTTAACCAATCCAACAACGTTTAGTTCCGACATGCCACTCCTTTTTGTTCTTGTTTGTTAGCTTAACTAACAAAATATTCTGATTTGTTCTTTTTATGGCCGGACTATTTAATAAATTCTGAATATAGCGATTGACTGTAGAGCAACGTTTTATCGAGTGCAATCGCGATTTCAGACGACTCACCACTGCGATCCGATCCATCTTTTTTACCGACATCGAATCGCCCATAAAAGAGAACAAGGAGTTAATTATGAGCACAGTAGCCGAACTACAAACCCTGCCCGGCGGCAACCTGGCTGAAGAGATCGCCTCGCTCAGGTCCGAGCTTGAAGAGGTCAAACTACGCACCCCGCAGGACAAGGTATCGATCATTCTGCTCTCGGGTGATTTCGACAAGGCGATGGCTGCCTTCATGATGGCCAACGGCGCTGCCGCGTGATCAAAAAGGGAACAAAACTGAAGGGTAAAAAATTCACCCACAAACTGATCAACATGATGCTGCCCGGCAGCAGCCGAGACCTGGCGCCTTCTCAGATGTCTTTCGGTGGTTTTGGTCGCAAGTTTTTCAACTACATGATGAAGGGCGAGATGTCCTCACTCGAAGAGCAGATCGAGATCGCCAAGGAGTCGGGCATCGTATTCCAGATCTGCGCCCCTTCACTGGGGCTAATGGGCTTCGATGACGACGAGTGGGTGGTACCTATTGAGGTGTGCGGCGTGGCGGCGATGTACGGCACGGCGCTTAATGCCAGAACCGCCTATTTCATCTCTTAACCGCCACGTTCTGGCAGAGTACAAATATCGTACTACTCTCTGGGGTGCGGATGATTGAATCCGCACCCCACGCACGACAACCGGGAGTAAGTAATGAACACAACGGCCGATACCGTGACCTATCGGATCGACGCAGACGACCACCTATGCGGTTTTGACGATCATTGGAGCAGCTTTGCTGCCGATAACGAATCACCACACCTCTCCGACCAGCTGATCTTCAACCGCCCGATCTGGGACTTCATTCAGGATGCCGAGACACGGCACATTCACGAGACGCTACTAAAGCGGGTTCGAACCAATAACACTCCGCTGAGCTTCCCCTTCCGTTGCGATGCGCCGACACTACGGCGCTATATGGAGATGAAAATCACACCACTCGACAATCGAGCCGTAGAGTATCGCTGCCACATTGTTCGAACAGAGGTGCGTGAACCAATCGAGACAGCCAACGCCACGGCCGACCATGACGACAACTTCCTCAGGATGTGCAGCTAGTGCAAAAAGGTCGATGTGGGCAAGGAACAATGGCTGGAGGTCGAGGATGCCATCGCCCATATGGGGCTTTTCTCCGAAGCTGCAATTACACCGATCACACACACAATGTGCGATGTCTGCATGAACGACCTGGAGGAGGACGAAGACTAATGATCGACGACCCGGGCACGCCCCTCCTGCTTGGCCCGGTACATGCGTTTATCAGCAAGCTCGACAAGCGCCACCCAGTCCTCGGTATTGTCTCGCACACGTTCAGCAATGCCGATACTTGCTGTGAGGGGTGTGCCATCCGGACGCTCACCCAGCCAACCACTACAGATGCGCTGCAGCGGCAACTGCATGCTTTGTTGGTCGGTATCAACCATGATTAATAGAAACTCCTCCCCCAACGCACCACATAGTCATCTCGACGCAGGTGGCTCTGTAGATGGGCAACCGCAGACTTAAGCGCCGCATCACCCGCATCATGCCCGCAGTTATCATTGATCTGTTTGAAGTGATCAAGATCGAGAAACATGATGGTGAAGGGGCGCTGCTGCTCCATGGCCAGTAGAAAGTAGAGATCAATCAACTCCTGACCACTCTGACGAGTGAAGGCACCGGTGAGCGGATCAATGTTGACCCGGCGCATCAGTGAGGTCATGTAGTTGAGCTGGGTCGCCGCAGACATCACGCAGACACAGAGCAGCAGAAAGAGTATCCACGCCGCCGGTAGAAAGGCGTGTAGATGGTAGTTCGCCGATATCTGCTGACCCAGGCCCATCACCAGCAGGCTGACCAGGCCGATCATCATCGACTCGACCACGGTCAGCGGAAATATTGCCAATCCCGCTACAACCAGAAAGGGCAGCAGGTTATAGATCTCCACCAGCACCAACCCGTAGCCATCGACTACCGCACTTGAAGAGAGTCGCTGTACTAGCAGATAGAAGATCAGCGGAACCGACATCAGGATTGCGAGACGTAGGCCGGCATGCTGCCAGCGATTCTCAGCCGTGACTGATAGTCCCACCGCCAGGAAAATAACTGTCGACAGCAGACGAAGAACTGCGATGTCTGACGCCAGCGGTGACGGCAGCATCTGGTAATCGACCCCGATCCAGGGGATGAAGAGTAGTGCAAAGAGAACCGCGAAGAGTCGAACCCGCCGGTTAATGACCGCGGAGCGATGCCGTGCCAGATAGTGGCCGTGACTCCTCGTATAGAGCAGTGGAATCAGTTGTTGTTTCGATAGCCCTCCCTCGGCAAACAGTGTCCCTATCTCATTCCAGACGCTAGCTAGCGCCCTGGTAATCGGATTGTGCATATTTTTACCCGTGTTAACGCCCCAATAGGCAATCTTTTAAGTATGGCAGCCGCACAAGATATGTCAGTCGATCCGCGCCATCAACAACCATGCCCTAGGCTCACGTCAGCCAGATGCGTCGCAGCTCATAACCGATAAAGCGACTGGTCAGCCAGAGCATCATCAGTGGCAGCAAAATCGCCTCCAATACAACCACCGCCAGCTGTATAACCAGCTCCTTGGTCACCTGCTCTGATATCTTCTTCGCCTCCTGTAGCGACTCCTCCAGGCGCTTGCCGATATCCCAGCCGCTAGAGTGCCCGGCTAACGATTCGATGCCATCACCCGCCTGGATGAGATTGGCGAGTGAGTCTTGATAGTTACTCTGTACAAACTCCGCACTGTGGAGCTGATCGACTGCGATCGGTGTGAGCACTGCAAAGATAACCGCAGCAAAGATAATGGCGGTCATGCGATGGAGCAGGTTGCCGACCCTTTGCAGTGAGCTTGCGCCGGAGATCAGCGCCGCCAGCCCCACAACATAGAGTACGCCCAGGGAGATCAGTAACGCCGGATCGTAGAGGAGTTCACCGAAGATACGCAGGATCCAGAAGGCGGTCGCTGAGATCAGCATCATCAGCGAGAAGCGTTCGACCAGATCGTTAATCGGGTCGAGCACCTCGCCCGGTTTGATGTTGGCGCTGACACCAATAGAGACACCGATCTCAGCCGCCTGGATCACCGAGATACCGGCATTGATCACCCGAGCGATGGCAAAGGAGGCGAGTGTGCGCTCCGAGGTGGTCTCGACATACTCAGTCAGATCGCCCTTATCGAGCGCACCGCCAAGATTGAGCAACAACATCACTGCCAGCAGCGCACCCAATAGCAGACTACGAATCAGATCGCGGCGATGACCCTGCTTACTCTCATCCTCAACTCTGCGGCTGCATGGCACACCCTCCACGACGACTATTTCAGTGCTCGAATCTTCGCCAGTAGTTCGGGATCATCCCAGGCGCGACCACCAATGGCCTGATAGGCAACCCGCCCCTTGGGATCGACCACAAAGGTGGTCGGCAGACCGCGCACCGGCCAGCCACCGATCACCTTGGAATCGGTATCGAGCAGCAGTGGGAACTCAACCGGATAGTTGGCGGTGAACTGGAACACCGTCTCCTCATCCTCACCCACATTGATCGCTAGAAGCTCGATGTTATCGGCCTTCAAGATTTCTGAAGCACGCTGCATCGACGGCATCTCTTCACGACAGGGCGGACACCAGGTTGCCCAGAAGTTGATCACTACCACCCGGCCACGATAGTCGGAGAGACGATGTTGATTACCATCGAGATCGTTGAGCAGAAAATTGGAGGCCACGGGTTTGTTGGGAAAGGCCGTCAGGCCGTTGCCCATCTCGGCAGAGGCAGCTCCGACACTCAATAGCAGCAGTAGTGAAATGATAATTTTTCGCATCAATTACTCCAGGTGTTTTTAAAGCGCGCGATCCACCGCACACTCGATATCGTTGATGGTGGCACTCACCCGTTGACCATCAAGCATGACCTCAACAGAGAGGTCGAAGTGCGCTCCCGGCGGCAGACCGTAGCTGCTCATACCCCAGTTGTAGTCACCCGGTTTGAACTGCTGCTGCGTCGGTAATAGCGACCAGCGCATGGCGATGCGTGCCGCCTGCGTTGCACCCCGCTGCTTCCAGAGTATGTCCCACTGCTCTCGCGTCACCACCGAACGCGATTTTCCACCCTGTACGACCTGCCACTGATCGACATCATAGTCGAGCAGTTGCTTACCATCGTTGCGGAAAATTGTCTGAAAGACACAGGCTCGCCCTATGGTATCGGCATCTTCAGTGGAGAAACCACGCCCCTGAAAGAAGGCGCGTGTCTGATCGGGGAGGCGTTGCACCAGCTGTAACGAGACGCCTGACTCCTGCCATGTCCAGCCACGGAGGCCTGTATCCTTCTCGACAGAGGTCGTGACCTCAGCGGAGAGTGCGGTTGAGAATAGTGCCAGTAGCAACGCGGTAGATTTTGATGGGGTGCTTACCATCCGATAACTCTAACGACTAATGGTACCTATTTATATAGCCCTCATACTCCAGATAGGACTTGAACTTGAGATCACCCATCAGTACATCATCGATCAGAAATTTCACCAGCTCATCGAAGCATGCATTGACGTCATGCGCCTCTTCAAACCCTTCGCAGATCTGTTTTACCTGAAACGCTTTGAGCAACATCTCGTTATGGTATATCGCGTGCTCAGCCAAATCTGGATATTTCACCTTGGCAAGGTAGGCCTCTTCATTGCGGAAGTGCTCCTTCGCAACCTCCATCAACTCATTGAGCAGCAGGGAACACTGGTCGAGATCGTCTCTCAAGATCGCCGCCTGGATCTCCTGCATCAGCGTTAGCAGCTGTTTATGCTCATTGTCGATCTCCTCAACTCCGAGCTCATAGATTTTTCGCCACACCAGATCAACCACAACTCACTCCAAAGGTATTAAACACCTATACCAGAACAAACCACCTATTTGCTCAGTCGCGGGAGAACACCCATTATGTGCAACGATAAAAACGTCGCTCAACCTAGGGTAATAATAGACCTACTCCAATAAACAGCTCGCCAGTATGGCTCTTGATTGCTCTATAATGACGCCCAATAACTGAACCGGAGTAAACCATGCAGATCAGCAAAGATAAGGTCGTCACTATCGAATACACCATGACCGATGAAGCGGGAAAGATGGTCGATACCACTGATAACCGTGACGCCCTCTCATTCATTCAGGGCAGCGGCCAGCTGATTCCAGCCCTGGAGCAGGCGCTCGAGGGGCATAGCTCCGGTGAGCAGTTACAGATCACACTCCCCCCCGAACAGGGCTACGGCGAACGCGACGAGCGCCTGGTCAAGGAGATTCCTCGAAGCCAGTTTCAGGTGCCGGGAGAGATCGAACTCGGGATGCTGTTCCAGGCACAAAACGGCGACCACGCAGTGCCCGTAACCGTCGTTAAGTTCGATGAGGAGACCGTCACTATTGATGCCAACCCACAGTTGGCCGGCACGACTCTGAGTGTCGATATCGTCATCGTCGAGGTACGCGATGCGATCGCCGAGGAGCTTGAGAGTGGTGAGGTGCAGGAGATTAACGAGATCTACCAGCAGGAGATGGCTCGCAACAAAGAGTCTGAGTAGCAGCGAACTTACCCCGGTGTACGTACGCAGCGTGCATAGTTATAGACGTAGCGCACATCACCCTGCGGTCCAAAGTAGTCTGGGTAGTCACCAATGTTGCCCGACTTGGGATCGCTGCGTTGCGCACCTGCACCGTGCACATCGAGCAGCTCCTCTCCCACACCGATTGCCTGAGTCACTACGTTGAAACGTCCCTGCGCCTCACCAAAGGCGACATAGATAGCATGATCACCGGCAATAGGACCATCGAGGTGCGTGGTGCTACTCCAGTAGAAGGGGTAGTTGGTATTGCCATCGGGATCGAGCATGGTGACCACCTCAAACAGAGGATCGATGGCGGGTGTGCCGCTGATATCGGGCGCACGACTGTAATCGACGATACTCTGTAACTCCTTGGCGTTGGGTAGTCGCCAATCACTGCGGCTCGCATCGCTCACCCCTTCACACCAGGCAAGCGCCTCACGCCAGTCGACCCGGCCATCACCCTGACTTCCTGCCGTTCCGGCAAAGCTGCTGCTGTCACGCTGCATCCACTGCAGGCCGGTGGCGCTATCGGTAATGGTGTTGTCGCCATTATCGGCAAAGCTATTCTCAAACGCCTCGCTGCCGCGCACCAGACGCAGGTTCCACGCCCCCGATTGCGGATAACCCTTGATACGGCCATCGATAAAATTTACACCGAAGAAGGCGGCTTGACCGTCGAAAACGGTTCCCACATAGGCGGTTGAGGTGAGGTACTGTGCATCGATATACCGTGTGCCGGTGGAGAAGAACTCCATATCGAAATAGCCGGTATCGATATAGGGCACGGCATCGTTCTCAGACATGCCGGTTGAGCCGCTGAAGTCGATCAGTGAGTAGAGTTCCTTGATGGTCGGGACTCGCCAGTCGATATAACCGGCGTGGCTTGAAGCCGCGGCAACACTGTCGCCATCGGTGAAGGTAACGTCATTGATGGTTACCGCTGACCACATCAGGCCGGTGTTATTGTCGGTGACCGTCTCGTCACCATTATCAGTGTAACTGGGCTGCGGCCCCACATAATCACCATCCTGACCCGTTGGCGCGCTGCTGCAACTGATGGCGCCACCCGTGGTTGAATAGCAATTGTCCTGTCCGGCATCGACGACAACAAAGCTTGCTACGGGCGTGTTCGAGACTACCTCTTCGACTGCCGTCACCTCATCGACCTCATCGGTCGCCACCGTGACACTACTACTGCCTCCAACACAACCACTCAGCAGCAACACTGAACTCACAACCGTCACCACATCTCTCATCACACACTCCCTCTTGTTTAGGGGACAGTATCGAGAGCAACTGTGGAGAGAGTGTGGTGTTAGGGTGAAAGCAGGTTGAAGATCTGGCTAATTGGGGTTGTTCGCTAGCTGCGCAGACAGTGCCGGATAGTTCGAGTCAGGCTGGCAATCACAATCGGCTTGTCGACCACTGCATCCATACCTGACTTGATGTAGTTCTCGCGCTCATCGTTCATTACGCTGGCGGTCAGGCCGATGATCGGCAGTGCCGCGATCGCCGCATCACTATCGGTCCGAATCTGGCGTGTAGCACTGATGCCATCCATCACCGGCATATGCACATCCATCAGTACCACCTCGAATGACTGCTGGTGGACCATCTCAATCGCCAGCGCACCATTCTCCGCCTCGTAGACTTCATGCCCCTGCTGGCGCAAAAGGGTGGTGGCCGCAAGACGGCTGATTGAATCGTCATCGACCACCAGGATAGTTAGCTTACGGTCACTCTCATCTCTTTCGGTGGCCCCGCTCTCATCAATCTGCTCGGCAATCGGTAGTACCACCTCAAGTTCAAAGTGGCTCCCCTCCCCCTCACGCGATGAGACATCGAGACGACCCTGCATCGCATCGACCAGTCGTTTGCTGATCGCCAGGCCCAGCCCTACCCCCTCATTATCGATCCGCTCGGGGGGTGATCTGATGAAAGCTGTCGAAGATGTCCTGCACCTTCTCAGGGGGGATACCGATACCGCTATCCTCGACGTTAACAAGCAGTCGATAGTTCGATGCATCGATCAATTCACCACCGATGGAGAGCTTCACATCACCCTCGCTGGTGAACTTGCAGGCGTTACCGACCAGATTGACGATAATCTGCACCAGCCGCTGCTCATCAGCAATCAATCGCGCAGGCAGTTTTTCACTCACCTCGGTGGTGAAATCGACACGCCGCCCCTCAAACAGCGGCTCGGTCAGAATCTGGATATCGATTACCCACTGGAAGGTATCAAACGGTCTGGGTAGCAGCTCCAGACGGCCCGACTCGATCTTGGAGATATCGAGCAGCTCATCAATCAGCGAGAGTAAGTTCTTACCAGAACGGTCAATCGTCTCCAGATAGTGCTGCTGCTCATCACTCAACTCGGTCGCCTGCATTACCTGCACCATGCCGAGCATGCCGTTCATCGGCGTACGGATCTCGTGACTCATATTGGCGAGAAACAGGCTCTTGGCACGGCTCGCCTGCTGCGCCTCACCGAGCGCCGAATCGAGCTCGTTAACACTCACCTCCAGCGCACTGTTCTTGGCATTGAGCTCCTTCTCATAGTGCGACATCTGTACGGTGTAACTACGGGTGAGCAGGCTGGCAATCAACATTCCGAGCACTGCCGTCACCAGCGCGTTTTCAGAGAGCTGTAGATCGAACAGATTGGCACAGATCACAATCGCCGCCAGAACCGCCGCCGTCATGAACACACCGGCACGCTCACCGAGCAGCACATAGGTGATATAGATGACGAAGTAGTACCAGATCAGGCGGAACTCATCGCCCGGTACAAATATCATCGCCGAGGTGAAGACATAGAAAGAGAGGATGACAAAGGCGATCGCCACATTCTCATAACAGGCCTTGGAGCGACGGATATAGATCAGCAGTGCGATAGAGATAAACGAGTAGACGTAGTCGACCTTGGCGTGAATCTCACCGATATCGTTGATACCGAGATCACTCAACAGGGCAAACAGCAGGGAAAACACCGCCGCAATCACCATGATGGTGTTGAGGATTTTAAATTTGAATACCAGGTCCGCTTCGCTCTTGTCGAAGGTAAAACCACTTTTCAAAATATCTTTAAACGCCATCTACAACCACGGCTCTACCAAGTAGTGACACAGCGAGAGATACAGGAATGCGCCACAGGTCGGAATCAGGGATTAGCTCTACTAACTGCTTGGCTCAATAGTACATCAAATAGGTCGATTCTCAGACCGCTGGAGAAACATAAACATCGACTCCGGCACGAAAGCGTTCAGCTCTTGTCCAATCTGGCAGCATCGAATACGCAGCTACTATTTCCGCCATTCTGCTTCGCCTGGTACATGGCACTATCGGCAGAATGAATCAGGCTATCGATGGAATCACCATTATCGGGGTAGATACAGATTCCGACACTAATTCCGATCTCAATCTCATTACCCTGAAGCTGGTAGGGTTGTCTCAATCGATTGATCAGCTTTTGAGCCACCAGAGAGGCGGCCTCACGATCTCGTATATTGCTGAGACTCACCACAAATTCATCACCACCGAAACGCGCTACTGAGTCGGCGAATCGCAACTCATCGGTCATACGCCGCGCCACCTCTATGAGAATTTAATCACCTGCCTCATGACCCAGCTGGTCGTTGACCGGTTTAAAACCGTCCAGATCTAGAAACAGCAACGCCATCCGCTCTTTCGAACGTTCGGCAAGTGCAACTACTCGCTCCATCTGCTGATAGAAGAGGCGACGGTTTGGCAGATTCGTCAGCGTATCGGTTCCTGCTAACCGCTCCAGCTTCTCCTGGACCGAAAGATTCTCCTGCAGCAGGCTGGCAATCTTTGGCAGCATCACCCGAATCAGGCGGGAGAGTCCTACCACCAGTAGACCAACGCCCACCAGTGATACCACCCACATATAGTTCAGATGGAGTTCATGCATGATCTCCATGGCGCGGGCCATTGGCATCACTAATGGGAAGAGATGCATGGTTGCAAGATCAACCATGTAGAAGAGTGCGATCACACCCAGACCTGCGATGGTGATTAACATCAATCGATAGACACCAAGCTCACGCAAGGTATCGGTATGGCGATAACAGGTGAAAACGACGTAGAGAAAGACACCGATGATCAGCAGATCGATCAGTGTCATGATGAAAATCGAGTTCCAGATCATGGAATGATTATAAGCACAGCACTTTTTCGCGCGCGAGATACCACACTTTATCGACAGTAATTTCGCTTCGATCTTGCGTGCGACGGTTGAAGCCGTCA
The DNA here is from genome assembly GCF_013343005.1 of Candidatus Reidiella endopervernicosa. GTDB lineage: Bacteria > Pseudomonadota > Gammaproteobacteria > Reidiella > Reidiella endopervernicosa. The sequence goes on from NZ_CP054491.1 coordinate 362,262, forward strand.
GCGACTATGCCTGACCCTTTTTTCCTAGCCAGATCATATGCCGTCCACCGCCATGACGACCACGGGCTCGTGCACGATGCTCCTCGACTGCAAAACCTGCCCGTTTCAGCCGCTCACTAAAACCGCGATCGGGGCTGATCGACCAGACCCCCAGCAGACTACCAGGACGAAGCGCACGCATTGCTGCTTTCAATCCCGCCGGACTGTAGAGCGCATCGTTCTCTTTGCGTGTCAGCCCCTCGGGGCCGTTGTCGACATCGAGCAGAATCGCATCGTAATGACTCGACTGAGAGCGGATCAGCTGACCCACGTCACCCTCGTGTACCGAAACTCTTTTATCATTGAGCGGTTTACCCGCGACCTCTGCCAGCAGGGTTCTGTTCCAGGCCACCACCGCAGGCACCAGTTCGGCAACCTCCAGCTCTGCCTCAGCCCCCAGATTTTGCAGCGCTGCTGCGAGGGTGAAACCCATACCCAGCCCGCCAATCAACACCTTTGATTGTTTATGATCGACAAGCTGCCGACAGGCCAGTTCAGCCAACGCATCCTCTGAACCGTGGACGCGGCTATTCATCAGCTCGACGAGACCCGACTTGATCGAATACTCATCACCACGGCGGTAGAGTCGCAGCTCACTCCCCTCACCGGGCACGCTAGCGGTATCGAGTAGTTCCCAGGGTCGCATGGTGATCTCACATTTGTTGCGGTAATCCTTCAGGATCGGAGTCCATCACTGCAGGCACTCCGAGGTGTGGCTGCCTATTCTCCCTCAGATGGAATCGAAATGCGCTGTGAACGCGATACGTCTAGATGAGTGCCGGGTGGGTTTCCGTTCTGATCACTGTGACAGGGTATCGACACACACCAAACCCCACGGCGCATTAGAAAGAAGATGGTATGTGACGACTACCAGAGACTGGTGTCGCGTTTCCAGCGCAGGTAGAGCGGTATGATGATCATCACAACCAGAATAAAGATCAGTATCCCGCGATTAATTCCCCAGAGTTCAGCCAACTCTGCTGGCAGGTTTGCCCCCAGTGCAACGACCGCCGTGAGCATCACCAATGCCAGTGCACGGTAGACGAGCAGTCCGATAAAGATCATCACCAGCAGCGCCCCCTTGATAGCGGCGGGATCGAAACCGAGCTTATCGATCAAGGCGGCTGGCAGGTTAATGATTACAACCATCAACGACACCAGTGAGATCAGCGCAATTTGCAGAAAATAGCGATACACGAGAATAAGATCCGACGCCTGCTTTCGACGTTCTGTTTGTAATGTATAAGCGGCTTTAGTTCAACTCCACTTCAGCGTGGAAACATTCGTAAATGAGAAATGAATCCTCGGCATTTAATCCTTGATCAGGGTAAATTGCGTCTCAGCAGTCGATTTATCGATACTCACCCACATCTCGCAGTAGGCCTCATCGATCGGCGGCCCCTCACCACAGCTAACGCAGAAGACGATCTGTGCAAAGAAGACTCCGACACGGACCTTGATCTGCTGTTCATCATCGCCGATCTCGTTGATTACCACGCCCAGGTCGTTATCGAAGACGGTATTGCCCTCATCAATCGCCTCGGCGAGTGGTAGCACATCTTTTCTGAAACACTCCATTTCACGCTTGAAACTCTCACTGAAGGCCTCCTTACCCCAGTCACGCCGTGCATTTGGCATCTTGGCCATCGATCTATTCCCGCCTGTATCTCGACTGTAGCAGCGCTACTTCTTGTTAAAGGTACTGGTATCCCAGACCGACTTGGGCTTTGTCTTCGGCTTCGACTCCGCATCACGCTTTGGCTTGTCTGTGGCGCTGGGTTTTTCGTTATACCGGTTAGGCTTCTCACCACCCTTGGGGCGACTGTCATCCTTGGGTGCGGAGTCACGCTTGGTGAACTCATCACCTCGGTGTTTGATCTGCAGCCCCTTCAGGAAGAGCCGTAGCACCTGATCCTTACACTCGCGGTAGTTCTTATGTCCCGGCTTGCGGAAGAAGGCGCTCAGCTCATGTTTGCTGATATGCGCATCGGCCAGCGTCATGGTCTCAATGATATCTTCAGCCTTGAGGTCGAGCGCAATTTTCAGCTTTCTAAACACCGCGTTGTTGTCCAGACGCTGTTCCGGCTTGGGCTGCTCACCCTCTTTTTTGCCACGTTTGCTGTTGATAAAGCCGTTGAGGAAGGCCGCCATACGCATATCATTGCACTCACGGAAATCGGCATCTTCATCCTTCTTCAACCAAGACATCACCTCAGCTCGAGTCACCTCGAAATCGGCCTGTGCAAAGATCTCAACCACCTTCCAGTCCTGCAGGTCGAAGGTGTAACGAAGACGGCGCAAAATATCGTTGTTGTTCACAAATAGTCTCTTGTTAAATCAGTGAATTGGACGTCGGAACGCCATGATGGGTGAGTAATCTCTGTTAACTGAATATAGACGAGGTAGGCAGGTTACATCGCACCACTCGGGCAACTGTCGTAAACTTTGCCGGTCGCAAAACAACTCAAAGAAGAACAGGGAACGCGTATGGAAGCCTCTACAATCACCACCGTCATTCTACCACTCAGCCTCGCCATCATCATGCTCGGTATGGGACTTTCACTGGTTGTGGACGATTTTCGCCGGGTGCTGCGCTATCCACGTGCCGTTACCATTGGCCTCGCTAACCAATTGATCGTGCTGCCGCTGTTCGCCTTTGCACTGGTACAGCTGTTTCAACTGCCGCCTGAACTTGCCGTCGGCTTCATGATCATTGCCGCCTGCCCTGGCGGCGCCACCTCAAATCTGATGACCCATCTGGCCCGTGGTGATGCGGCCCTCTCGATCACTCTGACCGCCGTCACCAGCCTGATCACCGTCTTCTCCATTCCGCTAGTGGTCAACTTCGCCCTGCAGCACTTCACACACGTCGGCAGTGAGTTTCAGCTGCCGGTAGTGAAGACCATCATTCAGATCGCACTGATCACCCTCATCCCGGTCTCACTCGGCATGGTGATCCGTGCCAAGGCACCCAACTTTGCCCTACGTAGCCAGACCACCGTCAAGATACTTTCCACCCTGTTCCTTGCTGCACTGATCGTAATGATCATCCTCAAGGAGTCGGCGATGATTCAGGAAAACATGCTCAAACTAGGCCCGGTGGCAATCACCCTTAACCTCGCCACCATGGCGATTGGCTTCTACACCGCCCGTTTCTTCCGCCTCAATCAGTCACAGACCACCTGCATCAGTATCGAGGTCGGGGTTCAGAACGGTACCCTCGGTATCATCATTGCCACCAGCATCCTGCTGAATCCCGCCCTGGCAGTGCCGCCGGTGATCTACTCAATCCTGATGTTCTTCAGTGCCGGGGCATTCATCGCACTGATGAGTCGCCGATATCGCACCACCGCAACCACCTCATAAACAGCCACACAGGCCCACCACCATGTTCAATGCCACCGATAAGAAGGTGATCTACGTAGCCCGCTCCGATGCCGACAATCCATTAGCCTCCTTCTCCAGACACGGCTTTGAACTCGATGGCGAGAGCTGGCCCTCTGTCGAGCACTACTACCACGGTATGAAGTTTGAAGATGGAGAGGTTCGCGAGTCGATCCGCTCCACTCCGCACCCGAGCGACACCGCCAAGCTGGCGAAGAAACACAGGCGCCATATACGCAAGGACTGGAACAAGATCCGGGTAACGGTCATGACCCGAGCCATCTACATCAAGTGCCGTAGCCATCCTGAAGTCGCCGCCGCACTACAGGCCACCGGTGAGCTACGGATCGTTGAGACCAGCCAATACGACTACTTCTGGGGCTGTGGCCGCGATGCCCGCGGGGACAACCGCTATGGCGAGGTACTGATGAACGTCCGTAACAAGCTACGTGAAGAGGCGAGTGCCAGCGAAACCTGATCGCTGCGCGCAGCCTCCCTAAACCTCGGACACAAAAAAGGGCAGATGCCCCAACCTTCCATCAGGAGAGCTGGGAGCACCTGCCCTTTGTGTAAAGCTTAAGACGCCGTAGTGGCGCCTAATACTCTACGAGTTACGCTGCAACTACGTTGCTTGCCTGGGGACCCTTAGGGCCGTCCTCGACGTCGAACGAAACTGCCTGACCCTCAGCAAGGGTCTTAAAACCAGAACCGGTGATTGCGCTGAAGTGTACAAACACGTCTGCGCCGCCGTCGTCCTGAGAGATGAAACCGAAACCTTTAGACTCGTTGAACCACTTAACAGTACCTGTAGCCATGACTATTTACCTTTTAACAAATGAAACAAAATTTACGGGTTGTGCATACAGGAGATGAGAAGGGTTTTCGAGGAGCATTTGTATCTAACTGCCTAAATCCAATAACAAGTTCTGTAGCGAAGGTAACTATAGGATATCCCTTTCCTATATTCCAGTGATATTTTGAACCTCACAAAAGGTTCATTTTCAACACCATGCACCCCTAACCCCAACTCCTGTGCTTACTCAGCTCACACAGGCTAGCGCCTGATCGACATCGGCGATAATGTCATCGATGTTCTCAATACCGACAGAGATACGCACCAGATCCTCACTGACACCGGCTGAGGCGAGTTCTTCCTCGCTCAACTGGCGATGAGTGGTGGAGGCGGGATGGCAGGCGAGAGACTTGGCATCACCGATATTGACCAGACGCAGAATCATCTGCAGCGCATCGATAAACTGTTCACCGCCCTTGGCACCCCCCTTTACGCCGAAGCTAAGAATGCCCGACGCCTTGCCACCAGTGATCTTCTGACAGGTTGCGTTGTGTTCACTATCGGCCAGCCCGGCGTACTTCACCCAGGTCACCTTGTCGTGGTTTTGCAGATGGGCAGCCAGCTTCTCGGCGTTCTCACAGTGGCGCTCCATGCGCAGCCCCAGCGTCTCCAGACCCTGCAGCAGCAGGAAGGCGCTGTGTGGCGCGAGTGCCGCGCCGGTATTTCGCAGTGGGACTACACGACAGCGACCAATAAAGGCCGCTGGACCCAGCGCCTCGGTGTAGACCACGCCGTGATAGGAGGGGTCTGGCTCGTTGAGCATCGGGAAGCGCTCCTTGTTGCCCGCCCAGTCGAACTTGCCGGAGTCGATGATGATGCCGCCGATTGAGGTGCCGTGTCCGCCGATATATTTGGTCAGTGAGTGGATAACGATATCGGCACCGTGTTCGAAGGGTTTGCAGAGAAACGGGGTTGCCACGGTGTTATCGACCATCAGCGGTACGCCATGTTTGTGGCCGATCTCCGCAATCCTTTCGATATCGACCACATTGCCAGCCGGATTACCGATCGACTCACAGAAAATGGCACGGGTATTCTCATCGATCGCCTTCTCAAAACCTTCAAAATCATCGGCCGAGACCATGCGGACCTCGACACCCTGGCGTGGCAGTGAGTGTGCAAAGAGATTGTAGGTGCCGCCATAGAGTTGACTGGTGCTAACGATGTTAGAGCCGACATCGCAGATTGCCTGGATCGCGTAGGTGATTGCCGCCATGCCTGAGGCAACCGCCAGCGAGGCGATCCCGCCCTCCATTGCTGCAAGGCGCTGCTCAAGTACATCGGTGGTCGGATTCATGATGCGGGTGTAGATATTCCCCGGCACCTTCAGGTCAAAAAGGTCTGCGCCATGTTGCGTATTATCAAAGGCATAGGAGGTGGTCTGGTAGATCGGCACGGCCGCAGCCTTGGTGGTGGCTTCAGATTCGTACCCGTGATGCAGTGCGAGGGATTCAAGTTTCATGACACGCCCTTTATTTTTGTCTGGAGAAGTTAAATGGATAACGCGACTGTCTGACCCGATTCGGCCTCTCGGCAATAGATAATTATTTGCTGATAAGCCAAACAACTGCTGGTGCGTAGATGGCACTCTTTATTATCAGCCCGCCTCACTCAGGTCTCGGCCTAATCTGCCATGACGCCGAATACAGATCAATGGCTAATGGTGAATCGTGGAGTGACTGGTGCCACTGTCATGATCGACGCTTACTGGTGTATCACGATTATATGCAGCGATCATTTTCCGGCGTCCTCGGGCGAGAGCGGTCTACTGAAGTAATAGCCCTGGACGATGTCACACTTCCGATCCTTGAGAAACGCCAGCTCCTCCACGGTCTCGACACCTTCAGCGGTGACGCTCAGATTTAGCGTATGCGACATGGCAATGATCGCATTGATGATTGCCGCCTTATCGCTATCGCAATGTACCTCGGTGACAAAACTGCGATCGATCTTCAACTTGTTGATCGGGTAACTACTGAGATAGCTGAGAGACGAATAACCGGTACCGAAATCATCGAGTGATATCGAGATCCCCAGATCGCGCAACCGTAGCAGCGTCTTCAATGCATACTGCTGAGACTTAATCAGGCTGGTCTCGGTAATCTCCACTGTGATGTACTCAGGTGCCAGATCGAAACAGCGAATATTCGCCTTCAAGGTATCGATCAGGTTGCCCTGCCTGAAGTGACGGCCCGAGATATTGATCGACATATTCACCAGCGGAATTCCTGCGGCTCGCCACGTGTCCCAAATGACCACAGCACTGCTCAATGATCCACTCGCTGATCTCCACGATCATGCCGATCTCCTCGGCCACCGGAATAAATAGCGCCGGAGAGACGTTGCCCAGACTCTCATTGTGCCAGCGCAGTAACGCCTCCACCCCGATGATCTTGCCGCTCTCCAGCGAGGCTGCGGCTGATAGGAGAGACTCAACTCTCCACGCTCCAGCACCCGGCGCAGATGGTTCTCAAGGTGAATGCGTTCATTAACCGCTTTGTCCATCTCGTGTGAATAGAACCTGTAGCCCGACTTGCCGCTTTCCTTGGCGCTATACTGGCAATGTCGGCGTTCTTCACCAGCTCAGTACTGTCGATGCCATCATCGGGTGAAATGGTGATGCCGATGCTGGCGCTGACATAGATCTCATTCCCTTGAGCAGTACCGGTGCACGGAGAGAAGATGATTCGCTCCGCTACCTTCGCTGCATCACGTACATCGTCGAGCTCGCCGAGCAGGACAATAAACTCATCGCCTCCCAGACGCGCCACCACGCTACCGGCATCGATGCCATTCACATTCACCAGTAGATCCTCCATCCGCAACGAGGCGCTGATCCTCGCAGCCACCTCGGTCAGCAATAGATCTCAATCTGGGTCCCAGAGAATCGTTGATCTGTTTAAAGTTATCCAGATCAAGGAACAGGATCGCCACCTTACGCTCATCGCGCTGCGCTATCGCTACCGAACAGGCGAGGCTATCAATAAACTTGTCGCGGTTCGGTAATCCCGTCAACGTGTCGTAAAGGCCATATATTCAATCCGCTCCTTGGGCGGCGCAGATCTTCATCCATCACCTTCAAGGTAGTGGCCAGCGCACCGATCTCATCGTTCGATTTAAAATCCAGATCTGTTGCCGGCTCACCCTTGCCAATCAGCTGTGCACTCCTCTGCAGACGTCGCATTGGCTCGACGATGAAGTGTCTCACCGCATAGAAGGTCATCATCCCGGTGAGTAGCAGAATCACCACCGTGATCGCAAAGAAACTACCGAGCAGCTGCTCGGCGGAGAGCGCACGGTATGCAGCGGCAGCGTGGTCAGCACGATCAGGCCATGCGCCAGACAGCCGTGACTCAACATGGTCTGACCATCCTCATAGCTGAAGAAATCATCGGCAGCTGAGAGCGCTGGAAGACTCCCAGAAGTTGCGCCGACGGAAACGTTCCTCCTGCACACCTGACTGACGAATTATCTCTCCATCGGTCGTCGCCACCTTCAACTGCAACACCGACTCTTCGAGCGACTCGAACTCCCGATCAATGGTTGCCTCCATATTGACCACCAACAGCAGATAGCCTCTGGTCGATGGCCTTTCACTGATCGCCTCGGTGGCCGGATCACGCAGACTGATTCGCTTGGTGATATAGAGTGCGGCACCGCCATGTTTGCTGTGTTTTAATGGTGGTCGTAATATCGTTAGTCTCATCCATGACATGCTGCAGATAGCCGCGTTCGTAGTTGGCCGATCCATGAAGCTCATAACCGGCATTGGTGATCACCGTATCCTCCTCGCCAGTGGCACTGATAAAGGCAATCTCGAAGTAGTCGGGGAACGCCTTCTGATAACCGGAAAGAGATCAGTAGCGCTGGCTGCATCAGACCAAATCGTTTGTTTTGTTCTGCGTTAATGCATAACAGCGAACAGCGCAGATCCCGCAAACAGATTGATATTCGCACTCGCATTTTCGATCAGCGAGTTGATGCTGGCTGCCATATCGCGCGTGATGATATCCGATTCAATAAAGCGGCGTTCGCGCTCGGCATCGCTCATCACGCTGTAGACATAACCGCCAAAGAAAGCAGTGGCAAAATAATCACCGGTGCCAATAGCACCAGCAGTTTCGCCTGAAGCCTAAATTTGATCATCGTCGCTACTTCATAACATTTCTGATAATGCTGTTTCTGAGCCGACTGCTGTGGTGGCTCTGCGGGGTATAGAATTCACTCCGTGAGTGCATCCTGTGGAGGATAGACACGCTTATCATGACGCAGCTCATCCGGCGCGAGTTCGATCGACTTGCGATTCGGACTCGGATAGTAGAGGTAGGCACTGTTCTCAGCAGATATCTTTGCAGAGGAGAGGTAGTCGACAAATTTTGCCGCCAACGGCTTCTGCTTCGAGCCACTCAAAACGACCAGATAATCGACCCAGATGTTGCCCCTCTGCGGGCAGCACATACTCGATCCTGTCGTTGATATCCCCAGCTGAATCGCATCACCGCTATACATCATTGCAGCAATCACATCGCCGGTATGCAGCGCCGACTTCTCATCGAGTGCTGGATCGCTGTAATCCCTGACATAGGCGCGCTGCGCGAGCAATAACGCCTCAGCCCTGCGTAGCTCCACACTATTACTGCTATTGGCGCTGTAACCCAACGACTTCAGTGCCATGCCGATCAAATCCGGCGATTGCCGACCATCATCAGCTTCTGTGCGAGGTAGGGGCGGGTGAATAGATATCCTTCCAGTGGGTCATCGGTTCTGCTACCAGATCACTTCGGTAGGCGATACCAAGGGTTCCCCAGAAATAGGGCACCCCATGCGAACCGGCATTCTGAAATGCCGTCATCCAGCGCGGCTCCATCACCCCCGCACTCTCCAGCTCCAGCTGCTGTAGTGCCACGATCCAGCCACTCTCTCGATAACCGTCCATGGACGCACCGTCAATGATCGCCAGGTCGTACCCTGCGCGTTGCTCTCCAACAACATCACATCGCGCGCATCGTCGCTCTCGAAGTAGATCATCTTCACCCGAACATCGTGTTCATGTTCGAAACGTTCGAGCAGTTCTGGCTTCAGGTAATCGGCCCAACTTAGGAGTACGAGTTCACGCGTCTCAGTGCTTTGCGCAAAGGCTGCACTCGATACAAACAACCACAGTAAAATCGTGATTAACAGTGATAGTGTTTTGTTCGCCATCCCATACTCCCCACGCTCTCGCACGCAAGACTCTCAGAGCATAGTCCACGAACCGACGTCTTCCATTAACATGATTAATGCTGTGTATAAGCGCGCCAGACCGGTCCTCTTCTGTAAGAATTTTCCTACACTAGCACGTAGCAAATCTCATAAGCGAGATAGGCAGACTATAGTCTTAGCCCTCCTCTGCACCCAGAGTTTGACATGATCAATTATCAACACGGCTGTGTATGCATCTGAACAACAGTTGTAGATAGCTGCTGAAAACAATCAGAGCTGCACTAAAGAGTAGTAGCGACAGACCGTACGCCACAGGTGTATAGACAACTATTAATAGATTGTTACGATTTCATAACGCCGCGCACGATCACCAACACCGACCTCAATCTCATCCTCAACGCGGCAACCCAGTAGCGCCCTCCAAGCGGCGCTGAGGGCGTAACGATGGTGATCTCCTTCTGTTCGTGCAGCAGCTTTTAGGCCGCCAGCCGCTGGACCAATAAACAGGTAGCGTCGCGCCCCCTCCTCATCGAGGAGTTCTACCACGGCACCGATAGCCAGCGGCTGCTCCGCTCGAAGAGGCGTGGTTCAAGTTGCCGAAAAACTGCCAGATCCGCCTCGCACTCTGCCACTCGCTGCGCCTGACCCTGTGCAAGATAGGAGGCCTCAAGCCCCAGAGTGTCATACTTATTCTCCGCAACATTTTCATCATCGGTCGCGGTGTTATAGGCGTCCATCGCCGCCTTATTGGCAACACGACAGAGTGCCGTTAAGACCTGCAATATATTTTCATGCAGCTCGCTTTTGTTCATCACGGATGGCTTACGACCTATCGATAAGGGAGGCAGCGTCGGCACACATTGCGACATCCACTGTTAAATCTTTCATACATGAATGTGTCTGCAGCTCAAATCTATTCGGCACGCAAATATTGACCAACCACGGCATCATCCCTGATCAACTCAGCCTGCTGACCATCACCGCTTACACGCAGCGTAAATTGCTCCTCAATGCTGCTGTCTGTCGCCAACGCACAGGTCATACCGATTGTCTGTGCATCGATGCCGGCCCAGAAACAGCGCCGAGCCGCCCCGGCAAGCTCATGAGAAACAGCCTCACCCGACGCGGTTTCAGCAAAGATCGTGGCACGCCCTCAAAATCCACCTCGATACGTGCGAACTCCGCTGCCACCTCAACAGCGGTGGTCTCGGCAACGCGCCAGTTTGCCGCCCCAGGATGTGCAGAGCAGGCGGTCAGCAGCGCACCCGCGCAGGGGACATCAGCAGACGGATTGGATTCATATTGGCAAGACTCAGGCGGTTGCATGGACGGGAAAATCGCATTGTAACACCCGCCTATACACCTGAGTTTTTCGAGGTTATTAAGACATTCATCATCTAGGGGCTATTTGAAGTCATATCCCTATACTCGATCCACGGCAGCACGATAATCACTGCCAATGAGCTAGCCCGAACACCTCCCGGATTGCTCGACTTGATGGGAGAGCACGGTTCGGCCGCGATCACGTATCCGCTCACACGTTCTTCCTTCAGGCAGTGACTTCCATCACCCTTCAGGTCTAACTCAGTGATTAGACAGCGAATTTCGGCATGAGTCTAAGCAAGCAACCTTTTGGGTTATGACCACATTTTATATTGGAAGGAAATAGACAATGAAGATGATCAAGGTAATGGGCGCCGCAGCCCTTCTCTGTGCAGCCACCGCAACTCAGGCATGGTGGGGACCGTTCAACAACAATGGTTGGGGCAATGGCAACAACAACGGTTGGGGTAACGGCAACAACAACGGCTACGGTAACGGCTATGGTGCTGGTGACGGCGGCGGTGACTTCGGTTTCAGCATGAACGGTTCAGGCCGTGGTAATGGCTCAGGCTACGGTAACGGCGCAGGCAACAATGCCTATAACGGTTACAACGGTTATAACGGCAACAACGGTTACGGTGGTTACGGCGGCGCTCCTTACGGTTACGGCGCTCCTTACGGCTATGGCGCACCTGCTCCTTACGGTTATGGCGCACCTTACGGCGCAGCACCTGCACCAGTAGCACCTCCTGCACAGTAAGTTCACTGTTCAGCAATAGAGAGCGGGGCCAATGGCCCCGCTTTTTACCCAATCATCACCCATCGCCCGACAGTTTTAAATCGGCCTACCCTCTCCCGCGGCCACCGCACCCGTCGATTCTCTCATCTCTAAGTACATAGTCACGCCCTCCCATCCAACATAAGATAGGGCCACGGAAGAAGCGTTACCCCGACAAGAGGATGCCCCATGTTTAAGTATTTAAGCCGAACACTGCTCACCGGCTTTATCACCCTGCTGCCGATCGTACTCACCATCTACCTGCTCTACTGGCTAGCAATGACCTCTGAGGAGCTAATGGGCGGACTACTGAAACGGGTACTGATCGAAGATGTCTACTTCCCCGGTCTCGGCATGCTGGTCGGTATCGTGGTGATCTTTTGTCGGTCTGATGATGAATGCCTATCTGGTCCGCCAACTCTTTGGCCTGGGTGAGAAGCTGCTCTACCAGCTGCCACTGATCAAATCGGTCTATCGCGCCTTTCGTGATTTCTTCGATTTCTTCTCTCCGAAGAAGAGGACTGGGACAGGTCGTCGCCGTTACCATTCAGGGCATGGAGCTGGTCGGCTTTGTCACCCAGGAGGAGCAGGAACGCCTGCCCCTCATTCAGAGATCGTGGCTGCGTACTGGTCTATCTGCCGATGAGCTACATGGTCGGCGGCTACACTGTGCTGGTACCAAAGGATGAACTGCGTCCGCTACAGATGAGCCGTGATGAGGCGATGCGCTTCGTCCTCACCGCAGGCATCACCGGTAAAAATATCGATTAACCATTTTCACAATCTACCTAACATGGACGGTGATCTTCTCCGACACCACCGGCGGCTGGTGTGGGATATGGCTCTTATCGCCGACGATCAGCTGCAGGGTGTGTCTACCCGCTGAAAGCTCGATGGTCGTCTCAGTCTGTCCACCGCCAAAGTGTTTGTGGTTGGCGTCGGACGGGAGTGGTCTATCCAGCGCTGGAAGATCCATTACATCCACCAACAGATGGTGGTGGCCTGTTTTGGCCTTTTCGACTCCAGCGGGTGCAACCCCCATACCCTGCAAACCGAATTTCACAGTCACCGGACTACTCACACGTTCACCGTTGGCGGGTGAAATGATGTAGACCTGTGCACCTTCGGGTGATGGTGTTTGATCAGCGGCCGACGCGAGAGAGATGATTAGTCCGGCCAGCGCTACAACAGCTACGAATGGTTTTAGTGACATGGGCCGCCTCCTCTTCATTCTTAGACGACTCTACTCATTGAGTCGAATGAGATGTGATCGATAAAAGCCTCAATAACCCTGCACTGATAGCACCGGTTGTCCCTTCCGATCGTCCAAACCAAGCATCAGCAACGCAAGTATAGCCGTGTTTTATGCCATTCCCAGACGGATAGAAAACAGCCAATCTTCAGTACCATTTCATCATCCCTCTCAATCTCCTTCTTCTCTCCACATTTCCTACAAACTCTCACACTAATCTCCATTACGTGCATAGCGCGATTGCTCTGCAATGTGGCAGCCAACCTACCTGGAGATATCGATGAAAAGTAAACAAAGCACCCTGCTTCTAATGCTGTGTCTACTCACCCTGCCTTCCATGGCACGCCCACCTGCACATGACTCCATCGATAAAACGCGTGATTGCCAACCGAGTGAGACTTGCCACAGTACTCAACAACAAAGATCGCAGGAGAGGATGCCCGAAATACTCTCACTGCGTGACGAACAGGTAGAGGAAGTCATGAACATCCTTGAGCGGTCGCACGAAAAACGCCATGCACTTCAACGTCGTGATAAAGAGCAGCGTCAACTGCTTCATGAAGAGACTGTCGAAGCACTCAAACCACTTCTCAATGAGCAACAGTTAGCACGCTTTGTCGGCTTTACTGCAGGGATGCGGATGGCCCATCAACGTCCGCCTAAAAATAGAAGGGACCGGTCAGCGAAAATCCACGGCCAGACCAACAGCTCTGATCATTGAATAACAAGAAATAAGGATCATGAGATGAAACTTCGCACCCTGTCGATAATCAGTATGGCCTTGATGTTGAATGTTGGCTGCAATAGCGGTGGCAGTTCTGGCGTCTCCATTGAGGCCGCGGACACCGCAGCAAGCGACACCAACACCGAAACCATAGATGAAGCCACTGAAACGACTATAACCACCGATATCGAGACACTCGGAGGCCTGATCTATAACGACGACAACCTCTCCTCGCCTCCCAGCCAGTCTTGCGCCAGCTGCCACACCATCGGTGTCGGCTTCGACGATCCCGATAGTGGCGACCCCACCTCACTCGGCGCTGATGGCAGCAGCATTGGCAACCGCAACTCACCCACCACCGGCTACGCGGCACCCATACCCGAACCACAGACTGTTACCCGCACACTGCCGGACGGCACCACACGTCAGGCCTTCATAGGCGGGCAGTTCCTCGACGGCCGTGCCGACACCCTGGAGGAGCAGGCAAAGGGCCCTTCCTCAACCCGGTCGAGATGAACAACGCCAGCAAGGAGGATGTGGTCGCCCTGGTCAGGGCGTCGAGTTACGCAAGCGACTTTGAGGCGATCTTCGGTGCAGGATCACTCGACGATGCAGAGATCGCCTACGACCTGATCGCCGATGCCATCGCTGCCTTCGAACGCACTGAAACCTTCTCGCCCTTTAGCTCGAAGTTCGATCAGGTGCAGAACGGTACAATCCTCTTCACCCTTGCCGAGGCGCGTGGAGAACGGCTCTTCAATGGTAAGGCGCAGTGCATCCTCTGCCACAATACCGTAGACATCGACGAGCAACTCTTCTCAGACTTCGAGTTTCGTAACATCGGCGTGCCCGCCAACCCCACACTCATCACCATACTCGGCCCCTTCATCGACAACGGCCGCGGTGATGTCACCGGTCGCGCGCGCGACAATGGGCGGTTCAGAACACCCACCCTGCGCAACATCGCCATCACCGCCCCCTACATGCACAACGGCGTCTTTACATCGCTCACCGAGGTGGTTGAGTTCTACAACACCAGAGACACCACCTTCCCAGACCCACCGGAGGTAAGTGATAACGTGGACGATTTTGCGAGTATCGGTGAGCTGGGTTTAACGAATAACGAAATCGCCGATATCGTCGAATTTCTTGAGACTCTCAGCGATCAGTGAGGCATGCTGATGTTTAACATGTTGCTAATGGGCGCGCATTGGCACCCGCCTGGATAGGCTTTTTACGTAACTGGCAGCCTGAACATACAGCGCTCTTTTTCTAAAGGCTCGCCCCCCGTGGTCGCTCAACGGGAGTAGTGCTGACTGGCGATTGCTAATACCGCCCCCTTAGATACAGGGCGCGACATTGATCAATATCTGCTAATCGAGTTATTCAGCCGCAAGCTTCCCGTGGGGATCCTTGCCATCCAGACTTAACTTGATGCCACGAACAGCCGACATGGCGGTATGCACCAAAATCGCCAGCAGCGGTGCGATGGCAACCCAACCGCCAAAGTTGGCATTCTTGAGCAGTGCCCAGCTGATTACATTGACCTCATAACCGAGCACAAACATCATGCCGCTGTAGAGACTGCTGAGGAAGAAGTAGACAAAGAAGGTACCGACAGAGACGATCATATGGTGGCGTACATAATCATCCTTATAACCCACCAGAATGAGGCAATAGAAGATGTAGGCGAAGGTGCTGTAGAGGGAGATATTGATACCGTACACGTTCAGATCGGCCAGACCTATGAAGTGCACATTGACCACCAGCACCAGAATCAGCAGATAAACCATGGCAGCCAGCCACTCTCTCTTAATACCACTCACAATCACCACCACGCCTTAGTAATCAGACAAAGCGTAATAGTACGCCTCCTAAGGCATGACCAACAACCATTCAGTCACCGAATTCATCAAACCGGATTCGGTTAGGACGGTTAAATTCCAGGCAATGCGTTCTTATCTCGATTCGACGCCGCTAGGATTGCTCTAGCGGCAATCTGATTGTGAACGTTGTGCCCTTACCTGGTTCACTTTCGACACTTAGATCACCGTTGTGATTTTGAATGATTCCATACGAGAGAGATAGACCAAGCCCAGTCCCTTCACCCACCTGCTTGGTGGTGTAAAAGGGATCGAATATTCGATGCTGGATATCTTCGGGAATACCACAACCATCATCCGACACCTCAATGATTACACTGTCCCTGTCCACTCTTGTTCTGATCGTTATTGTTCCCTGCTTTTCTATCGCATGTGCCGCATTAACAATCAGATTCAGAAACACCTGATTTAATTGCGACGGAATACACTCGACCTTTGGTATTTCACCGTACTCTCGGATCACACTGGCTTTGTATTTAATCTCGTTATTGGCGATATTAAGCGTAGTATCCAATGCACTCTGAAGATCAGCAAACACCCAGTCGCTCTGCTGATCGACATGTGAAAACTCCTTCAGATATTGAACGATTTTTGTAACTCGGCTAATACCTTCGTTTGACTCTTTCAATGCATCAATGATGTCATCTTTAAGATACTCAAGATCAAGATGCTCCTTTAAACGCTGGATTGGCTCAAAAATAGCGGCCTCGTTTTTAATCACTTCATCCGCAGCACCATAAAGATCAAGAAGTCTAAATATCTCGAGAAGATCTACCGATATGGTACTAATGTTTAAATTCACATAACCGATCGGATTGTTTATCTCATGAGCCACACCTGCGGCCAACTGACCAACAGAGGCTAATTTTTTAGATTGAAGAAGTTGGCTTTGCGCCTCTTCAAGCTTCGTTATTAGATTGCTTTTCTCTTCACTGGCATTAGACAACTCCGACTCAATATTCGTTATCTTTCTGATGGTTCCTCTGGCAATTATCGATATCATGAATATAACAACGAAGATAATCATAAAATTGACAAAGTAGACGCTCTTGCTCTCTGCAATGGAGTTATTCGAAGAGTTCAGGATATGGTTCTTCTGCTCCTCAAGGATATGCATATACCGGGAGTCGCTATTTTTGCGAAAGTTTGTTTTGGGCATCCAAGCCCAAGCAAACAGCAAAACTTAACGCGACCGTTTATGCCTTCGGCGCCCGACCGTCCTGCGTACGTTGCGTAATCACCTCTTCGCGGCTCTACACAACTCCCTCAGTGACTCTACGCCGACATAAAGCCGCTGCTGCATCTTCTTCGTCGTTCGCTCGCGCTCTCAACTACGAATATGCAGACGGCGTCGACTATCGCGGACTAACCGCCTTCGCTTCGCTATCCATAGCGGTCAGCGGTTGATTATCAGTTGCTCCTGTCTCGGCATCACATCGTCATAAAGAATTCTTTTCGATTCGTTAAAATCTTCATCCTCACCCGTCATCGCCAATTCAGCAGCGTGACGCAACCTGGGGACAATATCGCACACAAGAACGTCCTGCTGGGCAGATCTATTGCGCTCATCTTCGGTGAGCGGAAGGGCAAGAAATGTTTCGCGTTGGACGGTATAGGTGCTTGCCTGGGAATCGAGCTTCATCAACAGCTCATCGCGCTCAAAGATATCCTCGGTGATCAGCATCTGATTGGTGATTTTTGAGCGCTGCCTAACCGTCACAATCATGTTACTCATCAACTGCATCTTCTTACCGGAAATAACATTATTTTCCAGATTCTCATAGAGCTTATAAGAGAAGAAGAAATTGACACCCCATATCATCACCACCAGAACAAACAGTGAAGTAAACCCTAAATGATGAGTGGGTGGATGACTTTAGAATGTGGCTTTTTCGTTATGTCGATCGGTCACAAGAATCCAGCGGCTACTATTCCTAGAATAGGGTGACATCTACAATCTGATCTAACTTTAGCTAGTCAATCGTCACTCAACAAGGCCGACAAAAAACCACAATAATTAGAGACGACTTTAGACTCACTATAGACCACGAGCGTTGAGGATAAAACCCGGTTCTTTCAATAACCTCTCAATCAGATGCTCCATCTCCTGACTGGAGACTTCACCACTGCGACAACAGGATGAGCAGAGATTCGCTGCAGTGATCGGCTGGTCTGAGTTGACGACAAAGCGGCTCAATGCATCGCCTCCACCCTTAAGAACATCTTTAATTACCAATGGGCTTAACATCCCTGCTGACTCCATCACAGGAAGCACCGCAACATTGTGCAGAGCTGTCAGTAGCTTGGGTCCGATAAACTGAGGAGGCATCGGCCCACTATTCTGTACCAGCAGACGTTCGGCCGTCTCCCTGTAGAAGTCGAGAAAGCTATTCTCTTTGCGAAACATCAAAAAGGCGTTGTGAACTTTCTTGTAGACCTTCAGCTTTCTACTCTTATCGTGTTGTACCCAAACCTCGCGTCCAACGGCATAGCCCTGATCAGGTAACTTAAACTCCGCTGGCTTAAAGATCAGAAAATCGGCATCGAGCCAGATAGCTGTCTCATAACCACGCTCAAGTGCAGCCTGTAAAACAGAGAGCCGAGCAAGGTCCGTTGCAATAACCCGTTGCTCCTCTGTCTTCTTCAGCAGATGCGCAGGTACGGCATCGAATAGCTCATCCCCCATAAACTGATACTCATACCCACAGATCTCACACCAGTCACGAACGGATGAAAGGCAGGACTCAAGCCAGGGATAGGGAAGCGGGGAGTCGCTATTTTGCGAAAGTTTGTTTTGGGCATCCAAGCCCAAGCAAACAGCAAAACTTCACGCGACCGTTTATGCCTGCGGCGCCCCGACCGTCCTGCGTACGTTGCGTAATCACCTCTTCGCTGCTCTACACAACTCCCTCAGTGACTCTACGCCGACATAAAGCCGCTGCTGCATCTTCTCCGTCGTTCGCTCGCGCCTCAACTACGAATATACAGACGGCGTCGACTATCGGGGACTAACCGCCCTCACTTCGCTCTCCATGGCGGTCAGCGGCGGTGAACAGTGGGACTGGATAACGACCGTCTTGTGCATGGCGGTCATTATGACACCAATCAATGTACGTAGGATTACTTAATCAGATTGAATATAGCGACAGAACTTTTGTGTAACAAGCATCTGGCTTTTTATAATCGTTCGTGAGAGACCCAGCACATGACACAGGCGCTGAACGGGATAACTTTCCTGATGCTGTAGAACATAGGTGTACTTAACTCGTGATGTCTGGCGAAGTACGCGGCAGTTCTTTCAACCGGCGAACGCATCCTTTTCAGCAGCGATTCAATAATCCCGTAGTAATATCAAAGGTAGGCATTAATTACTCGCTTTTATTTACCCTCATTACAGGGAAAACTTGGTGAATTTGAGCAAGCTTGTGGAAATGTATACAACTGGTAATACAAAGAGACTCGCTAATCGTTCAGTGTGTGGTGACTGATTATTCACACAGAATTGGTATTGAAAAACCCGGATAGTTGTCCGAAACAGTAACTATTCGATATCAGCCAAAGCTTGCATGCTCCTATACACCTACAGAAAGCTGGGATCTCTACATGATAAAATCAGCGAACTTGAAGGAGCAAGGCTAATAAGTTTCAAAAAGGTTGATTAAACCAGCTATCAACGAATGGACTCTGTGGGCATTATTCTTAACAACTGTTAATGACATCCTGCAACTTTCACATTATGCGGGCACACTCACCATTGACTATTCTTTACTAAGATCATCAACGCTGGACACCTCAACACAGTTACGCCCCTTTGCCTTGGCAAGATAGAGCGCATCATCGGCGTGTTCGAGCAACTCATCAAGCGTTGTGTCCTGCGAACCCATTGATGTCACGCCAAAACTGGCGCTAAAACAGATCTCACCAAACGAGGTATCGAGACAGCCCTCTGCAAACTGCTTACGCAGACTATTTGCAATATCACTGGCCTCCTCCAGTCCGGTACCGACCAGAATAACGGCAAACTCCTCACCCCCAATACGCCCCAATATGTCGGTTGTGCGTATCCGGTCTTTACTGATCTGGGCAACCTCTTTTATCACCACATCACCGGCGGCGTGTCCTTTGCTATCGTTGATCTTCTTAAAGTGATCGATGTCGAACATTAGCAGCGAGAGGGGATAGCCAACCCGTCTTGCCTGCTTAATCATCTCTTCACCCCGATTGATGAAGTGGCGCCGATTGCCAACACCCGTCAGGGCATCGGTTTCAGCCATCGCCTCAGCCGCCTCTCTCGCCTGCTCCAACTCTTGCGTGCGTAGCGCTACCCT
The DNA here is from genome assembly GCF_013343005.1 of Candidatus Reidiella endopervernicosa. Lineage (GTDB taxonomy): Bacteria > Pseudomonadota > Gammaproteobacteria > Reidiella > Reidiella endopervernicosa. Next base: position 382,028 of record NZ_CP054491.1, read on the forward strand.
CTGCTCCAGGACCGCATTCGACTCACCCAGATATTCGATCAGCTTTTCCTCTGCGGTGAATTTATCCTTGCGCAGCTCATTGACCTGATCGACCAGCGCCATACCCAGCAACACCGACTCCAGCAGCAGTCCCATGCGAGCAGCCCAGATGGCGTAGTCATTCATCTCAATTAGACCGATTATGCGACATAAGAGAATTACGACAGCAACACTCCAGACACTCCAGGCCGCGACGTACCAACGCGCTTCAGTTCTCTCAAGCACCTTCCAGACCCACAGCCCAAACAGCGGCATGATAGAGAGCGACAGGACCGTCAGCATCAGAATCTGTGCAGAGAAATCCCGATAACCGAGTATGAAACTGATCCCACCTGTAGCTGACATGATCATCAACAACTTCAACAGATAATCTGCACGCGGCATCAACATCTCGGTTTTGAGAAAAACGCGGCTAAACTGAACCGCGAAACCGAAGGCCAGAGCATTTCCAATAAAGTGCACGGAGTCGGTTAAATAGGCCGATTCATTCCAAAAAAACTGGTGACCCGCCCCTGTGTTGGCCAGGAAGCCGATGACGGCGGTTGTGAGATAGGCGAGATACCAGATAGAAGGTCGTGAACTGGGTTGGTATATGGACAATTAGATTAAAGATAATTGCAAAGATCGCACCACCAATCAGAATTCCATAGAGCGCATAGACGATGGTTTTACTTTCATGGAAGGAGTCGGGATCCCAGATTCGGGTTGCCAGCTCAACAATACCGAGATCTGCATAGTCAAAACGCAGCACTATCCGCTCTTTCGACTGAGCGGGTGTAGCGAGCGGGAAGACAAAGGTCTCGGAGGCAACCTTACGATCGCTAAAGGGACGTCTGTCGCCCGTCTTCAGTACCGTTATCGTGCTCGACGCATCGACGTGGTAGAGATCCAGATAGTCGGTATGGGGGTGAACAGACTCCAACATCCAGTCGATTCGCTCACCGCTACTATTCTCAACATCAATAACGACCCACCATACCGACCGGCTCATCCCCTTGAAGGTCTTCACTCGGCGACTATTGTGATGCTGCTCCGGGTCTGTGCGCTCAAGTAGTTTCTCAATCGTCAGACTACTATCGCGATCCTCAATAATCGTCATCTCATCCGCCACACTCAGGCCAGACATGACAGACTCAACCGGGGAGTCGCTATTTTTGCGAAAGTTTGTTTTGGGCATCCAAGCCCAAGCAAACAGCAAAACTTAACGCGACCGTTTATGCCTTCGGCGCCCCGACCGTCCTGCGTACGTTGCGTAATCACCTCTTCGCGGCTCTACACAACTCCCTCAGTGACTCTACGCCGACATAAAGCCGCTGCTGCATCTTCTTCGTCGTTCGCTCCCGCTCTCAACTACGAATATGCAGACGGCGTCGACTATCGCGGACTAACCGCCTTCGCTTCGCTATCCATGGCGGTCAGCGGCTGAACTGCGGCGATCAGCTGGGGGCTGGTGAAAAACGAAAATAGAAGAAGCAGCTGACAGGCAAGTAGTTTCATACTTCCGGTTTGCTTACGAGACGCAGCAGATTCGCGACCAAACCGCTGGGCTGGCTCATAATCATTCAGACCAATATCGGACTTTGCGTTCACAGAGAGGTGGGGCCATTTCGATTGTGAGATGGAAGTACTCGATCGACGACGGATTATACCCGATCTAAATATTGTAAGAGGAAATAATTCGACTAGCCGATCAGAATATTCTCCCCAGGTTTTCACAGTCACAGACAGGTATTCTGCCGAAACCTCGGTCTTATAATTGCTGTTCTGCTGGTCTTAATATCCCTGCTGCCTCCATCACAGGAAGTACTGCAATATTGTGCTGAGTTGTCAGTCGTTTAGATACGATAAACTGCGGAGGCATCGACCCACTATTCTCTACCAGCAGACGTTCGGTTACCTCTCTGTAGAAGTCGAAAAAGCGAGTCTCTTTGCGAAACATCTAAAAGGTGTTGTGAACTCTCTTGTACACCTTCAGCTTTCCATTCATATCTTGCTGCACCCAAACATGAACGCAGAAGCCGTCAAAATATAGATGTTCACCCTGCAGGTCGACAACGTCGGTGAAAGTAACCATTAAGACGACGCTGCTATCTTTGCTCTTCTAACGCCTAGATTCCCTTCCGATACTGGGTATTGGTGACAGGCGAGATCACCTCTTTCAATTCGTTGGCGGCCTCGGCATCACCCACGATGTATCGCTGAAATAGCTGGGTCAGCTGCGGCTTCTCCATCTCAATCTGCGTGTCGGTTTTAATATCACGCAGATCAACGAGATAGTCTGTAACCAGACTCGGCACATCACGAACGATATCCGTATTCAGATAGCTCGATTCGTTATAGACGGTATGGTAATCGCCTTTGCTCTTTTTAATTAACAGCGAGGCGTCATTCATGTTGGTGATCTGCGACGACTTCTCGCAACGCTGTATGCAGGCCCCATCAACGATATTCTTCTTGCACCCCGTCACTTGATAGAAGAGGCACGCCCGGCTGGTCATCAGGATTATCGGATGGTAGATGCTGTAGTAGATCTTAAAGTCGTCGGGTTTGACCATCTTGCGTATCTGGCCGCGATTAATCTCATTGGAGATAAACGCACCGCTGCAATTAAAGCTCTCTTTCAGACAGATCAAACTATAGGAATTGACCAGATTAAGCTGCGGCCCCGCTATCCAGTCGATCCCTCTCTGATAGGCCTCATAGGCGATACCGGTATTGTTGGTAACGATCTGCTCAGGTCTCAACTGCTCAAGTAGCTCAACCGCTATCTGGTAATCACTGCCAATCAATACCGAGGGGAACCAGGGGATCAGGCCCTCATTGTTGCGAAACAGCTCAACATACTCGGCGCTCCCCTTCTTAAAGCTATTGGGAAGCTGATAGAAAACTTTAGCCGCACTCTCCTTGCAGAGATGGAGATCTTCCGCTGAAGAGATTAGCAGTGAGAGTTCAGGAGAGGCCTCATCGGATGGACTTTTTTTAAGTCGCGGTAGCTCTACCGGTGCCTGTATCTCTTTAGATCCATTCAGCACATAGAGGATTTGCCTCTTCAGCACGACCAACTCTTTAAAGGGAACAATAAGGTCGTCATCAAGTTCGCTCAGATCGATCTCATCGATAAAGTACTCGGTGTCGTTGATCGCCTTGAATCGCTCAGCCAGCAGCTCACTATCGAGTGACTGCGGAATACCCTTCTTGCTCCCTGCTCTTGCCGACGTTCGATTCTCCTTGGTCGCAGCACTGATCAGGGTACTTTCAGACTTAACCTCGAAGGAGAGATCGGATGATTTGATCGAGAGCGTTAATGGAGACCCAACCTCACCGGATGCAGAGAGGATCAGAGGTGCCTTCTCGGTACTCAGTGCAGCGATCTGCACATCTACACTGTTGATGATCTCGGTCTTCTGGTCATAGAGCTTACGCTTGGCCGTTGGCAGCGCCACCTCAACCGACATTCCACTCTTTTTGGCTTGATAGATCGCAGAGTTGTCGCGAGGATTGTCGATAAACATGTTGCGGTTAATCTCCCCCTGCAGAAAGGCGTTGGAGAAGTCGCGATTGAAGACCTTACGCAGTGAACCCTCACCACGGCCCACCTGATCCTGTTCATAGAAGCGTTTCAACTGCTGCCGCCAGCTCTCAACCACCGTATAGACGTAGTGGTGCTTCTTGATGCGCCCCTCGATCTTTAGTGAATCAACCCCAGCCTCATAGAGACCACGTAGATCAGAGAAGGCCGAGTTGTCTTTGATATTGAGTGGGAAGTCTCTGCCCTCAGCCGTAGTCAGGTACTGATCACGACAGGGCTGACTACATTGGCCACGATTACCCGACTTACCGGCATGCACCGAACTCAGGTAACAGATACCGGAGAAGGCGATACAGTTAGAGCCGTGAACAAAGACCTCGGTCAGCATGTCGTTTTCGTGTGCGACGGTGGATAGTGAGTGGATCTCCTCAAGGCTTAATTCACGCGAGAGATTAACCCGCGTAGCCGCCAGCTCATTCAGAAACTTGATCTGACCTGCATTGTGAGTCGTCAGCTGGGTAGAGGCGTGGACCTTGAACGAGGGGTAATATTTTTGCAGCAGATGGAAGACACCAAAGTCCTGAACAATGATGCCATCAAGCTTGGTGTTCACCAGCTTGTTTAGCAGAATGCTAAGAGCCGGTATCTCAGTCTCAACAATAATGATATTTAGCGTAAGGAAAACTTCGCAATCGTGCTGATGAGCCAACCTTAGTATCCCAGCGAGGTCATCAAAGGTGATGTTCTCCGCCCGATTACGAGCGTTAAAGCGATCCAGTCCGCAATAGACCGCATTCGCCCCTGCCACGATAGCAGCCTTGATGGAGTCGATATCCCCACCCGGCGCCAGCAATTCAATCTCATTTTTCATGGCGCGGAGTATAGCGAAATAGCGTCGCTAGATGTTACACACTCTCTACCCTGGTGAGGTCATCATAGTGATCTGTAGGATGATGATTAAGACAAAGGTTTCGGGCTCAGAAATCTGGTTGTAGCGACCATGTGTTGACGACATAGCTTCAACACGCACCGATAGAAAGCGATCGAAAACGTTCAAAATTCTCCGCCCAGCTGCTACCGGTTTAGGCTCTTGCAGCTGAGGCGAGCCGATCGACCGTGGCGATCAACTCACCGTAGTCGATCGGCTTGGTGATGTAGTTGTCAAAGCCGAGCTCCAGCCCCCTGGCGCGGTCATCATCGGTGGCGTGGGCGGTCAGCGCGATGATGTGGCTGGCGTTACGCCCCTCGTCCTGCTCGATCACACGTATCTGCTGCATGGCGCTGTTGCCATCGAGCTCTGGCATCTGGATATCCATCAGCACCAGGTCGTAGTGCTCTTCTTGATAGTGCTCCACCGCTTTCCTGCCGTTGACCGCCACCTCCAGCGCATGGGGCATCTCATCGAAAAATGAGGTGATGACAATGACGTTGAGGTGATTGTCCTCGGCCAACAGGATACGCAGCGAGCGCTGCTCGCCGCCCTTGCTCGCCGAATCGGTCTCCGCCTCGCCATTGTGCTCCGATGCTCCTACGGTGAAAGGTAGCTCGACGGTAATGATGGTGCCGACATCTATGACGCTCGAGACCTCGATATCGCCTCCCATCAGGTCGATCAGCTGGGCGACGATCGCAAGCCCCAGCCCGAGGCCGCCATGTTTGCGTGACATGGAGTTGTCGGCCTGCTCATAGGGCTCGAAGATGGAGGTGATCTTCTCGTCCGGGATACCTATACCGGTATCGCTGACGGTGAGACGCAGAACATCGGGCCGCTCCTCGTCCAGATGGGCACGCAGGGTGACAGCCCCCTGCTCGGTAAACTTGATGGCGTTATAGCCCAGATTCATCAATATCTGATGGAGACGCGCGTGGTCGACAATGATCCGCTCGGGCAACTCACTACCAATCTCGGCATGGAACGCCAACCCCTTGTTACGCGCATCGTTGCCGAGAATGGTGGCGATATCCTCGAGCGATGAGCTGAGCGCCTCCTCTCTCTCATCAAGCTGGTACTGACCACCCTTGAGCCGCGCCACGTCGAGCACATCCTCCATGGTGGTGCTGAGAATGTTAGTGGCGGTGCGAGCCACATCAAGGTGCTCACGTTGTTTATCAGAGAGCTCCGTTTTCGCCAGCAGGTCGATTATGCCGAGGATGGCGGTGATCGGAGTACGAATCTTGTGGCTGGTGGCGGCGATGAACTGATCCTTAGCCTTGCTGGCCGACTCAGCCTGCTGCAGCGCATGCTTAAGCTCCTCCTGACTGTGGTGCATGTCGGTAATGTCTTTCGCCAGCGCCAGCGAACCAATCACCTCGCCATCAGCATCCTTCAGATCGTGTGAGTTCCAGGAGAGGACGCGCTCACTGCCGTTCTTGCAGTGGATGGTGGTCTCAAAGTTCTCTACCGCCAGTCCCTGCTCGATGATATCCATTGCTCGCGAGAAGACGTAGTTGCGGTAGGCCTCATCGGGTAGAGCAGCTCCCAGATATCGTTACGGCCAAGCACCTCCTCCCGGCTGTAGCCGCCGATCTTCTCCGCCGGCCGGTTCCACATAACCCCCTGGCATCTTTATCCAGCACATTGAGCCACATGGCACTGTTATCCATGACAATGCGGTGAAACTCGCTGAGTTCGTCGATATCCAAATCGCTATCCATTTCCCTTCCTGATTCTCTTATTCTTATTTGAGCCGTGAGCCTCTACTCACCAGCACTTTTATAAACCACTTAACAAACTCTTTCTACAACACTTCTCACAACTAAGCATTGCAACCTGTAATCGGAGGCATAACACCGACTTCATCACCTGTGGCGCACAGTTTCATCCAACCCCATTTTGAAAAGAGTGCTAAACCCTTCCGCATCAAGCAGTCATGTAGCCCGGATGACGCGAAGCAGAATCCGGGGTTAGATTTTGGTCAACCCGGATTGCGTTATACTTCATCCGGGCTACTTGCCTTGAATACGTCATATTTTTCCACATGAAAATACTCACCATACAAGAGAAGAATGGCCCATCAGCGTTCGAAGCATTTTTAAACAGTGTTTCCGAAGAGCTCGCCGCCGCCATCTGCAAAAAGCTTCAGGCATATAGTGAGGCCAATGAGATCTTCATGAGCAACAGCCTGAAGATACTGAAGCCAAAGATTTGGGGCTACAAAGGAACCATCTACAAACTTCGCGTCGATTGCAGCAAAGAGTCAGCACGAATCATGTTTACAAAAACCCCACACAACGATATTGCGCTACTGCATGGGTTTATTAAAAAGAGTCAAAAGACACCGAAGAAGGATGCAAAGATTGCAATGGGGAATCTTGCGCACATAAAAAGCAATATTGAAGTAACAGAACTGCCAATCACAAAGTTCTTGTAGATAAATGGGCTGACACGGACTTCTTATCCACACTTAAAGGGTACTGGCCCCTTATATATACCTCTCCTATACATCGTGGCAGCTCTAGATCCAACTACCGACCTCGTCACCCTCCCCTCGACCAGCTCGCGCCCCAGCCACTTCATCAATTCACGCAGACGCTGCTCATCCTTATTACTGATACGGAAGTTAAATACACGCCCATCCTCAAGCGCCAAACTAGCCAGTCGATACTTGATTGCAATGGGTCCCTTGCGTACGACCGTAGGCGCTATCTCGACCACATAGACATCGTGCCAGGTAAGCTGCTCTTCGCGCAGCCAGGTGCGAAACTTCAGGCTAGGGCCAAATTCGATCCAGAGTGTAGTTCTCCACAGAATCCAGCCAAATATTACAATATTCAGCGGACAGAAGAGCATAGCGAGACCATCACGAAAATCACCGCGTCGCCATCTCCAGGGAGCTGTGCGTCGATTAGCTGATAGGAATAAGCGACATAGACCAAACCACCTATCAACGCAGCAACAACCAAGAGGCTAAGCAGTGCGCGCGCTCCGAAATAGACATAGACGACAGGCAGAATAATGATCGGCAGAACGTAGATGAAACTCATCAGATTAGCTTGCCAGTAGTTGTCGTGGACCAGATAGATAGCCCATGCAAACAGCGGTAAAGCGATGAAGAGCGCAGCGACAAGACGCGCCAGCGCCGTACCTAGCGTATAGATTCTTATTGGCACAGTACGCCCCGACCCCTTCCACAAACTATTTCGAGGTTAAAACAATGAATAAACTGATGGGCAGTTGATACCACACAACACCCGACCCACCTAACACGGCTTTCCTTTGATGATATAAAACAAAGACTCTATGGGCTGCTGACTTATGTAGACAGCATGATTATGCACATGCAACTGTAGCGTAAATCATAAAGTTACTACTTGCAGGTAAAACAGCAACCCACCTGTCAAATGCTAACAGGACAACTAATTTCTATACGACCCCGTTCTTTCAAGAACTTCTGTTAAATGTGTCAGCTTAGACTCAAGAATCAAGTGCAACACTGACAAGACCTCCTTTTAGTTCGTTTTCCATCATTTCTTGTGGCGTTCTAAATCCGTACCTTTTTCGTGGCCGCGTAATGAGTAGCCATCCTCTTCTCATTTCGATCCACCAATAATCCACTTGCAATTACATCACCATTTGACTAAAGAGGTCAGCACCCTTTATCACACCCACTCGCCATACAATCACACAACCATCAGGTAACTCGATCATTATTCCTGCTACTTATTGGCGTTATACGATGCAGCTACCTCCACTGCTGTTAGCTCGCGGCTGTAGTAACCAAACTCATCGATATAGCCTGGAAAGGTATTCATACCATGCCCACCACCAATATAGAGGTCATTTCCTACTCGACTAAGTGCGCCAGATACTGTGGCCGAGTTATTTAGAGCACCATCAATATAAAACCTCGAGTTAACACCATCGAATGTAAATGCTATGTGGTACCAGGTGTCCAACCCGAATACGTAGCTAGTTCTGACCAATTCCGTGGTATCGGACCAATCGTAAATTATTACTCTAAACTGCCCATCAACCACCTCCGCTTTAAAACTTTTCACACCAGTGTTTTGATCGCCAAAGAAGTGGTACTTGGTTGCTAGATCAAGCGACTCGAATTTCACCCATCCTTCAAAACTCATTTCACCATCTGGAAATATCATATCTGTTACGGACTTGCCATCATAGTCATTCAATCTGACATAGTTCGTTGAGCTGCTATCGAAATAGAGGCCATTGTTAACTTTTCCATCTACCACAGACACACCGAATGGCTCACCCTCGAGAAAGTCGTCATATAAATTTTCATACACCCCGCCGACCACCTCATCAAATGTATAATAGGCCTCCTCAAACTCAACTAATTTTGGTCCGCTATCAGATTCAGAATCACTCGTATCCTCCGTTAAACTTTTCACAATTGAGGCCGTTTCCAAACACCCCGATAGAAACGCTAGACTCATCACCAGCAGCAAAACCCTTGTTCGTACTAACCCACCCATTAAAACGCCCCTTTTCACTATTTTCATTATTAATTACCTACCCTTTTCAGGGTCGATTCTACTTCTCAACATCTTCCAACCTATCCGGCAACTCTCTCTGTTGCTTAGGAGTAAAGAGGGTGTCGAATAACTCTTTTAATTTTGCTGTTGCCTGTTCGGTAAAGAGCCCAACCAGCGTCGCGACACTTGCGATGCCAAACACTTCGAAATCGGCTGCTGTGTTGCCGTTGGTTAGCAGCAACAAGCCGCCTCTCAGTGCGAAGTAGAAGACCAGCGCCAGCAGCGCACCCATCGGGGCACGCAGCAGATACCACCAGACCCAGGCTGCCTTGAATTTCTGGCTGCCGGTGAAGTTGATGAATGACTTGAGGGCGTGGATGAGGCTGCCGAGGGCGCCGCAGAGGATAACGATGATCAGCAGCCGTATCTCGTCGGGTAACGACTGCTCTTTGGTGAAGTAGATCGATAGCCCCAGCTTGTCCACGGCTGGTTTGGCAGTTCAACGGGCCAGGCGGCAACAATGTAGAAGATATCGAGTAGGGCGAGTGTCAGGAGCGTGCCGCCGAGTAGGTGCACATACCACGATGATGGAGATAGGGTATGGCTCTGTTCGCTATCCTGCTCTGTGTTGTTCGCTTCCATGAACACTCTTCCCTGTTCTTGTTATTAGTCCTTGCCCACTATTAATAACCGATATCGCCTTCGGTTAACAGGGTCATTCCTTCAGGCCGATTCGGCGATGGTGAACCCGTTCTTGCCACCATGTTTGGTGACATACACGCCTTGTCGGCGAGGTTGAGCAGTTTGTCGAGGCTCTCGCCTGTGATGGGCAATAGGCGATACCGACACTGGTGCTCAGGCGGCACCCCTCTCCTGCAATATTCATCGGTAGGTTAATCACATCGACGATCTTCTCTGCAATCGGTTCGGCATCGGCACGCTCTCCACCTTTTAGCCCAGTGAGGATTACCACAAATTCATCTCCACCAATACGCGCCACGACATCCGACTCACGCGCCACGGATGTGATCCGTTTCGCCACCTCTATCAGCACCTCATCACCCGCGCGGTGACCCAGACGGTCGTTAACTGGTTTGAAACCGTCGAGATCGAGATAGAGCATGGCTATCTCTGTCTCATTGCGTCGCGCCTGCGCCATGACCTGATCAAAGAGTGTATTGAGGGCCATGCGATTGTTGAGGCCGGTGAGTAGATCGTGCGTGGCGGAATCGACTGCCATCTCTTCAGCCTCCAACATGCGATGACGAAACTGTCGCAACAACATGCCAGCAAGCAGACTGTTGATCGCTACCGAGATGATTGCGCAGAGTGAGAAGCCGATTGGAGCAAACGATTCAATCGGGCGTAGCAGCGGGTAGTCGAGCCAGTGGAGGCCGCTGATTGCCAACGCCACCACCAGTGCTTTTTAATGGCACTGTTGCGAACCATCTTGGTGGCAAAGAGCCACGCCAAGTGCAGATTAAGTAAACCACAGAAGAGCGATACAGCAACCGCCGCCGGTAGGAATTCAGGCTGTATATGATTGAAATAACTAAGCCAGAGCACGACCACTGCAGCCAGGGATAACAGCGTTTTGGTGTTGACCTTCAGGTAGAGAAACTGCGAACCACCGATATAGAGCGAGACAATCCAAACGACAAAGAGGGTGTTATAGAGCGCCTCACCCAGCTCGGGCCTTCCGCTCATGCCCAGCACCAGTAGTGCGATATACCCTGTACCCGCCGCAAGCGAGGAGAGTCCCCACCATCCTGCACCGGGGTTGGTCCGCGGCATGGTTCGCGCTATGAAAAACAGCAGCGCTGTCAGCAGATAGCCGGTTGCGCCGACTATCAGGATGACTTGCATTGGAAATGGCATCTCTACTCCCGCTGATAATTCAAACCAAACTCAAGCCGACTCATAACAGTTACGAGCAGCCTATAAATCCCATTTTTACTAAGCACACAAAGCATCTCATCCGTGCGCTCCGTTGCTGACGATGGCTCTTATTGAACGGCTGACCTTTTTTCGTTCTTGCATTATCGATACCCCTATACGTCATGAGCAACGTGTACTGAATCTTCTCTTGTTCGTTCATCTGCTCCAGAAACGATTCCATCTGTCTCATTGCTTCATCAGCGTCGTAACCACGTCCTTGCGGATGAGACACCTCTACCGATCTGTCTCTCAATACATGAAGACTGTTTACGCGCGAGTAACAGTTCGCAGCCCAATCAATACCCCAGCCAAGATTATTATCTTCGTAGTTAAATCCACGCATTCTTTCGACCACAGAGTGTGAGTATGCAACCACGATGGCATCGATATTTATGGCATGGCGTAGCTCGCGTTTTGACGATGGTTTTGTTGTAGAAAGTCGTAGTCGTGTGGTGTGTGATCAACGCCAGGCCCCAGACACCGACCCTTTTCTTGGAAAAGCGCCGCGACATCTTCTCACCAGTTGCGGCCAGTCATCACACTGCGCATCTGCCTGAATGAGCAGCAGTACCTCACCATCAAAAGATCCAGACTACGGGAAAACTTCTTTCCAAAGAACCAGTCATCGGGAACCTGAGTCCAGTTTCCAGCCCCTCTTCGGCACGATCAGAGTGGTTGGAGTAGATAACGTGGAGCGCATCAACCTCACTGCTCAGAGCAGCTGCGATCTCTCTGGCGTTTTCTGCCTGACCTTCCCAGCTGATTATGAACGCTTGCATGATAAGCCAGTCATAAACCGACAACTCCCATCCTTAGTAATAGCGCTCACAATCATTCCTCACTTAATCAGTCTGCCAGCCAATTCTTGGCATTTACTTCGCATCCTGCATCCATGCAGTCGTGTACGTCATTCTGGTTTATTTCGCCTCGTAGCCCAGGTTGGGCGCAAGCCATTTTTCGGCTTCGCTCTGCTCCATCCCTTTTCGCTTCGCATAGTCGGTCACCTGCTCTTCGTTCAGTTTTCCAACACTGAAGTAGCGGCTCTCGGGGTGGCTGAAGTAGAGACCGGAGACGGCGGCAGTGGGGACCATCGCGTAGCTTTCAGTGATCTGCAGCTCGATGTTCTTTTCGACATTGAGCAGCTTCCAGAGGATTCCCTTTTCGGTGTGTTCCGGGCAGGCGGGGTAGCCGAGTGCCGGGCGGATGCCCTGGTACTCCTCTTTGATTAGTGCTTCGTTATCGAGCACTTCATCTGCACTGTGGGCCCAGACCTTGGTCCGAACCTCTTTGTGCAGCCACTCGGCGCACGCCTCGGCTAGACGGTCGGCGATCGCCTTGAGCATGATCGCGCTGTAGTCGTCGTGGTCGGCCTCGAACTCGGCGACCTTGGCGTCGATGCCGATACCGGCGGTGCAAGCGAAGCCACCGATGTGATCGGTGACACGGCTCGACATCGGCGCGATGTAGTCAGCGAGTGATTCGTTGAACCTTCCGGTGGGCTGCTTGGTCTGCTTACGTAGCATGTGGAAGCGTGCGATCTCTTCGCCAGGTATCCCCGCTAAAACGATATCGTCATCCTCGGTGCTGTTGGCCGGGAAGATGCCGACCACGGCACGCGCCTCAAGCCACTCTTCATCGATGATCTTTTTCAACATCGCCTCGGCATCGGCTAAGAGCTTACGTGCCTCTTCGCCCTTCTCGGCATCTTCCAGAATCTTTGGATAGCGACCCTTCAGCTCCCAGGCGTGGAAGAAGAAGGTCCAGTCGATGTAATCGGTAAGCGTGTTGAGGTCGATATTCTTGAACACCTGCACGCCGGTTTTAGTCGGTGCGGGTGGCTGGTAGTTTGCCCAGTCGATTGGGGTGCGGTTGGCACGCGCCGCTTCCAGCGAAACGTAGCTCACCTTGGCCTGACGACCGGCGTACTCTTCGCGCACCCGCTCGTAATCGGCACTCACCTCTGCAAGGTAACTCTCCCGATACTCCTCGGAGATCAGGTTCTGCGCCACGCCGACGGCACGCGAGGCATCCTTCACCCAGATCGTCGGCTGCTGGTAGTGCTGATCAATCTTCACGGCGGTGTGCGCCTTCGATGTAGTCGCGCCACCGAGCATGATCGGAATGGTGTTACCGAGGCGCTCCATCTCCTTGGCGATATGGACCATCTCTTCAAGCGATGGGGTGATCAGGCCGGAGAGACCGATGATGTCGACACTCTCCTCCTTCGCCCTGGCGAGGATGTCGGCAGCGGGCACCATCACGCCCATATCGACCACCTCGAAGTTGTTGCACTGCAGCACCACGCCGACGATGTTCTTGCCGATGTCGTGCACATCACCCTTCACGGTGGCCATCAGCACCTTGCCATTGGACTGAGCGCCTTCGCTCTTCTCTGCCTCGATAAAGGGGATCAGGTGTGCGACCGCCTTCTTCATTACACGTGCGCTCTTGACCACCTGCGGCAGGAACATCTTGCCCTCGCCGAAGAGATCACCCACGGTGTTCATGCCCGACATCAGCGGACCTTCGATCACCTGGATCGGGCGCTCGAAGCTGAGGCGCGCCTCTTCGGTGTCATCAACGATGTAGCTGTCGATGCCTTTGACCATGGCGTGTTCGATACGTTTTGCGACCTCCCAGCTGCGCCACGACTCATCCTCCTTCTTCGCCTGTGCACCGTCACCGCGATAGTTGTCAGCGATTGCCAGCAGGCGGTCGGTGGCATCGGCATCACGGTTGAGCACGACATCTTCTACGGCATCACGCAGCTCAGCGGGCAGGTCGTCGTAGACCGAGAGCATGCCGGCGTTGACGATGCCCATGGTCATGCCCTGCTTGATGGCGTGATAGAGGAAGACGGAGTGAATCGCCTCGCGCACCGGGTTGTTACCACGGAAGGAGAAGGAGACGTTGGAGGCGCCACCGGAGATCATCGCGTGCGGCAGATTCTTTGTAATCCAGCCGGTCGCCTCGATGAAGTCGACCGCGTAGTTGTTGTGCTCTTCGATACCGGTGGCGACCGCAAAGATGTTGGGATCGAAGATGATGTCCTCGGCGGGGTAACCGACCTTGTTGACCAGCACGTCGTAGGAGCGCTGACAGATCTCGGTCTTTCGCTTGAAGGTATCGGCCTGCCCCTCCTCGTCGAAGGCCATCACGATCACCGCCGCACCATATTTACGAAGCAGCTTGGCGTGGTGAATGAACTTCTCCTCACCCTCCTTGAGCGAGATCGAGTTGACCACCCCCTTGCCCTGTACGCACTTCAGGCCCGCCTCGATGATCTCCCACTTGGAGGAGTCGAGCATCACCGGCACCTTGGCGATATCGGGCTCGGCGGCGATCAGGTTGAGGAAGGTGACCATCGCCTGCTCACCATCAAGCATCGCCTCATCCATGTTGATGTCGATGATCTGCGCACCGTTCTCCACCTGCTCCAGGCAGATCGAGAGTGCCTCGTCATACTCACCCTCCAGGATCAGCCGTTTGAACTTGGCGCTGCCGGTCACATTGGCGCGCTCACCGACGTTCACGAAGAGCGAATCCTCGCCGATGTTGAACGGCTCCAGACCGGAGAGACGACACTGCTTTGCTACCTCGGGCAGCGGACGCGGCGCGATACCCTCGACCGCCTCGGCGATCGCCTTGATGTAGTCGGGCGAGGTGCCGCAGCAACCGCCGACAATGTTGAGAAAGCCCGACTCGGCCCACTCCTTGAGCTGCTCAGACATCTGCTCGGGGGTCTCGTCGTAACCGCCAAAGGCGTTGGGCAGACCGGCGTTGGGGTGCACGTTGACGTGGCAGGTGACGATCTTCGAGACCTCCTCCACGTACTGGCGCAGCTCGGCGGCGCCGAGCGCGCAGTTGAAGCCGAAGGAGATCGGCTCGGCGTGCGAGAGCGAGTTCCAGAACGCCTCGGCGGTCTGTCCCGAGAGGGTACGACCGGAGGCGTCGGCGAGGGTGCCGGAGATCATGATCGGCAGCTCGACGTCGTTCTGATCGAAGTAGTCACGCACGGCGAAGATCGCCGCCTTGGCGTTGAGGGTGTCGAAGACGGTCTCGATCAGGATGATGTCGGAGCCGCCATCGATCAGGCCTCGGGTCGCCTCGGTGTAGGTCTCGACCAGCTCATCGAAGGTGACGTTACGCATGCCCGGATCGTTCACATCGGGCGAGATCGAGGCGGTGCGACCGGTTGGGCCGAGCACACCTGCAACAAACCTTGGACGATCGGGATTCTGCGCGGTGAACTTGTCG
This sequence comes from Candidatus Reidiella endopervernicosa, assembly GCF_013343005.1. Lineage (GTDB taxonomy): Bacteria > Pseudomonadota > Gammaproteobacteria > Reidiella > Reidiella endopervernicosa. Next base: position 397,230 of record NZ_CP054491.1, read on the forward strand.
GCCGCCTCGCGCGCCAGCCTGGCACCGGCTACGTTTAGCTCGTAGACCAGCGCCTGCATACCGTAGTCATCCATCGAAACGCTGGTGGAGTTGAAGGTATTGGTCTCGACGATGTCGGCGCCCGCCTCCAGATACTGCTCATGGATCTCTCGGATGATCTTCGGCTGGGTGAGACTGAGCAGGTCGTTGTTGCCCTTCAGATCAGAGGCCCAGTCAGCAAAGCGTTCGCCACGGTAGTCGGCCTCGCCCAGCTCATAGCGCTGGATCATGGTGCCCATCGCGCCATCGAGAATCAGGATGCGCTGCTGCAGGTGGTAGTGGAGTGAGGTGGGCTTCTTCTCAGACATTGCTCTAACCGAATCTATATATAAGGAGGCGGCGATATTAACACGGGCCGCCTATCATAACGTACGTTTTAAGCGCATTTACGCCCATAAACCCTATGTTTTGTGCTTTATCGCGCCCGTAAGCGACGGCCATACTGCATTTACACCTCCCCCGGCTCAAGCCAGCCATACCATCACAAAATCAGATCATGCGGCTCAGTCAATTCGACTATCAGCAACTACACTCTGCTTTAACAACAAGCGGTTCCATGGAGCGAGCGACAATAAGATGGAAGAGAGGGTCATCTATCAGCACAGCGATCTGCTCAGTGCGCTGGGCGAGCGCCTCTCGCCGAGCGAGAAGCTCGATTTCATCTACCAGCAGGTCAAACGAGCCCACCCCTTTGTCGATCGCATCGCCGTCGCGCTCTACGATGCCCAGAGCGACATCGTTAAGACCTTCATCCGCTGTCCAGGCGAGGACTCCCCCATCTCCTTCTACCAGGCGCGCCTGAGCGATACGAAATCGCTGCTGGAGATCGTGCGTTCGGGGCAGTCGCGGGTGATTGCCAACATGCCCATCGCACTGCACGACAGTGACAAGCTCCACAGCAAGAAGCTGGCGCAGCACGGCTTTCGCTCCAGCTACACCAAGCCGATGTACCTCGACGGCAACTTCTTCGGCTTCATCTTCGTCAACTCGCGCCAGAGCGACTGCTTCAGCGACGAGGTACTCAATCTCATCGACCCGCTGCTGCAGCTGCTCTCCTTGTCGATCAACCATGTGGCACGCTCAATCGACACCCTGATCGCCGCTGTCCGCACCACCCAGTCAATCACCCACCACCGAGACCCCGAGACCGGCAGCCATCTGGAGCGGATGGCGCGCTACTCACGCCTGATCGCCCAGACCATTGCACCCAGATATGGTCTCGATGATGAGTTTGTCGAATATATCTTCCAGTTCGCACCGACCCACGACATCGGCAAGATCGCCATCCCCGATGCGATTCTGCTCAAACCCGGCAAACTCTCCGATGAGGAGTTTGAGCAGATGAAGCACCACACTGAGAAGGGGCTGGAGATGATCGAGATGATCGTCAATAACTTCGATGCCGCCGAACTCCCCTACATCGAGATGCTTAAGAACATCGCCATCTGCCACCACGAGGCGTACGACGGCAGCGGCTACCCGCGCGGTCTGGTCGGCGAGAAGATTCCCCTCGAGGCGCGCATCATCTCCGTCGCCGATGTCTTTGATGCGCTCACCAGCCACCGCCCCTACAAAAAGCGTGGAGCGTGGAGCAGGCAATGGCCGAACTGGCGGCCAACAGCGGCATCAAATACTGCCCGGAGTCGGTCGCCGCCCTCGCCTCGCGCCTCGACGAGGTCGTGACGATTCGCAACACCTTCACCGATGAGAGCATGATCTAGCGGCGCTACCCCTCTTCAGCCTCGTAACGCATACCCGGCATGCTGGGTGGACGTGCCTGAAAACCTGAACGCTGGTAGAACGGCTCGGTGCCGTCGGCGGCGAACAGATGCACGCTATAGACCCCCGCCGCCTTGCACTGACGGGTGATATTGGCGACCAGTTCACTGCCTATTCCCCGGCCTCGCTGTTCCGGTAGCACCATCACATCGTAGATGGTGGCGTACATCACCCGATCAGAGACCGCGCGCGCAAACCCGATCAGCTCTCCCTGCCAATAGGCCGAGACGGCGAAGCTGCTGTTGCCGATCGCACGCTCTACACTGTTTGCATCCATCTTGAACACCTCATTCCAACCGGTGCTCAGATAGAGTGGCCAGTAATCCTTGATGTCCGGCACCTCATTTTTATACTCGATCACGCTTGTCACTCCCTGTCTCTGCTATCCCATCGGCACGCTTTTTGGAAAGAACGACCACGCCTCAGCGACCGTCAGCCCACTGTGCAACACCCTCACCAATTGCGGTAACGGCTCGGCGAGGTTGATGCGATAGTCGCACTCACCCGGCCCATCGCCACGCCAGGCGAGCTGCTCCCGCGGCGGCATGAACTGCGCATCAACACCCGGCTTGTTGCCACGCGCATCGACCCGATACCACCCCTGCTCACCGATATGGATCATGTTGTAGCCGTGCAGCATATAGTCGCCCGCATCGTCATACAAACGCTGGTAGCCGAAACCAGTCGGAATGGCGTTGGCACGCAGCAGTGCAGCCAGAAGATGACTCTTGGCGTAGCAGAGACCGTGCCCCTTTCGGAGCACCTCGCTGGCGTTGCAGGTGAGTTGCTGCGCGCCGATGTCGTTGCTGTGATCGATCTCATCCCGCACCCATTCGAAGCAGCGCTGCGCCACCTCCAGCGTGGTCCCACCTGCGAGCTGTTTAGCCCTGTTTGCCACATCAATATCGTCAAAGTCGATTATTTCTGACGACACCAGGTATTTTTCTATCTTAATAACTGAACTATTCACCCTCTCTCTCCCTGATAACCTGCTCTACCGCCCTTTCCAACCGTGCCACCATCTCGCCAATCTCCTGCGCGCTGACGTTCAGCGGCGGCATAAAACGGAGCGTATCGGTGCGTGGCGCATTGACCAGCAGACCACCTTCAAATGCCGCAGCAGCTATCTCCACCGCCGATAACGGACCGCTGTCGAGCGCCAGCAGCAGCCCCCGACCACGCACGCCTCCCAGGCCATATTTTTTCGCCAATCCCTCAAGTGCATCGACCAGCTGAGCGCTACACTGTTCGACGGTTGCGAGAAACTGCGTACTGGTCACCGCCTCAAACACCGCACATCCGGCTGCGCACATCACCGGATTGCCGTTGAAGGTGCCCCCCTGATCTCCCGGCTCGAAGCAGCTCACCGCATGCGTTGCCACCAACGCGGCAAGCGGCACACCACCACCCGGCCCCTTGCCGAGAGTGATGATGTCGGGCTCGATGCCGTAGTAGTTAAAAGCGAATAGCTGGCCGGTCCGGGCGATGCCGGTCTGGATCTCATCAATAATCAGCAGGCAGTTGTTGGTACTGGTCAACTCACGCAGTTGCTGTACAAAGTCGAGATCAGCGGGTATCACGCCCGCTTCACCCTGAATAAGCTCCAGCATCACTGCCACAGTCTGCTCACCGATCACGGCCTCTACTGCACCGATATCGTTAAACGGCACCTTGATGAAACCGGGAACCTTCGGTTCAAAAAGAAGTTCGAATTGCGGCTTACCGCTGGCCGACATCGTTGCGAGCGTGCGGCCGTGAAATCCGTTCTGCATGGTGACGATCTCGAAGGCACCGTTTTTCTGTTTTGTGCCCCACTTACGTGCCAGCTTGATCGCACCTTCGTTCGCCTCGGCACCGCTGTTGGCGAAGAAGACCTCATCGAGACCACTGTGGGCGGTGATCTGATCAGCCAGTGCCACCATCGGTTCATTGTAGAAGGCAGGTCCGATATTCATCAGACGCCCCGCCTGCTCTGCGATCGCATCGACAACGACCTTTGGCGAGTGGCCTAGCGTGTTGACTGCCCATCCCTGCATGAAGTCGAGATAGCGTCGGCCCATCTCGTCCATCAGCCACACGCCCTTACCCTCAACAAAGCGGGTCTCGGGCCGGTTGGTAATCGGCATGATTGAACTGAAACGGGTATTCATCACTTCTCTCCTTTTTGTCGTTACGTTGGTAATGCGTAGGGTGGGTTGAGTTTTAACGAAACCCAACAAATGTCAGCGTTCTTCGCCATTGGTGGGTATCGCTTTGCTCAACCCACCCTACTGTTCCTGCCCTAACCAGGGCTTCGATGATCAAGCAGGCCGCTCCTGCGCATCCCTGCGCCCGCGGCATACCGCCCATCCCTGGGCATAAAAAAGGCCGCAGATCTCTCGGATCTGCGGCCTTTGGATTTCCTGCTTAGCTGTCAGCTAATTTGCGCTAACGCTACCCCTTCCCCAATACACACAGAACCGTGTTCACGCCGCGTAGTCGCAGCATGAAACGCATTCGTAGTGCCATGGGTTTGAGGTTGTTCATGGCTGCAGTCTGCAGAACTTCACCGCAGCGTGTCAACCGATCAATAAAACTTATCTCTCTCATGACCTCCCCATATTACCAACCAATCTACTAAGCTATTGCTAGTAGCAACCCGGATGGGAGGATTGGTGATGACGACTGAAATCCTGATGCATATTGATGAAGATCTATCTGATCAGCAACAGAAAGATCTGCTCGCTTCGTTTGGTAATCGTACTGGTGGACTGCAGCCTCACCTGCACAGTGAAAAGGCGCACCTGATGTTTGTTGCCTACGATCCAGAGGAGCTCTGCCCCCACGACCTGATAGCTATTGCAGCCGAGTCTGGTGTACACGCTTCATTGATCGAGCTTTAAGGACGTTAGCTTGCTCCATGCACAGCGGTTGTACGCAACCGCTGTTTGCGTCCGTTTGTCTGTCACTGCAATAATCGAACGATCTTGCGGGTCTAATACGTCTGCTGCCGCCCAAAGCAGCGTTATGGAGTTACAGAATGAACCTCTATCTACATCGCGGTTATTTCAGCTTTGGCAACCTGCTCAACCCTCTTTACGGCATCGACAAGCTGCTTAATCCAAACCGCTACCGTGCACGAATTGTGCTACGAGGCAGTCCACTCGATATTGAGTGGACCGGGCGGGCCGAGCGAATCATGACGACGCTTGATCAGCCTCTGGTGGTTGAGATGCAGCTCTACTTCTCCTGCGTGGTGAAGAAGCTGGTCCATTTTCATCAGCACGCTTTCGACCACCCCACGCTTGCTGTTAACGAGCGCTTCAGTGTCGCCTTCAGGCCGGTTCAATCAACCGCCTGTAATCCGGAGGAGTTTGCCGCCGACTATCCAGTGCTTCGCGATCTCGACTCTGCCCATGCGCAGAAGATGCGACCCTCCAGGCTTGAGATCGATTTCAAGAGGGGCGTGGACGGGGATGTATTCAGTTTAGGCAGAGCGCCCAGTTCAGATCAGAATCCGTGTTTTTATCTTCAGTGACTCGATCCAGTCGTGAAGGCGCTTCATCCCTTCTCCAGAATCTCACCATCGCTATAGACGTAGCTCAGTAGCGAGGCCCCTGGGCAATGCTCAACAGATGTAACGCCTGATCTCGGCTCTGCTCTGCGTAACCCATCTCTCTAAATTGCTTCTCCAGCCAGTCGGCAAACAGGGTGAAAATCTCAGCGGCATGCTGCTTTGAACCCGCCTCCGCCTTACCAGCTCGACATTGAGTGATCCCATTGGGCAGCCGTACTGAACGATGCCTTCAAGCTCACTAATGGGAATCTGCACAAAACGGTGCAGGCGTAGTTTCGATACTGGAAACCACTCTCCCAGGAGGCGAGCATGGTCTTCGTCTGTGCGAGTCGATCATCTATTACCGAGGCCAACAGCTCATCCTTGCTCTTGAAGTAGTAGTAGAAGTTGCCCTTCGGGATTCCAGACTTCTCTGCCACCTCAGCAAATGAGGTCTGGTTAAAACCCTTGTGGTAGAAGAGCTCATTGGCTGCCTCTACGATACGTTGTCGGTTGGCCTGCCCTTTCTCTTTCATTACCCGGTATCCAGTAGCTGTTGTCGGCTATTATATCGCGCCACCTCAGCTCATTGCAGCGCGTGGCGGCATACACCTCCCTGTGTAGGTAGCCACTCATCACCTTACGGTTTTTCACCAGAAGGTGAAGGCACCACTCTCCTCCCCGTCTCGATCAGTTCATTTCCGGTCTGGGTACAGAACGCCTCCATATCCTTTACCGAACCGGGATCGGTGGCAAACATCTTCACCACATCACCACTGATGACACTGCCCATCGCCTTCTTCATACGCAGAATCGGTAGCGGACAGCTGAGTCCTCGGCGTCTACTTCCTGTGCTATTGCATGCTCCATTTCGTGCTCCTATTGCTAGATGAAAAGCCCAACATCGGCCGTGGCGGCCACGGGCAGGAATAAGGTGGCACCGACCCATTCGGTCACCTTGGGTATGAATTGATCGATCTGGTAGCCAAGCAGGTCGACCATCATCTGACAGGCGACCAGCATCACCTCCGACTCGATACAGATTTCACGCAGCTCACCGACCTTTGCGACACTTTTTTCTCAGTGTTTTGCCAAACAGCCCTTGGCCATGCCCTCAAATCCGGGCAGGTTGTTCATCACCATGTTGGGCAACTTCCAGTTGATACGCTGGAACCAGTCGGGTCCGACCGGCAGCTTCATCGGCATCGCCGTGATGCCGATCGGTGTGACCTTCAGGTCGAGATCCTCTTCAATAGCTCGAGGCCAATGAAGGTGTAAAGATCGAGACCTCCCAGCCGAGTGCGGCGCCCGTTGAAGCAAGGGTAGGCCATATCGCGCGTGCCCCTGGTGGCGATGATCGCCATCGACGGGGCGTGTGCCGCCTCACGCTCGGCCACCTGTTTCTCGGTCACCGGGGAGTCGCTATTTTTGCGAAAGTTTGTTTTGGGCATCCAAGCCCAAGCAAACAGCAAAAACTTAACGCGACCGTTTATGCCTACGGCGCCCCGACCGTCCTGCGTTCGTTGCGTAATCACCTCTTCGCGGCTCTACACAACTCCCTCAGTGACTCTACGCCGACATAAAGCCGCTGCTGCATCTTCTTCGTCGTTCGCTCGCGCTCTCAACTACGAATAGGCAGACGGCGTCGACTATCGGGGACTAACCGCCCTCACTTCGCTCTCCATGGCGGTCAGCGAGCGAGGCGATACCTTTTCTAATCTGCTGCCCTGCCGTAGCCATCGCAACCACTCACATAACAAGTAAGACAACTGTCTAATTCGTAATTAAATAAATAATACAGCCGTCTTACTCTGTCAAGGTGAAACCGCTAAAGAGAGAGAAATTCAGATACAAAATACGCCGCGATCAATACCCATCATATTGATAAATAATGACTTAGACGCTTATGCCGCACAGAACTGTGCGTGGATGTTTGATAACCTTCGGTTATCGAAGTGGGTACGAAATGTCCGTGCGAATGGCGATTATGTCTTGCGAAGGCCCGCGATTGGAAGCTCAATCCAGAAGGTGCTGCCTTCACCTTCACGGCTGACAAAACCCAGTTTTCCGCCCATCGCCTGTGCCAGGTTATCGGAGATCATCAGGCCGATACCACTGCCCTCAATCTGGCTCCCTCCTGGCCTAGACGGTTGAAGGCCTCGAACATCTCGCTCTGGTGTGATTCGGAAATGCCGAAACCGCTATCGGTAACACTGATGCGCACTCGCTCCTCAAAGAGGCCACAGCTCAACTCGATGCTACCGTTATCGTGGTTATATTTAGCCGCGTTGCTGAGCAGATTGAGCACGACCTGCTTGATGCGGGTGTAGTCACCATAGAATTCAAGACCATCACAGACCGCCACATCACTACTCAGACTGAGAGATCTCTGCAGCAGTAGCGGCTGCATCAGCTTGCTACACTCCTCAAACAGCAGCTCTAGATTGACCTCTTCACAGATCAGTGCAAAACGGCCCGACTCGATTCGTGCGATATCGAGCACCTCATTGATCAACTCCAGCAGATGATTGCCCGCCTGCAGTATCTCTTGAATACTATCGAGTTGATCCTCACCCAGCGCCTCATCGACCTCGAGCAACTGGGCAAAACCGAGCACCGCATTCATCGGCGTGCGCAGCTCATGACTCATGCGGGAGAGAAACTCCGATTTGGCACGGTTGGCCTGCTCCGCCTCATCCTTGGCAAGTAGAAGCTGTTCGGTACGTAACTCTACACGCCGCTCCAACTCATCGTGTGAGTCACGCAACGCCTGCTCCATCGCCTTGCGCAGGGTGATATCGCGCAGCACCCCTCCATACCAATGCTCTCACCCTGCTGGTTAAGACGCGGCTGCACATTGAGCGAAATCAGATGATCTGCTCATCCTTGCGACGGAACTGCATCTCATAGTCGTGTACCTCGCCCTCCTGCTCGAGCCTCTGCAGCATCTGCTGCCGATCATTGGCATCGACATAGAATTGTGAGGTCTCTCTGCCTAACAGCTCATCCTCGCGATATCCAAGCAGGTCGGTGACCGACATCGAGACGCGCTCTATCACCCCGTAGAGATCGGTACGGATAAAGGTATCGGACATGTTGTCGAGGATGGCGCGCAGATCGGCCTCGGAACTGGTCAGCGCATGCTCAGCCTTTTACGTTCGGTGATATCTTCCACCGTTGACCAGATGTAGCGGTTCTCCTCATCCTCAATGATCAGTCCATTAAGCAGCACCGGCACACGATGGCCATCGGCGTGGATATACTCCTTCTCGTAGGGACCGTAACGGCCGCTACGCTCGAGTCCTGCGAGCTTCTGCTGCTCCGCCTGCAAATATTCAACCGGTGTGATATCGAGATAGCTGAGTCGCATCACCTCATCGATCGAACGCCCGACAATCTGCGCATAGGCCTCATTCACATCAACCAGCCTGCCTTCCATGGTCGCCAGAGCGAGACCGATCGGTGTCTCCTCAAACAGGGTACGGTTGTAACGCTCGCTCTTCTCCAGTGCCAGCTCTCTACTTTCACGCTCGATAATCTCGCTGTTCAGCTCATCGAGAGTTTCACGCAGATCACGCGTCATACCGTTGAAGGCCGTCGCCAGTTCGCCCAGCTCGTCGTGGCTGTCGACCTTGGCCGTTGCCTGCAGATCACCCGCTCTGATCTGGCGCGCTGTGGCGGTCAACTGTTCAACCGGATTGAAGATCGTACGTAGACCGTAGAAGGCCATGTAGAGCGCCAACAGCAGCGTTGCCACAATAATAGCGACAACCACCGAGACGGTGCGGATCGCTGGCTGCATCGCCTCGACAAAGCGATCTCATGAACAACATGAAAGTGGAGCTGACCGACGTCCACTGGCAGCGCTGAGATCACCGCACGCCCCCTGAGATACCGGCGGCAATAACGCCCCGATGCTGTGTGTCGAAATGGGTCTCTCGCAACACCACCGAGGGGTTGGGATGGGCGAGCACCCGGTCCTCCTGATCGAGCAGATAGACCAGATTATGCTCACCTCGGCTCTGAGCCAGAATTTCGCCCCACAACCCCTTCAGGCGCAGCTCTGCAACGATGGCGCTATGCCCTCACCGCTGCGCAGATCAATTTGCGGGACAACCATATTGAGCATCGGCTCACCAGTGAGCGATTCGAAGAGACTCTTCCGAAACTGGTTTGTTTTTTTCAATCGCCGCCTGAAATTCAGGTCGCCCGCTCCAGTTATGGTGTTCGCTGTTGTAGTTCTCATCTCGCATCGTCACCATGTTGAATTCCGAACCGTCAGCATCAACCACATAGAGCTCACGGTAGATCTTCTCCCGCACCAGCAGTTCGTACATGTACTCGCGCTGCTTCTGGGGAAGCGTGTAGAAGGTCTGGAAACGACTCAACTCTTCAACCTCACGAGAGGCATCCTGAAGAAAGACGATCACCTTGTTGGCAACATTGCTCGCCTCGCGCTGCTGTTGTGCAAAGACTCGATCGAGTTGGGTATTGTAGCTATACCAGCCGAGCAGCATCCCTGCCACGGTAAGCGGCACGATCGATATCGCCAGCAGTGCAACCGTCAGTCTCCGGCGCAGAGAATCTCTTTTACCTCAGTCATCTCTGTCGTTACCTGATGATTTCATCCATCTGCCGCAGCATAGAATCCCAAATGTCTAGATTGATCGCCTCGACGCTCCTCATATTGAGAAAGCTGTAGTTCTCAGCCGTCTCTACAGGCAGGTTACCCACATCGGTGCCCTTGAGAATCTCCGCCACCAGACGTGCCGCCTGTCGCCCTATACGACGATGCTCAAAGCCGTAACAGAAGAGCGCCCTTGATCGACCTGCTGTTTGCTCGGTGCCGATAGCGGCATCGAACCCGCTTCGGCTGCGACAACAAACAGCGCCACATTGGCCTCAATGCGGCTGTCTCTGGGTAGAAAGATCGCATCTGTCTGCTCTGGCATTTGATCAATCAGGCGATCAATCTCCTGCTCTGTGTCAGCACCGATCGCCAGCAGATCGATATCCAGATTACGCGCTGCGGCACGGATCTGCCCCAGTGACGCCTCTGCACTCGGGTCACCTGCGGTGTAAGGGAAATAGACATTTTCTATCGATGGTTTCAATCTAAGTAGCCACTCGAAACGCTTTCCGTCACTACTCGCCAGACGAATCCCTGTTACGTTGCCACCCGGCTGTTTGTAGTTGGTCACAATGCCACTGGTAAAGGGATCATTTACTGGCGCGAAGACGACTGGAATATTCAGTGGTGCCGCCTGTTTCTGGGTCGCCAGGGTGCCTGGCGTACTGGTAGAGACGATCACATCGGGCCGCGCCGCTATGACATGAGCTACCTGCGCATCGAGCTGATCAGCCGAGGTGACGACTTCTCGGCCGACGAACTCAACATTCACACCCTCACGGTATCCGTAACCATGCAGCCCCTCCACCAATCCTGAGGCGGTCTCGCTGTTGATCGCCGTAAACAGAACCATACCGACCTTCACGGTGCGAGGCTCCTCACCACCACGCAATAGCACCACGGCAGCCGTGATTACAGCTATCAGCAGTAGGCTAATCGACAGTTTTTAGCAATGATGAACTCCATTTCCAGTCAGCTTAACAGTCGCCATCGGGACTAATTTAGGGGTTAGTCGCTCATGGCGCTTCAGTGCATGATAATTGAGAGTCCGACCGTATTACTAATCTTCTCTGTAATAGATTGTTAACGACCGCAGCGATGACATGGCACAAAATAGCAATCCACTACGCAGTCCGCTGTGGAGCTTCATAACCTCTTCACCGAGATAACCCATGCTTACTTCACTTCAATGACTACCCTCTTCTCAATCACGGACGGATAGTTTCTCGTTATGTTCTCTTCCTGACAGGTACACCTAACACTGCTCCCAGGGCAATCCATCAAAGCGCCACCCCCAGGGTGCTGCGCCGATGGTTCTCGTCTCGTTCTCCCTCAAAACCATCGAGTACGTTATAGACCTCGTTGAAACCCGCCTCAATCAGGGCATTACCCGCATCGACTGAGCGCTTGCCACTACGACAGATGAGGATCACCGGTGCGCAGCCTGCGTCACCGTCACAGATGATGCCTCCCAGCATCAACTCGCGTATCAGGCGGACAAAATTAGGATTTACCACCCAGTCGGGTTCGTCGATCCAGGGAATATGCACCGCCCCCTTGGGGTGGCCGACAAAGAGAAACTCCATGTTGGAGCGCACATCGACCAGAATCGCGCGCGGTTCCTGCTCAATCAGCTCAAATGCCGCCTTGGGGGTCAGGTGTTGTAGCTCATAATCAGCCATGGTGAATCTCCACTACACTTCGGATCGCCATAGATTTAGCGTAGTTCAACCTTGAGCACGACATTGTCGACACCAACCACCTCTACCTTGCTGCCCGCCTCACAATCGGTACCCTCGATCTTCCAGATGGTGTCATCGACCTTGACCTTTCCTGTGCCATTCAGAATCGGCTCCTCCAGGGTAAAGATGCGGCCGACGTACTGGTGTCCACGGCGGTTGAGGTTGGGCTGATCGGTCTGCTCTGGGCTCTGTTTGAACCAGGCACGCCACACCAGCACGCTACTAACCGAGAGAATGGCAAAGATCAGTACCTGATACTCCCAGCCGGTCGAGGGGGCAACCAGTACCAGCAGACCCACCACAGCGGCCGAAATACCCATCCACATGAAGAAGGTACCGGGTGCAAATATCTCGAGAATCACCAGCACCACGGCCAGAATCCACCAATGCCAGTGGTCGAGGCCCTGCAGTAGCTCGCCCATTAGTTAAACTCCCGTCTTGTTGAAGGCCTGTTTGGCCAGCTCACCGATACCACCGATGGCACCGATCACACCGGAGGCCTCAAGCGGCATCAATACCAGCTTCTCATTCGGTGCCGAGGCGATATTCTGCAACGCCTCCACATACTTGGTAGCAACAAAATAGTTGATGGCGTTGATGTCACCCTTGGCAATCGCCTGGGAGACCATATCGGTCGCCTTCGCCTCGGCCTCGGCCAGACGCTCGCGTGCCTCCGCCTCACGGAAGGCGGCCTCTTTTTCACCCTCCGCCTCAAGGATCGCACTCTGTTTCTCACCTTCAGCCTTGAGAATGGCCGCCTGACGGAAACCCTCAGCCTCAAGGATATTGGCGCGCTTCTCGCGCTCCGCCTTCATCTGGCGGGCCATCGCATCGACCAGGTCGCGTGGCGGCGAAATATCCTTGATCTCAATACGGGTCACCTTCACACCCCAGGGGGTGGTGGCATCATCGACCACATTGAGCAGCTGTGCGTTGATCTCATCTCGCTTGGAGAGCAGCTCATCGAGATCCATTGACCCCATCACGGTACGGATATTGGTCATGGTGAGATTGAGGATCGCCAGCTCCAGCTGATTGACCTCGTAGGCGGCCTTGGCCGCATCGACCACCTGGAAGAAGACCACGCCATCAACAGTGACCATGGCGTTATCCCTGGTGATGACCTCCTGCGAGGGCACATCCATCACCCGCTCCATCACATTCATCTTCGAGCCGATCTTGTCGATCACCGGCACAATGAACTTAAGGCCCGGGTACAGCGTGCCGGTATAACGACCAAAACGCTCCACGGTGTACTGCATCCCCTGCGGCACCGTTTTGACGCCCATGAATATCAGCACTACACCCATTACAAGCAGGAACAACACAAACGAGGCAAATCCTTCCATCTCTCTCTCCTTACCCTATTAACTGGTCTGTTTTCTAGATTAGAGCGTAACACCTGCACCGCTCCGCTGTGAATCACGATAGAATCGCAACATGACTATTAAGATCAAACCACCCAAGGGACTGCTACGTCCCGTCGGTCGCGCTATCGGCGACTACACCATGATTCGTGAGGGCGACCGGGTAATGCTCGGCCTCTCTGGTGGCAAGGATTCACTCTCGCTACTGCATATCCTGATCCATCTGCAGCGTCACGCTCCGATCCACTTCGATCTCGCTGCGGTAACTGTAGACCCCCAGCACGAGAGCTTCGACCCCTCACCGCTAAAGGCATACCTGGCCGAACTGGGCATCCCCTACTTCTATATCTCACAGCCAATCGCCGAGGAGGCGATGACCCATCAGGATGAACCAAAGTTCTCTTACTGCGCCTACTGCTCACGCATGAAACGCGGCATTCTCTACACCACGCTGCGTAACGAGGGTTACAACGTGCTGGCGCTGGCACAGCACCTTGACGATCTGGCCGAGAGCTTCCTGATGTCCGCCTTCTATCGCGGCCAGCTGCGCACCATGAAGGCCCACTACCTCAACGATGCGGGTGATGTGCGTATTATCCGCCCGCTGGTCTACGCCCGTGAGCGTCAGACCGCCGAATTTGCGCGTGAGGCTGAGCTGCCGGTGATCTTCGAGAACTGTCCCGCCTGCTTTGAGAAGCCGACCGAGCGTTACCATATGAAGAAGTTACTGGCCGGTGAGGAGCAGCACAACAAACAGCTGTTCAAGACCATGCTGGCAGCGATGCGTCCGCTGATGGATGAGAACATGCCCGAGTAATCAGCCATGCGTTCCCTACTCGCCACTCTCTTTTTCCGTCTGATCAGCCTGCTGCCGCTACGCCTCAACTATGCGCTCGGCGGCTTCATCGGCTGGTGGATGGCGGTCATCCCCAACAATCTGCGCCACATCACCCGCATCAACATCGCACTCTGCTATCCCGACATGCCATCCAGCGAACGGGCTGCACTGGTCCGAGCCAGTCTTAAATCGACGGCACGAACCGCCATCGAGGCGGGACCGATGTGGCTCTGGTCAGTGAACGGGCACTGAAGACACTGGTCGAGGTAGAGGGCGAGTCGATACTCAACGCCGCCGTCGAACGTGGCAAGGGCATTATCCTCGCCCTGCCGCACCTCGGCTGCTGGGAGATGGTCGGGCTCTACGGCGCCGATCGTATGCCGATGACCTCCCTCTACCGTCCATTGCGCCTCGGCGGTCTCGATCAACTGGTTCGCAGCGGACGTGAACGCAACGGTGCCACCCTGGTACCCACTGATGCCAGCGGTATCCGTTCGCTCTACCAGGCGCTCAAACGCGGTGAGCTGATCGCCATCCTGCCCGACCAGGGAGCCCGCCGATGGCGGTAGCGGCACCTTCGCCCCTTCTTCGATATTGAAACCAACACCACCACCCTGCTCTCGCGACTGGCTGCCAAATCGGAAGCCACGGTTCTATTCAGCTTCGCTGAACGTCTACCGAAAGGTGGTGGTTATCGGCTCACTTTCTGGATGCCCCAGAGGGATTGCAGAGCGAGATCAGCGCCTCGCTGCAACGGCAATCAATCAGGGTGTTGAGACGTGTATCGCGCGAGCGCCCACCCAGTACCAATGGGCCTATAAACGATTCCGCAGTCGACCCAGGGCGAATCAAAACTCTATAAAAAATTAAAACAGGGTGACGAATACCGATGGAACTTGAGATACGTACTGCACAGCAGTACGACTGCTTTGCTATTGCCGAACTGGCATTGATGGCCGGCGAGGGCATTCCTGCCCACTTCTGGGAGAGCGGCCGCACCGGCGATGAACCGATCGAGGCGGTCGGCGCACGAAATGCAGCCAGCGAAGATGAGAACTTCTCCTATCGTAACGCCCACCTCGCCCTCATCGATGGCAAGGTTGCCGGTATGCTGCTCGCCTATCGGTTGCCAGCCAGCGAAGAGAGTGACGATCTCAACGATCTACCCGAGTTTATTCGCCCGCTGGTTGAGCTCGAAAAGTGTGTACCGGATAGCTTCTACATCAACATGGTCGCCAGCTATCCCGAGTTTCGAAGCCAGGGGTCGGCACAGCGCTGATGGGTGTAGTCGATCAGCTCGCCGTCGACGCAGGTTGCGACACCGTCAGTATCGAGGTATTCGACCAGAACGAGGGGCGCTACGCCTCTATCAACGGCTCGGCTTCGATGTCATCGAGACACGCCCGGTTATTCCCCACCCTGCCATCCCTATACCGGTAACATCGTACTGCTGACCCGTCCGGTCAACTGACCGACTCATAAGAGCAGTGAGGCGTCGTTAAAGAGCAGTCTCAGATAGGTGCGGTACTGCAGCAGCTGTTCGGCCAGCACCGCCTGGGTGGAGAAGACGCGTGAAACGACGATACTCCCCTCGATCACGCTGGTGAGCATATCGGCCAGTTCGGTCAGTGAGACCTCGATACGCATCGGATAGCGCGCTGCGATGCGTGCCGGGGAGTCGCTATTTTGCGAAGTTTGTTTTGGGCATCCAGCCCAAGCAAACAGCAAAAACTTCACGCGACCGTTTATGCCTGCGGCGCCCCGACCGTCCTGCGTACGTTGCGTAATCACCTCTTCGCGGCTCTACACAACTCCCTCAGTGACTCTACGCCGACATAAAGCCGCTGCTGCATCTTCTCCGTCGTTCGCTCGCGCTCTCAACTACGAATAGGCAGACGGCGTCGACTATCGGGGACTAACCGCCCTCACTTCGCTCTCCATGGCGGTCAGCGGAGGTCGAGTCTGAGATCGATAACACGCTTCAGGAGATCGGGCAGGGAGACACACGCTTTGGCGACAAGCCAATGCTGACGGTCTACTACGAGGATCTGGTCGCCGATCACGAGGCCATCTTCAGAGAGATCACATCTTTTCTCGGCCTACCCTACGCCAAACCAAGACTCACCCTGAAAAAACAGAACCCAGAGCCGATGAGCGAGCTGGTGGAGAATTTCGATGAACTAAAGGCACACTTTAAGGGGCACCGTCTGGAACACTACTTTGAGTAGCGTACAAACCTCCCTATTGAGCCTTCTGTTTCTGCAGACGCCGGAGAAAAACTTGCATCTCCTTGGCTGCCTGAATATCGCCGCGTTGGTTGGCAATATCGATACCGCGCTGGTAGACCACCGCTGCCGCATCATTTCGCCCGACCTCAACTAACGCCTTACCATAGAGCTTCCATGCCGCTGAATAGTCGGGATCGAGCTCGACAGCACGAGCCAAAGAGGCAATTGCACGGTTGCCATCTCCCGCCTTGAGATAGGCACCGCCGAGGGTAAAGCAGAGCATTGCGCTCTCCTGTCCGGCTGCCACCATCTTTTCGAGTGCTTCTATATCCATAAGCTGAACTTAGTCAGCCATGTGGATGAAAACAACGAAAATCTTGTAGGGTTATTCTTCCTCTGCCTGGTCGATTACCCGCTCGAGAATCTCTACGGCACTCTCAACGATCTCGGGACAGCGCACTATAAATAGCGCCTGATCACGCGCTGCTTCATACCCCTCGGCGGTACCGATGTTACAACCGAGCAGCTCGCGACACTCGGTGGTGCCCCAACGCTGCTCAAACGCCGCGATCAACTCACCCACCGTGTCATAGGTATTCTGCTTCGCGGACTGATCCTCCTTGTGCGTCGCCCCCTTCTCCAGACCGGCCACCATGATCGCACCGGTCAGTGCCCCACAGGTGTTACCGGTTCTACCCATGCCGCCACTAAACCCAGCGGCAATCTTGAAGGCAAGTTCGGGGGCGAGACCGTACTGCTCGGCATAACTGGAGAGGATCGCCTGCGAACAGGAGGTGCCGTTGCAGAACTTCTCAGCGATCTCTTTACACTTACTCATTTTGTATTCTATTGACCCACCTGCTCCATACGTTGCTTGAGATTCTGCTGCATCGCATCCTCAAGCTGTTTCGCCTCTTCAATGGTACGTGTCTGATCCTTCCAGACATGCTCACCCTCTTCGACCTCTGTTGAGCAACCGACGATGGACACCAGGGCCATGCCGCACAACAAGCAGTGAAACATCTTCATCTCAGTCTCCCATTTATGAATCACCACACTCTTATAGCGCAGTGTGTTCATTGACGAGAGGCTTACGAGCGATCAGCTCTGCTTCGTCTCTAAAACCGTGATCCAGATCACCCACACGTCCCTCTTCACGATAGTAGATCAGCTCCAATGCAGGGAAGGCTCGTAGCAGTTCATTGGGCGCGAGACGGAATTCAGAATTGAAGGGGCCACTGCCAGTCACGTGCTGTTGTGTATAGGTTTGATAGAAGAGCAGCCCGCCGGGCTTGAGCGCTGCTGCAATCGCTGCAAACAGCGAGCGCTCGAGATAACGACTGATGATCATCACATCGAACTGCTCGGCTTGCGGTGGTTCGGCTACCAGATCTCTCACCACACCCTGCAGCGACAGGCCACGCTCACGTGCTGCTGCCGCAAGTAGATCGATGGCAACAGGGGATATATCCCACCCCTCACACTCCAAACCCTGTTCAGCCAACAACATAATGTTGGCACCCATGCCACAGGCGAGCTCTACCACACGCCCCTCGCGGGGCAACAGGTGCAGATTTTCTCTGAGCAGCGCGATAGGCTCCAGGATCGAGTTATCGGCCAACTTACGGTAGCGCGCATCCCAGCGCGCTTGATCTTCAAGACTCATGGCCGACTATTTACGCCAGAACGTAGGGGTAAGCAGCACCAGCAGGGTGAAGATCTCAAGACGCCCGAGCAGCATCGCAAAAGAGAGTACCCACTTGGCCAGATCACTGATGTCAGCGTAGTTGGAACCGACATCACCCAGCCCCGGACCGAGGTTGTTCATGCAGGCAGCCACCGCCGAGAAGGCGGTCACCTGATCGAGCCCGGTCGCCATCAGTGTCAGCATCATTACGGTAAAACTCGCCACGTAGATGGCGAAGAAACCCCATACGGCATCGACCACCTTCTCCGGCATCGGTGTGTTGCCAACCTTGATCAGCAGTACCGCATTAGGGTGAACCAGTCGCTTGATCTCACGTACGCCCTGCTTGAACAGCAGCAGAAAACGCATCACCTTCATGCCGCCACCGGTCGAGCCAGCACAGCCGCCGATAAAGCTGACAAAGAGCAGCATCACCGGCAGAAAGCCGGGCCAGGAGGCGTAGTCTGCGGTGGTGAAACCCGTGGTGGTACCGATTGAAACCGCCTGGAAGATACCGTGGTGCAAGGCACTGCCGAAGTCGCCGAAGGTCTGCGTCAGCACCAGGTAGATAGTGGTAATCGCAGCGGTGACCAGCAGCACCACAAAGTAGGTGCGTGACTCAGGATCTTCACTATAAGGTGCCGCGCTCAAGCGCCGCCACGCCAGATAGTGCAGCGCGAAGTTGATACCGGAGAGCAGCATGAAGACCACCGCAACCGACTCAATCAGTGCACTGTTAAAGAAACCCATACTCATGTCGTGAGTCGAGAAGCCACCGATCGCGACCGTCGAGAAGCTGTGTGCAATCGCATCGAAGGGGTCCATGCCAGCGGCAAAGTAGGCCACTGCACAGGCGATGGTCAGACCCAGATAGATATACCAGAGCGCCTTGGCCGTCTCGGTAATCCGTGGTGTGAGCTTGTTATCCTTCATCGGCCCTGGCGTCTCGGCACGATAGAGCTGCATACCACCGACACCGAGCATCGGTAGTACCGCAACCGCCAATACGATGATGCCCATGCCACCGAGCCACTGTAGCTGCTGGCGATAGAAGAGCAGCGAGTGGGGAAGATCATCAATACCCACCAGCACCGTAGCACCGGTGGTGGTGAGCCCCGAGAGCGACTCGAATACCGCCCCGGCAAAGTTGAGATTGAGCTCTTCTGCCAGTGCCAGTGGCACCGCACCCGAGAGGCCCAGCACGGTCCAGAACAGGACCACCACCACAAACCCGTCGCGAAGGCGCATATCCTCGTCGATATGGCGTACCGGCAACCAGAAGAGCAGACCGGCAACAAAGATCAGCAGAAAGCCCTGCATGAAGGGTGAGATGGCACCATCGCCATAGAGCCAACCGACCAGAATCGGCGGCGCCATGGAGAAGCTGAAGATCATCAGCAGCAGACCAAGAATGCGTTGTACGACCAGAAGTTGCATCTGCTAACCGGGGCCCTAGAAGAAGGTCACATCGACCTGGAACAGTGTCTCGACCTCAGCAATACGCTGCTTGTCGACCAAGAACATGATGACGTGATCCTCTGCCTCAATGATGGTGTCGTGATGCGCCATCAGCACCTCACTGCCACGCACGATCGCACCGATGGTGGTGCCTGGTGGCAGGGTGATCTCATCGATCTGTCGCCCTACAACCTTAGAGTTTTTGCTATCGCCATGAGCCACCGCCTCGATCGCCTCGGCCGCACCACGACGCAACGAGTGGACCATTGCCACATCACCTCGGCGTACATGGGCGAGCAGACTACCGATGGTCGCTTGCTGCGGCGAGATGGCGATATCGATACTGCTACTCTCAACCAGATCGACGTAGGAGGCGCGGTTAATCAGCGACATCACCTTACGCGCACCGAGCCGTTTGGCGAGCATCGCCGAGAGGATATTCGCCTCATCATCGTTGGTCAGTGCGCAGAAGATATCGGTATCCTCGATATTCTCCTCCAGCAGCAACTCCTCGTCGGCGACATCGCCCTGCAGCACGATGGCACTGTTGAGCTGCTCTGAGAGCTGGCGAGCACGAACCCGATTGTGCTCGACTATCTTCACGTAGTAGTTGCTCTCCAGCGCCTTGGCGAGACGGGTGCCGATGTTGCCACCACCAGCAATCATGATCCGCTTCACCGGCTTATCGAGCCGACGCAGCTCACTCATCACGGCACGGATATTTTTGCGCGCGGCAACAAAGAAGACCTCATCATCGGCTTCGATTACGGTATCGCCTTCGGGAATGATCGGTTTGCCACGGCGGAAAATCGCCGCAACGCGGGTATCGATACCCGGCATGTGATCACGCAGGTTATGCAGCTCATGGCCCACCAGAGGTCCACCGTAGTAGGCACGCACCGCCACCAACTGTACCCGGCCAGCGGCAAAATCGAGCACCTGCAAGGCACCGGGGTGTCTGACCAGGCGCAGAATATCGTCGGTGACCAGCTGTTCGGGGCTGATTAACACATCGATCGGCAGCGACTCCTGCGAGAAGAGGCGAGGGTGGGCGAGGAACTCAACACTGCGCACACGCGCGATCTTGGTCGGGGTACGGAACAGGGTATAGGCAACCTGACAGGCGACCATGTTGGTCTCATCACTGTTGGTCACGGCAAGGATCATGTCGGCATCCTCGGCACCGGCACGAATCAGCACATCGGGGTGCGCGGCGTAACCGGCCACGGTACGCAGATCGAGACGATCCTGCAGATCACGCAGAATCTCGCTACGCTGATCGACCACGGTAATGTCATTGGCCTCGCTGGCGAGGTTATGCGCCACCGATGCACCGACCTGTCCCGCGCCGAGGATGATGATTTTCATAGTCTGCTCAAGCCAACCAATGCCTTAAATATGGTGCGCGATAATACGCCTGCCACGTGAGCATCTCTACCTATTCAGGGGCATGCTATCGACCGACACTCTTCGGATCGATACCCAGCGCCTTCAACTTACGATAGAGATTAGTGCGCTCCATGCCGGCCAGCTTCGCCAGTTTACCAACACTGCCACCACTCACCTCGAGCTGATGCTCAAGATAGACACGCTCAAACTGATCACGCGCCTCACGTAGCGGCAGATCGAAGACGGTCGGTGAGAGGCCATTGATCGCCACCGGTACCGCCTTGCTACCAAGCATCGTCTCCACCTCTTCGAGGCCGATCTCCTCATCACCACCGAGGATCAATAGACGCTGCACCAGGTTCTTTAGCTCACGGATATTGCCGGGCCAGCCGTAGTTACGTAGTCGATTCTGTGCCGCCATGCCGAAATGGCGATAGGGGAGGTTGTCGTTACGTACGCAGTAGTCGACGTAATATTGCAGCAGATCGGAGACATCCTCGGCATGCTCGTGCAGCTCCGGGATCTGTAACGGCATCACGTTGAGGTTGTAGTAGAGATCCTCACGAAAAGCCCCTTCACGGACCAGTTGTTCGAGGTCACGATGTGTCGCTGCGACCACCCGCACATCGACCTCAACCGACTCACTACCACCGACCCGCATGAAGTTTTTGCTCTCGAGCACACTCTGCAGACGCGCCTGGGTCTGCTGGTCCATATCGGCGATCTCATTTAGGAACAGGGTACCGCCGTTGGCCTGCTCGAAGAGACCGTAGTGGACCCGGTCACCCTCTTCACTACCAAACAGTTCAACCGCTGAGTTCTCGCCAGCGATTGCACCCACGCCGACCTCGACAAAGGGTGCATCGGCACGGGCGCTGGAGGCGTGCAGATAACGTGCAAAGACCTCTTTACCGGTACCCGGCTCACCAAGGATCAGCACACGGGTATCGTGCTGAGCGATACGCACCACCTGATCGCGTAGCTGCTGCATGCGCTCACTCTTACCAGAGGGTTCATCGGCGGGTGCCTGTTTTTTCAGACCGACGTTCTCACGCTGCAGACGGCCACTCTCAAGAGCGCGCTGCACCATCACCAGCAGCTTGGCAAGTGAGATCGGTTTCTCGACAAAGTCGTAGGCGCCAAGACGAGTTGCCTCAACCGCCGTCTCTACCGTGCCGTGGCCCGACATCACGATGACTGGCGAGGGTAGGCCGCCAGCTTCATTCCACTCCTTGAGCAGAGTGATGCCGTCAATATCGGGCATCCAGATATCGAGCATGATCAGATCGGGGCGTCGACCGCGTAGTGCCTGTCGCGCCGCCTCACCATTTTCAGCGGTAGCGACATCGTAGTTCTCATCCTCAAGGATCTCCTTGAGCAGGTTACGAATATCGGGTTCGTCATCGACGATTAATATGTGAGGTGCACTCATCTTGTTATCTCCACTTCATCTCTCGCCTGACTTACGATCAGGCTTGCTCCTCGCGGTCACTCTTTCCATCCATAACCGGCAACTGAATCACGATCGCTGCGCCGTTTGGTTCGAGATTCTCACCGCGAATCACACCACCATGCTCCTCAACAATCTTCTTCACTATCGCCAGACCCAGTCCTGTTCCCTTCGTCTTGGTCGTTACATAGGGTTCAAACAACTGCCCCAGCAGCTCCTCGGGGAAACCGAGACCATTATCCTCAAAACGAAGCTCAATGTAGCGACAATCTTCTTTCTGCATACAGGCCGTTCGTACCGTTACCACTGGCGTATCTACATCCTCCAGCGCCTCAATCGCATTCTTGAGCAGATTATGCACCAACTGCCGTAGCCTGCCCGCATCGGCCTCAATCTCTGGCAGCGCATCGGCCAACGACTTTTCGATCGCGACACCACTACCCGGACCGCGATAGAGCTCGAGCACATCGTAGACCAGGGTATTGAGATCGAGTCGCTGCAACTCGATCTTCGGCGCACGCGCATAGTCGGAGAAGGCGTTAACCATCGCCTTCATCGCATCCACCTGCTGGACGATAGTATGGGTAGAACGATCGAGCACCGCCGCATCCTTCTCCTCCATCTTATTGAGGAATTTGTGACGCAGCCTCTCTGCCGAAAGCTGAATCGGTGTGAGCGGATTTTTGATCTCATGGGCGAGACGACGAGCTACCTCACCCCAGGCAGCATCGCGCTGTGCCTGCACCAGGTTGGTAATGTCATCAAAGACGATAACGTGACCAACCGCCCCCCCATCCTCATCAGGCAGGGTGGTGCCGCGACACATCAACACTTGGCGGCCACCGCCACTAAATAACGTCACCTCTTCACGCCACTCGCTACCGCCCTGATCGAAGTGAGGCGTTAGCGCAGCCACAAAATCCTCTAGTCCCGGATGCAGTTCCGCCAATTGAGTGAAGGGCTGATCGAGGAGCGCACTTCGGTCAACCTTGAGGAACTGCACGGCCATCTCGTTGATGGTCCGCACATAGAGCTCACTATCGAGCACCACCACACCGGATGTGAGGCGCGATAACACCGCCTCAAGATAGGCGTGCTGGCTCTGCGCCTCCTGTTGGCTGCGTCGTGCCTCATCACTGGCGTGTGCGATGCGTTTGGTCATGACGTTGAATGAGCGCACCAGAATTCCGAGCTCATCGCCGCCAATCTCTGGAATGCGTTTGTTGTAGTCGCCCGCTGCAACCGCACGGGTACCCTCAGCCAGATCACCAATCGGTGCCACCAGCCGACGCGCCGAGGAGAAGGCAGCGAGTACCGCGGAGAGGATACTCAGTAGCAGTACAAGAGAGAGGGTAACGATAAAGCTGAACTTGAGTGGTTCACGCAAATAGGCGAGCGCTTTGTAGCGCCCATAGGCGTCCTGAACGTTTCTCGCGAGCCGATCGAGCCGTTCTGCGACCGGATAGAGCACCTGCATAATGAAACCACCCATACCCCCATCAACTACGCCCGTCACCGGCACGACCACTCGAATGTAGAGTAGATCGTTAATCGCATCGAGTCCGACATAGGGTCCCGTGTTACGCACGTAAGAGAGGATCACATCGTCGGGTTGATAGGGAACGATGCGGGTCGGGTCACTACTACTGGAGGCGACGATGTGGCCGTTCTGCGCCAGCAGGGTCAGCTCATCGGCGCCACTCTCAACGCGCAAATCATCAACCTCTACCGCCATAAAGGTATCACTGACGTTCTCCAGCTTGCCTCCCATCACCTCACTGTCGTGCAGCAGCTCCTTCATGCGTGCATCGAGCGAACTACGGCTCAGCTCTATCGCATCCTCCAGTGCACTCTCCACCTGCACATTGAACCAGCTATCGATACCACGCATCAGAAACTGCACTGAGAAGAGGTAGACGATGGTCACCGGGGTAACGGCGAGAATGACAAACATCACCACCATGCGCATGGTCAGACGTGCGCCGGGGGCTCGGTTGCGATAGCCACGAATCAGCTTAATCACACTGTAGATGATCAGACCGAGCAGAATCACCAGAATCAGCGCATTGAGCGCCAACATGGCGATGTAGAGCTGGGAGAACTGTTCGCTGTTCTGGGTCGACTCACTCAACAGATAGAGCGAGGTGAGCAGCATGGCAAAGAGCAGCAGCGCGGGAAGCGTACCGCTGAACAGGTAACGCACAAACCTCATCGTCCGATCACCCGCTACTTAACACGCACTTCATGCCAATCACCACCGAGATACCAGGAGGGTTTGACGAAGGCGAGAGTACGCAGAGGAATCGGCAGCGCATTGAGATCGAGGCTGGCACGCAGACGCACCGTATATTTGTCATTGCTATCGAGCAGGTTGCTGTCGATTACCGGCACCCCCTCGACAATACCGAGTCGATAGAGCGCCGTCTCCAGGCCGGAAACACTCTCCTGCACACCGCTGTTGAGATTGATCAGGATGTAACGCTCGGTAAAGGCGTGGTAACGCAGCTCGTAGCGCTGCAGCAGCGAGGCGACCGTCTCAGTCCAGAGGAACTGGCGTTTGTGCAGCAGTTCAATCTGCAACTCAAAGACCAGTGGCACTCCGCTCTGCAGCGCATCAAGTGCCGAGTTGCTGAGGCGATATTCGATCGCCGCATCGAGCTGATAGACCTCATCGATCAGCTCAACCTCAACACTTCTGACCTCAAAGCCGGGATCGGCCGCAGCTGCCGGCACCGCAATAAGCGCCGTCAACCAGCCGAACAGTGCAAATAGCACGCTCCAGGTTCGATGTTGTGTTGGTCCGAACATTCAGTCGTCACAATCGACGCAATGCGCCGCACACCCTTTTTATAATCAGTTTATTTATAACTATCGCTTCATCAGAGAAGCGTAATAGAAACCATCCATCCCATCACTACCCGGTAGGATTTGACGCCCATACGGCTGTACCAACCCCCACTGCGACGCGATTGGCTGCTCCTCGGCATCGTCGTGTTGTTTTAGAAACGTCTCGATCTGCTCGCTATTCTCCACCGGTAGCACTGAACAGGTAGCGTAGACCAGCATACCGCCAGGGGCGAGCAAGGGCCACAACGCCTCCAGTAATCGCTGCTGCTCTTCGACCAGCGATGCTATATCACTCGGTCGACGCAACCATTTGATATCGGGATGACGTCGGATAACACCCGTCGCCGAGCAGGGCGCATCGAGCAGAATTCGATCAAAAGGCTTGCCATCCCACCAGGCCGTTTCAGCTGCATCCGCCTCGATCAGCTCAGCTGAAAGACCGATGCGCGCAAGATTATCGGCGACCCGAATCAGCCGTTCACCCTCCGAGTCGATCGCCACCACCTCTGCCAGCGCAGCTTCAGACTCGAGAATATGACCGGTCTTACCACCCGGCGCTGCACAGGCATCGAGCACACGCTGCCCCGGCTGCAGATCGAGCAGAGGTGCGGCCAGCTGTGCCGCAGCATCCTGCACCGACACCAGGCCCTCTTCAAAACCGGGCAGGCGCATCACATCGACAGGCTCTGCCAGGATCAGTGCAGAGTCGACCACAGGATGCGGTTGCGCCGCTATCTCGGCACTCTCTAGCTGCAGCAGATACTCCTCACGCGTGGTAACCGAGCAGTTAACGCGTAATACCATCGGCGCCCGTTCATTATTGCCCTGCAGAATTGCCTGCCACTGATCTGGCCACGCTTTGCGCAGACGCTCGATCAACCACTGCGGATGGGCATACTGCACATCCAGTTTGTCCGCAGCAGTGGCTGGTAGCGCCTCGCCCTGCCGCTGCAGATTACGCAGCACACCGTTGACCATGCCGCTAGCCCAACCCTTCTTCAGCTGACGTGTGGCGGCCACGCACTCATTCAGCGCCGCATGGGCTGGCACCTTGGCATCAAAGAGCTGGTAAGCACCACTGAGCAACAGCGCCTCGATATCGGAATCACGTTTTTTCAGTGGCTGTTTAAGCAGGGGTTTGATCAGCGCACGGAGGCGGGGTAGATCACGTAATACGCTGTAGCAGAGGTTCTGCACAAAACCGCGATCCTTGGCGACAACCTTGTTAAGCACAGACGGCAGGGCCGAGGAGAGCGAACGCCCCTCGCCCAACACCTGCGCCAGAACACGGGCGGCAGCGGCCCGTGAGTTCACGCTTGACCGCCTAGTACGACACCGCTCAGATCACGTGAATTGATGAAATCAGCCACCGGTAGGGCCTTGCCGCCAGGGAGCTGGACCTCCAGCAGGCGCAACACCCCTTCGCCACAGGCGACATCAATACCATCGGCACTCGTATGCACCACGGCACCGGGGGTGGCATCTGTCGTAACACCCTCTACAGTTCGCGCCTGCCAGATGCGCAGTGTCTGTTCTGCCAACGCCGTCTGAGCCACCGGCCAGGGATTAAAGGCCTGTACCGCCTGTGCGATCTCCCGAGCAGGATTGGACCAGTCGATCTGCGCCTCCGCTTTACTCAGCTTGGCGGCATAGGTCACACCCGCTTCATCCTGCGGTTGTGGCGAGATATCACCGTCACTCATACGCGCCACGGTATCGACCAGTGTGGCAGCACCGAGCTGTGAGAGTTTGTCGTGCAGAGTCGCTGAGGTCTCCTCGGGGAGAATCGGCAGAGTGGCGAGACTCAGCACGTCACCGGTATCGAGCCCCACATCCATCTGCATGATTGCCACACCCGTCTCGCTGTCACCGCTGTGGATGGCGCGCTGAATCGGCGCCGCACCACGCCAGCGCGGCAGCAGTGAGGCGTGGATATTGATACAGCCAAGGCGCGGTGCATCGAGCACCGCCTTCGGCAGTAGCAGGCCGTAGGCAACCACCACCATCAGGTCGGCATCCAGTGCTGCAATCGCGGCCTGCTCTGCCTCATCCTTGAGCGAGAGTGGCTGGAAGACGGGAATATTGTGTTCAAGCGCCACCGTCTTAACCGGACTGGCGCGTAGCTTACGTCCCCGACCGGCCGGGCGGTCGGGCTGGGTATAGACGGCGCAGACGGTGTGTTCGGAGTCAAGCAGTGCCTGCAGGGGCGGAACGGCAAAATCGGGCGTACCCGCATAGATAATCTTGAGGGGGGAGTTACTCATCATCTTCTCGGTGAACGCCAGCGGCGTTGTTAAATCGCCTTCTCGCCATCAGCAGGGCTCTGCGCTGAACTTCCCGCCTGCTTGCGCTCCTTCTCGAGTCTTTTACGGATACGCTGACGCTTCATCTGCGAGAGGTAGTCGACAAACAGCTTGCCATCGAGATGGTCGATCTCGTGCTGGATACAGACCGCCAGCAATCCTTCAGCCGACAATTCATAGGACTCACCTTCACGATCAAGGGCTCGCATCTTGACCCGTTCGGCACGCTGCACCAGCTCATAGGTACCCGGCACAGAGAGACACCCCTCCTCCATCTCTTCAACACCCTCGAGTTCGAGTATTTCGGGGTTGATCAATACCAGTGGATTGTCCTTATCCTCGGAGACATCGATCACCACGATACGCTTGTCGATGTTGACCTGAGTCGCCGCCAGACCGATGCCCGGCGCCTCATACATCGTCTCAAACATGTCGGCAACAATCTGGCGCACACCATCATCAACCTCTGTCAACGGCTTGGCCTTGTTGCGAAGTCTGGGGTCTGGAAAGCGAAGGATCTCTAGTTTTGCCATCTGTATTTACCGAAATTTCTGATATACAACTGCTATGCTACGATCATACCGGAAATGGCCATATCAAACCTACTATAAGAGTATCGGGGAGTCGCTATTTTTGCGGAAGCATGTTTTGGGCATCCAAGCCCAAGCAAACAGCAAAAACTTAACGCGACCATTTATGCCTACGGCGCCCCGACCGTCCTGCGTACGTTGCGTAATCACCTCTTCGCGGCTCTACACAACTCCCCAGTGACTCTACGCCGACATAAAGCCGCTGCTGCATCTTCTTCATCGTCCGCTCGCGCTCTCAACTACGAATATGCAGACGGCGTCGACTATCGCGGACTAACCGCCTTCGCTTCGCTATCCATGGCGGTCAGCGGTGGATATCGGCTAGAATCGCCGAATCGCCACAATAACGTATCTAGGATTGATAGGGATAACTATGCGAATCATCAAGCTGTTTACTCTGCTGTTTTTACTGGTAGGTGCTGTTAACGCCGCTGATGAAGTTAAGCTAAGAGCCGACCACCCCGACCGCTACGTGGTCGTTAAAGGCGACACTCTCTGGGACATCTCCGAACGCTTTCTGATGAGCCCATGGCTCTGGCCCGAGGTATGGCAGGCCAATCCCCAGATCGAAAACCCCCATTTGATCTACCCCGGCGATGTCATCACCCTGATCTATGTTCAGGGAAAACCGAAGCTGGTGATCGAACGCAAGATTCCAACCGTCAAACTCTCACCGCAGATTCGCGCACAGCGTATCGAGCAGCCGATCCCGCTGATACCCATCGACACTATTCGCCAGTTCCTTAACGAGAACCGTGTTGTCGGTAAAAATGAGTTCGACAACGCGCCCTATGTGGTGGCCCACGATGAACTGCGACTCGCTACTGCCAGCGGTGACAAAATCTATGCTCGTGGTATCACTAGTGCCGATCAGAATTACTCAATTCTGCGCCTCGGCGACGCCTACACCGACCCTGACAGTAAAGAACTACTGGGTTACGAAGCAGTTCACGTCGGTAACGCAAAGATGCTCCGCAGCGGTGATCCAGCCACGTTCAAACTCTCTGGCACCAATCGTGAAGTCCAGACCGGCGACCATCTACTCCCGATACTGGAAACCCCCGTACTACACAACTATCTGCCCCACGCCCCCAAGACTCAGATTAAGGGCCGCATCATTTCGATCTTCGATGCCGTCTTCCAGGCGGGGCGCGACCAGGTGATCACCATCAATCTGGGTGAACGAGATGGTATGGAAATCGGCCATGTACTTGCCATCGATCGTGCAGGCGATGAAATCGTTGACTCCGTCAAGGGCGGCACGGTACAGCTTCCTGACGAGCAGTCTGGACTACTGATGGTCTTCCGCACCTTTGAGAAGGTCAGCTATGCACTGATTCTAGAGTCGAGTCGTGCTATCCATATTCTTGATAGCGTAAGAACTCCATAACCAGATTCTCCGGGGCAAAGGATGGCCCCTGTTAAGTGTCAAACAGCGAATATCCCATTGAAGCAGTGAAGCCGTGGCTTCAGCTACTCCACACGCCCGGCATCGGGCCTCGCACCTACGCCAAGCTACTCAATCACTTTGATTCACCAGTGGCTGCAATCAATGCATCCACATCCATTCTGAAAGAACTGGGGCTTCGCGAGCAGAGCATCCGGCACCTGCAGCAGAACAATGAAGATCTTATTTGCGCCGATCTTGAGTGGCTTGAGGGCAGCGCGAACACAATCATCACGCTCAACGACACCCGCTACCCCGTGCTGTTGCGTGAGATCGCCGACCCGCCACCGCTTCTTTTTGTCCACGGCGACCCAGACTTCCTCTCATCACTACAGATTGCGATAGTAGGCAGTCGTAACCCGACAACCGGCGGCAGCGAGACGGCGCGTGACTTTGCCCGCCACCTGGCCGGCGCATCATTTACTATCACCAGCGGTCTGGCGCTCGGCATCGATGCCGCCAGCCCGGGGAGTCGCTATTTTGCGAAAGTTTGTTTTGGGCATCCAAGCCCAAGCAAACAGCAAAACTTCACGCGACCGTTTATGCCTTCGGCGCCTCGACCGTCCTGCGTACGTTGCGTAATCACCTCTTCGCGGCTCTACACAACTCCCTCAGTGACTCTACGCCGACATAAAGCCGCTGCTGCATCTTCTTCGTCGTCCGCTCGCGCTCTCAACTACGAATATGCAGACGGCGTCGACTATCGGGGACTAACCGCCCTCACTTCGCTCTCCATGGCGGTCAGCGCACGAGGGCGCACTGCAGGGTGGTGGCCCCACCATTGCCGTAGCCGGTACCGGACTCGACCGCGTCTACCCCGCCCGACACCGTGACCTCGCCCACCGCATTGCCGCACACGGCGCACTGGTCTCCGAGTTCCCACCCGGCACCGGCCCCCAACCCGGTCACTTTCCACGCCGCAATCGAATCATCAGTGGTCTCAGCCTCGGTACTTGTCCCGGGAGTCGCTATTTTGCGAAAGTTTGTTTGGGCATCCAAGCCAAGCAAACAGCAAAACTCACGCGACGTTATGCCTGCGGCGCCCGACCGTCCTGCGTTCGTTGCGTAATCACCTCTTCGCGGCTCTACACAACTCCCTCAGTGACTCTACGCCGACATAAAGCCGTGCTGCATGTTCTCCGTCGTTCGCTCGCGCTCTCAACTACGAATAGGCAGACGGCGTCGACTATCGGGGACTAACCGCCCTCACTTCGCTCTCCATGGCGGTCAGCGATTGAGGCGGCACAACGAAGCGGATCGCTGATTACCGCGCGGCTCGCCATGGAACAGGGACGCGAGGTCTTTGCCATTCCCGGCTCAATCCACAACCCACTTGCCCGCGGCTGCCACCGCCTGATTCGCGACGGCGCCAAGCTGGTGGAAACGGCCAACGATGTGCTCGAAGAACTTGGCTCACTGGCGACGGCACAGGCTCATGCCACTCAAGATGCGACGACCGATAACGCGTTGGAATCCAACCTCGATCCAGACTATCAACGCCTGATAGAGGCGATCGGACACGACCCCGCCTCGGTCGACACCCTCATCGAGCGCAGCGGATTGACGGCCGATGTTGTTTCATCCATGCTGCTTATATTAGAGATGCGCGGTATCATTACCGCACTGCCCGGCGGCAGCTACACCCGGACAAGCCACGAGAGCCACGATGAAAGAGAACGTCCTTGACGCCCTGATGTACCTGTTCGAACAGTACTATCTGGACGACGACAGCAACCTCACCCCCGACCACGATTCGATCAAAGATCGGCTCAACGAGGCTGGTTTTCTTGAGGGCGAAATCGACAAGGCGATTCACTGGCTTGAGGAGCTTGCCGACAATCAGCACCTTATCGACACTATCGTTCCAGCCAACCGCTCATTCCGCATCTATACCGACCAGGAGGCCGCTCGCCTCAACAAAGAGTGTCGCGGATTTCTCATCTTTCTTGAGCAATCTGGCATCCTCACCCCACTCAGTCGCGAGCTGGTGATCGAGCGTTTTATGGCACTCAATACCGATGAGATCGACCTCGAACAGCTCAAGTGGGTTGTGCTGATGGTGCTCTTCACCCGCCCCGGCGAGGAGGAGGCCTACGCATGGATGGAAGACCTCGTATTTGACAACCCTACCGGGTATCTGCACTAATCTCCCTCCCATAGCCTTGACGTTTTATGCCGAACCGGCAGCGTCAACCATTGACCTAACGCAACGCAAGCCATTGATAAAATGAGCAAAAACCTTGTAATTGTGGAGTCGCCCGCAAAGGCGAAGACCATCAAGAAATATCTGGGCAAGGACTTCGAGGTCCTCGCTTCATATGGTCACGTGCGTGATCTGGTACCGAAAGAGGGTGCGGTCGATCCCGATAACGACTTCGCTATGAAGTATCAGGTGATCGACAAAAACGACAAACATGTGCAAGCGATCGCCAAGGCGTTTCGCAAGGCCGATGTACTCTATCTCGCAACTGACCCTGATCGCGAGGGTGAAGCGATCTCCTGGCATCTGCTAGAGATACTACGCGCCAAAAAGCTACTAAAAGAGAAACCGGTCTTCCGTGTTGTCTTCCACGAAATCACTAAACGCGCCGTCAATGATGCCGTCGCCAACCCTCGCGAACTGGCTCAATCACTGATTGATGCGCAGCAGGCGCGTCGCGCCCTCGACTACCTGGTCGGCTTCAACCTCTCACCACTACTGTGGAAAAAGATCCGTCGCGGTCTCTCCGCCGGACGAGTGCAGAGCCCCGCGCTACGCATGATCGTTGAACGCGAGGAGGAGATCGAGGCGTTCGAGGCGCGTGAGTACTGGACCATTGAGGCGGGCGCGAGTAAGGATAGTCAGCCGCTACAGGCCAAGCTCTCCTACTACAAGCTCTCCTACTATAAGGGTGAAAAGCTCGGACAGTTCACCATCAACAACGGTGAACTCGCCTCTGAGGCGGAGCGCACCCTGCTTGAGGCAGCAGGCGGCAAGCTCACCATCGACAAGGTGGAGAAGAAGCAGCGCCGTCGTAATCCGGCCGCCCCTTTCACCACTTCTACTCTGCAGCAGGAGGCGTCGCGTAAGCTCGGCTTTACCACACAGCGCACCATGCGTACCGCACAGCAACTCTATGAAGGTGTTGATATTGGTGGTGAGACCGTTGGCCTGATCACCTACATGCGTACCGATTCGGTTAATCTCGCCCAGGAGGCGTTGGATGAGATTCGCAGTCTGATCGCAGAGCGTTACGGCGCAGAAAATGTGCCGAAGGAAGCGCGTGGCTACAAGACCAAATCGAAGAATGCTCAGGAGGCGCACGAGGCGGTACGCCCCACCTCGGTCAACCATCTCCCTGACGAGATAGACCGCCCTACCGGCAGTACAACCTACAACCCGATCGAAGGTACCTCGTCGCAGATGATCCATGCCAGCGTCGACACGTGGAGTTGACTCGGATGCCGGTGAAGGCAACACCTTCCGCGCCACCGGCTCCACCATCACCAAACCCGGCTTCATGACCCTCTATCAGGAGAGTAGGTGATGCCGGGCGACACCGCGATGAGAGTGCTACCGCCGATGAATGAGGTGAGACGTCCGAGCTGTCGATTAAGCCGGTCACAGCGTTCACGAGCACCACCACGTTACACCGAGGCGAGTCTGGTCAAGTCGCTTGAGGAGCACGGCATCGGCCGCCCCTCCACCTACGCCAGCATCATCTCCACCCTGCAGAACCGTGAATACGTAGAGATGGACAAAAAACGCTTCATCCCCACCGATGTCGGCCGGGTGGTAAAGCGTTTCCTTACTGAACACTTCACCCCCTACGTCGACTATGACTTCACCGCCAAGCTCGAGGATGATCTCGATGCGATCTCACGTGGCGAGATGGAGTGGGTGCCGGTGCTGAGCAAGTTCTGGAAACCGTTCAAGGAACAGATCGACGATAAGGAGGTGAGCGTCAAACGTAGCGACGTTACCACCGAAGCGCTCGACGAGGAGTGCCCCAAGTGCAGCAAGCCTCTCAACATCCGCCTCGGACGTCGTGGCCGCTTTGTTGGCTGTAGCGGTTACCCGGAATGCGACTACACCCGTAATCTGGGCGATGACAACAGCAGCAACGAACCTGAAATTGTCGAGGGTCGTAGCTGCCCCGATTGTGACTCTCAGCTGGTTATCAAGCAGGGTCGTTACGGCAAATTCATCGGCTGCAGCAGCTACCCCGACTGCAAGTTCATCGAACCGCTGATCAAACCGGAAGATACCGGCGTAGAGTGCCCCAAATGCAAACAGGGGACGATCCTCAAGCGTCGTTCACGCCGTGGCAAGATCTTCTACTCCTGTGCCCGCTACCCCGACTGCGACTACGCGATCTGGAACGAGCCACTCAACGAGCCGTGCCCCAAATGCGACTGGCCGATTGTTACCGTCAAGACCACCAAGCGTCGCGGTACCGAGAAGGTCTGCCCGCAGAGCGAGTGTGACTTCGCCGAACCCTATGAGGTTGAAGAGAACGAATCCTCCAGCGACAGCTAGATTACAAACCACCATTTTTCACAAAGTTAAGAAACGGAAGTTATCAACATGAGCAAACCATTCGTAGCCATCCTGATGGGATCTGACTCCGACCTGCCCGCGCTGCAGGCCACCTTCAAGGCCCTGAAATCTTTTGATATTACCTATGAGGTGCGTATCCACTCGGCACACCGCACCCCAGAGGCAACCCACGACTATGTCACCGGTGCTGAAGCGCGCGGTTGTCAGGCCTTTATCTGTGCTGCAGGCCTTGCAGCGCACCTCGCCGGCGCTGTCTCCGCCATCACCGTACGCCCCGTTATCGGTGTACCGATGGACGGCGGCCCACTCAAGGGTCAGGACGCGCTGCTCTCCACCGTAATGATGCCCGGCGGTATCCCGGTTGCCACCGTTGCTATCGGAAGTGCTGGCGCCAAGAACGCCGCCTATCTGGCCGCACAAATCATGGCCGTCTCCGATAGCGATCTGGCACAGAAGCTGCGCGATGAGCGTGAAGCGAACAAGAAAAAGATTCTCGCCCGCAATGACGAAGTGCAAAAGGAGCTTGGGCTAGCCTAAGCAGCGGGCCTATCCCTTGGCCACACCCTTCCAGATCAGGCATGCCACCCACGCACTACGGCGTGGTGGCATCGTCGCCTATCCAACAGAGTCGGTCTTTGGCCTCGGCTGCAACCCCCTCAATGGAGCCGCTGTGCTGCGCCTGCTGGCGTTAAAGCAGCGCCCTATCGATAAGGGGTTGATTCTGATCGCCTCCGAATTAGTGCAGCTTGAACCCTTTCTACAACCACTAGCCAAACCGATGCTAAGGCGGATCAGTCAGCGTTGGCCCGGCCCGACTACCTGGCTACTTCCCGCTCGCTCAGAGGTACCTCAGTGGCTATGCGGTCATCACAACACACTCGCTGTACGGGTCACCGCCCACCCACTAGCCGCTGCACTCTGCGACAGCTTTGGAGGTGCGCTGGTCTCAACCAGCGCCAATCGTAGCAATCAACCACCAGCACGTAGCGCTCTGCGTGTAGAGCAATATTTCGACAATCGACTCGACTACACACTTCACGGTGAGTTAGGTGGGAACGCTCAGCCAACCGAGATCCGCGATGCCGCTAATGGGCGACTGATTCGTGCCGGCTAAAACTCATCGATACATGCCGCCATCACGCGATTCTGTTAACGTCGCAACCTTCAGCCAACAACTAATAAGACAGGGATAACACCATGGGTACAAAGAGCGTACTGGCCATCATCACACTCGGCGCGGCGGGCGCCGCTGTTGGACTCCCCTACTACAACGGCATGCAGGCCGAGCAACACTTCGATACCCTGCTGACACGCTACACCACACCTGGCGTTATCAAGCTCGACAGACTCGAGTATCAGCGCTCACTCTTCGATGCGAGTGCACGCTCCCAGATGACGCTTAATCATCAGAAGGGCACCCTGATTCTCGAACTCAACCATAAGATCCAGCATGGTCCTACAATCGATTCCACCGACGCCTTTACCATTACCACTGAGGCGACTATCCCCGCCGATCAGCAGTACGAGTTCAAACACTACTTTGGTGATCAAGCACCACTGAGCGTCATCAGCCGAATCGCCCATGATGGTAGCGAGGCAACCGAGATCCTCTCACCCGCCTTTAGCGGCAGCGCACTGGAACGCCCTTCGGTTGCGATCGAGTGGCAGGGAGTGAACGGCACCATCCATCAAGACCAACAGATGAAGCAGACCAACGCCGATCTAAAGGCGCCAGGTCTCAAGGTCTCCGATAGCGAGGCGAGTATGGAGATGGGCGAGATCTCCATGCTCGCCAATCTGAACCGTGTACGCGATATGGTCTGGATCGGCGAGAGTCGTATCGGCATGGATCATCTTAAATTCGACTTCACTGCACCCGACAAACCCGACTTCCGCCTCGACAAGCTACGCATCGTCTCTAATCAGCAGGCTGAGAGCGAGAAGTTACACACCATCTCCGTCGCGTTCGATGCCGACAGCCTCACCGTCGATGACTATCAGCTCACCGCTCCCGGCTATGCGATCGAAATCAAACATCTCGATATTGACGCCTATGTGGAGCTGAATCGGAAAATCACCGAGATTCAGGCGATGGGCATCGAACCAGAAGCCGCTGTACAGATGATGGGGCTGACCCTGATCGGCAATCTACCGACCCTACTGCGCAGCTCACCCGAGATCTCAATCACCCGTATGGGGGCGACCACTCCCGAAGGGAGGGTTAACGGCAACCTGCGCATCGCCTACACCGGCGATGGCAATCTCCATCTCGATCAACCGATGGCACTACTGATGGATCTCGACGGCGATGTTGAGTTCGACATGCCCAAGGCACTGGTGAAAAAAGCGATGCTCCAATCGAGCAAACAGCGTATCGCCACCGCCGCTGCCCAGCAGGGACAGGAGATCGCCGACGATGAACTTGAAGCGCTGGCGCTACAAGGGGTTGAGAGCCAGCTGATCCTGTTTGGTCAACAGCAGTGGATCGTTGAGCAGGGCGACAGCTACCGCAGCCGCATCGAGTACCGCAAGGGTGCACTGACCATCAACGGTCAGGCAGCCGACATCCTCTCGATGCTGATGCAGCAACCCCAGCAATAGCCGATGTTTACCCTCCATCCCCAACTCGATAACGACTGCTTTACTCTAGGTCGTTTTGAACTCTGCCGATTGCTGATGATGAACGATGCCAGCTATCCCTGGTTCATTCTGGTGCCGGAGAGGAGTGAGCTACGCGAGATCCACCATCTCGACGAGGGCGATCAGCAGCAGCTGATCTCTGAGTCTAGCGCCCTGGCCAGCGCTATTGAAACGGCCTTTGCGGCCGAAAAGATCAACGTCGCCGCACTCGGCAATCTGGTGCCACAACTGCACATACACCATATTGCCCGCTACGCCTCCGATCCCAGCTGGCCAGCACCGGTATGGGGCAAACACCCGGCAAAGCCATACAACGATCGGCTGCGTGACGAACGGATTGAACAGCTACTTGATCAACTCCAACGCCCCCTTTACCCCGTTGATTGCTAGGGGAATAGAGGTAATTTTTCCGATAAAGCGCTAGAATTTGCCGCTTCTGGAATTTTCACCGCGACGATCGCGGTCCAAACCGATTTAGAGAGATCAGGAGCATACCCATGGTTGTTTTTTCCACCTCACACGGCGACTTCACCCTCGAGTTCTACCCCGAGAAGGCACCGATCAGCGTTGAGAACTTTCTCAAATATGTCGACGACGGCTTCTTCGACGGCACCATCTTCCACCGTGTGATCCCCGGCTTCATGATCCAGGGCGGTGGCTTTGATGAATCGATGAGCCAGAAAACGACACGCGAGACGATCAAGAACGAGGCGGACAACGGCCTGAAGAACGAGCGCGGCACTCTCTCGATGGCGCGCACCTCGGAGGTCGACAGCGCCACCTCACAGTTCTTCATCAATGTGGTCGACAACGCCTTCCTCGACCACGGCTCGCGTGACTTCGGCTACGCCGTCTTCGCCAAGGTTGTTGATGGCATGGATGTGATCGACAACATTGCCAAGGTACAGACCGGTAACCAGGGCGGTCACCAGGACGTACCGGTTGAACCGATTGTGGTCAGCTCTGCAAAACGCGTCGAAGAAGCCTAAATAGAAGTCTGCGGGGAGTCAGCTCTGACTCCCCGCTCCCCCTCATCTTGAACAGTCCCGATATCGAAGCGGTAAAAAGCTATCTGCTCAAGCTGCAGAGTCATATCTGTGCAGCACTTGAGACTGCGGATGGTAAGGCACGTTTTGAACTTGATGAGTGGCAGCGAGAACAGGGCGGCGGCGGACGCACCCGCCTGTTGAGCGACGGCACAGTATTCGAGCAGGCTGGGGTCAACTTCTCTCACGTTTTCGGTAGCTCCATGCCCGCCTCAGCCACAGCCCACCGCCCCGAGTTGGCCGGGCGTAGCTTTCAGGCGATGGGAGTTTCACTGGTCATCCACCCCCACAACCCCTATGTGCCCACCTCGCACGCTAACGTACGCTTCTTCATCGCGGAGAAGGAGGGCGAGGCGCCGGTCTGGTGGTTCGGCGGTGGTTATGATCTGACACCCTACTACCCCTTCCATGAGGATGTAGTTGAGTGGCACCAATGTGCCAAAGCGGCCTGCGATCCCTTCGGCCCAGAGCTCTACCCAAAATATAAGAAGTGGTGCGACGACTACTTCTTCCTCAAACACCGCAGCGAGACCCGTGGTGTCGGCGGACTCTTTTTCGATGACCTCAACAGCCCTGGTTTCGATACTGCTTTCGCCTTTATGCAGAGCGTCGGCAACAGCTATACCGACGCCTACCTACCGATCGTCCAGCGACGCCAGGCGACCCCTTTCGGTGAACGCGAACGTGACTTCCAGCTCTACCGTCGTGGCCGCTATGTAGAGTTCAATCTGGTCTTCGACCGCGGCACCCTGTTCGGTCTGCAGAGCGGTGGTCGCACCGAGTCGATCCTGATGTCACTACCGCCACTGGTGAAGTGGCGCTACAACTGGCAGCCAGAGCCCGACAGCCCCGAGGCGGATCTCTACGAGAACTACCTCAGGCCACGTGACTGGCTATCACAGCAGTAGCCGTCTGATCGGTTTGATGCCCAGCATCAGCAACAGCAAACTACTCATTGCCAACCAGTGGGGAATCAGCTCACCCTCGTCGGCCAGCTGTGCCACCACATCAACCTTCTGCCACGCAACCAATGCATCGAGCCCCAACCCCAGCGCCACACTGCAGTGCGCAATGCCGGTCAGGTAGATAAGCGCTGTGGTGCGTCCCAGCTCACGCGCGACCACGATCATGGTCGCAATATTGTTCGCCGGCCCCGCCAACAGGAAGACCAGAACCGTGCCCGGTGAGATACCGGCCAACAGCAATCCTGCCGCTACCGGTGTGGAGGCTGTGGCACAGATGTAGATCGGAATACCGACCAGCAGCATCATACCCATCGCCGCCAGACCACTGCCCCACTGTGCCAACGCCAGTGGCGGCACCAGGGTCTCGACCAGCGCCGCCAGCACCATACCGATGGCGAGCCAGAAGACAATGTCATCCCAGATATCGACTACCGCACGCCAGTAAGACGTCACCCCCTCACCGGGGAAGAACCATTAGCCTCAGTAGAACAATCTGTCGTACAGCCACTACCACAGCTATCCTTAGCTGCCTCCGGCACATGGGCTGGATAGATCTTCGCTGCCGGCACTATTAGCGTCAGCAGACCGGTCACCACCGCAGT
The DNA here is from genome assembly GCF_013343005.1 of Candidatus Reidiella endopervernicosa. GTDB lineage: Bacteria > Pseudomonadota > Gammaproteobacteria > Reidiella > Reidiella endopervernicosa. Next base: position 436,352 of record NZ_CP054491.1, read on the forward strand.
GATTATTGCCGCGATTGGCCTCACCACCATCATGAACGGACCAAGCAGCGCATAGGAGAGTGCTACCGAGTCGACCCCTGTCTCCGGAGTAGCAATAAGAAATGAGAGGGTTGAACCACGTGAGGCACCACCACGGCGTACCGCTAGTGCCGCCGGCAACACTCCACATGAACAGAGTGGTAACGGTGCGCCAATCAGCGCTGCCTTGGTCACAGGCCATGGGCCACGTCCACCAAGCCATCTCGCCACCAGACCCTCGGGCAGCCACACCTTAATGACCGCTGCCGTGATCAGGCCAAACAGCAGCCATGGGGCTGCCTCCAGACAGATATTGAGCAGATTTTGGAGAAAGAGCGTCATCAATGACCTCTGTAATTACGCGGCTAAAACAGCTGCCAGATCTAACTGTTAGATTGTAATTGGTACCATTGGTGCCTGCTTAGCCAATCGTATCGATCGATTCCCGTTTAGGCACCTCGGCAGTACAGCCACCCATACGCTGAATCACCGCTGCCTCAGTCAGCAGGGCATCAAGGCCAAGTGGCTCAGAGGCTTGTGGGGATGTTGGTAGACAGGCGAGCTGTTCAAGACGCTTCAGCACCTCGAAATATCCAGCAGCATCGAGATGGTTGCTCGCCGCATAAAGGCCGAATTGAGCCGTTGATGAGCACCCGCCAGCTTGCGGCTCATCAACAGCTGACCCTGTAGCAGTTCAATCAGCGCCTTTTCATACTCACTGCTGGCAAGCTGTGATAGCTGCAGCCACTCACTCTCATCGTAACTCTCAATCCAGAAGCTGGCGGCCAGTGCACAGAGCATGGGCATAAAGGAGGAGTTAGCGTGAATCAGTGCTGTCCGTTGCACCCGGAGTGCATCTTTGTGCAGCGCCTCTGCCGTCTCGCGCAACATCGGCTCGGCGTACCATCCCGCCTGTGAGGGTATCCCTTGAGTAACAACTCAGCACTGCCAACAGCGGCCACGGCTCAATCGAGCTGCCCACCGCAGCTACTCCCCTGACCGGCGGTACAGCCGTAGCAGTGGTCGGCCACAGCAATTGGTTGCCCCTCGATCTGCTGATCCTGCAGATCACTGATATGGGTCCGCTCACGGCCACCGGCCTGCAGTGACATCTCCAGCATCTGGTTAAAGTCGCAGTCGTAGAGGTAACCCTGCCAGTCAACACTGATCAAAGTGCGGCACATCACCGCTTCGAGATTATCGGCACAGTAGGAACCACGCAGCAGCGCCATGTAGTCATCAAAGCCCCCCTTGGAGACCAGGGTGCTGCCAAATCGTTTGATCGGCATGTTGGTCAGGGTGTGCAGGTGACTGAAGCGGATACCGTACTGTTCACCCAGAATCTTTCGATAGTCGGCCTCAAGCGCCGTCTGCGGCGGTGGCAGAGAAGGGCCTATGGGGTTGAACATTAGGTTAAGAACCAGATCACTTCCCGCCTCACCGTAACCGAGTGCGTTGAGCTGCTTCAGCCCTTCAATACTGCGTTCATAGACACCACGCCCCCGCTGCGACTCAACATTCTCTTTCAGGTAGCAGGGGAGCGAGGCGGTGATCTCCACCTGATGGTCGGCGAGGAACTGTGCCAGATCCTCCTGCCCCGGCTCCTGCAGGATGGTGAGATTGCAGCGGTCGATCACATGCACGTCCATATTGCGCATCGTGGTGACTAGCTGGCGGAAGTGTTGATTTAGTTCGGGGGCACCGCCCGTCAGATCGAGGCGTTTGATCCGGTTCGCCTTAATGAAGGTAATGATCTGTTCGATCGTCTCCGCCGACATCTCCTCGGTGCGTTTCGGCCCGGCGTTGACGTGGCAGTGCAGACACTGCTGGTTGCAGCGGTAGCCGAGATTGACCTGCAGTGTTTCGAGTTTGGCGCGGCTCAGCGCCGGGAAGTCGCTCTTCTCAAGCAGCGGAAGGGTTGCGTGCATTACTGTTCCAATTCAGACCTGTTCACTCGGATAATAGCCGATTCGACACCATCCGTCCGTTAATGGCTAGCGCAGGCCGCGTAGATACCACCACTCGAAGATCCGCTTGGCCCAATGGCCGATACGAAGCGGCGGCAGCATCAGATTGCGCTTGGGCGTACGGGTGACCAGCATGCCGCTATTAAGAGAGTCGACGATACACATCAGCTCCACCTTGAAGCCGGTGTTCGATGTTCGACCCGCCAGCTCATCGACGATGTTGGCAGCCGCCGCCTTCGCCTGCAGATCAGCCATGTGTGCCTGCTTCGGCATCCACTCGGGACCGGGGAAACTACCGGAATCACCCGCCACATAGATCCGCTCACTCCCCTCGACACGACAGAGCGCATCGGCCTTGAGCATGCCACCTTCGGAGCGTGCCAGCTCGGTATTATCAAACCACTGGTTGCCAGTCATCCCCGGCATGAAGAGGATCAGGTTCGCATCGAACTCACCACCCTCGGTGATCACCTTGCTCTCGGTGAACTGCTTCATCTTGTGGCCGAGATGGGTCTCGATGCCGCGCTTGGCCATCGCATCGAGTAGCCCCTTGACTGCCTTCGGCCCGAGGCGCTTACCTGGCTCAGGTGCCGGGGTGAAGAAGACCAGCTTGAACTGATCTCGTCGCCCCTGCTGGCGAAGCAGGGTATCGATACCAAACAGGAACTCAAACATCGGCCCACCGCGCATCGCCGAAGGCTCCTTAGGATTACCACTGAAGCCGATGGCGATGGTGCCGCCCTGCATCTCCGCGATACGGTCGCGAATCTTCTCCGCTGCCGCGATCCCCTCACAGGGGGTGATGGCATTCTCGATACCGGGCAGTTTCTTGATGAAACGACCACCGGAGGCAATCAGTAGCGCATCGTTCTCCACCTCACCGTTCTCGGTCACCACCGTACGACCGCCATCCTTGAGGCCAGTCGCCTCACCGGCGTGGAAATTAACACGCATGCGGCGAAAGAAGTTATCGAGGCCGACCACTAGATCACTCCCCTGACGCATGCCCGAGGGGATCCAGATCAGACTCGGCAGGAAGACGAACTCTGCCTTGCGACCGATCACCGTGATCTCCGCCGAACTGTCACGATTACGCAGCTCACGCACCGCCGTGACGGCCGCAAAGCCGGTTCCAATGACTGTAATCCGTTTACTCATCTCAATACTCTCTTGTGAACTGAACGCTACTCAAACCGAAAATTATTAGGTGTGACAGAGTGGCCGGTTGTCGGGGTTTTCCATCTGCTTGGCGATATCGTGAATCATATCGCGCAGCTCCTCGAGACTGATCTCATTGAGCATGCGACTCATCAGATCGGGATCGATGCGAATGGTGCAGGGGGTGCCATCGGCCAGCTCGATGCCGACTCCGGCGACATTCTTCTCAAAGCCGTTTTCATCGTCGAGCTCATCAACATGGGCCTGCAGCAGATTCTCGTACTGCTCGTCGACCAGACCTCCCAGCGCATCGTCGATATTCTCCGGCACACCGACGCTGTAACCCGCCTCATGGTCACTGACCTCGTAATCGATCGCCTTGCGGGTCAGGAACTCAATAAAGATGTCACACAGCTTTTTGTTGAAAAAGAGATACTCGAGCATCCCGGACTCCCTGGAGTGGTGGCGTAAAGGTCAGATTTTAACCGTGATCCTGGCAGACGCCAGTGCCAATATTTGGCCGTGTCGCGCGAACTCATTTATCCTAACAGGATTACCGAAACGAAAACCCCATCTCCGAGGAGAGAATCAGATGAGTGCATTCCCCAACAGCCGCATGCGCCGCATGCGCCGCGACGACTTCTCACGCCGCCTGATGCGCGAGTCTCAGCTTAGCTGCGACGATCTGATCTACCCGATGTTCATCCTCGAGGGTGAGGGACAGCGTGAGGCGGTTCCCTCAATGCCGGGTGTCGAGCGGGTCAGTATCGATGAGCTACTGATTGAGGCGGCGCAGCTGGTCGAGCTTGGCGTACCCGCCGTGGCGCTCTTCCCGGTCACACCGGTGGAGCAGAAATCACTCGACGCCGCCGAGGCCTACAACCCCGAGGGGCTGGCACAGCGTGCGGTGCGCAACCTGAAGGCCAACTTCCCCGATCTGGGCGTAATTACCGATGTGGCGCTCGACCCCTTCACCACCCACGGTCAGGATGGACTGATCGACGAAAGCGGTTATGTGATGAATGACGAGACGGTCGACGTGCTGGTCAAGCAGGCGCTCTCCCACGCCGCTGCCGGTGCCGATATCGTCGCCCCCTCCGACATGATGGATGGCCGCATCGGCGCAATCCGTGATGCTCTCGAGGGTGCTGGCAACATCCACACCCGTATCCTCGCCTACTCAGCCAAGTACGCCTCCAGCTTCTACGGTCCATTTCGCGATGCGGTCGGCTCCTCAGCCAACCTCGGTGCCGGCAACAAGTACACTTACCAGATGGACCCGGCCAACAGCGATGAGGCGATCCACGAGGTGGCGCTCGATCTCGACGAGGGTGCCGACATGGTGATGATCAAGCCGGGTATGCCCTACCTCGATATTGTGCGCCGTATCAAAGATGAGTTCGGTGCACCCACCTTCGTCTACCAGGTGAGCGGTGAGTACGCGATGCTCAAGGCAGCCAGCGATAACGGCTGGCTCGAGGAGAAGGCGGTGGTAATGGAATCCTTACTCGCCTTTAAACGCGCCGGGGCCGACGGCATCCTTACCTACTACGCCAAACAGGCGGCTATCTGGCTCAAGGAGTCCTAGACCTCCAACCACCGGCGTATTCGACACCTTCGGGTACGCCGGCCTCATCCTCTCTGGAATCATCTGACCATGACTGATCACTACGCCGTGATGGGCAACCCTATCGCACACAGCAAATCACCTCGAATACACACCCTCTTTGCTGAACAGACCGAACAGGCGCTCGATTACCGCGCGATCAGAGTCGATGAAGGGAGTTTTCCCCAGGCGGTGTCCGAGTTCCGCAACGAGGGCGGCAAGGGGCTCAATATCACTGTCCCCTTCAAACTCGAGGCGTGGCAGCTGGCCACCGAGCTGAGCGAGCGTGCCCGGCTCGCCAATGCGGTCAACACTCTGCTGCTGCGCGATGACAATACCCTGCTGGGGGATAATACCGACGGTGTCGGCCTGCTCGCCGACCTGCGCGATAACTATCAGATCGAACTAAAGGGCGCGCGTATCCTGGTACTTGGCGCCGGTGGCGCGGTGCGTGGCGTACTCGCTCCTCTGCTCTCTGCCAATCCCGCCGCGATTGTGGTCGCCAACCGCACCGCCTCACGTGCCATAGAACTGGCCGAGGGCTTTGCCCAATTGGGAACTATTTCGGGCTGCGGCTTCGACCAGATCGACGAACGCCCCTTCGATCTGATCATCAACGGTACCTCTGCCAGTCTGCAGGGCGATGTACCGCCTATTCCAGCCAGCGCTATTGCCAAAGAGGGCTGGTGTTACGACATGATGTACGGCGCAGAACCGACCGCCTTTATCCAGTGGGCCACTGAACAGGGCGCAACCCACTGCGCCGATGGCCTGGGCATGCTGGTAGAGCAGGCAGCCGAGTCATTCCTGCTCTGGCGCGGCGTAAAACCCGCCACCCAGCCCATCATCGAACTGCTGCGTCACGAACTCAGCAATAGCTAACCGAACCAGAGACCATCGACCATGAGCGTTGAATCCGAACTGCAGAGTCGCAGCGAATCGAAGTGCGAACTCTGTTGCGCTACTGAGGGACTGGGGATCTATGAGGTGCCACCCAGCTCTGACGGTATTGCTGATCAGTGCCTGATGATCTGCACAACCTGCAACGATCAGCTCAACAACCCAGACAAGGCCGACCCCAACCACTGGCGTTGTCTCAATGAGAGCATGTGGAGTCAGGTGCCCGCTGTACAGGTCGTCGCCTGGCGTATGCTGACACGCCTCCGCAGTGAGGGGTGGCCCCAGGATCTGCTCGATATGCTCTACCTCGAACCAGATATGCAGAGCTGGGCCGAGGCGACCGGTGAGGGCGTAGGTGATGAGAGTGGTATCAAACACCTCGACAGCAACGGTGCACAGCTTGAGGCGGGCGATACCGTCACCCTGATCAAGGATCTCAACGTCAAGGGCGCCAACTTCACCGCAAAACGTGGCACAGCCGTACGTGGTATCTCACTGGTTGCTGATAATGCAGAACATATCGAGGGGAGGGTAAACGGTCAGCAGATCGTGATTTTGACCAAATTTGTTAAGAAGTCGAACTGATATCTTTTGCCACGCCGATGTATTGCTACTGAGATCAAACACTAAAACTTTCTAGCGTGCTGTCGGAAACCTTCAACCTCTACCTTCCCGTCGGCACTCTGTTTTCACTCTCTTCTAACCACTCATCAAAACTATCAATCGGTTTCTTGGTGTCGCTGAAACGGCGCTCATGTCGTCTCCGCTCCTCTCCAGGCCACTTTCTGTTCCGCCATCCCAACGTACGACGCTCATTGCCGTAACTACGCGCAATAAATTCTCTAAGAATCACTGGCTGTCCATGCAATGGTTTCCCATCAAGCTGTTTAATCGCACTTTGTGCGTGTCGTTTTGAGTGAAAAAGAGCCAATCCGTACCGACATGAGGCACCCTTTGCAGCCTTTGCCACCAACGTGATATCCGCTTTTTTTCGAAACGCCTTAAACAGCGTCTCCAACTCCGACTCCGTCACCCGCTCATGCAGATTACGAACGATCACTTCAACAACCGTCCGCTGACCGCCATGGATAGCGAAGCGAAGGCGGTTAGTCCCCGATAGTCGACGCCGTCTGCCTATTCGTAGTTGAGAGCGCGAGCGAACGACGAAGAAGATGCAGCAGCGGCTTTATGTCGGCGTAGAGTCACTGAGGAGTTGTGTAGAGCCGCGAAGAGGTGATTACGCAACGTACGCAGGACGTCGGGGCGCCGTAGGCATAAACGGTCGCGTTAGTATTTGCCGCTTGCTTGGGCTTGGAGGCCCAAAACAAGCTTCCGCAAAATAGCGACTCCCCGGTCTTCGCCTCGACTGGAAATAAAGAACATTGCCACACGCCCCACATCAGACCCTATTCCTCAGTAATATAGTCCTCTTTCAGCTTTCTATAGTGCTCAGCCGAGTAACTGAACCAGGCCAGCTCTTTTTCTGTGAGCACTCTGACTCGCTTAACCGGAGAGCCGAGCCAGAGATAGCCCCCCTCCAGCCGCTTGTTGGGAGCGACCAGACTACCGGCACCGAGCAGTACCCCCTCCTCTAATACTGCGCCATCGAGAATGGTCGATCCCATACCGATCAGGCAGCCGTTACCAATGGTGCATCCGTGCAGGGTGACGTTGTGTCCGATAGTCACATCGTCACCGATGATCAGTGGATTACCCTCTGGGTTTGCGGGGTGGCGGTGGGTGACGTGGCAGACCGTGCCATCCTGAATATTGCTACGTCTGCCGATACGAATCTTGTTCACATCACCACGCAGCACCGCCATCGGCCAGACCGAACTCTGCTCACCGAGTACCACATCACCGATAACAGCGGCCTGCTCATCGACATAGCTACCCGCCTCGAGGGTCGGCGTGATGCCCTTGTAACTGCGAACAGCCACTAGCGAAGTGTCACCAGCTCCTCGGAGCTGGTCGGGTGAATCGCCACGGTATTATCGAAGTCCTCCTTGGTCGCGCCCATCTTCACCGCCACGGCAAAGCCCTGCAGCATCTCATCGGCACCGGGGCCGATGATGTGCACCCCTACAACCTTCTCCTGCGCACCGACGCAGACCAGCTTCATCGCGGTGCTCACCTTATGCTCTGTGAAGGCGTGTGACATCGGGGTAAAACGAGTCTGGTAACACTTCACAGCCGCCGTACCGTGCTCCTCCTGCGCCTGCGTCTCGCTAAGCCCCACAGTGCCGATCGGTGGATGGCTAAAGACCACGGTAGCGATGTTTTCGTAGTCGAGCTTTCGCTCTGGCTGGTTATTGAAGAGACGGTCGGAGAGGCGGCGTGCTGCGGCTATCGCGACGGGGGTGAGCTGCGCACGCCCAGTCACATCACCGACCGCGTAGACGTTTTCAACGTTGGTGTTCTGAAACTCATCGGTGGGAATATAACTCTGCTCGTTATGTTCGACCCCAGCCGCATCGAGGTTTAGCGGGCCACTCAACGGCTCACGACCAATCGCCCAGATCAAACTGTCGACGCCGGTCAGCTCAACGCCACTCTGGCAGTGGATATGGAGCTTGCCATCATCCTGCTTTTCAATGCGTTCGATCTGAGTCTGCGACATGATATTCACGCCACTGTTGACCATATCCTCCATCAGCGTCTCCCGCAGCATGCAGTCAAAGCTGGAGAGGAAATGATCACGACGCAGCAGCAGAGAAACCTCAGTACCGAGTCCATTAAGCAGTCCCGCAAGTTCAACGGCGATGTAACCCGCACCGACGATTACAGCGCGCTTTGGCTGCTCGGTGAGCTCAAAAAATCCGTTGGAATCAATGCCATGCTCAGCGCCGGGAATGTCAGGCACTACCGGCGTACCACCCGGTGCGATGACGATATGATCGGCGGTGTACTGCTCTCCCCCAACCTCAAGGGTGTGGGCATCTACAAAGCTCGCCGTACCGACAATCTCATCGATGTTCGAGTCCTTCAGGTAGGTGTGGAACCAGTCGTTGATACCGCCGATGTAACCCTCACGTTTCTTGACCAGCTCGCCCCAGTCGAAACCCTTCACATCGACATCAAAACCGTAGTCCTTGGCATCATGCAGGGCGTGGGCAATGCCAGCACCGAACCACATCACCTTCTTCGGCACACAACCAACATTGACGCAGGTACCACCGAGTCGTGCCTGTTCGACCACAGCCGTCTTTTTACCGTATAGCGCTGCCCGCTCTGCTGCCGAAAGACCGCCGCTGCCGCCACCAATGGCGATCAGATCGTAGTGCTTACCCATGAAAATCCCCTGTCTGGACCGTTTATCTGAAGCGGCCATTCTAGCAACATGCGCCCGGTGCGCCATCTTTCAGGAGACGATTTGCAATATACTTGACAGAATAGGTAGGGAATACTACAGTGGGTTTCAAGACATGTTTTTCCTCCCTTAATGTCTAATTTGTTGGAAGGCTCCCCCAGCCTTCCATTTTTTTTGCCCCGCACATACCCATTCGTCCAGTAGTGTTATTGTGAGTTCGTAGTAAGAGAGTGTGGTATACCTTGTCTAAATCAGGCTCATTTCTGACTCAAGATGTGATGCAATCCACCGATATATAGGCTTAAACAACTAATCATAATACCGGGAGATAGGAAGCTCCGGAGAACTGGGAGAGATCCAGATGCGTAAGAACCTGCCTGTAACCGGTAATAACGTCGATTTTTCAGACGATGCAAATATCCTCTCGACGACCAACCTCAAGGGTCAAATCAGCTACATCAACGAAGACTTCATCGAGATCAGCGGCTTTGAAGAGTCAGAACTGATGGATCAGCCGCACAATATTGTGCGCCACCCCGATATGCCACCGGCCGCATTTGATGACCTATGGAAGACCATCAAGGGTGGTGAATCGTGGATGGGTATGGTGAAGAACCGCTGTAAAAACGGTGATCACTACTGGGTTGATGCCTTTGCCACCCCAATACGCGATGGCGGCAGCACCATCGAGTACCAGTCGGTACGCATGAAGCCGGAAGCCGAGTATGTCGAGCGTGCCGATAAACTCTACGCTCAACTCAACGCCGGCAAGACCCCCAGCTCCATCAAGCCCTCAGCCCTGGGGCTCAAGGGGAGCCTTATCCTCATCGTCCTCGCTGCACTGCTTCCACTTCTGATTGCTGCACTGATGGAGAGCTCGCTCATTGGTACCGTACTGGCGCTGCTCGTATCCGCTGCCATTGGCATTGTCGGCATTCAGCTGGTGATGCGTCCGATGCAGCATGCAATCGAGGAGGCACGCAGCATCGTCTCAAATCCCGTTGCTCAGCAGGTCTATACCGGCCAGCGCGGAGAAGGTGGCGAGGTGCGTCTGGCGATCAAACTGGTTCGTTCACAACTCAAAGCGGTACTGGGTCGTATCAGCGATGCAGTCAAACAGCTCGAGACCACCTCACAGAGCCTCTCCGGCAACGTCACCCTGACCAAGGCGGGTGTCTCCCATCAGGAGAGCGAGACCAATCTGGTCGCCACCGCCGTGACCGAGCTGGCCGCCTCAGCGCTCGAGGTGGCACGCAACGCACAGAATGCTGCCGAGGGGACCCAAGTTGCCAGTCAGGATGCTGACAACGGCCGTCGCGTGGTCTCTGAGACGATCGACACTATCAGTGAGCTGGCCAAGGAGGTGGAACGCTCCTCCGAGGTGATCCAGAAGCTGCAGTCCGACAGCGAGGAGATCGGTACCGTGCTCGATGTGATTCGTGGCATCGCTGAGCAGACCAACCTGCTGGCACTCAATGCCGCCATTGAGGCGGCTCGTGCCGGTGAGCAGGGGCGTGGTTTTGCGGTGGTTGCCGACGAGGTGCGCAATCTCGCCTCACGCACCTCCTCAGCCACACTCGAGATCCAGGAAATGATCGAACGGCTGCAGACTGGGACCGGTGAAGCCGTAACGGTGATGAATAGCGGGCGCGAGAAGGCACAGCGCGGAGTAGAGCGTGCGGCCGAGGCGGGTGCCTCACTCGATACCATTACCCAGGCGGTCAGCAACATCAACGACATGAACGCCCAGATCGCCAACGCCGCCAATGAGCAGAGCACCGTGGTCGAGGAGATCAATGAGCACGTCAACACCATCAGTGAGGTCAACGAACTCACAGTCGACAGCATGGAGAGTACCGCCCAGACCAGTGATCAGATCGAACAGATGGCGAAAAACCTGCAGCTGCTCTCCAAACAGTTCAACTAACCCTCTCCGGTGCGAAATACCGCCCCTACCTGCTCGCACCGGTTACACAGTCGTGTGCGGACAGCACATCGTATAAACCACAATATTTGTACCCATTCCAAAACCATACTAAAGTTACGGCCATCGCTTACCGATAGTTAATCACAACAACTCGAATACACGTGGTACGCATAAGGAATCTACAGGAGGTAGATAATGCGCAAAAATCATCCCGTCACCGGTCAAGAGATCCTCTTCCCCAGTGAGGCCAACATCCTCTCTACTACCGATCTGAAGGGCCAGATCACCTACTGCAACGACGATTTCATCAACATCAGCGGCTACACCGAAGAGGAGCTGCTGGGAAAAGCCCACAATCTAGTACGCCATCCCGATATGCCATCCCCCGCCTTCCAGGATCTCTGGGATACCCTGTCGAAGCGACAATCGTGGATGGGCATCGTAAAAAACCGCTGCAAAAATGGCGATCACTACTGGGTTGACGCCTTTGCCACCCCGATCACCCGCAACGGCGAGGTAACCGAGTATCAATCGGTGCGCAGCAAGCCATCACGCTCACTGGTTGAGCGCGCTGAAAAACTCTACCAGAACCTCAACGCAGGCAAGGTTCCCACCGCGCTGAAACGACGTAATCTTCCAATCCACTACCGCCTCTTCCTCATCACCTTACTCTCACTGCTTCCCCCTGTGCTCTACACCCTGATAGCCGATCAACCCGCCACCACTGGCATGCTGGGCGCGCTGCTTATCTCACTCGTTATCGGCGTCAGCGGAACATTACTTGCCACCCGCAAGCTACGTCAGGTCTCTCGTCAGGCACGTGGAGTCATCGACAACAAGATCATGCAGCACGTCTACACCGGCGATATGAGCGAGAGCGGTGAACTGACGTTGGCCATGAAGGTATTGCAGTCGGAGAAGGCCGCCATCCTAGGCCGTATGTCCAACGCGGTAGAGCAGATGAAGACGATGTCTGGGCAACTCTCCGACACCTCCAGTACCACTCACGGCGAGATCCAGAACCAGGAGCAACAGACCACCCAGATAGCCACCGCGATCAGTGAGCTCTCTGCCTCGGCACAGGAGGTCGCCGAGAGCGCCACTCAAGCCGCCGAAGCCGCGCAGCACGCCAACAGCAGCGCTAGCGAGGGGCGTCAGGTCGTCGAACAGAACATCACCTCAATCCGTGAACTCGCCGCCGAGGTCGAACGCTCTGCCGAGGTAATCGACCAGCTCGCCAAGGATAGTGATGGTATTGGCGGGGTACTGGATGTCATCCAAGGCATTGCCGAACAGACCAACCTTCTAGCACTCAACGCCGCCATTGAGGCCGCCCGCGCCGGTGAACAGGGTCGTGGCTTTGCCGTGGTGGCCGATGAGGTGCGCACCCTCGCCTCACGTACTCAGGAGTCGACTCAAGAGATCCAGAGCATGATCGAGCGATTACAGAGCGGGGCACGCAGCGCCGTCACCGCCATGGAGAAGGGTCGTGAGAAGGGCCAGGAGGGCGTTGAACAGGCGGGGCGTGCGGGGCAGGCACTTAACGAGATCAGCGACTCGGTGATCACCATCTCCGATATGAACAGTCAGATCGCCAGTGCTGCCAGCGAGCAGAGCACCGTCTCCGAGGAGATCAATCGTAGTATCCACGCGATTATCGAGATCAACGATCAGATCTCCGTCTATATGAGCGAGACGATCTCCGCCTGCGGTGAGAACTCCGATATCGCCGAAGAGATGAGCCTGCTCTCGACTCACTTCAGAAACCAACTCCAGTCATAACAGATAACCCGCCCCATCTGGGGTGGGACCATCGCCTACCTTTAGAATCATTCTCAATAAAAACCGCAAATCTCAAATGGTTGCCTCCTATCGACAACCGGCGCATCATCGTCAGTAACCCTATAAATCCTCAAGTATGTCGTTTAGCTACCGATGAAGATGGTTAAGCGACCGAATAGATAAAAATAATTAGCGAGGAAGTCGATGCGTAATAACCAGCCTGTCACAGAGCAGGAAGTCCCAGTATCTGATGAGAGTTACATACTCTCCACCACCAATCTAAAGGGCCAGATTACCTATTGTAATGACGGTTTTGTGCAGATCAGTGGGTTTGAGAAAAGTGAGCTACTCAACGAGCCACACAATGTGGTGCGCCACCCCGATATGCCACCCGCCGCCTTCGATGATCTCTGGACGACATTGAAAAACGGTGACTCCTGGAAAGGTATCGTCAAGAATCGTTGCAAAAATGGTGACTACTACTGGGTCGACGCCTTTGCCACGCCAATCTTTGAAGATAGTAAGACGGTCGAATACCAATCGGTCCGCCGCCATGCTGATGAAGCGGATGTTGCACGCGCCGAGAAACTCTATTCACAGCTCAGTGCTGGCAAGAGTCCCAACGTACTTAAACGCGCCAAGCTCTGTCTCGGTGTCAAACTCGGCATGCTCTGCGGTATCGGCATGCTGCCGTTGCTGCTCGCTGCGCTCGATGAGAGCGAAACCGCTGTGGTGCTGATGGCACTCGCTATTGCTGTTGCAATCATCGGTGGCGGTATCTACTGGCTACTGACGCCACTACGCAAGCTGATCGCTGAATCGCGTAAAACGATCGACAATCCAATTGCCCAGTGGGTCTATACCGGTCGTCGTGATGAGGTGGGCCAGTTACAGCTGGCAATGAAGATGCAGCGCTCTGAGATCAGTGCGGTACTCGACCGTATCGATGACTCGGTGAAACAGATCGAAGAGACCGCTGAACAACTCTCCGCCTCGATCACCCTGACCAAGATGGGCGTTGGTCACCAGGATGAGCAGACCGATCAGGTCGCCACCGCCGTTACCCAGCTCTCCGCCTCAGCCCAGGAGGTGGCACGCAACACCCAGCAGGCCGCCGAGCAGACTCAGACCGCCACCAATGAGGCCAACCACGGTAGCGAAGTTGTCACCAACACCGTCAGCTCTATCAATGCCATCGCCAACGAGGTCGGTGAAGCAAGCGATGTAATCAACCGCCTCAAGAACGAGAGCGAGGATATCGGTACCGTGCTTGATGTCATTCGCGGTATCGCCGAGCAGACCAACCTGCTCGCCCTCAACGCCGCCATCGAGGCGGCACGCGCCGGTGAGCAGGGACGCGGTTTTGCGGTGGTCGCCGACGAGGTTCGCACCCTCGCCTCACGCACCTCATCGGCCACACTTGAGATACAGACGATGATCGAGCGACTCCAGGATGGCGCAACCAAAGCGGTGACGGTGATGGATACCAGCCGCAAACGCACTCAAGAGGGCGTCGATCAATCCTCTGAGGCGGGTGAGGCACTCGATACGATAACCCGCGCCATCTCCACCATCAGCGACATGAATGCACAGATCGCCAACGCCGCCAATGAACAGAGCAGCGTGGTAACCAATATCGAAGAGAACGTCTCGACCATCACCGAGGTAAATGAGCTGACGGTTGATGGCATGCAGCAGACTGCCGATGCGAGTGAATCACTCAGCAAGATGGCACGCAGTCTGGAGTTGATGGCGAAGATGTTTAGCGGTCGCGCCGCCTAGAGAGCTACGCTCCGAGTGTTAATGGCGGTGCGTCCAGGCGCAGTAACTGTTCGCGCAGCGCCACCAGCTGCTCCTCCCAGTAACGTTCGCTATTGAACCAGGGAAAGGCCATCGGGAAGGCGGGATCAGACCAACGGCGCGCCAGCCAGCCCGCATAGTAGATCATGCGCAAGGCACGCAGTGGCTCGATCAGCGTCAGTTCACGCAGATCGAACTCGAAGAACTCCTCATATCCCATCAATAGTGCATCAAGCTGCATTACCATCTCGTGGCGCTCGCCCGAGAGTAGCATCCAGAGATCCTGAATCGCAGGCCCAGTCATACAGTCATCGAGATCGACAAAGTGCGGCCCCTCACGCCACAGCACGTTGCCGACGTGGCCATCACCGTGGATACGCAGCATCTGCAAATTGGGAAGTTCGGCAAAGGCCGCATCGACTCGTTGCAGCATCTGCTCAGCCAGCGACTGATACTCAGACGCCAAATAGCTCGGAAGAAAGTCGTTCTCTAGCAGGTAATCCAATGCGGGTCTGCCGTAAAAGGCGACACCCAGCGTGGGTCGATGTTCGAATTCACCACTGGCACCCACCGCATGAATGCGCGCCATGAAGCGCCCCAACCACTCAAGATGATCGAAATCGCTCAGCTCCGGGGCATGGCCACCACGGCGAGGAAAGAGTGCAAACCGGAAACCAGCATGCTCAAAGAGAGACTCACCATTCTCTCCCTTGAGCGGCGCCACCACCGGAATTTCGTGCTCCTGCAGGGCGTGACTGAAGGCGTGCTCCTCAAGGATCGCCTCGCTGCTCCAGCGTCCCGGCCGGTAGAACTTTGCGATCAACGGTTCACCCTCATCGAGCCCCACCTGATAGACGCGATTTTCATAGCTATTAAGCGCCAGCAGCGAACCGCTCGCCACCACGCCGAAGCTATCAACCGCATCGAGTACCACCTCGGGGGTCAGCGCATCGTAAGGGTGTGTTGTAATCTCCTCACTCACTGTTTGGGATTCTTTGTTGGCCACTGTGCACTCTGCTAGATTTAGAGCGCCATTTAACCACAACCCGCTGTACTTTATTGAGGATAGAGCATGTCCAACCCGCTACTCGAGATGACCGGTCTACCCCCCTTCTCAGCCATCCAACCGGAGCACGTTGAATCGGCCATCGATGCGCTGTTGAAGGAGAATCGCGACCGGGTCACAGCACTGCTCGCCACCACCGAACACTGCAGCTGGGAGAATCTGGTCGAACCACTCGAGTATCTGGAGGATCGTCTCAACCGCGCCTGGTCACCGGTCAGCCACATGAACTCGGTGGTCAACTCCGATGCACTGCGCAACGCCTACAACGCCTGTCTCACCAAACTGAGCGACTATGCCACCGAGATGGGGCAGAACCGCGACCTCTTCGAGGCGTTCCAGCAGGTCGCCGATGGTGAGGAGTACCCGCAGCTGAGTGGTCCACAGCAGAAGATCGTCGATAACGCCCTGCGTGATTTCCGCCTCTCCGGTATCGATCTGCCCGAGGCACAGCAGCAGCGCTACAAGGAGATCATGCAGGAGCTCTCCAGGCTGACCAATAAGTTCAGCGAAAACCTGCTCGATGCGACCAACGCCTGGAAACGTGAAGTAAGTGATGAGAGTGAACTCGCTGGTCTGCCCGAGAGCGCGGTCCAGATGGCAAAACAGAATGCCGAGGCCGAGGCGTTCGAAGGCTGGCTCTTTAATCTACAGTTCCCCTCCTACTTCCCAATCATCACCTACGCCGACAACCGCGATCTGCGCCGTGAGCTCTACACCGCCTACGTCACCCGCGCCTCCGACGAGGGACCACATGCCGGTCAGTGGGATAACAGCGAGCTGATGGAACAGATCCTGGCACTGCGCCACGAAGCAGCGCAACTACTCGGTTTTGCCAACTACGCCGAGCGTTCGCTCGCCACCAAGATGGCGACCAATCCGGAACAGGTTCTGCAGTTTCTCAACGACCTCGCCGAACGTTCACTGCCGATGGCACGCCACGACCTCGATGAGGTGCGCATCTTCGCACGCAACCAGCACGGCATGGAGGGGCTTGAGGCGTGGGACATCCCCTACTACTCGGAGAAGCTGCGCCAGCATAAATACGCCGTCAGCCAGGAGGAGCTCAAGCCTTACTTCCCGGAGGATCGGGTCTTGAAGGGCATGTTCTTTGTTATCGAACGCCTCTACGGCCTCAGTGTCGAGGAGCAGCACGATATAGAAACCTGGCACAAGGATGTACGTTTTTTCGATATCCGTAGCGAACAGGGTGAGCTGCGTGGCCAGTTCTACCTCGATCTCTATGCGCGCACTAATAAACGCGGTGGTGCCTGGATGGATGAGTGCATCAGTCGGCACCTCACCGCAGACGGCCTGCAGACTCCAGTTGCCTACCTTACCTGCAACTTCACCGCCCCGATCGGTGACAAACCGGCGCTTTTCACCCACGACGAGGTGCAGACCCTGTTCCACGAGTTCGGCCACGGTCTGCACCATATGCTGACCCGCATCGACCACCCAAGCGTCTCGGGCATCAGCGGCGTACCGTGGGACGTGGTCGAGCTGCCGAGTCAGTTCATGGAGAACTGGTGCTGGGAGCGCGATGCACTCAACGAGATCTCCGGCCACGTCGAGAGCGGCGAAGCATTACCCGACGATCTCTACGAAAAGATGATCGCCGCACGCAACTTCCAGTCAGCAATGCAGATGGTGCGTCAGCTCGAATTCTCCCTGTTCGATTTCCGCATGCACATGGAGTTCGACCCGGAGCGTGGCGGTCGTATCTACGAACTGCTCAATGAGGTGCGCGAAGAGGTGTCCGTAATCGAGCCCCCCTCCTTCAACCGATTCCCACACAGCTTCTCACACATTTTCTCCGGTGGTTACGCCGCAGGTTATTACAGCTACAAGTGGGCCGAGGTACTCTCAGCCGATGCCTTCAGCGCCTTCGAGGAGAGTCACATCTTCGATCGCGAGACCGGGCTACGCTTTCTAAGCGCCATTCTCGAGCAGGGCGGTTCACGCGAGCCGATGGAGCTGTTTGTTGAGTTCCGTGGCCGTGAACCGACCATCGACGCACTGCTGCGTCACAGTGGCCTGGCTGCCTAATCGAATCCCCACATCGTGGGGGATGATGCTGCGCCGAAGTACTGAATGATGGTCGCAGCGTTTAAAACTATTTCTCGCGACATCACTTCCTGACTATACGTTTATAATCGATTCAGCTTACCCCTGAATTACATCGGATTACTCGAGCAACAAATGAAAATCGCCACCTGGAACGTCAACTCCATCAATGTCCGCCTATCTCATGTCCTGACTTGGCTGGAGAGCGCCCAGCCCGATGTGTTGGTGCTGCAGGAGACCAAATGTGTCGACGAGAAGTTTCCGCGTGATAAGCTGGAGGCGGCGGGTTATCAGGCCGCCTTCTCCGGACAGAAGACCTATAACGGCGTGGCGATCATCAGCAAACATGCCATCGAAGATGTAATAACCGATGTGGCCGATCTCGACGACCCGCAGCGGCGCATCCTTGGTGCAACCATCAATGGGGTGCGTATTCTCGATCTCTATGTAGTGAATGGCTCCGAGGTTGGGTCAGATAAGTTTGACTACAAACTCAACTGGCTCGAGAAAGTATCCATCCATATTAAAAATGAACTGACCGACCATTCCGACTATGTGGTGCTGGGGGATTTTAATATTGCACCAGCCGATGCCGATGTGAACGATCCCAAGGCGTGGCATGAACGCATTCTCTGCAGCACGCCCGAGCGTGATGCACTAAAGCGGATACTAGATCTTGGCTTTACCGACACCTTCCGTCTCTTCAAGCAGGAGGAGAATAGCTTTAGCTGGTGGGACTACCGGATGAACGGTTTTCGTCGTAACCGAGGTTTGCGCATCGATCTGATCCTCGCCTCTTCATCACTTGCTAAAAAGTGCACAGCATCTGAGATTGATAAGGAGCCACGTGGCTGGGAACGCCCCTCGGACCACGCACCTGTCATGGCCAGCTTTGAGCCCTAAGCTCAACGGTATAAAAGAGATGTCGGGGGTCGCTATTTTTGCGAAGCATGTTTGGGCATCCAAGCCCAAGCAAGCGGCAAATACTTAACGCGACCGTTTATGCCTACGGCCCCGACCGTCCTGCGTACGTGCGAATCACCTCTTCGCGGCTCTACACAACTCCCTCAGTGACTCTACGCCGACATAGCCTTGCTGCATCTTCTCCGTCGTTCGCTCACGCCTCAACTACGAATATGCAGACGTCGACTATCGGGGACAACCGCCCTCACTCGCCTCCATGGCGGTCAGCGGACTCACACCACCCAGAATCGATATTGTCACTACCTGCATGGGACGCCTGTCCCATCTACAGCAGTCACTGCCACTGGCACTCGCCCAGCCAAACGTGAACTGTATCGTGGTCGACTACTCCTGCCCAAACAATAGTGGCGACTGGGTGAGGGCACACCATCCCGAGGTAACCGTTGTCGATGTACCAGACCAGATGCATTTCAGTGCCGCAACTGCACGAAATCTAGGTGCAGGGCACAGCGATACAGAGTGGCTTCTCTTTCTTGATGCCGACATTCTTCTGCCTGCAGATTTTCTACAAATGACAAACATCGAGCTGATGCCTGATACGGTCTATCGTGCCGATACATCAGCAGGTGGTTATGACAAGTACGGCTCCTTCCTCGTGCAGCGCGCCCATTTCGAGAAGGTCGGCGGATTCGACGAAACTTTTCCGGGGAGTCGCTATTTTTGCGAAAGTTTGTTTTGGGCATCCAAGCCCAAGCAAACAGCAAAAACTTCACGCGACCGTTTATGCCTGCGGCGCCCCGACCGTCCTGCGTACGTTGCGTAATCACCTCTTCGCGGCTCTACACAACTCCCTCAGTGACTCTACGCCGACATAAAGCCGCTGCTGCATCTTCTCCGTCGTTCGCTCGCGCTCTCAACTACGAATAGGCAGACGGCGTCGACTATCGGGGACTAACCGCCCTCACTTCGCTCTCCATGGCGGTCAGCGAAGGCTGGGGATGTGAAGACCGAGATCTCTATCAGCGACTGGAAGAGATCGGTGTCTCCCACTCTCTTTCCTAATCATTGGTTAAATTCAATCACTCACGGTGATGATTACCGCAGCGCCAACTACCCGCTAAGTAAATATGTAAGCATGTTCATCAATCGAAACTATCTTCGAATAAAACAGGAAATGACAGACATTCAGGGTGGGTCGCTGAGTACAAGCGTGAGAACGCTGATCTATCAATCGGTCATGCACACCGTAATTCGTGCCCAAGAGACCCACTTTATTGGCAAGACTCTGGTTGAGTTCACAATAAACAAGGAGCAGTCACAAGTGGACGCTCTGAAATTCCACCTGGATACGCTACCACGACCACGTCGATTCCTATCACGCAAGATATGGAAATTCAGAAAACAGATGAGTGATTAACACGTAAGACAAGACGCATTCATTTAAGACACTTTTCATCAACAACTATCAGATCAAATAGAACCTTAAACCTATTGTCACCCTATGCGGCAATAACCTGCAGTCAACATCCGGCAATCCCTTGCCGCTTTTTGCAGCCTTGCGCTGCTTGTTCAAACATAGATTCAATTATTCTCTTACATAACAGGGCAGTAACAATCCGCAGACCATAATCCAACTCTTGGCCCCGTACTTGCCATCTATCTCACCGGATCAATCTGTGAGTGGAAAGTGTGAATGGCAATCTCGATCAACAGTTACAACCCGATGCGTGCAGCGGTGACGCCACGCGTGGGTCGTAACGAGCCAGGACCGCATCAGGTGCAACGTAGAGGTGAAGACACCGTCACGATCAGTCACGCCGCACAGGCCGCCTATCGTTCAACACCGCAACCGGTGACTGACCACAAAGTCGCGCTGCGTAGTCGTATCGATAACGATCCAGAATTTGCGGCACGTATGGCGCGCAGTACGGCCTACGGCACTGACCTACTTGCCATTGAGCCCGACTCGCTCAAACCAGGTCGAAGTGCACGCTTTCTCGATGGAACGCCCACCAGCAACATAACCTACCGCGAACAGTATCAGGAGCTGATCGGCAAGGTGCGTGAAAAACGCATTGAATTCTATGAAGGTGAAAAGGCGAAGGGAACGCCACCTAAGCAGCTCTACGAGAAGTTAGAGGCGTTTAACCAGGCGTTACCTGAACCCTATCGTCGTGCAGTTGGCTTCCTCAATAAGACTTAACTACTTGGGCTGCCGAGGTTCAGCACTGCCAACCATCAACGTTAAATCGCTCGTTAGTGTGTGCGGCACCACCGTGAGGCCACTTAATTCTGTTATCTGCTCACCCACTCTTACCGGCTTCGCATATCGCCTACCGGATAGGTTGAAGTAGGCATCTTCACAGGGACTATAAAAACCACCTAACCAGTGTTCGGGTGATAGGTAGTCAGGCGCCTCTGCTCTACGCTTTACAAGACAGCCGGTACGATTCGCAGTCAGGACTATAAACTCATCCGGTAAATCACCTGAATGGTCATCAGCGTCACGCTCTAAAAGATTCTGCTCATAGAGACCCGGCACTGCAGACAACGCTCGTAGCAATGCCAACTGCTCTGCTGATCGTCGAGAGATATAAAGCTGTTTACCTTGCCATGCTGCAGACACCGTTGTGCCTACGGCAAAGTAGCGGGTGTCGATCTCCAGCCACTGATTATCGGTACCCCCCTTATCAGAGCCACCGAGACTTGAGATAAAGACATAGAGAACCACAGCGATCGCGATTAGAAACATTAATGAAACCAGGCCCGAGAGCTGCTTTCTACGTTCAACACTCTTTTGAGAAATATTGTTACTCATGCTTTGTAATATCTACCGTAACCAGTAACAAGCTAATCCTTCTCGGCCCACTCACGAATCTTTCGTTTTAATTTCTTCTCAACCTTCTCACCAATCTCATCCCACCCAGCACTGGCTTCAGTGCCATCTTCATCTTCTGACCACCTCTTTAATTTGCGCATCACCTTCGCCTCGACCTTATCGCCAATCTCTTCCCACTCCTTCTCGCGCCGTTTTGTCGCGGCCGTCTTGCAGCTGACGTGGCAACCGCCACCCCATATAGAGATCACGCCAAGCAGAAAGCCGAAGTCGTACCACCCACCTGAGTTGTTAATTTCATAGACGCTGACACTCTCGTTGAAAAGATGAATTACCAGTGTGATGAATGAGATAACGCCGTGCCAGAGGCCATACCAAAAACCGGCAGGTGTATCTTGTGAGAACCGGACATCTCCTGCCGCACATGAGACAAGAAGCAGTGATGTAGCAAGAAGCATGAACAGCTTAAACGGTCTTATATTAATAGAGCCCATCATTACCTCCTATCTAATCTACCAACTATCTTTTATCTGGCTCTCTCTAACGCCAATGCACCACCAAAACCGATCAACAACACGCCAACAACGCGATCGATCGTGACCTGGAATTTTTGGATCACACCTGGCACCAGCCGCGTACGGACAAATGATACAAACAGATTCCAGACAACGAAGACCTCAAGCGTGAGAAAGGCACCATAGAGTGCCTTATCAAACGTGGGCGTTGCCAGCTCGATGAGCTGCGAAAATATCGCCATGATGAATATCGTCACCTTCGGATTGAGAACGTTACAGAGCAGACCATCACGAAAGGGAGTTGCACGGTTTTTATCACCATTTGCCTCGGTCGCATCGAACTGAAAGCCGCCGCCAGATAGGAGTGATTTCACTCCTATATAGACAAGGTACGCGGCACCAGCCAACTTCAGTGCAGAGAAGAGCGTAGCGTTCGCTGCAATCACTGCTGCAATCCCCAAGATCGAAAATGCAACATGGACTGATACTCCACAGCATATTCCCACAATACAGAGCAACGCAGGCCAGCGGGTTCGTGCACCGCTATGCTTCACAACTATCATCATGTCAGGACCTGGACTCATCATTGCGACAAAGGTTACAGACGCCAAAATCAGGTAGGTACTAATCATTTGATTCACTAGGTTGATAAGTCATTTAGCTGGCCCTTGCCACTTAACTCAAAGCCTTTAGCACACACAACACTTTGCACAACATATTGTTACTTCTCGCCAATCATTATCAGTGAAGCCGGACGCTTATTCTGCGTGCTAAATGGCTCGACAATTTCACAAGCACTGTATCCGTTACTCAGATACAAGCTCTCCCATGACTCAACGGTCCTGAAGTACCAGGGAGCGGGCGCCGAAAAATCACCCCCTATGCCCTCCCATGAACCATCGCGCCAACCATCGACATACTCCCTGTCACCACAGACAACGATCGGATGTAGCGTCTGCACAATCAATGCCCCACCTTCGGTCAACAGCGCAGACACTTCTGCAAACAGCCGCGACACAGACTCTTTACCGATCAGTGAAAAGTTACAGACCACCGCATCGAAACGCTGTTCAAAGTCATCTGCTGAGAGATCTTCGTAACTGAGCACTCTGAATTTTCCAACACCCTCTGCAGATGCCAGCTCAACCAACTCGGGGATCGCATCGATACCCAACGCTGTCACGCCCTGCTGTTCCAGCGCTCTGACAAGCCATCCTTCACCACAGCCCGCGTCCAGCGCACAATTAGGCGATCGCTCTAAAACCGCATCAATAATTGCGCTATTGGTGATCAACTCACGACTTTCGATCCTTCCCTCACGAACAGCCTCACACCACGGCCCAGCGTTTGCTCGCCATGAATCCACTATTTCCTCATCAGCGTACCGACTCATAACACCCAAACCACTCGTTCAAAAGATAGTGGCAGCCTGATCCCAGTCTCAATCCACTCTGCTTCAGACACAGCACCCGCCTCGCTCTCTATCCAGAGATTTCATCTATCACACGACAGCATCAGGGCGCCATCAATAGAAGTTAATGAACGATGGATAATGGATTAAACGCACAATAAATACTCATCCCGGTTATCCGTAAAACACCATCGCTTGTAATAACCAAATGATGACTTCAAACCAAAGGTGAGTTTGATTATCTAATCTGATCTAGCGCTATTTATCCGCCTTCTCTGCCAAACTCGCTTTGCTGGGTGTTTTCCGATCATAGAAGATGCTTTTACCACTGATGCTGATTGGAATACCCATCGCCACTTCACACTCGATGTAGCCCAATGCACGGACAGCCGCGCCTACTCTCTGCTGCACTCGGTTATCGATATTCAACATGCTGGCGGCCTTGGCCGCCGATGAAAGCGCCACACCGATATCCATCATTCGCATAATGCAGTGTGGTCCCGAATAGCCCATCTCAAAATCTTTTAACTCGCGCTCTTTTTCAAATTCGACACAGGTTCGATAACCACAACCGCCACAATCGTAACCCGCCGTCACCGCACCATTTAAACCAATGAGTAGCAGCCCCTGAGCGCCTTCGGTATTGGTCGCATCACGATGCCAATAGTTCTCCTTGGAACTGTTGTGAGCATATTGTCGCATCTCATCGGCAATACGCTTCAGATCATCGCCACCGGTTATCGCCACAATATTCAGGCAATCCTTACCTCCGGCCTTGGGCGCGGCAATAGCTGAGGCCGCCATCAAATTGATCACGGTTTCTATTGTTTGCTCCATATTTATTTACTCATTAATGTATAAATAAAACTGATCAAAAACTATTGGAGAAACATCTTTGACTTTTTCATCCACCAATCAATCCATTGTTACACCGATCAATAATATCTAGGCCTTCTAAAACATTATTACACTAACCCAAAACATCCAAATCTCACCAAACCCACATTAAATCAGTCACGGTAGTAGCTTATAATTTTAATAGCTTCGGAGTACTCACCTGGTTGATTTGATTCCAACCACTCTAGCAATTCAGTCGAACTCTTATCGTGCCACTCCCTTTCAATATTATTCGTTCTAACCGTTAGGTCAGCTCCATTTTCCAACAAAATCTCCAAGTACTTATTGTTTTTGTAGAGAATTGACTCATGCAGCGGTGCCAACCCATGATTCGAGAGAACGTTCACTGGCTCTCCTCTCTTAATAAAATGATCAATTAACTTATATGCGGCATCCTGATCCACATCAAAATCAGACATCCCTCCAACATAAGCCACAAGAGATTCACCACACACCTTATCTAATAGATCTGAACAATCTCCATAATAGTGAAAATCCGTATTTTCAATTAACCACATCGCCCATGCTGGGGTAATAAAATAGCTCTCTTTTGTATATGGATACAGAGTAGTTTGATCATCCCTTTGAATTGCTAGAACAGCCAAACCGTATGTATTATTAACGAATCGCCATGTTTGGATCACTGTAGGTATCAATGATGCGAAAATAATTATTATAATTAATTTACGAATCATAATTTCGAGCGTGGTATTTCGCCCTATCCACATTGCCCTTAATATTACTTGCCTATCTCACAACGATTACGCCCATTCTCCTTCGCTTTATAGAGTGCGGCGTCGGCTCGCTCAAACACCTTTTCGGGATCATCACCGGAGTGGAATTGGCTAATTCCGCAGGATATGGTGATGGTGACGTGTTTGTCCTGGTAGTGGAATCCACACTTTTCAATTGCCATGCGTAATTTGTCGGCAACCTCGAAGGCGGCCTCGGCATCGGCGCCTGGCATAATGACGACAAACTTCTCACCGCCGTAGCGAGCGAGAAAATCTGTTTCGCGAATATTCTTGCCGAGCAGTCCGGCGATGGTCATCAGTACCTTGTCGCCCGCCTTGTGTCCGTAGGTATCATTTACCTTTTTAAAGAAGTCGACATCGACCACAGTGAGTGAGAGCGGTTCTTTGAAACGTTTCCAGCGTGAGAACTCCTGCTCGATGCGCTCATCGAAGGCCATGCGATTATTAATACCAGTGAGTGCATCGGTGATCGCCTGGCTACGCTCCTGCTCCATGCGTGTACGCAGTTCACCGCTCTCCTGTTCGAGATCCTGCAGGCTTGCCTGCATCGTCTTCACCTGTTCTTCGAGCTGTTCGTTGCGTGACACCTCATCGTCGTGATGGCGGTCGACATGGCGCAGGATGGTATCGATGCGCTCCTGCACATCCTGCTTCAGCACATCGATATCACTCGCTTCCTCAACACTGTTTGAGATGCCTGCAACCTGTGCCTGCACCTGGCTACGCATCTCGCCGGCGCTCTTCATAGAGGCCTCGCGAACCTCACTGCTTCCCTGCAGGTGCTCATCGAGTTCATCAAGTCGGGCGGTAATCTGTTCGAGGAATTTTTCGAGGTCGTGGCGCTCACGTTGGATCTTTGCACGCAGCTCTGAGATCAGGTCGGCTATCGCCTCCAGCACCGCCTTCCACTCGGCCATATCACTGGCGCTTAGAATCTGGTCTTTTACCAGTTCGGCACGCTCAGCCAGCTCCTCGGGCAGCGCCAGGCGCTCCATCAGCTGCAACAGCACCTCGGCGGCGTGTGGTGCACTCTCGAGTGGCTCCTCTTCTGCAACCGTTTCGCTAACCACCTCGCCCTCTGTGGTTACGGCTTCACTGGCGACAACCACTGCTGGTGATCGATTAAGAAGTGCCAGCAACTCATCGGTAAGACGCTGTAACTCCATTTCGGTCGCCTGTTGGGCACGCTGCTGCAGTCCCTGAGCAACCTCATCGCCATCATCGAGCTGCACGCCGCTGATAATGCGTGTTAATACGCCACGCGCGGCCTCAACAGGTTCAGCCTGTGGTGTGGAGGGTTGGGATGGCGCGGCCTCAGTTTCTGGTGTCGGTGGCGCTTCATTGGGGGTTGGCACCTCATCCAGAGCGGGTGGCTCCGGCAGCGAATCATCCACCTCTTCTTCAACGCTCTCCTCTTCGCTCTTTTTGTCGCGACCGAAGAGTCGGCCAAACAGACCGCCCTTTTCTTCGCTCTCACCCTCCTCGCCCGCTTCGTGCTTCTCCTCAGCGATCTTCTCCCCCGCCTCCAGCAGCAGCCCGGCAAATTCGCGAATGATCGGCGGCAGACCCGTCTCATCATTGAGACGCTCCATATCGTGACGAAGGGTTTTGAGCTTGCGGGCCACACCGGATGGCCACTCGATGACATCGAAGAGTTCGATCAGCAGGTCGGCGGGTTTGGCGGCGGCCTCTTTTTCGCGCTGTGTATCAAGGCGCGTCAGTGTGGCTGAAATGGCATCGATTATGGTGGTGAGGGTGTCGTGGTCTACGCCGTCGCGGATCGACTTTCGCAGCGCCTTGAGTTGATCGTCGAGGCTCTCGTCGAGGCTCTCGTCGAGGCCATCGGCGGCGAGTGAGATGCGACTGAGTGAGCGGCGCAGCAGATTCTCTACATGCACTGCCTGCTTGTCGTTTTGCTCCAGCTGCTCCAACAGTGCGTAGTACTTGTACTGCCAGTTACCGCCTGATGCGTCTTCTGCCATTACCCACTCTACCTTCTAGTGTTGTTCATTCGTCGATGTAGAGCCCCTTCGGCAGACGCAGCTCCATCGCGATCGGCAGGTGGTCCGAGAAGGGGTATTTCAATACCCCGATTTTACATACCTTGAGCGTCGGCGATACCAGAATATGGTCGATATTCTTCTCCGGTCGCCAGCTAGGGAAGGTGTGCAGGCCGTGCACCGGTTCATGCAGGTCGGTCTTGCTGCTCAGCATGCGAATCTCTTCACTCTCGGAGACACAGTTCAGATCACCCATCAGGATCACATGGCGATAGCTCGAGACTAGCTCGCTGATGAAATCGAGTTGACGCATTCGTGCGCGTTTACCGAGCGCAAGGTGGATGATAATCACTACCAGCGGATCATCCTTACCGCCGAACTCGACCTTCAACACACCCCGACCCGGTATCACTCCGGGCAGCTTATGTTCACTAACATGGGTTGGTTTGATCTGGCTCAGCATGCCAATGCTGTGTTGCGCCAGCTTGCCGAGATTACGGTTGGTCTTGTCGTACCAGTGGGGAATGTGGCCACGGTGGGCGATGTACTCGGTCTGGTTGATAAATCCGCTGCGCAGACTGCCAGAATCGACCTCCTGCAGGCCAGCAATATCGAACTCGCTGGCCAGCTGGGCAACACGCGCCAGGTTATCCATCCGCTCCGAGTGGGGCAGCAGGTGTTTCCAGCTATGGGTGATGTAGTTGTGGTAGTTGCGGGTAGTGATACCCGCCTGGATGTTATAGCTGAGCAGACGTAACGGGCGATCGTGTCCGATCCGTTCGACTGGCTGCTGCGCTACAGCGACACTGCCACTGTTCATCAATCCCCCTAGATTGGACAGACCATCTCACCGAGCTGCTCGGTAAGCTTCAGGTTCTCCCGATAGTCGACCGGGCAGTCGATGATACAGACCTCACCGCTCTCGAACGCCGCCCTGAGTGTCGGCAGCAGCTCATCGATACGTTCAATTCTATACCCTTTGGCACCAAACGCCTCGGCGTATTTCACAAAATCGGGATTGGTGAAATCAACATTGGAAGTGCGACCGAAGGCGTTCATCTGCTTCCAGCCGATCAGCCCGTAGCTGCTGTCGTTCCAGACCAGAATCACACCGGGGAGTCGCTATTTTTGCGAAAGTTTGTTTTGGGCATCCAAGCCCAAGCAAACAGCAAAACTTCACGCGACCGTTTATGCCTTCGGCGCCCGACCGTCCTGCGTACGTTGCGTAATCACCTCTTCGCGGCTCTACACAACTCCCTCAGTGACTCTACGCCGACATAAAGCCGCTGCGCATCTTCTCCGTCGTTCGCTCGCGCTCTCAACTACGAATAGGCAGACGGCGTCGACTATCGGGACTAACCGCCCTCACTTCGCTCTCCATGGCGGTCAGCGATCGCTGTTTGAGTCTGATCGCCGTCTCAATCTCCTGCGAGTTCATCATAAATCCGGCATCGCCGGTCACCGCCACGATATTGCGCTCCGGGTAGCGCAGCTTGGCCGCGATCGCCCCCGGTACTGCAATGCCCATGCTGGCAAAGCCGTTGGAGATGATGCAGGTGTTGGGCTCTTCGCAGCGGAACATGCGTGCCATCCACATCTTGTGTGCGCCGACATCGCAGATGGCGATATCCTCCAGCGCCATCGCGGTACGCAGATCCCAGATAATCTTCTGCGGCTTGACCGGGAAACTCAGATCTTCGCTCTTCTCCGCCATCTCGCGCGCTAGCGCCTCACGCAGTGGCCGCATGTGGTGGCCCTGATGGGGCGTGGTCAACTCAGCGATGCGGTTCAGGCTGTGTTTGAGATCACCCACCACACCCACTTCAACGCCGTACCAACCATCGACCTCAGCGGCGTTCATATCGATATGCAGGATGTTGCGATCACGGGTGGGGTGCCAGAGGTAGGGGTGATACTCGACCAGATCGTAGCCGATGCAGATAATCAGGTCGGCGCTGTCAAAACCACAGCTGATGTAGTCATTCGCCTGCAGACCCGCGCTGCCAAGCGCCATCGGATGTTTAAAGGGGATCACACCCTTGGCCATGAAGGTATTGGCGACCGGGATATTGAGCTTCTCGGCAAAGTCCGCCAGCTGCTGCCACGCCTTGGCGCGAATCACACCGTTACCCGCCAGGATCAACGGATTACGCGCGTCGCTGATCATCTGCGCCGCCGCCTCGACCCGCTCCAGTGGTGGCTCAGGGGGATGGGGCTGACGCACCAGCAGTGGCTCGTCCTCCACCTCCATCTCGGCGATATTCTCGGGGAATTCGATAAAGCAGGCGCCGGTCTTCTCCGACTGCGACACCTTGAACGCCTTGCGCACCACCTCGGGTGGTGATGTTGGGGCTTAGCAGGGTTGAGGCGTACTTGGTGATCGGGTCGAACATGCCCTTCAGGTCGAGCACCTGATGCGACTCCTTGTGCAGCCGCGTGGTACCCGCCTGACCGGCGATTGCTACCAGCGGGGCGTGGTCCATATTAGCATCAGCGACGCCGGTGACCAGATTGGTCGCCCCCGGACCGAGGGTGGCGAGACAGACACCGGCACTGCCACTGAGTCGTCCCCAGAGATCGGCCATGAAGGCCGCGCCCTGTTCGTGTCGGGTGGTGACGAACTCGATCTTCGAATCGAGCAGCGCATCCATGACATCGAGGTTCTCTTCGCCCGGAATACCGAAGATGTACTCAACACCCTCGTTCTCCAGGCACTTCACCATCAGCTCCGCTGCCTTCATCAACCACACCCCCGTTGGTAAGTGTGAACGGGCAGCTCAGTTACTGCTTGACGACTGCACGCTCCATTGCGACCAGGTAATCAACCGTCTTCAGCATCTGATCGAAGCCGCCAACCCCAGCGACGCGATATTTGCCGTTAACGATGATGGCGGGAACACCCGTAATCTCGTAGCGCTGCACCATCAGTTTCGCCTGACGCGACTTGGTGACCGCTGAGAAGGAGTTGAATGCCTTACGGAACTGCTCACTGCTCACGCCACCATGCTCGGTAAATATAGCTTCAACGGCGGCGGGTGAATCGAGACGCTGATTGTCACGGTGAATCGCGTGGAACATCGGCTCATGGATCTTGTCGACGACACCGAGCAGTTCAGCGGCGTAGTAGACACGGGCGTGGAACTCCCAGATCGGACGGAAGGTGGCAGGGACACGGACAAAGGCGACATCGTCAGACTTCTTCGCTTCCCAATCCTTAACAAACGGCTCGAACTTGTCACAGTGTGGACAGCCGTACCAGAACAGTTCAACCACCTCGACCTTGTCGGGGGCGGTGGTCGGCTGCTGCTGGATCAGCTCAAAATAGTGAACACCCTCTTCAATAGGGGTCTCAGCGTGGAGCGCAAAGGGGAGCACCAGCAGGCTCAACCACAACCAATTCAACTTTTTCATCATCTCTCCAGTTCTTTTCATCGTTTATTGTTGCAACGGAGTGTTTAGAACGCGCTTTACGCATTCCGTTCCCCAGCGCAGATCAGGTAATGGCGCTAACCCTATCGTGCCCCATCGGGTGGGGCAACAGCTAGCCACAGCATGCCCGCCTTGAATAGGCATTTTGTGCAGGGATTCATCCTTTCAGACACAAAAAAGGGGTGGCCGAGGCCACCCCTTTTTCACAAGCTTGCTGCTCGCTTAGTGCAGACCGGACATGTAGGCCGCGACTGCGTCGATCTCAGCATCGCTCATCTTGGCTGCAACATCGCTCATCATGTTGTTCATATCGTTACTGCGAGCACCGCTGCGGAATGCCTTCAGCTGGTTAGCAGCATATACACTGTGCTGACCGCTTAGTGAAGGGAACTTGGCCGCTGCGTTACCGGCACCGCTAGGGCCGTGGCACGCCATGCAGGCGGGTACACCTGTGTCGCTGTTACCACTGCGGTAGAGCTTCTCGCCCAGCGCGAGTTTCTCCTGATCGGCAGAGCCAATTGAGGTGGTCTGGGTAGCGAAGTAGTCACCGATGTCCTGCATATCCTTCTCGGAGAGCGCAGCAACCTGGCTGGTCATCAGTACGTTATTACGTGTAGTGCCTGCCTTGAAGTCAGCAAGCTGCTTAGCGATGTAGCTGGCGTGCTGACCCGCGAGTTTCGGCCACTCAGGATTGATGGCACTGTTACCATCGGCGCTGTGACAGGCGGCACAGGCGGCTGCTTTGGTCTTTCCTGCGGCGGCATCGGCGGCTGCGTGACCTGCGGTTCCCAACATTACGAGCGCGGCGCTCATCGCAATAAACTTCTTCATCTAACTAGCTCCTGTCGCCCCGTGGGCGTGGGTTTGGCTCACCATATTCGCTCCGCAAAGGTGCACAAGCACAAAATCAGAAGACCTTGACGCAGTGATAAGCATTTGGTCAAATTCTAAACTCCACTTTCAGCTATAATCGCCCTCCTTTATCGAGTGCAAAACGAAGAGAAAAATGGCCATCAATTTCCAACCCGCTCACTACACTATTAGCGCTGTCGAACTCAGCGGCTGTCCCGAGGACAGCGGTGCCGAGATCGCATTTGCCGGACGCTCTAACGCTGGTAAATCGAGTGCACTCAATGCGATAACCAACCAGAAGAGCCTTGCACGGGTGAGCAAAACACCCGGTAGAACCCAGGCGATCAACTATTTTGATATCGACTCGGAACACCGTCTGGTCGACCTGCCCGGCTACGGCTATGCCAAGGTGCCGGAGAAGATGAAGAAGAAGTGGCAGAAGCTGATGGGCGACTATCTGGGACAGCGTAAATGCCTACGCGGCGTAGTGTTAATGATGGATATCCGCCACCCACTGACCGATTTTGACCAGCAGATGATCGATTTTTGTGCCGAGACCAACCTGCCGCTGCACATCCTGCTGACCAAAACGGACAAGCTCAAAAGGGGTGCGGCGCAGAATACACTGCTCAAGGTGACGCGCGATCTGGAGACGGTCGATGCCGATATCTCGATCCAGCTCTTCTCGGCAACGAAAAAGACCGGTGTCGACCAGGCCCGTGCACATCTCTCTGAATGGCTGCTTTCGGACTCGCTGATTGAGGAGGACGAATAATCTGGCTCGATTGGAAGAGCCACAGTAGTTGAGGCGGGAGTCGCTATTTTTGCGAAAGTTTGTTCGGGCATCCAAGCCTCTAAGCAAACGCAAAACTTCACGCGACGTTTATGCCGCGGCGCCCCGACAGTTCCTGCGTTCGTTGCGTAATCACACTCTTCGCGGCCTCTACACAGCTCCCTCAGTGACTCTACGCCGACATAAAGCCGCTGCTGCATCTTCTCCGTCGTTCGCTCGCGCTCTCAAGCTACGAATAGGCGCGGCGTCGACTATCGGGGACTAACCGCCCTCACTTCGCTCTCCATGGCGGTCAGCGCAGGCACAGGACAAATTTCAGACAAAAAAAACCCGGTTCAAGGGGGGGGGGGATATGAACCGGGTATCAATATCCCGACCGCTCAGGGCCGGGTACAGGGATGCCCCCCATCGGGGGATTCAATATGGTGCCAGCCCGTTGGCACCGTTCTCGCTCACAACTT
The DNA here is from genome assembly GCF_013343005.1 of Candidatus Reidiella endopervernicosa. GTDB lineage: Bacteria > Pseudomonadota > Gammaproteobacteria > Reidiella > Reidiella endopervernicosa. The sequence goes on from NZ_CP054491.1 coordinate 468,823, forward strand.
GAGAATCAAGTCTAGTTGCTAATTGGCAGCCAACAAGGTGAATTGTCAGGTTGTGACACTGTTTAACATTCGTCGCCTAATGCGCCTCTTCCCAGTTACTACCGATACCAATATCGACCACTAGCGGAACGGCGAGTTCCGCTGCCCCCATCATTTCGCTACGCACACCCTCGCTGACACGCTCAACAGCACCCTCCTCCACCTCGAAGACCAGCTCATCGTGGACCTGCATGACGATGCGCGCCCCACCCTGCTCGGCGAGCCACGCCTGCACGTCGATCATCGCCCGCTTGATGATGTCGGCCGCACTGCCCTGCATCGGGGCGTTGATGGCGGTACGCTCGGCGTACTGACGGCGCTGGCCGTTACGCGCATTGATGTCAGGGAGGTAGAGGCGGCGACCGAAGATCGTCTCGACATAGCCCTGTTCGTGCGCCTGCTCCCGTGTCTCCTCCATGTAGTTGTGCACACCGGGATAACGTTCGAAGTAGCGGTCGATATAACCCTGTGCCGAGCCACGATCGATACCGAGCTGCTTGGCCAGGCCAAAGGCAGACATGCCGTAGATCAGACCGAAGTTGATCGCCTTGGCGCTGCGACGTGCATCGCTGGTGACATCCTCAGGCGCCACGCCGAAGACCTCAGCGGCGGTGGCGCGGTGCACATCTTCACCACTGGCAAAGGCCTTCAACAGCCCCTCATCCTGTGAGAGGTGCGCCATGATGCGCAGCTCGATCTGCGAGTAGTCAGCTGCGACGATAATCTGCCCCTCAGGCGCGATAAACGCCTTACGGATGCGTCGCCCCTCCTCGGTGCGTACCGGGATGTTCTGCAGATTGGGATCGGAGGATGAGAGTCGCCCGGTCGCTGCCACCGCCTGATGGTAGGAGGTGTGAACCCGTCCGCTGCGCTCGCTGATCTGCTTAGGTAGCTTATCGGTGTAGGTCGATTTGAGCTTGGAGAGGCTGCGGTACTCGAGAATCAGCTTCGGCAGCGCATAATCGTAGGCAAGCTCCTGCAACACCTCCTCTGCCGTTGAGGGTGCCCCCTTGGGGGTCTTTTTCAGTACCGGCAGGCCGAGCTGTCCGAAGAGGATCTCCTGGACCTGCTTTGGTGAGGAGAGGTTGAACTCTCCACCCGCCTCCGCATGGGCCTGCTCAACGATCTCAGCCATGCGAATCGCCAGCTCGCCGCTCTGCTGTTGCAACATCTTACGATCGACCAGCACGCCGGTACGCTCGATATCGGAGAGCAGCGGCACCAGCGGCATCTCTACCGTCTCGAACAGCTGCTTCAACCCCTCCTCCCTCTCTAGCCGTGGCCAGAGGGTCTGGTGCAGTTGCAGGGTGATATCGGCATCCTCGGCGGCGTAGGGGGCCGCCTCCTCCAGTGCGATCTGGTTGAAGGTGAGCTGCTTGGCACCCTTGCCGGCAATGTCTTCGAAGTGAATCGTCTTTCTATTCAGATACTTGAGCGCCAGGGAGTCCATATCGTGGCGGGTGGCGGTGGAGTCGAGCACATAGGACTCGAGCATGGTGTCGAAGACGATACCGTTGAGGGTGATACCGTGGTTGGCGAGCACGCTACGATCATATTTAAGGTTCTGCCCCACCTTGGCACGCTGCGGGTCCTCCAGCAGTGGACGCAGCTGTTCGAGCACGTCTTTGCGATCGAGCTGATCGGGGGCGCCAGGATAGTCGTGGCTGAGCGGTACGTAGGCCGCCCTGCCCGCCTCAACCGCAAATGAGAGCCCGACCACCTCTGCCTCCATATAGTCGAGGCTGGTGGTCTCAGTATCGAAGGCGAAGACCTCGGCCGTTTCCAGTTCAGCGATCCAGCGATCGAGATGGGCCTGATCGAGTACCGTCTCGTACTCCGCCTCAACCTGTGGTGGAGCGGCCTCCTCCGCCACCGCGGCAGCGGCAGACTCACCCTCCCCCAGCAGCTCGGCGAGCCAGCTCTTGAACTCAAGTCGACCGTAGAGGGTTTTCAGTGCCTCATTATCGGGCTCCTGCGGCTGCAGATCCTGCGGCCCCTGCTCCAGCTCAACGTCACACTTGAGGGTGACCAGATCGCGCGCGAGTGGCAGCTGCTCGAGACTGTTACGCAGGTTCTCACCGATCTTGCCCTTGATCTCATCGGCCTTACTGATGATCTCATCGAGTGATCCATAGGCAGTGAGCCACTTCACCGCCGTTTTTGGCCCCACCTTCGGCACACCGGGAATGTTGTCGGCGCTATCGCCGACCAGCGTGAGGTAGTCGATGATCTGACCCGGCTGCACGCCGAACTTCTCCACCACCCCTTCCACATCAAGCACCGAGTTGTTCATGGTGTTGATCAGCATTACCCGCTCATTGACCAGCTGCGCGAGATCCTTGTCACCGGTTGAGATCACCACCGGCATATCGAGCGCATCGGCCTGCCTGGCCAGGGTGCCGATCACATCATCCGCCTCGACCCCCTCGATCACCAGCATCGGCAGTCCCATCGCCTCGATGGTGCGGTGCAGCGGCTCAATCTGGCCGCGCAGCTCATCGGGCATCGGTGGGCGGTGTGCCTTGTACTCGGCGTACATCTCGTTACGGAAGGTCTTGCCCTTGGCATCGAAGATCACCGCGACACGGTCGGTCGGGTAGGCCTTGAGCAGACTGCGCAACATGTTGAGCACCCCGTAGACGGCACCGGTCGGCTCGCCGTGGGAGTTGGTCAGTGGTGGCATGGCGTGGAAGGCGCGGAATAGATAGGAGGAGCCATCCACCAGTACGAGGGGGTTTTGATCATTTTTTTGCATGGTGTGGAGTATACCGATAACTTTCCCGGCAATGACTCACAACAGCGATAAAAGTAGAATCCTCTTATCACCTCAACAAAAACGAGCACTAACCCACAAGATGAACGCTAATAGCGACAAAGAATAGACAATTGAAAACATTTAGAGACATATTCGTCATTGCGCTTCTGGCTACGGCCGTCGCAAGCTACTTCTATCTGCGCGATGACAACGGACAATCACCTGCGACTGAAAGCGCTGAGACGAACTGGCGCATGCTCAATACCTTCGGTGTGGGGCAGGGGGTCGACGTGCACGCGATGCAGGCGGATGGCGAAGCGGGTGTAATGTGGATCGGCACCAGCGTCGGCGTGGTCGGCGTCGACCTGCAGGGTGCCACGCCACGCCACACCTTTACCCGAGCCGACGGCCTGCCCGACGAGGATGTTCTCTCAATCCATATCGACGGACAGGGTTACAAATGGTTCGGCTGCAGCCGTGGCCTGACCCGCTACAAGGCGGGAGAGTGGCGACAGTTTCCCGATGCCAACGGTCTGGAGCAGAGCCGGGTATACAGCTTCAAGACACTTACCGATGGCAAACTGCTGATCGGCGCCAAGGCGGGGCTCTACCAGTTCGACCCCGAAACAGATCGCATCTCACCCTTTGCACACCCGCTAAAAGCGGGCACCTTGCCCTACGCCATCGAACTCGACCGTGAGGGGCGCATCTGGCTCGGCACCAACCACGGCGCACTGACTCTCCGCGGCGACACATGGCAAGACCCACTGCAGCCATCTGCAGGAGAGGCCACAGCAACACCACCACAACTGTTCGACATTCACCGCGATCCAGCCGATAACATCTGGATCGGTAGCAGCGGTTCGGGAGCAGGGCGCTTCAACGGCATCAACTGGCAAGGCTACTCGACCCAGAACGGCCTCTCAGGCAACAACGTCTACACTATCGTTGAAGATGAGAAGCAAAATCTCTGGTTTGGCACCGAAGGTGGCATCAGCCGTTTCGATAGTCGCGGACGCTGGCGCAGCCTCGACCACAGCAGCGGACTCCCGAGCGATGAGATCTACACTCTGGCCGCCGCACCCGATGGCACCATTTGGGCCGGCGTTAAGGGCGCCGTTGCTCGGATCGGACAACCGACACTCAGCCACCACTAACCACGATTTCTAACCAAAAAATAAAGACCACATCATGGATAAAACAGATAAGTCGCACCATCTTGGCATGTCAGGGGCCACCGACACCCAACTCACCCGTGAGTCGTGGAAGATCTTCCAGATCATGGCGGAGTTTGTGGAGGGCTTTGAACGATTGGCGATGATCCACCCCTCGGTGAGCATCTTCGGCTCGGCACGCACGCCGGTCGACCACCCCTACTACAAACTGACCGAGGATATTGCACGACTGCTCTCCGACTCCGGTTTTTCGGTGGTCAGCGGTGGCGGTCCCGGCATCATGGAGGCAGCCAACAAGGGTGCCTACGAGGGCAAATCACCCTCAGTGGGACTCAACATTCAACTACCCCATGAGCAGACCGGTAACGGCTATCAAGATATATCACTCAGCTTCCGCCACTTCTTTTCGCGCAAAGTGATGTTCGTAAAATATGCCGCCGCCTACGTGGTCATGCCGGGTGGATTTGGCACCCTGGACGAACTGGCTGAGATCCTCACCCTGGTGCAGACCGGCAAATCGCGCCGTATTCCGATCATTCTGGTCCATACGCCATTCTGGGAGGGATTGATCGACTGGTTCCGAGAGAGCCTGGTGGAGGAGGGGACCATCAGCCCCGAGGATATGGATATGTTCCAGCTTCTGGACAAACCTCAGGATGTGGTTGATGCTATCTTCAACTTCTATGAAAATCGCGGGATTGAACCCTCGGCCAAGGAGCAGGAGACCCTGCTTGAACTCTAACGGAATTCTAATAATGACCACGCGCCTGCTACCCCTGATCGCTCTACTTGCACTCTCCACCTCCGTCACAGCCCAGCCCCCTGAGCTTGAGCCCGTACCGGAGCCACCCGCACTGCCTTCCAGTGTTGAGAGCGGCGAGACACTTGAACCCGAGATCACCATTCGCACCCGCGGCGATGAGACGGTTAAGGAGTATCGCGTCAACGGCCACCTCTACATGGTCAAGATCACTCCGATGAAGGGCGTCACCTACTACCTGGTCGATACCGATGGCGATGGTCGACTCGACCGCCGTAGCGAGGGTCTCGAGAACGACATGGTTATCCCCGGTTGGGTGTTGATGCGCTGGTAGGCGGGAAACCTGTTAGAATTCGGCGCTTCATAGCCACAACAATAAACGCCGCCGCCCCATGTCAGTCTATACACCTGTTGAGCAGCCAGAACTCAACCAATTTCTCGAACACTACGACCTCGGTACGCTGGTCAGCCATACCGGCATCAGCGCCGGCATCGAGAACACCAACTACTTCGTCACCACCACACAGGGTGAGTATGTGCTCACCCTGTTTGAGTCGTTGAGTGCCGACGAACTCCCCTATTTCCTCGACATGATGGCCTTTCTGGCCGAACACGAGGTGCCGAGCGCCCATCCGATGGCCGATCGGGAGGGGCACTACCTGCGAGAACTGAACGGCAAACCGGCGGCACTGGTACAGCGACTCAGCGGTGCCAATGTCGAACTACCCAACGAGCAGCAGTGCGCCGCGCTCGGCAAGTCACTCGGTCATATGCATAGCTGCGGTGTTGAGTTTCCCCACCAACGCGACAACGGTCGTGGTCCCCACTGGTGGGCCGTCACCACCGAACGCATGCTGCCAGCCCTCGATGAAGATTCGCGTGAGCTGCTCAAGGCGGAGCTGGCGTTTCAGGAACAGTATCGCCACAGCGACCTGCCACGCGGCATCATCCACGCCGATCTGTTTCGCGACAATGCGATGTTCGAGGGCGACACCCTCACCGGCATTATCGACTTCTACTACGCCTGTAACGACATCCTGCTCTATGATCTCGCCGTCACAGTTAATGACTGGTGTGGTAATGAGGACGGTTCACTCAATGAATTGAAGCTGCGTGCCATGCTCAGCGCCTACCACAGCGAACGACCGCTGAGCAGCGATGAGCATGCCGTCTGGCCGGTGATGCTGCGTGCCGCTGCACTGCGTTTCTGGCTCTCTCGCCTGCAGGATAAACACTTTCCACGTGAGGGCGAGATCACCCACATCAAAGACCCCGACGTGTTCAAGAACATCCTCATCGATCGCATCGAACATCGCGATGCAATCCACGCCATCTGGCTCTAGGGCCTTATCACGATGTCAGGGCCTGAGGGGTAGGGCGCGTGAACTGGATCGCCACCGCTAAACGCACCAAGGCCGGCCTCGAATCGATTAACGAGTGGAGCGGCCGCTGCGTCGCATGGCTCACCCTCGGCATGGTAATCACCACCTTCTCAGTCGTACTGCTGCGCTATCTGTTCGATATCGGCTGGATTGCGATGCAGGAGTCGATCACCTACATGCATGCATTGGTGTTCCTAATCGGTGCCGGTTACACCCTGCGCCACAACGGTCATGTTCGAGTCGATATCTTCTATCGAAAAATGGGCGAACGGAGTCGATCATGGGTAGATCTACTCGGAACACTACTTCTTCTTCTGCCGCTTTCCGGATTTATCCTCTGGTATAGCTGGGAGTATGTCACTGCCTCGTGGTCACTATTAGAGGGTTCTCGTGGCGCAGGCGGCATTCCCGCCACCTACCTGTTAAAGAGCGCCATTCTGATCATGGGTCTGCTGCTGATTGTGGAGGGCGCAGCCAAAATCCTTCACTGCCTGCTAGTACTGGCTGGCGCAGATGAGGAGAGCGATAGCGAAGGGGAGGGCGTACTCTAGTGGAGCTGCTCGACCTGATACCCCTGCTGCTCTTTCTCGCCGTCTGCCTGGTGTTAATGCTCGGCTTCCCAGTCGCCTTCACCCTCGGTGGCACTGCGTTGGCGGCGGCACTCATTGGTAGCCAGAGCGGCCACTTTGATGGCGCCTTCCTGGAGGCAATTCCCAACCGTCTGTTTGGCATTATGACCAACGAAACGTTGATCGCCGTGCCGCTATTTGTCTTTATGGGCGTGATGCTGGAACGATCCCGTGTTGCTGAGAACCTGCTCGACACCATGGCCGATCTATTTGGTCCACTTCGCGGCGGTCTCGGCATCTCGGTCACCCTAGTTGGCATGCTGCTCGCCGCCAGTACCGGCATCGTCGGCGCTACCGTGGTCACCATGGGGCTGCTCTCGCTGCCTACCATGCTCAAACGCGGTTACGCCCCGTCACTCGCCTGTGGCACCATCTGTGCCTCCGGCACCCTCGGGCAGATCATCCCCCCCTCGATCATTCTGGTACTGCTCGGTGATGTACTCTCCAGCGCCTATCAACAGGCGCAGCTCGATCAGGGTATCTGGTCACCTGAGACTGTTTCAGTCGGTGACCTTTTTGCCGGTGCGCTACTACCAGGACTACTGCTGGTAGCGCTCTATGTCGGCTATCTACTCTTTATCTCACTGGTCAAACCCGACCTGATGCCAAACCTCTCTAACGATGAGCGCTCCTCTCGCCGTGAAGGGCTGTTGAAACGGGTGGTGCTGGTACTGCTGCCACCGCTGCTGCTGATATTCGCTGTGCTCGGTTCTATCATCGGCGGTCTCGCCACCCCAACCGAGGCGGCCTCAGTCGGCGCAGTCGGCGCAATGCTACTGGCACTTAGTCAGCGACAGCTAACCCTACAGCGACTGCAGGAGGTGATGCGCAGCACCACCATCGTCACCAGCATGGTCTTCATGATCTTCATTGGCGCCTCAGTCTTCTCACTGGTCTTCCGCGGCTTTGGCGGCGATGAGGTGGTTGAAAGACTACTCACCGGCCTGCCGGGTGGCACCTTCGGCGCGGTGCTGGTGGTGATGATCATCATGTTCCTGCTCGGCTTCGTGCTCGACTTCATCGAGATCACCTTTGTGGTGGTACCGATCGTCGGCCCAATCCTGCTGGCGATGGGCCTCGATCCGGTCTGGCTAGGGGTCATGATCGCCCTCAACCTGCAGACCTCCTTCCTCACACCCCCATTCGGTTTTGCACTCTTCTACCTACGCGGCGTAGCACCCAAGAGCGTCACCACTGGCGCGATCTACCGCGGCGTCGCACCCTTTATCGTGATCCAGCTAATCGCCATGGGTGTCATCGCCTACTGGCCACAGATCGCCACCTGGCTGCCAGACACCATCTACGGCTAGACACCAGGTCTTGCGCCTAAATGTTTTAAACTGCCATCAATCCGACAACAATGAGCTAGAGATAGCAAGGAACGTGTTGTGACATACAAATCTATCATGCGACAGCTCAAGAGACTGGGAGATAGCGACAAGGCCGCCCACGCACAGCGCTTTTTCAAGACAGGGCCTGGCGAGTACGGCGAGGGGGATCGTTTTCTCGGTATCCGCGTACCACCACTGCGCCAGCTGGCTCGGCAACACCGCAGCCTGGCAATCGATGAGTGTGAACAGCTACTCCACTCCGAGTGGCACGAGGCGCGACTGCTGGCGCTGCTCATTCTGGTTGGACAGTTTCAACACGCCGAGCCCGCTGAACAGCGGCTGATCTATCGCTTCTATCTTGCCAATACCAAACACATCAATAGCTGGGATCTAGTCGACACCAGCGCTCACCCCATCATCGGCGGCTGGCTCTCTGAGCGCAGCCGCAAGCCACTCCATAAGCTGGCACGCTCCAAGCTGCTCTGGGAGCGGCGTATCGCCATGATGGCGACCTACCATTTCATCAAACGGAACGACTTCGATGAAACCCTGCAACTCGCGGAAAAACTCTTGGCTGACCCTGAAGATCTGATCCACAAGGTAGTCGGCTGGATGCTGCGCGAAATCGGCAAGCGCGATCAGCAGACAGAACTGCGTTTTTTACGCAAACACCACCTTCAGATGCCTCGCACCATGCTGCGGTACGCCATCGAGAAATTCCCACCCACTGAGCGAAAACAGATACTGGCCGGATAATTCTAGTCGACTCGACACCCTCTCAAACCGACATATTCTTCATGCTGTAAGCAAATGCGTACATCACAAACCCCTCCGCCCTACAGAGCTACCCAGCTAATCATCACATATAACCGACTAAATCAGTCATATACTTGTGCAGGCTCTATTCTGCATGGACAGCGCAATGAAAGATTTAAAAGATCGACGCATCATGGTGGTGGATGATGACCATTCGATCCTCGACCTGTTCGACGCAATTTTGTCCGGATTCAAGCTCCCCTACGAGCTCTACTCCGATCCCCTCAAGGCGCTAAACAGCTTCAGTGTCTCACCAGATCGCTATTTCATCGCCTTTCTCGACGTCATCATGCCAGGGCTTTCCGGCACCGAGCTGGCCAAGGCACTGCAACAGGACACCATCCACCCCGCCGTCGTCTTTCTCAATGCACTGGATGAACACACAGACCCCTACAACGTGCAGAAACAGTACGAACTCGGCTCCCGTATCGCCAAGCCATTCAACACCACACTGCTACCCGACATGCTCTGCTACCACATCATCAATGCGCTCAAAATCAACCAGGCGCGTGAGATCATGGAGCATCTGAAGACGTTTCAGGATCACGTTCCATTCAAGGTACTTGATCAAGTAGAAGGGTTCCTGCTCGCTACCAATGACGCCCCATACACCCAGAAGCCTCATAAGGTCGCTTCACTGCTTGGCATCAAGACCTTCAATGGCGATAAATAAGTCATAGGCATAACCCTAGAACCTCTGTAGCCACCCTCGTCTCACCCGGTTTCCTGGCATCGCGCACGCCGTGAAGTACCCTGCCTGTGCTACTATCTTCAATGTTGCAGTTATCACCGGCAAACACTGCCCGGGGAGTCGCTATTTTTGCGAAAGTTTGTTTTGGGCATCCAAGCCCAAGCAAACAGCAAAAACTTAACGCGACCGTTTATGCCTACGGCGCCCCGACCGTCCTGCGTTCGTTGCGTAATCACCTCTTCGCGGCTCTACACAACTCCCTCAGTGACTCTACGCCGACATAAAGCCGCTGCTGCATCTTCTTCGTCGTCCGCTCGCGCTCTCAACTACGAATAGGCAGACGGCGTCGACTATCGGGACTAACCGCCTCACTCCTTGCTCTCCATGGCGGTCAGCGCAAGCAGGCTATGAACAACCTTAATGCCAAACAGGCCTTTGAGTTATCAGCCACATTTCTGGCTCATAAGACCTACCAATCCCTGACCCACGCCATGATCCACTTCTTCAGCTCGCTCGATGGCGTAACGGGAGTCGCACCCTATGAGGTGTTCGGTGACCCACTCGTACCCGTAGATCTCCTGATCAGACGATTCCCTCTATCGCTCGATGATCACCATCGCGACAACAACACCGATCTTCTGATGCGTTTTCTACCAAAGAGTAAGGGGGGAGTTGAACATATCCAGGAGGATGGCAAACACTGGATCGTTTTCGACGTCACCAACAACGTGAAACCTCGCCGAGTGATGCTCATCTGTGGCGATCTTAGCAACAGGGATACCACCATTGTTGAGGGTCTTTATCACATCTACGCCAATCAGGTTGCACTGCTCGATTCAAAGGAGCGAGACACGCTCACGCGCCTACCGAACCGACAGACACTCGATACAACACTCCCGGGGAGTCGCTATTTTTGCGAAAGTTTGTTTTGGGCATCCAAGCCCAAGCAAGCGGCAAATACTTAACGCGACCGTTTATGCCTGCGGCGCCCCGACCGTCCTGCGTACGTTGCGTAATCACCTCTTCGCGGCTCTACACAACTCCCTCAGTGACTCTACGCCGACATAAAGCCGCTGCTGCATCTTCTTCGTCGTTCGCTCGCGCTCTCAACTACGAATAGGCAGACGGCGTCGACTATCGCGGACTAACCGCCTTCGCTTCGCTATCCATGGCGGTCAGCGGATGATGTCGTAAGTTTTTACCGTAGCAATTACGACAAGACGAGAACTGATTTCTCCTGGTTGGCCATACTCGATATCGACCACTTCAAGATGATCAACGATCAGTATGGGCATCTCTATGGCGACGAGGTGCTACTCCACTTTGCCACACTGATGGAGAAGATTTTCCGTAACTCTGACTTCCTGTTCCGCTACGGAGGAGAGGAGTTTGTCGTGGTGGTAAACAGTTGTGATGCCGTTGGCGCCATCGACGCCCTGGAACGCTTCCGCGAGGCCGTCGAGCAGTACACTTTCCCCTCTGGACACGTCACCGTCAGTATCGGCTATACCCTGATCGACCCCATCGCACCACCCGCCCTGCTACTTGAGCATGCCGATAACGCGCTCTACCACGCAAAATCGAGCGGCAGAAATCGTACCGTTAACTTCAGTGATCTCAACGATAACGATCACCATACCGAAGGGAGCGTCGAGCTCTTCTAACCACCACTGTGCGAGGAAGCCTGGATCAATCGACTACGGCACCCACACCTATCTACAAAAAAAGGGCGGCATAAGCCGCCCCTTCATCAAGCACCGAACCTCTAAATTAGAGTGCGCGCGCGTTCAGATAGGCCCGCTCCGAGACGTCGTGCCAGGCCACTACCTGATCACGGAAGGCGAGGTAGGAGTCGTAGACCTTCTGTGACATAGGGTCCTTCGCCGCCACCTCAGCCACCACCTCATCGGAGACCTTCTTCAGCTGCACCAACACTTCATCGGGGAATTTACGCAGGTCGACCTTGTGTTCGTTGACCAGCGTATGCAGCGCCTTGTTATTCCGTGCAGTGAACTCAGAGAGGCCGTCAAGATTGGCCACCTTACTGGCGTTGAGCACGATCACCTGCAGATCCTTGGGCAGCGCATCAAAGGCCTCCTTATTAACAAAACACTCCAGGGTAGTACCTGGCTCATGCCAGCCGGGGTAGTAGTAGTGCTTGGCCGCCTTGTAGAGACCGAAGGCTAGGTCATTGTAGGGTCCAACCCACTCGGTGGCATCTATCGCTCCCGATTTAAGCGAGGTAAAGATCTCACCACCCGGCAGGCTGACGGGAGTGCCGCCAAGGCGACGCAGCACCTCACCGCCAAGACCCGGAATACGCATCTTCAATCCCTTCAGATCCTCGAGTTTTTCAATCTTCTTGTTGAACCAACCGCCCATCTGCACCCCAGTGTTGAGTGCAGCGGTCGGTACTAGACCAAAAGGTTTGTAGACCTCCTGCCAGAGCTCCATTCCGCCACCGTGATAGAGCCAGCTATTCATCTCCTGCGCAGTGAGACCGAAGGGAACGGCGGCGAAGAACTGTGCCGCCTCACTCTTACCCTTCCAGTAGTAGGCAGCGCCATGGCCCATCTGAGCAGTACCGCGCGATACGGCATCGAAGATCTCGAAGGCGGGAACCAGCTCTTTGGCACCGTAGACCTTCACCTCAATTCGACCACCCGACATCTCTGTGATCAGCTTGGCCAGATTGTTGGCGCCTGTGCCAAGACCGGGGAAGTTCTTCGGCCATGTAGTCACCATCTTCCATTTGATCTTGGTTTTAGCATGCACGGCCGGTGCAGCGATGGCGGCACCCGCCACTACGGCCCCTGCTCCCACCTTGCCGATAAATTCACGACGCTTCATCAACGATCTCCTTTGTTGTTATCGGATTGCCCTGCTGCTAACACTCAGGGCTATTAATTTGGGATTAACTATAGCCCCGAATAGAACTTCATACTGTTTTTACCACCATGTTTGACGGCGTAGAGTGCAGCATCTGCATTTTTAAGCAACTTATCAGCATCATCCCCATCGCCAGGGAATACCGAAATACCGATGCTGACACCCACCTGGCAGCGCTGCCCATCGATGGTTATGGAATCACCAATACTGCTCAGAATCTCCTCTGCGACCCGGCTTGCCTGAGACTCCTGCTGCAAGCCATCAAGTACCACCACAAACTCATCACCACCGTAGCGCGCCACGGTATCGGCATCCCGCACGCAGGCCAGCAGACGCTCAGCCACCACCTTCAACACCTCATCCCCTGCGGCATGACCCATTGCATCATTGATCGGTTTGAAACCATCCAGATCGAGGAAGAGGATAGCCACCAGGTTCTTGTCGCGTATCGCATGCGCGATCGCCTGCTCACAGCGATCCTGCAGCAGGTTGCGGTTCGGTAGGCGGGTGATCGCGGATCGGTATTGGCCAGTTCACGCAGGTAGATCTCAGCGGTCTTGTGCACGGTAAAATCGGTGAAAATCCCGATATAGTTTACCAACCGACCGTGACGGTCGTGAATTGCCTTGATCGATAGCAGCTCAGGATAGATCGAGCCCTCCTTGTTACGATTCCAGATCTCACCCTGCCACTAACCTTTATGTTCAATCGCATCCCACATCCCTTTGTAGAAATCCTTATCGTGCCGACCTGATGCAAGCAGTGATGGCTCCTTGCCCATGATCTCACGCCTGCTGTAGCCGGTGATGGTGGAGAAGGCCTCATTGAGGTCGATTATTCGCAGCTCGGGATCGGTAATCACAACGCCGTTGGTGGCCGACTCCATCACCCGTGCATGGAGCTGTAAACGGTTCATGATCTGATCTTTATCGAGATTGAGCAGCGCGACATACCAGCCCCCCGTTGCGATGACACTGAATGCCAGCACAAAGGTGAGCAGATAGAGTCCCGTATGTTCGTTGTAAAGTAGGGCGATCGCCTCTTTCGGATAGTGCGAAACCACAAACCACTTATCGACCAGATGGTGTTCATCGTCATGATGAACCTGCTGATAACGCTCCGGCAAGCCAACCCGCAGTGCATAGTCGGCCACATGGATGGTATTAAAACTAAATAGACCCTCGTTCGACTCAACCTGCCCCTGGCTCGATTCACGCATCCGCGACCACTCTGCTGCAAAACGGTTAGCGAAATTCTCCTCGCCACCAAACATAAAGCTCCACTCATGTTTATGCTGGGAGTTGTATAGCCAAAAACCCTCGGCATTGAGCAGCGCCAGGTGGTTAACCTCACTACTCTTTATTCTGGCGAAGTTATCGATCAGCCGCTCGGCCAGATAGTTAAACACCAACACACCATTAACCTTGCCGCGGCTATCGCTGGTGGGTGTCGCAAAGCGAATGATCGGACGGTGCGGCTCTTCAATCACACCCTGTTCAACATTGAGATCGAGGGATGAGACATAGATCTCACCGGGTGCCAGCTTAATCGATTCACGGAAGTAGTAACGCCCTGACTTATCCTGAAGCGCACCCTCAGCAACCGCCTTGGCTCTTCCACCGCGGTACTCGATTCGTAGCTGCTCCCTTCCATTCCGATCAAGCCAGCGAATCTGATCGTAACGGCGCATATCCTGCGCGAAACGCTCCAATTCACCGACAACCCGGCTACGCCCCCACTGATCCTCACTAGCGATATAGGCCTGTAATGTACGACTTCCCGCAATGTATTCGAGATCAGGAATGATCCCTTCGATATCACGTTGTAATGAGTTGGTGGCCAGACGCACCTGCATCGCCTCACCGCTCTTGATCAACTTTAACTCGTGTCGGAGATCGACCACGTAGTAAGCGACAAAGGCACCGATCAGCGCGACCAGCAACGGCCAGAAGATCTTCAGGAAATAGGGAAGCACAACTCTAAATGGGTGTTTGGAGAACTCCACAGCGCCACCTCAAATTATTAGTCGCTCGAGCTGCCGCTCAAATCCATATGAGAGGTTATACCTAACACTGTACGAGATTTGCGTAGGCGAGTACCAGCCACTTACTACCAGCCGCTTCGAAATTAACCTGTACCCGTGCCTGTGCGCCAGAGCCCTCACAGTTAACCACCGTTCCCTCGCCAAACTTGGGATGCTCAACGCGCTGACCGACACTCATCCCGGTCTCATTCATCGAACTCGAGACCATGCTGGATCGCTGCTCAGAGCCATAGTGGGGACGCGTGACCGCCGCCCTCGGCCTCACTTCCGTAATCAATTCGGAAGGAATTTCACCGATAAAGCGTGACGGCATCGGATAGGTGTCGGAGCCGTGAATTCGACGCCGCTCGGCGTGACAGAGGTAGAGGATCTGCCGTGCGCGGGTGATACCGACATAACAGAGGCGGCGCTCCTCCTCGAGCCCTTCAGGATTCTCGCTGGAACGCGAGTGAGGGAAGAGCCCCTCTTCCATGCCACACATAAAGACCAGCGGAAACTCGAGCCCCTTGGCGGAGTGGAGCGTCATCAGCTGCACCGCATCTTCATGCGCGCCCGCCTGCTGCTCACCCGCCTCAAGTGCAGCGTGCGAAAGGAAGGCGTCGAGCTGACTCATCTGCTCATCCTCTTCGTAACGGAAACTGCGCGCGGCAGTGACCAGCTCCTCGAGGTTCTCAATGCGTGCCTCCCCCTTCTCACCCTTCTCTTTGCGGTAGAACTCAATCAGGCCGGTAAGGCCGATCACATGTTCCACCTGCTGCTCCAGCGCCATGCCGTCGCACTCACCTGCCAGCGTCTCGATCAGTTCAACAAAGCGCTGCAGTGCAGTCGATGCACGTGCCGGTAACCGCTTCTCATCAATCACCGCCAGTAGTGCCTGCCACAGCGTCATCTCACGATCACGCGCCAGATCACGAACTGCCTGTACCGTGCGCTCGCCGATACCGCGCGTCGGGGTGTTGATCACCCGCTCGAAGGAGGGGTCGTCTGCACGATTACTGATAATGCGCAGGTAGGCGAGTGCATTTTTAATCTCAGCACGTTCGAAGAAGCGCAATCCGCCATAAACACGGTAGGGGATACCGGCGACGATCAACGCCTCCTCAAGTACACGCGACTGTGCGTTGGAGCGGTAGAGCAGCGCTGCCTCTTCACGGCGCCCACCCTGCTCAATCCACTGCCCAATTCGCTCGGCAATGATGCGTGCCTCATCGAGATCGTTGTAGGCGCTGTAGAGGTAGATCGGGTCGCCCTCGGCATCCTCGGTCCAGAGCTTCTTACCGAGTCGGCCGCTATTGCGTGAGATCAGTGCATTGGCGGCGGCAAGGATATTGCCGGTGGAGCGGTAGTTCTGCTCCAGCCGCACCGTCTGCACCTGTGGTAGTTCACGGCCGAAACGGTGAATATTCTCGATCTGCGCCCCGCGCCAGCCGTAGATCGACTGGTCATCATCACCCACCGCAAAGAGAGTAATCTTGTCACCCGCCAACACCCGCAACCAGGCGTACTGGATGGTGTTGGTGTCCTGAAACTCATCGACCAGAATATGGCGGAAACGCTGCTGATAGTGCACCAGCACCTCGGGGCTCTTTAACCACAGCTCGTGTGAACGCAGTAGCAGTTCGGCAAAGTCGATCACCCCGGCGCGCTCGCAGGCGACCTCGTAGGCGGTGTAGAGCCGGATCATCTGCCGCAGATAGGGGTCACTGTGATCCTCAATATGCTGAGGACGCAGCCCCTCATCCTTACGTGCATTGATAAACCACTGCACCTGTTTCGGCGGCCAGTGCGCCTCATCGATATCGAGTGAACGCAGTACCCGCTTAATCAGCCGATGCTGATCATCAGAGTCGAGTATCTGGAAGGTCTCTTTCAGCCCCGCCTCGCGCCAGTGGGTGCGTAGCAGTCGATGGGCAATGCCGTGGAAGGTGCCAACCCACATGCCGGAACCGGGCATGTTGAGCAGTGCCTCGGTGCGGCCTCGCATCTCTGAGGCGGCCTTATTGGTGAAGGTAACGGCCAACACGCCGAAGGGGAGGTACCCTCCACCTCCAACAGCCAGGCGATGCGGTGCACCAGCACACGGGTCTTACCGCTGCCGGCACCAGCCAGCACCAGGGTATGGTTGGGGGCGCACTGACGGCTTCGCGCTGAGCATCGTTGAGGGATCGAGAATATAGGAGACATCCATCGCGCCATTTTACCAGATGGCGCCGCCGCATATTCTATCTATACTGTGCGCTCTTTAGCCGGGAGCGAGTGATGAAACCCTACGCCGAATCGTGCGATCAGAACCGTGACGTGATCTTTGAAGTGATCCGCGAACACTTTGCTGCAGCTGAGCAGCTGCTGGAGATCGGCAGTGGTACCGGCCAGCACGCCATCTACTTCGCTGAGCGGTTGCCACATCTAAGCTGGCAAACCAGTGATCGACTTGAGAACCACGCTGGCATCCTGCCTGGCGAGAAGAGGCGGGGCTTACCAATGTGTTACCGCCGCTCGATCTCGATGTCACCGGAAACTGGCCAAACGACCGCTATGATGCGGCCTTCAGCGCCAATACTGCACACATTATGCATCTGAACATGGTCGAATCTATGTTTACGGGAGTTGCCGAGGTTCTGAAGCGGGGTGGACGATTCTGTCTCTACGGGCCGTTTAACTACGAGGGGCGTTATACCAGCGAGAGCAATGCGCAGTTCGATCTCTGGCTCAAAGCGCGCGACCCGGGCAGTGCGATACGCGACTTCGAGGCACTCAATACGATGGCGGAGCAGGGCGGCATGACACTGTTAAACGATCACGCCATGCCGGCCAACAATCGGATTCTGGTCTGGGAAAAGGTGGGGTAGGGCGGACTACCAGTTCTGTCCGCTGGCCTTCTGCTGCATCTCATCGTACTCGGCCTGGTAGAAGAACTGTTCATCACCCAGCGCCGGTTCGAGCTGCTCAAGCCAGGTCGCCTGCTCACTATATTTGGCAAAGAAGGGACGCTGCACCCAGTCGGGATTACGCGCCTGAATGAAGCGCAGTACAAACAGCTCTTCACCATTTACTTCAGTCACACCCTGCACCTCAACCTTGCCCGGTCCGGCACTCATTGAGGGGCCGCGCACGGTACGCGCCACACCCGAAACGCGCTTCACCGCTTCACGGTAGATCTCCCAGGCACGCGATAGCGGTACCTCGAAGTAGCGCTTGGCGCCGGTATCGCGCTCCACGAACATGTAGTAGGGGATGATGCCGAGCTTCACCTGGGTGCGCCACATACGCGCCCACACCTCAGGATCGTCGTTGATATGTGCCACCAGTGGCGACTGACTACGGATGATCGCGCCGGTGGCACGGATACGGCGAACCGCCTCACGAGCAATCGGAGTCTCCAGCTCACGCCAGTGATTGAAGTGCGACATCACCGCGACGTGTTTGCCACCGTCGACCAGCTCCTTCAGCAGCGCCATCAACTCAGAGGCATCGGCGTCAGAGACAAAGCGCTGCGGCCAGAAGGAGAGCGCCTTGGTGCCGATGCGGATGGTCTGAATATGGTCGAACTCCGGCTCCAGCAGTGGGCGCAGATAGTCGGCCAGGTGTTTGGTCTTCATCACCATCGGGTCGCCACCGGTAATCAGCAGGTCGGTCACCTCTTGATGGTGTTTCAGATAGTGGTGCAGTGATTTCGCCTCGTGTGAGGAGATGCGTAGCGACTTGTCACCAACAAACTGCGCCCAGCGGAAGCAGAAGGTGCAGTAGCTGTGGCAGGTCTGCCCCTGGCTGGGGAAGAAGAGTACCGTCTCGCGGTACTTGTGCTGCATCCCCTCAAGCGCCTCACCATGCAGCTTCGGTACATTGAGCTCCTGCTGACCAGCAGGATGGGGATTGAGTTCCTGACGTAGCTCCGCCGCCAGTGCCTTGAGCTCCGCCTTCTCGGCACCGCTGCGCAGCAGCTCCGCCATCTGATCATACTGGCTGGGGTCGAGCATTCCGCGCTGCGGGAAGGTGAGCTGGAAGATCGGATCGTTGGGAATATCGCTCCAGTCGATCAGCTCATCAACCACGTAGCGGTTGACGCGGAACGGCAGCACATTGGCCACAACTCGCATCTCAAACCGCTGCGCCTCACTGAGCGTGGCAAGCTGGGGGATATCCTCCAGATGCCGCTCGGTGTAGACCTGAAACTTCTCGGTCTGAAAATGCTCGTTCCCTGATGCCTGAGTTGAATCCAGGTTAGCGCTTTGACTCATCGGCTACTCACACAGTTGTTGAGGGGGGGTGTTACGCCGGTACTGCTTCGGCGCGCGCTGCTGAGGCAAGCGCCTGCTTACTGGCTGGTTTTGGGCGGCTACCTGAGAGGTATGAGGCCATGCTGACGGTCGGGACCTTGGCGGAGTCGACCAATCCATGCATCTCACACTTCTCGCAGGCGCGTAGCTTAGTCTGGCCGCCTGCTGGCGCCTTACCAACCGGGCGTTTACGCAACTTCTGACAGTTGCTCACACCCATATAGGCGCCTTGAGGAATACAGAAAAACATTAGCTCCTTAGACACTACAAACTCCTTAATAAACGATTCATTACAATAACAATCGAGATAAAAACAGCCCGCCTCCGCAAACCTGGCGGAAACCTCACGCATATCAGGGGGGTCACATCTTCGGTAGCAGCTCTACTGCTGTGCTCCGATTTGGCACTCGATTGTCGTC
Organism: Candidatus Reidiella endopervernicosa; assembly: GCF_013343005.1. GTDB lineage: Bacteria > Pseudomonadota > Gammaproteobacteria > Reidiella > Reidiella endopervernicosa. The sequence goes on from NZ_CP054491.1 coordinate 488,030, forward strand.
CAGAGGCTCTCCGGCCCTACACCACGCCCCACTCGGCGCTCAATACTTCTCGGCTCCCTCTTCACAGCGCAACATTCCAAATCGCGCCATCTCCTATCGAAAAGGGCCGGACACCTTACCATTTGCGGCAAAAACAATCAAATCAATGAGTTAGTGAAGGGTTACTCGACTGTGACCGATTTGGCCAAATTACGTGGCTGGTCGACATCGGTCCCCTTAAGGACGGCGACATGGTAGGCGAGCAGTTGTAACGGAACGGTGAAGATTATTGGCGCGACATGATCGCCAGCCGGCGGCACGACGGTAACGTGAACACGCTCCGACTTGCTCATACCGCTAGCATGATCGGCAAAGACGTAGAGCTCGCCTCCGCGTGCACGCACCTCTTCGAGGTTCGCCTTGAGTTTCTCCAGCAGTGCATCGTTGGGCGCCACGGCGATGACCGGCATCTCCTCATCGACCAGCGCCAGCGGCCCATGTTTTAGCTCTCCTGCCGGGTAGGCCTCGGCGTGGATATAGGAGATCTCCTTGAGCTTCAGTGCACCCTCCATCGCCACTGGGTACTGCACACCACGTCCGAGGAAGAGGGCGTGCTGCTTGTCGGTAAAGCGTTCGGCAAGCTGATGAATCTCATCATCCAGTGAGAGCAGATCCTCGATATGGCTCGGCAGTGCGAGCAGCTGCTCGACGATCTTAGCCTCACGCTCACTATCGATCCGGTAGCGCCGACCGAGCGAGACCACCAGTAACAGTAACGCTACCAACTGGGTGGTAAACGCCTTGGTCGAGGCGACACCGATCTCTGGACCGGCTCGTGTCATCAGCGACAGATCGGCCTCACGCACCAGAGAACTCTCGGGTACATTACAGACCGCCAATGATGCGCCATATCCCCACTCCTTGGCCGCACGCAGCGCTGCCAATGTATCGGCGGTCTCACCCGACTGAGAGATGGTGACAATCAACGCCTCGGGATCAGGAACAGGATGTCGATAGCGAAACTCGCTCGCCACCTCGACTCGACAGGGGATACCCGCCAGACCCTCGAACCAGTTTCGCGCTACCTGTCCGGCATGGAAGCTGGTGCCACAGGCGATAATCTGTATCCGTTTGATGCGGTCGAAGATAGCCTCCGCCTGCGGACCAAATGCCGCCTCCAACACCTTGCCTCCCGCCAGTCGGCCCTCCAGCGTCTCGGAAATCGCCATCGGCTGCTCATAGATCTCTTTGAGCATGTAGTGACGGAACTCACCACGATCAGCCACATCAGGCGCAAGATCGCTCTCTTTGATCGCGCGTTCGACGACGTTACCCGCTGCGTCGTAGATGGTAACACTCTCGCGTGTCAGCTCGGCGACATCACCCTCTTCGAGGAAGATGAAGCGTCGGGTAATCGGTAGCAGTGCCGAGATATCAGAGGCGATCAGATGTTCACCAATTCCGATACCGATTACCAGTGGACTACCGCGGCGCGCCACCACCATCCGGTCATCCTCACCGGGTGTGATCACGGCCAGTGCATAGGCACCTTCGAGATCTCTTGAGGCCGACTGTACTGCGGAGAGCATGCTCTCACCCTGGTCGAGATAGTGGTGCAGCTGGTGTGCAACGACCTCTGTATCGGTCTCTGAGGTGAACTCGTAACCGCTGGCCAACTGCTCAGCCCTTAGTCGTTCGTGATTTTCGATAATGCCGTTGTGAACCAGTGCGACACGATTGCGACACTGATGGGGGTGAGCATTTTGCGAAGCGGGACGGCCATGGGTAGCCCAGCGGGTGTGGGCGATACCGATGGTGCCACTGATCGGCCTTGCCTTCAGTTCAGTAGCAAGTACCTCAACCTTACCCACGGTACGACAGCGCTGCAGCCCTTCACGATCAACCACTGCAAGTCCAGCCGAGTCATAACCACGATACTCAAGGCGCCGCAGCCCCTCCAGCAACAGAGGTACAACATCCCGTTCAGCTATGGCACCAACAATTCCGCACATTTCACTCTAATCCTGACAGGCGATAGACCTATGAAATTGAATCTCAGAAGGGAGCTCGCTTACAGCGACTACTTCTCTTTTTTCGGCCGTTTCCAGCCACTGACAATCTTCTGTTTGCTCCGAGTCAGACTCAGTTCACCCGGAGGGGTGTCACGGGTAATGGTCGAACCTGCACCAATGGTGGCACCCGCACCGATCTCGACCGGCGCAACCAACTGCGAATCTGAGCCGACAAAGACATCGTCACCGATGATGGTGCGATGTTTGTAGGCGCCATCGTAGTTGCAGGTGATGGTACCGGCACCGATGTTGACCCGACTACCGATAGTGGTGTCGCCCACGTAACTGAGGTGATTCACCTTACTGCCACTGCCAATCACCGATTTTTTGATCTCAACAAAGTTGCCGATATGGGTGTGGTCTGCGAGATGCGCCTCGGGTCGGAGGCGAGCAAAGGGGCCGATACGACTCTGCTCACCGATAGTGGCGTCCTCAAGCACGCAGTTGGCCTGAATTTCGACCCCATCGGCGATATTACAGTTTCGAATCACGCAGCTTGGTCCAATGGTGACACCATCACCTAAGGTGACTGTTCCTTCGATGACCGCATTCACATCGATAACCACATCGCTACCAAAACTCAGTTCGCCACGCAGATCGAAACGCGCCGGATCTCTCAGCCCCAGACCCTCACGCATCAGTCGCTGCGCTTCACTCAGCTGGTAGTGGCGCTCGAGCGTAGCGAGCTGTGCTCGATCGTTCACACCCTGCACCTCTTCGATAGAAGCTGGGGCGAATGTCTCGATTTCAACCTTGTCTCGAACAGCAAGGGCGATGATATCGGTCAGATAGAACTCGCCCTGCGCATTGTTGTTCTCGAGCTCAGCCAACCAGCCACGCAACGCCTTCGCATTGGCGGCAAGAATGCCGGTATTGATCTCATCGATCTGCTGCTCCGCCTCACTGGCATCCTTCTGCTCAACAATGCGCAGCACCTTATCGTCAGCATCTCGCACAATGCGGCCATAACCGTGCGGATTATCCAGTCGGGTGGTGAGCAGTGACATTACAGAGCTTGAAACCGGCTCACACATTGCTTGCAGGGTAGCGCTCTCAATCAGGGGTACATCGCCGTAGAGCACCAGCACACTATCTTCATCGGCAATGCCCGGCATCGCATGCTCAACCGCATGGCCGGTACCGAGCTGCTCGGCCTGCTCCACCCACTCGAGTGTTTCATCGGCCAGTGCCTCACGCACCGATTCACCACCGTGACCGTAGACCACAACGGTCATATGCGGATTAAGCGACTGGGCGGCGCGGGTAACAAACTTGAGCAGCGGCCTTCCGGCCAGGTCGTGCAATACCTTGGGGAGCTTGGAGCGCATCCGCGAACCCTTACCTGCGGCGAGCACAATGACACTGAGATTCATGGTTATAGATCAGCTCTTCTCTAACGAAACGCTATTGTAACGTTGCTGGCACTCGTAAACATACCTGCAGAAACAGAAACGGCGCGCAGTGTTGGCTGCGCGCCGTTTCAATAGGAACTACCAACACTCAAAGACTATCGGCGAGAACCCTTACGCAGATGTTCAATGGTACGCAGCTGCGCCACGGCTTCGGCCAGTTCGGCCTGGGCGCGAGCGTAGTCGATATCGCTCTCACGACTCTTCATCGCCTCTTCGGCACGCTGCTTGGCCTCAATCGCGGCGGCCTCGTCGACATCCTTGGCGCGCAGCGCGGTATCGGCAAGTACCGTTACCACATGCGGCTGGACCTCGAGCATTCCACCGGAGACGTAGAAGAACTCATCCTCACCACCGTCGGTAACAATACGAACCTCACCCGGCTTGAGCTGGGTCATCATCGGCGTGTGGCGTGGATAGATACCCACCTCACCCATAATCGCAGGTGCGTGGACCTGCGCGACGGTGCCGGAGTAGATCTCCGCCTCGGCGCTGACGATGTTGACATGCATGGTCATGGACATTTTATTCCACCCCCTTGAAGTACTGATTTAGAGGGATTTCGCCCGCTCAACTGCCTCATCGATAGAACCGACCATGTAGAAGGCCTGCTCTGGCAGATGGTCATACTCACCCGCAACGATCGCCTTGAAGCCGGCGATGGTGTCTTTGAGTGAGACGTACTTACCAGCCGCACCGGTGAAGACCTCAGCAACGAAGAAGGGCTGCGACAGGAAGCGCTGGATCTTACGAGCGCGAGATACTGTCTGCTTGTCATCTTCGGAGAGTTCATCCATACCGAGGATCGCGATGATGTCACGCAGCTCCTTGTAGCGCTGCAGGGTACCCTGAACAGAACGGGCAACCTCGTAGTGCTCGCTACCAACAACCAGCGGATCGAGCTGACGGCTGGTTGAGTCGAGCGGATCAACCGCTGGGTAGATACCGAGCTCTGCGATCTGACGCGAAAGTACAACGGTCGCATCAAGGTGAGCAAAGGTGGTTGCGGGTGATGGGTCGGTCAAGTCATCCGCCGGTACGTATACCGCCTGGATAGAGGTGATCGATCCGGTCTTGGTTGAGGTGATACGCTCCTGCAGTGCGCCCATCTCCTCAGCCAGAGTAGGCTGATAACCTACCGCTGAAGGCATACGACCCAGCAGTGCCGAAACCTCGGTTCCCGCCAGGGTGTAACGATAGATGTTATCGATGAAGAGCAGTACGTCGCGACCCTCGTCACGGAAGTACTCAGCCATGGTCAGGCCGGTCAGCGCTACACGCAGACGGTTACCGGGTGGCTCATTCATCTGACCGTAAACCAGCGACACCTTATCGAGTACGCTCGACTCCTTCATCTCGTGGTAGAAGTCGTTACCCTCACGAGTACGCTCACCAACACCGGCGAATACTGAGTAGCCGCTGTGCTCAATAGCGATGTTACGGATAAGCTCCATCATGTTGACGGTCTTACCGACACCGGCACCACCGAACAGTCCAACCTTACCGCCCTTGGCGAAAGGACAGACCAGATCGATAACCTTGATGCCGGTCTCGAGCAGCTCGGTGCTGGCTGAGAGCTCTTCGTAGGCAGGTGCCTTACGATGAATACCCCATTGCGTCTCCTCGCCAATCGGTCCCGCTTCATCGATTGGATTTCCGAGTACATCCATGATGCGGCCCAGGGTCTTGGTGCCGACCGGTACGCTGATAGCTGCACCGGTATTGGCTGCCTCCATTCCACGCTTAACACCGTCGGAGGTACCCATGGCAATGGTACGAACCACGCCATCACCGAGCTGCTGCTGAACCTCAAGGGTCAAGCCAGCCTCACCAACCTTCAGCGCATCATAGATCTTCGGCATGGCATCGCGTGGAAACTCCACGTCAATAACCGGTCCGATGATTTGAACAATTTTTCCAGAACTCATCTCAGTTCCCCTTAAATAATACTAAATTCTTTATGCAACAGAGCCGTCATTAAACAGCGGCCGCGCCGGCTACAATCTCTGAAAGCTCTTGGGTGATCGCTGCCTGACGGGCCTTGTTATAGGCCAGCTGCAGTTCACCGATCAGGTCACCGGCGTTATCGGAAGCAGCCTTCATGGCCACCATCCGCGCCGCCTGCTCACAAGCGATATTCTCAACCACACCCTGATAAACGATCGATTCGACGTAGCGCATCAACAACTGGTCGAGTACATCCTTGGCATCGGGCTCATAGATATAATCCCAGTGGTGCTTCAACCCCTCTTGCAACTCCTCGGCCTTGATCGGCAGCAGCTGCTCGACCTGGGCATCCTGAGACATGGTGTTGACGAACCGGTTGTAGACCACATGCAGCTGATCGATCTCACCCTTGTTGAACGCATCGAGCATCACCTTAACGGTGCCGATCAGCTCTTCGAGCCGGGGTGAATCACCCAGCTGGCTGACCTCTGAAACAATGTTGCCACCCACGCGCTTGAAGAAACCGAAGCCCTTGGAACCGATAGTGCAGAGATCAACCTCAACACCCTGCTCCTGCCAATCCTTCAGTGCCGTCACACCCGCCTTGAAAAGGTTGGTGTTCAGACCGCCACACAGACCACGATCGGTGGAGACGATAATCACGCCTACACGCTTAACCTCGCGAGCCACCATGTAGCTATGGCTGTACTCCGGGTGTGCCTGTGCCAGATGGCCGATTACTCGGCGAATGTTCTCCGCATAGGGACGGGTCGCAGTCATGCGATCCTGTGCCTTGCGCATCTTGCTGGCGGCCACCATCTCCATCGCACGGGTGATCTTCTGAGTGTTCTGGACACTCTTGATCTTCGTACGTATCTCTTTACCGCTTGCCATCGAGAGACTCCCCGTCTACCAGGTGTTGCTTGCCTTGAACTGCTCAAGGGCAGCGCGCAGTGCATTTTCGATCTCGTCGTTGTAATCACCGCTCTCATTGATCTTGTCCATCAGATCGGCGTGTGATGACTTCATGAAACCCTGCATGGCCGCTTCGAAATCGACAATCTTCTCCACCTCGACGTCATCCAGGAAACCCTGGTTGGCGGCGAACAGTGATACGGCATTCTGCGCAACACTCATGGTGCTGTACTGGTTCTGCTTCATCAGCTCGGTAACACGCTGACCACGCTCAATCTGCTTACGGGTCTGCTCATCGAGATCGGAAGCGAACTGGGCGAAGGCCGCCAGCTCACGATACTGTGCGAGGTCGAGACGAATACCGCCACCAAGCTTCTTGATGACCTTGGTCTGCGCCGCACCACCGACTCGTGATACCGACAGACCGGCGTTGATCGCAGGACGAATACCGGCGTTGAACAGATCGGACTCAAGGAAGATCTGGCCGTCGGTGATCGAGATAACGTTGGTCGGTACGAAGGCCGATACGTCACCTGCCTGGGTTTCAATGATAGGCAGAGCGGTGAGTGAACCGGTCTTACCGGTTACGGCGCCGTTGGTCGCCTTCTCAACGAAATCAGCATTTACACGAGCAGCACGCTCGAGCAGACGTGAATGGAGGTAGAAGACATCACCCGGATAGGCCTCACGACCTGGTGGACGACGCAGCAGCAGCGATACCTGACGGTAGGCCCACGCCTGCTTGGTCAGATCATCATAAACAATCAGTGCATCTTCACCCTTGTCGCGGAAGTACTCGCCCATCGCACAACCGGAGTAGGGTGCGATGTACTGCAGTGCCGCAGAATCGGATGCGGTCGCCGCAACCACGATGGTGTGCTCCATCGCGCCGTGCTCTTCGAGCTTGCGAACCACGCTGGCGATAGAGGAGGCCTTCTGGCCAACCGCTACGTAGATACATTTAACGCCGGTACCCTTCTGGTTGATGATCGCATCGATCGCAACCGCAGTCTTACCGGTCTGGCGATCACCGATGATCAGCTCACGCTGGCCACGGCCGATCGGCACCATGGAGTCGACCGACTTGAGACCGGTCTGCAGTGGCTGGTCTACCGACTGACGCCAGAGTACGCCGGGGGCGATCTTCTCGATGCTAGAGCTGCCCTCTGCATCAAAAGCACCCTTGCCATCAATCGGATTACCGAGTGAGTCAACAACGCGACCCAGCAGTGCCTCACCAACCGGCACCTCCATGATGCGACCAGTACAGGTGACCTTGTCACCCTCGGTGATGTGCTCGTATGAGCCAAGGATTACCGCACCGACCGAGTCACGCTCAAGGTTGAGCGCCATACCGAAGGTGTTATTGGGGAATTCCAGCATTTCGCCGGACATTACGTCGGAGAGGCCGTGGATACGCGCGATACCGTCGGTCAGGCTGACCACGGTACCCTCGTTACGGGCCTCGGTGACTGTCTCAAAATTCGCAATGCGCTTTTTGATCAGTTCACTGATTTCAGATGGATTCAATTGCATGTCTTGTGTCCTCTAAACAGGTTCGGTTCAGTTCGTCAGATTTGCCGCAAGCTTTTCGAGCTTGCCGACAACCGAACCATCGATGACTACGTCACCGGCACGAATAATTGCACCGCCCAGCAGGGTCTCGTCGATACGGCAGTCCAGAGTCACTTCGCGTCCCAGACGCTTCTTCAGTGACTCGGTAATGCCCTGCTTCTGTGCATCGGTCATCTCCTTGGCGGAGATCACTTCAGCCTCGACGGTACCCTCAGCCGTAGCGCGTTCAATTTCGAACAGCGCCGCGATTTCGGGCAGCAGTTTCAGACGATCGTTTTCGAGCAGAACATGCACCATGTTCTGACCAAACTCGTTCAGCTGATCACCACAGATATCGAGAAACAGCTTGCCCAGCTCAGTTGCGTCGAGCTGGGGGCTATCGATCAGGGCGGCCATATCCGTATCTGCAGCAACGGCGCTAGCCAGCTGCAGCATCTCGGACCACCCATTAAGATTATCCTGCTCCTGGGCCAGTGCGAAGATGGCCTGGGCGTAGGGGCGTGCGATCGTTATATTTTCAGCCATGGCTATACGACCTTAAATCTCAGCGACCAGGTCTTGCAGCAGGGCGTCGTGAGATGAGTCGTCAATCTCCTTGTTCAGCACCTTGGCTGCACCAGCTACAGCGATTGAAACAACCTGACCACGCAGATGTTCACGTGCGCGGTTAACCTCTTGTTCAATCTCAGCGTTAGCTGCGGTGATCAGACGCTCACCTTCGCCACGTGCATTGTCTTTGGCCTCGTCAACAATCTCACTGGCGCGCTTCTGCGCCTGTGCGATGATGCCGGAAGCCTCTTCTTTGGCCTCCTTGAGAAGATCCTTTGCACGCTGCTCAGCCAACTCCTGCTCATGCTTGCCACGTTCGGCGGCGGCCAGACCATCAGCGATCTTACCGGTACGCTCCTGCAGTGCGGCCATGATCGGCGGCCACACAAACTTCATGCAGAACCAGACAAAGATGACGAAAACGATCATCTGTCCAATCAGGGTTGCATTGATATTCATGCCTATACCTCGTGTTTACGGCGGGATAATTTAAGTTCGAAAGAGTTCGTACTTATCCAGCTACCGCGAACAGAACGTACATAGCGAGACCAACAGCGATCATTGGAACCGCGTCGACCAGACCCATAACGATGAAGAACTGGGTACGCAGCATTGGGATCAGCTCAGGCTGACGAGCAGCACCCTCGAGGAAGCGGCCACCGAGGATACCGATACCGACAGCAGCACCCAGCGCACCCAGACCCATCATCAGTGCGCCAGCAATAAATAGCAGTGCTTGTTCCATGTTTATCTCCTAAATTTACTTAAAGTTTAAAAGTTGAAGTTAATAAAATCAGTGTTCCTGATGCGCCATATCCATGTAGACAATAGTCAATGTCATGAAGATGAACGCCTGCAGGGTAATAATAAGGATGTGGAAGATGGCCCAGCCGAGCTGCAGGAAGCCGCCGAAGATGCCCATCGTCCAGCCTGCGCTGTACATGATCGCGATCAGGATGAAGATCATCTCACCGGCGTACATGTTACCGAAGAGTCGCAGCGCCAGTGAGATCGGCTTGGCGATCAGCGAGACAAACTCGAGCAGGAAGTTGACCGGAATAAAGAGCGCCTGCACCAGCTTGTTCGAAGACTGGAAAGGCTGCAGGGTCAGCTCACCGGCAAAGCCACCGAAGCCCTTGATCTTGATGCTGTAGTAGAGCACCAGAAAGAAGACGGCGAAGGCCATACCAAAGGTAATGTTCGGATCGGTACTTGGCACTACCTTAAAGTAGACGTGGTGCGGATCCATACCGAAGATACCGGAACCGATCAGTGTCGCCAGCTGCGGCAGCAGATCAACGGCAATCAGGTCCATGAAGTTCATCAGGAAGACCCAGATAAAAATGGTTAACGAGAGTGGTGCGACCAGGTCGTTCTTGGCGGTAAATGAGCCGCGTACGCTGCTGTCGATAAACTCAACAATCCACTCAACGAAGTTCTGCAGACCACCGGGAACGTCGGCAGTCGCGTTCTTGGCCGCAATGCGGAACACCCAGAGGAAGAGGGCACCGAGTAGGATCGACCAGCCGAGGCTGTCGACGTGGAAGGCCCAGAAACCCATCTCTTTCGCCTGCTCGGCGGTCTCTGCCAGCCCCCAACTCCCGTCGGGATGCTGACCATAGGTCAGGTTTTGAAGGTGATGCTTAATGTACTGCGTGGAGGTCAGCGTTTCACTAGCCATTTTTTCTCAAGCTCGTCTCTTTATACCACCAAAAAAGAGGGCCATTAGGCCCACCACAAATCCGATCATTAACGGCAAAAAGTCCAATTTCAGGGCACCTACAGCCAGCGCAAATAGTGCAATCGTCACTACATAGCGCTCAATCACGCAACGATAGAGAATCATGATGTTGCGCTCAGGGCTGGCACCCGCCGTTTTAAAGGCACGTACCGTGTGCCAGAGCTGCAGCAGCGTGTTTATGATTGTGATCGAACCACCATAAAGCGCTATCGCTGCTGCTTTCCAACCACCTATCAGAAGAAAGAGTAGTGAGACTGTAGTCACAAGCAGCGCCTGTATCCACAATTGCCTATAAATCACTTGCCTCTGTATATCTTCAGCACGGTGGCTCACGCCCGACTCCTATCCCGGTAGGGATATGTGCGTTACAACTTATAGACTAAATCCAGCCTACGGAATCGAACGGCGCATAAGTATATGTGCATATACGAAGCCGGTCAATGCTGGGATAAGTAAACTTTATATTAGCCTAATTGAATACTCGGCCATTCGTGTCAGGTGCTTACTTGATGTGTTCGAGGATACCGTCGAGCTCATCAAGGCTGTTGTACTGAATCACCAACTTGCCCTTACCCTTGGCACCCGCCTGTACCTTGACCACTGCACCGAGCTTGTCGGAGAGCGAATCCTGTAGATTTCGAATGTCGGGATCGAGCGCCTTGCTAGAGGCCTTCTGCTTGGGTGCCTCCTGAGTACGGCGCACCAGCGCCTCGGTCTCACGCACCGAAAGCCCCTTGGCGACCACCTGGCGGGCGGTCTGACTCTGCTCAGCACCCTTGAGTGCCAACAGACAACGGGCGTGGCCCATCTCCAGATCGCCATGCTCAAGCAGCTTTCTAACATCATCATTGAGATCGAGCAGGCGCAGCAGGTTACTCACAGAGGCACGAGAACGGCCTACCGCCTCTGCCGCCTGCTGGTGAGTCAGCTCAAATTCATCGAGCAGACGCTTTAGTGCAACGGCCTCTTCGATAGGATTGAGGTTTTCGCGCTGGATATTCTCGATCAGCGCCATCGCGATCGCCGCCTCATCGGGCACATCGCGGATCACGACCGGAATCTCACTCAGTCCGGCAATCTGCGAGGCACGCCAGCGGCGCTCACCTGCGATGATTTCGTAACGATCCTTGCCAATCGGGCGCACCACAATCGGCTGCACCACGCCCTGAGCACGAATCGAGTCGGCCAGCTCTTCAAGGCTCTCGGGGTGCATATCCATACGCGGTTGATACTTACCGCGCTGCATCAGCTCGACCGGCAGGTTGCGCAGCTGCTCGCCACCCTTGCCCTCGTCGCTACCCGCTTTGCTCTCATCACTCTCTTCAACGGCGCTCTTGGCGCTCGCTCCGAGCAGTGCATCGAGCCCTCTGCCCAAGCCGCGTTTCTTTGCTGCCATGCTTCTCTCTCTAAACCCTATTGATATCGTTGACTGGAACTAGGCGCTCTGCGCTTCGCTCTCTTCTGCCACCTGATTGGCGACCTCTTCATCACGCCGCAGTATCTCACCGGCCAGCGCCAGGTAGGCAATCGCACCACGCGAAGCCTTGTCGTACTTGATGATCGGCAGACCGTAACTGGGTGCCTCGGCGAGACGTACGTTGCGCGGTATTACGGTGCGGTAGACCTTCTCGCCAAAGTGTTCGGTGATCTGCTCCGAGACCTCCTTGGCCAGACGGTTGCGTGGATCAAACATGGTACGCAGCAGCCCCTCAAGCTCCAGATTGGGATTGATGCTGCGTTTGATCTTCTCAATCGTATCCATCAGCGCCGAGAGCCCTTCCAGCGCGTAGTACTCACACTGCATCGGGATCAAAACGCTCTGCGCCGCCACCATCGCGTTGACGGTGAGCATGTTCAGTGAGGGGGGACAGTCGATCAGGATGTAGTCGAACTGGTCACGTACGCGTGATAACGCCAGACGCAGTTTGTGCTCACGCATGCTCATTCCCATCAGCGCTACCTCAGCAGCAGTCAGGTCGGCATTGCCCGGTAACACGGTAAAACCAGCATCCTCGGAGTAGGTCATGACTCGCGCCAGATCGGCCTCTTCGGCCAGCACATCGTAGGCCGAGGTCTCGACACCGTTCTTATCGACACCACTACCCATGGTGGCGTTGCCCTGCGGATCGAGATCAACCAGCAGCACACGACGCTTTGTCGCAGCCAGTGAGGCGGCGAGATTAACGCTAGTCGTGGTCTTGCCAACCCCACCCTTCTGGTTGGCGACGGCGATTATCCTTCCCATGGTTTCAGTGATCCGCAGATATCGGGGCTTGAGAATATAACCGAAAAGCTCCGCGACTTCCCAACTCGCAGAGCGGATGAAAGATCAGACGCGTTCGATCCAGACCAGATGGCGATCGGCATCGAGTGTCGGCACATCGAGCTTGATCACCTCTTTAACGGTGAAGCCGTCAGGCAGCATCTCCAGCTCGGCGAGCGGGTAGACGCCCTTCATCGCCAGCAGACGCCCCTCGGGTGCCAGCAGTCCACCGGCCATCTCGGTCATGTTCTCCACCGTGGAGAAGGCGCGCGAAATGATCGTGTCGAAAGGCTGTTCAGGCTTGAAAAGCTCAACACGCTCATGCACAACTTTAACGTTCTGCAGCCCAAGATCGGCGACCGCCTGGGTCATGAAACGCGTCTTTTTGGCGTTGCCATCGAGCAGTACGATCTGCCAATCGGGACGAGCCAGCGCCAGTGGAATGCCTGGCAGGCCGGCACCTGAGCCGACATCGAGCAGCCGTGGTTCCTTTATATGTTGGAGTACAACCAGCGAGTCGAGCAGATGACGGGTGACCATCAGCGCCGGTTTCCGCACCGAGGTGAGGTTGTAGACGCGATTCCACTTCAGCATCAGCGCGATATAGTCCATGAACTTCTGCTGCACCTCTGCAGAGAGATCAAGATGGAGTGCTGCTAGACCTTGTTCAAACAGCTCCTCAGGAGCCGCTTCATTACCGTGCATAATCGCTTCTCTGTACCGTCATTATTCGAATTATGGTGTAGGGCGCATTAACGCCATTTCAGCCACAACGCTGACAATTCACTCAGCGTTAACAGGCCCATTAGCTTACGCCGATTGACGCACTTCGGCACCCCGTTTTTTCAGGTGTACCAGCAGCAGCGAGACCGACGCTGGCGTGGCACCGGGAATTCTCGCCGCCTGTCCCAGGGTAGTGGGACGGATCTCACTGAACTTCTGACACAGCTCAGCCGAGAGGCCTCGTACTGCACTGTAGTCGAGATCATCGGGGATCGCGCGCGCCTCCTGCTGCTTGTGACGCTCGATCTCCTCACGCTGGCGCTCGATATAACCGGCGTACTTGATCTGCGTCTCCAACTGCTCGGCAACGCGCAGATCCTCAACACCGGGACCGATCTCGGGCAGCGCCATCAACATCGCGTAGTCAAACTCGGGGCGCTGCAACAGATCAGCCAGTCGCTGCTCGCGTCTTAATAGGTTGCCACCCGCCTTTAGCTGATCACCCTGTGGCGTGTTCGGTCGCACCCAGGTGGCGTGCAGCCGCTGTCGCTCCTGCTCAATCGCCTCGCGCTTGGTCTCGAAGGCTCTCCAGCGCTCATCGTCGACCAGCCCCAGCTCACGCCCCTGCTCCGTGAGACGCAGATCGGCGTTATCTTCACGCAGCAGTAAGCGGTACTCAGCGCGCGAGGTGAACATACGATAGGGCTCATTGGTGCCACGGGTGATCAGATCATCGACCAGCACGCCAAGGTAGGCCTCATCGCGGCGCGGCGTCCACGCCTCACTTTCCTGGCTCTGCCTTGCGGCGTTCAGGCCTGCCAGCAGCCCCTGCGCCGCCGCCTCTTCGTAACCGGTGGTGCCGTTGATCTGGCCAGCGAAGAAGAGACCGCCGATGTAGTTGGTCTCCAGCGAGGGTTTCAGATCACGTGGATCGAAGAAGTCGTATTCGATTGCATAACCTGGACGGGTGATATGCGCCCGCTCAAAACCGCGCATCGAGTGGACCAGCGCCAGCTGCACATCAAAGGGAAGGCTGGTGGAGATACCGTTGGGGTAGAGCTCGTGGGTGGTAAGCCCCTCCGGCTCGACAAAGATCTGGTGGGAGTTTTTATCGGCAAAGCGCACGATTTTGTCTTCAATCGAAGGGCAGTAACGCGGCCCAACTCCCTCAATCACACCGCTGTACATCGGCGAACGGTCGAGACCGTTGCGAATAATCTCGTGGGTCTGCTCGTTGGTGTGGGTAATAAAGCAGTTGATCTGCTCTGGATGGTCCGCCGCTGAACCGAGGAAAGAGAAGACCGGCACCGGGTCATCACCTGGCTGTGGCTCCATCACCGAGAAGTCGACACTGCGCCCGTCGATACGTGGCGGTGTACCGGTCTTGAGCCGTTCGACCCGAAACGGCAGCTCACGCAGGCGGCGGGAGAGGGCGTTGGCAGGTGGATCACCGGCACGCCCACCCTCGTAGTTCTCCAACCCGATATGGATACGGCCGCCCAGGAAGGTACCTACGGTCAGCACCACGGCGGGCGCGTGAAATTTCAGCCCCATCTGGGTGACCACACCAACGACCCGATCATTCTCAACCACCAGATCATCAACCGCCTGCTGGAACAGGGTCAGGTTGGGCGTGTTCTCGAGTACGCTACGCACCGCCTGCCTGTAGAGCTGGCGGTCGGCCTGGGCGCGGGTGGCACGCACCGCCGGACCCTTGCGACTGTTGAGGGTACGGAACTGAATACCAGCACGGTCGGTCGCCTGCGCCATCAGGCCACCCAGCGCATCGACCTCCTTGACCAGATGCCCCTTACCGATACCACCAATGGCCGGATTGCAGCTCATCTGCCCCAGTGTCTCGATGTTGTGGGTCAGCAGCAGCGTGCGTGTGCCCATGCGGGCAGCCGCCAGTGCCGCCTCGGTACCGGCATGGCCACCGCCAACGACGATCACATCGAAATCTTGCTGATAAAACATGGAATTATTCCCGACAATCTTGATCCGTATTCTAGAGTCGACACACCGATAAACCAACACGGGAGCGATATTGCCCGCTCGTAAATAGGCTAGACTTGGGCATCATGGAGAATATTGGGGCACTATTAGACCAGCTTCGCACTGGTTATATCGGAGAGTTACCGGAGCGTTTCAGCTCAATCGAGCAGCTGATCATCGGTCTCAAAACAAGCGACGCCGTTGCCGATACGATGGCGCTACTCTACCGCGAAACCCACAGCCTGAAGGGCAGTGCGGGTACCTACGGCTGCCCTATCATTACGACCATCTGTCACCAGCTGGAAGATCTGCTCACCACCATAGGCGGTGAAGGTTTCAAACCCGATGAATCGACCATCGACAACCTGCTGCGTTATATCGACCTTTTCCACCAGGCACTCTCGATCATCACCAGCGATAACGAAGATTTTCACGCCATTACCGAAACCCTCATCGAGATCAAACAATCGGGGCTTGCTCAAAAACAGTGCCTCTTGATTGAGCCATCCCGTCCAATCACGCTCATGATCACCAGGGCGCTCGAAGAGCTCCATTATCGTGTCATACACCTCGACGATGGCTATTTGGCACTCGACCGCCTCCTCGACGAGCCGTTCGACCTGATTATCACCAGCCGAGAAATCAAACGCGTCAATGGTCGAGCCCTGATCGCTGCGGTGAAACTCTCAAATGGTCCTAACCACTCCACCCCGACGATGGTTCTAACCTCCAGCAACGATCTCCAAAACACCCGTGATACCGATGCCGACTACATCATCGTCAAGGATGGCAGGCTAATCGATCACCTCACCGAGGTCGTCTCGCGGCTAAGCAGGCGGGTTGCCTGACAAGCATCGAGCAATCGCTTCGAGTTAAATAAAGATTTTTTTACCTCGATCCACTAACATAGCGCCCCCTTTCATCTCCCCCCTAGGAGCAGGCGTGCAAGAGTACATTCCCGGTCAACGCTGGATTAGTGACACCGAGCTACAGATGGGGCTCGGTACCGTGCTAACCGTCGAGTTTCGCACCATTACCGTACTCTTCATTGCCACAGGCGAGACACGCACCTACGCCAAGCAGACCGCACCACTGACCCGCGTTATCTTCGCCCCCGGCGATACGGTCGAGAGCCACGAGGGGTGGAAGCTGCGCATCACCGCAGTGGAGGAGTATGAAGGTCTCTTCACCTATGTCGGCCTCAACGAGCAGGGCGACGAGGCCGGCCTGGAGGAGGGGCAGCTCAGCAGCTTCCTGCAGCTCAACCGCCCGACCCAGCGCATGTTCAACGGCCAGATCGATCGCGATCACCTCTTCGAACTGCGCTACCAGACGCTGCAGCAGCAGAACCGTCTCTCACACTCGGAGCTGCGCGGCCTGCTCGGTGCGCGCACCAGCCCAATCCCGCACCAGCTCTATATTGCCCACGAGGTAGCCAACCGCTACGCACCGCGCGTACTGCTGGCCGACGAGGTAGGGCTGGGCAAGACGATCGAGGCGGGGCTGATTCTGCACCACCAGCTGCTCAGCGAACGTGCCAGGCGTGTCCTGATCGTGCTGCCCGAGAGCCTGATGCACCAGTGGCTGGTGGAGATGGTACGCCGCTTTAACCTGCGCTTTAGCCTCTTCGATGAGGCGCGCTGCCTCGCCATCGAGGAGAGCAGTGGCCAGTCAAACCCGTTCCAGTCCGAGCAGCTGGTGCTCTGCGATCTTAACTTCCTTGCCGACAACCCCAACCGCCTGCAGCAGGCGCTTGAGGGGGAGTGGGATCTGCTGGTGGTCGATGAGGCGCACCACCTCGAGTGGTCACCACAGCAGCCGAGTCGCGACTACACCATCGTCGAGCAGCTCGCTGCCGAGACCAAGGGTGTGTTGCTGCTCACCGCCACCCCGGAGCAGCTCGGCAAGGAGAGTCACTTTGCCCGCCTGCGGCTGCTCGATCCCGACCGCTTCCACAGCTTCGAACAGTTTGTCGAGGAGGAGCAGCACTACGCCCCGATCGCCACCGCGGTTGAAGCCCTGCTCAACAACCAACCGCTCACCTCTGAGATCGAATCGACACTCGCGGAACACCTCGACGAGGGCGACAACCGCCAGCTACTCACCACCCTGCAGTCGGCCGAGAGCAGCGAGGCAGAGCAGAGCGCCGCACGCACCGCGCTGGTCGAACATCTGCTCGATCGCCACGGCACCGGCCGCGTGCTGCTACGCAACACGCGTGCCGCCGTCAAAGGCTTCCCCGAACGCCATCTCAATCGCTACCCGCTGCCGCTGCCACTGCCACAGCCCTATGCGGCCTGCCTTGAGCAGTTCCAGGGCAGCGGCCTCTCGGAGCCACAGTTGCTGCTCTCGCCCGAGCTGCTCTACAGCGCCAGCAGCACACCCGATAGCCAGCACTGGTGCGAGATCGACCCACGTATCGAGTGGTTACAAAAACAGCTCAAGAGTCTCAAGCCGGAGAAGGTCCTGGTGATCACCGCCAGCGCCGACAGCGCCCTCGATATTGCCGATGCGCTGCGCATCGGCAGTGGCATCCATGCTGGTGTCTTCCATGAGGGGATGAGCATCATCGAGCGCGACCGTGCCGCTGCCTACTTCGCCGATAACGAAGCCGGCAGCCAGGTGCTGATCTGCTCCGAGATCGGTAGTGAGGGGCGCAACTTCCAGTTCGCCCACCATCTGGTGCTGTTCGATCTGCCGCTCAACCCCGATCTTCTCGAGCAGCGTATCGGCCGCCTCGACCGTATCGGCCAGCACGAGACGATCGAGATACACGTGCCCTATCTGGAGCAGAGTCCACAGGCCGTCATGCAGAGCTGGTACCACGAGGGGCTCGGTGCCTTCGAGCAGACCTGCCCGGCGGGCCACAGCGTCTTCGTGCAGGTCGAGACGACCCTGGTCGAGGCGCTGCACCAGATCGACGAGGGGCTGGAGGATCTACCCGCGCTGATCGCCACCACCAGCGAGCTGCACCGCCGTCTCAACGAGGCGCTGCAGCAGGGGCGCGACCGCCTGCTCGAGTACAACTCCTGCCGACCCCACATCGCCAACGGCCTAAAGGATCAGGTAGAGGCGATTGACGATGAGACGGCACTCGATCTCTATCTCGATGGCCTCTTCGACGCCTTCGGTGTCGAGAGCGAACTGCACACCAGCATGAGCACCCTGATCCGCCCCGGCCAGCAGATGCAGGCCGGAGCACTGCCGGGGCTCACCGACGAGGGGATGGTGATCACCACCGACCGCGACACCGCGCTTTCCAACGAGGATATGCAGTTCATCAGCTGGGAGCACCCGATGATCAGCTCCGCCATGGAGGGGATCACCTCAAGTGAGCTTGGCAACACATCCGTCACCTCGGTGAACTACCCATCGATCACAGCAGGAACACTGTTGATCGAATCGCTCTACCTGCTCGAAAGCAGCGCCAGCAGCGAACTGCAGGCGGGGCGCTACCTGCCACCGACCACCATCCGCATCGTCATCGACCAGCACGGCAAACTACGCAACGACGACCTGCCGCACGAGGCGATCAACGACAATCGCGAACGGGTCAAACGCGGCACCGCCAACCAGATCATCAAGGCCTACAAGAGCGAACTCGAAGCACTGATCGAACAGAGCGAAAAATACGCAGAGGCCGAAGCCCCACAGATCATCGCCGAGGCACGCACCCAGACCGAACAGATGCTACACGGCGAGATCGAACGCCTCACCGCACTGCAGCAGGTTAATCCGAACGTGCGTCGTGAAGAGATTGAGTTCTTTGAACAGCAGTTGGCGGGAGTGAATGCGGCGCTGGAGTCAGCGACGGTTCGGTTGGATGCGCAGCGGATTATTATTACGACCTAACTAAACTCCGGATTACTACCTCGGCGCTAACTCGAAAGGTGTCGTTGTCGATTCAGTGAAGGGGAGACTGTGGTTATTAGAGGTTCACAATAGCCCATGCCTTCTTTATCAGGTTAACGGAATAGCAGTGATGACAACTATGGCTCATAAGGTGAACACGCACTCACCACCCCTGGTAGTCGATTTAGATGGAACACTCACACCAACTGACACACTTCTCGAGTCAATTCTTCTACAGATAAAAGCTTCTCCATTCACTTTGTTTCTTTTTCCGTTTTGGCTATTACTGGGAAGAGCACACTTTAAGCGAAAAATCGCTAATAACATCACACTCCCAGCAGAATTACTTCCTTATAATCAAGAACTTTTAAATTACTTAAAACAACAAAAAAGGATAGGGAGAAAGTTAATCCTTGCAACAGCAGCTCATGAGTCCATTGCATCAAAAGTATCTGCACACCTAAAAATATTTGATCAAGTATTATCGACAAACCTTAACGTTAATTTAAAAGGTAAAAACAAGCTATCCGCAATAAGAAATGCAGTTGGAAACGATTTTTCTTACGCGGGTGACTCACCAGCAGACCTCCCAATTTGGGAATCAGCCAAGACAGCAATTTTTGTAAATCTTAAAAATAAACACAAAGATCAGCTATCCGAATCGGTCATAATCGAAAGAGAATTCCATATACCTGGCCCCACACTGGTGGCATGGATTAAAGCCATTCGGCTTCACCAGTGGACAAAGAACATTTTACTCTTTATTCCTCTACTTACATCTTTTTCGTTTATAGATGCAGAAAAAAGCGCATCAGCCATCATAGGATTTTTAGCATTTTCTCTTCTTGCATCAGGAACATATATATTTAACGATCTTTGGGATATATCTTCTGATCGACAGCATCCAACCAAGAACAACAGGCCATTTGCTAGCGCACAACTATCGATAATATCTGGAATCATTCTAGCTGCCACGTTAGTAACAGCTGGGATAGTTACAGGTAGCTATCTATCATCTGATTTCACCTTAGTACTTATTTTGTATCTTGCTTTAACCAGCTTATATAGCTTCTTTATCAAAGAGAGTTTTTTATTCGACGCATTCACGCTATCTATTCTATACACCATGAGAATTATTGCTGGGGCAGTGGCGATCGGTGTCGATACGAGCCCATGGCTCTTAACCTTCTCATTGTTTATTTTTTTTAGTCTGGCATTAGTAAAAAGGTGCTCGGAACTAAAATCGATTCAAGACACTGACAGGGAACAGATAATTGGGAGATCTTATTGCACAAAAGATTTAGGTGCTATTTTTACACTTGGCGTAGGAACTGCAATTTCATCCGTCATTATTTTCGGATTATTTATCCTCTCAGATAACACGCAAGAACGATACCAGTCCCCTCATCTTCTTTGGCTAGCAGTACTAGGGTTATGTTATTGGCTTTCACTAATATGGATCAAAACAGCACACGGTGAAATGAATGACGATCCACTCATTTTCGTTTTCAGCAACATAAGAAGCCTGATCACCATTATCTTGATAGCAGCCATCTTAATAATTTCACACTTCTCGTCAATCGGAGATTTAGTGTAAAAATATTGTTATTTGCTCTGACAAGTGTAGAAATCTCAGTTTCAGCCCAGTTTTCATTGAAATCAGGTATCTCAAGGCCATACCCTGAAAACAGCTTTGTAGACGCTTACTCCGTAAAAGGTTTGTTCAGTATATTAACCAATGCGCATATCATCATTGTTTTCCAATTATATGCACTCGGGGCAATAATGTGTTTAGGTGCTTTATCGAAATGGAATGTTAGTAAGGCCCACCCTCTTGTGGGAATTGGTTTTCTATTGCCCTTAGCAACTGGCAACATCTCAGCGAGCAGGTTTATACAGGGAGACCTGTTGGTTTTATTTTTATTTCTATTGGTGTATGGCTAGTAGCCAACAATTAGAGAACATATTTAATTATGAGAACGACACCAAATACCCACGCCATTATTAAGACACTATTTTTCTTATCATGTCTCATTCTAATCGTTATTAGCATCTCACATTCATTCACTCGAAATATTGGTATTTACGATGAAGGTTTTGCATTAACAAACGCATGGCGAATAATGAGTGGTGAAATACCTCATGTTGATTATTGGGCTGCATACCCTCCTGGAACATCTCTTACTCTAGCAGCATTCTTTTATCTATTTGAGCCTTCTTTAATTATTGCCCGCTTTGTAAACCTTGGTTGGACAACACTTTTATTAAGCTCGTTTTATCTCACTCTTAGACATTTTACACATTACTGGAAAAGCTTACTCGGCACTGTGCTTGCGTCACTCTGGGTCTCATCCAGCTTATATCCATCCTATTCTGCAATTCCTGCTCTTGCGATTATATTCTTCGTTTTATTTATTTATTTTAAAGCCATCAAGTCAGAGACCAATTCATTACTCTACCTTGCAGGTTCTGTAGCAGGGATAAGCGTTATTTTTCGACATGATTTTACTGCTTATCTCTTTATTTCTTGCCTGTTTGCATTAACACTACTTCACTTTACACATTCTCATACAGGCCAGGACAGGTTAATAATCAGGAAGACAGCAACATTCTTGCCGGGGAGTCGCTATTTTTGCGAAAGTTTGTTTTGGGCATCCAAGCCCAAGCAAACAGCAAAACTAACGCGACCGTTTATGCCTTCGGCGCCCCGACCGTCCTGCGTTCGTTGCGTAATCACCTCTTCGCTGCTCTACACAACTCCCTCAGTGACTCTACGCCGACATAAAGCCGCTGCTGCATCTTCTTCGTCGTCCGCTCGCGCTCTCAACTACGAATAGGCAGACGGCGTCGACTATCGGGGACTAACCGCCCTCACTTCGCTCTCCATGGCGGTCAGCGACTGTTTTTCTTATCACATCTCTTATATCTCTTTTTCTTCTACTAATGATAAGTGGTTGGCATAATTTTTATGAGCAAGCCATAAAGTTTCCTGCCACTGGAATGAGAGATCACCGGCTTTTACCTGTTCCAGGATTTCTGGAATTCCCCCATCATCTTAAGAAGTGGCTATTAGCGTGGACGGCGCCTATTTTGTGCGTCTTTACTTCCTCATATCTGTACATTTTCAGAAACAAAACAACTCTAATTATAAAAACAGCTTTATTAATATTGTTATGCATGTCGTTTTTTCTTACCTTTCAAGCACACAGCAGGCTTGATATGACTCACGCCGTTCCATCTATGCTTTTCTCTATTCTCTTATTAGCAACACTCAGTTCTTCAATAAGTGAACATGAGCTAAAAGTCATTAAATTGATAGATGTGACGCTCTTGACATCATTAATACTGATCACCTTATTTCTTTGCTTAGATAGAATAAAAACCAAGAATTCATATAACTGCGCTGTCAATCTCACAGAAAATTCATGTGCCAGAGCTCACCCTTTACAGGAAGAGGTTGTTGACTACATTTGGGATAACCACTCAAACTCTAACTACATTTTTGTTGGCAACACATATCATGACAAGATATTTATCAATGATGCATCATTATACTTCCTCTTAAAAAAGCCAATTCCTGTCATGTGGAATGAGATGCATCCTGGCATCGTAACAACCAGTGAAGTTCAAAAAGAAATAATCGACCAACTCAATAAAAAAGAGGTAAACATTATAGTTCTATCACAAATGCCTACACCACAAGAAAACAACAAAAGCTCTATGTCCAGCAAAATCCACATACTAGATAGATTTATCGCTAAAAACTTCCATGTCATTGCTAAAAACACAAGGTATTCTATTTTAAAACGGACAGTCGATTAAGCACTATTAATCATCTTAAACAATCATGCTTAATAAAGAATCCGAAGGGCTGTATAGTCGGACGCACCTGAAGATAACCGGGTCAGAGAACAGTTGTTTCTTATATTTGAGAATATTGCTCTCTGATCCGGTTTTTGACCCGGTTTTAATAGCGCACAAACTCACATTAATGTTCTTCACCGAAATAATCCATTTGAATTAGCCTTGGTGCAGCAATGACTTCAATTACATCAAGTATTTCATATGCAATGTGGACAACCTCACCCTCATATCCACATGAGATATCTTGCTTTAAATTAACCCTCAATGAATCCCCGGCTGAACCATAATATCTTTTCTTTGGAACATCGCCAGCCAGTCCGTATTGCGAATTTTAGCTTCAATTGAATGACCTTGATAACGAAGCGCCCATTTTGAATTACCTAGATAGTCAGGCTTTTTAACTTTTACAACACGAATACCTTCACTCGTTATCACCTCTCGCGTTAGTACTTCACGAATAATTTGGTGTGATATTGCAAGATTTCCATTGAATTTCGCATATCCGTATTCAGAACGATATTCTAATGAATCTTCGCTTTCCAAGCGCTTAAGTGACAACTGAATAGTATTTATGTGCGTTAGTAGCTTTCTTGTTTCTATAGAGCTATAGGCTGGAAGTTGTTTTGCATCTGTTTCTTCTGCAATAGAAATAATCTCTCCCTCCAGCTCGCGAATTTGATCAATACTCTCGATTCTCTCATTTTCTTTCGCACCACTTTAGAATTTTGTATTTTGCTTTATGGAGAAAGTGACCTATAATATTTCTAATACTCGACTCTTTTAGGGCATCGTCAGGTATGTCTTTTACAATATCCCTTATTTTAGCCTTTATTGACCCTGAAACAACATCATCCAAAACCAGAGTTGGCTGATAATAAGGACTAATAATTCTTGCAAGATCAGAGTCAGGACTCTGCATGGAATCAATAACATCAGCCATTGCATGAAAAACTCGTGATGGATCACCATCTGCTGGCTTGAAATCCAAATACAGCTCAAATCCTTCTATGTCCATCATAATTCCCTCGTCATTCTAACGATCGGCCTTTATTTGATCTTCCGATATATATTCCTAAGAAGTTCTTTTTCGTTTTCGTCTTTAGCAACTGTTCCTCTCAGAACAACATATGCCATCTCTTTCACATCATCTAAGCTCCTATTTGGAACTCTAATAATATCTTTATAATCGTGCCATTTAATACCTTTCTCTTTCAAAATCAATTGAAATGCATATCTGCTCTTATCGCCATAAATTCTAATCGTGTGATGATTATATTTACCTGAAATATATCGCTTTCCTTTTGGGTGCACCCTCACTCCAGTATGTCTCATGAATATATTTACTTACTTGCTTATATGTTTTAACAACCGAACTACTTAATAGCTGGTCTTCTTGTGTTAAATGCTCAATACATGTACTACCAACGAATCCATACCCAATTTTAGGGTGATAGGTTTGATGAGAGTACCTAATTCCATTTCCACATCCTTGACGTTCACATACTCCATCTAGGCCACCTAAATCATCAATTGAAATAAGTGTCCAGCCTCGATTAGGTTCAATTATGTCATGCTCTCTGGCGTGACACCCTTTACACAATGTTCTACAGTCGCTAAGCGGATAATCCCATGGAGCCTTTCCCTCAATATAATGCTCATGGTGTATCTGGAGTATCGTTTCCTGTCCAGATCGTCCACATTACAAACACTTGAATCCATCCCTTTGTTTCACTTTATTAGAGAACTGCTCCCAGCTTGTATTTGCATAGACTTTCCTTCGTCTACCCATTCCTTACAATCTCCATTTTATTCATTTGTAGCTGACGTTTTGTAAGTTCTGTGTGTCAGACTCTATTGATCATAAAGTTTTACACAACTTTGGAGCTTTCGTGATTGGTCGCCTGTTATCTGGTTCAGCTGCTGGATCACCACCAATTCTGAGTCCTTTGTATAATACCCACCAAGCCCGTAGATGACACATTCCATCCTCTTTGCACATGCTCTGTAGCAATCTATCTGCAGGATCTCGATATATGTCGTTATCCAGGGTGACTCTCTCATTAATTGGTAGAGCGCATCATGAACAGAGAACCTCGCATAAAGTCACGCGTATCTATTGTCGGACCTGAAGGACCATCCACGCATAGCCTTTAGATAGAGTCAGCAATCCATCCTTGGTCAGGGTGATATACCCAGATGGAGATGAGACATCTTCTTCAGGCCTTATTGTTATCGTAACCTCATATTGTTCTACCAACTGATACTTGTAACCTTTTTATATGATATGCATTCCATTGCTTTTCCTTTATTTCCATTCGAACGCACGATGATCATGCATGACACCACGAGCACTCACTATTCATGCTTGACCATAACTTGCTTTGGGGATGTTTGTTGGGTGTTTGCATCCTGCAAGACTTCTTCCTGTTGTGCGATCACGGCTAGCGCATGATCATTTTTCGTTATGTTGTGTAGCTGAGATTACTCAAAACTACTGCTGTTGCCAAACGATGGTGTTTACTTACGTCGATGCAGACGAGCATCGCAGTGATTTCAGGATGAAGTGAGCAGCTGTTTGAGCGCAGCGAGTTTCTGCTCACGCCTGAAATCGTGAGAAGGCCGCTCTCGCACGTCCATGTGCTTCGCGGCACTCGTGCATCCTGCACTTCGCGCAAGGAACCCGAAGGGCTGCATGGTCGGATGAGTTTCTTTCCACCATTTCTTTCTAAAAGAAATGGGGTTGCTGCCTTACACATAAAGTCAGCCATCAAGACTTAACATGATAGGGCAGTAATACACGACGGTGCTTCTATTGATGTTTATAGCGACTCAACACACGCGTGGGCACAAACCATACACTTACTCTACGTACCGCAAAATTAGCGGATGATAAGTATATATAGGCTTATCGGTGGTGAGGGTACGAGATCGAATGGATCTCCGACCATCTGCTAAATACTGAGATCCAGCGAATCAGCTTGTTTACCCGGATTTCGTTTCACTACATCCGGGCTACTTTCAATTAACGCGCGGGCTCAAACAGCATGCCCAACCTACGAAAACCACCCACCAATAAAAGGGCACGCCCCAAAGGGCGCACCCATCACCACCTGGCTGCATTCAGCCAATCAAATCAGAAGCCGATCAAACCACGCTGCCGAAGCTTTTGTCGGCTGCGCCTGCCGGTGCCTTCAGGCCCGCCAGTCTGCAACCCTGCGCAATCGGTCCACCTGGGAAGATTGTGTA
Organism: Candidatus Reidiella endopervernicosa; assembly: GCF_013343005.1. Classification (GTDB taxonomy): domain Bacteria; phylum Pseudomonadota; class Gammaproteobacteria; genus Reidiella; species Reidiella endopervernicosa. The sequence continues at coordinate 514,160 of NZ_CP054491.1, forward strand.
GAGGTAGTTAAGACCTCCACTGGCATGAAACTCTTCATCAAGTGCATCGTGCAGGGCGCGTACATTCACCTTGCCGTCGTGCTTGGAGAAGTAGTCCTGTAGTGCGCGAATCGCGTGCCAGTGCTCATCTGAGAGACTAATCGCTTCACTGCCTGCCACTTCGACCGCCTCATCACGCGACCAGGTAACCGGAGCGGTCGGGAAATCGGGATCTATGTTCCTTGGGTGTAAAACATCGTGCATCGTCTGTAACATCTCTATCACCTCCTTATTAGCCGTAGGGCTTTGGTGATAGAAGTGTAGACCAACTATTAGACTCTGCTATTTATAAGTCCTTATAAATTAACTGTTTTAGGGTTATTCACCCCCTCTATCAACTTGACCGTGACGCCTGATTGCCACGACCGCGTCCACGACCACCGCCGCCACCGCGTTTCTGACCGGAACGGTTGGCAGGGCGATTGCCACCGCCGCCCGCACCACGCCCCTGTCCACGACGCCCCTGATTCTGGTTCTGCCCACGGCGCTTCATGATCGGTTCTGCCTTGATGGTCGGATCGGGTTCATAACCGTCGATCACCACCTTCGGCAGCTCACGTTTGATCAGACGCTCAATATCACGCAGCAGTTTTAGCTCATCGACGCAGACCAGTGACATCGCCTCGCCCTCATTACCGGCACGGCCGGTACGACCGATGCGGTGCACGTAGTCCTCCGGCACGTTGGGCAGTTCGAAGTTGACCACGTGGGGGAGCTGGTCGATATCGAGCCCGCGTGCGGCAATATCGGTTGCTACCAGCACACGAACCTCACCACTCTTGAAGTTGGCCAGTGCACGGGTACGCGCGCCCTGGCTCTTGTTGCCGTGGATCGCGGCGGAGGTGATGCCATCACGCTCGAGCTGCTGGGAGAGGCGGTTGGCACCGTGTTTGGTGCGGGTGAAGACCAGCACCTGCTGCCAGTTACCCTCGCCAACCAGCTGCGAGAGCAGCTCGCGCTTACGCTCACGATCGACCGGATGCACGACCTGCTCGACCAGTTCCGAGGCGGTGTTACGACGCGCCACCTCGATCAGCTCGGGTTTGCGCAGGATGCCGTCGGCGAGGCGTTTGATCTCGGAGGAGAAGGTTGCCGAGAAGAGCAGGGTCTGGCGGTCCTTAGGTAGCAGGGCGAAAACCTTGCGGATATCGTGAATGAAGCCCATGTCGAGCATGCGATCCGCCTCATCCAGGATCAGGATATCGACCTTGGAGAGGTCAACGGTACGCTGACCGGCATGGTCGAGCAGACGCCCCGGTGTTGCCACGAGGATATCGACACCACGACGCAGCTTCTCGATCTGTGGGTTGATCTTCACCCCACCAAAGATAACGGCACTCCTCAGTGGCAGGTGTTTACCGTAGGTCACCACACTTTCGTGGACCTGTGCGGCCAGCTCTCGGGTGGGTGTGAGTACCAGCGCACGCACCGGGCGCTGCCCCTTGCCCTGCGCCTCTTCGGTGAGGCGTTGCAGCATCGGCAGGGTGAAACCGGCGGTCTTGCCGGTGCCGGTCTGTGCGCCAGCCATAATATCTTTGCCAGCGAGAATAATGGGGATGGCCTGCTTCTGCACAGGCGTTGCTTCGGTGTAACCATTTTCGGTGACCGCACGAACGATTTCGGCCGAGAGACCGAGACTATCAAATGACATTTTTTGGATTGCTCCTGATGAGCCTACCCGTCTCAAATCTAAGCGGGCCGGTCCAGGCTGAATAACTTGGAAAACTTCTAGAATAACCGGATGGTCATGTAGATCGACGCAGACCGGAGTGCGTCGGAGGTGGCGCAGCTTAACAGATTATCTACGCCAGTTGGTTTTTATTCCTTGTCGATGACCTGACTGATCACCCTCAGTACCTCATTCACATCGATCGGCTTGGTCAGATACTCGTCGAAACCCTCGTTGAGACCCTTTTCGATATTACCCGGCAGGGCGGCGGCACTGATCGCAATCACCGGAATCTTCTCAGTTAGGGCATCTCGCCGCAGCTCGTGCAGTGCCTCGATACCGCTCATGCCCGGAAGGTTAACATCCATCAGGATCAAGTTGGGCAACAGACTTCGGGCCAGCTCCAGCCCATCTTCTGCATTGCTGGCTGAAACCAGACCGACGTGTTCCACCTTCTTCATCAGACGTTCTATCAGACGTAGATTGGCTGGATTATCTTCAACGTAGAGCACCGTATATTCGTGGTCCACATTCGCAGCTATCTGATAGTTAATCTCTTTGTGCGCACCGACTAACGTGCTCTCGCTAGCTAGCTCTTCATCGACTGCCAACGGAAGTTCAAACCAGAAGGTAGAGCCCTTACCCTCAGCGGTTTCGAAACCGAGATTACCGCCCATCATCTGTACCAACTGTTTGGTAATTGAGAGACCGATTCCGGTCCCCTCAATCTCACCACCCTCCGCATTGAGTCGGTGGAAGGGTTGGAACAGGTTATCGAGTAGATCCTTGGGAATACCGTGTCCAGTATCGGTCACCAGGATACGCAGATAATGCTCTGGTATAACCTCACTCTCGAGCACCACACTGCCACCCTCACGGTTATATTTAATCGCGTTGGAGAGGAAGTTGAGTAGCACCTGGGTGATACGGGTACGGTCGGCATGCAGCGGGGGAAGGTCGATGCCCGCCGTTCTGTCCTCAAAGGTGACGCCGCTCTTTTTTGCCAGTGTGTTGGCCATCACCCGGCAGCTCTCAATCGCATCATTGGCGCTGATATTCTCGATTGAGAGGGAGAGCGTTCCACTCTCTATCTTGGCCAGATCAAGGATCTGATTAATCAGCTCTAGCAGGTGTTCACCCGCCTTACTGATGTAGGTGAGCGATTCGAGTTGATCCTCATTGAGTGGTGACTCTGGATCACTCTCAAGCAGCTGACTGAAACCCAGGATGGCATTGAGCGGGGTACGTAGCTCGTGACTCATTGATGAGAGGAAACTCGACTTCGCCTCATTGGCGGACTCCGCCTCAAACTTGGCACTGCGCAGTTGATCCTCGGCATGTTTTCGTTCGGTGATATCGCGCATGATGCCGACATACATCCGTCCACCCGCTATATCGATACCGGAGACGTTGAGCTCCATGGGGAATTGACGCCCATCGCTGTGCTGACCAAATAGATCCCGCGCCTTATTGATAATACGCGGCTCATGCAGATCGGAGTTGTGCACATAGTCGTCATGTGCGGCACGCTCATCCTTCGGCAGCAGCATATTGACGTTCTGCCCAACCACTTGCGCTTCGCGATAACCAAACATGGCGCAGGCAGCCGGATTGATAATCTGAATTAATCCACGTGGATCGATCGTAACGATGCCGTCAGCACTGTTCTCGATAATTGAACGGGCACGCGCCTCACTCTCCGCCAGTGAGGCCTCTGCTCGCTGATGCGCCTCAACTCGCTCTTCGAGTGCATGGGTTCGCTGCTGAACCTCTCTGCTCAGGTCATTCTTGATGGCGACCAGGGTACGGTGTCGCCAGACTCCAAACAGCAGCAGTGTGGTGATAAATATGGCTGCAAATACCCACAGCAGCAGCTCTTTGGTCCAGAAGGGGGGCGGCGCTGCAAACCAACGATGGTAGATGGTTCGATACTCCGCTGAAGTCACAAACGCTGAAACCACCTCATTCAGCGTGGTCAGCAACTGCGCCTCACCCTTGCGCACTCCTATCACCCGTTTGATCTCTGTGAGTGGTGCAGCTGTAGTCGCCAGTGCACGCTCCTGCTTCGCCTCGGTCGCCAGTTTCCAGCCTACGGGTCCCGGATAGATCAGCGCATCGAGCTGGCCCGAAAGAAGTGCAAAGAGCGCCTGCTCAAAACTCTCGTACTGGGTCGCGTTAAGATCGTCGCGTTTAGCAACGATCTTGGCGCCGACATTCGATTTCACCACACCCACACTTCGCTCAATGAGATCATCCACCGTCTGGATCGACGCCTTGCTCTCACTACGGATAAAGATCGAAATCGGGAAGGTCTCGACGGAGGCGGTGAAATCGAGGAATGAGCGACGGCTCTCTGTTGCACCAACGTTGGGGATCAGATCAACCCCGCCCACCTTCGCGGCTGCAAACACCTCTTTCCATGTGGGCATGACACGGTATTCGATCTGCAGATCCGCTTCGGCGGCCACGGCATCCATTACATCGATGGCAAACCCTGTTGGGCGACCCTCTCTATCCAACTTGTAGTAGGGGGGGAACGATTCGGGAACAGCGGCTATTAAACGCTGAGATGTCGGATTCTCCTCAGCCGCAGCAAGCGGAAACGCAGAGAAGAGCGCCATCAAAGTGATGGCGATTGAGAACAATCCTCTCTTCCAGCCTGTTGATCGATACATTGTTTATTAATTCTTAGTATTCAAAGCGTGCAGCTGCACTGAAATCCCCTACAAATCTTATTCTATACAAAAACAGTCGGGAACTTAACTGGGGATCGTAAACAATTGTATAAGCAATCGACGTAGATAACCCTAGCGGCTCGGTCGAGCCTTTTGAGACGACACGGGTGGTGTCAGTAGAGTTCGAGCCGTGATATCTCGATCTCGGCAACCAGCGTACTACCGGCCGTTTTTATCAACTGTCGCTTCACGGCGGAGAGCGCTTCGACCCTGAAGGTCTCCTGATCCTGCTCACTGATGTGATCTTCAATGGCGTGGCGTTTTACAAAATCGGTTAACAGCATCATCACTGCCGACTGAATCGCCGGTCGATGTCGTTTAATCAGCTTGCGTTGAGAGGCGTCTTTGGCGGTCACGATCACTGTCACCGTCAGATAATGCTCTCCCTGCTCATCGACATTGACGGTAACCGGGGCAATCGCAACCCTAGCAGTTCCCACATGCTTATCGACTTGATTGAGTCCTGCGATATTACGATAGGCGGCTGCATCGGTTTCACCATCAAGCGGTCGGACCAGATGCTTGGCAAACTGAACCGTGGCACTATCCTCTCGCTTATCTTCACCCCACTTGAACTTCTCCATCAGGCTGCCGCCTTCGAAGCCACCGAGTAAGAAGAGCAGTGCAAGTGCTACCACAACCAGCAATAGCAACCCGCCCTTGAGAGCAAGCCTAACCGCCACACCCGAACTACTCTGCGGCTGCGCACTCCCTCGCTCTTCTCTCTCGTCGATCATCGGTTCCGCATATTGCTGTTGCACTAAACCGAAACTAATAGAAGTACCTCTTTAAGCGTGTGTACATCGGTCACACTTCCTTGCGCCCAAAAAAAAACCGCCACACGGGCGGTCTTTTCTGTGACGGAGTCGGCAGAAATCAGCCGGCAGAAAGTACCTTCTCCGCCGCCTCGATTGCTGCGCCACGGCTGTGACCCGCACCCAGACCACTCAACACGTTGTCGAGTGCACTGAGACAGAGACGCACATTTTTCGCATTGGCGGCGTGGCCCATCAGACCGATACGCCATACCTTGCCCGCCATCGGACCGAGGCCCGCACCAATCTCGAGGCTGTAGTCGTTAAGTAGCTTGCCACGTACCACCGCATCAGCGATCCCTTCAGGAATCTTCACCGCATTGAGCTGTGGCAGACGATCCGCCTCAGCCACGACAAACTCCAGACCCAACGCCTCAAGGCCTGCACGCAGTGCCATGTGGTAGTGTTTGTGACGTGCCCATGAGTTCTCCAGACCCTCCTCTTTGAGGATCAGCAACGACTCGTGCAACGCATAAAGTGCATTGATCGGTGCGGTGTGGTGGTAGGCACGCTTGGCACCCTCACCCCAGTAACCCATCACCAGATTGAGATCAAGGAACCAGCTCTGCACCTTGGTCTCACGCCCCTTGATGTGCTCAAGCGCACGCTCACTGAAGGTGACTGGCGAGAGGCCAGGGGTGCAGGAGAGGCACTTCTGCGTGCCGGAGTAGACCGCATCGAGCCCCCACTCATCGACCAGCAGTGGTGTACCGCCGAGTGAGGTAACGGTATCGGCGATGCTCAGGCAGTTATATTTACGCGCCAGCTCAGCAAGGCCCTTGGCATCGGACTGTGCACCCGTTGAGGTTTCGGCATGGACAAAGGCGAGCACCTTGGCATCGGGATTCGCCTTGAGCGCATCCTCGACCTTATTGAGATCGATCGCGGTGCCCCACTCATCCTCGACCATGATCGCCGTGCCACCGCAGCGCTCAACGTTCTCCTTCATGCGACCGCCGAAGACGCCGTTCTGCGCCACCACGACCTGGTCACCCGCCTCAACCAGGTTGGCAAAGCAGCTCTCCATACCGGCCGAGCCGGGTGCCGAAACGGGCATGGTCATCTGGTTATTGGTCTGGAAGGCGTACTGCAGCATCCCCTTCAACTCATCCATCATCGCGACGAAGACGGGATCGAGGTGGCCGATGGTGGGGCGGCACATCGCCTCCAGAACACGCGGGCTCACATCGGAGGGGCCGGGGCCCATCAGGGTTCGCTGGGGTGGGTGAAAGGTACGCTCAGTCATCTTGTTGTCCTTCTCTATGTTCATGAATTCTTAAACTTCTACAAAAGCTGGGGGCAAATCCTGACACAAACATTCTGTCTTTTCACCCGGTAAATATCAGGGCATTTCGTCGAACAGTTCAATCCAGTGCTTCACCGGCACTTCAGCCTGACTGCCGATGTGCATCTGGCAACCGATATTGGCGGTAACAATCAGCTCTGGCATGCCGCGCTCTAGGTTCTCCACCTTGTTATCGAGCAGCTGCTGCGAGAGCTTCGGCTGCAGCAGCGAGTAGGAACCGGCCGAGCCGCAGCAGAGGTGTGAGTCGGCAATTTCAGTCAACTCGAAACCGGCGCGGGTGAGAATCGACTCCACCAGTCCGGTCAGCTTCTGGCCGTGCTGCAGGGTGCAGGGGCTGTGGAAGGCGATGCGTCGCCCACGGCCGACACCCTCGAGCAGTGAACCCAGCGCCTCGGCCGGTTCACGCTGCAGCGCCTCGCTGAAGAGCGCCGCCATTGCACTCACCTGAGCCGCCTTCTCGGCGTAATCGGGGTCGTGCTTGAGCAGCTCGCCATACTGTTTCACCGTTACGCCGCAGCCGCTGGCACCGATCAGCAGCGCCTCGGCCCCCATCTCAATATGGGGCCACCAGGCATCGATGTTACGGCGCATAAAATTGAGCGCCTCCTGCTCGGCCGAGAGGTGATGACTCAGCGCACCGCAACAGCCCGCCCCCTCGGCACGGATCAACTCGATACCAAGCCGATCAAAAACGCGCAGTGCCGCCGCACTGGTCTCTGGCGTAACCACCGACTGCACACAACCCGCCAGCAGCAGCATCTTGCGTGGGTGGTTCTCCACCTTCGGTATTTTGATCCTCTTCACCAGCGGTATCTTCTTGCGTAGCCGCTTCGGCAAGGTCTCGCGGAAGAGCCAAACAGCTTGCAGCAGTGCTTCAAAACGGGTGGGATAGGGGAGCACACCGCGCAGCAACCAGCGCTTGAAACGTTCCAGCACAGGCCGCTTCACCTGCTGCTCCACAACACTGCGCCCAATATCGAGCAGTCGTCCGTAACGCACTCCGGAGGGGCAGGTGGTCTCACAGCTACGACAGGTAAGGCAACGATCGAGGTGCAGTTGAGTCGTTGTGGTCGCTTCGTTCCCCTCCAGCAGCTGCTTAATCAGATAGATACGTCCACGCGGACCGTCGAGTTCATCACCGAGCAGCTGGTAGGTGGGGCAGGTAGCGGTACAGAAACCGCAGTGGACACAGCTGCGCAGAATCGTATCGGCCTCCGCACCCTGAGCTGTTTCGAGAAACTGTTGTGCCATCCGCGTCTGCATCGATCAGAGCTCCGCGTAGAGGCGGCCAGGATTGAGAATCCCGTGCGGATCAAAACTCTGTTTGAGACGACGGTGCAGAGCCATCACTGCAGTGGGCAGCGGCTGGAACGGCGCAGAGTGATCAGTATGGTTTCGATAGGCGGTAGCATGACCACCCGCCTTGGCAGCGGCATCGAAGATCGTCTCAGCGCGCGCACTGCTCAGCAGCCAACGCTGTGCGCCGCCCCACTCGTAGAGCCACTCACCCTCGATATCGAGTGGTGGTGTATCGGAGCCGATCGAGAGACGCCACAACGGTTGCTCGCTGTTGAAGAAATCGTGCTGCTGCTCGCGTAGTGCCTGCCACCAACCGTCTGCTACCGCAGGGTTGAGCCACTCGCCTTCCACCGCATGACACGCAGCGGCGACACCCTCGGGCGTGCCACTCAGACGGATCACGAGACCGTCATCGTCGATGGCACTGGCTGAGATGGGCAGTGGCTGCTGCGAGAGCTGGTGGATTCTGGCCAGTGCCTGTTTGGTACTCAAACCATCGAAACGAAGCGTCACCTCATCCTCGGGGCGGGGCAGAACCTTGAGCGAGACCTCAAGCAGGATGCCAAGGGTACCGAGCGCACCAGCCATCAGTCGCGAGAGATCGTAGCCCGCGACATTTTTCATCACCTCACCGCCGAAGCTAAGGATCTCGCCCTTGCCATTGAGCAGTTTGCAGCCGAGCACCAGATCACGTGCCGCGCCGGCATAGGGACGGCGTGGTCCGGAGAGGTTGCAGGCGATGGTGCCGCCAAGGGTGGCCGTTTCATCGAAGTGGGGCGGCTCGAAGGGGAGCATCTGATTCGCGGCCAACAGCGCCGCTTCGATCTCCCGCAGCGGTGTACCACCGCGGGCGGTGATGGTCAGTTCGGTCGGCTCGTAACTAACGATGCCGCTATGTGCGGTCAGCGCTAACTGCTCGCCTCTCGGCTCACACCCATAAAACCGTTTGCTGCCACCACCGAGTAGCTCGAGCACTCTACCCTCTGCACCCGCCTCTGTGACGCGGCACTGCAACTCCTCTGCGATATCACCACTGGCCATCAGAAGCGCTCCAGCTCGGGGAAGGGGAGCTCACCGTTATGCACATGCATGGCACCGAACTCGGCACAACGGTGCAGCGTCGGCACCGCCTTGCCAGGATTGAGCAGGCGTTTAGGGTCGAACGCCTCTTTAACTGCATGAAACTGGCTCAGCTCCAGCGGCTGGAACTGCACACACATCTGATCGATCTTCTCCATGCCGACACCGTGTTCGCCGGTAATGGTGCCGCCAACCGCGACACAGAGTTCGAGGATCTTGCCGCCCAGCTCCTCGGTGCGCTGCAGTTCACCCGGTGTATTGGCATCGTAGAGAATCAGCGGATGGAGATTACCGTCACCGGCGTGGAAGACGTTGGCGATCGGCAGCTCATACTGTTTGGAGAGATCGGCCATCGCCGCCAGCACCTCAGGCAGCCGCTTGCGTGGGATGGTGCCATCCATGCAGTAGTAGTCGGGGGCGAGACGGCCGACAGCGGGGAAGGCCATCTTTCGTCCCTTCCAGAATGCGATGCGCTCCGCCTCATCGACGGCGGTACGCACCTCGGTGGCGCCGCTCTGCTTGAGAATTTCACGCACCTTTAATATGTGGGCCGAGACCTCTTCGTTGGTGCCATCGAGTTCGCAGAGCAGGATCGCATCTGCATCACGCGGATAGCCGGCGTGGACGAAATCCTCCGCCGCCTGGATCGCCAGCTTGTCCATCATCTCCAGTCCGCCGGGAATAATTCCGGCGGCGATGATCGCACCCACTGCACCGCCCGCTTTGGCAATATCGTCAAAGGCGGCCAGTACCACCTGGGCACGCTCCGGACGCGGCAACAGCTTCACCGTCACCTCGACGATCACACCCAGCATCCCCTCGGAACCGGTCATCAGCGCTAGTAGATCGTAACCCGCACTATCGAGCCCGTTGCCACCGATCTCCAGCAGTTCGCCCTCAATGGTGATCACCTTGATCTGCTGAATGTTGTGAACCGTCAGGCCATATTTAAGGCAGTGCACACCCCCGGCGTTCTCCGCCACATTGCCGCCGATGGTGCAGGCGATCTGTGAAGAGGGATCGGGTGCGTAGTAGAGACCATGCGGTGCAACCGCTTCGGAGATGGCGAGGTTACGCACCCCCGGCTGCACCCGCGCCGTGCGACGCTGCGGGTCGATATCGAGAATCTGATTAAAGCGTGCCAACGAGAGCAAAATGCCCTCTTCAAACGGCAGTGCACCGCCAGAGAGACCGGTACCGGCACCGCGAGCCACAACCGGGACATCGAGTTCATTACAGAGTTTAAGAATCGCCTCGACCTGCGTCACCTCAGTCGGCAGCACCACCAGCAGCGGCAGACGACGATAGGCGGAGAGGCCATCGCACTCATAGGGGTGCAGCGACTCTTCATCGGTTAACAATCCATCTGCAGGAACGATCCTGCGCAACGCATCGATCAACGCTTGTTTGGTTTCGGACGAGAGCGGCTCCCGCTCCGAGTGGTGGTGACTCATATCACGCTTTTTTTATAGATCAGATAGGCGAGTCTATCAGTAGGGTATGGCAGCCCTCCACCCTAGAAGATTAAGGGGTATTTGATCTTTGATTTTCACCCGACAATTTTCCCACTAATAACAGCCACCGAGACGACCTTGATTTGAATATTGAGATCGGTGCTAATAGTGAATTCAACGAGTCACCGATGAAGATCTGAGATCTATGGTGTTATTTAAATAGCCATAACATCACCCTCGTAACTGCACACCGCGATAACAGATGCTGTAATTTCGTTATTTTTCTCAGCTATATCCACACACACCGACAGGTTAAGGGTGTTTTTAAATTAATTCTTATATACTGCCGTTAATTAATAGAATCGAATAATAAAGGGGGATATACCCCTCTGGTCATACCACGGCAGGTAAACCATGAACTCAAACGGACTCTCCACACAGATACTCATTGCCCTGACCAACCACCTACAGGATGCCGTCTTCGCTGTCGAAGAGGGGTGTTTCATCTTTGTTAACCAGCGGGTCACCGATCTGTTTGGATATTCGGAACTGGATATCATTGGCCAGCCGATTCTAGATTTCGTTTTTGAAGAGGATCAACCTCTGGTAGCCGCGCGTTACAAGGCACGGCTGATGGGTGAGCAGGTTGAGAGTGAATACAGTTTCAGGATCGTCACTAAAAGCGGCGAGGTGCGCGAGGTAAATATGCGTGTCGGTCTCACACAGGACGATGAACACTCCACTACATTAATCGGTTCACTGCAGGATATTACCGATGCCGTTCAGACCCGTGCAGCCCTTGAACACTCACAGGCCGATATAGAATCGATCCTCAACAACATGCCGGATGTCTTCTATCGCACCGACATGAACGGCGTCATCACCCTGATGTCGCCCTCCTGCCATGAGGTGATCGGTTACACGCCTGAGGAGATGATCGGCAGGCCAATGGTTGATTTCTACTGCGATGCCAGCGACCGGGAACGGATTGTCCAGGCACTGACCGAAGGAGAGGGAAAGGCCCAACTTGTTGAAGCGTGCCTACGCCATAAGGACCAATCGTCGGTCTGGATATCAACCAACGCCTACATCCGCTATGACGATGCCGGAGAAGCGATCTGCATTGAGGGATCTCACGCAACGACACTGAGCGCAAGGCACTCGAGGAACGACTGGGAAGCTGGCGAAATATGACTCTCTTACCAAGCTCCTTAATCGCCGCGCCTTTCTTGAAGAGGCGGCACATCAGATAGAAATAGCCCACCGCTACCATCGGCCGTTGTCGATGATGATGCTCGATCTTGACTGGTTCAAGACAATCAATGACCGCTACGGTCACTATATCGGTGACGAGACGCTGGTCTATTTTTCGCACGCCTGCCAGGCCGTGCTACGTAAGACCGACATCGTTGGCCGCATGGGTGGTGAGGAGTTTGCCGTACTCTTCCCCGAGACGAGTGGTGAGTTCGCGAATGATATGGTTGAGCGCCTGCGTAGTCGTCTCAGTAATCCAATTGACGTAGGCAGCGTTACGCTGAAGATCACCTTCTCTGCAGGGCTGATCACTCTTAAGTCCGACGACCACTCAGCAGAGATGATGCTCAAGCGCGCTGATCAGCTCCTCTATCAGGCAAAGGAGAATGGACGCGACCAGATCGTGATTGAAAGTTAAGATATTCTTTACTGTTATATTCCCCCTTTCGCAGTTATGGTAAGCCTATAGATTGAGGGTTACCAAGGTTCTGACACCCTGCCAGAAACCACTGCTAATACATTTGTAATGCACCGAAATAGCAACTTCGCCAAGCACCTTCTCTGGTTGTTCCTGCCAGTTGCTATCATCGTCATTTCTGGCGCAACGGCCATCTACAAGTCTGAAACCAGTGCCGACTTGTCACTCATTCGCCTCTCTGAAGATGCCACCGTTCGTGTCTCTTCCAACACCATCAAGAGAATCGTTCAGTCGATCACTCGTGATCTCGCCTTTCTTGCCGAACAGGAGACCTTCATCGAGATGGTCTCCAATGGCAATGGCCATCGAGATCTGCTCATCAAAGATTGGCAGAGCTTCTCTCATACCAAGGGCATCTACGACCAGATCCGTTGGCTGGATACCGAAGGTCAGGAACAGGTAAGAATTAATTACAACGGTGGAGAACCCATCAGCGTTCCTGAACACAAGTTACAGAACAAGCGCAAACGCTATTACTTTACCGACACCCTGCCTCTTAACAGGGGTGAGTTCTTTATCTCTCCGCTCGATCTGAATATCGAGCAGGGAAAAATTGAACGGCCTATAAAGCCGGTGATCCGCATCGGAACACCCGTTTTTAACCACGAGGGAGAGAAACGGGGAATTATCCTTTTAAACTATTTCGGCAATGAATTATTACGCGCTTTTTCACAAGCCATGAGTGATACCGACTCTCATACCTGGCTGATCAATCGAGATGGTTATTGGTTGAAAGGTTCAAACAGCAATGCCGAGTGGGGCTTTATGTTTAACGAACCCGATCTATCACTCCCCGCTCTGTATACGGCTGCATGGCAACAGATCAACGCGACCGAAGAGGGTCAATTTAAGGACCAGCATGGGCTGTGGACCTTTAACACGATCTATCCCCTGATCGAGGGGCAGAAAACAAGCACTGGCACAAATGAGACATTTGCTGCGAGTCGTTCCGAACTCGCTAGCAGGGATTACTACTGGAAAGCTGTGCTCCTGCTCCCCACCGACCAATACCGTGCTACAGCACATTCGCTGGTCCTGGTCACGATAGCCCTTGTTGGCGGTCTATTTTTCGGCTCATGGCGTCTGGCCACTGCCTGGGTGCGTGAAGAGAAGGCACAGGAAAAATTACGCCACGTTAATGAACATCTGGAAGAGACTGTTGCTTCAAGGACAGAAGATCTACGCAACGAAATCACGGTTCGCCAACACGCCGAGGAAGCCTTGAGACATCGTGAACAACGCTTCAGGTCCATTACCAACACCTCCTCTATAGCAATGATCATCACCGTCGATCACCTGGGCAACGTGGTCACCTGGAACCCAGCCGCTGAGCGGACATTTGGTTATTCAGAATCTGAAGTTATTGGAAAACCTCTCACTCAGGTTATGCCCGAGAGATACCGGTCTCAGCATAAACAAGGTTTGGCCAATGCAGTCAGCGGTCAATTGACGCGTGTCATGGATAGAACTGTTGAGGTTCATGGACTGAAAAAAGGCGGCGAAGAGTTTCCGATTGAGCTATCACTGGGTACCTGGAAACAGGATGGTAAACAATATTTCAGTGCCGTCATCCACGATATCAGTGAGCGTCGAATTGCCGAGGAACAACTTAAACACATTGCCAATCACGATACGCTCACAGGATTGCCATCACGCCGACTCTGTCTTGACCGAATCAAAACCGCTGCCGCAACGGCCAAACGTGATAATAATCGTGCGGCCGTCCTGTTTATTGATCTCGATGGTTTTAAGGGTGTTAACGACACGTTGGGACACGAAGCCGATGATGCACTCCTGGTCAATGTCAGTAAACGACTCACCCGCTGTGTCAGAGAGATCGATACGGTCGCACGCATTGGTGGCGACGAGTTTGTTGTTGTCCTGTTTGGTCTCGACAACAGAGAGAGCATCACCCATATCGCCGCCAAGCTGATCCACGCCCTGTCGCAACCATTCCAACTTGGAGACGAAGAGGCCGTCATTGGTGCCAGCATCGGCATCGCTATCTATCCCGACGACACGGACAATTCAGACCTACTGCTAAAGCTTGCCGATGAGGCGATGTATTGCGTCAAGAATACCGGGAAAAATAGCTATCAGTTTTATCGCTGATACGCTCAGGGTTTTCTTTATCCAACATCAGGAGTTCGTCTCACCAGCACTTATTGCGGTGAGATAACCGCTCTGCTAGCATCTCCCACAATTCGAAACAGACTTAATTACGGAGGGTACTCATGATTGTAATCAACACCTTCCGGGCAACCAGCAAGTAACAAATCGCTACTGCTCCTTGCCCGGTCTCTGGACCGGGGCAGACCAACGCCCCTCAAGAGTAAATCTACTCGGCGCACAACCGCGCCAGGGGTTCTTATGTCAAATCAATACTCGCTCGCCCAACTGGGCTGGCAACCATTTTTCCAGCAACAGATCTCACTCGAGGAGTGGGAACCCTCTATCTTTGCCCGTGTTGCTAGCTATCAGCGTTCACAGATCTCACTGTTCACCGTTGACGGACAGCGCACGCTATCGGTAACACCCAATCTGCCACCGATCACCGTTGGCGACTGGCTACTGCTCGGCAGCGATGGAAGCTTTCAGCGACTGCTCGAACGTCGTTCACTCTTTTCACGCAAGGCGGCGGGCAGCAAGGTTGAACGTCAACTGATTGCTGCCAATATCGATACGCTCTTTATCGTCACCTCGCTCAACCAGGACTTCAGTCTCAGTCGTATTGAGCGTTACCTGTCACTGGCTAAGCAGAATGACGTCGAGGCGGTCGTGGTGTTGAGCAAATCTGATCTCTGTGACGATGTCGATAACTACCGTGATCAGGTTGAAGCGCTCGATCCACTACTATCGGTTGTTACAGTAAATAGTCTCGATCACAGCAGTACGGCTACGCTTGAGTCCTGGTGTGGTAGTGGGCAGACCGTTGCACTGCTCGGCTCATCAGGTGTCGGCAAGTCGACGTTAATCAATACGCTCTCTGGCACAACCACTCAGGCGACCGCCTCGATACGCGAAGATGACAGCAAAGGTCGGCATACAACCACTGGACGTTCGCTACATCTATTAAACTCTGGTGGACTGTTGCTCGACACACCGGGTATGCGAGAGCTACAACTGGTCGACTGTGAGGAGGGGGTAGAAGAGACCTTTGCCGAACTGCACACACTCGCGCAGCAGTGTCGCTTCTCCGACTGCCAACATCATTCGGAACCCGGCTGTGCCATACAGGCAACAATTGACGCAGGCAGCATCGATGCACGTCGACTCTCCAGCTATCAGAAGCTGCTTCGTGAGCAGGCCTTCAATAGCGCCACTCTGGCTGAGAGGCGTGATCACGATCGCAACCTGACACGCTACTATCGGTCGGTCCTGACTGAGTCGAAAAGATTCAAGGAGCAGGGATAGTCTCATGGCACCGTTAACCATCAGCAATAGCGTCACGATCCCAGAGGAGGAGATCGAACTGACAGCCATCCGCGCCCAGGGCGCGGGTGGTCAGAACGTTAACAAGGTCTCCTCGGCGATCCATCTGCGCTTCGATATCAGAGGCTCATCGCTTCCTGAAATCTATAAAGAGCGGTTATTGGTGCAACGCGATCGGCGCATCAATAGCGATGGCGTTATTGTGATCAAGGCGCAACGCTTTCGCACTCAGGAAAAGAATCGTGATGATGCACTGGAACGTCTCAGGGAAATCATCAAGGCAGCGATGGTCACACAGAAAAAACGTCGTCCGACCAAACCATCAAAGAACTCACAGAAACGTCGACTCGACAGTAAGGCCAAACATGGCAAACACAAGGCACTACGTGGTCGCGTCAGAGAGGATTAATTCATGGCCATCAAGGCAACCATTTTTAAGGCTTCACTACAGATCACCGACATGGACCGCAACTACTACCAGGGGCACGAGCTGACCATCGCTCGTCACCCTTCAGAAACCGATGAGCGAATGATGCTGCGACTACTCGCCTTCGCCCGGCACGCCGATGAGGCGCTCACCTTTACCAAGGGAATCAGTACCGACGATGAACCTGACCTGTGGCGCATGGATCTGACCGGCGCGATTGATGAGTGGATAGAGTTGGGGCAACCCGATGAGAAACGCATTCGCCAAGCCTGCGGTCGCTCTAAACAGGTGATCATCTACTGCTACAGCGGTCACAGTGCTGAGCTATGGTGGGAACAGTTAAAGGCAAAGGCGGCAGGAATTAAAAACCTTAGCATCTATTCGGTCGCACCAGAGAGCTGCAAGACGCTGGGAACACTTGCCGAGCGCAACATGCAACTACACACCACCATTCAGGATGGTGATATCTGGTTTGGTAATGATGATCAAAACCTCGCTATCGAGATCTCAACCTGGCAATAGAACCGTTAAACCAGCGACTCAACGCTATAGACAATCTGTAAGGTGTGTTCACCACCTGGATCAATCGTAACCACATCATCGGCTGCGTTGGCGCTCTCGACGCAGACCATTTTCAGATAGCCATTCTCACCCAGATCACCCATCTTCTCGGCCGTCTCGATCCAGGGATTCCAGACGATGGTGGAGTTGCTGCCACTCTTGTTGATACGTATACGTCGCTGCAGGGCGGGATCATCGATCGTACAATCGATCGACGACTCGAGATAGATCCGATCGGTCTCTTCGCTGATGCTCACATCACCCGACTGCTGTTTGCGTTCAAAACCATCCACCTTGTCGAGGTAGGGACAGCCATCAAGTCCACCAATGCTTATCTGACTCGCATCGCCCACAGCAAAATAGGTGTGCAATGCCTGACCTATGGTGAATGCATCGCTACCCTCATTACGTGTGGTCAGTGCGAATCTCAACTGCTTGCCTACCGCAATACGGTACTCAAGCTCAGTTGCATGGGGCCACTGACTCTTTGCTTGCGAGTTCAACATCGGGCGCAGTGTTAGCTCGACCTCACCGCTCTCGAGTAATGCACTGCCACTCAACTCCCAATCAATGGTGCGTGCAAAACCGTGCGCCGGATATGACAACTCTAAGGTATGTGGACCGAACCACGGCCAGCAGATAGGCACACCACCACGCACCGATTTTCCGGGTGCAAACTTGGCATCCTCTGAGACCCAGATCACCTCTGCACCACCTTCAGGAATCCAGCTGAGCAGGTGAGCACCCTGCAGTGCAACGCTCGCTGTTGCACCCACTGCCGTGATATCGACTACCGGTAGATCACCTTTTCCGTTGCGGAGCGCAACCCTGCCATTGATGGTGTGTGGGTGATGGTCTGAATTGGTACTCATGGTGTTCTCCTTCTCTTCCTTGATGGCCTGCCCACTCAACGTTCAGGCGCGCGAAATATAGTCAGCGCTGTCGGTATTGACCTTGATCACCTCACCCACCTCCAGGTACTCGGGCACCTGAACCACCAGACCGGTAGAGAGGGTGGCAGGCTTGGTACGCGCCGACGCTGAGGCACCCTTCATTCCTGGCGCACACTCGGTGATCTCCAGAACGACGGTGGTCGGCAGCTCAATACCCAGAATCACTTCATCGGTTATCAATGCCAACATTCCCTCGAGCCCCTCGGCGATGTACTTCAGCTCCTCTTCGATCGAATCTTCGCTGAGGATGTACTGCTCGTAGCTCTCGCTGTCCATAAAGGTGACGCCATCGCCATCTTTATAGAGCAGCTGCACCGGGCGACGGATCAGGTCAACGCTGTTGACTGCCTCATCACCCTTGAAACTGCGCTCGAACTTCTGGCGACTGACCACATTCTGGCCACGCACCTTATAGAGGGTGCTACCGCTGCGCGAGGAGGGCGACTGTACCTGCAGCTGTTTGACCAGAATCGTCTGACCATCGACCTCAATCGCCGCACCTTTTTTAATCTCATTCGCTTTCATTGTCTGTCCACTCAAATTTCAGATGGGCGAATTGTGGCAGCTCAGCCCTCCGGGGTATAGCGCCGACTTATTACTCAGCGATCTGCTCAATCGCCTGCTGCAGAAAGGGGCGTTTTTCAGCGACCTCTCTACTGGCACGCTTGAATACCGATCGCAGAGGTTTCTTAAGATGACTCAACACCGTTTTGGCTGACAGCTGCTTAAGCTCTGCAAATATCGCCAGCGCATAGGTCACCTCGTCCTGTGAGAGGTGAGCAGAGCGCTGCGCATTGGCGTTGTAACAGCTGCCGCAACCACCGCGGAAATTGTAGGCGCTATTGGCAAACATCAGTCCAAAACCCATAAAGACCGCCAGCACCTCGGTTGCCTGGGCCCAGAAATCCTCTCCACCTGGCGGTGGTTCGGGAGACATCGATGCCAGATAGTGGGCGATGATATGGGCGTAGGTGGCGATCATCCCCTCAGGGTTATTAATCTGATTCGGATCGTAGAGCACCGTCAGGTATTGCTCTTCACTAATGCCTGTCGGGGTAACTCCTGCTGGACCCCGCAATGCACCTTCAATCACCAGCTGGGGCGGCTCAACGGTCGAGCACTGATACTGATCGACCAGTCGTGTTGGCCAGTGTTTTACCCCTGCGAACGCTTTCACCTGCTCGAAGATCAACTCCGCCATTCCGTGCACACTATCAACCCGACCTGGGAAGTGCTCATTACTCGGAGTGACAAGAATCGTTTCATTTTGAAACAGCTCACCATCGAAGTTGCGCAACGCCCAGCCATAGGTATCGAACAGCCACGCCACACGTAACTCATCGAGAATCGGCTCTTTGTTAAATATTGAGAACATCACTTATACCTCTGCCCCACTATGAGGCACCCTTTTAACCCGCTTCGCGTAACAGAATGTTACAAAAAACCCCACAACTCTGCTTGCATTCAACATAATGACCCAATAAAATTCTCAACTACTTATTTACCCACAACACACATACATACAGAGGTTTTTTACAATGAACGTAGATCAGCACCTGAAAGTCGCTACCTGGCACATTGAGCAGGCTCGCCTGCACGCAACCAAGGAGCACGCTTGCGGTTGCCCAATCAGCCCTGAGTACCAGAAGATCATCGACGAGGTCGAAAGCGGTAAGATCCTCGAAGAGCTGACCTGCGCT
Source organism: Candidatus Reidiella endopervernicosa (assembly GCF_013343005.1). Taxonomy (GTDB): domain Bacteria; phylum Pseudomonadota; class Gammaproteobacteria; genus Reidiella; species Reidiella endopervernicosa. The sequence continues at coordinate 533,362 of NZ_CP054491.1, forward strand.
GTAAATAGCTAATATTTCATATAATATTAGCTACGAAAAACCCGCCAATTGGCGGGTTTTTTTACGCCTGAACTTTTTAACAAGGCTCACTCGTTACTGGGGTGTACCACATGCAGATTTGGCATGCCGACCACGGTGAAGCCCCGATCCCTCGCCATCAAACCAAAACCCTCTGTCTCAATGTGATAGTTATAGGGTGATTCTGGGAATGTTACCCCCTGCTTCAACACTTCACTCTTCACTAACAGTGCTGTACCACCGACACAGTCGAGTGGAACCAGATTGAGATAGTTCAACTCAGTCAGATAGATCCGTGGTGTTCCCGATGGCGGTTGCAACAACCCCTCTTTTCGAGCGTAACGGTAGAGATATTTAAAGTCAGGCAACTTCTCATAGAGGAATGCGTTTTTATCGAAGGGTTTACCATCCTCTTTCACACAGTTGGCCATCACCACATCGCGTTGAGACGAAAGCATCTGTTGAATGAGATCTGTGGGTAAATCGCTCAGATCGACATCGATAAAAAGACAGTACTCATAACCCTCTAAAGCTCTGCTCGCAAGGCGGTTACGGCACTGCGCCAGAATTGAGCGACGCCTCAGCTGTACTGAACGATCCCACCGTTTTACCTTTAAATGAAAACCAAAATCGAGACGTTCAATCCACACTGAGTGAAAGCGTTCACTCCAACTCGACTTCAACTGCATCAGCAGCTCTTCCGTCTTGTCGATACAGTCACTGTAAAGAATAGCGACATCGATCTGTTCACACGGGTAATCAAGCGCCTCTATCATCTCCCGGTAGCGCTCGATATTCGACGCCGCATTTTTCATAGGCGTCGCGATCAAAATTCTCGGATGTGATGTGACCTGCTCTAACCTCTGGTTGTCGATAACGATCGCAGATGCGATGTCCTTATAATCAAGCTCAGGGCAGCGCAACTCTCTCCATATTTGCTTTAAACTTTTACGTTTGGGTCGTCTATTCAAATCTTTATTTGACCACGAGCCATGCCAAAGATGATTTAACAGCGGTTTATCAACTGTATCCAGGCAATTAAATTGAGCATACATAGTTTGTCGATAGGCGGCGGAGTCATGGCAACTGTTTCCATGTTTATCGTGCGGTGACCAGCTGTCGGCAAGTAGCACGTCTGGTCGCAGCTCATCGGCTACCGTCATCACTGCCCCGGTGAGCATAAATGGACCCGTTGCATCTAAGACCGTGTAGCTCTCTCTCTGTTTTACTAATACCTCATGCACATGGTTCCAGAAACCATTTCCACGCTCTGATCCCATCAACGCATTGCAGAGTAGGTAGGGAAAACCTCTGGCAGAAGCCTGTCGCTCTTCAAGATGTTTTTCTGGTTCTGCTGATAAAAACAGTCGGCTTGCACCCATCAAACCGTCGATAGACCCCAAACATTCCACATCGAGATCTGAATAGACACCACCCTCATGATGCAAGATGAAATAGCGCACGGCATCGCAACGCATAATCGCCTTGGGATAGGCATCATAGATCTCTAGAAACCATGGGTAGTGATCTTCAATCAGTGCGCGATTATCCTCGTCGCTCCAAATATTTATCTGCCAATCGGGATGATGAAGACGCCATGAATCAACCACCTTCTTATACGCTTCAGGCAGGTTATGATCGACCCAGGTAAAGTGGATTATTTTTGGAATCATCTTCTAACTGACAAATATTATTAATATGGTTATATAGTGCATATCTGCCGATAAAAATCAGCAGTTTTCTTACCAACCAGCGTCCATGAATAGGCTTTCCGATTCTCTTTAAGCGCTCTCTTTTTCTCTTCATGCTCCGCTTCAGATGATGCAGCCAATACCTCCGAAAGGTTATCCTCTCCGGATTCATCAACATCAAAATAGATTCCCGCCTCACCAAGAATTTCACAATTGTAGGGTGATCTACTGCAGATGATTGGCAAGAGATGCTGCTGTGCAAAGTGAGGTGCAGCTGTGGTCAATGACCTCTTGCCGTGCGCGCTAATCAAATAGTCTGCCGCACGCGCTAAATCCGCTAGATCGTTTTCTTTAACATAATCTAGAAACCTGATATCACCCCTACCTAACAATCCCTTCACCTTCTCAATATAGTTTGGATAGGCAATACTCTTCAGCCGTCTATAGTAACCACGGTCATGAAATGCACCAGCGATAAGAAGTACAGCCCTTCTCTCTAAGTCACGCACTGCTTTGATTATAAGTTCATGTGTCTTATAGGGTCTGACCAGTCCAACGCTGATTAAAATCAGTGCGTCGTCAGGCAACCCTAATGAGTGACGTGCCTGCTCTTTAGTCAGCGTCGAAACTGGCTCATGTGAAAAGAAACCGTGTTGTATCAGACTATGCTGGCCTGAAAACTCAAAGGCTTCTAAAACTCGCTGACGCCCGCAATTGGAATGGTGAATATTTCCGTCAGAAAATGTGTAGAGAAGTTGATAAAGTCGCTGCTCAAAATCTGGATTAACACAGTTGTGTGGAAGAAAATTATGAAGGGTTAAACAGAGCTTAATATTACACGCTCGTAGTTTCTCTAGTGCATCACTGAAATCATTTAAAATCTCAGAGCTACTCTGTTTCATTGTTTTTCTTGAGGTGAGTAAAGACTCTGGCCAGTGTAGGTGCAGAATATCTGGCCGCTGAGCTTTAATCTCATCAACTATCTCCGGCAGATAACTTCCCCACTTTCCGAGCAGCACACAATCCACACCGCCCGATTCAAGACCGCTGGCAAGCGCCCTCGAATAGTTATGATCTCCTGGAATTATGACTACCTTCATACGATACGGCTTTCCCTGGCTCTTGTAATTAACTGTGCTAATTGCCGTACACGGGTACTGCTTACAGCTGTATAAATATTTCAGTTATTTGATGACTACTACCCGGCTAAACTCTATCCGAGATCCGCCAACTTCTCTTCAACCTGCACCAGCTCTTCTGAGATCGCCTTGGCAATTCCCGCCAGAACTTCGGCATTCTCTAGCTGGATGGCACGTTCCTCGGAGTCAGGATCAAGCCCCTTACGATAGTCGGCCTCAATTGCGGCAAGCCGTTCTTTCAAGCGATCACGCTCAGCCCTCAGCTTTGCCACTTCCTCATCAATCTCGTTCATCTCTACCTCTCCTCGTGAGTGAGTTAGCACTTCGGCCAAAACTGCGTCTCGATACCCTCACCCAGATCGGCCTCGATCAGGCGACGACGAACCTCAAGTAACCGCTCAATCAAGGCGGGCTCCGCCTTCTCATACGCCTCTGCATCGGGCTTCCGGCTCACCACCACACCGAGCAGTTCGGTGATCGCATTACCAATCGAGTTCTGACTGATAGTTACAATCAGCTTACCCTCATCGTTGCGGTAGATCAGCTGCTTAAAGGCGGGTTGCCAGCGAATAGCATTGGCGTAGGCGGGATCGGTAATACAACTATCACGCACCTTCTTCGCCGTCTTGAGAAAATCATTATTAAACAGCAGCACATTCTCAACTGAGTCTGGGAAATAGACGTCGTCGAGAATCGGTGCGTTGCGGCTTGAAACCTGCGAGAAGAAGGTACGGTAGAAGTCGATGAAACCTTTGAGGATCTCATCATACTCCTGCCAGAAGCGCACATCCTCCAGAGTCGCCACACCACCCGGAATCTCCCAACTTGGCAGCCCCTGCGGAAAACCGGTGAGGTTGAAGCGCGCCCCATCATCACTGACCGGTTTTAGAACCTCCAGCTTGAGGGAGTTGCAGACAAACTGACGATAGACGTCGTGCATATACTTCTCAAACAGCGAGTGCTGGCCACCGTCAGTGAGATTGGGGTTTTTCACATCGGCCAGGGTACCTTCACGCAGGGTCTGCATCGGGAAGACCATGAAGTGGTTGTGCAGCATACGAATACTCGGTACGCCAGGGGAGGTGAGCGGCCAGGTGGCATCGAGGCTTGCCTCACCCGCGAGGACCAGATGTTGTTCCGGGTCGGGGTAGGTCTCGAGCATGTAGTCGATAATGATCTGGTTCATCCGGTTCCAGACGTGTTTCACGTTCTCAGGAACCTGGGTGCGACGCACTGGACGACCCAGTGGGTTGAGGATCGTCTGTGATGTGTTGTAGATGATCGACGTATCGAACTCGTTGGTATGACCAAGCGCCTTACGATAGAGCAGCAGATCTTCCGGGTTCTTCAGCAGCCCGTTGTTGTGCATCAGATCGTTGAGATTCTCGGTCGAGTTGAAGAACTCATTCGGCTTCATCCCCTCCGGTACATCGAGCGGAATAGGGCGGAAGGGGGTAACGATCTCTCTTGGGCCGGACTGCATAGCACAACACCTCAGAACTCTTTATGGGCATATAAGCCGTTGAAATGACAACAATAACTAATGTTATTCACGCTATCACCATTAGATATCAAAAGGAAATAGCTACCCTGATATACCTCCTTTTTCTCGCCACCAACAGAGACCCTCTATCAACTACGCTTAGGGTACAGGGTTACTAATAACAGGGGGAATAACACATGAAGCCGATACTAACCGTCGAATTCAGCGCCAATGCGGCCGGTCGTGACTTCAATGAAGAGAGCGTCACTATCCACACGCCTGAAGAACTATTTCAGTTTGTTGCACCAGGGGGAGGGTGCGAAAAGATTCCGGATGAGGTGAGTGAGATTCAGTTTACCTTCCTGCCTCCGGAGCACCCCAACACCATTAATACCATTGCCGATCGACCCGCCACACTCTCACTTGGCATGGCCTATTTTAGTGGTCCACTCTCTGAGATTGTCGAAACCTCACAGCAGATCCTCGACAAGGCGGGCAGGGGTGAGCTTTCCTTGGCATTTATTGAAGCGATTAGTGCAGGTAGCTAAGAGCTACTTCTTACTCTCAGCCAATTCCGGGCATAAAAAAGGGCCCACAACCGTCGTTGTGAGCCCTCTCATGCCTACATACTTTAGAGTGCGATCAGACGCAGCCGGTCGGCTTTGGCAGGCCACCGTACTTGGTTATCGGCTTCATCGGGCCGGTCAGCCAGGTCTTGAACATCTCCTTCTGATCAGCACCGGCGTACTTGGAAAACTTACGAATCGGCGGTACTACGCTGTTCTCTTCGAAGTACTCACGCGCCTTCATAATGTGTCCCCACTTGACGTCATCGAGTTCAATACCGTCCGCCTCAGCCATTGCACGGCCAATTTCAGGGGTCCAAATATTCATATTGGTGAGATATCCGTCACCGTCGCGATCTGGTAAATCCATCGTCTTGCCTCCAGTAGTTTTCTTGCTGTGTGCCAGCTCGGTTGGGCACATCAAAATTAATAACTTAGTAAACTTGTAGGCGATTAAACATTACCCGATGATTCTTGTCAACTACTAATTGTTAAAATTTGTGGTTATTAGACCCTTTAACTAACAAGGTCTAATCGATCGCTTCACGTCCACCACTGAATATCTCTAAGCCACCTTTAACCATTTCCTTAGAATGGGTTTATATTTCTTGCGCCCAAACCGGTATCCTATGCGGCAACTGCAATTACTCTATAGGGTGAAATGATGAGCGAGCTGGACCTTCCCGAGATCAAACTCGACAACGACAACCTCTACCGTGAAGAGAGCTTCACCGATCGCAAGGTAGGCATCCTGCGTCGCCTCTCACCAATAACTACTGATGGCTCTGACGACAATAGTCGTCCAACACTCTGGATCGGTCAGACCCAGGTAATGACCCAGGCCGGTCCACTGCCGATCTCATTTGAGATCGAGGCCGCGACTCTGGAAGAGGCACTGGGCAAGTTTACTGAAGGTGCCAAGACGGGCATCCAGGAGACTATTGAGGAGATGCAGGAGCAGCGTCGCGAATCAGCCTCACAAATCGTCGTTCCCGGTGCTGGTGGTGGCAACCGTATTCAGGTCCCCTAGCACGCGTTTATCCAACAATAATGAATGGGGCGCCACCTGAGCGTTCCCTACAGTGGTCATATGAAGATGTTTTTAGATCAGTTTTTTAGCAATGACGAAGGATCGATCCGGATCTCACGCCAACAGGCGAGCACCTTTGCCAAACGTGTAGCGGGCGATTTCAACCCGATCCACAATGAGGATGCAAAGCGCTTCGTCGTACCCGGTGACCTGCTGTTTGCACTGATCCTCACTCGTTACGGCGTGAGCCAGAAGATGCACTTCAACTTCGAGGGCATGGTGGGTGATGCCACGCCACTTCACTTCCCGGAGTCAGAGGATGAGAAGCTGGCGATCTGTGATGAGAACGGCAAGACCTATCTGACCGTTGAGCGATCTGGCGATAACGATCAGGAGCAGAATCTGGTTCGCTCACTCGCCTGTAGCTATGTCGAATTCTCTGGCCAGACCTTTCCCCACATTCTGGTGCCGCTGATGAAGCAGCACAACGTGATGATCAACACTGACCGACCACTGGTAATCTACGAAAGCATGTCGATCGACATCGATCGGTTAGATATCACCGATCCGAAGCTGGAGCTGAGTGGATCGTCACTAGAGGTTGAGGGTAAGCGTGGTAACGTCCGCCTCGACTTCAATCTGATGTCGGGTGATGAGGTGGTAGGGCGTGGTTCGAAGAGCATGGTGTTGAGCGGTCTTCGCGAATATGACCAGCAGAAGATCGACACCCTGGTCAGCAACTTCAATGCCGGCAAAGAGGCCTACGCGGGTTAGGATCTGTTAACAGACCCTAACTCTCCCACCATGGAGACCAAACCAGCCTGTCATCAGTGCTTTCTGCGCCAGGCCAGTGATGCGGCCAAACGTCTAAACCTGAGCGCCGCCAGAACCGATGAACTACTGGCAACGGCACAGGCCCAGCTGCAACAGCCATCCGCCAGCGCCACACCACCGATCATCGCCTCTGACCTGCACGCCATGATTCGCCACGAGAGCGGCTGTAGTGACCCCTATCTGGCTGCAAAACAGAGCGCCACTGAACATGCGCTCAGCCTCTACCCCAAACTGAAGCAGCTGCTGGCAGATGCCGATGATCCGCTTGATACCGCGATTCGCCTCGCCATCGCCGGCAATATCATCGATCTCGGTGTAGCCGATGCCTACGATCTCGAGGCGAGTATCGAGCGGGTGATCAAACTCACACCCGCCATTAACCATCTGCCTGAACTACGCGAAGCACTCAGCCACGCCGAGCAGGTTCTCTACCTGGCCGATAATGCCGGCGAGACGGTGCTTGATCGTCTGCTGATCGAACAGCTCGAACTGCCCGTTACTTACGTGGTGAAGGGCGGTGCTACGGTCAATGATGCCACCCGTGATGATGCGCTGGCCGCCGGTCTCGACCAGGCGTGTGAGATTATCGATAACGGTGCCGCCTCGATGGGAACACTACTAGAGCGCTGCAGCGCAGAGTTCCGTAATCGCTTCGACCGCGCCGAGCTGATCATCGCCAAGGGGATGGCCAACTTCGAGAGTCTCAGCGGTAGTCGTAGCGGACTCTTTTTCTTGCTGCAGGCGAAATGTGGCGTGGTAGCCGATCATCTCAGCGTCGCCGAGAAGTCGATCATTATTTTGCAGGACCAGGCCGAGACAGCAGAGGCGGAAACCGGCGTTTAACGATGGACAGACCGGGTGAAATCGTTATCTGCGGCCTCGATGGCGTACTGGCACTGATCGAGCATCGCCTTCATCACCTCTATAACGAAGAGGGTGAGAAACATTGGGATCGATTCCACGCCGCCTGTATCGATGACATGCCCAACCTGCCTCTGGTCGATCGACTCAACCACGCCCGTAGTGAAGGTACCGAGTTAGTCATCATTAGCGGACGCAGTGCGGCGGTACGCAATGAAACTATCAACTGGCTGGCACAGTGGGACATCGGTTATGACGCGCTCTGGTTACGCCCAGAGAGGGAGTTCAACAGCTCAGCCAAGTTCAAGGCCGCACTACTCGATCGACGCTATCCACAGCGTCCGATCCGACGTATCTACGAGTCCGACAGCCATCTCGATGTGGCACAACTGGCGCTGGAACGCATCATCCCTTGCACCCTGATCGGTCACAATCAGGGCAACGGCGAGTCGCGAGAACTATTCGAACTGCGGGTGATCAACCACAGCTGTGATCACACCACCCTCTACCCCTTCTATGGCGACGAGGACTTCAGCTGGGATGAACGCACCCAACAGCTCACCGCCGGTCCCTGTCGACAATGTCAGGTTCGAGAGCAGCAGAAAGAGCAGAAACAGAAGGCGACCGTCGCTCGACTGCACGCCCAGGGGCGTGGCCTGCCCCCACTGGAGGGTTCTGAGCGACAGACGGAGTGGGCTGAGGGGATACGACAGAAGGGTTTTGGTGCTGTCGATAAGGTCTTGAGCTGGATCGATCAGGTCGATGCAGAGGCGCAGCGTGAAGATCCCGACCACTGGTACACGGTTAAGCAGGGCATCGACCGCTCGATCAAATGGCTGGAGGAGCAGGCCGATGCCAAGTGGTGGATCGATAATCGCCACGGCATCTATAACAATCTCGATGCGGGCCGTTCACTACTCTCTGCGATTGCTGAACAGCAGGGCTTCTTTTAGTCGCGGCTCGTTTCGGCACGTCCCAATCGGTACGCCTCACTCAGCGCCGCCTTGAGCGCCGCCTGTTCTTCGAGGTTATCGATCTCCAGGTGCTGTTTGGCAATGGTAGCGAGCTTCTCCATCAACCGTTGTTCATACCATGCAGCTATGAAACCCTCGGTATCAAGCTGACCCTCACTGATAAAGTCGGTAACCACACCTGTGGCATTGGAGTAGGTGACCGGCTCCGCCTCCATCATCTCGTACTCATAGGAGTAACTATCGATGCCGTTACGCTTGGCAATCGTTGTATAGAGCGCGGGAATGACACCGTGCATGGCGATGATCTTATCGAAATCGACCTCTATGGAGGGTTCGAACTTCTCACCCTTGAAATAGAAGTGGACGGTGGCTGTGGCACTATTTTTCATCTCATTGCTCTCACTACTTACATCACTAGATAGGCGCTATCCCTGTTCAAGATAGGCTAGTACATCAGCCAGTCGCCCTTCATCGACCATGAGCAGAAAGGGTGAACTACCAAACTCTCCACTCTCAGCACGAAGCCAATGATACATGCGCACCCCATCACCCTCCATCCGCTCGTGGAGTGCCTGATAGAGGCGGATAAACTGCTCAGCCCGATCCCAGGCATCGCTCCCCTCAACCAACAGATTTCGTCCCTCAAACAACGCACCGACATCTTCACACTGAAGGCCAAGCAGCCGCGCCACCTCGGCTCGGTAGAGACCCAGCATCTCACCCGCTTGAACTACCGACTGGCTGAGTCGCTGCAGTGATGAGAAGGGATCGGTGAGGCGATGGACCAAGAGAGCTCCAGACTTTAATGCGCGTAGCGCCATTATTACCTACGGTGGCCTGATGAAAAAATGCTACAACTATTGGGTGTTTCGCAGGCGTAGAAATGATGCGAAGCGTGGCAGACCGCTTTGCGTCAGACCGTAATATTTATAGGTCACGATGGCACCAATGGGGGGCGGCGTTCGACGCTCTTGATCACTCAGGCCACTACCCAGTCTAAAGCGCCTGCCACTCTCATCCTCAACCAGCAGCGAACCAACCTGACCGAGGTACTTCCCCTTACCCGGCAGGTGTTCGATCACGATCGCCTCAGCATCCTGATAACGCTTCAGTTTTAGTAGATCGTCTGATCTGAAGGCACGATATCGTGCATTGGCGTGGTGAAGCATCAACCCCTCACCCCCTGCAGTGACCACGGCATCGAGCTGCTACATCAACTCCGACTCACTCGCGACTCGCCACTGCTCGACCAGAACTATATAGGCAGAAGCGGTGGTCGAAACGACTCCCTTTAACGCCTTCAACCGATCATCAAAGCTGCCCGTTGCGCTGGGCAGGTCAAACACCATGAATCGGATCTCTCGCCACTCCTCCTCGTTCGGCACATAACGTCGAACCGCACCACTTAGCGTCCCGAAACGGCCTCGTCCCATCCACAGTTCACCATCAAGGGGAGTTGCTGGAAAATCTACAGTGAACCAGCTGGGAGCCTGAAAACGATTACCGCCACGCGAGATGAGTTCACTACCGCTCCAATAGGCACGTACTCCATCGAGCTTTTCACTAACCCAATACGCACTCACATCGTTACCCTGACGATAGCTATTGGCAAGCATCAGTGCGGGTCGCTCTGCCGCATAGAGTGGGGTTATAGAGTGCGCGATTAAGAAAACAAAACAGAGTGCTGGCGTAATCTTGCTACGCAGATATTCCGGTGACATAACGCCCTCCCTGGCTGTTATTGAGGCCTTCCCATGGCCTCTCATCAAATCATGGAATCATGGAATCATGGAATCAACGATTGTGGCGCTCGAATACCAGACGGAGAAGTCGATCCATCGCTGACCACGACTGCTCATCCGCCTCTTTGTTGTAAGCGAGTGGAATTCCAAACTGCTTGCCATACTTATCGGCGCCGGGATAGGTAAAGCTGTGCTTGGCACCCTCGTAGTTCTTGAAGCTGAAGCTGACCAGTGCGCTGTTCATCTCATCTTTAAACGCCACAATATCCTCCGCCTTAACGAAGGGGTCATCAGCGCCATTGGCCACCATAATGCGTGCCTTGACCTTGCCTCTCTCTGCCGGTGTTGATGTAGTCAGTGAGCCGTGGAAGGATGCAACAGCATCGAGGTCTATACCGCGCCGCGCCATCTCCAGCACCAGCCCACCACCGAAGCAGTAACCGATCGCCGCGGTCTGTTCCGGATCGACCGAAGCGTGTGAGGTCAACGTCTTCAACGCCGCCATAAAACGCGCCTCGGCGAGTGGCATATTCTTTTTCAGTTCACCGGAAAATTTTCCGCATCCTGGGATGAGCGGCCTGCTTGCCATCACCATACATATCGACCGCCAGCGCCACATAACCCATCTCAGCGAGCATACGCGCACGTTTGCGCGCATATTCATTGTGACCCCACCACTCGTGAACCACCAGGATGCCGGGGCGTTTGTCCTTAACCTCATTGTCGTAGGCAAGATAGCCCTTCATTACTGTATCGCCACTGCTGTACTGGATCTCCTCACCAACAAAGGCCGCCTCCACGTTGTGCAGTGTAGCGGCGAACAGGGTTAATAAGATCAGTAGCTGCTTCATCGGGATATCTCTCCAGGGCGGAAATAGGTCAGTTAGAAATGTAGCGTTTTCAGTGTTTGTTATGCGACTGTAACCATGCGCAGTATTCAGTATGTGGCATTGGGCGCGCAAATAGATAGCCCTGACCAAAACCACATTTTAAGTTTTTCAGAATCTCGAGTGCACCCGGCTCTTCGATCCCCTCGGCTAATACACTAAAACCGAAATCCTGTGCAATCTTGAGAATAATTTCGACGATTTTCTGCTCATGCACGCTCTTTAAGATATCGTGAATAAAGGACTGATCGATCTTCAACTCATCAACCGGAAGCTGTTTGATATAGGCAAGCGATGAGTAACCGGTACCGAAGTCATCTACCGATACCTTTATCCCTAGTGTTCGCAGCGATTCGAGCACTGCTGTGGTGTACTCAACATCGTGAAGTAGCGCACCTTCCGTAATCTCGAGCACCAGACGCTGAGGATCTACTCCCCACAGTGACAGTCCATTCTCCACCACTTCCTGAAAGCTTGGCTGGTTGAAGTTGCGGCTGGCGATATTGACCGAAATAGTCGACTTAGATTCACTCTTGGGCCACTCACCAACATGGCGAAGCGCATTGTGCAGGGTCCAACGCGTTAGTGGGTGAATCGCATCGGTCTTCTCGGCCAACGGTATGAACTGTCCCGGTGGAACCATGCCCCGTTGTGGATGGTTCCAACGCAGCAGTGCCTCCGCGCCGATCACCTTGCCGCTGTTTAACTCGACCTGTGGCTGGTAGTAGAGCTCGAACTCATCGTTATCAATGGCACGTTCAACCTCATACTCGATATTCCAACTGACACTCTGCTCACTCTGCTCACTCTGCTCACTCTGTAAGGCTGTGCAGTAGAAGATGTACTCTTCACCACGATCCTCTGCCAAGCTTCGCGCCAGTACGGCGGATTTGAGTAACTCCGCACCGCTATTGGCCCCATCGGGATAGGTCGCAATACCGATTACTGGTTTGATACGGAACTTGTCTTCATCGATCTCTACGTGATGTGTCAACAGGTGTAGCAACTTACGCACAGCAAGGCGCGCATGCCCCATATTCTTAACACCAAACAAGATCAGCAGTACTTCCGATTCGCTCAGTACAATCACACTATCACTGAGCCGAAGCGTACCGACCATGCGCTGGTGAATCTCCTTGAGCATCTGCTCACCTTCACCGCTACCAAACAGTGCACGCAGGTGGGCTGCACCACCGATCTTGACCGATAGCACCGCTATACGTTGATGTGATGATTCACCCTTTTTTATCGCTGCATCGATGCGCTCGATTGCCGCACCTTCACGCTGGGTTCGAAGCTCAATAATATCCATCGCAACAGTACCTAGATGAAATACTCTGCTGGATCAATACCGTAACTACCGGGTGACAAGCTATGACTGATGCTGAGTGCCTGCCCATTGTGTCCTGAGGTGTGTTTACGCATATCAAACTCGTAATAATCATCGAGCAGCTGCTTGTCAGACTCCATTAGAACCATCACGACCGGGCGAAGGCGCGCCTCCAGGTGCTGTGCCACGACGATACCAACACGACCATCACTCAACTGCACAATGGTGCCAACAGGGTAGATTCCGATCACCTGAATAAACTGTTCGATGATCGCACCTTGAAAATCGATATCGCGCCACTGGTAGAGAAGCCTTATCGCCTCATCGGGTGAGACCGGCTTGGCATGAGGGCGGGTGGTGGTAATTGCATCGTAACAATCGACGATACCTGCGATGCGCCCAAACAGAGGGATCTCCTCCCCCTTCAGTCCTTCAGGATATCCAGAACCGTCGTGACGTTCATGATGGGTCTCAATCATGTGCACTGCACTGGCTGATATATGGCCATTTCGCTTGACCATCTCGACCGCATAGTCGACATGTTTACGCACCTCTACCATCTCATCATCACTGAGTCGACGTGGCCTGGTGAGTAGTTCGTGATTTATTCGGGCACGCCCTATATCGAACAGTGCCGCCCCCAGTGCCAGCTCCTGCAACATCGTTTTTGGCAGGCCGATATGGCGACCCATCGCGACGGCCAGTACGGCACAGCTCATGGCGTGTAGATAGGCGTAGGCATCGATCGACTTAAGGCGTGTTAGCAGAATCAGCGCATCGGGATTACGTATCACGCTGTCGACCATCGGCACGATCGCCTGTTTGAGCTGTGGGATGTTGATCTTCTTGTTGGTCGCCACATCGACAATCAGCTTATCGTAGGCGTTCTGCATGCCGTCGTAAGTGTGCTTTGCCACCTTCAATTCATCATCACGTGAAGCAGTGCGTTGATAGACAATCTGGCGTTTCTTGTCGAACAGTACATCACTGGACGGTTTTACTTTTTCCAGCGAACCGAGCGATGGCCGCTCAGCCTCTTCACTCTTCTCGACATCGATATAGACCGCGCGACAGTACTGCGCGATCGGGGAGTCGCTATTTTGCGAAAGTTTGTTTTGGGCATCCAAGCCCAAGCAAACAGCAAAAACTTAACGCGACCATTTATGCCTACGGCGCCCCGACGTCCTGCGTTCGTTGCGTAATCACCTCTTCGCGGCTCTACACAACTCCCTCAGTGACTCTACGCCGACATAAAGCCGCTGCTGCATCTTCTTCGTCGTTCGCTCGCGCTCTCAACTACGAATAGGCAGACGGCGTCGACTATCGCGGACTAACCGCCTTCGCTTCGCTATCCATGGCGGTCAGCGGGCGCGGAATATCCTCGTGGGTAACAATAAACCCCTGAAACGGGAAGGGTGTATCGAGCCAGGGGCGATCGAGATCGGCGACAAACATTCCCTTCTTCAGATCCCCCACGCTCACCTTTACTTTATCCAGCGACATCTTCTCTATCCCTTAGTCGAACGTCGGGAATCACTTCCCACTCTGGAACGAAATGCTCTCATGGACCACTGACTATACTGGCGCTGCCACCCCGCAAACAAGATCTGCATCTCTCTCCCCCAATCTCCATCCATATCCCCTCGATAACAGCATAGCCCGGTCTCACTCTGATGCCATTTAACAGAAACATCACCTGACCACGCTTGCAGAGCAACATCACAGATTCGTTCAGCCTGGGTTCAGTATGGCGGGCGTAGATTGAAGGCGTGCAAGGAGCAAATCGCTCCAGATACCCAACCAAGGAGGCACGCCATGAACAACAAGACTAGAACCACTATTGGAATAGCCCTCGCCGGACTGCTCTCTCTCTCACTGCTGCCGGGCACTGCCGCAGCGCACGACCGCGATCACCGCGACTATCGCTCGGGAGATCGCTACTCAAGCTACCAGAAGCGTCATCTGCACGACTACTACCGCTGGCATGCCAAACCCGGCAAACACGCCTACCGTCACGGCAAACGGGCGCATGCCAACATACACGCCCTGAAGCACAAATACCGTCGTCACACCCATCGTGATTATGGTCGCGACCACTATCGAATCTACGGCGACAGCGACGGACGAATCGTCTTCTCTATCGACTACCGGGACATCTTTTAGTCGCCTGGCCGCCGTTCAGTCAGCGCTCAGCTACCCACTGCGATAGTGAAGCCACACAACAAGGGAGACAAATCATGAAGAGCTCACACACCATTACCTCGGCACTCATCCTTGCCCTCACCGCGGCACCAATCTATGCCGGGCACGGAAACTATAACGACCGTTACGATCGCGACTATGGTCGCAGCACACACAAGTCGTTCACCGACCGTGCCCGGGTGATCGATGTCGATCCCATCCTGCAAACCGTACGGGTACCAACCCGCCATCGCCACAACCGTAACTGCTGGGAGGAGGAGGTGCACCACTCCGGGCGCAGTGATGTCGCACCTGGGGCGGGTCTGATCGCTGGCAGTATTATCGGCGGTGTAATCGGTAACCAGGTCGGTAAGGGTAAGGGAAATAAGGCAGCAACCGTCTTCGGTACCGTGGTCGGTGCAGCCGTGGGACACGAGATGGCACGCGGCAGCGATAATCGCGACGATTACACCACCACCGTGACCCGCTGTGATAAGCGTCGTGACTACCGTGAGCGTGAAGAGATTGTCGGTTATCAGGTCAGATATCGCTATAACGGACACACCTTCAGTCGCCGCATGAATCGTGATCCGGGCAAGTGGGTACGGGTTAAGGTCAAGGTCAGCCCCTACGAGTAACCGGCGTAGTTTTGCCCTAACGCCCGAGGCGGTATGCTTGTGCCAATACCAGCTCTCAAGCGGAGAATCGATGTGAATAAGCTGCTCATCTCCATACTGCTACTCTTCTGCGCCAGCTTTGGCAGCGCCTACGCCGAACGTGACGGGCGTGAGCGTGGGGGTGCCAGTCTCGATGAGGCGGTGGAGCAGGTGCGTGAGCGCACCGGTGGCCGAATTCTCTCGGCTACCACTAAAAAGCGCAACGGTGATCGTATCCATCGCATCAAGGTCCTTACCCCCGATCGTAAGGTCCGGGTCATTCGCATCCCGGCCAGACGGAGATAACAACCCCGATGCGGCTGTTAGTGATAGAGGATGAGGCGGCGCTGCTGGCACAGGTCTGTGAACGGCTCGAGGCAGAGGGTTACAGCGTCGATCGTGCCAGTGATGGAAACGACGGTCTCTATCAAGCCAGTGAGTACCCCGCCGATCTGGCCGTGGTCGATCTTGGTCTGCCCGGCATTTCGGGACTCGATATCATTCGCAAGCTACGCGAGTCCGGCTCCAAACTACCCATTCTTATCCTCACCGCCCGTGGGCGCTGGGAGGAGAAGGTCACCGGGCTTGAGGCGGGGGCCGACGACTACCTGGTCAAACCGTTCCAGATGGAGGAGCTACTGGCACGTATTCGTGCGCTGCTGCGCCGCGCTGCTGGCAGTGCCAGTAATCAGCTCGAACTCGGTACACTCAGCATCGATCTCGATGGTCAGTCGGTTTCAGTCGACGGTGCCAGCCTCGAACTCACCGCCTTTGAGTTTCAACTACTCGAGTATCTGGCGCGCCGTGCCGGTCAGGTCGTCTCCAAGAGTGAACTGGCCGACTACATCTACCCTCATGATGATGATCGCGATAGCAATGTGATCGAGGTGCTGATCGGACGTCTGCGACGCAAACTGGCACAGTTTGAACTCAAACCGATCGAGACCCTGCGTGGACGCGGTTACTGCTTCCGGACTGAGGCTGAATGATTTCACTCAATGCCCGTATCACCATCACCGCTTCAGTTGTTGTGGCGGTGTTTGTCGTCCTCACCGCGCTGGCACTCGACCAGGCGTTTCAACAGCGCGCTGAGGCGGCGGTGCGCGATCGCCTCTTTGCCCAGCTCTATCTATTGATGGCCGATGCTGAGCTCGATAGCGGCGGCAATCTACAGATGCCGACACAGAGCGCCGAGCCACGTCTTGGCCTGCCAGGTTCGGGGCTCTATGCCGTCATTCGAGAAAACAGTAATCGAGCCTTGTGGCGTTCTGCCTCTGCGGTCGGTCTGAACCTCACACCACCACCGATCGAGGCAACACTCAACGACAGTTTCAGTCGACGCCAAAATGCAGCCGGCGATTTCTTTACTATCACCATGGGTATCGAGTGGGAGGTGGAGGGCAAGGGTTATCCGCTCCACTTCACACTCTATGAGGATCTGCACCCCTTTGAGACCGAGTTGAATCGCTACCGTTACAGCCTCTGGGGCTGGCTTGGCGCGATGGCTCTGCTGCTGCTGATCACACAGGCCGCCGCACTCGCCTGGGGACTGAAACCCCTGCGCACTGTCAGCCGCGAAGTAAAGAGGGTAGAGAGTGGCGAACAGCAGAGCATCCACGAGGACTACCCACGCGAACTGCGGCGCCTTACCGCCAACATCAACACCCTGCTTCACCATGAACGCGCCCAACAGACACGCTATCGTGACGCACTTGCCGACCTCGCTCACAGCCTCAAGACACCGTTGGCGGTACTGCGCGGGATCGAAGCCGATGCCAACTGTCAGCAACCGCTACAGGAGCAGGTGCAACGCATGGACGAAATCGTCCAGCATCAACTGCAGCGCGCCTCCACAGCAGGTCGCTCAGCACTCGCAGCCCCCATCGATATCGCTCCAGTCGTCGAACGACTACTCAACACCCTCAACAAGGTTCACCACTCACGCAACGTAACGGCCACCACTGAACTGGAAGAGGGTGCCAGCTTCCGTGGCGACGAGGGTGATCTGATGGAACTGCTCGGTAATCTGCTCGACAACGCCTATAAGTGGGCCAAGCATCGTGTGACGATTACCAGCTACTGTCAGGGTGAACGGCTACAGATTCATATTGAAGATGACGGCCCGGGTATCGCCGACGAACAGCAGGTGCTGATTCTTAAACGTGGCGCTCGCCTCGATCAACAGACACCAGGACACGGCATCGGATTGGCCATGGTGATGGATATCATCGACGCCTACGAAGGTTCATTGAACTTTATGCGTAGTGAACAGGAAGGAACTAAGGTGGTGGTCAAGTTACCAGGGTGCGACCACTAACTAGAGCATTTTTGCATTCATAGCACATATCGATCTGATCTTTCGATCAATGAAATCTTAGTACACACACATCTAAACTAATCGCTCGATATCAATTCGGCTGTTCAACAGGATTGAGTTCGGGTTCACCCTCAAAATCCTCACTACGCAGATGTGCATAGAGATCAGACTGACCCATCGCGTGTAGGTGCTCTACTACTTCAGGCAGAAACTCCTGTGCCTTCTCCATGCGCTCATCTACGTTCTCCTCCTCCGTCTCGCTTGTCACCTCTTCGCGTGATGCAAGCAGTGCGATAACACCGAGACCCACCTCGAGATTCTCCACTGCGTTCTCATCTTTGACATCGAACCAGGCATCCTCGCTGATCAGCATGCCGTCCATAAATCCTCGGCACCAGTGTTCAACCGGCGCGGTTCCGTAAGGGTAGTCAACCAGTTCGACGCTCTTCGGTAGTACAGAGCTCTTGAAGACCAGCGATGAGGCGATCTCGCTGTTGAGTTTATAGAGCAGCGGCTGCAGCTTCTGCTCATCCTGCTCGGAGTTGATCTCCAGCTCCGGCAACTCCTTGAGGGCTCGCCACCAGGCAGAGGGGGGAATGATAGTCGGAGAGCAGTCGATCGCGGTAAGGAAACCGGTGAGACGATTAAAGGTGAGGTGTTTGTCGCTATCACCACTGGTAGGAAAGTAGTGATGGATCGTATCGAGCTCATCGCGACTAAATTTGGATTCGATCATGCCTTACACCTCTATTATTCTCTCTCTCCACTCATTGCCTGGTGGAGTGAATGATTGTCGTTCAGCGGTCTGAGATTGGACAGCATGCGCCCGTTTGTTCCATCCATCAACCCCGACCATTTTACTGCAGCACTCTTTTCCTATACTAAGAGGTTATGGAGATTGACCAGACAGGCCGACGCACACGCAACCGATTTGCACTGCTAATCGCTGCCACCCTGCTACTCACCCAGCTCGCGGCCGCCTCAGGTCTGTTGCAGTTGATTGAAAACAGCTACTCCGATCTCTGGCACCGCATCGCCGGTCTGCGCCACACCCCCGAACACACCGTTCTGATCACCATTGATGAGGCCACACTCAACGCCTACCGCGATGAACCGCTGGCGTTCTGGTCACCACAGATCGCCAAGGCGAGTCAGGTCCTGCGTGAGAGTGGGGTGGCGATTGTCGGTCTCGATATGATGTTCTCGATTAGCCCAGAGCAGTGGCTACGCAAACATCAGGGCACAATCGATAGCGGCATTGCCACCTACGACCTTCCGATCCGAAACGAGATCTCTACCGGTCGACTGGTGATGGTCAGCTCCAGACAGCAGAGTAGCGACGGTTTCGATGAACTACTGCTACCCGCCTCAGACTATCTACTCGCCGTTCCCGATTTCGATCTCAATACCCATCTTGGCCTCGCCGACCTGCTCTCCGACCTCGATGGTGGCGTGCGCCACTTCAATCTTGCACCCGAGTTAAAGCTACGCAGAGAGAGTGATCGCGCCGCACTACCATCACTCTCCTTCGCCACACTGCTAGCAGTACGCGCCAACGGTGCCGACGCACACAGTGCTGAGTGGTCAATCAACAATCACCTCTATAGTCGCAGTAGCGAGCAGCGTCGAATCAGTTACAGCGGACCTCCGGGGACCATTCCGCGCGTACCTCTCATCGATCTACTGCAGGAGGGTGCTTCAAGCAAAGCAGAAATCCGCGCACTTGCCGGCAAGGTGGCCATTATCGGCGTCGCCTACGCCGGTATGAACGATGTACACAAGACGCCCTACACCACCAGCTTCATGGGCATGGGTGGTCGCTTCATGATCGGTCCAGAGATTCACGCCAACATTGTCGAGAATATGCTCAGTGGGCGTGAGCTGCATCCGCTTCCACTACCCGTCAGTATCGCCTACCAATTGCTGATGCTGCTGCTCTTTGCGTGGCTCTTCTACCTTCAGCAAAGTTCACGCGGAGCAGTGATTCTGCTGCTTGGTGCAACACTCGCCGCCGCCATCGCCTACGCTGGCTTTGTTGCTGACATCATCATTCCAGTAGCCGAACCACAGTTGGGACTTCTGCTGCTATTTCTCGGTGTACTCAGCTTTAAACACGCCTCCGAGGAACGAGAACGTGAGCGCATCACCCAACTCTTTGGTCGTTATGTCTCCGACAATGTTGTCGATCAGCTGATCGAGAGCGGCGGGGAGCCGATCCTGGGCGGCACAACGGAGCAGATCACGGTACTGTTTAGCGATATCAGAAACTTCACCACCATCTCTGAACGACTCGATGCCCAGGAGGTGGTGGAGATGCTCAACACCTATTTCGATCGTGCCTGTGACGCCGTGCTTGAAGAGGGCGGTACGGTCGATAAGTTTATCGGTGATGCGATCATGGTACAGTTTGGTGCCCCCTACCATTTTGAAGATCACGCCGACCGGGCACTTCGAGCGGCCGTTGCAATCAAACAGGTAGCGGCCGATTTTAGGGTGTGGATGACGGGGCGTTTCCCTGAGCGTAACCTGCCTGAGTTTGCCATCGGCATCGGGCTGCACAGCGGTGAAGCGGTGATTGGCAACATCGGTTCGTCGCGCCGACTCGAGTACACGGTGATCGGCGATACAGTTAACGCCGCCTCGCGTATCGAGGGCAAAACCAAGGAACTCGGCTGCGTCATTCTCGCCAGCAGTGCTACCATCGAAAGCGCTCAGCAGAAAGTGAGCACGGGCAAGGTACAGAGGGTTTCGGTCAAGGGGAAAGCCATCGAGCTGGAGTTATACGAAGTGCTCGATACAGTGGATTAGTTGGAGGTCTACCGATGTTGAATGTCTTACGCGTTGCATGTGCACTTTTCATCTCTCTGCTGATTACCGGCACTGCCTGGGCCGAACCAGATCCGGGTGCCTTTGTGACTCGCAGCAGCGGTAGCGTCAATTTTCACACTGAAGGGACGGCCGCAGCACCGCTGCCACCCTTCGCCAAGATATTCTCCGGCACCCAGGTCTCTATCGGAGCCGACAGCAAACTGCAGTTAGTCTATCTGCAGAACGGTCGTCAGGAGTTCTGGAGTGGGCCCGCTTCACTGGAAATAGGGATCGATGCGAGCAGCGCCAAGGGTGAAACCGCATCGCCAACGATCAAGATGCTACCGCCCTATATGGTCGATGTACTGACACGCTCTCAAGATGTCATCAGCGATATCCAGTCACGTCAGGGGATGATCCGTGTTCGCTCGTTGATGACGGCACGCAAGGTGAGAAAGGCGGAGGCCAACTACACCACCATGCGAGCTGAATCGGCCGATGACGACATCACCCCGGAGATCTACCTGCTAACCACCTACGATGAGTTGAAGGTCTATAAACGGATGGAGAGGCCGCTGCAGGAGATTCTAAAACGGCAACCCAACAACGAGGCGGCTCAGCGTCTGCACGACCAGTTCATGGCAATTCTCGAAGCCGAACAGGAAGCGCTGCAGTAGCTCGGCTCACTCTCCCACACTCACAAGCGGAAAGTCCTCAACCTGCGACGGTGCAATCAGCTGCGGCGTCTGTGGCCCGATACGCTTGTCGCGCTGCGACTCAACAATCGGTGCCGCTCCCGCAAACAGTTCACGTAGTGTCAGCTGACCATCGGCATTGCTGTCGGACGACTCCGACATTGCCGCGAGTACCGAATGGGTGAAAAGACCATGGCGTGTGTTGGGATACTCCTGCGACTCCTCATCCCCCTTGGAGGCGAGCATTAACGAGAAGAGTGAGGAGGCGGAGCGTTTCATCAAGGAGTGTGCCTCGAAACGTCCCTCAATATTACGCGCCTGACAGGTATCGACCATCAGCAGACGCCGTCCAGCTGTAAGACGAAGCGACTCAAAGAAGGTGGTCCAGGGCATCAGCGACTCGATCTCCCCGCCATCAATCAACCGATCGAGATCGGCCTCAACCGCGTCACGCGGTACAAAGTAGTAGTTACCCGCCTCATCACTAATGCCATGTGAGGCGAGAAAGAGGATCACCGTATCCTCAGGCTGCGCCTGATGAATGAAGGCGAGCGCTTCACGAATGGTTGCCCGATCCGGCTTGTTGGCACTTGCATCGTTGATCAGACGGGTATGTACACGCCTGAACACCTTGCCGCCCCGATCACGCAGTGCCTGCTCGAACCCCTCAGCATCATTGGCGGCGTAGGCGAGTGCGGCATCCTCAGAGAGGCTGGGAAATTTATTCACACCCACGGCGAGCAGATAGAGATCGCCCTGCTGCGGTTTGAGGTCGAGCGCCTCCGGTAGCACCAGATAGTGCTCGGCCACACCCATCGAGATACCGTTAAAGGCCTCGACCCTGATCTCGTTATGGTGTTGGCTGAGCGGTATCTCCACCACTTTACTGAACCGCTCACTCTCACTCTCAGAGAGCACTCTCTCACTGGTCGGAGTAACTGGTATGTGGTTAATAAAGACCGTTACATCCCTCATTTGCAGCGAGTTTTTCTCGGCGCTGATCTGCAGTGTCAGCACTGCATGACCCTCATGCAGCTTGACGCGACCAAGCTGCAGTCGGATGCGGGGCGGGGCGATCTTAGCCAGCTGTGAGATCTCAAATTCAGGACGGCCGACCGTGCGCTGCAGCGCGCGAGTTTTGATCCCGAGAGATTGCGTGATTGCCGCCTTGAAGAGATCGGGGCGGTAGAGGATACGATCAAACTGCACCGCACGGTGAAAATCGGGCACAACACGTTCGCCACGATTGACGTGCCAGCCGACGAAGTTATCGCCATGGATCGAGGAGATGTAATAACCACTCGGCAGCCAGGCGATCCACTCCTCTCCATCACGATGCGGGAAGTAGGCAAACAGGGGGGAGCCATCTCGCATGTCGTACCAGCGGATGGTGCCATCGGAGAGGGCCGCCACCGCTACACGACCATCGCGACTGATATTGACCGACCACGCCACCGAGGCGAGTGCCACACTCCACTGCTCCTGCACCCGTTCATCGAGTAATCGAAGCGACCACTCTGTGCCCAACAACAGCTGCTGGCCGTCAGGTGCTATCGCGTAACTGCGCGCCATCTCATAGTCATCAAGCGCTGGCACCTTGCCATTTATTTTCGGCCTAAAATCATCCAGCCACTGTTCAACCTTGAATCGCGCGCCACCTCGCTGCGGTGGATGAAGAGTTTCACTCACTCTGGACTCAGCAGGCTTCTGCGCCCCACCCATTAGCGCCGAGAAGTGGTGCAGCTTAGTTGTGCCCTGTTCAACCGGGTAGGCGACCGTCAGTCCATCCTCGGAGAGCAGCAGTCGCTCGCGGTCGCGACTGTAGTCGAGAATATCGGGGCCGCGAAAACTCTCGATAGAGCCATCTGCTGCGATGATTCCGAAACCGGGATCCTCGGCCGCAAAGACAATACGCCCACTGGGCATCTGCTGGATCTCAGTAATACGGTTAAGTGCGGCGGGAATCCGCTCAAGAGCCCCGCGCCCCCCCTCACTCCAGCGGTAGACCGGATTTCGCCCCGCGCCCCGGTAGTCACCGCTGGCGTAGAGGTAGTCACCCTCTGATGACCAGGTGACGGTAAAGATACTCTGCTGATCAACCAGGCCGGTTTGATCGGGATGAAACGCAAGCTCTAGATTGCGTGCCGAGACTACGGCAACGGCGGCGGCATCGACAAAACCGATCGCGATCTTTGCTGCATCGGGCGAGAAGCGGATCGATATCGGCTGCTTACCCCCCGGGATCTTGCGTCGGCCGACCAATTTGAAATCACGACTATAGAGCCGCGTCATGCCATCGAGCGAGACCGCAGCGAGGCGGCCACTGCGACTGAAATCGAGATCCATCAATTTGTCGAGATAGCCACTATCACGCGCCACCACCTTGCCATCGGCAAGGCGTACCACCGCCAGTCCGGCCCGCCCCTGCAGACCCACTGCGAGATGCGCGCCATCGGGTGACCAGGCGAGGGCGGAGATGGCGTCCTTAAACCCGTCCAGAGTGCGTACCAGCTCACCGCTAACCACATCGAAGAGATAGATCGACGCCGCGCCATTCCAGTCCCAGCCGGTCCAGCCGGCGGCTGCAACGCTATTGCCATCGGGTGAGACGGCCAGGGCAAAGAGCTGCCCCTCATGACCACTATCGATCGGAACCCGCAGGGTGGAGAGCAGACGCTGCTCCGGCATCTGCCAGATACGGATTGTCTTGTCATCGGAGCAGCTGATCAACCGCTGGCGCGGTGCATCGACCACCAGACGTCGGATCAGGGTGGTGTGCATACCCGTCTCGACGCGCAGGATCGGTTCAGTGGGCGGAGCAGCCTGCGCAGGTGACAGGATTGCAAACAACAGTGCACTTATTAACAGTCGCCACATAGGCCTACTCTCAACGACCGAGATCTTCCTCCTGTGCCTCACCGCGACCACCCTCAAAGACCACCACGGTGCCACTGAAGAGATCGAACAGCAGCGGTTGATCGACGGTGATCACGCCTTCCGAAGTGGAGAGCAGCTGCGGATTGAGCGAGGCGACCTCAATCACCTCAACTGAGCTGCCACCCCCATCCTGAGACTGACCGTTTTCAGCCAGCAGCTCCGCCTCGACATCGGGCTCCTCAACGAAAATCTCGGCGAGAAGGCCTGCAGCGTCTGGTGCACTCTGGCCAGCCACACTCACGCCCCCCGGTGCACCTGGGGGCAACGCCCCCGGTACAGTCGGCGCACCCGGACCAGCGAGGGTTGGGCCTACAGGGATTGCGGGGAGTGAAGGGATAGGAAAAGGCATGCGGGCATCTGGACCCGCCGCGATAGTGGGAGTAGTCACCACCCCGTCGCTATCGGTCACCGAGACGGAGCCCCCCCCCTCAACACCCGTCAGCCCACCGGGAGTCGCTATTTTTGCGAAAGTTTGTTTTGGGCATCCAAGCCCAAGCAAACAGCAAAACTTAACGCGACCATTTATGCCTACGGCGCCCCGACCGTCCTGCGTTCGTTGCGTAATCACCTCTTCGCGGCTCTACACAACTCCTCAGTGACTCTACGCCGACATAAAGCCGCTGCTGCATCTTCTTCGTCGTCCGCTCGCGCTCTCAACTACGAATAGGCAGACGGCGTCGACTATCGGGGACTAACCGCCCTCACTTCGCTCTCCATGGCGGTCAGCGGAGGAAGGTGACCTGACCGGCGGGAGCGGCGATGGAGATAGCCCCTTCGGCGCGTGCTTCATACATTGTGATACTGCCACTGTCTGCCTGTATCAGCAGCGAGGCGACTCCGAGATTGGTCGGATTCCAGAGGTTGCGCTCCGGTGTCTCGACACTGACGTTGTAACCGATGGTCGCACCGATATCGATATCACCACCGGTCGATGTAATCGAGACCGCACCAGTGGTCTCGATCTGGTCGAGCGAAACATCGTTGCCAGCAGCGAGGGTGAAATTCTGCGTTAGCTGCAGTGGATCGATCGTCGCGTCGGCATCAGCCAGGCTGTAGGAGACGTGAGTATCGGGAAGGATGATGTCGTGTGCCGCCGTCACGCTCATACCGCCGGTCCCCTCAATCCAGATCATATTCTCTACCAGCACATCACTCACCGCTGAGGGCGTCCAGCTCGGGCTCCAGCTCGGCACTGCCACACCCGCCACCGTCACACCGTCCAGCGTCGCGTAGGGGTCGTATCCGGCGGAGAGGGTGAGACTGTCGGCCTGCACCGAGATGTCGACCACCGCTGTAACACTGGTATCGGGGAACTCGACCAGCGAGGCGGTGGTACCGATGGTCACATCGCGCCCCGCCATGGCGATCACATCTCCCACCAGCACCATCCCACCGAGATCGGTATCACGACCGGCATAGAACTCACCATTGCCAACCTGACCACCCATGACGATATCGTCCTTGGCGATCACCATCAGATGGCTTGGATTGGAGACTGCCAGATTGGTCACCGAGCCGTTGGCAGAGAGGGCGTCGATGTTATTGGCATGTCCGGTTGTGAAGTCTGTAATTCCGCTATATCCCGCCAGATCGACCTCATCGGGATAACCAAATTTCGAAATAATCGGATCATCGAACTCATCGTAGCCAAGAATGCCCGAGCGGCTCTCCTGTATCTGTCCCCCACTAATCTCACCTGCGGTGGAGAGGATAGTCAGATTGCCACCGGTGCGAACCACAGAGGGGGTGATATCGCCCACCGCCTGCAGCCAGATATTGCCCTCGCGGGCATCGATATCACTGATCGCATAGGTATTGAGCAGAATATCGGCTTCGGGATCTATGGTCTGATTTTGCGCAATCCCCCCCGCACCCGCATAGATAGAGATATCACCGCTGTCGGTATAGATGCGCTGGTCGACCTGTACCGCATCTCCGGCACTGATCATCACCTCACCGGTGGTATCGGGGATGGTCTGCGCAACGGTAACCGAACCGTTGGTTGAGACCAGATTGAGTAGCCCGGTGGTGAAGTAACCGGTGAGGATATCGTCATTAACACCCGCCGGTGCGGGGCCATTGTTCAGGTCGTTGTAGGAGGCGATGGTCAGCGTTCCGCTACCGGCATTAACCTGCAGAGCGTCAGGCAGGCGCTGACCGCCATGGATAGCGAAGCGAAGGCGGTTAGTCCCCGATAGTCGACGCCGTCTGCCTATTCGTAGTTGAGAGCGCGAGCGAACGACGAAGAAGATGCAGCAGCGGCTTTATGTCGGCGTAGAGTCACTGAGGGAGTTGTGTAGAGCCGCGAAGAGGTGATTACGCAACGAACGCAGGACGTCGGGGCGCCGTAGGCATAAACGGTCGCGTTAAGTATTTGCCGCTTGCTTGGGCTTGGATGCCCAAAACAAGCTTCCGCAAAAATAGCGACTCCCCGAGTGATAGTGCAGGGTGGTGTGGCACAGTTATCGGCCAGTGCCAGTGTGGTGCCGGCGTAGAGTCCCAGTGCGGCATCGTAACTGGCGATATGGTCGTTGATAGTGATGTCATTACCCGAGAGCAGGGTGATGGTGCCACCGCTGATCGCATCGCGACCGATGAAGCTGTCAGTGGTGCGATCCCAGGGACCGACCTTATCGTTAACCACAATCGAACCACCCGCCATCATCACCAGATCGTTACCGGTGGTGGTATTGGCAACCGGCTGGTTGATGGTGATATCGCCGGCCGCTGTGACGGCGGTATCGCCCACCGTCTCGTAGATCGGCACATCAATGGTCACACTGCCTCCCGTCGACTCTAGCAGCAGGGTACCGCTGGTCACCAGCGAACCTGGGGAGAGGCTGGCACCACTGCTCACCGAAATAGTGCCGCTGCCGCTGCGCAGCTGCTTAGTCAGCGGTGCACCGTAGCTGTCGAGTCCATCGGCCGCCTGCACCACACTGCCCGCAGCAGCCACTGTGATTGCGCCATCGTCTGTAATAACGTGCTCATTGATCGTTACATCGCCGCCAGCGGTAAGAACTACCTGGCCACCGCTGATCCCACCACTGCCATCGATCTGCTCATTAACGACGATATCGTCATCAGCCGTGGCGCTAAGTGACGAGCCGTTAGAGAGATTGACCACAGCGGCATTGAAGATCACATCATCGGCTGCCACCAGAATTACCGTCGCTGACCGCCATGGATAGCGAAGCGAAGGCGGTTAGTCCGCGATAGTCGACGCCGTCTGCATATTCGTAGTTGAGAGCGCGAGCGGACGACGAAGAAGATGCAGCAGCGGCTTTATGTCGGCGTAGAGTCACTGAGGGAGTTGTGTAGAGCCGCGAAGAGGTGATTACGCAACGTACGCAGGACGGTCGGGGCGCCGCAGGCATAAACGGTCGCGTTAAGTTTTTGCTGTTTGCTTGGGCTTGGATGCCCAAAACAAACTTTCGCAAAAATAGCGACTCCCCGGCCGTTGCTGGCACTGATCGCCTCATCGATTGTGACCGAGCCACCGCTGGAGGTGAGCGTCAGGGTATTGGCCGTAATAAAGGGAGCGTTGATTAGTCCAGCTCCGGTGGTCACCGCAATCGGTGCGGTGCCACTGTAGACCCCCTGTCCCGATGCCACATTGACCGTACCGGCGCTGGCGTTGAGATTCACTGCACCGTTATTGGTAACGATGTAATTATTGAGATTGATATCGTTACCGGCATTAAGGGTGATACCTCCCCCTGCGTAGAGACCTCGGCCATCGATCGCCGCATCGACATCGATGTCGATATCGGCCTGTAGGGTAGTACTAGTCCCGGAGCGCAGTACGTAGTTGATCACCGCCGCCTCTTCAAGACCGACGGTAAAGTTGGTCGGATCGAGTAGTAGCGTTCCCGCCTCGCCGTTTTCGGCACCAGCATCAACCTGACCTCGGAAGCTTAGCTGCTGCTTGCCTGAGACCTCGACCTCTCCACCATTCCCAGATTCACTACCGCCACGGGCGGAGATTGAGCCCGAAAAGTCAGTCACACCATCGGCCCAGACAACCACCTCACCACCGTCACCTCGATCTGTGCCGTCGGCGCGTAACCTGGAGCCCTCAGAGACCGTGGTCGTCGTGGCGCGATAACCATCGCCGCCCTGGTAGTCACCTCCGAGATGCATGACACCTCCCCCGGCACTACCGCTTACATCCAGCTCCGATTCGGCCGCAATGAAAACGTGCTCTCCGCGCACATCGATAGCGCCACCGCTCTGTCCAGATTGGGTGCCACGTGCACTCAACTCACCAGCAACCGTCACACTTCCGCCCCGACCCAGCAGCACGATACGCCCCCCATGCTGTTCAACCGTATCGGCCCGCACCACACCACTGATATTGATCAACTGATCGAGCACCCCCTTGCCGCTGGCTGCACTCATAAATAGCGCCTCGCCACCCGCCACCTCGACCAGACCGCTTTGATCAACGCGTGCGGTGATGGGCTGACCCTCAGCATCAAACAGCTGTGCCAACTGCTGCTCGTCTACCGCAAAGTTAATCAGCTGATCGCCATAGAGATCGATGGTAAAACGCTCACCCGCCGCGAGCGCAACCCGGCCGAGGCGCGCTGTAATCGTACCGCTGTTCTCAACCTGCGGTGCTACAAGCGCCACCAGTCCACCCTCGGCAGCAGTGATGGTACCGAGGTTAACCACCGCACCACTGGCCACACCGGGCTGGTTAAAATCGAGGTTACCCGCCATCGCTGACCGCCATGGAGAGCGAAGTGAGGGCGGTTAGTCCCCGATAGTCGACGCCGTCTGCCTATTCGTAGTTGAGGCGCGAGCGGACGACGAAGAAGATGCAGCAGCGGCTTTATGTCGGCGTAGAGTCACTGAGGGAGTTGTGTAGAGCCGCGAAGAGGTGATTACGCAGCGTACGCAGGACGGTCGGGGCGCCGTAGGCATAAACGGTCGTGTTAAGTATTTGCCGCTTGCTTGGGCTTGGATGCCCAAAACATGCTTCCGCAAAATAGCGACTCCCCGGAAAATCGCTGTTACCGATATTGGCGGTGGTTGCGACCAACGCACCCACATCGATATTCGCCCCCTCACCGATCACCACACCGTTGGGGTTGAGCAGGTAGAGCTGGCCGTTGGCATCGACCCGTCCCATGATCACACTGATCTGGTCACTGTTGACCCTGTTAAGGGTTGCTGAATCACTGCCTGGCTGGGCGAAACGAACCGCCTCATCCACGCCGACATCAAAGCTGCGCCAGTCGATGACGGCTCGACTACTCTGTTGTTCGATCAGGGTCAGGCTGCCGTTCTGTGTGATGGACGCACTTCCCGCCTGCACCTCGCCGCCGCTTGGCGCCGCCTGGGCGGTGGTAACCGTAATCAACGTTGCCGCGAGCATCGTTACGACTCGCTGACAGAATGTGTTTCGATTGCCTGGGTTCAGACTCATCTTTATCTCCAATGACCGCAATCAGAATCTGGCTGAGAGGGTGAAATAAGCGCGAGCATCGTCACTGCCTTCAGCCGCCACCGGATGGGATATTGGCTGCGCCAGCTCAACTGCTGCCGATACGTGGCCAAATAGGCTCAAACGCAGTCCAAGGCCTGCAGAGGTGATGGTTGTATCGTCATCAAGCGGCGTCTCATTGCGCTGCCAGACGCGCCCCGCATCGACGTAACCGTAGAGGGTATAGGGCTGCGGCGTAGAGAAGGGGAGGTGGTTGCTGTAACGAAGCTCCAGCTTGGCGGCCAGGCCGTGATCACCAACCGCCTCGGAGGGGTCGTATCCACGCCCGAACGCCTCACCGCCATAACCAAATAGTTCAGGCGCCAGTAGGTCCCGGGAGTCGCTATTTTTGCGAAAGTTTGTTTTGGGCATCAAGCCCAAGCAAACAGCAAAAACTTCACGCGACCGTTTATGCCTTCGGCGCCCCGACGTCCTGCGTACGTTGCGTAATCACCTCTTCGCGGCTCTACACAACTCCCTCAGTGACTCTACGCCGACATAAAGCCGCTGCTGCATCTTCTTCGTCGTCCGCTCGCGCTCTCAACTACGAATAGGCAGACGGCGTCGACTATCGGGGACTAACCGCCCTCACTTCGCTCTCCATGGCGGTCAGCGATCGAAGGCGTACTGACCATTGACGGTGGCCAGTAGACTCCAGTGCGATGAGAGGGGTTGTAGACGTGCCAGATAGAGCGTGAGTTTGGAAAAATCGACACTGCCATCGGCGCGCGAGAGCAACAGATCGCCATTTTCCGATGAACCAAGGCCGTTGAGTCCCTGGCTAACCTCAACATCGATCAGGTTGGTCGCACCGCTACTATCGATACGATCATAGGTGAGCCCCAGCCGCGCCACACGCAGCTGCTCATCGATCATCTTGGCGCCAAAGAGTCGAGTCGTACCGTTGTGCATCGTCAGGCCTGTACGTAGATAGAGGTTCTGCTTTCGACTGCGAATCATCGGGTGGCTTACGATGAGATTGGCGCTATCAGACTCAACCTCCTGCTCGAGCGGGATAAAACTGAGATTCTCTGGCTCAGCACGCAGCGCACTGTAATCGATCTTTATCTTGGTGCCCTCACGACCGAGCTGCTGTTCATGACTGATAGAGGCGTATTGCATCTCCTGCCCCTCCGCCTGTGCCACCATCAGCGCAGTACGTTCAAACAGGCTCAACAGGTTATTGAGCTTCAGATCGGCCACTACCCGTAACGGCCCCAGCGCCTCTCCCCCACGATTGTCGAAAGCCACCCCACCCGATACGGTGTCACGTTCAAAATGAATGGTCAGATCGGCGGCACCAAATTCGCTCTTCGAGGCCGAAAGGGTGGCACGTGCAAACATGCCGGGTAGGTCGTTGATCAACAGCATGTAGCGTTCAAGCGCATCAGCGGTCTTTCACGACGAATGCGCTCGGCGTAGTCCGCGACCATGTCGCGGCTATCGTATCGATCACCAACGATACGCACCTGCGAGATATAACCTTCGATTGCCTGAAGCCTGGCTACCCCCTTCTCGATCGACTGTGCTGGCACAACGACCTGTGAAAGGGTGTAACCATCGCTGCGGTATTTTGTGGTCAGGGTGTTGGCGAGCCGGTAGAGCTCCAAGAGTGTTACTTCACGATTGAGTAGCGGGCCAAGATAGGTCTCAAGTTCACCCTGCGGATAGGCACTAAAACCCTCCAGCTCAATCGCATTCAGACTAAAACGGATCTCGGCCGCACCCGGTGGGGCACGCTCCAGCTCCTGTGCTCGCTCAATCCCCTCACTACGCTGGCGCAATTGCGGCTGCGTCTGGAACTGTTTTTCAATCTGTCCGGGGAGCACGGTACCACTCGGTGGGGCTGCCTGTGTGGGCATGGTGAGTCCAAGAGTGCCGACCAGAAACAGATAAGTTGCGGCGTTCTTTCCATACATTATCTTTATATTCCCACTACTGTGTATCAGACGAGCTTAGTCCAGCGCATTCCCTCTTGCCAACGACCCAGAACTCCAACATGATTTATAAAAATAGTCGGGTAATAACCAGCAGGTGAATCGATGAGCAACGATGACAATGAGCAGTGGCGTGACAAGCTGAGTCGCGATCAGTACCGCGTCTGCAGGGAGAAGGGGACCGAACCCGCCTTCAGCGGAGCCTACTGGGACAACAAGTCGGAAGGGATCTACCGCTGTGCCTGCTGTAATACCGAGCTGTTCCGCTCCGATACCAAGTACGACTCCGGTAGCGGCTGGCCGAGCTTCTGGGACGCGGTCGACCCTACTCGCGTCGAACAGCACTTTGATACCAGCCACGGCATGCGCCGGGTCGAGATCACCTGTGCCAACTGTGGCTCACACCTCGGTCATCTGTTCGAGGATGGCCCGCAACCGACCGGACAGCGCTACTGCGTCAACTCACTCTCACTCGAGTTTGAAGAAGACGAGTGAACCAAACTCCCATCATTGAGTCTGAACAGCCAGTTATAACCGGGGATGTAAATCAACCGTGAACAACCTGATCGACAAACTTAAAAAGCCCGGACTTCCACGTAGCATCGCCGAACTGGCACTGCTGGCGCTGGTCATCTTCGCCTCACGCTCGGTGTTTGGCGACTGGAACTATGTCCCCTCCGGCTCGATGAAACCGACCCTGGTCGAGGGTGACATGATCTATGTCGATAAACTCGCCTACGATCTCAAGATTCCCTTTACTACCCTCCATCTGGCGGAGTGGGACGATCCCATCCGGGGCGAGATTGTTGTCTTCTACTCTCCCAAGGATGACATCCGCATGGTCAAGCGGGTGATCGGCGAACCGGGTGACACCATTCTGATGCGTGATAATCGACTCATCATCAATGGCCAGCCACTTAACTACTCCGCACCCGATCAGCAGACCGTCTCGGTACTTAACGATGAGGAGCAGCAGAGTTTTCTCTTTGCCACCGAACAGCTCCCTGGTGTCGATCACGCTGTGATGCGACAACCCACACCAACGCCCCAGAGCAACTTTGGCCCGGTGACGATTCCAGCAGGAGAGTACCTGTTGTTGGGTGATAATCGAGACCGCAGTGGCGACTCACGCTTTTTCGGTCTGGTGGAGCGTGAACGCATCCTCGGCCAGGCGACACGGGTGCTCATCTCCTGGAATGGCGATAACTTCTACCTGCCTCGCGCAGGACGTATTAACCACCTGTTGCAATAACTCTCACCTATCTCCAACAGTTGACATCACCAGCAGATGATTCTACAGTTCGAAATATGTCGAACTATCAAAACGATAATCTTGTGCAGATGGCGGAGCAGTTTAAGGCACTGGCCAATCCACACCGTCTACAGATCTTTCTCAGCCTTTCGACCTGCTGCGCGCCGGGTACGGTCTGCAGCAGTGAGGAGGCGGTACGGAGTGTCGGTGTTATCGGCGAGGGTCTCGATATCGCCCCTTCGACCCTTTCACACCACATTAAAGAGCTCAATCGTGCCGGCCTGATTGAGATGGAACGACAGGGTAAACAGGTCAACTGCTGGGTCGATCCGGCCACGCTCGAACAGTTGAGCCACTTCTTCAAATCGTAACCCGAAGTCACGAGGAACTAACATGAGTCAGGAAGAGAATAGCTGCTGCGAACCCACCGAGGTAGCAGTCTCGATCGGTGCCAGGCAGGCCGACGATATCCGCCAGCAGGTGCGCGACAGCTACGCCAAGGTGGCACAGGCCGATAACGCTGGCGAGGCGTGCGGCGTCGGCAGCAGCTGCTGCGGGGTCTCTGATGACGATCAGATCAACACCCTGATCTCGACCCGCCTCGGTTACTCTTATGAGGATTTGGACGCGGTACCCGAGGGTGCCGACATGGGGATCGGTTGCGGAAACCCGCGCGCCATCGCCTCACTCCAGCCGGGTGAGGTGGTGGTCGATCTTGGTAGTGGCGGTGGCTTCGACGCCTTCCTCGCTGCGGCCGAGGTTGGAACCACGGGTCGTGTCATTGGTGTTGATATGACCCCCGACATGATCAGCAAGTCACGCACCAATGCGGAGAAGGGACAATTCGAGCAGGTTGAGTTTCGCCTCGGTGAGATTGAAAATCTGCCGGTCGCCAATGATACGGTTGATGTCATTATCTCCAACTGTGTGATCAACCTCTCTCCCAACAAGGGGCGCGTCTTTGAAGAGGCCTTCCGTGTTCTTAAACCGGGCGGTCGTCTGGCCATCTCCGATGTCGTCGCCACCGTGGAGCTACCCGATGAGATGCGTGACGACCTCGCGCTCTACTCCGGCTGTATGGCGGGTGCCTCTCACATCGGTGAACTGGAGCAACACATGGCCGATGCTGGTTTTTCTAAAATCGCTGTTGCACCGAAAGATGATTCACGTGACTTCATTAAGGACTGGGCACCCGGTCGTGGCGTTGAGGATTTTGTCGTCTCTGCCACCATCGAGGCGGTCAAACCTTAAGCGCTGGTGCTGTCCCGTCATGGGACAGCACCGATCCAATCGTTCGATCATTACTACCCGCTTTACCTCTAAAACCATCTCTCTGCTAGATATCAGACGCTGTTATCAACTACATTGGTAGTTACACCCCCAATAACTAGAGCCAAACAATAGGGGAGCAGTGATGCAGATCTCTCTCTGGACAAGCCTCGTTGATGCAGTAGCAGCCATTCATCCGCTGACCGCCATGGAGGCGAAGTGAGGGCGGTTAGTCCCCGATAGTCGACGCCGTCTGCCTATTCGTAGTTGAGAGCGCGAGCGAACGACGGAGAAGATGCAGCAACGGCTTTATGTCGGCGTAGAGTCACTGAGGGAGTTGTGTAGAGCCGCGAAGAGGTGATTACGCAACGTACGCAGGACGGTCGGGGCGCCGCAGGCATAAACGGTCGCGTGAAGTTTTTGCTGTTTGCTTGGGCTTGGATGCCCAAAACAAACTTTCGCAAAATAGCGACTCCCCGGTCGGCTATCAGCTAGCCGCAATCGTTATCATCTCGCTACTTTTAATACGCACAGCGGCAATTACACATCGTCAGATACTGCACATCCTCGGTTTCTACCTGCTGGGTCTGATCGGCTATCTCATTACCATCCTCCTGCTCAATAGTGGAGTCATAGACGAGGGGACGATTCCCCAACATATCGCCATCCTGGTCATGGGTTTGGCAGCAATTCGTCTCGCAGGTCTGATTCTCTTCCACCGGCTTCTGCCACTGATACAGATCCACGCACCAACGATACTTCAGGATATTCTGGTCACCATCGCCTATCTGCTCTGGTGCATGGTGCGCCTGTCAGAGATTGGGCTCGATTTCTCCAGCATTGTCACCACCTCGGCGGTAATCACCGCAGTACTCGCCTTCTCGCTGCAGGACACCCTCGGCAATATTCTCGGCGGTACCGCACTGCAACTCGATGATTCGATCCACATCGGGGACTGGGTCAAGGTTGATGATGCAGTCGGTCGAGTGGTCGATATCTGCTGGCGCTCGACCAGTATCGAGACACGTAACTGGGAGACGGTGGTCATTCCCAACAGTATCCTGATGAAGGGGAAGTTCACCATCCTTGGCCGGCGTCAGGGTGAACCGATACAGCTGCGCCGCTGGATCAACTTCAATGTAGAATTCAACGTTACGCCAGCACTGGTTATCCACACGGTAGAGTCAGCCATGCATCAGGCCGGTATTCCCAATGTCGCTGCACAACCTGCAGCAAACTGTGTAGCGATGAGTATAGAGGGTAGTACCATCAACTATGCGCTGCGCTACTGGCTGACCGATCTCGCCGTCGACGATCCCACCGACTCGGCCGTGAGGACCCATATCTACGCGGCGCTGAAACGCGCCAGTATCGAGTTCGCCCTGCCGCAACAGAGCCTCCACCTCTACAAGGAGAGTCATAAACTTCGCGCCAAGGAGCACTCTCGTGATATCAAACAGCGTATAGCTCTACTCGAACGTGTTGCGCTGTTTGCCACTCTCGACGAGGAGGCGCGTCGAGCCATTGCCGAGCAGCTCACCTCGGGGAGTCGCTATTTTTGCGGAAGCATGTTTTGGGCATCCAAGCCCAGCAAGCGGCAAATACTTAACGCGACCGTTTATGCCTACGGCGCCCCGACGTCCTGCGTTCGTTGCGTAATCACCTCTTCGCGGCTCTACACAACTCCCTCACTGACTCTACGCCGACATAAAGCCGCTGCTGCATCTTCTCCGTCGTTCGCTCACGCTCAACTACGAATATGCAGACGGCGTCGACTATCGGGGACTAACCGCCCTCACTTCGCTCTCCATGGCGGTCAGCGTACGCACCCTTTGTTGAAGGTGATGTGATCACCCAGCAGGGCACGGTCGCCAACTGGCTCTATATCCTGATCGAGGGTCAGGCGGAGGTGGTGCTCAGCTCGGAGGGCGAGCAGCGGCAGGTCAATATCATCAACGGGGGGGAGGCAGGCAGCTTCTTTGGTGAGATGGGTCTACTCACCGGTGCACCGCGCGCCGCCAACGTGATCGCACTGACCGATGTGGAGTGTTACCGCCTCGACAAGGAGGCGTTCGAGCAGGTGATCAAGGCACGCCCGGTGATCGCCGAGGAGATCTCGCGCACTATGGCGAAACGCGATGCCGATCTGAGCATGGCAAAGAATGATCTCGACCGGGAGACACGCGACCGTCTGGCTGCCGCGCAGCACGACGAGCTACTGGTGAAGATCAGACACTTCTTCGGACTCTGAGTTGCTACTTACCGATACAGAAGCTGGAGAAGATCTTGCCTAGCAGGTCATCACTACTGAACTCACCGGTAATCTCATTCAGTGCATTCTGCGCCTGACGCAGATCCTCAGCCATCAACTCGCCAGCAGCGTTATTAGCCAGTTGATGTTGTGCGGTCTCAATCGAGAGTCGTGCTCGCGCCAACGCATCGAGATGGCGGCGGCGCGCACTGAAACCCCCTTCACCTGCTACCCGATAACCCATGCACTGCTTCAGATGGTCACGCAGAGCATCGCTGCCACTGCCGTCACTGGCGCAGAGCGCTATCTCGGGGTGAGCAGTGCTGCCATTGAATCCGGCCGTTCGGCCACTAAGATCGATCTTGTTTCTGATAATTGTCAGTCCGGGCCCTTTCGCGAGCTCAGCCACGATCAGTTCATCCTCTTCGGTGAGCCCAAGCTGGTCATCAATCACCAGTAAAATCCGATCGGCCTGTTCGATCTCACGCCAGGCGCGACGAATCCCCTCCTGCTCAACTACATCGCTGCTCTCGCGCAGGCCCGCCGTGTCGATAATATGTAGTGGCATGCCATCGAGCTGAATGTTCTCGCGCAGCACATCGCGGGTGGTGCCCTCGACGTCGGTGACGATCGCCGACTCACGTCCTGCAAGTTGATTGAGTAGCGATGACTTGCCAGCATTGGGTCGGCCGGCAATCACCACCGTCATACCCTCCTGCAGCAGATGGCCCTGCTCGGCACGCCGCTCAATCTCCGTAAGCTGTACGAGAACAGCATCAACCTTGCTCGCGACCACACCATCGCCGAGAAAATCGATCTCCTCCTCGGGGAAGTCGATCGCCGACTCGACGTAAATACGCAGCTCGATCAGCGCCTCGACCAGCTGAGTGATGCCCCTGGAAAAATCGCCCTGTAGTGAACGCTGCGCGGCTCGCGCTGCCTCGATACTGCCTGCCTCAATCAGGTCAGCAATCGCTTCCGCCTGTACCAGATCGAGCTTGCCGTTGATGAAGGCACGCTCTGAAAACTCACCGGCACGTGCCTGACGCACACCTAAATCCAACACACGCTGCAGCACCATATCCATCACTACTGAACCACCGTGGCCCTGTAACTCCAAGACATCTTCACCGGTGAAGGAGTGGGGCGCAGGGAAACGTAGCGCGATACCGCTATCGATTACAGAGCCATCGTTGGCGCTGAAGTTGTGCAGCTCAGCACTGCGAGGTTGGGGGAGGGTTCCAAGAATCGCATTAGCGATCTCATTAACCTTGGGACCGGAAACACGCACGATACCAACACCGCCCACCCCGGGCGGGGTGGTAACGGCGGCGATCGTCTCCTGCTCAGTGCTCACAGCACAGATCGGTCGGGATCAGGGTTTTCCAGCGTTCTCGATGCGGCGGGTAATTACCCACTGCTGTGCAATCGAGAGTACGTTGTTGACCACCCAGTAGAGCACCAGACCCGAGGGGAAGAAGGCGAAAAAGACGGTAAAGATAATCGGCAGTGCCATCATCACCTTCGCCTGGATCGGATCGAGCGGCGCCGGGTTGAGCTTCTGCTGGATGATCATTGAGGCGCCCATCAGCAGCGGCAGTACGAAGTAGGGATCCTTGCTGGAGAGGTCGGTTAGCCAGAAAATAAAGGGTGCCTGACGCATCTCAACACTCTCAAGCAGCATCCAGTAGAGGGCGATGAAGACCGGGATCTGTACCAGGATCGGCAGACAACCACCCAGTGGGTTGATCTTCTCCGTCTTGTACATCTTCATCATCTCTTGCTGGAAGCGCTGCTTGTCGTCGCCATAGCGCTCTTTCAGCGTTGCCAGGCGCGGCGAGATCTTGCGCATGTTCGCCATCGACTTGTAGCTGGTCTCGGAGAGCTTGTAGAAGACCGCCTTGATCATGATGGTGAGGAGGATGATCGCCCAGCCCCAGTTGCTGATGATGTTGTCGTAAATAAAGGTCAACAACCAGAAGAGCGGCTGCGCCAGAACGGTCAACACACCATAGTCAACGGTCAGCTCAAGTCCTGTGGCGATTTTTTCCAGATCGTTCTGCAGCTTCGGCCCCATATAGAGCTGGCTCTCAAACTGTTGTGCGGCACCTGGAGCCACCGAGTTCGCTGGACCACGCAGACCGAGAATGAAGCGGTTACCATCGATAACATTGCTGAAGTAGTGATTCGCTTCGCCACGCACAGGGATCCATGCTGAAAGGAAGTAGTGTTGAATCATAGCTGCCCAGCCATCGGTGATCTCGCGAGCCAGCTTCTTGTCGCTCATCTCATCGAAGTCGATCTTCTCGTAGCGCTCTTCATCGCTATAGATCACACCGCCGGTGTAGGTGTAGAGGAACATGCTCTGCTGACCGGGATCGGTACGCTGCAGCTGTCGATACTGGCTGGCGCTGAACTGATCTGCGCCGCTATTGCGTAGCTCATGTCGTAGATCGACCAGATAACTACCGCGGTGGAAGGTATAGATCTTGTCGACCTCAACACCATTCTCACCACGCCAGCTAAGACGCACCTCAAGCTTATCCTGACCCGCTTCGAGGCTGTAATCATCGGCCACAGAAGTGTAGATATCATGATGGTTCGGTAGCTTGGTCTCTGCGGAGAGCAGTCCAGACTGCGCTACATTAAAGAGCTCGCCACTATCGCCCAGCAGGGGGAATGGCTCATCGGGCGTGGCCGGATCGACCGGGTAGGCACTAAGACGCGCTACGCGCAGATCGCCACCGAGGGTATCGATCTCAATCTCCAGCAGGTCCGTCGTCACCTTAATGCGCTTCGCCTGCTTCACCACCTGACCGGTACCCGGCACGCCTACAGGAGAGGCAACCCCAGGTGTAGGAGCGGTATCGGGAAGATCAGCAGCACTAGAGATGCTACTCCCACCCTGAACCGCGACGGGTGCAGGCGGTGCATTTTTCGCAGCCTGCCAAGCTCCCCACTCCTGCCAGATCATCAGCAGGGTGATGAAGAACGCTCCAAAGAGAAGCAGGCGCTTGTTATCCATGGGATCTTTCCTGATTAGGTTCGGGTACTGGATCTACACCACCTGGATGCCAGGGGTGACAACGTGAAACTCTTTTTACTGATAACCAGCCACCCTTGAGGGCACCGTAACGCTCAACGGCCGTCAGTGCATAACAGGAGCAGGAGGGATAGAAACGGCAATTGCTGCCTACTATCGGGCTTATCAGGTAGCGGTAACCCTGAATGATTAGGATAAAGAGGCGGCGCATCGCTTGACCAAGGCGTTCCACTGTTTTTCGAGGCTCATGCTTAACTGCTGTTTGCTCTGTTCCATCACGCCACGACGCGTCAGAACGACAATATCGAAATCGCCAAGCTGTTCGTAGTGGGCTCTAAAGCTTTCGCGTACCATCCGTTTGATCCGGTTCCTGGAGACGGCTGTCTTGGCATTCTTTTTCGAGATCGCCATGCCGAGTCTTGGATGGCTGAGCTCATTGCGGCGCGCCAGAATCGTAAACGACCCCGCGCTAACCTTGCACGGATCCTCAAAGACGAATGAGAAATCCCGCTTTAGTGTAAGTCTGGCAAGTCGGGGGAAGTTCATGCGTTTCCCCAGAACCTACCGCTCACTTATGCACACAGACGGGCGCGGCCCTTGGCACGACGTGCAGAGATAACCTTACGGCCGTTCTTGGTGCTCATACGTGCACGAAAACCGTGGACGCGCTTACGCTTGAGGTTGCTTGGCTGGAATGTACGTTTCATGGTGCTCTAAACCCATATTAATGGTCGGAAAAAGATCGGGAAGGATATGGGAAGCGGCGCCCGCTGTCAATTACGGAAGTGTACCAATTATAAGTAAAATGGTTGTGGATAACTTTCTCCATCAGCGTTAGACTCCCACTCCTCTCCGATAACAACACTCGTAGTAGCAAGGGGTCAACACGTTGGAATCTGCACTCTGGAAACAGTGCCTCAATCATCTTGAGGGTGAGCTTAACGCTCAGCAGTTCAACACCTGGATCCGTCCCCTGCATGCCGTGGAGGAGAGTGATGCGCTACGACTACTCGCACCCAACCGTTTTGTTCTCGACTGGGTCAAGGAGCACCACCTCTCACTAATCGCTGAGATTGCTGGGCGCATCTCCAGCAATCCACCTCGTATTACTCTTGAGATCGGCACGCAAAAACGCCCTGTAGCTGAAAATAAGCAGTCGCCCAATGGTGCTGTCAGCAACAGTTCACCGCTGACTGCGCAACAAGCACCCGTCAGACGCAGCGGTAATCGCGGCAGCAGTCTCAATAACAGCTATACATTCGACCGCTTCGTCGAGGGTAAATCTAACCAGTTGGCACGCGCTGCCTCTTTCCAGGTTGCCGAGAATGCAGGCAAGGCCTACAACCCCCTCTTTATATATGGGGGTGTTGGACTCGGTAAGACCCACCTGATGCATGCAGTCGGCAATATGATCCTGCAGCACAACCCTAATGCTAACGTGGTCTACCTACACTCCGAACGTTTTGTGCAGGATATGGTCAAGGCGCTGCAGCACAACGCCATCACCGAATTCAAACGCTTCTACCGCTCTGTCGATGCACTGCTGATTGATGATATCCAGTTCTTCGCCAAGAAGGAGCGCTCACAGGAGGAGTTTTTCCACACCTTCAATGCGCTACTCGAGGGCAACCAACAGGTTATTCTCACCTGTGACCGCTATCCAAAAGAGGTCGATGGCCTGGAGGAGCGTCTCAAGTCACGCTTTGGCTGGGGGCTGACTGTCGCAATAGAGCCACCTGAGCTTGAGACTCGCGTCGCTATATTAATGAGTAAGGCGGCCAAGGCTGGTATCGAACTGCCACAGGACGTCGCCTTTCTGATCGCCAAACGTATCCACTCCAATATCCGCGAACTCGAGGGTGCGCTACGACGAGTAATGGCTAACGCCAACTTCACCGGTCGACCAATCACACTCGACTTTGCCAAGGAGGCACTACGTGACCTACTCGCGCTGCAGGATAAGCTGGTCACGATTGAAAATATCCAGAAAACGGTAGCAGAATATTATAAGATTCGGGTAGCCGATCTACACTCTGCCAGACGTTCTAGATCGATCACCAGACCCCGTCAGATGGCGATGGCGCTGGCCAAAGAGCTGACTAACCATAGTCTGCCAGAGATAGGCAAAGAGTTCGGTGGTCGCGATCACACGACGGTGCTGCATGCCTGTCGCAAGATCAAGGAGCTGATGGAGGGTGATCTTAGAATCAAAGAGGATCACGCCAACCTGTTGAGAACTATGACAACATAGTGTTAATTAACGGTGGGTAAAGTTGTGGATAAAATTGGGTCCTAAGTTATCCACAACTGATTAACAGCTCACACCCAGGATACATACGGCTCATACATTGAAAATAGTGTTGTAGCTAATTGAATTATAACGAATATTACGAGTTATCCCGAAAAATAGGGCTGCTTAATAGTAATAGTAAAGTAATAAATAAAAAGATTATTTTTTATATAGATGGGATGGATATATGAAATTCAAGGTACAGCGTGAAGCGATCCTCAAACCGCTCC
This sequence comes from Candidatus Reidiella endopervernicosa, assembly GCF_013343005.1. Lineage (GTDB taxonomy): Bacteria > Pseudomonadota > Gammaproteobacteria > Reidiella > Reidiella endopervernicosa. The sequence continues at coordinate 575,274 of NZ_CP054491.1, forward strand.
AGGCCGTTAGTGGTGTTGTCGAAAGACGCCAGACCCTACCGGTTCTCTCTAATGTTCTGATCTCTGCAGGACAGGATGGCATCACCTTTACAGCAACCGATCTTGAGGTTGAGCTGCAGGCGATCAGTAGTGTTGCTGTCGATGCTCCAGGAGAGACGACTGTACCCGCACGTAAATTCATTGATATCTGCAGGGCACTGCCAGAGAGTGCTGAGATCAGTTTCTCTCTGGAAGATGACCGGGTGATTGTAAAATCTGGCAAGAGTCGATTCACACTATCTACCCTTCCTGCCAGTGATTTTCCAAGTGTCGATGCGATAAAAAATGTCAATAAGTTTGAGTTGCCACAGACTGAAGTTCGTCGACTGATAGAACGTACTCACTTTGCCATGGCTCAGCAGGATGTTCGTTACTACCTCAATGGCCTTATGCTACAGCTGACATCAGAACGTCTTCGTGCGGTTGCTACCGATGGACATCGACTCGCATTGAGTGATGTTACTGCGACCATCGAGATCACTGATGATCAGCAGGTCATAGTGCCTCGTAAAGGTGTTCAGGAGCTACTACGACTGCTTGAATCGAATGATGAGATGGCAGAGATTCAGGTTGGAAGTAATCACATTAAGGTCACCCTTCCTGGACTTGGATTTACCTCAAAACTGATCGATGGTCGCTTCCCCGATTATGAACGTGTAATCCCCAGTGGCTGTGATAAAGAGATTAAGGCTGATCGAGAAACTCTCAAACAAGCTCTCACTCGCACCTCTATTCTCTCCAATGAGAAGTACCGTGGAGTACGCCTGCACCTGTTACCCAATGCACTAGAGATTCTGGCTCACAATCCAGAGCAGGAGCAGGCCGAGGATGAGATAGAGGTGGAGTACGATGGACAGGAGCTGGAGATCGGTTTTAATGTCAGCTACATGATCGACGCACTCAATGTAATCCAGAATGACAATGTGAAGATTAGTCTCTCCGATGCCAATAGTAGCTGTCTGATTGAGGCGACCGAAGGTGATACATCACGCTACGTTGTGATGCCGATGCGACTCTAGCTTCAACTACTGTCCTACCCTGAATGTATGGGGTAGGGCGAGTCGAGCTATCCAAGAATATCTTCTTATCTTATTTATAAAACCTCCAATAAAAGTCTCATTAAATCCCATCAGGCAACGCCCTATCGATGAGTCTTTCTCACTTCAAAGTCTCTAATTTTCGCAATATTTCTACTGCGGATATTCGACCCTCAAATAATCTCAATCTCATTCATGGTAGTAATGGTAGTGGTAAGACGAGCCTGCTCGAGTCGATCTACTACCTCAGTCGGGTCAGTTCATTTAAGACAACACGACCGTTACAACTGATCAAAAGAGGAGAAGAGCGTTTTACTCTCTTTGGTGAGATCAGTACGGATGAGGGCACTATTCCAATTGGTCTGCAGCGGAGCAGTAGTGAACTACAGATGCGTGTTGCGGGTAACAATGCAAACTCCATCTCAGAGGTTGCTTCACAGATACCACTTCTGATCATTAATCCCGATAGTCACGAGCTGTTGGAGCAGGGTCCAACACAGCGTCGACAATTTATCGATTGGGGCGTGTTCCACGTGGAACATAGTTTCTATCCCATATGGAGTCGTTATAAAAGGGCACTAAAGCAGCGTAATGCTGCACTCCGTTCTGGCGATTCGAAGAGTGCATCAGTGTGGAATTCAGAGCTGGTGAGCTGTGCGAACGAGATTGATCGACAGAGGATTAATTACATTGATCGGTTAAAACCACTACTCCCAGAGTTTGCTGCGCCCCTGGTGGGTTCCGAAACATTAGAGCTTAGTTACCAACCTGGTTGGGATAAGAGTGAAGCTTATAGTGAGCAACTGGAACGATCACTAGTCCGCGATAGTGAATTGGGTCACACAAGGTATGGGCCACACCGTGCAGATTTAATTATCAAAATGGGCGGTCAACGTGTCCAGACCCATATATCGAGGGGACAACAGAAGTTGCTCGTCTGTGCCTTGAGAATGGCTCAGGTTCAACTACTCGCTGAATCAACAGACAAACGGAGTCTGTTATTAATAGATGATTTACCAGCTGAGTTGGATAGATATCACCGGGATGAGTTGATGAAACGTTTGGCCAATCTACCAGCACAGCTATTCATCTCAGCAATCGAACCAGAGCTGCTCAATAGCAGCTACTGGGAGAGTTATAGTGTGTTCCACGTGGAACATGGTTCGGTAGAAGAGGTGGTATAATCGTCGCCACATATAAAAGGTATGGATCCTATGAGCGAAGAGAATAGCTACGACTCGTCAAATATTAAGGTGTTGAAGGGACTCGACGCAGTACGCAAGCGCCCTGGAATGTACATCGGTGATACCGATGACGGTACCGGCCTCCACCATATGGTGTTCGAGGTGGTTGATAACTCCATTGACGAAGCACTGGCGGGGCACTGTTCAGATATTAATGTGGTGATCCATAGTGATGGGTCGATCAGTGTCTCCGATAACGGTCGTGGCATTCCGGTCGATATGCATCCTGAGGAGAAAGTCTCAGCAGCTGAGGTCATCATGACCGTTCTACATGCTGGCGGTAAGTTTGATGATAACTCCTATAAGGTCTCTGGCGGTCTGCACGGTGTAGGTGTTTCAGTGGTCAATGCCCTTTCAGAGACTCTACGACTGACCATCTGCCGCAATGGTGAGGTCTATCAGCAGGAGTATGTATTGGGAGTTCCGCAGGAACCTCTCAAGTCAGTGGGTGAGACCAAGAGCAGTGGTACCGAGATCCGCTTTAAACCGAGCGTTGAGATCTTTGCTGATACCGAATATCACTACGATATCCTCGCCAAACGTCTACGTGAGCTCTCATTCCTCAACTCGGGTGTACGTATCCGTATCTCAGATGAGCGTAGCGACAAGGAGGATATCTTCGAATATGAGGGTGGTATCAGGGCCTTTGTTGAGCATCTGAACCGTAATAAGACGCCCATTATCGAGAATGTATTCCACTTCACGACCGAGAAGGATGAGGTAGGAGTCGAGGTAGCGCTGCAGTGGAACGACTCCTATCAGGAGAATATCTTCTGCTTTACCAATAATATTCCGCAGCGTGATGGCGGTACCCACCTGGCAGGTTTCCGTAGTGCGTTGACCCGTACCCTCAACCAGTTCATGGAGAAGGAGGGGATCTCTAAAAAATCGAAGATCAACGCTACCGGTGATGACGCCCGTGAGGGTCTCACCGCAGTGCTTTCGGTCAAGGTTCCCGACCCTAAATTTTCATCGCAGACCAAGGATAAGCTGGTCTCTTCAGAGGTGAAGGGGATCGTTGAGTCGACCATGGCTGAGAAGCTGCAGGAGTTTCTACTCGAGAATCCGGCTGAGATGAAGGCGATTACCGGAAAGATCATTGATGCCGCACGTGCTCGCGAGGCCGCTCGTAAGGCGCGTGAGATGACTCGTCGTAAGGGTGCACTCGATATTGCCGGTCTGCCCGGTAAGCTGGCCGACTGTCAGGAGAAAGATCCAGCCCTCTCCGAACTGTTCCTGGTGGAGGGTGACTCTGCGGGTGGTTCCGCCAAGCAGGGTCGTGATCGTCACACCCAGGCAATCCTGCCGCTTAAGGGTAAGATCCTGAACGTTGAGAAGGCACGATTCGACAAGATGCTATCTTCAGCAGAGGTCGGTACGCTGATTACTGCACTCGGCTGCGGTATCGGTCGTGAAGAGTTTAATCCCGACAAACTACGCTATCACCGCATTATTATCATGACCGATGCCGATGTCGATGGTTCTCATATCCGTACTCTGTTACTGACCTTCTTTTATCGCCAGATGCCAGAGCTGATCGAACGTGGTCACATCTACATCGCTCAGCCGCCACTCTATAAGGTGAAGAAGGGTAAACAGGAGCAGTATGTAAAGGATGATACCGAGCTCAATAACCATCTGCTGCAACTCTCGCTAGACAAGACCACGCTCTACGTAAATCCTGATGCTCCACCGCTGACAGGCCCAGGCTTAGAGGCTCTGACTCGTGACTACCTGGCTGTGATGCAGACGATACGTCGTCTTAGTCGTCGCTATGATCAACAGATTCTTGAGCGTCTGATCTATATGCCGAAATTGGGTACAGAGGGTTTCCACAACCAGGCTCAACTGGGGGAGTGGGCAGCAGAGCTCCAAGCACGTATCAATGATGATCAGGATGCCTCGGTTCGTTACGAGATTCGTGCTGAGGAGGGAGAGGAGAACGATCCCTATCATCTGGTGGTCAGTAAATATAACCACGGTATCAGCAATGATAGTGTGATTAACCACGAGTTTTTCGACTCGGTTGAGTACCAGAGCATGGTTGTTTTAGGTGAACAGCTCGACGGTCTACTGAGTGAGGGTGCCTATATTCAGCGTGGTGAACGTAACCAGCCGGTGATGAGTTTCAAACAGGCACTTAACTGGATGATGGATGAGGCGAAACGTGGACTGCATATTCAACGCTATAAAGGACTGGGTGAGATGAATCCCGATCAGCTCTGGGAGACAACACTCGATTCAGAGAGTCGACGTCTGTTACAGGTGAAGATTGAGGATGCGGTGGGTGCCGATGAGATCTTTACAACGTTGATGGGTGACCAGGTTGAGCCACGCCGCGACTTTATTGAGGTTAATGCCCTTTCCGCATCGAATATTGATGTTTAACTAGTTGATATATAAGTAGTTATTTCTAATTAAGGGGGGTGCCGTCGCAGATGGCACCCCCCTTAATTTGTTAAAAACCGATTTTAACGCCGACATGGCCACTACTGCCACGGTTGCTGCTCTTGGCCCCGCCCGTAGTCTTTGCTCCATCAAGTGTCGAACAGCCGACCACCGGTAGCGTGATGAGAAGTGCAAAGAGAGGCAGATAGATAAACCTTCTGATCATGATCGATCTCCAATCGGCATTTTAACAGTGCGATAAAGTGTGGCTAAACAGTCCGTCCACCTAGTTCAGCCATGCGGCCCTCGATCCACTGTTCAGACTCAGTGAGTATTGCGTCGGTCTTTTTACCACTGCTATCGATAGCTGGTCCAATGGAGAGGCGGATTGTACCGGGGTATTTGATAAAGGAGTGTTTGGGCCAGTAAGCACCGGCATTGTGAGCGATTGGTAGCACCGGGAAGCCACTCTTCTGCGCCAGAATGGCGCCACCGGCGTGGTACTTGCCGCTGCTGCCAAACTGGGTGCGTGTACCTTCTGGGAAGATCACTACGCTACGCCCCTCGTTGAGATATCTACTGCCCTGATCAACCAGCTGTTTAAGCGCCTTGCGACCAGCAGAGCGATCGATTGCGATCGGCTCAAGCATCGCCAGTCCCCAGCCGAAAAAAGGGATCTTCAGTAGTTCACGTTTAAGCACCCAGACCTGGCGTGGAAAGAGCTTCTGCAGGACCAATGTCTCCCAGGTCGATTGGTGTTTACAGAAGACAATGACGGTCTGATCCGGAATATTCTCCACTCCGTCGACCTCATAGCGCAGCCCGCAGGTGATCTTCAGTAACCAGAGATTAAACAGTGCCCAGCTCTTAATAAAATGGAAACGAGCGGTGAGCGGAAAGGGGAACAACAGCAGACCGAGTGGTGCGACTACCAGAGTGGAGAGCAGCATTCCGATCCAGTAGGTGAGTGAACGGAGAAAGAGCATTAGCCCTCCTCAGCTAGATAGGAATCGACAAAGGCCGCCAGATTTTCGAACAGCGGGATTGCTTCAAGCGAGATACCAGATGCCAGGGTTCGTTCACCTTTACCACTGCGGACAAGGACAGGGAGTGCACCAGCAGAGGCGGCGGCCTCAAGATCGCGTCCGGAGTCACCGACAGCAGGTACCCCGTTCAGATCGATACCGAGACGAGAAGCTAGCTGTTTGAACATACCCCCCCTTGGTTTTCGACAGCTACAATCATCCTTGGGCCCGTGGGGACAGAAGAGAACTGCCTCAACCTCACCCCCCATTTCGGCGAGCAGGTTATGCATCTTGTCGTGGATCGAGATCAGGGTTTCGGTATCGAACAGCCCGCGAGCGATGCCTGACTGGTTAGTAATCACTACCACGCGATAACCGGCACTATTGAGTCGTGCGATCGCCTCGAGACTGCCGGGGATCGGAACCCACTCATCGGGGGTTTTGATGAAGTCGTCGGAGTCCTCATTGATGACACCGTCGCGATCAAGGATGACCAGTTTTACCAAGATTTATTGATCCCTGAATTCAGAAACACGGATGCGGCCGTTGATCATCTTCGCCTCGCGTTTCATCAACTTGTCCATCTTCTTCCAGAAGGCCGAGCTGAGATCGAAATCCTCAGCGATGGCAGTGCCCATGACCAGAATCAATAGATCGGAACACTCCTCGGCGAGATCCTCGATCGATTTACCTTTAGTGACACAGGCAGAGATCTCACCCAGCTCCTCGGCCATCAGCGCCACGCGGTAGGGTAGATCCTCACCACCGGTGTTTTTGAAGTCGTGTTTGTCGTGGAACGACTGTACCGCAGCTAGCATCTCTTTATAAGAATCACGATCACTCATACTCTCTACCCCTGTAGTAGTGAGATATCGGCAACGCGCAGGAAGAGCTGGTTAATCTGGCGCAATAGTGCCAGACGGTTCTTACGTAGCAGCTCATCCTCGGCGTTGACCATAACGTTATCGAAGAAGGTATCGACCGGCTCACGCAGCGCGGCGAGTTGGGTCAGAGCCCCCTCGTAGTCACCACTCTCAAAAAGCGGCAGTACATCGCTATGGAGTCTGTTCAGCTCTCCAGCCAGCGCCTGTTCCGCCGTCTCACTGAGCACAGCCGCATCGACACTTTCTGGTATCTGCTCATTACTCTTCTTGAGTATATTGCCGATGCGTTTGTTGGCCGCTGCAAGACTCTCCGCCTCGGTTAGATTACGGAAGGCGGATACGGCGCGGATACGACGATCGAAATCAAGTGGACGGGTGGGACGACAGGCGAGTACCGCCTCGATCACATCGCTGCTAATACCCTGATCACCATAATAGGCCTTGAGTCGTTCGAGCATGTAGTCGAGTGTTTCATCGACGGCATCGGCGGCCTTATCAACCTTACCGCAAAGCTGTTCGGCGCTAACCTTGAGTAACTCATGCAGATCAATATCGAGGCCACGCTCAATGATGATTCGTAGCAGCCCGAGTGCTGCACGGCGCAGGGCAAAGGGATCCTTGGTACCGGTAGGCTTTTGTCCGATGGCAAAGATACCGAGCATGGTATCGACGCGGTCGGCGATGGCGAGTACCTGACCAACACTTCCCGCCGGTAACTGATCGCCCGCCTGACGTGGCATGTACTGCTCGTCCATCGCATTGGCTACCGACTCTGGCAGACCATCATGGTTGGCGTAATAACGTCCCATGATGCCCTGCAGATCGGTAAATTCGTAGACCATGTTGGTCATCAGGTCGCACTTGGAAATCAGTGCGGCCTGACGAGCCTGATCACTATCGACACCGAGTAGACCGGCAAGATAGGTTGAGACGGCTGCGACACGTTCGCTCTTCTCGAACAGGGTGCCGAGCTGTTTCTGGAACACCACCGTTTTGAGGCTCTCCTGGTGGGCGCTGAGCGGCTGTTTTCGATCCTGATTCCAGAAGAACTCGGCATCGGAGAGGCGTGGGCGAATAACGCGCTCGTTACCGGCGCGTACCTGCTCGACATCCTGACTCTCAATATTGGAGATGGTAATAAAGTGCGGCATCAGTTGGCCGTCCTCGTTAACCACAGGGAAGTACTTCTGATGATCCTGCATGGAGGAGATTAGCGACTCGGCAGGTACCTCAAGGAAGCGTTCTTCGAAGGAACCACTCACTGCGACCGGCCACTCGACCAGCGCGGTGACCTCTTCGAGTAGACCATCATCAATAATCGCCTTGCCACCGAGTTCCTCAGCGGTCTTCATTACCTGGGCGCGAATAGCCTCACGACGTGTGGCGTAGTCGGCGATCACATGCCCCTCGGTCTCGAGTAGTGGCGCATAGGCCGCTGGTTCACCGAGATAGAGGGTATCGGGGTGGTGGAAGCGGTGGCCATGGCTCTCTCGACCCGATTTGGCACCGAGGATCTCAGCGTCGATGACTTCATCACCAAAGAGCAGTACCAGCCAGTGGACAGGGCGAACAAACTCGACATCGAGGCTGCCCCAGCGCATACGTTTTGGGATCGGCAGCTTGGCCAGCGCCTCCTCGATAATGGCAGGAATTAGCTCAGGGGTGGCTCGGCCTGTCTCGGTAGCACGATGGACAAGCCAGGCACCCTTTTTGGTCTCCTGTTTCTCAAGCTGATCCACTTCAACACTACAGGAGCGGGCGAAACCCTGGGCCGCCTTGCTTGGATTGCCCTCATCATCAAAGGCAGCCGCAACGGCTGGACCGCGACGTTCAACCTGACGGTCGGCCTGTGCACCCTGCAGTTCCGCAATCAACAACGCCAGACGCCGTGGTGCAGCGTAGGCCTTGATCTCGCCATAGCTAAGAGAGGCACCCTTGAGCCCTTCTGTGACGCCACGTTCAAAAGCATCAATGAGACGTTTGAGCGCCTTGGGCGGCAGCTCCTCTGTGCCGATTTCGATCAGCAGGTCGTTGCTTGTGCTCATGCCTCACCCCCTTTCAACATCGGGAAGCCGAGCTTCTCTCGCGCCTCGTAGTAGGACTGTGCAACGGCACGCGCCAGGGCTCGCACGCGTAGAATAAAGCGCTGTCGTTCTGTCACCGAAATGGCGTGGCGGGCATCAAGCAGGTTGAATGCGTGAGACGCCTTGAGTACCTGTTCGTAAGCGGGCAGCGGAAGACCGGCTTCGATCAATTTGTTGCTCTCGCTCTCGCAGTTATCGAATGCCTTGAACAGTACCTCGGTATCGGCGTGTTCGAAGTTGTAGGTCGACTGCTCCACCTCGTTCTGGTGGAAGACATCACCGTAGCTGACCCGACCAGCGGGGCCGTTGTGGGTCCAGGTGAGATCGTAGACACTTTCGACACCCTGTAGATACATCGCAATACGTTCCAGACCGTAGGTGATCTCACCGGTCACCGGTTTGCAGTCGAGCCCACCGACCTGCTGGAAGTAGGTGAACTGAGTCACTTCCATGCCGTTGAGCCATACCTCCCAACCGAGTCCCCAGGCACCGAGGGTAGGGGACTCCCAGTTATCCTCGACAAAGCGGATGTCGTGCACCAGCGGATCGATACCGAGCGACTTCAGCGAGCCGAGGTAGAGTTCCTGAATATCGAGCGGTGAGGGTTTGATAATTACCTGGAACTGGTAGTAGTGCTGCAGACGATTGGGGTTCTCTCCGTAGCGACCATCGGTAGGACGTCGAGATGGCTGCACATAGGCGGTTGCCCACGGCTCGGGGCCGATGGAACGTAGGAAGGTGGCGGGGTGGAAGGTACCGGCACCGACCTCCATATCGAGTGGCTGCAGAATGACACAGCCTTGGGCTGCCCAATACTCCTGCAGTGCGAGGATCAACCCCTGAAAGGTGGTGACGTCGTGATGCGGTGATGTGTCCGCCATAAACTTCTCGTTCCAGATCTATAGTTAAAGGAGTGCGCGAAAGGCGCGATTATAGCGTGGCCTTAGGTGTGAGGGTATGTCTGTTCAGATATGGATCTCTTTCCCCTGGAAAGGGTGTGGTGATCGGTAAAAGTGACGTGCTATGTTGAAGCATAGAGATGAACAGACCAGACAGAGATTTGGAGAATCGTGCATGGATATAGTCCAGTACCTCAAGTTGATGGTTCAGAAGGGCGCCTCAGACCTCTTTTTCAGCGCCGGTACACCGGTCAATATCAAAATCGAGGGAGTAACGGGACCGATAGGCGATCAATCGATGAGTCCGGAGATGGTGAAAGAGCTCGCCTACAGCATCATGAACGATAGGCAGATAGCGGAGTTTGAGGAGGAGCTGGAGATGAATCTGGCGATGCCGGTGCCTGAGCTGGGGCGCTTCCGCGTCAATATCTTCCGTCAGCGTGGTGCAGTGGCGATGGTGATTCGCTACATAACTGCCAGGATACCGACCATCGAGGCACTAAACCTGCCGAAGATTTTAAAGGATCTGATTATGGCACCCCGTGGCTTGATCCTGGTGGTCGGTTCGACCGGTTCGGGAAAATCGACCACACTGGCCTCGATGATCGACCATCGCAATGAGAACAAGTCGGGTCATATTTTTTCGATTGAGGAGCCAATTGAGTATATCCATGCCCATAAGAAGTCAGTGGTCGACCAGCGTGAGGTGGGACTCGATACCCACAGCTACGACAATGCGTTGAAAAATGCCCTGCGCGAGGCGCCCGATGTGATCATGATTGGTGAGATCCGTGATCGTGAAACGATGCAGCATGCGTTGGCCTACGCTGATACTGGCCACCTCTGTCTCGCCACCCTGCATGCCAATAACGCCAACCAGACCCTCGAGCGTGTAATTAACTTCTTTCCCGAGAATGCACACCATCAGCCGCTGAGCCGCCATGGATGAGCGAAGCGAAGGCGGTTAGTCCCCGATAGTCGACGCCGTCTGCTATTCGTAGTTGGAGCGCGAGCGAACGACGAAGAATGCGCAGCGGCTTTATGTCGGCGTAGAGTCACTGAGGGAGTTGTGTAGAGCCGCGAAGAGGTGATTACGCAACGTACGCAGGACGGTCGGGGCGCCGTAGGCATAAACGGTCGCGTTAAGTATTTGCCGCTTGCTTGGGCTTGATGCCCAAAACATGCTTCCGCAAAATAGCGACTCCCCGATCCTGGAAGATCTCTCCCAACACCTACGGGCGGTGATTTCGCAACGATTGTTGATCGGTGTCGATGGCAAGCGCCTGCCTGCTGTCGAGGTGATGCTCGCCTCTGCCTACGTCAAGGAGCTGATCAAGAAGGGCGATATCGACAATATAAAAGAGGCGATGGAGCAGAGTACCGATCGCGGCATGCAGACCTTCGATCAGGCACTCTTCACCATGTACCGCGCCGGTAAAATCGGGGAGTCGCTATTTTTGCGGAAGCATGTTTTGAGGCATCAAGCCCAAGCAAGCGGCAAATACTTAACACTGCCGTTTATGCCTACGGCGCCCCGACGTCCTGCGTTCGTTGCGTAATCACCTCTTCGCGGCTCTACACAACTCCTCACTGACTCTACGCCGACATAAAGCCGCTGCTGCATCTTCTTCGTCGTTCGCTCGCGCTCTCAACTACGAATAGGCAGACGGCGTCGACTATCGGGACTAACGCCTTCGCTTCGCTATCCATGGCGGTCAGCGTCGGTCTCGAGGAGGCACTTTCCAATGCCGATTCACGCAACAACCTCAGTCTGCGTATCCGCCTTGAGGGGGGTGAGGGACTTCGCGCCTTTGAGGGGAGTCTGGAGTACGCCGAAAGTGAAGAGTTTGATGAGAGCAATTTGGACGGACGCAACTAGCCGTTTTCGGGTAGAATCGCTCCTCTTTCGTTTCAGTCAGCTCTACCCATGAATAGACAACCCAAAGCCGTCGCCCTCATCTCCGGTGGACTCGACTCACTGCTCGCCGCCAAGGTGATGCTTGAGCAGGGGGTCCATGTCGAGGGGATCAACTTCTTCACCGGCTTCTGTGTCGAGGGTCATACCCATGCGATCCGCAAGAAGGATCGCAACAAACCGAAGCGCAACAATGCACTCTGGTCGGCCGAGCAGCTCGGTATCAAACTCCACATTATCGATATCATCGAGCCCTACAAGGATGTGCTTCTCAACCCCAAGCACGGCTATGGCGCCAACATGAATCCCTGTCTCGACTGCAAGATATTCATGGTGCAGAAGGCAAAGGAGTGGGCTGAGGAGAACGGCTTCGATTTCATTATTACCGGCGAGGTGATCGGTCAGCGACCGATGTCTCAGCGCAAGGATACGATGCCGGTGGTGGCGCGCGAGTCGGGTGCCGATGATCGTCTACTACGTCCCCTTTGTGCGAAGAATCTCCCAGCAACCCTGCCAGAGCGTGAGGGGTGGGTTGATCGCGACAAGCTCTACGACTTCTCCGGGCGCAATCGCAAACCACAGATGGCACTGGCCAAGCAGTTCGGTTTTGAGGACTACGCCTCACCTGCTGGCGGCTGCTGTTTCCTCACCGATGAAAACTACTCACGCAAGCTGATCGATTTGTGGGAAGGCCGCGGCAACCGTGAATATGAGATGGATGACATCATGCTGCTCAAGGTGGGTCGTCATATCCGCCCTCGTGCCAACTTCAAGTTGATTGTCGGCCGCGAGGAGGGGGAGAACCGTTTCCTCGAGGGGTATCGCAAGCAGTTTGTTTCGATCCACCCGGTCAGCCATCGCGGTCCGCTGGTTCTGGTTGATGGTGATGTCTCTGATGAAGATCTCGACTATGCGGCCCGCATTGCGGCGCGTTTTAGTCAGGGGCGTGATGCAGATGCCGTGGATGTGGTGATTGTGATGCCTGATGGTACGGAGCGACCGACCAATGTTGCACCACTCCCCAGCGAGGATCTGAAACAGGAGTGGTACGTTTGAGTCATCACCATCTCGATGCACGTCGCCTCTTCTGTCCGATGCCGGTGATTAGAGCGCAGGATGCGATCAAGAATCTCAAACCGGGTGATACGCTGGAGGTGGTCTCGACCGACCACGGTGCGTTGAATGATGTGCCAGCCTGGTGCAGGATCAACGGTCACAGGGTGGTTGAACAGCGCGATGAGGGAGATGAGGTTGTGATTATCATAGAGGTTGGTAGCGAGTAGGGAGATGAGCGGACACCACCACACTGAACCGACGGGCGATACTCATAGCGAACGCTATCTTGAGACGCGCCGTGTCACCTTGATCGGTACAGCGATCGATCTGATTCTCGGTGTCATCAAGATCATCTTCGGCTTTACCGCCAACTCCCAGGCACTGATTGCCGACGGCTTCCACTCACTCTCAGATCTGGTCACCGATTTCATGGTGATCTATGCAGCGAAACACGCCAGTAAGGGTGCCGATGAGGAGCACCCCTACGGCCACGGTCGCATCGAAACACTTGCGACGGTGGCGCTGGGTGGCGCACTGATTCTGGTGGCTATTGGCATCTCATGGGATGCGATTGAACGACTACTTCACCCTGAATCACTAATGGTTCCCGGTATGTTAGCGCTGATTGTTGCCGCCATCTCAGTATTGGCCAAGGAGTGGATCTACCACTACACAATGGCGGTAGCAAAACGGCTACGCTCCAAAATGTTGCAGGCCAACGCCTGGCACAGCCGCTCAGATGCTATCTCTTCGATTGTGGTAGTGATTGGTGTCGGTGGCACCATGGCCGGTTTTACCTATCTTGACGCCGTTGCGGCAGTAATTGTCGGTCTGATGATCGCCAAGATTGGTTGGGACCTCGCCTGGAGCAGCGCCCATGAACTGATCGATACCGGGCTTGATACCGAGCAGGTAGAAGGTATTCGCGAGGCGATCATGAATGTGGATGGTGTCAGCACCCTGCACATGTTGCGGACCCGATTGATGGGAGGAGAGGCGCTGGTCGACGTGCATATTTTGGTCGATCCCTATATCAGCGTTTCTGAAGGTCATCAGATTGGTGAGACGATGCGGCGCATGCTGATTGATGATTTTGAAGAGATCAGCGATGTGATGGTGCATATCGATCCCGAGGATGATGAGGGCGGCGCGCCTTGCCTTGGTCTGCCGCTTCGTGAGAAAGTGCTGCAGCAATTGCGCGATGAGTGGGGTCATATTCCCGCTTCTACTCAGATCGAAGCTGAGGTGCTCCACTATATAGATGGTGCAGTATCGGTTGAGTTGCTGCTTCCCCTCTCGGTGCTTGAGGGTGATGTTGGACACTCTGAACAGCTCGCTGCACAGTTCAGCCTTGTAGCTGAAGGGGTTGAAGGCATTCGGGAGATCAAACTTCGCTTTTGTTAGCACCGTTATGGTGCGTCAACGAATGGCATGCACCATAATCGCGCACCCTGTGACTGTGTGTATTAATAAATAACTGAATTTTCATAAAGTTAACTAAATCGGGGGCGTGGCATACTTTGTGCACTTTCCCGGACAGCGAACCTGACGTGCAGAGCTAACGGCAAGCGGTCAGCGTTTTACTAATTTAATAACGTTTGGAGGAAATAGAGAGATGTCAGCAACCAAAGTCTTGAAGATGATCAAGGATAACGGTGTAAAGTTTGTCGATCTTCGTTTTACCGATACCAAGGGTAAGCAGCAGCATGTCACCATGCCTGTTAGCCAGGTTGATACGAAGATGTTCAAAGAGGGCAAGATGTTTGACGGCTCTTCCATCTCTGGTTGGAAGGGTATCAACGAGTCCGACATGATCCTCATGCCCGATTCAACCACTGCCATCCTCGATCCTTTCATGGACGAGCTGACCATGATCATCACCTGTGACATTCTCGAGCCTGCCACCATGCAGGGTTACGAGCGTGATCCCCGCTCTGTCGCCAAGCGCGCTGAGGCCTACCTGAAGTCTACCGGCATTGCCGATAGCGCTCTGTTCGGTCCTGAGAACGAGTTCTTCATCCTCGATGATGTGCGTTGGGGTTCTGACCTCTCCGGTAGCTTCGTCAAGATCGACTCTGAAGAGGCCTCATGGAACACCGAGAAGGTCTACTCTGACGGCAACATGGGTCACCGTCCTACCGTTAAGGGTGGTTACTTCCCCGTTCCTCCTGTCGACTCCATGCAGGATCTGCGCTCTGCCATGTGTCTGGCTCTTGAAGAAGTGGGTCAGGTTGTTGAGGTTCACCATCACGAGGTTGCAACCGCAGGTCAGAATGAGATTGGCTGTGGTGCCAACACCCTGGTCAACAAGTCTGACGAAGTTCAGATGCTGAAATATGTCATCCAGAACGTGGCGCATGCCTATGGCAAGAGCGCGACCTTCATGCCTAAGCCAATCGTTGGTGACAACGGTAGTGGTATGCACGTTCACATGTCACTGTCGAAGAAGGGTAAGAATCTCTTCAGTGGTAACAAGTACGGCGGTCTCTCAGATATGGCCCTCTACTACATTGGCGGTGTCATTAAGCACGCTAAGGCGCTGAACGCATTCACCAACTCTTCAACCAACTCCTACAAGCGTCTCGTTCCAGGTTTTGAGGCTCCTGTAATGCTGGCCTACTCAGCACGTAACCGTTCTGCTTCAATCCGTATTCCTTACGTGATGAATCCGAAGGGTCGTCGCATTGAAGTACGTTTCCCTGACTCGACTGCTAACCCATACCTCTGCTTCGCAGCACTGATGATGGCGGGCCTCGACGGTATCCAGAACAAGATCCACCCTGGCGATGCTATGGATAAG
The DNA here is from genome assembly GCF_013343005.1 of Candidatus Reidiella endopervernicosa. Taxonomy (GTDB): domain Bacteria; phylum Pseudomonadota; class Gammaproteobacteria; genus Reidiella; species Reidiella endopervernicosa. The sequence goes on from NZ_CP054491.1 coordinate 590,645, forward strand.
GACCTCTATGACCTGCCTGCAGAAGAGGCGGCTGAGATCCCAACCGTATGTCACTCACTGGATCAGGCACTTGAGGCACTCGATGATGACCGTGAATTCCTCACCGCCGGTGGTGTATTCACTGACGATATGATCGACGGCTTTATCGGCCTGAAGATGGAAGAGGTTACACGCATGCGTATGACCACCCATCCGGTTGAGTTTGATATGTACTACAGCCTCTAAGCTGCAGCTACATAGTAAGACAGAAACGCCCCCTATTGGGGGCGTTTCTGTTTGCAGAGTAGAGTCTATTCCCCTATGTTCTAGCCATGAACAGAGGATTGTTACTATTTATTTTGGTCGTGGTGGCACCCAGTGGCTCCGCCGAAATCTACAAATATGTCGATGAGCAGGGCAATCTCATCTACAGCGACCGCGCGCCACAGGGAGTCGAGCAACTCGAGCTTCCCGATATCCAGCTCTATAGTCATCCACCCCTACCCGAGGCCTCAAAACAGGCAGATGTTGAGGGTGAATCTGATGGAATAGAGACGAACTACAGTCAGATACGTATCACCTCCCCAGGCAGTGAAGAGACCGTTCGTGACAACAGTGGCAACCTCTCCGTAGCGGTTAGTCTAGAACCGGCACTAAATCTTGAGGCGGGGGATACCCTAACGCTATTAATGGATGGTGCGGTGGTGAGTGAGGGACAGACGAGCAGTAGTATCCAACTTAGTGGTATTGATCGTGGCGCTCATACTCTGACTGCATCAGTCGTTAGTAAAAGTGGTGCTACTCGAATTTCGAGTAGCAGTGTCAGATTTTATCTGATGCGCGCATCGATAAACTTTCGAAAGCCTAAAGCACAACCGTAGCTTTAGATTAATCGTTCAATAAACCATTCACGCAGATCTTCGATCTCTTCGTTGCTGACGCTGTGCCCCATCTCATAACTGTGCCAATCGATGCTGTAGTTGAGTGCCGTGAGCTTCTCGCGTGTCAGTTCTGCGGCAGCATAGGGAATAATGGAGTCCTCTGTACCGTGAGCATAGAAGATAGGTGAATTACGGTTCTCGGAAGCTCGTTCAGAGTCGATCTGTTCACGGAAGGGAAGGTAGGTGGAGAGGGCAATGACACCGCCGAGTCGTTGCTTTGAACGAAGTGATGTATAGAGGGCGATGGCACCACCCTGCGAAAATCCAGCGAGATAGATATGCTCGCACGGTATACCTTTGGCAATCTCTGTTTCGATCAAGCTATTGAGATAACGCTGTGATTCTTCGACATGTTCCAGTGACTGAACGACCTTAGGCTCTTTACTGATGACATCGAACCATGCACGCATCTCATATCCACCGTTCATGGTAACGGCGCGATAGGGCGCATCAGGAAACAGGGTGCGTATCGCGTATCGATCCGAGAGTTCTAGCGCATCAGCAAGTAGCACCATATCGCTGTGGTTTGCACCCAGTCCGTGTAGCCAGATGATGGTGTATTCGGCGGACTGTTGAGGCTCTCTGATGGTGGGAATTTGAAAGGTCATCGTCTTAAAACAGAACGGCCGACACTAAGGTCGGCCGTTCATCTTCATAACAGATGTGGCTACTTGATAGCCGTCTCGACAGAGTCGGAACCGCCCTTGTTGTCGACCCAGCTGATGGTCAGCTTGTCACCCTTAGCTGCGCCCTTGAACTTGAACGACAGGTAGGGGTTCTTAGAGACCGCCGGTCCCCACAGTGCAGTCAGTACGGTATTACCGCCGTGGCTGCAGGTGACTTCCTGAATAAAGTGAGCAGGAATTACCTTGCCGGTCTTTTTGTCTTTACGCAGACCGGTCTCCATGATGTGGGTAAAGAGCGCCTTTACGGTGGTGGTCTCGCCGCTGAGCTTAGCGCGTGCCTTGATTGTCTTAGCCATTGTCTATGTCCTCAAAGAATTCGTTGAATGATCAGCCGCCACAACCGCCGATGGTGACCTTGACGTTCTTGCTGCTCTTAAAGAGCTTGCCACCGGATTTAACGACGGCGACAACATCAGAGGTCTTACCCATCTTGATACGGGTGGAGACAAAACCCTCGGCACTGGCTGACAGGTTGAAACTGGCAGAGAGCGGAGTGTTGTTGTTGGCTGAAAGGATGGTGATCGATTCAACGTTGGGGAGAGAGGTGGAGACGGTGATCGGAACCACAGCGCCATTCTCAGCGATGTCAGGTGCCTTGATCTTCACATCACCGCTATCGGCGGCGTCAGATGAACCGGCGACGCCAGAGATGGCCGCACCGAAATCGTTGGCTTCAAAAGCGGCCTTGGGCCATGCAGCCATGACGGCACGGGGGGCGAGCAGGCCAGCGCCTACAGCGACACCCACGGTGCCGGCGGCCAGACTGCCCTTGAGAAATGTTCTACGCTGATTATTCATCGTGCTTCTCTCTCCAAAAAGTAAGATATGCGTTGGTGGACCGATAATACTTATATCGCTCTATTTTACTAGCCGGTAACAGCCAGTTGGGTATTGATCAAAGCTGCGATTATACTGCGCACTCCCCATCGAAGTGTTGATTCAGGACAGATGAAAGTGCAAAAACAATCAATATTCAAACGTCTGTGGCCACTCCTCGGCCTGATTATCATTCTGGCCAGCTGTGGTCAGAAGGGTGATCTCTACCTGCCTGATACGACCACCACCCCCAGCAAAGGTTCACATTAGTTCAGGAGCAGCATGGATCATTTCAACTACGTTAGCGGCCGGCTCCAGTGCGAAGCGGTCGATCTTGCAGCTGTGGCAGCCGACTACGGCACCCCCTGTTATGTCTATTCGCGTGCCACCATTGAGCGCCACTACCGCGCCTTCGATAGTGCACTGGGTGATCATGATCACCTGATCTGCTACGCAGTGAAGGCCAACTCTAACCTGGCGGTGTTAAATCTAATGGCTCGCCTCGGTGCCGGTTTCGATATTGTCTCGGTGGGTGAGCTGGAGCGGGTGGTTGCTGCAGGCGGTGATCCGGGTAAGGTGCTCTTCTCCGGGGTTGGCAAGCGGACGGATGAGATGCAGCGCGCGCTGGAGCTCGGTATTCGCTGTTTTAATGTCGAATCAGAGGCGGAGTTGGAGCGACTCAATCGCGTTGCGGCTTCGATGGACAAAATCGCCCCGATCTCTCTGCGGGTCAATCCCGATGTCGACTCCGGTACCCATCCCTATATCTCCACCGGCCTGAAGGAGAACAAGTTCGGTGTCGATATCGAGCGGGCGATGGAGGTCTACCAGCGTGCCGCCGAGATGGCGCATATCGAGGTAACGGGTGTCGATTGTCATATCGGTTCACAGATCACCGAGATAGCCCCCTTCATCGATGCGCTCGACCGTGTATTGGCGCTGGTCGATCGTCTTGCTGAGCTGGGAATCGAGCTACACCATATTGATATCGGCGGTGGACTCGGTATCCGCTACCGTGATGAAGAGCCACCATTGCCCGAGGCCTACGCGGCACCGCTCAAGGCACGCATGGCCGGTCGTCCGCAGTCGTTGATGCTGGAGCCGGGGCGAGCGATTGTTGGTAATGCCGGTGTGCTGCTGACAAGAGTCGAGTATCTGAAGCATAGCGAACATAAGGACTTCACCATCGTTGATGCGGCGATGAACGACATGATGCGCCCAACACTCTACGGTGCCTGGCAGGCGATTGAACCGGTGGTGCCACGAGAGGGTGAGCCACGCAGCTACGATATCGTCGGTCCGATCTGCGAGACCGGTGATTTTCTCGGTAAGGATCGTGCGTTGCTGATTGAAGAGGGTGACCTGTTGGCGGTACGTTCCGCCGGGGCCTACGGATTCACCATGAGCTCCAACTACAATTCTCGACCACGTGCCGCTGAGGTGATGGTCGATGGTGATGAGTATCATCTGATTCGCCGGCGTGAAGAGATGGCGATCCTCTATGCCGGTGAACAGGTATTGCCAAACGATGGTTGATTTTATTAATCCTGAGATGACGGAGATCGCTGCACTGCTGAAACAGGTGAAGCGTATTGCGGTGGTAGGACTCTCGCCGAAGGCAAAGCGCCCCAGCCACCAGGTGGCGGTCTCGCTGCAGCAGTTTGGTTATCAGGTGGTGCCGGTTCGTCCTGCCGTTGACGAGGTGTTGGGTGAGACCGCCTACCCATCGCTCGATGAGGTGCCGGGAGCGATCGATCTGGTCGATGTGTTTCGCGCCCCCGAACATGTAATGCCGATTGTCGAAAAGTGTATTGAGCTCAAGGTCCCCGCTATCTGGCTTCAGGATGGGGTGGTCAATCAGGAGGCGGCACAGCGAGCTGTGGAGGCCGGTATTACGGTGGTGATGGATCGCTGTATCTACCGTGACTATCTGACGCTCTTCCCTGACGAATAACCCGTTCAATTCGTGGCATTCGCCCCGATTTCATCTGTAATGTAATAAATCTCCACCCAGGATGGTCTTGTTATGTATGGGAAGCGCACAGATGCAATTTGATGCCGTGGTCGAAGCACATTCGGCCGACATCTACCGATACGCCTACTGGCTCTGCTGGGACGCTGCGGTAGCCGAGGACCTTGTACAGGAGACCTTCCTGCGCGCCTGGAAGTCGCTGCACAAACTAAAGGATGTGAAAGCGGTCAAGGCGTGGCTGATTACGATCCTGCGACGCGAGTTCCTAAGGGCCAAGGAGAAGTACCGGCTGGAGCTGACAGGTGATTTTGATCTGGCCGAGATGGCGCATGATCGTGGTGAGTACGACACCAGTACCGAGGCGTTTGTACTGCGACGCGCACTGACTGAGTTGGATGAGGCGTATCGAGAGCCGCTGATGCTTCAGGTGTTGATGGGTCACTCCACCAAGGAGATTGCAGAGATTCTAGATCTGACCCAGGCAACCGTATTGACCCGCCTGTTCAGGGCGCGCAAGCAGATGAGAGCACTGCTCGAGGGTGAAGAGAGCAGACCGCTAGAGGAGGTAAAGTGATGAACTGCCTGGATTTTCGTAGAGAGTGCCTGATCGATCCGAACAGTCGCGATACGCAATTTCTGCAGCATCGCGATGCGTGTCCCGCCTGTGCCGCCTACCTTGAACGAGGTGAAGTGGCCGAGGCATCCATGCGTGAAGCCTTTGAGGTGAAGGTTCCTGATGGATTGGCTTCAAGAATTAAGCTGGGGCAGGTGACTAAGGTGCGTCAACGCCAGAGTCAGCAGCGCTGGTATGCAGTGGCCGCAAGTGTGCTGCTGCTGGTCGGTGGGCTGCAGTTTGCCTGGTTCACTCACCAGTTCGACAGCTTTGAACAGTCGGTGCTGGTGGAACTCAACTCCCACTCCGATCTACTGACTCGACAGGTAGCGATGCGTTCCGATGAGATGGCTGGGGAGTTCCGCAAGGCGGGACTGACACTCGAGCAACAGCCCGCCAATCTGCTCGGTGTGCACTACTGCTGGGTGCATGGCGTCTCTGGTCTGCATATGGTCTTCCAGGGCGAACAGGGCCCGGTACGTGTTTTGATCCTTCCCGATCGGCAGCTGGCCGAGCGTAGCGATATCAATGATGGTGAGCAGCGCGGTTATATCTCGCCGGTAGAGCGCGGTGCACTGGTCTTTATGGGGGAGCCGGGTGAATCTCTGCAACTCATTGAGGAGCAGGTGGGGCGTTCGGTTAACTGGTTGTAGTCGCGAGAGGTTTGTTAAGCGGCTGCCTGCCCGCTGCATGAAAGAGCTCTTTCTTAAAGAGAGTGGTTTGCTGTTCTCTACAATCTCTCAAGAGAGGGTGAGCTGCCTCGATACAGTAGTAACCTGTTATGCAGCTTTGGCACAAAATCGCTGATCTTTAGGCTTTTCTTCATAGCCATCGCTCGGTAATCTTGCTGCATGAATCTTAACTTCACCAAAATGCACGGTATCGGCAACGACTTCATCGTCTTTGACGCGATCAACCAGCAGGTCGAACTGACCACCGATCAGGTACGGCTGCTCGCCGACCGTCGTTTTGGTATCGGTTGTGACCAGTTGCTGCTGGTCGAGGCAACCGATAGCCCCAATGTCGATTTCCGCTATCGCATCTACAATGCCGACGGTTCCGAGGTGGAGCAGTGTGGCAACGGTGCGCGCTGCTTTGCTCGCTTTGTCCGCGATAAGGGGCTGACCGATAAAGAGACCATCACCGTTGAAACCGCCTCAGGCACTATTCACCTCACTGTGGATGAGAGCGGCCTGGTGTCGGTCGACATGGGAGTGCCTCATCTAGAACCCGCTGAGATCCCGTTTGAGGCCGAAGCGCAGGCAGTGAGCTATGCGATTGAGGTCGATGAGATGGTGATGGAGTTTGGTGTCGTATCAATGGGTAACCCGCACGCCGTTCTGCGTGTGAGTGAAATCGACCAGGCACCCGTTGAAGAGCTGGGTCCGTTGATCGAATCACATCCGCGTTTTCCGCAGCGTGTGAATGTCGGTTTTATGCAGGTGGTCGCACGAGATCATATCCAGCTAAGGGTCTTTGAGCGTGGTGCTGGTGAGACACTTGCCTGTGGTACCGGTGCCTGTGCGGCAGTAGTGGTCGGGATTCTGCAGGGAGAGCTTGATTCGATGGTGCGCGTCACACTTCCGGGTGGTGAACTTATGATAAGCTGGCCGCAAATGGGAGCGCCGGTAGTGATGATCGGCCCCGCCACCAGGGTGTTCGAGGGTAGCATCGATCTATGAGCATGCAGCAAAACAGTAGCCAGCCACTGGCTGATGTCGAACTGACCGAAGATGAGGTCGTCGACTTTCTCAGTAACAACCCAGAGTTTTTCGAGCAGCATCTGTCGCTGCTTGAGCAGCTTACGATTCCCCATCCCTGTGGCGACGCGGTATCGCTGATTGAGCGCCAGCTCTCGATGTTCCGCGAGCAGAATGGCCAGCTACGCAGCAAGATGATGGATCTAGTGCGGGTGGCACGTGATAACAGCAGTACCCACGAACGTGTACATCGCCTCACCCTGGCACTGCTCGAGGCGACCACTATCGACGAGGTGTTGAACTGCGTACAGGTAAAGTTGCGTGATGAGTTCGCTGCCGATCTAGTCCGTTTCCACCTCTTCATGGAACCGAACGAAAACAGCAGTGATCTGGGTGTTCGTTATATCTCACGTGATGATCAGGAGATGTCGCTGTTTAGTGAGTTCTTCGCCATGCACCGTCCACTCTGTGGTCGCCTGCGCCCCGATCAGGTGCGTTACCTGTTTGGTGACTCGGCCGAGCAGGTCGGCTCGGCGGTGCTGATCCCGCTCAGTGGCGGTGATCGCCTCGGTATGCTCGCCATCGGTAGCTACAGTGAGGAGCGCTTCCACCCCGGTATGGGCACCCTGGTGCTGGGTCAGCTGGGTGAACTGATCAGCTGCGCGATTCTTCGCCATAGTTAATGGTCATGCAGGCGGCTGAAGCAGAGTGGCTTGAGCGCTTTCTCGAACACCTGCAGAGTGAGCGTCGCCTCTCTGCACACACCTCCAACAACTATCAACGCGATCTGCAGAACTTTCTGAACTTCTGCAATGAACGCGAGTTTGAGCAGTGGTCATCACTGCTTGAAGCCGATATCCGTAACTACATTGCCAGTCGTCATCGCAAGGGATTGGCAGGCAGTAGCCTCTCGCGTGAACTCTCCGCACTGAGGTCATTTTATAACTACCTGTTGCGCGAAGAGGTCGTCACGCTCAACCCAGCTCAGGGTGTGCGTGCACCGAAGACACCGCGTAAGCTGCCCAAGACACTCGATGTCGACCAGACTGCGCGACTGCTGCAGATCGATGATGATGATCCACTCGCAGTTCGCGATGCAGCGCTGATGGAGCTGATCTACTCCTCTGGCCTGCGTCTGGCTGAGGTGGTAGGGCTAGATCTGGGCTCTCTTGATCTGCGCGACGCAACAGTAAAGGTAGTCGGTAAGGGCTCCAAGGAGCGCATGGTACCGGTCGGTCGACTGGCACTGCAGGCGGTAGAGAAGTGGCTCAAGGTGCGGGGCAGTCTGGCCAAGGTGGAGGAGACCGCACTGTTTGTCTCCAAACGCGGCAGTAGGATCAGCGACCGTTCGGTGCAGAAGCGACTCAAGGAGTGGGCGGTGAAGCAGGGACTCGACAGTTCACTGCATCCCCACATGTTGCGCCACTCGTTTGCTAGCCACATGCTCGAGTCGAGCAGCGACCTGCGCGCGGTGCAGGAGCTACTTGGCCACGCCGATATCAGTACCACACAGATCTACACCCATCTCGACTTCCAGCACCTCGCCAAGGTCTACGACAAGGCACACCCACGTGCGCGCAAGCGCCGTTAGGCGCTTACTACCTGATATCGCAAGGGTTGTATCCCGCGCATTTGCCCATATCGTGTACAATTACCCGCCCTATTCAGGAGCAGCTCTGTGGAACAGTTTCGCGGTACAACAATCCTCTCGGTAAGACGTGGCGACAAGGTCGTGATCGGCGGTGATGGTCAGGTCTCGCTCGGCAACACGGTGATGAAGGGCAATGCGCGTAAGGTGCGTCGCCTCTTCCACGGTAAGGTGATTGCCGGATTCGCCGGGGGTACCGCCGATGCCTTCACCCTGTTCGAGCGCTTCGAGGGGAAGCTGGAGAAACACCGCGGCAACCTCACCCGCGCCGCCGTAGAGCTGGCCAAGGATTGGCGTACCGATCGTATGTTGCGCCGCCTCGAAGCGATGCTCGCGGTCGCCGATGAGAGCGCCTCACTGATCATCTCCGGTAATGGCGATGTGGTGGAGCCTGAGCACGGCCTGATCGCGATCGGCTCCGGTGGCCCCTTCGCACAGTCGGCCGCACGCGCACTGCTTGAGAGTACCGAACTCGATGCCCGAACCATCGTTGAACGTTCGCTCGGTATTGCCGCCGATATCTGTATCTACACCAACAACAATCTCACCGTCGAAGAGATTGAGCTGAGCTGAGCGGAGAGGAGGAGTAGCTCGTTCTGCACAGCTGTGCTGACGGTTACCTACTGCCCCAATTGCACCCGCACTCCAGATTGAAATAAAGGTTCACGAAATGTCCGAAATGACCCCCCGCGAAATTGTCCAGGAGCTGGATAAACATATCATCGGTCAGGCCGATGCCAAGCGCGCCGTGGCGATTGCGCTGCGCAACCGCTGGCGCCGCAGCCAGCTGCCCGAGGCGCTGCGCGTTGAGATTACACCGAAAAATATTCTCATGATCGGTCCAACCGGTGTCGGTAAGACCGAGATCGCTCGACGTCTGGCACGGCTCGCTAACGCACCGTTTCTCAAGATCGAGGCGACCAAGTTCACCGAGGTGGGTTATGTCGGTCGCGATGTGGAGTCGATCATCCGTGACCTGATGGATATCTCGGTGAAGATGAACCGTGAGCGTGAGATGCAGAAGGTGCGTCATCGTGCTGAAGATGCCGCCGAGGAGCGGGTGCTTGACGTACTGCTGCCGATGCCAAAGACGAGTGGCTTTGATGCTGAGCCTGAATCGACGACAGGTGCCGAGACACGGCAGAAGTTTCGCAAGAAGCTTCGCGAAGGTGAACTCGATGAGCGTGAGATCGAGATCGAGGTGAGCGCACCGGCGGTGGGTGTGGAGATCATGGCCCCTCCCGGTATGGAGGAGATGACCAACCAGCTGCAGGGCATGTTCCAGAACATGGCGGGCAACCAGAAGACCAACCGTCGCAAGCTACGCGTTAAAGATGCGCTGAAGCAGTTGACCGAAGAGGAGGCGGGCAAGCTGGTCAACGAGGAGGAGATCAAACTGCACGCACTGCAGAGTGTCGAGCAGAACGGTATCGTTTTCATCGATGAGATCGACAAGGTGGCCAAGCGTGGCGAGAGCAGCGGTACCGATGTCTCGCGTGAAGGTGTGCAGCGCGATCTACTGCCACTGGTCGAGGGCTCGACCGTCTCCACCAAGTACGGCATGGTGAAAACCGATCATATCCTTTTCATCGCCTCCGGTGCCTTCCACCTCGCCAAACCCTCCGATCTGATTCCAGAGCTGCAGGGGCGTCTGCCGATTCGTGTCGAGCTCGATGCACTGGTCGCTGAAGATTTTGTCCGCATCCTCACCGAACCCGACGCCTCACTGACCGAGCAGTACACGGCATTGATGGGGACCGAGGGGGTTGAACTAGGCTTTACCGAGGATGGTGTGGCCCGTCTCGCTGAGGTGGCGTGGCAGGTGAACGAGAAGACCGAGAATATCGGCGCGCGTCGCCTGCATACCGTGATGGAGCGTCTTACTGAGACGATCTCCTTCGAGGCACCCGATCGCTCCGGCGATAGTTTTACTGTTGATGCTGACTACGTTAATGAGCATCTCTCTGAGCTGGCAGAAGACGAAGATCTGAGCCGCTATATTCTGTAAAGCATTTTCACGTTGTCGGCCACAAAGTCGATGGCGTCGTTAAACCACGAGGTAACTACAATGTCAGATTCACCCAAACCGACCGAGATCAAGCTGCACAAAAAGTCAGCCACACTGGAGATCGGCTTCGATACCGGCGAGAGCTTCACCTATAGCGCCGAGTACCTGCGCACCCACTCACCCTCTGCGGAGGTGCAGGGTCACGGACCGGGCGAAGAGGTGCTGCAGCTGGGCAAGGAGGATGTCACCATCGAGAAGATCGAGATGGTCGGCAACTACGCGCTCTGCCCAACCTTTGATGATAATCATGACTCTGGCCTCTTCGCCTGGGATACACTCTACGATCTCGGCAAGAACTATGAGAGCAACTGGAAGCGCTATCTGGCACGCCTCGAAGAGGCGGGTTACCAGCGCAAAGATCTCAGCAAATAAAGTATTCAGCGTTAACTGGAGTAGGGCATGGCGGATCAAGGCGAGCAGTCGGATACAACGCACTTCGGCTACAAGCAGGTGCCGACTGATGAGAAGGCGAGCCATGTACGCGAGGTCTTCACCTCGGTGGCCGATAAATACGATGTGATGAACGACTTGATGTCGCTCGGCATCCATCGTATCTGGAAGCGCTACACCATCGAACTCAGTGGCGTGAAGCGCGGCCAACGGGTACTCGATCTGGCGGGTGGTACCGGAGATCTCGCCTCCCGTTTCGCCCGCATGGTCGGTCCCGAGGGTGAGGTGGTGCTGGCCGATATCAACGCCGCGATGCTGCGCAATGGTCGCGAGCGGATGATCGATAAGGGCATCGTCGGCAACATTGATTACGCACAGGTCAATGCCGAGTGCCTCCCCTTCCCCGATAACTACTTCGACTGCATCACCATCGCTTTCGGCCTGCGTAACGTCACCGACAAACAGAAGGCACTTGGCTCGATGCAGCGGGTACTCAAGCCGGGCGGCCGACTGCTGGTGCTGGAGTTCTCCAAACCGGTCACACCTGGATTGAAACCGATCTACGATCTCTACTCCTTCAGCCTGCTGCCGCTCATGGGCAAGATCATTGCCAACGACTCGGAGAGCTATCGCTATCTGGCAGAGTCGATCCGCATGCACCCCGACCAGCAGACCCTGCAGGGGATGATGGAGGAGGCGGGTCTGGAACGCTGCGACTACCACAACCTCAGTGGCGGCATCGTTGCGCTGCATCGCGGATTCAAGCTGTGACAGAAACGGGGTCGGTGATCTATGCCGGCTTCCTGCGACGCACCCTGGCGACGCTGATTGACCTCATCCTGCTCGCCCTGTTGGGCAGCCTCCTTCTCTACCTGCTTGATTTGGCAGAGCTACATGCCGTCTCACCGCCGTTCGAACGTGAGTTGATGGAGCTGACGATTAATAGCGTGCTACCGCTGATGTTGTTGACCGGCTTCTGGATGCTACTTCGTGCAACACCCGGCAAGCTGCTCTGTGACTGTCAGGTGGTCAGTGCCAGCACGGGAGAGGGGATCAACGGCAGTCAGACACTGCTGCGTCTGTTCGGCTATCTGCTCAATATTGCCACCCTTGGGCTCGGCTTCCTCTGGTTGCTTTTCGACCGACGAGCGCAGGGGCTGCACGATAAGCTTGCCGGTAGTGTGGTTGTGGTGGAAGATGACGCGCTGATTACGATAGAACAATGGCTGGAGTCATACCGTTGAAGAGTCCCCTAATGCTGCTCTCTACAATTGAGAGCGCTATCAATAACTACATTGCGCTCGATCCGCAGGCTGCAGAGCGCTTTATCGCCCTGGAGGGGCGGGTCGTCGGCATTGAGCTACGAGGACTCGATCTGAAGTTCTACCTGTTGCCAGGTCGCACCTTTCAGGTCGTCGGTGACTATGCGGGCGAGCCCGATGTCTGGATCGTCGGCGCACCGCTGGCGCTGATGCGCCTCACCCTCAGCGACACCAAAGACGGGCTGTTTGGGGGTGATGTAGAGATTAGTGGCGATAGCGACCTGGGTCACCGTTTTCAGCAACTGCTCGAGCGTATCGAGGTCGACTGGGAGGAGCACCTCTCGCATCTTACGGGTGATGTGATCGCCCACCAGCTTGGCAACCTGTTTCGTGGAGCTCTCAAATGGGGTGAGCAGTCGAGCGAGAGTCTGCGTCAGGATCTATCGGAATATCTGCGTGAGGAGCAGCAACTGCTGCCCAATCGTGATGAGGTTGAAGCGTTTATGCAGGGTGTCGATGAGACGCGTATGGCCGTTGAGCGGTTTGAGATGAGATTCAAACGCTTGCGCGAGAGGGTGTCACAGTGATTCGTCCCGCCCAGATCATCCACCTGATGCGTATCAACCGGGTGCTGCTGCGCCACGGCCTCGATGAGATCATTCTCGCCACCCATCTGTTCCGCCCACTGCGCTTTATGCGTCTGGTTTCACCCGGCTACTGGCTGCGCGGTCGCCTCGGTGACAGGGGTGAGCGAATCCGTGAAGCACTCGAGGAGCTGGGGCCGATCTTCGTCAAGTTCGGCCAAATCCTCTCCACTCGCCGCGATCTGCTGCCAGACGATATCGCCGACGAGCTGGCCAAGCTGCAGGATCGTGTACCCCCCTTCCACGGTGGTGATGCGCGCCGCATCGTCGAGAAGGCCTACGGCAAGCCAGTTGAGCAGATCTTCAAACAGTTCTCCGAGGAGCCGCTCGCCTCGGCATCGATCGCACAGGTCCATGCCGCGCAACTCTTCGATGGTAGTGATGTGGTGGTCAAGGTACTGCGCCCCGATATCGAGAAGACCATTCGCTGCGATGTTGCACTGCTCTATACCATCGCCAGGCTGGCGCAACGCTACTGGAGCGATGGCCGGCGACTGCGCCCGGTTGAGGTGATCGAGGAGTTCGAGAAGACCATCCATGATGAGCTCGACCTGGTACGTGAGGCGGGCAACGCCTCGCAACTGCGTCGTAACTTCACTGACATCCCCGATCTCTATATTCCCGAGGTGCACTGGCCGCTTTGTAAGCGCAATGTGATGGTGATGGAGCGTGTCTATGGCACGCCTATTGGTGATATGGCGGCGCTGCGTGCCCAGGGCGTTGATATGAAGCGGCTTGGTGAACTGGGGGTCGAGGTCTTCTTTACCCAGGTCTTCCGCCACAACTTCTTCCACGCTGATATGCACCCCGGCAATATCTTTATCTCCGACGAGGGCAACTACATTGCAGTCGATTTTGGCATTGTCGGTGTACTGAGCGATGTCGATCAACGTTATCTGGCAGAAAACTTTCTCGCCTTCTTCCATCGTGACTACCGCCGCGTTGCAGAGCTGCACGTCGAATCCTCCTGGGTGCCGGAGGGCACGCGGGTCGAGGAGTTTGAGTCGGCGATTCGTAGCGTCTGCGAACCGATCTTTGAGCGCCCGATAAAAGAGATCTCATTTGGCCATCTACTGCTGCGCCTGTTCCAGACAGCACGTCGCTTCGACATGGAGATCCAGCCGCAGCTGGTTCTGTTGCAGAAGACGCTGCTCAATATCGAAGGGTTGGGTCGCTATCTCTACCCCGATCTCGATCTGTGGCAGACCGCCAAGCCATTCCTGGAGCGCTGGATGAGTGAGCAGGTAGGCGCTCGCGCCATGTTCCGCCACGCCAAGGAGAAGGTGCCGGAGTGGACCGAGAAGCTGCCGGAGCTACCGGGACTGATGCACGATGTGCTCGATAAGGCGGCCAGTGGGCGTCTACAGGTAGAGTGGAATAGTAGCGAGCTGAGTCAGCTGCGTCGCGATCTGAAGGTGGCAAACAGACGTACGGTAATGACCCTTATTGGTTCAGCTGCGGTGATCAGTGCCGCAGTGCTGCTAGGCCTTGATGGTTACTCACCGCGCATGGTCTACGATGCGCCACTGCTCAGCTGGGTGCTAGGTGTTGCAGGTATCGCACTCTGGATCTTTGCCTGGCCTGATGATGAGACGTAGTTCCGAATCATGGCTGTTCTTCTGCCACTAATTCACCACTCGATAGCATCTTTACGTTCCCTTAAAGCAGAGAGAATGCTCTGCACTGAAATCATCTACACGCTATTTCCCAGTGAGTCATTCAGGTATGCCGTACCTGCGCTTATTGGTGGTGGAACAGAGTGCCGATGAGGACTAGGATAGGGACATAACAAAAGACAAAACTAGATAAAAACGAAGGGGGGAGCATGGAGTTTCAACTAGAAAAACTGACTAAGCAGAACCGAGAAATCGAAGAGCTCTGTAAGGTACTACTGGTCGTGGTAGAGAGTGAGGCGGCAACCTGTACACAGGTCTCGCGTGAGCTGTTTGAGCGTTTTAGTGACAAGGTAATTGCCCATCTCACACTCGAGGATGCGGCGCTCTACTCCAATCTGCTCGATCATGATGATAAGGGTGTCAACGAGATGGCGACGCGTTACCTAAACGGTGCCAGAGAGTTGAAACGTCTCTTTACCAGCTATGAGCGGACCTGGTGCAAACCAGCAGAGAAGAAGAATCGTGACCACGGCAAGTTTGCTGAAGAGACCCGTGAGATCTTCCGTCTGGTGATGGAACGCATCAGCAAAGAGGATCATGAGTTCTTCTCAGCTGTAGCAGCCATTCAAGGTTAACCTGCCTAACTGTTCAATATAGGTTGGTCATAGATAAAAGCCGTGAGCCTCTACCGAGGCCACGGCTTTTTTATGGCCGAACCAAGCTCGCCTCAACCTGATCGCGAGTGGTTTTGTCGCAAAGCTGCTCAATCAGATGCAGAGCGAAATCGAGCGCGGTACCGGGGCCGCGGGAGGTGATGATCTTGCCGTCCTGCACCACCGCGGCGTTACGGTAGTTCATGCCGCTAATCTCCATCTTATCGAGTACACCGGGGTAACTGGTGGCACTGCGACCATCAAGCAGACCGATGTTGGCGAGTACCTTGGGTGCGGCGCAGATGGCGGCGGTGAATTTTCCGCTGTCGGCCATTTTCTTCAGTAGGTCTGCAATGCGTGGGTCGTTGTCGAGGTGGTCGGCACCGGGCAGGCCACCAGGGAGCACCACCATGTCGTAGTCATGCTGAAGGGCCTCATCGAGCGTGGTGTCGGCGATCAGCACCACTCCGCGTGAGGCGGTTATTGGGCCCGCATCAAGACTGGCGGTAGTGACTTCTATTTCGGCACGACGGAGCAGGTCGATCAGGGTGACTGCTTCAAGCTCTTCACAGCCCTGGGCTAGTGGGATAAGGATGCTTGCCATGTGGTTTCTCCTTCGCTTCTCTTTTGCAGTAGCGAGGAGACGGGAACCAGTTCAACACCCAGCTCCGCGAGCTGCGGTAGCATCTCCTCGAGTACGCTAAGTGTAGACCCGTATGGGTGGCCGATGCCGATGGCGCTGCCGTCTCGGTGGGCGCTGCGAATCAGCCGCTTGAACTGGTAGCGAATTTGCTCGGGATCGATATCGTGGTCGAGAAAGACCTTGCGTTCAGCGGTGACGATGCCGTTCTCGCGTGCGATCTGTGGTGCGACGCTTTGGGTGGTGGTGCGGCTGTCGATAAAGAAGAGGTTACCGCTCGTCTTTAGCTCCTCCATCAGCCACTGCATGTGGCCGGGGTGGCGAGTCAGCAGGCTGCCCATGTGGTTATTGACTCCGCTGGCGTGGGGAATCGATTTAAGGCTCTCGCGAATGCTCTGGCGGAAATCGTTCTCGCTCATGTGCAGGGTGAGGGCGCCGGGACCGAGTGGTGCGGGCTGCTCGGACTCCATCGGCAGGTGCAGCATCACCTCTTTACCCATGCAGTTGGCAAACTCTGCCAGACGGCGACTGTAGGGGGTGTGGGGGAGGATGGCGTAGCTGAGCGCGCCGGGCAGCTCAATGGCGCGATTACCGGCCTGTAGCCGATCTCCCATATCATCGATGATGATACTGATACGCGGCCTTTCGGCCGCACTAACCTGTGTCGAGATAAGCAGTAGAGCCGCCAGCAGTAGGCGGGAGAAACCGAGCACGTCTACATTCCGTGAGCGCGCTGGATGGCCATTCCCTTAAGCAGGTTTAGAGCCTCGTAGAGTGGATAGTCCTTGCTGGCAAGGGAGACCTTCTCCTCTTTCTTGTCACTCTCACCGCTCTTCTCGGACTTGTTGCCATTGCCGTTCTGCAGATGACCTGTCAGGTCTGCCTCTTTTACTGAGGTGACGACGGGGCTTTGCGCGGCCTCGACCTTGAGGCGGTCGAGAATGATATCTGGCTCAATGCCCTCGGCCTGAATTGAGCGGCCTGAAGGTGTGAAGTAACGGGCAGTGGTGAGCTTGATGCCAGTCTTGCTGTTCATCGGCAGAATGGTCTGCACAGAGCCCTTTCCGAAGCTCTTGGTACCGACGATCAGGCCACGCTTGTGATCCTGCAGGGCGCCGGCAACGATTTCGGAGGCCGATGCCGATCCACCATTGATCAGTACGACTAAGGGTGCGCCGTCTATCTGGTCACCCGGCTTGGCATTGAAGCGCATCTGTGAGTCATCAATACGCCCCTCGGTGTAGACCACCAGGCCCTTCTCGAGGAAGACATCGGAGACGCCCACGGCGGCATTAAGCACACCACCAGGATTGTTACGCAGATCGAGCACCAGGCCCTTCAGTGGACCATCGTTCTCCTTCTTCAGATCGGAGATCGCCTGCTTCAGGTTGGGGCCGGTCTTGGAGCGGAACTGGGAGACACGTACATAGCCGAAGCCATCCTCAAGCATCCGTTTTTTCACACTCTTCACTTTGATCACGGCGCGCTCAATGGTGATCTTGAGTGGTTTGTCGAGACCGTTGCGGACGATGGTCAGCTCGATGTCGGTCCCTGGCTTGCCGCGCATGACCTTGACCGCGTCGTTGAGGGTCATTCCCTTAACGGGTGCGTCGTCGAGTCGTATCACCAGGTCACCTGCCTGTACGCCGGCGCGTTGTGCCGGGGTGTCGTCGATCGGGGCGACCACCTTAACAAAACCATCCTCCATGGTGACCTCGATACCGAGACCGCCAAACTGGCCGCTGGTGCCGACCTGTAGTTCGGTGAACTCATCCTCGTTGAGGTAGGCAGAGTGGGGATCGAGACCAGAGAGCATGCCGCGAATGGCGTTCTCCAGCAGGGTCTTGTCATCAACCTCTTCAACATAGTCGCTTTTAATCCGGGCGAAGACCTCGGTGAAGGTGCGCAGCTCATCAATCGGCACGGCGGTGCTGGTCGCTTCTCGCTGGGCGAGGACACCGTGGCCAAGGGAGAGGCCGATGCCTACTACGACACCGCTGATGAGGGCAGGAATGTATCTATTCATTATCTGGTCGACTCCAGTGGGTGGGCGTACAGCGTTGGTCCCAGTCCCGAGTTATGGGTATTGGACAGTATAGAGCTGGCGATGTTCTATAACTGACCGATATGCGGCGACATTAGCACAGTTCGACGCCTGTTCGTAACGCTTTGGCTGCCGATTAGCCGGTACGGTTATTACGTACCCGGCGGCACCAGCGAACCGGATTGATCGGTTTGCCCTTGTGACGAATTTCAAAGTAGAGACCGGGCCGGTCCTGACCACCGCTATCACCAACACTGGCGATCGAATCGCCGGTCTCAACCCAGTCGCCGGCCTCTTTAAACAGGCTGCGATTGTGACCGTAGAGTGACATATAACCGCCACCGTGATCGATGATGATTAGCAGACCAAAACCGCGTAACCAGTCGGCATAGGCAACACGCCCCTGTGAGATTGAGTTGACCGTGCTTCCCTCCTTGCTGTCGATCAGTACACCCCGCCAGGTCAGGTTACCAACCGGACGCTGGGTGCCGAAGCGTGCTGCCAAGCGGCCCTTGGTGGGCCAGCTGAGCTTGCCTTTGCGTTTGTTGAAGGGGCGGGTGTCGCGCTCGGGGATGTCGGCCAACGCTTGATCGAGTGCCTTGAGCAGTAGCTCCAGCTGCTTCTCGTTCTTTTTGTAACTGACAAGCTGACGATCGCTACTGGTGATCTCCGCCTTGAGTCGTTTGAGGGTCTCTTTGCGCTCCGCACGCTCAGATTGAAGTGCCAGCTGCTTGCGGTCGGCCTCCTGTTTGAGGCGATCGATCTCAGCCAGGCGTTGAGTAATCTGCTGTTCGACCTGTTGCAGCGCTGTAAGGCTCTCGCGCATGTTCTCAATCTCGCGACTGCGGGCGCGACTGATGTAGTCGTAGTAGACCATCATGCGACCGACGGTGGCAGGCTCCTGCTGGTTGAGCAGCAGTTTGATCTGTCCCTGCTGCCCCATTACATAGGCGGAACGCAGCTGGTGGCGTAGGCGCGTCTGTTGCTGTTGCAGCTGTTGTTGATGGCCGCTGAGCTCCTGTTTGAGCCGTGAGAGTGTTTTCGATTCTCGCTGCTGGCGCCCCTCAATCAGGCGCATGTCACGGGAGATCTGGTCGATAGCGCGTTCGGTCTTGCGCAGTGAGCGAGCCAGTTGGCTCTCCTCACCACGGGCCTTCTGCAGATCTCGGGTGAGGGTGGTGATCTGGCTGCGTAGCTGTTTGAGCGTGTCGGCTTTCTGCTGGCGCTCCTTGGCGCTCTGCGCCATCACAAGGGTGGGCAGCAGCAGGAGGGCCAACAGGGGTAGCCACCGGAGTTGGGTGGCAGGGCGGGTGGTGCGCGGTTTAGGACTCGTCGGTTTCAAAATCGACCAACGGGTGTCCATTCATCTCCATCGGGATCTCGAGATCCATCAGGCGCAGCATGGTGGGGGCGATATCGGAGAGGGCACCGTTGTCGAGCATTCTGGCCTCGCGTCCAACGTAGATCAGCGGCACCAGATTGCTGGTGTGGGCGGTATGGGCCTGCCCGGTATCGAGACCACGCATCTGCTCGGCGTTGCCGTGGTCGGCGGTAATCAACATCTCACCGCCACTCTTCTCGATTGCCATGTAGACGCGGCCCAGACAGGTATCGAGGGCCTCAATCGCCTCAACGGCGGCATCGAAGTTGCCGGTATGGCCGACCATGTCGGGATTGGCGAAGTTGCAGATCAACACGTCGTACTGGCCACCCTCAATCGCCTCGACCAGCTTGTCGGTGAGCTCGTTGGCATTCATCTCCGGCTGCAGATCGTAGGTGGCGACGTTGGGTGAGGGGATCAGGATGCGGTCCTCGCCCTCGAACGGTTGCTCCTCGCCACCGTTGAAGAAGAAGGTGACGTGGGCGTATTTCTCGGTCTCAGCGATACGCAGCTGGCGCATGCCGAGGCTGGAGAGGTGTTTTCCCAGTACATTATTGAGTCGCTCGGCCGGGAAGGCGACCGGAATATCGAACTCTTTATTGTATTCAGTAAGACTGACAAAGGCACCGAGCTTAGGTGTGACGGCGCGTTCAAAGCCATCAAAGTCGTCCTCAATGAAGGGTCGCGTGATCTGACGAGCGCGATCGGAGCGATAGTTCATGAAGATCAGTGTGTCGCCATCCTGCAGGCACGCCTTCTCATCACCCTCCTGGGCAATGTAGGTTGGCTTAACAAACTCATCGGTCTCACCGCGCGCGTAGGCCATCTCAAGGGCACGGATCGCATCAGGCGCCTCATACTCCGATTTGCAGCCAGTGATCAGGTCGTAGGCGGCCTGAATACGTGGCCAGCGATGGTCGCGATCCATGGCGTAGAAGCGACCAACGATAGAGGCGATACGACCGCTGCCAAGTTTGTTGAACTCATCCTGCATCGAGCGCAGTGAGACCGCAGCGCTCTTTGGAGGGGTGTCACGGCCATCGAGAAAGGCGTGCAGGAAGACATGTTTGGCACCGCGCTCTACTGCCAATTTGGCCATCGCGTGGATATGCTCTTCATGGCTATGTACGCCACCGGGTGAGAGCAGACCGAGGATATGGATCGCCTTATCGCTCTCGATGGCTTGATCGACCGCATCGGTGAGCGTTTTGTTGTTATAGAAAGAGCCGGTCTTGATCGAACGGCTGACGCGGGTGAACTCCTGGTAGACCACGCGACCGGCACCAAGATTGAGGTGTCCAACCTCGGAGTTGCCCATCTGGTCGGCCGGCAGGCCCACCTCCGCACCGGATGTGTGGATCAGGGTGTGGGGATAGCGCTCCCACAACCCATCCCAAACAGGGGTGCTCGCATCATTGATGGCGTTGTAGGAGGTGTTTTCGCTGTAACCCCAACCATCAAGGATGGTGAGTAGCAGTGGCCTGGCATTTGTTGGCATCGATCTGGCTTAACAGTAGGTTGGTTGTGACGATAAATTGGGGTAAGTCTAGCTTCTGTTCCGAACGCTTGCTACGCCCGCTTGCCGACCTGTCGAAGGCTGTCGAGCGGTGAATTGTACACGAGAAGTTGGGAAACCAATGCTATTACAGTATATTATTGTATAGCGTTTCTTTGATTGTCGCCATTTCAGAACAGAAACTAGGTGCTATGGAATTGGAAATTATGACCGAATATGAAAGCCTGATCACTCAGGATGAGGATATTGACCGTGCATCGCGCTCGCTCAAGGCGATGTCTCATCCGCTGCGTTTGAAGATACTCTGCACACTGGGAGACCGTGAGGTTAGTGTGCAGGATATCGTCGAGCGTGTTGGTACTTCACAAAGCAATATCTCGCAACACCTGGCCATTCTTCGCGATAAGGGCATTCTTGCCTCTCGTAAGGATGCCAACCGAGTCTTCTACCGCGTTGGCGATAGTCGCACTCTGCAGCTGATTGGCATGATGCGCGATGTCTTCTGTACTCGTGCCTAAAGCAATTACCACTCGATAAACCACATCATCATAACCACAAGCCGACGATACAGTCGGCAGGGTGGTTTGTCGGAACTTTTTAACAACTCACCACATGTACTGACGGAGAATTCACAATGGATAGCAATCGTGTAGTTCGTATTATCGCTGGAACCTTTATCATGCTGACCCTGGCACTGGGCATCGAAGCGAGCCCCATCTTCCACAACATCAACTGGCTCTGGTTTACAGCCTTCGTAGGCCTTAACCTGTTCCAGAGTGGATTTACCAAGTTCTGTCCTCTCGACAACATCCTCTGGGCTCTGGGCATCAAGAAGCCTGGCGTAAATTAATCAAGATCGTATAACAGGCGGGTTAAGTAGCCATGCAAGATTTTATCGCTTTCGCAACGCAGAACTGGGTGCTGTTTATGACCCTGCTGTTCGTTTTCACGATGATTCTCTTTGAAGAGTTTTCGCGGCGCACCCGTGGTTACGAAGATATTGCTCCGGAGCAGGCGACCCGCGTAATCAATCATGATGATGCAGTCTTGCTCGATGTTCGCGACGATAAAGAGTATCGCCAGGATGGCCATATCAACGATTCCATTCACATTCCGCTGGGTGATCTGCAGCGCCGTATGGAGGAGCTCGATAAGTACAAGGGCAAGCCGGTGATCGCATACTGTCGTAGCGGTCACCGCTCTCGTGGTGCGCTGTCGATGCTCAAGCGCGAAGGTTTCGAGACACTCTACAACCTTGGCGGTGGAATTATGGCGTGGCAGAATGCCAACCTTCCGGTGAGCCGCAAGAAATAGGCTCCAATCCCAATTTTAATGAGGTAAGCATAGTGGCGAACGTTGTCATCTACAGTACCGGTTCATGTCCATACTGCGTGCGTGCGCGCATGCTGCTCGAGAAAAAGGGCATCAGCTTCGAAGAGTTTAGAATCGATGAGAAGCCTGAATTGCGACCCGAAATGGAACGTCTCAGTGGCCGTGACAGCGTGCCTCAGATCTTCATCGATGAGCGCCGTATCGGTGGTTTTGACGATATGTATGAGCTCGATATGGATGACGAACTCGATCCGTTGCTGGGATTGAGCTAAGGGTAGCCCGTATGGGTGATGCACTGCATGTTGTCTGTCCGCACTGCGATGGTGTAAACCGTCTGCCTGCTGAGAAGCTCGCCGCAGGCGGCAAGTGTGGACACTGCAGTAAGGCACTCTTCACCGCGCAACCGTTGGCCCTCGATAGCACTCGTTTTGAGAAACATCTGCAGCGAAGTGATCTGCCGCTGCTGGTCGATTTCTGGGCCGAGTGGTGTGGACCCTGCAAGATGATGGCTCCTGTCTTCAGCCAGTTTGCAGTAGAGGCCGAACCCCAGGTGCGATTAATCAAGATTGAGACCGAACAAAATCAGCAGTTAGCAGCGCGGTTCGCCATTCGTAGCATCCCAAGTCTACTGCTGTTCCGCAGTGGTCGTGAGGTGGCACGAAGTGCCGGTGCTATGGATCTACAAAATTTGAGACTCTGGCTGCAGCAGAATCTGTGACAGCCTCCGAATACCACCCTTGCCGCAGTCGATGCGGTACCGACATAGACAGGAAAGCTAATGACTGAGAACAGCAACGCCGCACCCGAGCAGAAAGAGCCACAGTTCGCCATCCAGCGTATCTATGTAAAGGACGTTTCGTTCGAGACCCCAAACTCGCCAGCGATCTTTACCGAGAAGTGGGAACCTGAGGTGACGGTTGATCTCAATTCAGCGGCTACCAAGCTTACCGATGGGGTGTTCGAGGTGCTGCTGACCGTGACGGTCACCGCCAAGCAGGGCGAGAAGACCGTCTACCTGGCCGAGGTGCAGCAGGCGGGTATCTTTGCCATGAGCGGCTTTAGCGAGAACGACCAGGCTGGCATGGTGCACAGCTATTGCCCCAATATCCTCTTCCCCTATGCACGTGAGATGGTCTCCGATCTGGTCAATAAGGGTAGCTTCCCGCAGATGATGTTGGCACCAATCAACTTCGATGCACTCTACGCACAGCACCTTCAGGAGCAGGGTCAGGCACCTGCAGTGGAAGAGACAGCGCACTAAATTCGAATTCACCAGGAGCTTCTGAATGGCGCAGCCGCGTAAGACGATTGCCGTTCTGGGTGCAGGATCCTGGGGAACGGCGCTCGCCCTACTGCTCGCCCGGGCTGGATCTGATGTCCAGCTCTGGGGGCATGAGCCTGAGCACATCCAACAGCTCAATTCTGAGGGAGAGAATTGCCGTTTTCTGCCGGGTATTCCTCTACCTGAGAATCTAAAGGCCTACGACTCTATCGAAGAGTCTCTGTGCGATGCGCACGATATTCTGGTCGTGGTACCGAGCCACGCCTTTCGCGAGACGCTGCAGAAGCTTGCACCCTACCTTCAACCCAAGCAGAGAATCGCCTGGGCCTGTAAGGGCCTTGAGCAGGAGAGCGCCAAGTTCCTGCATGAGGTCTTTAGTGAAGAGCTGGGCGATGAGATTCCCACTGCGGTTGTCTCCGGTCCCACCTTCGCCCGTGAGGTTGCTGAGGGTTTACCGACGGCGGTGACCGTTGCCTCCAATGATCAGCGGTTCGCTATCGAGTTTGCCGAAACACTTCACGATGATCATCTACGTGCCTACACCAGCAGCGATGTCACCGGTGTTGAGTTGGGTGGTGCGATCAAGAATGTGCTGGCGATTGCCGCAGGCATCGCCGATGGGCTCGGATTTGGCGCCAATACCCGTGCCGCACTGATCACCCGTGGTCTGAATGAGCTGATACAGCTAGGTGTGGCATCGGGTGGGCGTGCCGAGACCTTTATGGGGCTGGCCGGACTCGGCGATCTGGTCCTGACCTGCACCGATAACCAGTCGCGCAATCGCCGTTTCGGTCTGGCGCTGGGTAAGGGCAGCAGTGTCGATGAGGCGCGCGCCTCGATCGATCAGGTAATCGAAGGGATCGAGAGTTCACGTGAGGCGAAGCGCCGTGCCGCGATGGCCGGAGTTGAGATGCCGATCTGTGATCAGGTCTACAAGGTGATTTTTGAGGGGCTGGCACCGCAACAGGCGGTACAAAGTCTGCTGGGAAGAGAGCAGCGCCCCGAGCTGTAGCCTTAGGTCAAACGCTGCCGCTGAAGCCGTGTTGTCGCCACGCCTCGTAGAGCACCAGTGCGGTGGCGTTGGAGAGGTTGAGGCTGCGATTGTTGGGCATCATCGGTATTCGCAGCCTCTGCTCAGTGGGCAGTGACTCCAGTAGTTCAGCAGGGAGACCGCGGGTTTCGGGACCGAAGAGCAGGATATCGTCGGCTCTATAGGCGACACGATCGTAATTCTCTCGGCCACGGGTCGAGAGTGCAAAAACCCTTCCCTCTGGCAGTGCTTCTCGGAAGTTGGCGAAACTGTCATACTCGGCCACATTTGCAAACTCATGGTAGTCGAGTCCCGCGCGGCGCAAGCGCTTGTCATCAAGCTCGAAGCCGAGTGGATGGATCAGATGCAGCTGACTGCCGCTGTTGGCGCAGAGCCTAATAATGTTACCTGTATTGGGGGCGATCTCCGGTTCATACAGGGCGATGTGAAACATATTAAGTAAGTAGTGACCTATGAAGAGTGAAGAGAAAGGTATGTTGTCGAGCGAGTTCTGTGGAATGCGCTTCGATACCCCGCTGGTGCTGCTTTCGGGCTGCGTCGGTTTTGGCGAAGAGTACACGCGCATCGAGGGCTTTTCCAACCGCGATGTGGGGGCTGTCTGCCTAAAGGGGACCACCGGAACGGCGCGCCCTGGCAATGCGCCGCACCGTGTCTACGAAACGCCCAAAGGCATGCTCAATGCGATCGGCCTGCAGAATCCGGGTGTTGATCACGTCGTCGACAAGATTCTGCCGCAGCTCGACTTTGATGAGACCCGCTTTATCGCCAATGTCTCCGGCTCCACTATCGAGGAGTACATCAAGGTCACCGAGCGCTTCGAAGACTCGGCGATCGATGCGATCGAGATCAATATCTCCTGTCCAAATGTTAAAGAGGGTGGTGTCGCCTTTGGTAACGATCCGGAGATGTCAGCGCGTGTCGTTGAGGCGTGCCGCAAGGTCACATCGAAGCCACTGATCACCAAGCTCTCACCCAACCAGACCGATATCGCCGACAATGCCCGACGCTGTATCAGTGCCGGTAGTGATGCCTTTGCGGTGATCAATACCCTGATGGGTATGGCGATCGATATCGAGAGCCGTACTCCGATCATCGGAAACAACCAGGGTGGGCTCTCGGGGCCAGCAATCAAGCCGGTTGCGCTGCTTAAGGTGCATCAGGTGCATCAGGTCTGTTGCGATCACGGGGTGCCGATCATCGGACAGGGTGGTGTGACCACGGCGGAAGATGCGATCGAATTTCTGATTGCGGGTGCCTCAGCCGTGGGGGTTGGAACGGCGCTCTTCTACGATCCGCTGGTCTGTAACAAGATTAATGAGGGTATCGTTGATTACCTGAAACGCCATGAGCTGAGTAGCGTCGCACAGCTGAGTGGCACTCTGAGCCTGAATGGTGCGGTTTCAGCTTGTGATAGTAATCCTGAAAATCGTTGACAAACAGAGTGTTGAGAAACTATCCTGACGTAGAATAATAACATTAGATCTTAACTTGGGGGTTGGGCTGATTCCGTTCTTCGGCAAACGTAAGCGTGGTGACCAGATGGTGGGTGTCGCATTTTTGCGTGCCGGTATCGCCGTTGCCCGTGTGGTACGTTCTCGATCACAGCCACCCAGGCTGACCCTGTGCGATTTTCGCGCCTGTGAGGCGCACGAATATGGCGCGGTTCTTGAGGAGCTGGTCAAGGCGCACCGCCTTAAAGGCCTCCCCTGCGTTGCGGTGATGGAGCAGGGCAGTTACCAGCTGCTGCAGATGGAAGCCCCTGACGTTCCCGATAGTGAACTACGCTCCGCACTGCGCTGGAGCATTCGCGATCTAATTGACTTCCATATTGATGACGCAGTGCTCGATGTGTTCGATCTACCGGCCGATGCGCAGCGCGGCGGCAGTAATATGATGAACACCGTGGTGGCACGCAGCTCGTTGATCAAAGAGCGCGTTGAGAAGATCGAGTCTAGCGGTCTCGATATTCACGCCATCGATATTCCCGAGCTGGCACTGCGCAACATTACTTCGATGCTGCCGGAAGATGGTGCGGGCGTTGCGCTGTTGGCGATGGAGCACGATCAAGAGCAGATTCTAATCACCCGGCAGAAGCTGCTCTATCTGGCACGCAACCTCGACGTACCACTGTTGGTGGAGGATCTGGCCGACAGTGGTGATGAGTTTATCAGTGCCGAACAGCAGCAGCTGCTCGATACACTGATTCTTGAGATCCAGCGATCTCAGGACTACTACGAACGTTCGCTGACCGCCATGGAGAGCGAAGCGAAGGCAGTTAGTCCCCGATAGTCGACGCCGTCTGCCTATTCGTAGTTGAGAGCGCGAGCGAACGACGAAGAAGATGCAGCAGCGGCTTTATGTCGGCGTAGAGTCACTGAGGGAGTTGTGTAGAGCCGCGAAGAGGTGATTACGCAACGTACGCAGGACGTCGGGGCGCCGTAGGCATAAACGGTCGCGTTAGTATTTGCCGCTTGCTTGGGCTTGATGCCCAAAACAAGCTTCCGCAAAAATAGCGACTCCCCGGTCTACGCACAGCCACCGCTGCAGACACTGATGGTTGCCGCTAACGGTTCATCGATCTCCGGCATGACCTCCTATATCGCGCAGAACATGGGGCTCGCGACCAGCGAACTCGACCTCTCTTCGCAGCTGCCTGGGATTGAGCAGTTTGAGGCCGAGAAGCGTGCCAAGTCGTTGATGGCGATCGGTGCAGCGCTACGCATCGTGCAGGAAGAGTCCTAATGCAGCAGATCAATCTCTATCAGCCGGTCCTGAAGCGTAAGAGCAAGCCGCTCTCGTTCGGTTCGATGGTTCTTTTCACCACGCTATTTGTTCTGCTTTGTGGTGGCTATATCGGTTACAGCAAGTGGCAGTATCAGGAGCGTGAGACGAAGCTACAGGCATTGGAGCAGCGCGTCGAGCAGATGCGCGCCGAGAACGAGAAGCTCGAGAAGGCGTTTCCGGTCAAGCAGAAGAGTAAGCTGCTGGAGAAGCGACTGGAGCAGATACGCGTTACTCAGCAGGCTAAACAGCACGCATTGGCACTGCTCAACAGCGGCTACTTTGGCAACACCGAAGGATTCTCCGCCTATATGGAGGGGATGGCACGTCAGCGGATCGACAAACTGTGGTTGAGCAACATCGCTATAAAGCGCGGTGGCGAGCAGATGCAGATCAAGGGGAGCACCTACAGCGCCGATCTGCTACCGCGTTATCTGCAGCAGCTGGCCGTGGAGAAGGTCTTTAAGGGGCGCGAGTTTGCCATCTTCTCCATGACACGTTCGACTCAAAAGAGCCGAGAGGTTGAGTTTTCACTGCAGAGTGCCGCTGAGCAGGAGGCGAAGCCGTGAACGCTTTAATTAATCAGCTGAATGAGAAGATCGATCTGATGAGTATGCGTGAGCGCCTGCTCATTATGCTGGTGCTACTCGCGCTGCTCTTTACCGGTTTCGATACGTTACTGCTCCAGCCGATGGCCAAGCAGGAGAAGGCGCAATTGGCGAGAGAACGGGCGGGCAATACCGAGATTCAGACCCTTACCATGGCGATGGTCGAAATCACTGAGCGCAAGAGTGCCGATCCCGATCGAGAGACACGTGAGCTGATCGAACGCCATCTGCAGCAGCTTAATAAGCTCGATGCCGAACTCTACGACTTCTCTCAGCAGCTGATTCCACCCAGTGAGATGACACGCCTGCTTGAGCGAGTACTGAAAGATGAGAAGGGTTTGAAGCTGCTGAAGGTTGAGAGCCTAAAGCCAGCGGTTGTCGGTGGCGAAAGTGAAGATGAAGATGAAGAGAGTCGCCCACTGGGGGGAATCTACCAGCACGGCCTGCGGATTGAATTTGAGGGTGGCTATCTGGAAACTCTCGCCTATCTACGCAAGCTTGAAGCGCTACCATGGCGCCTCTACTGGGATACCTTGACCTACAACGTGGAGCGTTACCCCGAGTCGCGTGCATCGATTGTGGTCAACACACTCAGCTTTAATGAAAACTGGATCGGGATGTAGCTGCGGATGAAGATAAGGGCATCAATTGTGTTCGCGCTCTCGTTGACGATGGCGCTACCTGTTGCCGCAGAGCTTCAGGACCCCACGCGCCCGCCAATCAAGAAAAAGGTGGTTAAACCTGTAGTCGTCAAAAAAGCGCAGCAGAAGTGGGCGCTGAGCTATACCCTGGTTTCCGATCAGCGACGTATTGCAGTCATCAACAATAAGGTGGTGGCCGTTGGTGAGATGGTCGATGGGGCGCGGGTAGTTGAAATTGAGAGTGATGCCGTAACGCTCAAGCGTGTCGGTAAATCGATCAAGCTGGAGTTGATTTCGAGCTCGTCCACAGCCTATCAGAAGGAGTCTGTAACTCCATGAGTGGAAGTAAAAAGATGAAGCGTTTGTTACCCCTGATGATCAGTTCGGTCGTGCTATCGGCTGGATGCAGCAACTTGATGGAGAAGCGGAGTACGGCGACGCTTGAGAGCATCAATAGCGAGATGGCGCAGAGCACCCAGGTGGTCGAGCAGCCAGCTGCGAAGATTCCACCTCCAGAGGTCAAGGCGGCATTGATGCCCGGTTTTCAGGATATGGGATCGATGGGACAGCCACGCGAAAATCGCTTCGATATTACCGTCAACAATGTCCCGGCACGTGAATTCTTTATGGGCCTGGTAAAGGGCACCCATACCAACATGGTGGTGCACCCATCGGTGGAGGGGGAGATCTCGCTAAGCATGAAGCGGGTGACGGTGGATGAGGTGATGGAGACGGTACGTCGTGTTTATGGCTACGCCTATGAGCGCAGTTCAACCGGTTACGAGGTCCTCTCATCCGAGCTGCAGACACGTATCTTTGCCGTTAACTATCTCAACGTAAAACGTGTTGGTGAATCGCAGACACGGGTCAGCTCCGGTCAGGTCTCCAGTAGCGAGAGCTCCAGTGATAGCGATGATTCCGATTCAAGCACTTCGACGACCAGCGAGGCGGTTAGCGGCAGTCTGATCTCCACAGCTTCGACGGCAGATTTCTGGACTGAGCTCGATCTTGCAGTACGCACCATTGTCTGTGGCGGAGCGGTAGGTGGTTGTGGTGAGGGTCGGAGTGTCGTGGTCAGCCCGCAGTCGGGCGTGGTTGTGGTGCGTGCACGCCCTGCTCAGCTGCGTGAGGTGGAGCGTTACCTTGATACCTCACAAAACGTAATGCATCGACAGGTGATTCTTGAGGCGAAGATTCTCGAGGTAGAGCTGAGTGATGGCGCGCAGTCTGGTATCAACTGGTCGGCGCTGGCTGAGCAGAGCAGTATGAACCGTTCGCTGACCGTAGGGCAGACGGGTGGTGGTTCATCTATAGCCGATGGTTCTTCAGAAATTGCCGGCAACACAGGTGTGCTCGACCCCAACGCACTGTCCCAGATTGTTGGAACCAGTGCCTCAGCCTTTGGCGGCGTTTTCAGTCTGGCGCTCAGCAGCGGTGACTTCACCGCCTTTATTGAACTACTGAAATCGCAGGGTGATGTGCAGGTGCTCTCCAGTCCGCGTGTCGCAACCATGAACAATCAGAAGGCGGTGATCAAGGTCGGTAATGATGAGTTTTTTGTAACCGAAATTCAGAGCGATACCACCAGCGGTACCGGCGGTACCACCACCACGCCAGAGATTACCCTGACCCCCTTCTTCTCCGGTATTGCGCTCGATGTGACACCACAGATCAGCGCAGATGGTTTTGTCACGCTGCATATCCACCCCTCGGTCAGTGAGGTCACCGACCAGACCAAACACATCACCGTTGGCGGGCAGGATCAGACCCTGCCGTTGGCCTTCAGCAGCGTACGTGAATCGGACACCATTATTCGTGCGCAGAGCGGTCAGGTGGTGGTGATAGGTGGTCTGATGAAGGACAAGACCAGCCGTGACCGTGCCGCAACTCCGGGGCTGGGAGATCTGCCGATGGTTGGTAATCTCTTCCGCCACAAACGTGACAGCAAGCAGATGAGCGAACTAGTCATCCTGCTGCGCCCGATGGTGGTAAAGGATCAGAAAGACTGGATTCGTGAGCTGCAGAAATCACAGGGACGCTTCAATAGTTTTAGCGGTGAGATGGAGCGTCGTCAGACGCGTCAACGATAAGCAGTCGGTACAGAGGGATTCCGAGTCGGTGTTGGGTGAAGCGCAATGTATCTAGAGCACTTTGCACTGAGTGAGATGCCCTTCACCATCACGCCCAATACAGGTTTTTTCTTTGAGTACGGCGACTATCGTGCTGCACACAATATGCTGCTGCTGGCACTCCGCTCGGGCGAAGGTTTTCTCAAGGTCGTGGCAGAGGTCGGGATGGGTAAAACACTACTCTGTCGTGCACTGCTAAATGATCTCGGTGATGACTATGTCACCGCCTATATTCCCAATCCACAGTTGACCGCACCAGGTCTACGCATGGCGCTAGCCGATGAGCTTGGACTCGAGTTCTCACGTAACATCGGACAGCATCGACTGCTTAAACTGATAAATGAATATCTGGTGGAGCAGCACGCGGCCGGTAAGCGTGTGGTGCTCGTGATTGATGAGGCGCAGGCGCTACCCGATGAGGGATTAGAGGCGTTGCGCCTGTTGACCAATCTAGAAACCGAAAGCAGCAAACTGCTGCAAGTGGTGCTGTTTGGTCAGCCAGAACTGGATGAACGTATATCTCATCCCTCTTTGCGGCAGCTTAAACAGCGCATCACCTTTAGCCATCGTCTCAAGCCACTCGACTATCCATCACTGGTTGCCTACCTGCGTTATCGACTCCATGTTGCCGGCTATCGTGGTACCGAGTTATTTACACCCGGTGCAATGAAACGACTCTATCGCAGTAGTCGTGGCATCCCGCGTGTTATCAATATACTCAGCCACAAGGCCTTAATGGTCGCTTTTGGTAAGGGTGATGAGAAGGTGCGCAGTGGATATATGAAAGCAGCGATTCAGGACTCTACGGATGTGCTCTCATCGACCTTCAGTCGTTCGCCGATCTTGGCTTACTGGTTGGCCTCACTGCTGACCTTCTCAGCCGTAGTGATTGGTGTAGTTATTTGGAGTCGTCTGTCGTGAGCCTGATCAATGAGATGCTCAAGGACCTCGAGAGCCGTAAGGGCGTGAACGCATCACAAGGCGTGCCCTACACCGATCTCAACAGCAACATTCAGCGTAGACCGACAATACCGGTCTGGTTGATAGTGGCACTGCTTGTCGCCGCACTGCTGGTTGGTCTGGCTGCGTGGCGCATGATTAATAAGTCTAGTGCTGATGACATTAAGGTGTCGGAGAATCAGTCGACAGTAGAGCCTGTCGTTGAAAAGAGAGTGGTTGAGCCAGAACCGCTAGCTGAGCCTGAGCAGGCAAAGGCGGAAGTGGTAAAAACAGAAACTGTTGCAAAAGCGCCAGCGAAAATAATTCCTCTGGTACAAGCAACCAGGGTTGCACCTGAACTACCGATAAATAAACCGGAGCTAAAACGGACCGAGCCGAAGGTTGTGCATGAGAGGCTTGCGGGGCTATCAAGCATTGCGGTGGAATCTAAAGATGAGTGGTCACGACTCAAATTTAGCTTCAATAAACGCGTCGACTATAGGCTCGTATCGGCACGCGAAGGAAAAGAGTGGCGACTCATCATAGAAAAGGCAGAATTGAAGAGCGTTCCACCACCACCCACGGATCTGGGTGTGGTCTCACAACTCGATATTGAACATAAAGATCGCCGTCTGGAGGTGGTGATGCAGGGGGCCGTGCCGCTCAAAGCGAGCAGTAGCTCGGCACGTTCGGCGGCTAACAATGTTGTAGTGCTCGATTTTGTAGCTGATTCGAACCCGGAGCCTGTTGTTGTGGCTGTGGCAGAGAAACATAAGGTGGCCAAAGTACCTGAGCCGAAACCTCATGCAACGGTTGAGAAGCGCGCTGTAGTATTGAGCCGTGATGAGCAGGCGGAGCAGTACTATCAACAGGCGGTAGATACGCTTGAACGGGGAGAGATTGCTGAGAGTGAGTCCATCCTACGCAAGACGCTGTCCTACTCTGCAAAACATCGTGGCGCACGTGAGTCACTATCGATGTTAATGATCAATGCTAACCGCCTGCGAGAGGCAGGCGATATACTCATCGACGGCATCGCACTTGATGGGGAATACCTCAACTATCGTGAGCTCTATGCGCGTCTACTGGTGGCAGAGCGACAGGTTGATCGAGCGCTGCATATACTCAAACGTGACCTGAATGAAAAAACACTACACAGTGATCAGGACTATCTAGCACTGATTGCTGCCCTTGAGCAGCAGCTTGAACAGCACGTTGATGCGGCGTCACACTACCAGGCTCTGGTCGATCAACAGCCCGGCAGGGGACTCTGGTGGATGGGGCTGGCGATCTCCCAGGAGAGTCTCGATCAGTTCGATAGTGCACTACAGTCATATCGAAATGCAGCAGGTAGTGGCAACCTGCCGACGAACGTTGTCGACTATGTTAATGGACGTATCGGGGCGCTCGACTAGAGCCGGTGCGTAGAGGGAGTGAGATAGATGGCGGCACCTAAAAAAATCAGACTCGGTGACCTGCTGGTTGAGAGTAAGACGATCTCAGAACAGCAGCTGATGACTGCACTCTCTGAACAGAAGAAGAGCGGTCGTAAACTGGGCGCAGCATTGATCGATCTCGGTTATATCACCGAAGATCAGATGCTCAAGTTTCTATCCCAACAGTTACAGATCCCCTTTGTCGATATTCGCCAGTACCGCTTCGATCAGGAGATGGTGCGTAAACTCCCTGAAATCTACGCGCGTCGATTCCGTGCGCTGCTGCTCGATGAGCAGAATGGTGAGTGTCTGGTCGGTATGGCCGATCCGCTCGATATCTTCGCCTTTGATGATCTTTCTCGAATTCTGAAAAAGCCGATCCGTCAGGCCGTGGTGCGTGAGTCGGATCTGATGAGCACCATCGACAAGGTCTACCGCCGTACCGATGAGATCAGCAGTATTGCCGAGGAGCTAGGCGAGGAGCTGACCGAGACCGATATCGATCTGGCGCAGCTAGCCAGTACCTCCGATGTCAGCGAGGCACCGGTAGTGCGACTTCTGCAGACGATCTTTGAGGATGCGGTGGTGGCGGGTGCCTCCGATATCCATATCGAGCCCGACGAGAGTGTGCTGCGCATTCGTCAACGCATCGATGGTGTGTTGCAGGAGCAGGTGATGAATGAGAAGCGCATCGCCTCGGCACTAGTCTCGCGCATGAAACTGATGGCCAATCTTAATATTTCAGAGAAACGCCTGCCGCAGGATGGGCGCTTCAATGTGCGTATTAAAGAGAAGAGTATTGATGTACGTGTCTCGACCATGCCGATCCAGTATGGCGAATCGGTGGTTATGCGGTTGCTCGACCAATCAGGTGGTACGGCCAATCTCGATGAAGTCGGTATGCCCGATGCGATACGTGATCGCATGCGCAGGAATGTAAATAAACCTCACGGCCTGGTGCTGGTAACAGGGCCGACCGGTAGTGGTAAAACCACCACCCTCTACGCGGCGTTGAGTGAGCTGAATAAACCAGAAACCAAGATTATCACTGTTGAGGATCCGGTTGAGTACCGACTGCCGCGTATCAACCAGGTGCAGGTCAATCCAAAAATCGGCCTCACCTTTGCGGGTGTTCTACGTACCGCACTGCGTCAAGATCCCGATGTGGTTCTGATCGGCGAGATGCGTGACACCGAAACAGCCGAGATTGGACTGCGCGCCGCGATGACGGGCCACCTGGTTCTCTCCACATTACATACCAATGATGCGGTCAGTACCGCCAACCGTCTGATCGATATGGGTGCCGAGGGGTATCTGGTCGCGACCGCACTGCAAGCGATCCTGGCGCAGCGTCTGATTAGACGAATCTGCAGCGATTGCAGTGCTTCTTACGAGCCGAT
The DNA here is from genome assembly GCF_013343005.1 of Candidatus Reidiella endopervernicosa. GTDB lineage: Bacteria > Pseudomonadota > Gammaproteobacteria > Reidiella > Reidiella endopervernicosa. Next base: position 624,813 of record NZ_CP054491.1, read on the forward strand.
GCACATGAAAGAGTTTGGCTACGTAATCTGCTCGGAGAGGCCTTCACGGCGATTGAATTCAAGAAGGGTCTGGCTGTCCACACTGTAACAATACGGGTTATCGCGGCCGTATAGGCGTCTTCGAACTGCTGGAGATCGACGAGCCGCTTGCCGATGCACTACGACGTAACGACTCGAGCGGCTTTGCCAAGGCAGCGGCAGCCAACAAGGATTACCGCAAATTAGCCTTTAATGCGCTCGACTATGCACGCCAAGGTATTACCAGTCTTGAGGAGGTAGTGCGCGTCTCGGGTGAAATCGATGAGATCGAACCGCTACAGCAGGTAGTAGTTGAGCCAGCACCGGAAGTGGAGGACTAGACTGAGCGATGACGACATTCACTACAAGGCCCGCAACAAACGTGGCGAGGCGGTTGAGGGAAAACTGGAGGCTGCTTCGAGCGAACTGGTCGCCTCACAGCTGCTCAATAGCGACATCATTCCGATTAGCATCGATGAGGTGGCGGAGAAGCAGGATGTACTGGCTGATCTCAAGCGCAAGCTCGGTATCGGCCGTCCCGAACTCGATGATCTGATCCTTTTCTGTCGCCAGATGTACACCCTGGCCAAGGCGGGTGTACCGATCATAAGGGCCATTACCGGCCTTGCTGAGACATCACGTAACGCACAGCTGGTCGAGTCACTGCATCGCATGAAGTCCGATCTTGAGAGCGGCCGAGAACTCTCCACTGCAATGGCCACCTATCCTGAAATCTTCTCCACCCTGATGGTAAATATGGTGAAGGTGGGTGAGAACACTGGTCAACTCGATGAGGCGTTTGTGAAACTCTCGCAGTATCTGGAGATGGAGAAGGATACCCGCGACCGCGTGAAGGCGGCGATGCGCTACCCGACCTTTGTCATTATCTTCATCGCCATCGCAATCGGTATTGTGAATATCTTTGTGATTCCCGCTTTTGCAGGTGTCTTTGAAAAATTCGATATGGATCTGCCGTGGCAGACATCACTGCTGATCAACACCTCAAACTTCACGGTCGCCTACTGGCCCTACATCCTGAGTTTGCTGATAGTCACGATTATTGCTGTGCGCTCTTACTTAAAAACAGAGCAGGGGCGTTACCGTTGGGACCGGCGCAAGCTGCGTCTGCCGCTCGTGGGAGGCCTATTGATGCGCGCCACTCTGGCGCGCTTCACTCGCTCCTTTGCGATGACCACCCGGGCCGGCGTACCGCTGGTGCAGGCACTTACTATCGTTGCGCGCGCAGTTGATAACAGCTTCGTTTCGGAACGCATCAATAGCATGCGAAACGGCATCGAGCGTGGTGATTCACTGTTGCGCACTGCGACCGCTACCTCACTCTTTACGCCGCTGGTGCTACAGATGATCGCCGTCGGCGAGGAGACCGGTGCGGTCGACGATCTGCTTGATGAGGTGGGTGGTTTTTATGAGCGAGAGGTCGACTACGACCTGAAGAGTCTTAGCTCGGCGATCGAACCGATTCTGATCGTAGCAGTCGGTATTCTGGTGTTGATTCTGGCACTCGGCATCTTCCTGCCGATGTGGGATCTGACCCAGATTGCCAAGCGTTGAGCCATCACCTGGGCAAGGGAGTCTGCCGGATTGAGCGCTATTAAATCGAGAAGAGAGCGGGGTGCCTCGACCACCCAGTTTGTGGTGATTCTGGTGCTGCTGGGCGTCTTAATCACGGTGGCTACCGATCGAATCTGGACACTGCGGATGAGCGCTGAGCGAGTCGGTGTCGAGCATCTGATCGCCTCGCTAAAGAGTGCGTTGGCAGCGAGAATGACGTCGATTGTGGTTAAAGAGGGGGCGATGGGATGGGCGAGGCTCGATCGAGTCAATCCGATGAGTCTGCTCGGCAACGACCCGGATGCCGGGATCGTAGCTGGTAAGTTGCCGTGGAACTACATCGGTGAGCGCGACACGCTCACGCCAACCGAAATCCCGGTCCACCGCTGGTATTTCGACCGCCAGCAACGGATGCTGGTCTATCGTGTCCTCTTTGACGAGGCGTTTGAGAGCACGCTTACCGGACCGAAGCGGATCCGTTTACAGCTCCTGCTCGACTATGAGGACGATAATCGAAACGGTAGCCACGATGCGGGTGAACGGGTGAGAGCGATCTCACTGCAGGTGCTCGATAGATACCGCTGGTTGGAGAGCGAGAAAAGCTAGAGTCGTTCACATTAAGATGCCCTAGCATCATAATTTTTCAGGAAAATGTTCTTGCTATGCGTTGTAGCGCTGCGCTAGTATCGGGCCATAGCTTCTATGCGGTATAGCGCCCGTTGTTGAACTAATAGCATTTCAAGATAACAAATTAAGATATATAGAACCCAAATAGGGCTGGGAGAGATGAGGATGAGAAGAGCAAGTGGTTTTACCCTGATCGAGCTGATCATGGTTATCGTAATATTGGGAATTCTGGCAGCAACAGCACTGCCAAAGTTCGTCGATCTGAGCGATCAGGCGGAGCAGGCATCGATAGATGGAGTTGCTGGAGCGCTTAGCTCGGGAACGGCCATTAACTATGCTGCATGTAAAGCGGATCATGCCGATTGCACAACCGTTGCTGATTGTGATGATGCAGCGGGTACCATGCAGGATATTCCTACCGGCCTGACTTACGCTGGTACAGCACCCGATTGCACAGTAACAAGTGCCTCGGGTTATTCGTCGAGCTATCGCAGTATTGCAATCACTGATCCTTCACCTTGATCTAGTGAATCTTCGAATTTAAAAGGGGCCGAAAGGCCCTTTTGATTCTGAAACGATATTGTTACGAATATAGTGCATGGCACATTGTTAGGTCTTTGAGAAAACACTCTATTGATGCAGTTTAAAGACAGATTAATTAATGTGAGGCCTAACGAGTGGATCGCTTCGATATTTTTTGTGGTATCACTCTACTTTGGTCTGAAATTTACCGGTGGGGTGCGTTTCGACTTTATGTCGATAGCCGTGCTTCTCTTAATCGCTTCGGCACTCATTTCATCAAAGGGCTATTTTCCCGCCTCAATTCTTGCAAATCTAAAATATCCACTTGTCGCTTTCATGGCTTTGACTGTGTGGATTGCCATCTCGGTGTTGTGGAGTGTTGCGCCATCCACAACATACCTTTTGATGGCGCTGCCAATGGCGATGCTATTTTCCATGATATTCGGTGCATCTATGTCTGTCGGCCTGAGGTCATTGCTGGCGTATCTGTTGATGGTTTGTGGCGTTCTGCTTGCGGTTTTAAGTGTTTTTCAAACGGTTATTTTAGATGCAGGCCGCCCGACAGGGTTGTTTATTAATACAAACAGTAACGCGGCGCTGATGAGTCTGATGGTGTTGCCGGTTATATCGTCCTTCTTTTCTGAAGGATCCCTCAGAAAGGATGTTGTCAAAGGCATAGTGATTACCCTTTTGACGTTAACCATCTTTCTTTGCCAAAGCCGGGGAGCGCTTCTAGGGTTAACGATTGCTCTACTCTTTGTTTTTTATGTTTTAAGAGAGGTGAGCTTTAGAAAAAAAATAGCACTGATCATATGTCTGGCTGTCGGGTTTGTTGCTGCGGAATTGATTCAAAAACGCTCGTTGACCGATCGTATTGAACAGACCGTCGTTGCCGTGAACACAACTGCAACGACAGCGCTTTCAGATCGAACCGATATCTGGAATGCTGCGTGGGAGATGTACAAGGCGCGCCCATATGTTGGCTCAGGATGGGGAACGTTCTGGGCCTCCTATCCGTCGCACAAGAAAAATGAGGAGAGATCGGCAGGTCAGCACGTCCATAATGACTATTTGGAGATGCTGGTCGAGCTCGGTCCTGTTGCTGTCATTCTGCTAGCTATTGCTGCGACTCTGCTGTTCAAACAGGCAGCGAGAGTTCTAAGAATAGACAAACAGACCCGTTATGAAGCTGCTGGTATCTATGCGGCAGTCTTGGCCGTATCAATACATAGCCTGTTTACATTTAATTTCTATCTGATTTCAATTCTGATAATTGTATGCCTCTATATCGGCTGGTTGACCGGATATGAACGTGGCGCGCCACTGATCGGTATTGCTTCTGAAGGTAAAAGCATCGTGAGTGATAGTGGTCAGCTAATAAGTTACGTAATTATTTTTCTAGCGGTGACATGGCTGACTCTGTTAACCATTAGCGAATACCGGCTGAATAATATTAATGATAGCGACAACGCGGGTGAGGCGATCCTCAAAATCAGTGAGGCTGGTAAGCTGTTTCCGTTTACAGATCGGCCAGAGATTTTAATAGCCAGACAGATCGATAGGGCACTGAGAGAGCAGAGTGTCACTATTGACAATAGAGATCGTGTGATTGAGTTTGCACTTGTGCAGCTAGAGCGGGCAGAAGAGAAGTTTCCGATTAGATGGGAGAACTATTTTTATCGGGCTCAGTTAATGAGAAATTCAACAAAAGCGTATTCAGTTGCGGTTATTGAGCATAACTTTCAACGGTCACTGGAAAATAACCCGGCCTATCTCCCGGCGCGGTTAAACTATGCCGACTATCTGGAGTCGCTGGGTCGCGGTGCAGATGCATTCAAGCTGCTTGAAGATGGGTGGGGCCGTTACTACTATGAGAGTACAGTCAATATTGAGAGTTATCTGGAAAAAATAGTTAGTGGTAGAGTCGAGGCAGGCCATGTTGCGGAGGCGCACAAGGCTGAGCAGCTGTTAGAGAAAATCAGAATGAGGATTGGGAAGAGAAGAGGAGAGTTTGTTAACTTCGTGGCGAAGCTTCCGTAATACGATATGAAAATGTGTGTAATACAAAACAGAGGGTTCTCTCTCATAGAGTTGATCATGGTTATAATTCTCCTTGGAATTGTAGCTGTTGTGGCAGTTCCAAGACTGCCATCAATCACAGATTTTGATGAAATGGGTTTCTTTGATGAACTGGTAGGTGCGGCGCGTTATGGACAGAAGCTGGCAATCGCGACCAACTGCAAGGTAGAGCTGGAGGTGACGGCTTCGAGCTATGCGCTCTCGATGCCTAGCAGCGTTGGTAACTGCTTTGCCTTATCACCAACCTTCTCAACCGATGTGCCTCACCACTCGGCATCCGGGCAGTACAGCAATGCCGCCCCGAGCGGTGTTTCGATCTCCAATCCTGCCACGATCGTTTTTGATGCATCGGGTGGTACCAGTACCAGTCACACCTTCTCTATTGATGGTCGCTCCTTTACCGTGCATGCCACCAGCGGTTATGTGGAGAGACTGTAGTGAGGCGTTCTCTGCATCAAGGTGGCTTCACGCTGGTTGAGACGATCATGGCGATCGTGATTATCTCGATTTCGGTGGTGGGTGTGTTGAAGGTGATGGACTACACCACTATGCATAGCGCCGACCCAATGGTGCAGACACAGGCGGTGGCAATTGCCGAGGCCTATCTCGAGGAGATCCTCTCGAAGTCGTATGACGATCCGGACGGAAGTGATGGTGAGTCGGCACGCACTAGCTTCGATGATGTCGACGACTACAACGGCGTATCCGATTCAACCCCGGTCAACAGTCTCGGAAGCCCCATAACATCGCTTTCGGGATACAGCGTGGCGGTAAGTGTCGCGACCGAAACGGTGAGTGGTGCAACGATGAAATGCGTCGATGTGACAGTCTCACATGCAACCGGACTATCTATTGATGTGAGTGGTTATCGTGGCAGCTTCTAGTCTGACAATGAGGCGCTGTGCAGGCTTTACCCTGATCGAGATGATCATGGTGATCATTATCACTGGAATTATTGCCACTGTGCTGGCGGGGGTGATCAAGCGTCCGATCGATGGTTATCTCGATCTGACACGCCGTGCCGAGCTGGTCGATGCCGCCGATTCAGCGCTCAGACTCATCGCGCGCGATATTCGTCGAGCACTGCCCAACAGTGTGCGAGTCGATTCAACAGGGCCATCGCTGGAGATGATCAACACCGTCGATGCGGTGCGATATCGCCTCGGCCCACCCGGAAATCAGAGCAAACGTCTCCGCTTCAATCCCGATGATGACGAGTTCAACACCATCGGTGAGTTCACCAATCTCACTCCGCCTGTAACCAGTTCAACCGACTATCGGCTGGTGATCTACAACCTGGGAATCTCAGGGGCGAGTGCCTATGAGAATGCCAATGTCATTACCCCGGCGGCCACCCAGGTCACCATTACCGACGATGGAACAAGTGACCACATTGCGCTGAGCAGTGCCTTTCAGTTTGCCTTCGAGTCACCACGCCAGCGTCTCTATGTGGTCGATGCATCACCGGTCAGCTATATCTGTGACACCGCCAATGAAACGCTACGCCGTTATGCCAGCTACTCCATCGGTTCAACGCAGCCCTCGGGCAGCAGCGTGGTGGTGACCAAACATCTGACAGCGTGCTCCATCAGTTACGATGCAGGCTCTACCGGTCAGGCCGCGCTGGTGACCCTCTCGCTAACACTGAGTGATGGAGGTGAGAGCGTCACCATGCTCCATCAGGTGCGGGTGGATAACGTGCCATGATGAAGTCTAATCAACAGCAAGGCTTCTCACTGATCGGTGCCATCTTTCTGATGGTAGTGCTTGCGGCAGTGGGTGGTTACATGGTCAGCATCAGCAGTGGTTTCCATATCTCGGGTGCTAATGCCGTTGAAGGTTCGCGTGCCTACTACGCTGCAAAGGGTGGTCTGGAGTGGGCGATCAGCGAACTTGAGCTCGATAATGTGGCCGTCGATTCGGCTTCTGCCTGCAGCGGTACGGTCAATGGCCAGGTAACCAACTACTCATCCGGTGCGCTCGACGGTTTTAGCGTGTCGCTCAGTTGTAGCCCCAGTGGTTACACGGAGATGCCACACGACCCTGATTCGATTTTTATCGTCGAGGCACGCTCCTATAAAACGGCTCTGGGTGTTGGAGCGATCGGTTCACTCGGATATGTTTCGCGTTCAATGAAGGCGAAGGTGACTGATGCGCCGTAAAGTGTGATCAAATAGACACTTGATTGAGCCGTGTGGTGGATGAAAGCTATACGTGCGTTACATTGAGTCAGGTGAGATGTGCGCTGTACGGAGATGTCGGAGACTATTATTCAGGTTATGAGAACGTCTGTTACAAATTACATTATCCGAATCCTGCTACCGGTTCTATTAATTGTTGCGGGAAGTGCAGCTATCGGTAGTTCTGCATACGCAGCAGACTGCTCATCTTATGCGGGTTTGGCGACGTTAAACGAATTTTTTCGAGACAATACAAATGCCAATTACAGTGCTGCCGGTTTTGTTGAGGTGAAAATTCTCGATACTTCCATTGAATACGACACATACAAGAACTGGACGGTGAGATTATGTGAGCGCAATGGCCCAGGGCCAAATGACACGGATGGCTGCAGCAGTCCAATTGGTAGTGAAATAACTATTGCTGATTTTACTGAAAATAGCGTGCTGCCTTGGTTGGTGCTTAAGAATGGCACGATCGGTAAATATATGCATTTCAAGAATGGATTTGATGCGATTCTTCGAGATGGTGGTGGCAAGGTAATTGACTACGTTAGTGTTGGTTACAGTCCTCAGGAGGATGGAAGTTGTGACCGCGATGACCTCCCTACGATTCGGTGTTTTCTGCGCCTGGAAACAGCGCCAAGTTTATTTTCCGTATACCCGACGGTACCGGTGACTGGGACCATGAAACATCAGCAGCGGAAGACCCGACGGAGGACGCATCGAACGAGGGTGATACCGTACCGGCGTTAAGTTTTGAGGATCAATCGGTCGCACCGGGCGATACGGTGACGATCACCTTTACCCTTGATGCACCAGCGACGGCCCAGATCGACCTAGAGTTCTACACGATCGATGGAACGGCCACCTCGGCGGGTGGGGACTATACCGAGGTCGGCACGCAGATTGCGCCTTTTGAAGTCTCGATCGGCGTTGGGGAGAGTGAGGTAACGGTAGAGATACCGACTGGCGCCGGTGCGACGATTGGTGACTACTTCGACTTCTTCGTCAATGTCTCTGACACTTCGGCAGGCGGTGCAACGATTACCGACCACGTTGGTACCGTTACCTTCACCGAGGCTTCGGGACCGGATCACTACGCTATTTCACACGCGGGCGTCGGGGTTACCTGTGACGGTGACGGCACACGATGCGTCCCATGCGGCAGTGGCACCGGCGGCCGGAACCGAAATCACCCTGACCACCTCGCCACTGGTCGATAGCGGTAGCGGATCGACCTACACCTTCACCGGCACCGAGACGTCGACCACCTTCTATCTGACCGAGACCACCGCAACCACCTCACCTCACATCAATATCAATGTGACCGACGGCACGGCGAGCGAGGATGCCAGCGAGGATCCGGCACTGCAGTTTGTCAATACAGCGCTGCTCTTCAGTAGCACTACAAGCCAGACCTCCTGCGAGAACTCTGCGACCATGACGCTACGTGCAATCCGTACCGATGATTCGACCGGTGCCTGCGTGGCGCGTGTGACGGGCGATCTGGCAGTCGACATGGCCTACGCCTGTGTCGATCCGACCACATGCCATGGTGACAAGAACGACGCGGTGACGATCCGTGCCCTCGATACCGACGGCACTACGCTACTCAACAGTGGTTCGATCGCCGATAATCCCGATGACTCGGTGAGTGACTACATCAGCCGCACCCTGCGTTTCGATGGCTCGGGTGTCGCCAACTTCACCGCCAGTTATAGCGATGCCGGTGAGATTGCTCTCCATGCACAGTTAAGCTTGGCGGCGAGTAGCCCAGACCCGGCGATCACGCTCAGCGATAGCTCAGAGAGCTTCGTGGTGGCACCGGAGAGTTTCAAGGTCGAGTCGTTCAAGAGCGATGGCACCACCGCACTGAATAACAGTGGTAGCTCGGGTGCACCGAGCCAGGTGGCGGGCGACGCCTTTCAGCTCAAGGTGGTGGCGCAGTGCAGTGACGGTACGGTGACCAAGAACTACGCCTGGGATACCGACATCAGCGCCGTGGCACCCTCATCACCCGACACCGGTTCGGGCGGTACGCTCGGCAACGTCTACTTCAGTAGTGACGACACCAAGGTCTATGGCGATGCCGGTACCACCACGAGTGCATCGGCCTCAGACTTTAGTGACGGTGTGGCACTGCTGACCAACGCACGCTACAACGAGGTCGGCAGTGTGACCTTTCAGGCCAATGCCAACAACTACCGGGATGATGCATCGGCCGATATCACCGGTACCACCTCGGGTGAGGCGGGGCGTTTTATCCCCGATCGCTTTATCCTCTCGGCACCGACGCTGACCAACCGCTCGGATCTGGCACCGACGATTCCCGCAGACTTCACCTATATGGATGAGGCATTGGAGCTCGGTTTCACGCTTACTGCTGTCAATGCACAGGGAGAGACAACACAGAACTACGAAGGGAGTTACGCGAAGCTGGATCCGACCGCGAGTGGTGACCTCGGTATCGGAGCACGTGATCCGGTGGGAGGAGCCGACATGACCTCAAGAGTTGATGTAGGAACCTCATCAGGAACATGGAGTGGTGGCACAGTGACGGTTTCTGCTGAGGTGGCTCTTAACAAACTTGGTTCGCCTGATGGCCCCTATGAGGGGCTGCTGTTTGGCGTAATACCATCAGATGGTGATGGCGTAACACTCGATCCATCGACGCTTGATCTCGATGTGAATGGCAACTCCACCAACGACCACGCCGAGATTGGTTCAACCGATATACTCCTCGGTCGGCTCAACGTGGTCGATACCACCGGCCATGAGTCACTGCCACTGCCGGTCACATTGCAGGCAGAATACTTCGATGGTAGTGGTTTTGTTACCAACGACCGGGATGATGCCTCGCTCTACAACTCGACCTATGGCGAACTCGATAACTACACCGATAATCTACCCACCACTAGTGGTGAGCCGACCCTGAGTGGTAGCGGTACGCTGAGCGACGGAACGGGTAGCGGCATGAGTCTATCGGCACCGGGTTCGGGCAATACCGGCAGCGTCGATCTCGAGTACTGTCTCGAGACCTGCACCAACGGGACGGGTGGGGCGGGACTCGGCTATCTGCAGTATGACTGGGATGGTGACGGCAGCCATGATGATAACCCGACCGGCACCGCACGCTTCGGTATCTACACAGGTAGTGATCGTCAGATCTATATCGAAGAGATCTACTAGCCTGTTACTCGAGTGGAAACAAAAAGGGTGGACAACTCTGTTGTCCACCCTTTTTTATCGATCTGGCAGTTACTGAGGTACCGGAGTCGGTATCGACTCCGGTACCTGTTGGACAAACCGGCTAGGCGCTCTCTTCGTTACCGTCCATCCCCAGCTCCTTGAGCTTGCGCGTGAGGGTATTGCGCCCCCAGCCGAGGCGCTTGGCCGCATCCTGACGACGCCCACCCGTCTCGCGCAGTGCCGCATCGATCAGGGTGCGCTCAAAGGCGGGCACCGCCATATCAAGAAGATCCGATTCACCGGCCGCCAGATGCAGGTCGGCCCAACGCTGTAGCGCACCGATCCAGTCATTACTGTTCTCGTCACCGCTGGTATCGTGGCGTAGCTCGGGTGGCAGGTCATCCATATGGATCTCGCGACCTGAGCCCATCACGGTCAGCCAGCGGCAGGTATTCTCCAGCTGGCGTACGTTGCCGGGCCAGTCGATCTGCGACAGGTAGCGATCCACCTCAGGGCGCAGCAGCTTCGCCTCAACATCGAGCTCCTTGGCGGCGCGTGCCAGAAAGTGTTGGGCGAGACGTGGAATATCCTCACGCCGGTCACGCAGTGAGGGGATGTGAATACGAATGACGTTGAGACGGTGGAACAGATCCTCACGGAAGTGGCCCTCGCGCACTCGTTGCTCCAGATCCTGGTGGGTGGCGGCGATGATGCGGACATCGACCTTGATCGATGTGTGGCCACCGACGCGGAAGAACTCGCCCTCGGCGATGACGCGCAGCAGGCGTGTCTGCAGCTCGGCCGGCATATCACCGATCTCGTCGAGGAAGAGGGTGCCACCATCGGCCTGTTCAAAACGTCCCTGGCGTGAACCCTGAGCGCCGGTGAAGGCACCGCGTTCGTGACCAAACAGCTCTGATTCAAACAGATCGCGAGGAATTGCTGCCATATTCAGTGCAATAAACGGTTTGTCGGCGCGTGGGCTGTGACGGTGCAGTGCTGCTGCGACCAGCTCCTTTCCGGTCCCCGACTCACCGTTGATCAATACCGTGATGTTGGAGCGGGTCAGGCGACCGATGGCCCGAAACACCTCCTGCATTGCTGGGGCTTCACCGATAATCTCGGTGCTCTCCTGGGGGGCAAGGGCCGATTCTGAAGCGGTGCTCTGGCGAGCATGCTCCACAGCGCGTTCTACCAGAGCGACTGCCTCATCGACATCGAAGGGTTTTGGCAGGTACTCAAAGGCTCCGCCCTCGTAGGCGGACACGGCGCTATCGAGATCGGAATGTGCGGTCATAACAATCACCGGTAGATTGGGATGGCGCTCACGGATACGCTGCAACAGTTCAAGGCCATCGATACCGGGCATGCGGATGTCGGTGATGATCGCATCGGGGGTATTTGCTTCCAGCTCCGTCTCGATGGTGGTGCCATTCTCAAAGCTGGTGACCTGCATGCCCTCCTGGCTGAGTGCGCGCTGGAGTACCCAGCGGATGCCGTAGTCGTCATCGATTACACAAATGTTTTTCTGATCACTCATTGTCCGGCTCCAGTGGCAGCAGCAGTGTAAAGATGGTGTTGCCGGGCTCGCTGGTGCACTCGATGAGCCCGTGGTGTTGGTTAATAAGAGTCTGGGCGATAGAGAGTCCCAGCCCGGTACCCTCGGCGCGTCCTGTCACCATCGGGTAGAAAATGCTCTCCAGCAGCTCGGGAGCGATGCCCGGGCCGTCGTCGACAATATCGAGACGAATCACTAGTTTGTGGCGCTTCTGACCAATGGTGAACTGGCGCTGGATGCGGCTGCGCAGGGTGATGGTGCCACGTTCACCCAGTGCCTGTACGGCGTTGCGCACGATGTTGAGTAGTGCCTGCAGCAGCTGGTCGTTATCACCGATCATATCGGGCAGGCTGGGGTCGTAGTCGCGTTCGATCTTGATCGATGCGGGGGCCTCCGCTGCAACCAGGGTGCGAACCCGCTCGAGGATCTGGTGGATATTGACATCCTGCAGACGCGGCAGCTGGTTGGGTCCCAGCATCCGGTCGACCAGGTTTTTCAGTCGGTCGGCCTCCTCAATGATGATGGTGGTGTACTCCTTCAGCTCAGCGCTGTTGAGTTCACGCTCGAGAAGCTGCGCGGCACCGCGCAGTCCACCGAGCGGGTTTTTGATCTCATGGGCCATGCCACGCACCAGTGCACTGGTGGCGTTGTGCTGCACGATCAGGTTCTCTTCGCGGCTGATACGCAGGTGGCGATCGAGCAGTAACCACTCGACCAGTAGCATCGGTTGCTGATTCGGTTCCTGCATCGGGGTAACGATGCAGTCGACGGTGACCTGGCGTTTACCCGCGATCACTAGCGGTAGTTCACGTTCGCTAAAGGATTGGTCGTTGGTCAGTGCCTGGCGCAGGCTCTCATGGATATGGGTGTAGCCGGGCAGTAGTGACTCGAGCGCCATGCCGATCGCTTTACGTGCGCTGACACCGAAGAGGTTCTCGCCGGCGGGATTGATATAGGTGAGGCGCATGTCGCTATCGAGCGCCATCATCGCCACCGTCAGATTCTCGGTAGCGCGAAATGCGATCTCACGTGATTGTTCGTCCATCTCTCCCATGCACTCCTATTTAGCAAGAAACAAACCAGTCGGTGCGATCCATGGCCCTAAAAGCTATATTGTTTAAATATCCAAGATAAACAATGAGTAACAGCTGTTGTCCGGTTGAATTAGTGCCTAATAGGCAAGATCGCATGACTTGCTATGCACAATAGTAGTGCATTCCGCTCTCAGGTCTATGGTGATCTGTTCAGTAATGGTGCATGGGCTGTCGTTAAACGAGAGCGAGGAGTGAATGGGGTGTAGCGGGCGCTGGTGCTGAAAAGCGTCTCTCTTCTGCCCGATTAGAGGGCGTTGAGTGCCTGGTTGAGTCGCTCTTCGATGCGTTTTTTGTGGTTGAGATAGTGAATTGTCTGCAGTGAGTCGACACCGCTATCGCTGATCATCGCCTTTGAGATGTCGATATCGGTGATGTAGATCGGGTAGCCCTCACCGCTGCTGCGCCGATCAAAGATGTCGCGTGCCACCTCCTGAAAGAGGGCGTCACCGTGTTCCAGGCTGGAGAACTCACGATCGTCACAGTAGATGGTAAAGACGGGGCGATCATCCATCAGGTCGCCGATTACCTGTACGTTGAAGTAGCGATGAACGCCGGCAGAGTGCGGTACCTTGCGTGGTTCAAGCCGGAATTCGCCGGTATTGGTGTTCTTGACGATCTGGTAGAGCGAGACATCACCCTGGAAACCGGCCTCGCCGGTCTGCTCACTAATCATGAAGCTGAGACGTGGCAGTACCGTATCGAAGAACCACTGGTATTGAGTGAGCAGTGTGGCGCTGTCGTGGAAGGGAAGCTCCTGGTGGAACAGTGAACCGCGCTCATCGAGCACATAGATCTCAGCGGTTCCATCGTGGACCTGATAGAAGAACTGCACTGCGTTGCGTTTGTTGGCCTTGAACAGCAGCGGTAGTGGCGACTCCTTCAAGGTGTAGCGGTCGACGATGATCGGGCTGAACTCGGATTGTGTGGCTGAGAGTGCGCGCAGCAGGTCGTCCACCAGTCCGGCTGACTCGAAGGTGAGGCGGTCGTTCTTGGCGCTGAGGATGTAGAAACGATCCTTAATGCGCAGGATGTAGCGTGAGTTGGTGACGCTTCCTGGTGAGAAATAGCACTCCGAGACGTCGTGGTAGAGGTGTTCGATACGACGTGCGATCGAGTTACCGCGTGCAGATGAGAGCGAGTAGACCGAGATCGATGCCGGTGGTTCGTTGGCGGAGATCGGAGAGTTCTCAAAATATTTACACAGGCTTCGCAGCACTGCAGTGTTGCCGCTGGCCCGATAGGTATGCACCTCCTGCCAGCTATTAACGGTGATCTGGTCGAAGTGTAGCGCCAGGTTCTCCCAGGTGGCACCAAAGCTGAGCGCATCGGTACGGCCAGTGGTCAGGTGGGAGCCCATCAGGTGGGTGGTTGCGAGCGGATCGAAGCCGATGTTCACAAACAGTGCAGCGGCACGCACCTGTGCCGGTTTGGCCAGGTCGTCGAGGTCTGATTTGGGTAGCTTGCCCTTGGGGAAGTTGCGCGAAAACGCCTCAATGGTGGCACGTAGCTCCTTCTCGGTCAGGTGGCTTGATTCGGTCTGTACAGTGAACATCGTGCGCCGGGTAACGATATGGTTGAAGTGACACCAGGCGAGCAGTTCGAGCAGACTGCTGGCGCGTTTAACGGGTGTGTCAGCTAGCCGTGCCGTGCCAGGCAGGGTGAGATAGAGTGACCAGGTGTGGAGACCCTTATCGTCGCAGTTCTGCTGGAAGGTGAGGTGAGGTTCGCTCAGATCTTCTGAGATACCAGGATTGACCAGTTCAACCTTGCCCGCCTTACGCTCCAGGGCGGCATAGATCTTTCGCCCCAGGATATTGAGATCTGAAGGATTGATGTGGGCATCGTCGGCATGCTCACGGATCAGTGCCGAGAGCATGCGATAGCTGAGAGTCAGTTCGTCGACCAGCATCTTGCGCTCCTTGAGCACCTGGTCGATCTTCCACCGCTGACCGCCATGGATAGCGAAGCGAAGGCGGTTAGTCCGCGATAGTCGACGCCGTCTGCCTATTCGTAGTTGAGAGCGCGAGCGAACGACGAAGAAGATGCAGCAGCGGCTTTATGTCGGCGTAGAGTCACTGAGGGAGTTGTGTAGAGCCGCGAAGAGGTGATTACGCAACGAACGCAGGACGGTCGGGGCGCCGTAGGCATAAACGGTCGCGTTAAGTATTTGCCGCTTGCTTGGGCTTGATGCCCAAAACATGCTTCCGCAAAATAGCGACTCCCCGATCCGGGCGTGAGTCGAGCAGAACAACATGCCCTTCGCCCCATCCCCAGTCCTGGGTGATCTCGCGTAGCAGTTCATGGCGCCACGTCTTGGCGTGGCGGTGGTGAGTGAGCGGTAGGTCGACCTTAAAGTAGAAGCAGCGGCGTGCCAGCTCGCGACGATCCCCCTCCATCTCCAGATACTCAGCCACCTTCTCATACATCATCACATAGGGGTCAAGATCATCAAGGCTGGTGACGTTTTCAAATACGGCGCGTTTGTAACGCAGGCTGAGTAGATCGATGTTGGGGTGTTCGTTGGCGTAGGCCTCCATCACCAGGATCTTCAGTACCGACTTATAGGGAGAGTCGATGCCCTTGAAGAGCTGCCAGAGTGCGGCACCGATGAACTCCTCCGCAGGGATTCTGCTCAGACCACCAAAATCGATCACATCGTGCTCTTTTACAAATCGCTGGCGTAGCAGCATCTGTGTGTAGTTGTCGTAGTCGTGCTCATGTTCGGGTGGGACCAGCCACCAGATCGGAATCCGACCGGCGATGTGCAGGCCGGTGCGGTAGAACTCATCAAGCAGCAGGTTGTGCTGAGCACTACCGCTGCTCTCCTTAGAGAGTTCAGACTTCTCACCACTACGGAACTTCTCGGCATCCATGAGGAAGAAGTGGACCTCAAGCCCCAGTGTCTCTGCCCACTTCTCAATCGCCTCCGCCTTCTGTTGCAGTTCGGCAATCTGTGTTTCGCTTAGATCGGGGGTGTAACAGAGCCAGAAGTCGAAGTCGCTTTTGTCGGAGTAGGCGATGGTACCGCTACTGCCCATGACGAAGATCGACTGAATGTAGGGGCGCAGCAGGGCGCGTCGTTTGTGTTCAAAGCCTTTGAATAACTTCTTGGTGGAGCCGACGATCGCTTTGGTGGGCTGGAAATCGTAGACGCCCGCGGGAGTCTCTTTAGAAATATAGCCGGGGAGTAGAGGGTGGTTGATATGAAACAGCAGCGGCAGAATATCGATAAAGGGCTGCTGGCGTGACCTCAGCGCATCTCGGAGTCGCTGTAGTCGCGAGATATTAAGCAGCTGAAAGCGTTGACGGACGGCCTTGTAGTCGATCGTATCGCCATCGCGCAGCTTCTTTTTCTTCAGGGTGCTCATCGATTTGGCTGTGAGGTCTCTCTGCGCAGGCCACTATGCGTAATCCGTGCATGTAGGTGCTACTTAATTAGGCGTTCAGAATACCGGGCTTTAGATAGGGGCGCCACAAAATCCATGTTATTAGAGGGCTATTACAGGTCGTACTCTTCGGCGCGCTTGGCGCTGCCACTTACCTTCTCAACGGGGTAACGTGATTCGTTGATTTCCACCTTTCGCCAGGCGGCCTTGAGCAGGTCGATGTCGAGTCGTTCAGCGGTGCGGATCAGGTAGATCAGAATGTCGGCCAGTTCGAGTGAGACCTCCTCGTGCTTCTCCTCGGAGAGGTTGTAGCTCTGCTCTTCAGAGAGCCACTGGAAGTGTTCGACCAGTTCGGCGGCCTCGGCAATCAACGCCATTGAGAGATTCTTGGGCGAATGGAACTGTTCCCAGTCACGATCGCGGGCGAAGCGGGTCAGGCGCTCGTTGAGCTGTTCAATGGAGTCGTTATTGGTATTCGTATCAGTCATATCGATGTTTTTCGCTCATTATGGGTATTAATTGATCTAATGAGCGTGTTAAGACCGGGGTTTGCAGGCGTAGGGCCAGATCACCTTGGTCTCTACCGGGACCGTCTCACCTGTGGTGAGGCGGTAGGGGATCGTGACCTTTTTCTCACCGCGAGGTAGATCGGCCAGCGCTCTGGAGTCGAAGGGTTCTCCGCGATAGAGGGCCATCAGATCGAGCCACTTTCCCTGGTCGGGAATAAAGCTCCTACGTTTTTCGTACCGATCATTGGGGCTGGTAAAGAGTGCGAGATGGAGGTGGGAGTGGCCGCTGGCGCCGTAGTAACCCCCCGTGGTGCCGGTGGTACCGGTATTGCCGACCGTGTCGCCCATGTTGAGTCGATCCCCCACCTTGTAGTCGGGCAGTTGCTGGAGGTGTTTGTACTGTGAGTAGCTCCAGAGCGGTAGGCCGGTCTGTTCCGGCGAGTGCTGCAGGATCAGCGCAAGGCCACCGATATTGGCACCCTCGCTCACTTCAACCACGGTACCAGCGGCAACGGCCAGGATCGGTGTTCCCTCCGGTATTGGTATATCGCTACCGCTGTGGTGACCGTGAAAGAAACGTTGTGAACGTCGGCTACCATCACCACGGGTTGTGGCTGCAAAGGGTGAGTCGATATCGGGGCAGTCGGCGTTGGCGGGATAGATCGGTTTCAAGCCCGTCTCAACCAGGCCACCCGCTTTAATCTGACTGTAGCTGGAACCCATCGGGCTGAAGGGGTGATTGATCTCCATCTTTTTGCCGCCCTCTTCGGAACGGAACTTGCCCTTCATGCCACCACCGCCGCCGAAGGGTTTGAAGCCGGTGAGTAGCAGTGCACTAATAATAAGGAGAAGGGTGGTTGATCGTCTGCCCATGCGAAATCCTGTTTGCCTGAGTGAATTGGAGTCGACTATTACCCACACGCGCCTCTGTTTCAATCGTTGGCCGAGTGGTGCAGCTTTTTAAGAGCGGTCTAATTTGCTAATATTCGCGCCCATTTGCTGTTATCTAGAACCCATCTGAGGCCTTCCGATGATTTTCAATTTCGAGTGCACCGAACACGGCTGCCCCAAGAACGATATTCTCTCCGGCCTGACCGTCGCCCTGGCGCTGGTCCCGGAAGCGGTCGCTTTTGCATTCGTCGCCGGTGTTGAGCCGCTGGTGGGCCTCTACGCGGCCTTCATGGTTGGGCTGATTACCGCCATCATCGGCGGCCGTCCTGGCATGATCTCAGGTGCTACCGGTGCACTGGCCGTGGTGATGGTCGCGCTGGTGGCGCAGCACGGTGTTGAGTACCTCTTCGCCGCCGTGGTGTTGATGGGCCTGATTCAGATTGGCGTCGGTATACTCCGACTCGGTAAGTTTATTCGTATCGTTCCCCACCCGGTCATGCTCGGCTTTGTTAATGGCCTGGCGATTGTCATCTTCCTCGCCCAGCTTGAGAGCTTCCAGGTCAAGGACGCAGCGGGTGTGTCGTCCTGGCTTGAGGGGGAGATGCTCTGGTTAATGCTGGGTCTGGTGGCACTGACCATGGCGATCATCCAATATCTGCCGAAGTTGACCAAGGCGGTTCCCTCGTCACTGGCAGCGATCATCGTGGTCTCACTGATCGTAATCGGCTTCGGGCTGGAGAGTCGCACCGTCGGTGACATGGCATCGATTGCAGGTGGGCTGCCCGAGTTCCACATCCCGATGGTTCCCTTCACCCTTGAGACACTCTGGATCATCCTCCCCTACTCGGTGATCTTTGCTGCCATCGGCCTGATCGAGTCACTGCTGACCCTGACCCTGATCGACGAGCTGACCGAGACCCGCGGTCGCGGCAACAAGGAGTGTGTCGGACAGGGCGCGGCCAATCTCGCCACCGGTTTCTTCGGCGGTATGGGCGGTTGCGCGATGATCGGCCAGAGCATGATCAACATTAACTCCGGTGGTCGTGGCCGCCTCTCTGGTATCACCGCCGCCATCTCGCTGCTGATATTTATCCTCTTCGCCTCTGGCCTGATTGAGATGATCCCGCTGGCAGCGCTGGTGGGCGTCATGTTCATGGTGGTCATCGGCACCTTCGAGTGGTCGAGCTTCCGTATCATGGGCAAGATTCCACGCGCCGATGCCTTCATCATTATTCTGGTTTCGGGCGTCACCGTGGCGACCGACCTGGCGATTGCGGTCGTGGTTGGTGTCATCGTCTCAGCGCTGGTCTTTGCCTGGGAGCACGCCAAGCACATTCGTGCGGAGATCACCGAGGGGGCGATGGGCTCCAAGATCTACGATCTGCACGGTCCGCTCTTCTTCGCCTCGGTGAAGAACTTCCAGGACCTGTTCGATCCGAAAAACGATCCCGATGACGTGGTGGTGGAGTTTAAGAATTCCAAGGTAATGGATCACTCCGCGATTGAGGCGATCGATACCCTCGCCGAGCGTTACATGAATGCCGAGAAGCGCCTCCACCTGCGACACCTCAGTGCCGAGTGTCAGATGCTATTGAGCAAGGCGGGTGATCTGGTTGAGGTCAACGTGATCGAAGATCCGAAATACCACGTAGCGGATGATCGCCTCGCCTGAGGCTGTCTCAATACAGAGAGGCCTGACTACTCCTGCTTGGGATTAGATCGCAGGCGACGTCGTTCAGAGTTCTCACCCCAGGTATAGGGAATCTCGAGCGCATCGTGTTGCAGGCGATAGTGGTCGGGGTCTTCGTAGTTGTAAGGACGGGTTGGGAAGTTGAGCATGATGGCATCAGTGGTGCCGAGGTTATGCATACCATGCCAGACGCCGGGTGGGATGAGCAGGAAGGCGGGGCGCGCATCGCCAGCAATATGTTCCTGCAGCGTTCCATGAGTCGGACTATCTTCACGGCCATCAAAAAGTACAATCTTCAAATGTCCCTGGCTGACGAAGAGTCGATCGACGGCGAGCTTATGGCAGCTCCAGGCACCAATCGCACCGGGAAAGAGGCGCGACTGGTAGATCTGAGCGACAGGAACACCACTGGGATCCCACTCGGGTCGGAAGATCTCGGTCAGCACACCGTGGTCGCGCGGCACGTGCAGCACTTCCTTGGCAATAACCCCCTCTATCGGCTTTGAGAACTTCTGCCAATCTGAAGTGATCATTTGCATATCTTTGACGGCTGAGTCAAACATGGTGCTACTCCCGTTTTGATGATTGTCTGGGATTCAGATCCTTATAGATCTGAGACTGCTCAATGAGATTGAGTGGTCTCCCAAAAATCTTGCTGAGTTTGTTAAGGAGGCGGAGTTTAAAAAAAGATTGATAGCGCCGCCGCTTAAATTGTAGAGCGAGCGATTTTAACTTCTCGCCGTTTGAATCGATCTGGCTAAGTTCGATGTAACACTTGGCGAGCTCAACGGCCTCGAGTTCAGGCTCGCTGCTGATACGATCGTACCAATAGTGCTGCTCATCACAGCTTCTAAGTTTATAGACATTCCTTCTACAGGCAGCAGGTATCTTAAGTGCAGAGAGCCGGGGCACATTAACAAATTTCTTTCCCGCATCTGCAGCGCGTTGAATCAGTTCGGAGTCGGGGCTTTGCTTGAGCTCTCTGTGCAGTCGCCACGCGCCAATATCATCAATCAGTGAGCGTCGGTGTAACACGGAGGATGGTGGAATCCACATGCCCGTGATGTAGGAGACAGAGATTGGGAGTAGATGGTGCAGCCCCTCTTTCTCAGCAATAGAGAGTGTCAGAGTGTAACTCAGGTCGAAGCCCGTTTCGAGCGCATCAACGGAAGACTGTAGATGATGCGGAAACCAGAGGTCATCGTGTCCAAGGTAGGCGATATACTTTCCACGTGCGTTGGAGATACCGATATTGTTGGGTTCCGCTTGATGGCCGTGGTTGTGATCGAGACCGATCCATTTAACCCGTGGATCATCGAACCCTTCAACAACGGCCTGAGAATCATCGGTACAGCCGTCTCCTACTACCAGAACCTCAAAGTCGGTAAAGGTTTGGCTCAATACAGAGCTGATCGCGTAGGCAAGCGCATTGCTACGATTGTAGGTGGCGATGACAACAGAGACGAGAGGTGGCTGGCTCATGGTGTTTTCGTGTGTCGGTGAGTGATCTGTTTATAGTAACCGGAAACAGTGGTGAGCAGCAGTGGAGAAAACGATGGCTACTAGGTCGTGCAAATAGCGAGCATCAAGATTCAATGGAATATGAAACGATCGTTAAAGAGATGAGAGCGTTTTGAAAAAGATAGTGGCAAAACTCAGAGAGAGTTTCTTTAAGCACTGCTTAACCCGACGATATATCAGTGATCGTTTTTATGAGTATCACGGCTATGCGCTGAATCTGAAAAACCCACGAACGCTCTCCGAAAAGCTTCACTGGATAAAAGCCAACCACGATCTAAGGCAACTATCGCGCTATGTCGATAAAGAGAAGGTCAGGACCTTTGTGGAAGAACGGGTGGGTTCAGAGTTGTTAGTGCCGGTGATCGGTCTCTATGATCGCTTCGAGGAGATCGATTTTGATACGTTGCCCAGCAGCTTCATGTTAAAGACAACCCACGGTAGCGGTTGGAATATCGAGGTAAAGTGTAAAGAGACGATTGACTGGCCTGCTACGGGTAGATGAGTGAACGCATGGCTAAAACGCTGTTACGACTCAAAGATTAGGGGCGAGGGTCAGTACCGAGGTATCAAGGGCCGCATCATCATCGAGAAGTATCTACGAGAAGAGGAGACTGATTTTCTCGATTACAGGATCTACTGTTTTTCAGGAGAGCCATTGCTTTTCCACGTAAGTATCGATGGCCCCGGTGGTGACTACTACCGTATCTATAACACTGAGTGGAAAGAGATCCCGAAAACGGATCTTGAGGCAGACCGAAAGACGCCGAAGATTGAGAGACCAGACAACCTGGGTGAGCTGTTAGAGATAAGTCGAAAATTATCCCAGGATTTTCCCTTTGTGCGAGTCGACCTATACGGCGTGCTTGGGAAAATCTACTTTAGTGAATTGACCTTCACGCCGAGCAACGGTTTGATTGTGCCAGATCCGGTCAAAATTGATCGGTTATTAGGGGATGCGCTCGATTTGGGTCTCTATAAGAGTGTCTAAGACGTTCAGCAAGCGATGAAATCTATTTTTGATAATCGGTCGGTTTTTCAAGATCGAAGATGGAGCCTGAAATTTCATCAACCTTTAGTGCCATCAGTGCTTGTGCATCATAAACACCACGATTGTAAAAATATGAACCGATCTCAGTAGCAAAAAAGTCGATAAGAAATTCGGCCTCAAAACCACCGATCTCCTGATCGAGCTCCTCCCTGAAATAGAGCTTCACCTTCTGCGCTATCTGCTGCTTCTCTTCTGGAGAAAATTTAATCTCACTCACAGGAGTCTCGATATGGTTGTTTAAAATACTCAGATCACTTTACCATATTGTTGGTGTTCGACTAATCCTCATCACCAGGCATGTCACGGTACGCTACTTCGCCGACCTCGAAGCCTGTAATATTCAGTGATGCCAGAAAGTTGTGATAGCCATCAAGGGAATCGTAGGGGCCATGAATTCCTTGCATCGCTGTCCACTTGTCACCAGTTCCGAAATCCATAATGTAGAGTTTTTTATTGTAGTTAAACGCCGTAACCCAGTGGTGCGGTGGTCCGTCATTGTTCCATATAAAGCCCCATCGAGCATTGTGGGCAGGATCTATTTTATTGAGGCTTTTCAGAGCGAAGTTAGCAGAGTCACCGCAGTGGTCGGGAGGCAGTTTCTCAAAGATCTTTTAGTCTCCTCCTCGGTGATAATGGGGGCCTCTTCGAGTATTGCGTCCAGTTTCATGAGTATCATCCCTAGTGTGCTCGGCTGTTTTAACGAACTGGATATCCATTTCAACCAGTAACCGATATACATAATTATTGTTATGAAATAGAGAAATACTGTTCACACAATGTCGGTGATAAGCCATCAGCCAAAGGTATGAATTTGATGTTGTCTAGAGGGTGTGCCGATGTGAGATGAGCGGTGGGAGTAGAGTGTAATAGTGAGGAGTATGGAAATTCTCTGTTTGTTTGTCAGCGTGTTTGCTTAACGCTAATCGTGGTTAGAACACAGTGTTATCCAATAATAGAATTAATTGTGTTCTAAACCCGATTTAATTGCACAAGAAAGTAACAACAAAAACTAAGTTTCATCTGATCCCACTTATCGATGGCTTGTTAAACCTAGCGATCCAGCTCAGGCGACCGTTACCGCAGAGCGACTAAAAGAGCGGCGCGGCAGTGGGTCGACCTGAAGCGCCGTGTTAGGCATGACTTCATTGACTTAAAATCCTTTTCGATAAATCTGGGTCTATCTGTGGTGGTTCCTCAGGCGCTACCTGAGGGCCAACAAGAACACATTTTCCGCCTTACACTCAGACTTACTAAACTTCTGAAATCTACAATCCCGGGCAATCTCGTTGGTCATGACAGAATTCCGCCACAGATTTTCATACCGCTTAGCCGTTTTCACAGTCTCTGAGAGCAGCTCTTTATCATTTGTTGATATTGCGAATTCATAATTTAATATAGCGCAATCAGCCCACCCTAATGTTAACGATGAGCAATCTTTATTCACACTACAACTCGCCTTGTTCGATAGCTCATTCAATTTACTTAACAGGCTTTTGCATTTTATCAGCCACGGAAATAAATGGCTGAGAAAATAATAAAGCAGCTATGAGTAACCTCATTTATATTTGCCTAACTATTAGATTGCATATGTGTCATTCGCCTATGTATTTCCCATTGGTAGATATTATAAAATCAGTACTAATTGGCGCAAATGCTCTTAACCCACCATCATCTATAGAGAAGAATCGGTACCAGAGAGCAATTGTTTATTATATTAAAGTGTATTGCTCTCTGGCCCGGTTTTTCTTAAATGCTCCTCACAGCTATCAACGACATGATCTACCAAAACAGATAGCGACCCTGATTCATAAGTTACTATAGGTAAAACCCATTGATATTTCTTGAAGTGTTCAAACATACCATATTCTTCGCTTGATGATTCTAGAATTGGCTGAACTGGAACAGAAGGCAAGTGAGGAATAATTGCTGTTAATTCTTGAGGTATGCTTCGTGGATCAGATAGATCAGCGACAATAAATTTAGATAGCGTTGCTAGGGTTATGACAGTTTCGGTAATGTCACGGGTTGCTGGCACTTCAAAATCAAATAACACGGCCAAGTAACCATGTTGATCTAATTGATCTTTTATATCGTCAAGAACTTTCGCTGACCGCCATGGAGAGCGAAGTGAGGGCGGTTAGTCCCCGATAGTCGACGCCGTCTGCCTATTCGTAGTTGAGAGCGCGAGCGAACGACGGAGAAGATGCAGCAGCGGCTTTATGTCGGCGAAGAGTCACTGGAGGAGTTGTGTAGAGCCGCGAAGAGGTGATTACGCAACGAACGCAGGACGTCGGGGCGCCGCAGGCATAAACGGTCGCGTGAAGTTTTTGCTGTTTGCTTGGGCTTGGGTGCCCAAAACAAACTTTCGCAAAATAGCGACTCCCCGGTTTCCTCTCTGGAGTAAACCTTCCCAATATAAGCACAACCTTAGAGGTAATTGTTTCGATTACTTGGCGAAGATTCTTGCTATTTACTAAAAGAGATATGAATTGCGCAAGCTCTATTGTTGAGCTGTAATTGATCTATGGACTCGTAAATAGCAATATTGGCTTGTTTGCATCCATCAAGTTTTAAATCCCAAGCTGAAACTCCATGGGCACATGCACCATCAATTTGTGCATTTGTGAAGTCGGTTTTACTAAACTCATGTTGCTTAGATTTGTACCAAGCAGAATTGAACCAGTAAAGTTTGTTTCTTCTGCGCTACAGTAGGAAAGGTCAGTGTTGGTGAAGTTGCAATCAATAAAATTGGCTGAACCAATCTTAGAAACGTTTAATTCAGAACCGCTGAAGTTACACCTCAAACAATACGAATCTACTAAATCGGAAAAATGAAAGTAACAGCCGGAAAAGTCACACTCAATGAAAGTGCTATTTCTCATCGAAACTCGATTCATGTTTGTCTGCGAAAAGTTGTAACCTTGAAATTCAGGGAGGTCGTAAAACCCATCTCCAGGACAAACAGACACAAAGTCAATATCGCCAAGATCCACGTTATGACCTTCATTAGTGTTGCGCCATCGGTTCCATGCGTCAGCACCAGAATTCAGCATTTCTATGCATTTATCAGTTGGCAAGATAGTTACCTAGTGAATCTAACGATTGAATTAAACCGCACCGCTTTTGGCGTCGGTTTGAATGACTGGTTAGGCGTTTTGTCAAACCTTAGCCAAATATCTGCCACCCAGATTTTAGGAGTGCCTTTGGTGTTTATCGTATATTTCTCAAATTCTACTATTGTGCTCACATAACCACCCTTTTGTAGCTCGGTCTCGATTTCTTGGAATAGCTGGGTTGTTTTAAAGGCTGCTGAAAAACTTTTAATTAAAGGACGCAACGTAGGATTATGTAAATTACCTGACGAAGCTAGTGCTTTCTCGAGTTCATTAGGAATTTTTCTTTTGTAATAAGAAATAAGTTCTCTATTTGATATTTCTGAAAATTCACCGAGAATACGGACAGCAACTGAGTCCTTTTCAATTTCTATTTCCTTGAGTATTTGAGAAAATGCTTTTCCTTTTCCTAATCCATATTGTAGCTGTACAAAGAAATACTTTTCGCGTGTTTCGGTAGTGCTGAGCTGAAACTGTTCAGCAGTAGCGGTCACAGAAAAGAGATATAAGGCTATGAGATATAAAAGTTTCTTCATTTTCTTCGCCTAACTATTATTAGACACCCTAAAAGCTCCATTACAAACGGAGCATTTAGGGTGAAAGAATCGGTACCAGAGAGCAATTGTTTATTATATTAGAGTGTATTGCTCTCTGCCCCGGTTTTTCCTAATGAAACAAGCCTATATGCAGAGTGCATATGCCAACTTGGTAAATAATTCGTTGAATATACATAAACCATAAACAACCCAACACATACAGCCGTGACGGATGTTGTTTCTAGTGTTGGGAGCTTTTGTTTGCTCAGTATTAACCCTAACGTTTCAGCTAAACCGACCGCTGGAGCGGTGCATGTTTTGTGCGATCTGCACAATAAATGTGCCGCGGAGGTGGGTCGGATGAAGCACCTTGTTATGCATTGTTGTCCTTGCACTTGTTTCTAAATAGCTCGATAGGTAAGTCCCCAAGTCCTCGTATACGATCACCAGAATAAGTCATAGACATTCTCGTAATTGCCGGAGATCCAGTAAAGAAAATAACAATTCCATCTCCATAGCTTGTATTTTCGCTTGGATAATAACTAGAAGAATGATACTCATCTCCAATGTCGTAATAAATGGTGATGTCATCATCCTTCTTTAAAAACTCCGTTATTATTGCTTTCATTTGTCCGTCAGGAGCAGGCTCGTACTTTGCTATTGCTATAGCACTAGACTGACTAATTTGTTCATCTATTCCTAGCTCGTGGAATGGGGTTGTCGGTGCCCTGGCTACGGGTGGTTTGTGGAGTATAGATGACCTGTTCTCTGGAACAATTGCTATTGGCTGTTGTTCGTTAAGTTGCTCTATCTGTGAGTTTATAATTATCGGCTGAATCAGATAAGCAGCTACGCACCATAAAGCAATAAATGAGATGGCAAATCCACTGCCAAACACAAGCCCATCAGTAAACTTTTTGATCATGTATCTTCCTTTATGCATAACGCCAGTAATAAGGGGCCGAGGCGAAGCCGAGATCCCAGCAGCCCCAAAGGGGATGCGCCTTGATTTTCTTGTTATGTGTTTTCTTCATTGTTGGCTTGGGAATGGGTGGTGTTTGACAAGCCCCCATTTGCCATCTGCTTTTTCTGAGCCACGTGCTTCAAGTTCAACTAGAAGCCGCTTTGTTTCTTCCTCACTAGTTCCTACTACCGCAGAAAGAGTTTCGAGATAGCGCCATTTATCTGGGAAACGATCATCTTCAAGCATGAGCTTGAGTGTTGCCTTTCTTTTCGCATCCAGATCTTTCTGCGGCTTTTCTTTGAACTTGTGCAAGATGATATTGCCGCCAGTGTGAGCAATGAATCGACGATACCTCCAAGGATTCCGATCAGCGCTATCCAGAACTTTGTGTCGGAAACCACCTGGGTGGAAATTATTGTAGCCAGTGTCGATTCATCCATGTTTTTTCTCACATAACTATTATTAGACACCCTAAAAGCACCATTACAAACGGAGCATTTAGGGTGTATAGAAAACTTTGTTGTATGAAAACAAGGGGTTAACTCCAGAAAACGGAGCCCAAATGAAGAGGCTAAGAGAGCATCCTGTTTGATGCCGGATGTGGTTGTTTCGAGTTGGGTGGTTCTGGATGGATTCGTCTTCATTGGGCTTCCTGCCTTTTCGTTTATTGTTATAGCGCCGGTAATGCTGCCGTGATCTGTTTGCTGAGAATCTACTACGCGCCATATAAAATCAAGTGGATGTAAGAGGACTCAAGGCTGTATTACGGCAAGTAGCTCGTATGGTGTGAACCGTTTCCTAGGAAGTGATTTATCTAATTCCCGGATTGCCCTAAAGACTCGAACCTCCGGTACATCGCGCGTTGCTTCATCCGGGCTACGGTTTTATTGGTTGACCAGGTTCTGCAGGAAGTTGTTGAGATCGCCCATTGCCGTGTACTCGGCGATATCAATGCCGGCGCCCTTGAAGTTGATGGCGTCGTGGTAGGGGCTGGCGGTTTCGCCCCGCTGCTTTGTCTCTGTGCACCATTGCTTGCACCAGCTCGCTGCGCTCTCTAGCACAGGTTTCTCAGTGCTCTCTGCCAACTGTTCCATTACTTTCCAGAAACCGCTGCGTGAGAGTGGGGTGTAGATGTGAGCGATAGAAGCTACATCTCGCTTCGCCACAGCCACCTTCAAGGCTTCGCCCTGTTCAACCATCAGTGTTCGGCGGGCACGTTCGGTGTGGTCGTCGATGATGTTACGGATGGTGGTGTAGTTCTCTCCGCCGTGAAGGGCGCTGTCGCTGGTGGCTGAGATGAAGGTCTGCAGGGTGACGAGCGCGGCGACTCTCTGTGCAGCACTGTTGGTGCTCGCCTCGATCTGTTGGCAAAGTTTGTTGGTCAGTGCGGTATCGAGCGTAAGAGTGAGCGGTTCGAGAGTGTCCATAGTTAATCGGGTGAAGAGCGTAAATGTTTGAGTCCCCACCTTGCTGAGCGGGTGCCGAATATGAGCGCGATAATACCGAGGAAGAGTATCGGTAGATACCAGAATAGAAGTGATTGGTCGGGTTCTCCGATTCTGTAGATGAACGCCTCCAGACTATAGAGCACTATGAACACAATGCCGGTGACGGCCGCCAGCCCACCAATCAGAAGTGCAGTCCACGATAGCGCTCTGTTCATCGGTTCTGCTCCTGATGGTAGTCGATGAGCCTGGTTATGATTTCTCGGCGCACTGGATGCAGAGTGTGGCGGAAGGGTCGATTTCAAGTCGGTGTGGGTTGATTGATTCATCGCAGCGCAGGCAGTAACCGTAGTCGCCGCTTTCGATGCAAGCCAACGCTGCCTTGATACGTTGTAGCTCGAGGGTACGGCGTTGTTCCATCTCCTGTGAGACGGCCTGTGCCTGCATCGCGTCCATTCGAGAGAGGCGTCCGACCGCACTCTGGTCGAGTTCCACGGTGGCGGCCGCTTCATGGCCGATCTGCTCAACACTCTGCAACTCTGCCTGTCGATTAAGCAGGAGTTGGCGAAAGTGGTTGGTTGTCTTTTCGTCCATAGTGGTGTGAGTGAGGCTGTGGTTCGCAGTTATTGACACCAAGCCACTGCATGGCTTGTTTGGCATTGTCGAAGCCACGAATATCGATCGACTTGTTGGAGATGATCATCTTTGCAAAATTGATGTTTGATCGTCATCCTTGAAGAATATGGCCAGTTTCACACCCTGTGGAAATTCAGATTTGTTAAATGAGTAGGCGAATTTGGTGAAGCCGACGGCTCCGATGTCTTGGTGAATCTGACTTGAATCGATGAAGAAACGGCGGATATCTCGCTCCTGCCGAATAGTGATGCAGCGCGCCTTGGCGGCTATGCGCTCCTCCAGGGTGAGATCGCCTCTGTAGGTGATCTGGAAGTAGCGATTGTCGGGATCGATGAACTCTTCGTAAGGCATTATTATTTTTGTCTCATCAGCTTACTTTGGTGTGATAGTAGAAGAGGAGGTGTGGTGCTGGCAATCGGAATGTTTCAGTGATGCCCATCAAGAAGTGGTCTGAGTTGGTCGGGTGTGACGGGAAGGGTGAGCACACTGTGCAACGGTACGATCTCGTTGAGCTTGTCGACATACTGTCGCTGATCCTTCGCCACAAGCACAATCACTTTTGTATCGGGCGAGTACTTCACCAGCGAGTTAAGCAGCACATCGAGGTTGCTGATGTTGACTGCCTGGTAGTAGGTGTTAAAGCCGTAGAAGAACTCGGCGACGATGTAGTCGGGCTGGTTCTTCTTTAGCTGGCTGATCGCCTTACGCTGTGAGTTGAGCGTGATCACCTCCAGCCCCAGCTCGTGGTAGAGCGACGAGAAGTTGGGGTGGGTGGGTGATTCGACGATGGAGAAGAGTGTGTTCATCTTGATGCAGTGTAGGTGAAGGGGCCGGAGTTAATGCCGACTCCGGCACCTGCCTCCTGCTAGCCCTCGATGCCCTGGCTGCTCAGGTACTCGTCGTAATTTCCACGGAAGTCGACGATGCCATCGGGGGTCATTTCGAGAATGCGGGTGGCGAGTGAGGAGACGAACTCACGATCGTGGCTGACGAAGAGCAGTGTGCCGGGGTAGTTCTCCAGTGCCAGGTTGAGTGATTCGATCGACTCCATGTCGAGGTGGTTGGTCGGCTCATCCATCAACATGATGTTGGGTTTCTGCAGGATCAGCTTGCCGAATAACATGCGGCCCTGCTCACCACCGGAGATCACCTTCACCGACTTGTCGATCTCCTTCTGCGAGAAGAGCAGGCGGCCAAGGGTGCCGCGAATCACCTGCTCGTCATCACCCTCGCGTCCCCATAGCCCCATCCAGTCGATCAGGCTCATGTCGTTGGCGAAATCGTCGGAATGATCCTGACCGAAGTAACCGATGTTGGAGTTCTCCGACCACTTCACATGTCCGTCGTCGGGCTCGAGATCATTAAAGAGGGTGCGTAGCAAGGTGGTCTTGCCGATACCGTTGGGACCGATAATGGCGATGCGTTCACCGACCTCAACACTCATGTCGAAATCCTTGAGCAGCGGCCCTTCATCGTAGCCCTTGGTGAGACCCTCAACCTCGAAGGCGAGACGGTAGAGCTTCTTCTCCTGCTCAAAGCGGATGAAGGGGTTTACGCGGCTGGAGGGTTTCACATCCTCGAGCTGGATCTTATCGATCTGCTTGGCACGCGAGGTCGCCTGTTTTGCCTTCGAGGCGTTGGCAGAGAAGCGGCTGACAAACGATTGCAGCTCGGCAATCTGCGCCTTCTTCTTGGCATTATCGGAGAGCAGACGATCACGGGCCTGGGTTGAGGCGGTCATGTACTCGTCGTAGTTGCCGGGGTAGATGCGCAGCTCACCGTAGTCGAGATCGGCCATGTGGGTGCAGACGCTGTTCAGGAAGTGGCGGTCATGCGAGATGATGATCATGGTCGAGTTGCGTGAGTTGATAACTCCCTCGAGCCAACGGATGGCGTTGATATCGAGGTTATTGGTCGGCTCATCGAGCAGCAGGATATCGGGATCGGCGAAGAGCGCCTGTACCAGCAGCACACGCAGCTTCCAACCGGGAGCGACGGCGCTCATCGGGCCGTTGTGCTGCTCAAGTGGAATGCCCACACCGAGCAGCAGCTCACCGGCTCGCGATTCAGCGGTGTAGCCATCAAGCTCGGCAAACTCCACCTCCAGCTCGGCGACCTTCATCCCCTCTTCCTCGCTCATCTCAGGCAGGGAGTAGATGCGGTCGCGCTCCTCTTTCACTGCCCATAGCTCTTTGTGGCCCATGATCACGGTATCGATCACCGTGTGCTCCTCAAAGGCAAACTGATCCTGGCCCAGTTTGCCGAGACGCTCATTGGGGTCGTAGCTGATGTTTCCGGCACTCGACTCCAGCTCCCCGGTGAGGATCTTCATAAAGGTCGACTTGCCGCAGCCGTTAGCGCCGATCAGGCCGTAGCGGTTGCCCTCGCCGAATTTGACCGAGATGTTTTCAAAGAGGGGCTTGGGCCCGAACTGCATGGTGATATTGGCTGTGGTGATCAAGGTGTTGTTCCAGTCTGTCTGTTGCGGGTGGTAACGGTGCGCAATCGAAGCGACGCGACGCCGGGAATAAAATCGGCGGCCATTCTCTCACACCTTGGCGGATGACGGCAGAGTAACGCAGTGATCTTGCCGCTTAGCGACAGATCACCCTCTGTCTGATTGACTAGATCGAATGTTCGTTATAGTATCGATCCATGAGTGAAACGAAGCTGACAACCCGAGAGCGGATCCTCGCCGCAGCGCTTGAGTTATTTAGTGAGCGTGGTTATTTCAATACTGCCGTGCCCGATATTGTGAAGGCGTCGGGTGTGAGTACCGGTTCGATCTACCACCACTTCAAGGATAAGGAGGGAGTGGCAAGGGCGCTGTTTAGTGACTTATTGGCGCAGATGGACGATAAGTTGGCGCATATCGATGCCAATAACGAGGGTGCTGAGGCGCAGTGTCGTGCCGTTGTAGCGCTGCTGTTCCAGATGGCGAGCGAACAACCGCGAGTAATGGCCTTCATGCTCTCGGCCCGTCACCGCGAGTTCATGCCCAATGAGCCGCCGATCTGCTCATCACGACCCTTCAACAAGATGCGCGAACTGGTGGCCAGTGGCATCGAAGAGGGCGTGGTGCGATCGGGTGACCCGATGGTGCTCTCGGCAATGCTGTTTGGCGGACCGCTGCGAATGATCTCGCTGCATCTGGACGGCATCCTGGAGCGACCGTTGGCGGAGTACCTCGATGAGTCCTGGCAGAGTGCGTGGCGGGCAGTCGCCGTATGAGAGGTGTAAAGAGTGGGTGAATTAGCAGAGATGACAGACGCGCAGGAGCAGTGGTGTTTTGGCTGCGTCTTCTATCCGCAGAACCTGCCCCGCTTCGCCTATGGCGATGAGGATTGGGTCGAGTTGCAGCAGATGGCGTGCGCCTACGAGTGCGTACCGGGTGAGGTGGATTGCCTCTCATTCAGAAAAACGAGCTGTTCGGTGGTCGACCTGCAGCCGGTGGCGAAGTGAGATGAGGTTACAAGATATGGTTAAGACAAAGTTTGTAGTGATGCTGTTTGCGCTGTTGATGATGGCGATTCCCTTTGCACAGGCGGCAAAAATCGACGATGCGGCGGCGCTTGCTGAGATGAAGACGGGCAAAGGGGTCTTTCTGGTCGACATCGGCGATGCAAAGAAGCTCGCCTTCTACCTCGATGTGATTCGCGGTACCCACGCGGGGATGGTCAAGCAGGGGGTAGAGCCCGACTTCATCCTCGTCTACATCGGCCCGAGCGTGAAGTATCTCACCAGCCAGCCGAATGAGGATGACTACTTTGACAACAACGTTAGCTACGACAAGATTGCCGAGAACGTTGCTGAGCTGGGTAAGCTGGGCGTTCGTCAGGAGATCTGTGCGGTGGCTACCCGTGTGTTTGGGGTGAAGAATGAGACGGTACTACCGGCGTTAACCCTGGTGGGTGATGGTTTTATCTCACTGATCGGCTGGCAGGCACAGGGGTATCATCTCGTCCCCGTGTTTTAACGGGCACTGAAGATGCCTTAGCTACCGAGCGAAAGGAACGGCATCACTGAGAGGTAGAGAACCAGCAAGATACCGGCAAGATAGAGTATGAACTTCATCGGATCGTCGATGATAAGGTCAATTAGACGCCGTTGACGTCCCTCGCTACGCAGCTGCTGATACTCGGCTTGCATCTGTTCACCCCGTTCAACCTCGTAGTCGGCGATCAGTGATTTTGCCTTTTCTACGACGTCACCATCATGGGTCCAGATACCGGGCATCGAGATACCCCAGTTACCGGCAGATGTCTCGTAGAAGTCGATGGCGTGTTCGTGCAGCAGACGACGGATATCCTCCGCCTCATCCTCGGGAACACCGCGAAGTCTGAAGAGTAGGTGGGGCATGGTGAGTAGTCGCGTGCCCGATCAGGCGACGCGGTTGTGCTCCTGACCCTTGACCAACGCATTGATCGTCTCAATCACGCTGTCACAGATCTGCTGTGATTCGGCAGAATTGGCCGGGTCGAGTCCTGGTACGTTACAGATTTTGATGCCGCGCGCCTGAGCCGTTTCGATATCGATGTGGTCGAACTTCTCACCGGCAGCGATGATCATCTTCAGCTTGAACGCCTTATCGATCGTCTCTTTATCAACAGGAGTCGAGACCGAAACGATCACATCACCGCGCCAGCAGCGCTCGGAGGTCTCTTCACTGGGGGTATGGGTGTACTGCAGCCAGCCAAATTTTGGCAGGTCGACCTCGGGAAAGTCGGGTTCGCCGGCGAGCTGGTCGCTATCGAGCATTACAATGTTCATGGATAGAGCCTGTATCGGATTGAGCCGCCATTATAGGGGGGGCTGAGGCTGGAAAGACAGTCAATCAACGCTGAATAGGCGCGTAATGTGTGTGGTCTTTTCTCATTGTAGTGACAAATCATTTATCATTGCCGCCGCTCCTGAGGGCTTTGGATTTTTTTGTGCAGAGTGCGTTGGCACTCGAGGTGGTTATCGATATGCGTCTATTTTTCAGATATTTCTTCAAGCTGGTTCACCTGATCGTCGGCCCAATGCTACTTGCCTGGGACTGGGCGACGACGCCGAAGGGCATCGACCGTGAGCGGGAGCAGCAGCAGCGCATCGACGAAGAGACGCAAAACTTTACCCTCTACCAGTTTCGTACCTGTCCCTTCTGTATTAAGGTGCGCCGGGCGATTAAGCGCCTCTCGCTTAATATCGATCAGTGCGATGCACAGCGCAATGGCCCCTGCCGCGAGGCGTTGCTTGAGGGCGGCGGCGCGGTGAAGGTGCCGTGCCTGAAGATTGCACGTGCAGATGGCACCACCGAATGGCTCTACGAGTCGAACGATATTATCGCCTATCTGCAGCAGAACTACGCCTGATCACGGCCATAGCCGGTGGCGACCGAGGCGTGTGATGTCCTGATAGTCGGTGCCAGCGCCTCGGGCCTGATGTGCGCTATCGAAGCGGGTAAACGCGGCCGTTCGGTGGTGGTGCTTGATCACTCGGCCAAGCCGGGTAACAAGATTCGCATGGCCGGTGGCGGACGCTGCAACTTCACCAACTACGATGTCTCGGCCGATAATTATCTCTCGCACAATCCTCACTTCTGCAAATCGGCGCTGAGTCGCTATACCCAGTGGGATTTCATCGACCTTGTGCAACGCTACGAGATCCCCTACCACGAACGTTCCCACGGCCAGCTCTTCTGTAATGAGAGTGCCAGGGATATTCTCGAAATGCTGCTGGCCGAGTGTGATAAGGCGAGTGTCGATGTTCGACTCAAATGCACAGTGGATAATATTACTTCGCGTGCCGAGGGTGGTTTTGCGCTTCAGACCAGCAGTGGTGCGATGCAGTGTCAGTCACTGGTGATCGCAACCGGTGGTCTATCAATCCCGACCAGTGGTGCAACTCCCTTCGGCTACAAGGTTGCCGAGCAGTTCGGTCTCAAGGTGTGGCCGACCCGTGCCGGACTGGTCCCCTTCACCCTGCAGCCCGCCGACAAGGCGGAGCTCTCTACCCTGTCGGGCATTGCCGTCGATAGCGTGGTGAGCTGTCACAATCAGTCGTTCAGGGAGCAGCTGCTCTTTACCCATCGTGGTCTGAGCGGCCCGGTGATCCTGCAGATATCCTCATTCTGGAGTGCGGGTAATGAGATCGAAATCGATCTGCTACCCGATACCGATCTTGCTGCGTCATTAGAGGGGGCGCTGGTTGAACATCCACAGCAGCAGCTGAAGACCTATCTGAGTACGCATTTACCGAAACGACTGGTGGCGATTCGCCTTGGAGAAGCGTTGGCAGAGTGCCCCCTGAAGTCGCTGACGACAGCACAGATTGAAGAGACCATCAGGCGTTTTAAACAGTGGGTTATAAAACCTAATGGAACCGAGGGTTACCGTACTGCGGAAGTGACGCTCGGTGGTGTCGATTGCGATGCGCTCTCATCTAAAACGATGGTTGCACGTAAGGTCGAAGGACTCTACTTCATCGGTGAGGTGGTCGATGTCACAGGCTGGTTAGGTGGATATAACCTGCAGTGGGCCTGGTCGTCGGGCTGGTGTACCGGGCAGTATGTTTGAGTTAAAGGTTACAGGCAGTAGAAGTGGATTTTTGGTGTCTACATGTTCTGGTTAATAATCGACATTTACGCGCTTGGCTTTTCACTATGCTGATTTAGCGAGGGGTGTGGTCCACGTTTGATAACATCAGTGAATGCGTTGATGTAGGGTTGCAAGTCCTGATCTGAATTAATGGCAATGGAATCTTCCGTTTTCATCTCAATTTCAAATATATTGTTTGCCTTGTACTGCCTGTACTCAGATGCATTATTCCAGTGTTTGTTTTCAATAATGGCTTTATCGCATTTCTCTTCAAAGTCAGAAAGAAATTTAAAGTGTAATAGCGGTGCCACCAGTGGTGAGGGACGGGGGTCTGTCAAGGCGTGTGGATTGGCAAATTTGAGTGGGCCATCAGAGTAGAAAAATAGCGCCTGTTTTGTCATTAGTGGACCAAGCCCCTCATCAGGATTGTGGCGCATGCGTGGGCCGCCGAAAATACGTAGGTAACCATTCGTTTGCCACTTGGCGACATAGGTGTCGACCGGGTCGGCAAGGTGACAACTCTTCTGAAATGGTTGGCCCGACTGATATCGGGCGGAAGAGGATATCGACTGTTCTGCATAGAGATCGATCATCGGGGTGAAAAAGCTTGTGATTCCGCGCTGTTCAGCCTTTTTAGTCAGGCCGCTTAACCCTTCGTTTAACGAGTTTGGCCAGCAGAGTAGTTCGTCGGCATCGACTTTTATCACCCAGCGGTTTTTTGCGTGAATCGGCAATATGGCATTTATCCAATCGGTACCAAAGTGACTGCTCTGACGCTGACCGCCATGGATAGCGAAGCGAAGGCGGTTAGTCCCCGATAGTCGACGCCGTCTGCCTATTCGTAGTTGAGAGCGCGAGCGAACGACGAAGAAGATGCAGCAGCGGCTTTATGTCGGCGTAGAGTCAGTGAGGAGTTGTGTAGAGCCGCGAAGAGGTGATTACGCAACGAACGCAGGAGTCGGGGCGCCGTAGGCATAAACGGTCGCGTTAAGTATTTGCCGCTTGCTTGGGCTTGATGCCCAAAACAAGCTTCCGCAAAAATAGCGACTCCCCGATCATACTTAAGATTGTTGACATGATAGATGATGGTGTCGTTGCGTGGCCGTACTATTTCAAGAGAACCATCTGTTGATCCGTCATCAATAACAATAAAGCCGGCACAGTTGAGTTGGGTGTAGTACTCCAGAATCCATGGCAGACGTAGTGCTTCATCGCGAATAACCAGAATTATGATTACACCCTCTTTAAGTCTCTTATCAGCCATTTTTGTTTCGAGTACCAGTGATCCTTTTATTGTTGGGGTAGTTTGCGATTCCTGTTGTCGGGAGAGTGTCTCCTGACTGATATGTCTTGATTGAGCAAGAGTGCTCTGTTTGGCGCCATAGCTATGCACAGTGTTTAGAACTTTTAACGTCTCATGCTCAGAGAAGGGTGCGCCAAGAAAGGAGAAGAGCTGCTTGATGTGGTCAAGGTCGCTGATGATTTCCTCATACTTGACGAGAAAGGTGTTCGAATGATTTAGACAATAGTTTGCAAATAACTTTGTTGCCTGTTCGATAAGTGGTGTGCTGACATCCGCCTTTGATTGCCACCATTGGCTAGAGATTACATCTGAGATGTTGCGTGTATTAAAGATAATCGCAGGCTGTGGAAATATACGGTTAAGAAATTGAAGATAGTCCTCGAGATCATCGAGATGGTTCATGTAGCGAATCTCTTTGAATCCGTAGACGGTGTCCGTTGATGCATCGGCTGGCAGGAGCTGCGTACGAACGATCGATTTTGCCTGTGCAATGAATGCGTGCTGATCGAAATTTTCTGCGCCGTACCAGGGGTTATTCGGTGAACTGGCAGGTGTGTGATTGCCGTAGTGATCCACGGTGCTATTGATGGCCTGCCAGGATTTGTAGAGCCCATAACAGAAATCGTAGTTCTCACCGCGAATAATGGTGTCGTCGATTGAGTTCAGCAGCCCCTGCAGCAGGGTAGAGCCGCTACGTCCATAGGTGACGATGAGGATGCTCTTGTAGTTCATGATGAGTAATTATATTTCGAGGTGATGAGCGTTAGGGGGAGTGTATTTTGAATCAGCAATAGCAGTTACTGCTCTGCTGCAAGCAGGGTACTGATTTCCTCTCTACTAAACTGGTAGATCAGTGTGCGGTTTCGTTTAATGTCGCGATAGGTTTCGGCATCTAGTGCGATCTCGATTCTGGATGGTTTACCAAATTCTATGGTTTTACTGATGTTGTCGATGAGTGCCTTGTAAAGGTTCGATCGTTCCTGCTTTGGTAGGGCTTTGCGTAACAGGGTTTCGATATCCAGTTTGATCCTGGCGTAGTATCTATTGATGCCTCGACTGAGATTGACGTCCTTCCATTTGTAGTTGTCTGTGCGGATCTTGTCGCTGTGGGTGATGGTGTCGATCAACTCATCGGACATGATATAGAGAAGATGACCCGCTCTCTCCATTCTCAGGTAGAGGTCAATATCCTCATATCCCCAACCCTGCATAACATCATCATAGCCGCCGATTTTATCGAAGAGTTTTCGTTTGATGAGAAATGTGCCCATTTTCTCTTTGTCGGCGTTGACTGGGTCTGTTCGAAGAGCACTTTCGGTCGTGATGCGACTAAAAATCGTGCTGATGAACTTGGGTGCGAGTAGTGCATCTGCATCTATGAACAGCAGCCACTCCCCGGTGGCGTGGTCAATGGCGGCATTTCTAGCGGCTGAAAGATTAAATTGATTCTGTCCAGGAACTCTGACTACGGTAACGTCTGGGTGATTATTTTCTACCCAGTCGCCACTGTTTTCGGGGCATGAGTAGTCAACGACGATGCAGTGACTATTCTGCTGTGTGATGGCTAACGGTAGGGATTGCTGCAGGTGTTCCAGCCTACCCATGCAGGTAATGATGATGTCTGTGGTGTGCAATGGCTGGCCTTTGTGATCTCACTTTATGTGTGGGTATGGTATCAGAAGAGTCAGATAACAAAGAAGTGTCCCGTGGTGTTTGTCATCTGGTGATTGCATAAATAGATCACAAAAAGTTGAGTGCACCTCCATTGTCGATAGTCACAACAATCATTGTGGATAGCGAGTGTTATGATCCTGGTCTACTGATGGAATGCAGGTGTTCGAGATGAAAAAAAAGTTACTAATATCCGTGGCGGCCTTGCTACTGGTCGCGTGCAGCGAAGAGCAGCAGAACAAACTATCCCGTCTCGGTGTGACCTGGTTGGAGGGCAACTACCGAGTGACCTATGCCGACGGCTCGCATGTGAAGAGCTGGGAGGTGAGAGATGGCAAGGTAACGGCCGAACCTGATAAGGGTTACTACTACTTCTGGATCAAGGTCGATGGCAAGAAGCGTTATGTGCAGACACCTATCGGCCGGAGTTACATTGAAGAGATTCAGTAGCGATAGACAGACTATTTTGATGTCCGGTTTGAAAATGGTGTTACATCGCTCGGTGATGATATTTCCACGTGTTGATCAGGTGGGCATTCAGGAGCGAATGGATGGTATATGTAAATAAGGACTATGTTGATGCCAGGAATTGGGATTACAAAAGTAGACAGCATTAAGAAGGTCGAGAGTTAGGCTGGCAAGAAAAAGGGTAGTTGGTTTCAGTACGCCATCACCAATGAAATTACCGAGATCAACGGCACCCGACAGGGTGGTCGTGATGAGGTCGCCTCTTTTGTCAGCGCTCGTAGTGAGCGTATTAATAGACGTTATCATGTTTCACAACCGACCAAACAGCTATCGTTTGAGCATTAAAGTGCGTAACTAGTATTGCAGCTCAAAGTTAACCAGGTTGAAACGTTTGCCGTTGATCAATAGTTCTACGGCGTGCTGGCCGGGGTAGTAGCGGCGGGTGGTGATCGGTTTGATGGGGTGGCGCCGCTCTATAATCAACCGTTCGCCTGGCTGAAGCTTGACGGTTTTGAGTTTGAACACCTTGGGTTTCAGCTTGCCATTGGCCTTCATGAAATGAATGGCGTAGTCGATGACCAGACTCTGATCGTCATGGCTGGACGATTCGATCTCGACTCTGAATGACAGCGAATCTCCAAGGGCGATGTTGGTGTTTTCGACTAGCAGTGTTGCCGTTGAGAACGCTGGTTCCACGGTGTGACCGAGCAGTGCAAAGCTGCCGGGATGACCCGCCTTGACCAGACTGCGAGTGGCGTGGCGAATGATCCAGTTTCGTTCTGCGCTCGCATCTGTTTTCCAGTTTCGGCAGGTGTCGATAACCGTGTCGGGGTGGTCCTTGGAAATATCATTAAGAGTGTTAGCGACAGAGCGACGTACATACTCGCTATGATCATCTTTGAGTCTTTCCAGCAGTGCTATCACGGGGTTTGGGTCTGCGATAAAGCGGGGCAGCTGTGGTGCCCATGGGAGTCGTGGACGACTCCCTTCGGAGACGAGTCGGCGTACATGGTGGTTGTCGTCATCACACCAGTTCTGCAGGGTGCGATAGGTCAGTTTGTAGTGGTGTTCTATAAAGGGACGGATCGCCATCTCAGCAGAGAAGAGTGGGGTGAGCTGTCTTAACAGCGAGAGTGAGATTTCGGGATGGTTGAGGCCGTGCACCCCTACGTAATCAATCAACGGCCAGGCAGCGAAGCCACCGAGTGGATCACCCTCAGTGCCGTGGTCCCACACACTGGGAACCCGTTCAAGCAGTTTGGCCACGTCCTGGTAGTGATCAGGGAGATGGCGATGCAGCACCTCTATCAGATGGTGAACGCGCGCCTTTAGCTCCAGATCACTTAATCCAGTGAGTGCATCGTCGGTAAACGTATCAACAGGAAAATGGGGTTCAACCGTTGAGAGTGCTAGAGCAATTCGTTCGATGGCAGGACGCTCAAGCCCCGACTTCATCTCACGCTGTTTGCCCATTGCTGATTAGCTGGCGGTTGCGCCGAACCAGAAGTCCGAGCTCTTCTCCAGGAACTCATCGAAACGCATGTAGTGGGAGCCGTCGCAGGAGAAGTTGAGGCCGACCATGCCGTTGATGACGTTTAAGGAGCCGGCACGTAGATAGATGTTCTCGTCGGCAAAACGCAGGGTGCGGAACATCTCGAATACCGGGGCGATCTGATCGGTCGGCACGATAGCGCGCTCATGGTAGGGACGGCGCGGGTAGGCGAGCACGATGTTGG
Source organism: Candidatus Reidiella endopervernicosa (assembly GCF_013343005.1). GTDB lineage: Bacteria > Pseudomonadota > Gammaproteobacteria > Reidiella > Reidiella endopervernicosa. The sequence goes on from NZ_CP054491.1 coordinate 665,147, forward strand.
GATCGGTCAGTTCATCAATGCTGAGGATGCGGTAGCTGAAGGGATCGTCGACCATCCAGATAGTGGCGCGGCTGCTGGAGAAATGGAGCTTTCCGTGGAAGACGCCGTGCTCGCTCATCAGTTCAGTCATGATCGGTAGCACCTCATCGAGTTGCTGATCCATCACGCTATCGACACGGCACTGTTGGAACAGCCCACCGCGGATTGCAGGGTCACCCTTTACCTGACGCCAGTTGTCTGGCTCCTGGTAGATGCGTTCTGTGTGTGGCAGCTCGCGCAGGTCGTAGTCGGCACCGAGGAAGCCGATCAACTCGCCCGCATCGTTGCGGATGGCGTGGATGGCGGTGAGTGAGGGGCGTTTTTTGTTACGGCTGATGTAGGAGTTGGAGAGTTTGAAGTCGGTAATGCCGACGATCCCTTCCATATAGGGACGGCCCATACGGTTGCGGCCGAAGTGGTCGGGGTCGGGGCTGGTGCTACGAATATTATCGGTGAGCTGATTACCCGCGACATCCATCACATAGAGGTGTTTGCAGTAGGAGAGTTTGGGTAGCTCCTCGGTGAGCAGCGCCTCAAGTTTGTCGCGTTCACCGATGACTGCCGCGCACTGGTTGGCCAGTTCGAGCATCGATACCCCGAGTAGTCCCTTTAGCGCATCACGCTGTAGGCGAATGCTCTCTTTGAGTGTGGTGGCGGTCAACAATCGGCTCCTTCGGAATTGTGATTCTGTTGGAGCCATTATATGGAACTGTGTGCGGCAGGTGCAGCGCAATGTGGGTAGCGCGTGCCGATTCGGTGCAGAGCAGTGGGCACCGCCCCCTTCTGGGGGCGATGGCTAGCAGGGTTACTGTTGGGCGAGCTCTTTTAGCAGAGCCACATAGATGCCGTGACAGAACGACTCCGCTTCATCATTGGCTGACTCCCATGAGGAGGCCCATTCGACCAGGGTGGTGTTATTGATGGTATCGGCAACCAGGTGGATAGTGCCGATATAGTTACGCACATCGGCGGATGAAACGGGCGAGGGGCCGTCGTCGATAGAGTAGCGGAGCTGATGACCGACCGGATCGACCTCGAGCAGCGTTTCGTGGAACGCCTCATTAAGCACCCGTTGGGCGCCGGGTTCGGTCCCCGTCTTATCGCCGACCGCATCGCAGCGCTCGACGACGTGGGGTGCCCAGGACATATCGTGGAAGTTACTGAGCTGCCCCCATACACGCTCAATGGGTGCGTTGACGGTAATCGACTGGTAGGTTTGAGGCATCTTCACTCTCCTCTGAGGTGTTGTTGAAGCTATGAGTACAGATGGTGCTCTATACCCAACAAGCGTAGTCGACTACTGTCGCTTTGCCAGAGACTGGTTGTGGTGCAGCGGCGGGCATAGAATAGCGGCCCGAACCCAATTGATGGACTGAATCGTTGTCGATTCAAATAGATGTGAAGCGATGAAACTGCTGCTCGCCCCGATGGAGGGGCTAATCGACCCCTACCTGCGCAAGATCCTGACCCGTATCGGTCACTACGATTGGTGTGTGAGTGAGTTTATTCGGGTTACCGATCGGGTGTTTCCGCGGCGCGTCTTCCATCGTTCTGTACCTGAGTTGAAGCAGGGTGGCCGTACCGATTCAGGTACACCGGTGGTGGTGCAGCTGATGGGTAACGATCCGTCAGTGCTGGCCGGTAACGCAGTGCGTGTGGTTGAACATGGCGCACTGGGTATCGATCTCAACTTTGGTTGCCCTTCGAAGACGGTTAACAAAAAGCGTGTTGGTGCATCACTGCTGGAGGAGCCGGAGCGTATCAATGAGATCACGGCTGAGGTCCGCCGTGCGGTGGCCGCCGAGATACCGGTGACGGCCAAGATTCGCCTCGGTTATGACCATCCCGACCATGCAGTGGAGATCGCGCAGGGAATCGAGGCGGCAGGTGCCGATCTGATCACCGTACATGCACGCACCCGTGCCGACGGCTACCGTGCTCCGGCGCGCTGGGAGTGGCTGGCAAAGATCAGAGAGGCGGTCAGCTTCCCGGTGGTGGCCAACGGTGATATCAACGATGTTGAGAGCTTCCGCCAGTGTCGTGAGATCAGTGGTTGCGATCACTTCATGGTCGGACGTGGTGCGGTGCACAACCCCTATCTGGCGCAGCATCTGCACCAGAGTGAGGCGGGTGAAGAGGTCTCTGAAGTCGCGTGGTCTGAGCAGCGTGCACTGGTGATTGAGCTGGCCGAAATGATGGCCGATGCCGAGAATCAACGTGGTGCGGCAACTCGCATCAAGCAGTGGCTCGGTATGTGGAGTGAGCAGCAGGGTGGCGAGGCGAGCCTGTTGTTTGAGCAGGTTCGTAAAGAACGTGAGCTGTCGACCATTACCGCGCTTCTACAGGCGGCCTAGTCTTACCAGTCGTACCGCTCACCGAGCAGCTCAAATAGTGCCTCGTTGTGGGGCGCAAAATAGCGGTTAAGGTAATCGTAGACCTCCGCATTCACTACAGTACGTCGGGTTCCGACATTGCGCGGTTTCAGGTCAGGAATCTTGTAGCCATCATCGACGTCCAGGAATTGGTAGACCTCTCGAAGAGTCTCTTCCGGTTGAGTAAAGAGGCGCTCACTGTTGAGAATCAGTAGCTGCTCGCGGTCAAAGAACTGGAGATATCGCTCAATCTGTTTACGGTAGTGGCCGCGTAGTTTATAGGCGTGACATCGATATTCGTTTGACTGAAAGTTGTTCGTATTTAGGCTTTTCTCAAGTCGACTATCTTCAGCTTCAAGTGCCTCCATGATAGGGAGTACCTCGCAATCCCGATTTATCTCATGGAAGTAGTGTGAGATTGCACGTTCGGTGGAGTTTCTCAGTAGCAGGATCAGCTTGGTGTCGGGTTTCGTCTGATGGATACGTGCTGGGACGTGGGGATAGAGCAGGTACATCGGTGTCGCCTCCCCACAAATTTTTCCCCTCATCTCCATGCGTAGCGGAAAGTGGCTGCGGTACCATTTCTCGCCCAGTTTGTAGGTATCCCCAGCGTTGATACGACCACTATTGAAATAGTGAACCTCCTTACGCTGAGCCCGCTTTATCTGGGGGTGTTGAATCAGATATTGATAGAGGCTGGTGGTGCCCGACTTCATCGCGCCGATAATGAGGAAATCGGGGAGCACGCAGATACTCTGCCGTCCAGTGGCGAAAGGGATGACGGATCGGATTGATAAAAAACTTGGCGATCTTTTTAAGGCTCAATGGCATTGATGATCGTTTCGCTAATAGTCGTTGCACAGTGGAGCTTACCGGTCTCGATGACGATGGTTGCATCGAGTTCATCGTCTTCTAGCGGTTGGTAGCTGTGCAGTTGGGCGTCAAGCACCTCGACACCGGCCTCCGAGGGGTCGTTACCTAGTGCAGAACGTTCTGTGACCCACTTTCTCAATAACTCGGGTGGAGCCTGGAAGCTGATGATATGGAAGGGCAGTTTGAGTTGTGTAGCGAGTGAGCGGAAGCGCTCACGCTGCTCGCGTTTGAGGAAGGTCGCATCGACAACAACCGTGTAACCACCGGCAAGAATAGCCGTTGTGAGGCTGGCAAGCTGAGTGTAGGTCTGCCCGGTTGCGTCACGACTGTAGATCGCTGTACCGATATTGCTACCGCTGTGCGCCAGTGCGTCGAGTCCAAAGAGCCGTTTACGCTCAACATCGGAGCGAATGCGAATCGCATTGAGCTTCGCCAGTAGCGGTTTGGTCAGGGTGCTTTTTCCTGAACCCGAGAGGCCGTGGGTAATGATTAAATGCGGTCTGGTGCCCTGACTGTAGCGCTCGGCGAGGCTGAGATAGGCGGAGAAATCATTAAGGACTTTTGTCGTTGTGCGTGTTTGAGATTCGTCTGGTCCAGACGTAGCGTGGCGACCTTGGCACGCACCATGGCGCGGTAGCTGAGGTAGAAGGGGAGCAGGCGCACGCCCTCATAGTCACCACTGAGTTCGAGGTAGCGGTTGAGGAATTGGTTGGCCAGATGGTCAGCACCGTGCTCCTGAAGATCCATTACCAGAAAGGCGATCTCGCTTATGACATCGATAATGCGCAGCCGCGCGTTGAACTCAATGCAGTCGAACAGCTGCGGTTTTTCATCCAGCAGGATGATGTTGTTGAGATGCAGGTCGCCGTGGCAGTCGCGGATAAAGCTATCGGCCTTACGTTGAGTAAAGAGTGGCTGGTGGGTTTCGAAGAACTCGCGGCTTTGTTGTTCAACGCTTTGCAGTCGTTGTAACAACTCGAGGTCATCAATACGTTCACGAATCTGTTCGAAATTCTCACTAATGGGGTGGAAGAGCGTCTTGGGGGTGCCGAACTCAGAGTCTTCGGCTGCACGCTCAGTGGTGCGATGGAATTCGGCGACCTGCTCGGCGAGTAAATCGATGTGGTTTGGTTTGAGCCGCTTCTGCTTAAGCTGTTGGCTGAAGAGCGCATGTTGTGGGAAGCGGTGCATCTTTACCATGTATTCAATGGCGGGTTGTTGATCAATCAACGGTGCATCGGTTTGGCCACCGATTGCGACCACATCGAGATAGATATTGGCGGCAGTACGGTTGTTTAGGCGCAGCTCGGCCTCGCACTGGCGACGACGCTTTTCGAGTGTGGAGTAGTCTAGAAATCCGAAGTCGATCGATTTTTTCAGTTTATAGGCGTAGTCACCTGCCAGGATCACCCAGGAGATGTGGGTCTCGATTAGCTCGGCCTCTTCACCACTCGCCAGCTGACTATGCAGATGGTTGATCAGGGTACGTTGTTGGCTGAGATCGAGTTCGGACATGTGGCGAGTATAAACCTATCATCAGGTAGGAATGTGGGCTTCAGGAGACCTTAATGCGCACTACATTCATCACTTCGAATTCGATGCCTGAAACAGTCACGGTGGCTGGGTAGTAAGTCATATTGACGCGCTGGCCCTTGAGATCCTTGTAGCGCTGTTTGCGTTTGTACTTGAAGGGGACGTCATATCCCTCAATCATCACGGTGTTGATGATCCACTCTCCCGATTCACGCTGCACATGTGAGGTGACCTTAAGCATCTCAGAGTGTGTCAGCTCTTGATGACGTTTGGTGAGTTGTTCAGCTTCTCGGTTCATGGGGTCATCCGTTGCAGGGTTTGAATGGGGTGGGCAGTATAGCGGAATAGAGTGATTTGGCTGATGGAGCGGGTTGCTCGGGTTTTCCCCAGCTACCAAAATAGTGCAGATCACACCATAATAACCGCCTGATTTGGTCGGAATAGTGACCGCTGGCAGTCGTGAGCGTCAGTTATTGTCACTGGTCTGACCCGGAAAATAGGTCAACAATAAGAAGATTGTGCCCTTGAATGGTGCGCTGCATCGGACGGCGTGTCACCACCTAACTGAGGAGTAGTCATGAGATTAATCATCAACCTGTTTGCACTGGTCGGACTGGCCGCTGTCATCGTTGCTGTTGTTGGAACGAATCGCGTCAATCAGGAGCTGGAGCAGTTCGACCCGAAGGCGCTTGATACCTACATGGCGATGGGTGAGAAGATCATCGAGACGCGCAATGCTGCTGAGGCGACGATCTGGAAGGTGCCGGTGGCGGAAGGCATGAGCGCCGATGAGGTTGAGGAGACGATGAAATTTGTCGCTAATGAGCACAACATCTCAAATGTCGGTGAGTTGCCACTCTATAAAGATGTTGAGGCGAAGAGCGGAAAGCCCTACCGATACGCCAAGATTTTCATGTTCTGTAACTCACTGACGGCGGCAATGATGCTCGACTACAGTGATGCCTTCTCCGCTTATCTACCCTGTCGCATCACCATGATTGAGGACAAGCAGGGCAAGCTGTGGCTCTACGCGCTCGATATGGATCTGATGATTCACGGTGGCGAGCCACTGCCGGCAGAGCTGAAGGCAGAGGCGATTAAGGTTAAGGAGATCATCCTCGATATCATGAAGCGAGGCGCTGAAGGCGATTTCTAATTAAATCGGAACAATAAAAAAGCCCGGCATTGCCGGGCTTTTTTATTGTTTAAGAGAAAGATTAGTTGGCGCAGCCACCTGTCCGCTCTCCGGAGATGGTTGAATTCATGGTCATCCCCTGCGCGATGACATTCATAGTTCCCTGTGCCGTATCGCCGCTGTAGTTCATTACACCGTTCATCGTTGAGCTGCCCTGTGGTGATGAACAGTTCACGGTCCAGGTCACCTGACTATTGCTGATGGTCTGGTCGGTAATGGTGCAATCGCCGTGCTGATTTTGATTGGTGGGGACAAGGTCTTCACGGTTGATGCAGCCACTGTGCACAACCGGAGGAACCTGCATCGTCATACCGGGTATCTCCATCTTGGTTGTCCACTGCCACATGCCAGGTTGTAAATTAATCTCATCGGCCTGTAACGGTGTAATTATGCAGGCAGTAAGAAAGAGTGTGGGAACCACCGTTTTCAATAAATAGCTGACCATTATTCAACCTTATGTATTTGTTGCCGCAATCTTCTCAAGTAGAGAGTCGAGTGTGAGGTGATTATATATTTATGAAGTTGTAACGAGATTGGTTATAGACCGGATCGGTGATTGGGACAAGTTACCGGAGTTGGTTTGGTTCAGTTAAATAGATGCGATAATAATTTCGCCTTGATGGTGGTGAAGAGGTCCATCTGATGTGAATCCAATCAGATGGACCTGCATATTAACTACATACGATTGGTAATACCGTAATCCTTGCCGTAGTTCTCAACAACAAAGTCGATATCCTTGTCACCGCGACCCGAGAGGTTGATCAGGATCGAACCCTTCTCGCCACGCTGTGCCAGCTTGATGGCAAAGGCGATAGCGTGTGCTGACTCGATTGCCGGGATAATGCCCTCTTCACGGGCCAGTTCGAAAAAGGCATCGATCGCCTCCTTGTCGTCGATGTGCTCATAGTTGCAGCGATCGATATCCTTCAGGTAGCTATGCTGCGGACCGACCGAGGGGTAGTCGAGTCCGCTGGCGACCGAGTAGACCTCCTGCGGTTCACCTGCCTCATCCTGCAGCATGTACGATTTAAAACCGTGCATGACACCGGGCTTTCCCTTGGTGATGGTGGCGGCGTGGTCACCATCCTTCTCCACACCGTGGCCGGCAGGTTCAACGCCGTGTAGTTTGACCGAATCATCATCGAGGAAGGCGGTGAAGATACCCATCGCGTTACTGCCACCACCGACACAGGCGACGATGTTGTCGGGTAGGCCGCCGGTCAGCTCCTGCATCTGCTCCTTCGCCTCGTTACCGACGATCGACTGGAAGTCGCGTACCATCATCGGGAAGGGGTGGGGACCAACGACTGAGCCGATCGCATAGAACTGATTGACGGGATCCTGCATGTAGCCTTCGAATGCAGCGTCGACCGCCTCCTTGAGCGTCTTGCGGCCGTGGGTAGCGGGAATCACCTTGGCGCCGAGTATCTGCATGCGCACCACGTTGGGGTGCTCCTTGGCGATGTCGACCTCACCCATGTAGATGTCGCACTCCAGTCCGACCAATGCAGCAGCGGTGGCCAGAGCCACGCCGTGCTGTCCGGCACCGGTCTCTGCAATCAGCTTCTTCTTGCCCATCTTCTTACAGAGCAGTGCCTCGCCGAGGCAGTGGTTAATCTTGTGCGCGCCGGTGTGGTTGAGATCTTCACGCTTGAGGTAGATATCAGCGCCGTACTTCTCTGAGAGGCTGGCGGCATGGAAGATCGGGCTGGGGCGGCCGACATAGTGGCGATAGAGACGCGCCAGCTCCTTCTGAAACCCGGGGTCCTTGCGAATCTCAAGATAGGCCTCGGTGATCTCATCCATGATGGTCTGTAGCTGCGGTGGAATGAAGCTACCACCATACTCGCCAAAAAAACCGTTGCTATCGGGAAGGGGAGAATCGAAGGTGTTTTTCATGTCGGCTCCAGCATCTGTTGGTCTAGTTGTGAACACCAGACGATAACACAATGTCAGCCGACGAATAGTGCGAATAACCCCTGAATTTTGTGGACGATACGGGGTCTGAGATTGGACTCATTCCGGCATGTTGGGGCCGCCTCCGCCCTTGCCTGATAGCAGGTAGACCCCGGCGATCACCAGTGCGATCCAGAGTCCCATCGCGGCACCCCCCATTGCCTCCCAGATAGCACCCATGAAGAGCAGCATGATCAGTGCGACGGCGAGTACGGCGTTGCCGAGCCAGAACTTGGTGGAGTTTGAATTGTTCATCTCTGGTGTTCCATCTATCGACTTGGGTTGGGTGCTTTATATGGGCATGATAACTCAATACTATGCAGCAGAATTTGTTAATAGAGAGCACTCAATCATGACACTACCCACTCACTACCTGATCACACCGAGCCCGGAGGATGAAGCGGCATTTATCGAGGGCGTCGAGAAGAGCCTTCAGGCGGGAACGCGACTGATGCAGCTTAAGGCGAAGGGTTACAGTGAAGAGGCCTACGCATCATGGCCAAGCGGGTCGTTGCGCTGGCCACAGTTACACTGCAAGGTGCTATTGACCGGCGAGGCATCGCTGGTTGAGCAGTGGGTGCCGATGGCCTGCATCTCGATAGCAAGGCGCTTAAGCAGTGCAAACAAAGACCACTGAGTAAACGATACCTGATCGCAGTATCGGCACATACGTTAGAAGGTCTGCAGCAGGGTGAGGCGATTGGGGCCAGCTTTGGCGTGCTCTCACCGGTCCGATACACCAAGGCGCACCCCGATATAGAACCGATCGGTTGGCAGGGTCTTAAACAGATTGCGACGACAACACATACCGTTATACGCACTAGGTGGTGTGAGCAGTGACGATGAAGATGAGGCGAATGCAGCCAATGCGCAAGGTATAGCGGGCAACAGGGCTACTGGAAAGACAGCTAAATTAGTGGTTGCTGGTGTCGCGGTTGAGCATGACGCTGAGGTGCTCAGGAATGATTTTGCGCCACTGAAATCGGTGTTTAGCAAGACCGAATCAGAATGCGCAGTGAGAGTCGGCGTCAACAAGGGCTGATCAAGGCGTACGCCATTGAAGTCAGTGCGCTGATAGATCGGTGTAAAGTCTCCCATACAGGCGCAGCGGTCGACTGCGGGGAAAGTCGGTAGGTAGCGGTCGCTATCTAATCAGTGCGCGTGATAGCATCCTTTGAAAGTTACTCCCTACCAGGCTCCCCAGCAAGACTGCGTGTAGACAGTTGTGAAAAGGCTACGTGCGTGACTCAATCTGGCTGGCAAAAACATGGCTGAATTTTCTGCCACAGAGTATCGCCCTCATCGCTGAATGATGGCCTTCAGTAGTGGACCGATGATGCAACATCGCATACGCTGCCGTGAGATTGCATGGGCTTGGGAGCAAAGATTGCAGTTGAAGAGGCGAATTTTGCGAAATCAGTACGCCATCAAGCCGTAGCCGTGCGGAATACGTCGGTCCGTCCATTGAAGTCGGCAGATCGGTGCGGTGGTTAGCCACAAGCCCCCGCCTGCAGACTTCAGCAGAGGAATTTCCACAACAGCGAAGAGAGCAGCGTGGTAGAATGAGCCATTCAGCATGTGATCCGTGCAGTCAATAGTGTAGACGACAGTTAATCGTTAGCAGGTGACGTGGCATCCGGTATGACGACGTGTGGAATTTCATACCGTCCGCGCTCATTAGTTAGCCAGGCATGAATGTTGCACCAACGGCGAATGCCGAGTACAGACGGTGTTTACGTAATCTCGCGTCTCTCATCCTGAGCGGTACGGCAAACTGAACGAGCTTAATCGTGGAGCGTGACGCTCGCTTCACGCTAATGACGATCGATGATGAATTGAATTTCACAATACTCGTTCTGCTTGTCATTGGGTGTAGGGTCATCGGAGCAGCTGCAGCCGGCAATGATGCCCGAGTAGAAGATCCCGGATTTTACCGTAATAACATCGGTTCTTCAATAAGTAAGGAGTTACGGAACTTTGAGCTTTGACTCACTGTAGCTATTGACAACCTGCCTGCCGGCAGAGTACTTTCAGTCGAGCTGCTGTACCTGTTTGAAGTCTGTTAAAGCGGATTTGCCAATGGAGAAAGGGATAAATCTAATCATATCTCGATGTTTTAAATTTCAAGTTTGTTGGTGAGTAAATAAGTACAGGAATTACAGGGGTATTTTGAAGTTTGAACCAAGTCATTCAGCTATATTCACGTTACATGGTACCCGCACGAGGAGGTGGTTGTCATGAAGATGAATGTAGGCTCACTCGACAAGGTGGCCAGACTGGCTATTGGTATCATCCTGATCGCACTGGCGATGAGCGGAACAATCGGCATCTGGGGTTGGATTGGTGTTGTACCGATCATCACAGCGCTGGTGGGTTGGTGCCCGTTCTACCATATTGTCGGTATAAACAGCTGCCCACATGGAGGTCACTGCACATAGCTCGTTATCTCGAGTTGATGGGCTGCTAGCTATTGATCTCAGACCAGACGGCAAACTCATTGCCGTTGGGGTCGGCGAAATGAAATCTCCGCCCGCCGGGGAAGAGGAAGATTGGTTTAATCGTTGAGCCCCCAGCCTTTTCAATCTTTGCCTGGGTCTGCTCCAGGTCGTCGCTATAGAAGACAATCAGTGAGCTGCCGTTCTCAGTAGACGATGAAAGATCAGCACGATAGAAACCACCCGCTATACCCGCATTTGAGAAGGCGACGTAATCTGGACCGTAATCGACAAATGACCAGTCGAAGACATTTGTGAAAAAGTGCTTGGTAGACTCGATGTCTCTAGCGGGTAGTTCCACGTAATTGATCTTCTCATGTTCATTCATATTTCAATCTCGAAACAGGTTGATTGGCAGGGAAGTGTTGATGAATATAGTCCAATCGAGATGGGTCGACTAGAAATATACGACTAATTTCTTGGTGTTATTAAATGGTGACGTGTAGAGACGGCTTGACGAAGAGAGTGTTGGTGCTACGTTTATATCTTCTACTCACTCGTGTGCATGATTGTTTTTGATTGTTAGTCACTATCGAGTGGAGGTGTTGGCAATATAAAGGTTTTGTTAGTGCACTACTGGTTATGCTTATAGCTGATGAGTGTTTGATTGTGGTGAGTTGTAGTTTTATTGGGGCTGGTGGTGCTGAGCTGTCAGTCCCTTTTTTTAACTGAAAGTAGTCACGTTAAAGAGATGTCTGTTTTTTTGGGCTGGTTTCATTGTGTGATTGCAGCGAATGAGGCACTTGCGAGTCTGCAGAGATCATTTGGTGCAAGCTCAATCTCAAGACCCCTGCGACCCGCGCTTACGTAGATGGTCTGATATTGCTGTGCACTCTGATCGATAACGCTCTTCAAACGACGCTTTTGTCCCAATGGACTGATGCCACCGAGTAGATAGCCCGTTGCGCGCTCAGCATCGGACTGACTGGCCATCTCGGCACGTTTAGCACCCAGGGATTTAGCCACGGTCTTCATGCGCTGACCGCCATGGATAGCGAAGCGAAGGCGGTTAGCCCCGATAGTCGACGCCGTCTGCCTATTCGTAGTTGAGGCGCGAGCGAACGACGAAGAAGATGCAGCAGCGGCTTTATGTCGGCGTAGAGTCAGTGAGGAAGTTGTGTAGAGCCGCGAAGAGGTGATTACGCAACGTACGCAGGACGGTCGGGGCGCCGCAGGCATAAACGGTCGCGTTAAGTTTTTGCTGTTTGCTTGGGCTTGGATGCCCAAAACAAACTCTCGCAAAAATAGCGACTCCCCAGCTCAATAGGGTGGAGACGGGTAAAACACCAATGGCCAGATCACAGTTGTCGAGTTTGACTACCAGTGTTTTAAAAACACGCTGCTGATCGACGCCTAGCTTCTCCGCGGCCTCCAGACCAAAGGATTCATGCTTTGGGTCGTGTTGATACTCATGAATCGTAAACGCGTTCTTGGCGTCTTTGGCGATATTGATAGCGGGTGTCATATCAAGAAGTTAATTTATCGATCTGGTTGACCAGGTGTGGGATTTGAGAGAGCGCAGGCGCGCCGTCCATCAGGAGCGCGATCGGCATCACCTCAAAGATCGCCTCGGGAGTTACACCAATCTTGTAGGCGGCCTTGGTATGCAGTTCAATGTGTCGCTTCTGCTGACGTACGATACCGATGCCAAGTCCAATCAGTTCACGATGTTTGCGGTTAATCGCACCCTTGGAGGCGGAAAAGACCGCCCACGAATCCTTCCACTCTCGCCAAAGGTCTTCATTTTTGTCGGCAGGACTGGCGTTAAGAAACAGCAGTACCTTGTTGACCTCACGCAGCTCCTTGTTTTTTGCACCGAGCTGCTTCGCTGCCTGGGTATGAATCGTGATGCAGCGGTTACACCCCTTGGCCAGTGCAATACCCAGTGTAATCAGTTCTTTGGTTTTTCGTTCAAGCTTTCCTTTGCGTTGTGACTCTTGAGAGAGTTCTCCAAGAAGTTCCAGATATTCGCCAATACCGTACTGGCGTGCCTTGGTCATAGCTGCTGCGAGATCACTCATTGCTTATTAACTCTTGTTGGAGAACATTGAATATATCGCCTCGTACGTTACGAGCCGATGTCATGGTGGAAGTTTGAAATACTGTTAGGAGGTAGAGCGTAACGGCTTGGCGATTAAACACAATAGTGTTTGGCGACGAAGCTATTGAAGAGCACTAAATAGAGGCAAGAGCGATGCAGTGTCGACCAGTCTCCTTGGCGCTATACATGGCTGAGTCGGCAGCGGTTATGAGTTCAATATCGCTGGTGCCGTGCTCGGGGTAGATTGCGATACCTATGCTGGCGCTGGTGATAATCTCCTGATCACCGAGTTGATAGGGAGCGGAAATTGCCTCGGAGAGTTTTTTACCAACCTTAAACGCCTCATGTTCATCATTGATAGTGGGCAGTATTACAGTGAACTCATCGCCGCCGAGTCGTGCCACAGTATCGCTCTCACGTAAAACCGAACCGATGCGCTGTGCGACCTCCTGTAGCAGCTGATCACCTATCGTATGTCCGTAGGTATCGTTGATCGGTTTGAAACGATCCAGATCGAGGAACATCAGTGCAAAGGTGCCTTTTTCACGTTTTGTCAGTGAGATGGTGTGTTCGAGTCGGTCGTAGAAGAGTGCACGGTTAGGAATACCGGTGAGCCCATCGTGGTGAGCGAGATACTCGATCCGCTCCTGTGCCTCTTTCTGTGCAGTAATGTCTTCGTGGATGGCGATGAAGTGGCTGATTTCACCTGCATTATCGAAGATGGGAGTGATTGTCTGGCTGACGATGTAGTGGGAGCCGTCAATATGACGCTCCACTGTTTCAGAGGCCCAGCGTTTACCATTCAATATCGTATTCCACAGCTCTGCGTAGTAGTCGTTGTCATGTTGATGTGATTTTAGAATGCGTGGTGTCTGGCCGATTGCCTGACTCTCACTGTAGCCACTCTGTTTACAGAACGACTCATTTACCCAGACGATTTTGCCGTCACGCTCAGTGATGATGACACCGCTACCCGCCGCCGAGAGTGCAGCACCTAACAGACGCTGATGCTGCTGATTAATCGAGGTGTCGGAGGCGATGCGGAGGCGGTTGGCAATACTGGTGATACGTGTGATTTCAGCCTCATTGTCGAAAACCTGTTCCAGATTGGAGTAGAGCGTGAGTGCACCATATACCTCACCCTTGATGGTGAGTGGCAACGAATAGACCGACGCTAGACCATACTTTTGTGCAGCGCACTGCCACGGCTTAAAGCGCAGATCACTGATCTTGTAGAGCTGCGCCTCACCGGTACGAATGGCCGTGCCGACCGGACCACGTCCTTGTGGAGACTCATCCCAACGCACACCAATCTTTTTGAGTTCGTCACCATACCCACTGGCATGTCCGAAGAGGCTGACGATATCGATGTTGCCGCCAATCTCTTTACGTCCAATCCACGCCAGTTCGAAATCGAGCTTCTCGACCAGCTCCTTGCAGATCATATTCATCAGATCTTCGATGCAATCGGTCTGTAGAACGTGACTATCGATCGCTGACCGCCATGGAGGCGAAGCGAAGGCGGTTAGCCCCGATAGTCGACGCCGTCTGCCTATTCGTAGTTGAGAGCGCGAGCGAACGACGAAGAAGATGCAGCAGCGGCTTTATGTCGGCGTAGAGTCAGTGAGGAAGTTGTGTAGAGCCGCGAAGAGGTGATTACGCAACGTACTCAGGACGGTCGGGGCGCCGCAGGCATAAACGGTCGCGTGAAGTTTTTGCTGTTTGCTTGGGCTTGGATGCCCAAAACAAACTTTCGCAAAATAGCGACTCCCCAGATCACGGAGCAGAATCTCGGTGGCCTGTAGCCGATGCTCTTCGGTGACGTCCTTGGCGAAAACTGCGACGCGTTCAACCGCGCCCTCATCGTTTAGCACTGGATAGATAGACGACGAGAAATAGAAGCCTCCACGTGAATCATCAAGGGTAACGGGTTGACCACTATAGATGACGCGTTGGAAGTGCTTCTTTCTTGGTTCTCTCAGTTGTTCGGGAATAAATGAGAAGATATCTTTGCCTAGCATATCCGCAGGCGTAGTGCGCAGACGTTTGGCGCCAGTCTCATTAATGAAGGTAACGGTGTGATCACGTTCGGTGAGAGAGACAGATTCGGTAGTGGCATCAAGCAGTGCACGAATATTGGCTTCGCTATCACGTAGAGCATGCTCGTTATCAACCCGTTTGCTGATGTCGCGGACGGTACTGAGTATGGCCGGTGTACCCTGGAATTCGATCAGTCGCGAATTGATTTCAACCGGAATATGTCGGCCATCTCGCGCTACATGGCATGAGTCGGTGAGCAGGTGGCCCTCCTTCAGAAGCACACCTATCTTTGCGGCGAACTGCTCTCTCTCTAACGGTGTTTTCAGATCCTTGGCATCCATCCTCAGTAGCTCAGCACGCGAGTAGCCCAGATCACGGTAGGCCGCCTCGTTACACTCGACGATGTGACCGTTCATATCGAGAATATAGATTGCATCGGCGGTGTTATTAAACAGGGTATGGAAGCTCTGCTCGATCTGATGGCGGGCATTATCGGCTTTGACATGGCTGGTGACATCGATGAGCGTCAGTAACAGGCCATCAATCTCATTGTCTGCGTTGTGAACCGGGGTAAGCTTCCAGTCCCAGTAGGTTACGCCTCGATCAGGTTCGTCAGGGTACTCAAACGGTTTGGCGTGGGCGATATAGGGTTCTCCGCTCTTGATAACGCGGCGGAATATTGCCTCATTCTCTGCATGAGGATAGAGCTCGAAATGATTCTTGCCGATGAAAAAGGAGGGTTCGTGTCCATCGGCTTCAGCGTAGGCCTTATTAACTTTGATGAAATTACAGTCACAGTCGAGATAGGCGACCAGTCCGTAGATACTGGAGAGCAGCTTCTCCAATGACTGGTCTGTCTCTGCGGATTGAGTCTCACTGCTCATAATTGGCTACGCCAGATGGTGTTATTAAAGTGTAACCTGAATGGTTCTTTAAATAGTCATGCCTCATTCGCTGACCGCCATGGATAGCGAAGCGAAGGCGGTTAGTCCGCGATAGTCGACGCCGTCTGCATATTCGTAGTTGAGAGCGCGAGCGAACGACGAAGAAGATGCAGCAGCGGCTTTATGTCGGCGTAGAGTCACTGAGGGAGTTGTGTAGAGCCGCGAAGAGGTGATTACGCAACGTACGCAGGACGGTCGGGGCGCCGCAGGCATAAACGGTCGCGTTAAGTTTTTGCTGTTTGCTTGGGCTTGGATGCCCAAAACAAACTTTCGCAAAAATAGCGACTCCCCGAATGTCGCAATCTGGGAGAGCGTCCAATATCGAAAAAGTGGTATAGGTTGTTGAAAATTCTGCGATATACCTTATAAAAAACAAGCTATATGGTCGATTGAGGTGGCTTGAGAGAAGTTCCGCGCCAGCTGTGGGTCCGAGAGTTCGGGCAAGAGAAGTGTTGAGCAGGTGTGGCCGATAACCCATCTGTTATCGGCCACACAGAATTACTGAATAGCTCTACGTCGGTTTACTCAAAGAGATCAAGGAACGACTGCCAGAGACTCTTGGACTCCTTCTCGGTGCTCTTAGCGACGTCTTTAGAGGCTTCAGTGGTTGCTTTCCAACCCTCCTTCGAGCCCTCCTTTACATCCTCCCATACCTTGCCAGATCCCTCTTTAGTCGCCTCCCAGCCCTCTTTAGACTCCTCTTTAACCTCTTCCCATACTTCGCCAGAGCCCTGCTTCACCCCTTCCCACGCCTGCTTGCTGCCATCTTTGGTCTTCTCCCAGGCACTCTCCTCTGCGTGAGAGAGGGCGGGGATGGATGAGAGTGAAAGTGAGAGAAGGGTGATTGTGATTAGTTTGCGCATCTGTTTGGTCCACATGTATTTATAAAGTCGTGAATGTAGATGCCATGTTAGCAAATAAGTTTCATTGAGCTATCGATGTGATTTGCGTCCCCTTCCACGCAGTGGTGGAAGGGAGGCGAATCGGTTGCCGTGGGAGAGTTTGGTGCCCTCTTACCCTTTCACTACATAGAGGTGTTTGAACATAAACATAAAGCCGAGCATCAGGGTGAAGAGACCGTGCTCTTCATCACTCCACTCATGTTTAGGTAGCTGCTCAAGCGTGCGTCGCATGGTGCAGCAGCTTTCGGCTGCAGCGTAGGCAAACGAAGAGGGCGTAGTGGTACGTGCCTCTGTGCCCATGAACTGATCGTAGAGTTCCAGGTAGGCGCTCATTAGCAGGGCGGAACCCTCATCATCAAGTGAGCGTTCGGAGTGCTCCTTGTTGTGCAGGTAGTTGACGTTGGCCTGAGCGATGCAGGCAACCCGGTCGAGAAATTCTCGAGTATCTGGACTCATCTCTGCCTCCTGTGCCGACGTCAAAAAATGGTCGGCTCTGTCTGCTTATATTGATCACAGCAAATAGTGTTCCAATTTGCTCGGTTATATAAACAGATAGCTCATGATGAGAGAGAGTGGTGTGATTGGTTGCACAAATTTGTAAATCGAAAAATAGAGCCACCCTATTTAGGAAGTGTATGACGAAGTACAAAGTAACCGCATACCGCAGAGAGCAGTGAGCCGATGATGATACCGAGGCGCTCATCGAAGAGCATATTTATGCCGGTCTCCTCAAAAGCGAGTGAGCCGACGAAGAGGCTCATGGTGAAACCGATACCGGTGATCAGCGAGACACCATAGAGCATGCCCCAGCTGATGTCGCTGGGCAGGCGTGCCAGCCCCAGCTTGATCCCCAGCCAGCAGAAGAGAAACACACCAATCTGTTTGCCAAAGAAGAGTCCGGTGGCAATACCTAGCGGCACGGGATGGAGTAGCTGGGAGAGGCCGATACCCTCGAGTGATATACCCGCGTTGGCAAAGGCAAACAGCGGCAGGATAAAGAATGCGACGGCCCCGTGTAGATCGTGTTCCATCTGTTTGAGTAGTGATTGGCCGGGATTGTGACGGCTCTTCATCGGGATGAAGAGTGCCAATGCGACACCGGCCAGAGTGGCATGAACCCCAGATTTAAGTACAGCAACCCACATAATGGTGCCGAGCAGAATATAGGGTGTCATCTCGCTGGTGCCACGGCGGTTGAGAATAAAGAGGCCAACCAGGCAGGAAGCAGCAATCATCATCGAGAGCAGAGAGATATCGGCGGTATAGAAGATAGCGATAATAATGATCGCACCCATATCATCAAAGATCGCCAGGCTAACGAGAAAGATCTTCAGGGAGATCGGTACACGTTTTCCCAGCAGCGAGAGCACGCCGAGTGCGAAGGCGATATCGGTCGCGGTGGGAATGGCCCAGCCCTGCATGGCGGTGGTGTTGTCCTGATTAAAGAGTAGATAGAAGAGAGCGGGCACTACCATTCCGCCAACGGCGGCAAGGCCGGGTAGCACGACGTTACCAATCTGTTTGAGCTCACCTTCGAGCAGTTCGCGTTTTAGCTCCAGGCCGACAAGGAAAAAGAAGACCGCCATCAGGCCATCGTTAATCCACAGCAGCAGTGGCTTGGCGAGTTCGAGTGGTCCAACACGAACCTCAACCGGCATCTCGATCAACATGTTGTAGTAGATTGCCAACGGTGAGTTGGCCATGATCATCGCTAAGATGGCAGCGACGACAAGGATGATGCCGCTGGAAGATTCGAGCTTAAAAAATTCACGCATTGACGACATCATTTCTGTATCAAGTCCCTGTTCGTATTGATGGATTCACTATGTCTGTTCAGTGCTTGATAAGCGCAAGCCTGGATAGGCTTGGAGGCGGAAAAGAGTCAAAAAGTTCCGCACAAATATGCGGTTCAATCTGATGGTTCGTAACGGATTTTAGTGTGTCGTATGAATGCTATAGCAGGGAGAAGGAGGCATCACGTTCGTTGATGCACTCGACGCTGCCCATCTCGAAGTCACGACAGATCTGTGGGCGATCATCATAGATTGTGCAGAGCATGGTGGTACGATCGAGCGCAGTACACCAGCCGTCGTCTCTTCGTAGCATTACCTCACCACCCCAGCTGCTCTGCTCGGTCATCGTCTCAGGCACCCGGTTGTCATCAACCAGAATGACCTGAAGGCGACAGCAGGCAGCATCACAGCTGTCGCAGGTTATCTCGGTAGTAGTGATAGCCGTGACCCTATAAACAGGCGAACGATCGGAGTGAGATCCAGATCGTCGTAGCAAGCTGAGGGAGAAGAAGAGCGGTAGTGAGCTGTCTCATTATCAAACCCTGGGTGGCGATGATACGAACGAACCCCAATCATATATCCGATATCAGAGGGGTGAAAGCGGTTCTGTTTCAACGAGGAAGGGATGATTAAATCAACATCTTGTTACAGGCGATTTCGATTTGGGGTTGATATTGGTAAGCCCAATGAGGGCATGCAAGCAGGCGGGTAGTCGATGTAGAGAGCAAGAACCTTCGCGCCTGTCAGGTGTGCGATCGAGCTGAAAATAAACAGAGTGGGGCTGTCTGAGTATGTGGTCTGTTAGCTTTTTAACTCAACAGTTCATAGTAGATGAGGAGTGTTGCGCCAATGCCAAATCCATATGGAATGTGAGATAGCAGGGGCGAGAGAATAGGTCTCGAACTAAAAGGCGTTTTAAAACCAAAGAGCCCCCAGCCAAACGAGGGCATCAGAATAAACCAGGGAAGTGCGCTCGTGAGCAGACCGAAGATTGATGCCATCAGCAGATGATTAGTAGAGAGGCCAATCCCGGTGATCATCAGCAGCAAAGGGTAGAAGAGCGCAACTACACCGCCACCGATAATAAAATGGAACAGCTGCCCAATTCGAAGCTCATTCGCTACGGGATCGGTGGTGGCAATATCTCGATGAAAAAACAGACCAGATAACAGGCTGTGAGCCCAGCGACCAACGTAGGCACCCGTTACACCGCTACTGATACCAACCTTACTGAGCTGTGCCTCGGTGATATCCATCAGTACCGAGCCGACGAGTCCGCCGATAAAAGCAACCAACCAGATTTCCAATGTAACGCTCCCTGTCGATCGGTAGTGTGGTGTGGATGGTTAGCTCGCTCTTAATGCCAGGTAGTCGTCGATCAGCAGGGCGAGTTTGTCATGAATGTGCGCTTCAAATTCGTTCAGGCTTTTATCAAAGATCCCTAAATATTTGTCCGCCTTATCGTGTGTCAGGGATTTTTCATTAACCATGTACTGCATCTCAGGAAGCGTCTTATCATGGCGCGGCGAAAGCTCCCAGTGGACAAAGTCGGAGTCGAGATCTTCAACCTCAAGCTGTGCGAAATTGCAGAACTCCTCGACGGTCTCTCGGCCCTCCGGCCCAAGACAGCCCGGCTCGATTCGCACGACAACATTGAGTTTCTTCTCTTGTGGTAAAGGCAGGCTGTTTTTCATCTCGTTTTGTCAGTTCTGTCAGTTGGTTGCGATAAATTAGGGCTACCGAATGTAGATAGTTACAGGGCGATTTACAAGCGCTGTGGTCGATTCGGATTCGAACTGAATCGTTAGCAGGTGTCGAAGCAGCGTTCGTAAAGCTGCTGGGTTGCTCAAAGTGATACGCCACCATAGGCGACGCCCGCGAGGTGGGCCATCTCACGCTGCCAGCTAGTCAGGTCGTCAATGCAGAATTGATTCAGGTGGTCGTGGCCGCAGGCGCGCGCCATCACCTGCATCAGCTCGGTTGAGGCGCGAAAGAAGTTGTTCAGCTGCTCCGCCCCCTTCTCGATCTTCAGCCGTTGGCGCAGGTGCGGTTGCTGGGTGGCGATACCCACCGGGCAGTTATTGGTATGGCAGGCGCGCATACCGAGACAGCCGATCGCCTGAATGGCCGAGTTGGAGAGGGCGATGGCATCGGCACCCAGCGCCAGCGCCTTGATAAAATCGACCGGAAGTCGCAGTCCACCGGTAATGATCAGTGATACATCGCCGCGTCCCTGCTGGTCGAGATAGCGACGGGCACGCGCCAGTGCCGGGATGGTCGGTACCGAGATATTGTCGCGAAACAGCAGTGGGGCGGCACCGGTGCCACCGCCGCGACCATCGAGAATGATGTAGTCGACACCGATCTGTAGCGCCGCCTCGATATCGCGCTCGATATGTTGTGCCGAGAGCTTTACCCCGATCGGAATACCGTCGGTCGCCTCGCGCACCTCCTCGGCAAAGGCGCGGTAATCTTCCACATGTTCCCAGTCGGGAAAGCGTGGTGGAGAGATCGCCGCCTCACCCTCGACCAGTCCGCGTACCTCGGCAATCTTGCCCTTCACCTTGCAACCCGGCAGATGGCCGCCGGTGCCGGTCTTCGCCCCCTGCCCGCACTTGAAGTGGAACGCCTGACAGCGCTGAACCTTCTCCATCGAATAACCGAAGCGCGCCGAGGCGAGCTCATAGAGATAGCGTGAGTTGGCCGCCTGTTCACTCGGCAGCATGCCGCCCTCACCGGAGCAGATGCCGGTGCCCGCCAGCTCTGCACCCATCGCCAGTGCAACCTTCGCCTCCTCGGAGAGGGCACCAAAGCTCATGTCGGAGACCAGTAGGGGTCGTTCAAGTATCAATGGTCGATTGGCGTTGGGGCCGATCACAGCCTCTGTGGCCACCGCGGCCTCATCGAGCAGCGGAACCCGGTGCAGCTGTGCGGTGAGAATCTGAATATCCTCCCACTTCGGCAATTGGTCGCGAGGCACACCCATGGCGCTAATGCGACCATGGTGGCCGGCCTTCGACAGGCCGTGCTCTGCCAGGTGCTGGATATATTGGGTGTGGGGTTCGTCTACGGTGCCGTGCAGATCCTTGTAGAGACCCTGATAAGCGTCGCGGTCGTAGGGGTGCGGATGGTCGCAGGCCCACGCCTCGATCTCATCCTCATCCACCCAGGACGCGAAGCGTGCCAGTTTCTCTGATGGGTTATAGGCGCTGACACCGGTTTTATAGTCGTAATCCCAGCCGTGCAGACCACAGACAAGATCGTTACCACTCACATGGCCGTCAGACATCAGTGCGCCGCGGTGGAGACAGCGCCCAAAGAGAACAGAAGCCGCATCCTCATGCTCCTAGCGAATGATGACCAGATCGACAGTGGCGATCAGCGCGTAGTGAGGCTTAAGGGGAACCAGCTCATCCCATTGGGCAATCGTGATCCTCTTCATAACCCTCCGCGCAGTGTCGTGATTAGCTGGTTAAAGCATAGTCAAAACGGCGTGGCTTGAAGGAGGGGTTGAGGAGTTATTTGATGGGCACGCTGCGCTTTGCCCATCCTACGTATGTGTGTGCATTGGATATTGTTGGATATCTCGGTGCTGGCTCATTGATGGGCGCGCCGCGCATTGCCCATCCTACGGGAGTGAATGGCTGGTTACAGATCTCGGCGCCGGTCAGGTAGGATGGGCAAAGCAAAGCGTGCCCATCACTCATAATCAGCATCATCCGACACAGCCGAAACCTCTGATCCCCAATCCGGTTCATAAAATCCGTCACCAGTGGCAAGCATTAACGAACAGTCAGGCCAAGGTAGGATGGGCAAAGCAGAGCGTGCCCATCACTCATACTCAACATCAGCTACCCCTGCCGGAATTTCCATCCCCCAATCCGGTTCGTACAACCCATCGCCTACAGCTCGCATAAATGAACTGTAGGGCCAATCCCTGGGTGCCTGCACGTAACCGTGTTTGACCGGGTTGTAGTGGATGTAATCGAGATGGTGGCGCCAATCTCTCTCATCACGGATAGTGTGCTCCCAGTAGCGACGCTGCCAGACCCCTTTCTCACGTTTTCGACGCTGAGACCTGTTCAATGTTGCAGAAGAGAGCGGTGAAGAAAATTTCCGTTTCAGCACCATCCAGCGGCGTGCATAGTCATCATCCCCTCTCGGGAGATTCCAGATTGTGTGCAGGTGATCGGGGAGAACAACAACGGCATCGATTTCGAAGGGGTAGCGTTTGCGGGTGTGCACGAAGGCGGCACGCAGCAGATCGATATTATCGATGAGGATGGGTTGTCGTGATTGCGTGACGACGGTGAAGAAATAGGTACCACCGGCTTCGAAGTTACGACGATATTCCATATCGAGCATCCTCATCCTGAGGGTTGATGTGATGGGCAAAGCAAAGCGTGCCCATCATAACTGAACAGACTAACCGTTCAGCAGGCTCGCAAGTCGCTGCCGGTACTTACCGGCCAGCTCGGCATTGTTGGGGTCGAGCATATTGGTGACGGTGATGATCATCTCCTTCGCCGCACCGTTCTTGTAGTCGGGATCGGCCTGCAGCACGGTGAAGAGCTGATCGATAGCGCTGTCGTAGTCGTGGGCGGCGACATGGCAGATGGCCAGATCGAAGCGGGCGTCGAGGTCGTCGCTATTGTCGGAGAGCCGCTGCTGCAGCGCCTCGGCACCCTCGGTATTCGATGCGAGGTCGGCGAAGGTGAGCTGGCCGGTGAGCGACTTGCTCATCTCGCTCTCCTTGTCGCTGTCGGGCAGCTTGTTGAAGAGGCCGGTGGCCTGCTCCATCTCGCCGATGTCGATGAAGATCTGCACCATATCCATCGCCACGCGGGTATTGGCCGGGTCCATCTGGATCGCCTGCGACATCATCACGATCGCCTCGCTGGTCTCACCGGCCATGTGCTTGGCACGCGCTTGCTCCCTGAGCTCCTCAGACCTGCTGAAGATGCCCATTCCCTTGAGTAGCATCCGAAGCTCCTCCTCCTGAAACTGCCCCTGCTCAGAGAAGGTCACCTCGCCCTTGTTGAAGACTCGTAGCGCGGGCACGTTCTCCACGCCGAACTGCTCCACCAGCTCCGGCTGCTCGTCGATATCGACCTTGGCAAAGACGAACTGACCGGCAAACTCGGTGGCTAGATCGTGCAGTGTATCGGCCATCGCCATGCACGGCCCCGACCACATCGCCATGAACTCCACCACCACCGGAAGCTGGTGGGAGTTCTGAATCACGTATTTATCGAAGCCGGATGCACCGACCTCTACAATTAACGGTTCGTTTGCCATATTCGTCTCTCTCGGATCTGTTGTTGTCTGTAATCACCCATAGATGGCATCCACATCGTGAATTTCAACTCTGCTACCTGTTGCTCTCCATCCGTAGGGTGGGTTGAGCATGGCCTGAGTGAAGCGAGTAAGTACCCTTGGGGTGGAGCGAACCCACCCAATGCCGATGCGGTTGGGGAATTTGGTGTTTGTTGGGTTTCCCTAAAGGACGTGAACCTACGGTTCATCGCGCTAAGCTCAACCCACCCTACATCTCCCCCCGTTCGCCGTCGCTGGGCTCAGGCCGACTCAGCAAAAAGCCGATGATGGTGATAAAGAGCAGCGCCAGCCCAGTCGATACCCAGCGGTTCTCGATCTGCAGATACATGATGATCCAGCTTGCCGTGAGCAGGATCACGGCAATCACCTTGCTGGTGCGCGAGACAGCCCCCTGCTGCTCCCAGTCGATCAGAAGTTTCCCAAAGTGCGGATGGGCGTAGAGCCAGCGGTGTAGCCGCTCGGAACCTCGGGCTGCAAACCATGCAGTCAGCAGCAGGAAGGGGACGGTCGGTAGGCCGGGCAGCACAATCCCTATGATCGCCAGCGCCAGAAAGAGGTAGGCCAGTATCAGTGCGGCCCAGCGGGTCACTCTCTGCATCGGAAAAGTCTCTCAATACTCCACGGTAGATTAGGGTAGGTTGGGCCAGGCGCGATGTACCGGAGGTACGCGCCCTTTAGGGCAATCCGGGAAATAACTGGAGACATCCACTGGATTGGTGACGCCCTCGGATTGCGATTCACTCCATCCGGGCTACCTACTTAATTGCCTTCATTACACATAGCACCTACTCCGCCGGAATAGCAAAGAAGACCACTGCCAGCAGCAGCACCGCCAGCGTCAGGAACAGAATGCGCATCCATATCGTCATACGCTTCCCCGGCTCACAGTCGTGATAGCAGAAATTGAGCGCCAGCACCGCTTGCAGGAAGTAGTAGATGGCGAATGCCTGTGAGGCGAGGGTGATGATGTGTAGCAGGTCGGTCGACCAGACCAGCACGATGGCGGCGATTGAGATGGCAACGTAGCTGATCTCGGTTGAGAAGCGGCTGCCGCTGTTCTGGTACATCAGCCCACCGGCGCCTCCGGTATCGGCCACTGCGGCGCTGAACTGGCTCATGATCGCCGCGGCGATCAGCATCACCGGTAGCACCACCGCCACCAGCCCGGTCACGTGGACGATGTTGGCCAGCTTCACGTTCATCAGATCGAGGTGCTGTACCACCGGCAGCAGCGCCACCACCGCCAGCACGTAGAGCACACCGGAGATGATCTGCGCCCGGCGCATCGTAATCACCCTTACCTCGGGTGAGTACTTGGTGCCGAGAAAACGGGAGGTCTCAAACCCCTGCACCACCAGCAGCGCACCGGCCATGATGCGTAGCTGCGTCGTCCACTCACGCTCCTGGTAGTTGAGTTCAAGCGCCTCATCGGAGTTCATGAAATTGAGGCCGTAAACAAACAGCCCGAGCAGCAGCGCCCCGACGATGGCGAGTTGTATCGTCATTGAGACCGCCTCCAACTTCTCCAGCCCGCCCAGCCCCTTGATATAACCGACCACTGCGATGAAGGCGATAATGGAGGAGGTCAGCATTCGTTCGGCGAAGAGGTTCTGGATCTCAAGATAGTTGAGCAGGAATGAGGAGAGCAGTGAGAGGTAGAAGGCGACCGCCACCATGTAGGCCATGCAGAGGGCGATGTTGCCGATCATCTCGATCTTATGGGTGATCGCGCAGAGACTCCCCTCGAGCATGCGTGGTTCGACATGGAGGATATTGAAGCGAATTACCGTACCGATTGAGTAGGCGAGTATCACGATGGCCACTACAGCGAGTGGGGACAACGGCCCCACCACGCTGGCGAGCAGCGGCGCCATGATCAGAAAACCGCTACCGATAATCGAAGAGAGCGGAGTGAGCGTTGCCTGCCACGATTCGCTCTTCGAGAGGCGAGGGTGGCGGAGGAAGTAGATGACGATCATCGCCATTACGATGAGGGTGCCGTTCAGAAGGTAGCCTGCTGCCATGGGTATCCATCTTTTGGTTATAGGTATCCCCGATTATAGACGCAGAGAGGGCATCAATACGTCATGTAGCCCGGATGAAGTGCAACGTAATCCGGGGATCTCTATTAATTCCCAGATTGCCCTAAAGGACTCGAACCTCCGGTACATCGCGCCGAGCTTCATCCGGGCTACCTGTCATTCAATCGACATTCTTTGAATCGAAGACGGTATCTCTCGTCCCCAATCCTCATGATAGAGCCCGTCACGCACGGCCTTGGCGAATGAGCTATAGGGCCAATCCAGGGGTGAGGTGACGTAACCGTGTTTCACCGGGTTGTAGTGGATGTAATCGAAATGCCGTTGCCAATCGTCGTTATCGCGGATCGTGTGCTCCCAATAGCGAGATTGCCAGGGTGATGATTGGAAGCGTGATTGTTGCCGAAGTGTGCGTGTAAAACGTGCCTTGATCGCCTTCCATCGGCCAGGGTAGTCCGATTCACCCTCTGGTAATGTCCAGATCGTGTGAAGGTGATCAGGGAGTATAACCATGGCATCAATCGTAAAGGGTCGCTTTAGAAGCGTGGTTGAAAATGCATCTCTTAACAGATCGACATGGCGAACCAGTAGCTCAGAAGATCGATCTCTCAGTGTGGCGGTAAAGAAGTAACTCCCACCATCAACGCGGTTACGCCGATAAAGAACCATCCATGTTCTCCAGATTATGTTTAAACAAAAGTAAAAGTATCCCGGATGAAGTGAAACGCAATCGCTGACCGCCATGGATAGCGAAGCGAAGGCGGTTAGTCCGCGATAGCCGAGGCCGTTTGCATATTCGTAGTTGAGAGCGTGAGCGAACGACGGAGAAGATGCAGCAGCGGCTTTATGTCGGCGTAGAGTCACTGAGGAGTTGTGTAGAGCCGCGAAGAGGTGATTACGCAACGAACGCAGGACAGTCGGGCGCCGTAGGCATAAACGGTCGCGTTAAGTATTTGCCGCTTGCTTGGGCTTGGATGCCCAAAACAAGCTTCCGCAAAAATAGCGACTCCCCATCCGGTGATTGTTGGTAGTCTCCGACTATAGCCGTTAAGGAGGAGCGCAAGATGTAGCCCGGATGGAGCAACGTGCAATCCGGGAAATTATTGGAGGTCTCCCCGGATTGCGTTTCACTTCATCCGGGCTACATGGCGCGACGAAAAGATTCCATTGCATGCAGATGTTCGGGCAGCACCACCCAGGCATCGATCGTGAAAGGGTGGCACAGCTTCACATAACAGACAGCATCACGCAGCCGATCAATATGGCCGGTCAGTAACGAAGAGGAGCGGTCAGCCAAAGTGACGGTAAAGAAGTAACAACCACACGGCACAAAATTACGAATAGTTTCAGGCATCGACATTCTTGTCGTTTGAGGTTTGGTTTTACGTAGGGCGGGTTGAGCGCAGCGCGATGAACCAGAGGATCGATTCCTTTAGGGAAACCCGCCAAGGGTGAAGTGGTTAGAGTGCAGGCATTTGTTGGGTGTCGCTTCACCCCAAGGGTACTCCCTCGCTTCGCGGATGCGCGCTCAACCCAACCTACGGACTATTTAAAGTGAATTAATTTCTTTAATAATCATTCTTATATCAACGTGAATTTCATCTTTATGCATTTCTTTTGCGATATCATATTTTGTTATTCCATGCTTCACTGTCAGGCAGGTACATCCCTCTGTTAGAAGAGGTTTGGATGGTAATTCGCGTAGTGCAAGTGGTATTTTTGTAACATCGAAGTCGGATAGCTCAACGGAAAATTCGCGCGCATGATCTACAATTATATCTTTCGTTGTTTTGGCGGCTCTTGCTATCGCTGATGGTCTCAATAGGTAGGTTTCAATATATCTAAACCTCCATGTTCTCACTATCAATCCTTGGGATTCCCATCCCGTATTTGATTTGTCCACTAATGATTCCGTGATTGTTGCAAAGTCTTGATTGTCACGGTCTCTTATGCTCAAGCCTTTAAGTTCTGGGATCTGTTGCTTCAATTGGGTGAATAACTTCCCCCTTTCTCCATGTTTTCCTGGCCATGGCCAAATTACAATGTCTTTTGATATTGGGGTGCCTAAGGTTTCTGAAAATAGTTTGATTGCTGATGAATCAGATTCATTTTCAACAAATAATATTTTTTTGGATTTTTGAAGTTGGTGAAGTTTTGGTGAGTACTCGCTACCTAGGCCAGTTATTAAAGTTGTTTTTTGGCTTTCGTCTGTTAAAACTTTCACCTTTCCCTTTTCAAACTTCATTATTCTCTGAGGGGGGACTGAAGAAATTAGTTCGGTGGAATGGGTGGCGAATAATATTTGTTTATTGTATTTGGTTGCCAAGTGTTCTAGCTCTTCTAAAAGAGAGAATTGAAGTGAAGAGTGTAAATGCGCGTCAGGTTCATCTAAAAATATAACGTGGTAAGAAGGATCTAGAGCGAGTGAAATGACATTAAGGAGTTGTAAAAAACAACTTCCCTCGACCATTATGTCTCGCTTATTGAAGCCTTTATGTTTTTCAAATTTTGTTTTTGTGTTGTTATATTTACCTTTCCAGTATTCAACTCGGATATAGCTGTGATAATCTTCATTGAAATCATGGACCATCAATTCAACGCCAAACATACCTCGTATGATTTCAAGTAAATGCTCCCAGTGATCTGTTTCCCTGAGCTCTTTAAGTGATTTCTTGGGTATGCGATCTAATTCACCTTTGAGTTCTACGCGTTTATCCTGGTTGCGTTTATAGAGTTCAAGTAATGTGTTTCTCATGACCGAGCCGCTCAAGCCTTGACCAATTAGTCTCGCTCGCATGGCTTTTGTATGGAATGGCTCTCTATTTAATATTCCTGCGAATGGCGGAATGTATGCGATTTTTGGGATGCTTTCATTGTTTGCTATATTTGATAGCGTTGTTTTTACAAATAGCCGTTCATTGGCAAGAGATAAGGAAAACCTTAATAACCTGTCTTCTTCGAAGCTTGAATTCGTCCATCTAACTTCAATCCAAAGAGTGTAACCATCCAACTCCTTATTCCCTTTTGAATCTTGTTCTGGGCTAACTCTAAGATTTGTCCAAAGATGTTTTAAAGAAGGGATGTTTATTGGAAGAAAGTCTTCACTGCTGATTCCAACGCCTTGTTTTTTTCCGATAAAGTCATTTATCAGGCCATCGGAACCAAATTCGTATTCGATTACGGACTTACAATATTCCCATAAAGCAAAAGCCTGCATAAAAGATGATTTGCCTGAATTGTTTGAACCTGCAAGAAGGCAAAAGCTATCAGGAGGAGAGATCTTTTTATCTCGATACTGTTTAAAACGATGTAATACAATTTCTTTTACTATGATGGTATCCAAAATATACCCTTGTCATTGTCGCTCTATGATGCTTGTATTCCAAGTTAATGATTAAAATATATAAAAGATCCTCAATAGAGGTGTATTAATTCCTGTAACTAGTTAATTAGTAGCTCCGCTGCCATCTTTGCAGCGCATCTAACCCTCTCTGGCGCCGTTCCACCAATATGATCCCTGGCCCCCACCGACCCCTCCAACGTCAAGTAATCAAACACATCATCCTTAATCGCATCACTGAATCCCTGCAGCTCCTCCAGTGACATCTCGGAGAGATCGCGTTTGGTCTCCACGCCGAGGGCAACGGCCTTTCCGACGACTTCGTGGGCATCACGGAACGGTACGCCGTTACGAACCAGGTAGTCGGCCAGATCGGTGGCGGTGGAGAAGCCGCGCAGGGCCGCTTCGCGCATGTTCTCTCGTTTGAGCTCGATCTGCGCCATCATGTCGGCGTAGACCTTGAGACAACCCTTCACTGTATCGATGGCGTCGAAGAGCGGCTCTTTGTCCTCCTGGTTGTCCTTGTTATAGGCGAGTGGCTGCCCCTTCATGATCATCAGCATTGAAGAGAGGCTACCGAAGATGCGGCCGGTCTTGCCGCGTACCAGTTCGGGGACGTCGGGATTCTTCTTCTGCGGCATGATGGAGGAGCCGGTGCAGAAGGAGTCGCCGAGGTCGACCCAGTCGAACTGGCTGGAGGTCCAGAGGATCAGCTCTTCGGAGAAGCGCGACATGTGCATCAGCATGATCGAGGCCCAGCTGAGGAATTCGATGGCGAAGTCGCGATCTGATACACCGTCGAGCGAGTTGCGGCACGGCATGTCGAAGCCGAGCTCCCTGGCGGTGAAGTCGCGGTCGATCGGGTAGGTGGTGCCAGCCAGCGCGGCGGAGCCGAGCGGCATGATGTTGACCCGTTTGCGGCAGTCGGCGAGACGTTCAGAGTCGCGCTGCAGCATCTCGTTCCACGCCAGCATGTGGTGGCCGAAGGTGATCGGCTGGGCGGTCTGCAGGTGGGTGAAGCCGGGCATGATGGTCTCGGCCTCGCGCTCGGCCAGCTCGATTAGGGCAAGCTGTAGTCGTTTCAGTTCGGGGGCGATCGCCGTGTCGATCTCGGCACGCAGGTAGAGGCGCACGTCGGTGGCGACCTGGTCGTTGCGCGAACGGCCGGTGTGCAGCTTTTTGCCTGCCATACCGATCTTGTCGGTGAGGCGCTTCTCGATGTTCATGTGCACATCTTCGAGTGCGATCGACCACTCGAACTCACCGCGCTCGATCTCGCCCTCGATCTCGGTGAGCCCCTCAAGAATGGTGTCGCGCTCCTCATCGGTGAGCACACCGACCGAGGCGAGCATCTTGGCGTGTGCGACGGAACCGGCGATGTCCTGCTTGTACATGCGCTGGTCGAATCCGACCGAGGCGCCAAAGGCCTCAACAAAGGCATTGGTCGGCTCGTTGAAACGTCCGGTCCACGGTTTCTCTACGGTTGTGTCGCTCATAAGGGTTGTTCGCTGCTGTTATTTGGAATTGGCGCAGTATATCAGCAGCCATGCGTGGGCAGCCACGCACCTGATCAGTTCATGAAGATCGGGCGATGTTTATGCGTGAGAACGTTTTTTCCAGCGAAAGAGAGTGAGCGAAAGAGTCGCTATGGTGCCGACGATAATGCCGCCGCCGCAGATGATATACATCACGGCGGCCATGCCGATGCCACAACCCGATCCGCATTCATCACCACTTAGATAGAGATAGTAGAAGATGAGGTCGCTAAATAGCGCCAGTAACAGCGCACCACCCCACCCCACCCCATAGAAGGGCGTGTGCACGCAGACTGGCTACCCAGATACTGATCATTCCCAGTGTGACGGTCAGCATCACCAATGGGGTGATTGTCATTCGAATGAACTCTACTGCAGTACTTAATACCATGATGTTCTCTGTTCCTTCAGGATTTGTCTTCGGTATCTAAGTTAAACGGATCTGTCTGGGGTGCCGGACGCATAGCCCGGATGGAGCAGCGCGCAATCCGGGGGATCGAAGCTCACTCCTCAGCTGTCACTCCCGGATTGCACTTCGTTTCATCCGGGCTACTTCGGTAGATATTCACCCAGCTCCTGATCCCACGGTGGGGTGCCGCTGAGCTGCTCGGCAATGAAGTCGATGAAGGTGCGTACCCGTACCGGCAGATGGCGGCGTGAGAGGTAGAGTGCGTAGAGGTTGAGCTGGATGATGCTGTGATCGAGCATGATCGGAACCAGTTCGCCGCTCGAGATTGCCGCATGACATTCGAACGTTGGCAGCAGTGAAATACCACGACCGGCGATGGTGGCGTTGAGGATCATGTTGCCGTTATTGGAGAGCATGCGCAGACGGGGAGTCGCCTTCACCTGCTCACCGTTGGGGGTGGTGAGCGGTCAGCTGCGACCCTCAGGGCTGAGGGTGTAACCGATTGCATCGTGATCGGCGAGCGCGACGGCACAGGTCGGTTCGCCATGCTTTTCAAGGTAGGCGGGTGCGGCACAGAGCAGGAAGTTGATCGGCGCGATGCGCTTGGCGATCAGGCTCGAATCCTCCAGCCGACCGACCCGCAGGGTGACGTCGATCCCCTCTTCAACCATGTTGATCTCACGATCATCGAGCTGCAGGTCGAACTCTACATTGGGGTGTTGGGCGAGAAAGGTGTTGATCATCGAACCGAGGTGGTTAACGCTGAAGGCGATCGGTGCGCTGATACGCAGTGGCCCCTGCAGCGCCTGCTGGCCGCTGATGATCTGCTGCTCGGTTTCCTCCAGATCGTGCAGCAGCCGTAGCCCGCGCTGGTAGAGCTCCTGTCCCGGATCGGTGAGATGGAGGCGGCGCGTGGTGCGCTGTAGCAGCTGCACTCCAAGACGGTTCTCCAGCTCCTGCAGGCGGCGGCTGACAGCCGACTTGGCAATGTTGAGCTGGTTGGCGGCAGCGGTGATGCTGCCCGTCTCAACGATGCGTACGAAGGTCTCGATCTCATCGAATCGGTCCACTCTTATCGTTCTCCAATCAGCGACAGTGATTTCCTGATTATCGTCTTTATCCCTTGTTTGGCAACTATATACTTTAACCCATCAAGTTAATCGGGAATCTGGAGCGGGACGATGGGTGATAGCGCAAAGAGATTTGAAACCAGGCAGCTTCGCAGTGTGGTGCAGCGGGTGGTCGGTCATGAGACCTCCGATGGGGCGGGTGTAAATCTGCGCCGGGTGATCGGCTCGCCCGAGCTCAATATGCTCGATCCCTTCCTGTTGCTCGACCAGTTTCGTAGTGACGATCCCGACGACTACATCGCCGGTTTTCCACCCCATCCGCATCGAGGCTTTGAGACGGTCACCTACCTGCTGCACGGCAACATGCGCCACAAAGATAGCGCCGGTCACGAGGGTCTGATCCGCAGCGGCGGGGTGCAGTGGATGACCGCCGGTAGCGGTATCGAACACTCAGAGATGCCGGAGCAGATAGACGGGCTGATGGATGGCTTCCAGCTGTGGGTCAATCTTCCCGCTGATCAAAAGATGATGACGCCACGTTACCAGGAGATCGAGCCTGAAGCGGTCCCAGTCGAGCAACATGATGATGGCACGGTGATCCGTGTAATCGCTGGCACCACCCTGCAGGGAACCGAGGGCGCGGTGCACCAGATCGCCGCCCAGCCGCTCTATCTCGATGTGTCACTACCCGCCGGAAGCCACTACGAGGAGCAGATTCCACTGGGTCATAACGCCTTTGTCTATGTGATGGCGGGGCCGCTTGAGGTGGCCGGGACCGAGCTGGCTGCCGGAAGTCTGGCCGTGTTGGGCGAGGGAGACGGCGTGGTGCTGGAGAGTACTGCAGACTCACGTTTTCTACTGGTTGCTGGCAAGCCGTTCAATGAGCCGGTGGCCCGTCATGGCCCCTTTGTGATGAATGCCGAGGCGGAGATTCAGCAGGCCTTTGCCGACTACCGCGCCGGTCACTTCGGCACGGTGGAGGGGTAATCGATGGCTTGGCGCAACAGCTTTAACGATTGGGGTTGGCTGGCGATCGGCTTCCATTGGCTCACCGCCGTGGCGGTCTTCGGTCTGTTCGGGCTGGGGCTCTATATGACCGGTCTCACCTACTACGACCCCGGTTATCGCAGCTGGCCCGATCTGCACCGCAGTATCGGTGTGCTGCTCTTTGTGCTTATCGTGGCGCGGCTGATCTGGCGCCGGATCGACCGACACCCCGAGCCGCTGGCGAGCCATGCGCCGTGGGAGCGCGTGCTCGCCAAACGGGTCCATGCAGTGATCTATCTGCTGCTCTTCGCAGTGATGGTGAGCGGCTACCTGATCTCGACCGCTGATGGGCGCGGGGTGGAGGTGTTCGGTCTCTTCACCATCCCGGCGACGATCAGCGGCATCGACAAGCAGGAGGATATCGCCGGATTAATCCACCTCTGGCTTGCATCTATTTTGATTGGTACCGCCCTGCTGCACGCAGCGGCGGCACTGAAACACCACTTTATCGACCGTGACCGAACCCTGCGTCGCATGCTGGGACTCGGCACCAAACAACAGACTGGAGAAGAGAGATGAGCAGAGTAGTTATCGTCTATCACAGCGGCTTCGGCCACACCAAGCTACAGGCCGAGGCGGTCCACCGCGGCGCGGCTAGCGTCGAGGGGATCGAGGCGCTGTTGATGACCGCCGAGGAGGCGAGTGATCGGCTCGATGAGCTCGACAGTGCCGAGGCGATTATCCTCGGTTCGCCGACCTATATGGGCACCGTCTCAGCGGGCATGAAGCAGTTCATGGAGACGGCAGCGAAGAAGTGGTTCACGCTGGCGTGGAAGGACAAAATCGCTGGCTCCTTCACCAACTCCAGCTCCTACTCAGGTGACAAGTTCAACACTCTGCTGGCGCTGACGGTTAACGCGATGCAGCACGGCATGATCTACGTCAGCCTCGGTCTCCACCCCGCCTCAAGTGGTCCCGAATCGATGAATAACATTGAGGGTCCGGGGCCGGAGGTGATCAATCGTCTAGGCTCCTACATGGGCCCGATGGCCGCCAGCTTCCAGGTGGCACCGGGCGATGCCCCATCCACAGGCGATATCGCCACCGCCGAGGCATACGGTGAGCGAGTCGCCAATATCACCCAGCAGTTTGTCCGTGGGCGTGCAGCCTAGTTATCTAAATAGAGAGGAATAGATGATGAAAAAGTCACTTTTTAGCAGTCTGGTTCTGGCCCTCGCCGTGGTGGCAACACCGGTAGCGGCAGAGGATTATGTGATTGACACCAAGGGGGCGCACGCCTCGGTGCAGTTCAAGATCAAACACCTCGGTTACAGCTGGCTCTATGGCCGTTTCAACACCTTCG
The DNA here is from genome assembly GCF_013343005.1 of Candidatus Reidiella endopervernicosa. Classification (GTDB taxonomy): domain Bacteria; phylum Pseudomonadota; class Gammaproteobacteria; genus Reidiella; species Reidiella endopervernicosa. The sequence goes on from NZ_CP054491.1 coordinate 699,410, forward strand.
TCGGTGAATTCAGCTATGACGAGAAGCAACCAAACAGTGCCAAGATTTCGGTAACGATAGATACCGCCAGTCTCGACTCCAACCATGCCGAGCGTGATAAACATCTACGTGGTAGCGACTTCTTCGATGTGAAGAAGTATCCCAGGGCGAAGTTTGTCAGTACCTCCTATAAGGAGATGGGTGAGAAGGGGGAGCTGAAGGGTATTCTCACCCTGCGCGGTGTCACTAAACCAGTCACGATCGCAGTCAATCAGATCGGTGCCGGTGATGATCCGTGGGGTGGTTTCCGCCGTGGCTTTGCCGGCAGCACCACGATCACGCTGGCCGACTTCGGATTTACCTACAATCTCGGCCCCGCCTCACGCGAGGCTGAGATCATGCTCTCGATCGAGGGGATTCGGAAGTAACGATTACTTCGTATCAGATGCCGGAGTCGAAAACGCCTCGGCATCTGTCGAATACGGGTGCTGTTGGCAGAAGGGTCGCGCACGGTCCAATCTCATCACCGTGAAGTAGCGCTATACTCGGCAGGGTTATCGCCATGAGCGCACCGCTCAAGGGAAGTGATGAGAACGGATAATAATGACGGCAGCTTTCTGCCCGACTTCTGCGAACGTGGCCGTGTGCTGGCGGTGGTGGTAGCGGCTGAGCTGTTTGCAATTGTACTAGCGCTGATGCTCCCATCGTTGAGCGGTGACCGTTGGAATGAGTTGGCACTGCTCTCGCTCTACATTCAGTGGATTGCACTCAGTAGTGCAGGGCTGCTCTGTCTGCTGCGTGGTTTAATCTCCAGGCTCGGTAATCGTCTTGCAGCCACTGCCAGCTATCTAGTGCTGCTGGTGGTAGTGGCGCTCTTTAGTGAGATCGCCTTTCAGGGGCTGCGTTTCTTCACCATTGGGCTCTCACTGACAGTCCCCGACCATTTCGACTTCTGGAGTCGAAACTTCATTATTGGTGCGTTGCTGAGTGGCGCGATCCTGCGCTACTTCTACGTGCAGCATCAGCTGCGGCAGAAACACCGCGCTGAGGCAGAGGCACGGCTCGAGGCGTTACAGGCACGCATTCGTCCCCACTTTCTCTTTAACAGCCTTAACACCGTTGCGGCATTGACTCGTACCCACCCTGCCGAGGCGGAGGCGGCGGTCCACGACCTGGCTGATCTGTTTCGCGCCACCCTCAAGGAGGGGCGTACCCTGATCAATTTCGATGATGAGCTGGCGCTGGTGCGCAGTTATCTCGATATCGAACAGCTGCGTCTTGGCGATCGATTGCAGGTGGAGTGGTCGGTCGATGGCTTGCCGGAGGGGCTACAGATTCCGCTGCTGACCCTGCAGCCGCTGGTGGAGAACGCCGTCTATCACGGCGTCGAGCCCCGTACCGATGGACGGGCTCGGTGCGAACTGATTGTGCGCTGGATGATGCGAGGTGCTGGGTGAGTGCCTGCCTAACCCGTTGCCAGAGGTGAGCGTTGATCCGATGATGCCGATTCGTATTGCCGAGCATCAAGGAGCGTCATTGCTCTCGACACGGTGAGGGCGATCGTACCACGCTAGTGAAGGCGTACTGGAGTTTGCGTCGTGCCGCACGTCTGAGGTCATAGTGCGATCCGTGAGATGTGAACGCACGTGGCGCGGTGCGCAACTGCGGGAACCGATTGATGAGCTGGGAGACACGGTGGTGAGGTGACGGCCGCCAACGATGCGAGTGCGCTGGACTGATGGTCGTCATGCGTGATCGCCGAGCACTGATAGCAGCCTACCGATACCGCGTATGCCGGGCATTAACGAGTCTGGAGCGCGCGTGCGCACAGCATTGCGCATGGGCTCGTAACTCGCACCTGCGGTGATCTTCACCGCCCGGTGAGCGACGCACTGGACGACTCTTGGATGCACAGCGCGGACTGCGATTATCTGCCGCCTTGATCCGTCTCCAGAGCGAGATCGCGAAGAGCTGGCGGTGCACGAAACCGAGCGGTACCGCTTGGCGCTACAGGGGCTCGCAGGTGCATGGTGGCGTCAGTTATATCGCCGCGCAGGTATTGGAGATCGGCTGGACATTATCGCCGCTGCTCATTGAGTCGGTTTGGTGTCGTATCATCGAGATCACATACGTCAGGATCACCTTCTTACCTACACACGGCGAGGAGATGGCGATCGAGGGAGCCGACTGAAAGCAGCGTTGGAGCCTCGCGAGCTATTAGTGCGCGCTTTGCCGGGTCGCACCGGCAATCAGTCACGGCGCTGAGAGAATTGCCGGGATGGAGCCCGATGGTGAAGGGCATCGAGCGTTACTTGCGAATGTTAGGTTCGAACCGCGGTGACGACACCTGGCGGAGATACGCAAGCTGCTTAAGGCAATGGGCTAACGGCCGCCTCGCGACTGCGAAGTTTCTTGCGCGCCTTGTCGATCTCAATGTCGAGATCGGCGCCGAAGTACTCGATAGCACCACCGATACCGCGTATCCGCTTCACCAGCTCACGACCGCGCGGGTCGAGCAGCAGCATGGTGGGCGTCATGTTGATATCGTACTGCTGCGCGAGGCTTGCGGGGTCGCTCTTTCGACCTTCAAAGTCGGTTATGGTGTCGTACTCATCGAGATCGACATTACGCAGGATCACCTTGTCGGTATAATCGCCGCTGATCATCATCGGCTTGAGGATCTCTTCATCGAGCAGATCACAGAAGGGGCAGTGCGCCGCACTGAAGACCAGCAGGATAGGCAGCCCCTGGGCGCGAGCATTAGCGGCATCGGCCTGTAGGTTCTGCGCCGGCGTCAGTTCAACGGCGGCGGCCTGCAGAGAGATCAGTAACGATAGGATCGGTATCAGTAACAGCCGCACGTGTAGGCTCCATTGCCAGTTCGGTGGTTGAGATTAGTGTATTAATGGTGGTCGGATAGCGGTGCGCTGTCCATAGAGAAAAACCCGAATATTCACATTTACTAACAGAGCGGAACGAGACGAATGAGCGACATCCTGCGTATTGCCACCCGAAAGAGCCCACTTGCCCTCTGGCAGGCCTACTATGTGCGCGACCGCCTGCAGGAGGCGCACCCCGGTATTGAGATCGAGCTGGTGAAGATGAGCACCCAGGGCGACAAGATTCTCGACACACCGCTTGCCAAGGTGGGCGGCAAGGGGCTGTTTGTGAAGGAGCTGGAGCAGGGGATGATGGAGGGCAGTGCCGATATCGCCGTCCACTCGATGAAGGATGTGCCGGTTGAGCTACCCGAGGGGCTGCACATCTCCACCATCTGCCCGCGTGAAGATCCTCGCGATGCCTTCGTCTCAAACAAATTTAATAGCCTCAATGAGCTTCCGCAGGGGGCGTGTGTCGGCACCTCCAGCCTGCGCCGACAGGCCCAGTTGCGAGAGCTGCGTCCAGATCTGGAACTGCGCGACCTGCGCGGTAACGTCAACACCCGCTTGAAGAAGCTCGATGATGGTGAATACGATGCCATCATCCTCGCCTGTGCCGGTCTGATCCGTCTGGAGATGGGTGAGCGCATTAAAGAGGCGCTGGAGCCGGAGCAGATGCTACCTGCCGTCGCACAGGGTGCGGTCGGTATCGAGTGTCGTGTCGACGATGAGCGGGTTAATGCCCTGCTGGCACCGCTGCACGATGAGAAGACTGCGATCCGTGTCACCGCCGAGCGTGCCATGAATGCCCGCCTTGAGGGGGGGTGTCAGGTGCCGATCGGTGGTCACGCCGTACTCGATCACGGTGTGATCGTGATGCACGCGCTGGTTGGTCGCCCCGACGGCTCCGAGGTGGTACGCGGTAATATCAGCGGCCGTCCCGAGGACGCCGAGGAGTTGGGTCAGGTGCTGGCTGATGATCTGCTCTCACGTGGTGCCGGTGAGATTCTCAAAGAGGTCTACGCGCAATCGTAATGGGCAACGAACTCGAAGGGCGCACCATCGTCGTCACCCGTCCCGTCAATCAGGCGGAGGGGCTTTGCAAGTTGATCGAGGTACATGGCGGTACCGCCTTCCGCTTCCCAACGCAGCAGATCCTGCCGCCAGAGGATAGCGGTGAGATTGATGAAGCACTGATGGATTTCCCAGAGACCGATATCGCGCTGTTCGTCAGCCCCAATGCGGTTGAGTACACTATGCTGCTAGCAGAGGCCCACGACGAACTCCTCGAAGGCCCGGTTTTCGGTGCTGTAGGCCGCACTACCAAAAAGGCACTCGAGGCCCACGGTATCGAAGTCGCTATTCTCCCCGAAGAGCGTTTCGACAGTGAAGGTATGCTCGCCACGCCTGAGCTGAACGATGTTGAAGGAAAGACCATCACTATCTTCCGTGGCAATAGTGGTCGCGAACTGCTCGCTGAAACCCTTGAAGCGCGTGGTGCGGAGGTGAGTTACGTTGAGTGCTATCGTCGTGTAAAACCGAAGAGCGATCCATCGGAACTACTCGAAAAACTGAATAGCGGCGAGATCGATACCATTACCGTCACCAGTGGTGAGGGATTGGAGAATCTGGTTGAGATGGCGGGTGATGAAGGACGCGATGCACTGACAAAAACAGAGCTGACTGTGGTCAGCCCGCGGATTGCAGAGATCGCAAAAGAGTTGGGTTTTGCTTCGATCACCACGGCTGAAGGTGCAGCGGATGAGCGGGTATTGATCTCACTGGTGAATGCAGGCTAATCCGTTTAGCTCAATAACAGAGAGGCTACAGCACTCACCTCTCGCATCGTTGGGTGCGTGGCTGAACAGGTAGTGGATCTCCTCCAGTGAGTCTTCAATAACCAGCGGCATGTTCTTCGCGTAAATGCTGAGCAGTATCACCCCGTTGATGGTGGAGTCTGTTTCAGATGCACCTCTCAGGCGTCGGGTAATGGCGGTGTTTACAGTTTGCAGATTTTTATACAAAGCGTGCAGATTGTTGAGAGTAAAGTCCGGCTCGTCTCCCTCTCTGGATTTGAAATATTGCGACAGCAGATAGGCAGAGGTTGCTCTGTAGATAGTCTCCTCTTCGGTGGCTAGTGGGAGATGAAAGCGCGCCATAGGCCGTAGAAACAGGGTGTGTGGACAGCCGCTGGTGGCCATTAACAAACCGGCCAGAGATCCTATCCCCCTCTGAAATGTTGTCTCCTGAGAATATCTTCTCTCACTCGTTGTGACCTCTAGCTGAACCTCGTCGTATGAGGTTACATTTTCAAAGCGCACCACGGTGCTGGCGATATTAGCGGTCAGCGGACAGTAGGGGTGTGTCTCTGCAGTGAGGGGACAGTTCGGGCACTGTTCATAATCGAGTTTGGCCCACACTGGTAATGGCTCGGGGTCGTCACCGTTTGCTATCGGCTCAAGGGTTTCCGCATCCAGCTGAAGGTTGAACTCTTCACTGCATTTGTGGGATGAAAACGAGTAGTGAATAGTGATGTTGTTCATTATGTTATAGGCATATGGCTGAAAAAATAGTCTCGAATGATGGCTAACCTGAACAAGCAGCGACACGTGGCATCGCAGGCTCTCTCATCGGAGTATAGCCACTAGATAGTGAATATCCTGATGCAGGCTTACTACTGCTTGGGCCTGGGTGAAGTTGGTGCAGAGATAGAGAGTAGTCGTCTGCGTTGAAAGCTTGGTTGATCTTCTGCAGTCTGCTGTTGATCGATATTTAGCCGGGCTGGCAGCGTTGGAATGTCTGATCAACCTTAAGCTCTCTGCTGTCGGGTGGAAAAGGTGATGCGCCTCGCTCAATGCTTGGACAGTAGAGATCGTAAGTTAATTCGATCTCGTTGATCTCCATCTCCCGGATGCTGCGTTGAAGCAGCTCTCGATGATGCTGCGGGCGCTCACTGTTGGGATTGATATTCTCCATAGGCCTTCGGTATTCACCCTTATAACCAAGAAATTGACATACTTTGGTTGCGGCTGATTGATCTCGCACAAAGTTAACTACAAGAAGATCGGCGGGCCTGTCAGAAAAATATGAGAGGACAAACAGATGGTAATCATTTCTTTGTTCTATCCAGGATTTAATTGCCTCTTTTGATGTGTCCCATTTGGGGCCGGTATGGTAATTCTGGCGTGTCCTCTTTCTGTGTTCTATATGAGCTAAGCGACTGTAAATCCAGCTCTCGAGATCACGTACATTGAGGATGAATTTCGATTTTGGAAATAATTGATCAAGTGCGACCATGTCTATTGGAATGTCATCGCTAAAGCAGTCATATTTTTTCAGTACGGATTGGTTGTTGTGATCCCTCCACTTGTTGCCGTGATAGGAGGGGTGCCCAAGAGATTCAAAGAGTGTATGTAGTGACGTTGAAGCGCTCTTATTGAAGCCGATCGCAAAAACTTTTTTATTTCTGATGCCGTTTCGATTTAAAAAACGACGTATGGTGATAGTTGCCTTTCTGGCAACTTCCTGGAAGTTCATTTGTGTTCCTCTACAGCCGCTAAAGCTTTCATGAATATCTGCTTGTAATAGTTACAGTGAGTTATGGTTTGAGTGATGTATGTCTTGAAAGCGTGGTGGTTGGATGAGGATTGTTTGTGCTTTTTTCTCTGCGACGATTAGAGCGAAGCTGAATCGGCTTGGCAAGTCACCCTGATGTGCATGCAGGTGAGGATCAGCTATTGTTGGCGGATGTAGAGTGTGGCAGTAATGATGAGATAAGATCGCTCTTACCACCTTGCAGGACCTTGAGTAGCTCGGTGCGTGCAACCTCCCGGTTGACATCGTGACTGGCGACAAACGCAATCAGTGCTTCGAATTTATCTCTTTTATCTTCGCCACGCTCTGAGAGATCTCTACGATCACCAAAGAGGTCCATCAGGGTTGAGCCGCAGGGACAGTTCCTGAATACCTCGACGATCAGTGTACCGTCATCGTCCTGAGACTGTTTAAGGCCGGTTTTGGTTTTATGGATGCTCTCTGTCTCGGCGAGGAACTGTTCGGCCGACTCAAACACACGACCACAGGTCTCGCAACGCTTGGGAAATGAGGAGTCTGCGAGGGCCTGTAGTCCCTTGAACAGCTCGTGTGAAAATCGTTCGTCATCGACCATGGGCGCCTGGCTCTCTCACTGTGCATCCACTGAGTATATGCACGATAGCGTGGTTATCTAGTCGAATATTTATGGGTGTATTTTCAATCTTGGTATGAAATCAGCTGTCTGCTGTTGGGTCTACTTACAGCGAAAGGGCCAGATGCGTTTGGCCGTGGCGGGGACAAGAGTGTTGTCTCGCTTGAAATAGGCAACAGGAATCCGCTTTTGGCTGCTGGGTAGTTCGACCATTGAGGGAGTGTCGTAGGGTGGTTGGTCGCGGTAGAAAGCGACAGGATCCATGAAGTAACCATCTTTGGGGGTCACGACGACACCATCGTGTGCCCAATCTGGAGATTGGCTGTAGAGGATAGCGAAGTGGAGTGCGTCTCGGCGCACCCGGCGACCCATTTTTCCGCTGTTGGATATCATGCCGATATCATCGCCCATCTTGACCTTGGTGCCGACAGGCAGCGGCGACATATTGAGCAGGTGGGTGTATTGGGAATAGGTCCAGTAGGGGAGGCCGGTCTGCTCGGGTGTGTGACGAAGCATTACCTCAATCCCTTTGCGATTACCGTCGTTCATAAAGCGGCCAACCACCATGCCATTGGCCACCGCAATGACGAGTGTTCCTCTGGGCTGTGGTATGTCGATTCCTTTATGCAGTGCTGCTCTGCCACCTCGTTTGTAGGTGTAGTCGATTGCCCACTGCTCGCTGTCGATTTCGGGACAGTTACCGTTGTTAATGAAATCGGGTTGCAGCCCCGTCTCAACGACGCCGTGTCTTCTGTATGGCAACGTTCTTCTTGCCGCTGCCACCGCGATACTTACCAACCATCTTGCGAATATCGTCACTGATCTGACTGGCATCAACGTAACCAGGGAGGGATGGACAGATATCACAGGGCGTCAGCACGCGCTTCTTACCCTCTCGTTCGGCATGTACCTGAAATGCAGATGTCATGAGCGTGAGAGCAGCAAGAACAAGGAGGGTTCTCATGTTGCTTCTATGTGGTTCAATCGATCAAGTGCAGGGTATCAACCAGCTCATTGGTATCACCCTCCTTTACAGGAAAGTGCTCGGCGAGAAGTTCGCCGCCGCGAAGAATTCCGTCGCGCAGACCCTGCGCAGGCTGTTTGTTGCTAAAGCCACCGATGATCGTGTCGCATACCGCCTGCCAGTCACTCTGGTTGAGTTTGCTATTGATCGTATCGTCACCGACGACATGCACCATATGCTCGTAGAGTGAGACATAGATCAGAATGCCGGTGGCATCCTCGGTATTGCGAATCTTGAGTTGTTGGAAGCTCTCACGTGCACGCTTCTCGACCTCATCCTGCATCTCAGCTTTTGATATGAGTGGAAGACGCAAGATTGGGAAGTGGCTGGCGAGTGCAATACCGATAAAGAAGGTAACTATCAGTATGAGCAGCACGATGGGAAGGCTGACGATGAGCGCCGGTCCGCTGCTCCACGCCTGTGTCGAATCGCTTATCCCCTGAAATGCGTACCAGCAGCATGAAAGCGACAGAAGAGAGAAGAGGAAGGCGAAGAGATCCTCAGAGCGGTCATATCGACCGGAGACGGTGGCCACCACTGGCACGATCTCGCCGGAGGTCTTCGATTCGACCTCGGCGATGGTCGCCTCGATCTGGCCGATCTCATCCTGGGAGAAGAGTGTTTTTGCGCTTTTTATTGTCATTACCATGATCCTGTTGCTCCACCACCGCCTGAGGAACCGCCACCAAATCCGCCACCGCTGCCTGAACCGGCATTGCGCAGGATGAAGAAGAGCAGCAGGCCGAATGCGACGATCAGTGCCCAGGCCCACCCTTTACGACCGGTTTTAAACAGATTGATGATGAGTAGAACAAAGCCGATCAGACCGCCGATCACCAGCGGCCAGAAGTACCAGGGCGCCGTTGCTTTGGGTAGCCCGAGGCCACGCGCCATCGCATTGAGACCGCGAACGCCATCGGCGATGCCGGTCGGGAAGTCACCGCGTTTGAAGGCGGGAACGATCAGTTCGTCCATCACCTGTTCGGCCTCATAGTCGTGCTGGCCTCCCCAATCTTTTCCCAGTTCAATGCGTGCCTTGCGATCACCCTCGGAGATGAGCAGCAAGATGCCGTAGTTTCGATCCTGCCAGCCGATACCCCAGTGGTCGAAGAGGGCTGCGGCATACTCTTCAATAGTGTGGGTAATGGCATCTTGGGATGAGAGCGAGGCGATGGTGACGACATAGAGTGGTACCTGCTCTTCACTGAGCAGTGCCGAGGCGGTGGCATCGATACGTTCGCCGGTTGCCTGGTTGATCAGGCCTGCACCATCCACATAGTAGTGCTCAGAGGGTGGTTTATCGGGAAAGGTGATGGCCGAGGCGCCGAGCGGCGCGAGGAGTAGAAACAGTGAGGCGAGTGCTGAAACGATGTGCTTCATAGTAGTGATTCCGTTCTTTGCCTTATTGAAGTCGCAGAATTGGTTTTGCTGGGAGAAGCTCAGCTTTGGACGATAACACAACGCCAGAGAGTGGTGAGCCGCGATCTGCGCGGTGTAGGTGGTTACTTTTCAAGGGTGAGATAGAGCGCCTCAACCTTGGCACGAGCCCAGGGTGTTTTGCGTAAGAATTTCAGGCTCGATTTGACCGAAGGATCGCTATTGAAACAGCGAATATCGATCTGTTTACCGAGCGACTCCCAGCCAAAGTGATCGACAAGGGCCGTGACGATCTGCTCGAGCTTGATGCCGTGCAGTGGGTTGTTTGGTTGCGGATGATTCATGACTCGATTGTACCCACAAACGGATGTTTGAGTGCGATATCCGCTAGTGGGTGGCTCGATCACCCCAGATCGACTTCAGAATTTGATCGCGACCGCAGTTCCAGCGGTAGTACTTGTAGCGAACGGGATTGTTCTTGTAGTAGTCCTGGTGGTAACTCTCATCTCCGGCGATGGGATAGAAGGTGGTGACGTCCAGGATTGGGGTGACAACCCTCTTATCGGGGAACTCGGCAATGACCTTCTGCTTTGACGCCACCGCAAGCTTCCGCTCCTCTGCATTGGCGACAAAGATCGCACTCAGGTAGCTCGGCCCCTTGTCGCAAAATTGTCCCCGAGCATCGAAGGGATCGATGTTGACCCAGTAGTGGTCGAGCAGCTGTTTGTAGCTGACCTTGTTCGGATCGTAGGTGATCTCCACCGCCTCGTAGTGGCCGGTGTGGTCGCCGTTGTAGGTCGGGTTCTTCAGCGTGCCGCCAGTAAAACCGGAGACGACATCAGTCACACCCTCCAACTTCTCGAAATCGGACTCCATGCACCAGAAGCAGCCGCCGGCGAGAATGGCCGTTTCCGAGGATGCAGGCAAGGTGAAAACCATGGTTAGGGTTAGCAGTATTGACGCTCTGAGGCTCATATGGTTCTCCTGAAGGTGCCGACAAACATGTGTGTCTCTCCGAAAAAATGGAGGTGTAAAAGATAGACCGCGCGATGCTGAAAAATATTTCACATAATCGACCGCCTATTTATAGATGCGGACGATTATGCGTGCCAGAGAAGCTTGGAAATAAGGGGTGTTCTGTGCTGGATAAGGTGTTCAAGAACCTGCCTTCTCTCATGAAGGTTAAATGCGAGTCGTGAGAAGCCAGAGTAATCGGTGCGGTTGCAGTTCTGGTTTAACCTGAAGCGGATGAATTGTTTACCTAATGCAAGCATCAGTAGGTCTGTGATGGCATCTATATTATTTTCGTGTGTGGGGTTTTGATGTATGGGCGAGCCATCCTTAGAAAGCACCTTGGTGAAATTATAGATGTTGTCGGTGCCGAGAATCTGTCTGCAATCTTCAAGTGCATCTGCGGAGTCGGTGGCAATAAAATAGGGAAGATGGTGCACATTTTGAATGCTCTTGAGTCCGTCAAGATAGTCGGTTGTATAGTCTGTATTGCGGATATGGATGGCAATATATGGCTGACCGATCTGATCAACTCTCTGCGCTAGTTGTGTGTTGATATCGTGGTGAAGCTTCATTCTCAGTAGTGCATAGATCGAACTTTCACCTCCTCCGGCCTGGTCGTGGAGAAGGATCTGGTGTTTATAGTCGCGCTTAAAGTCGAAAGTTATCAGTGAGTTTGTCTCGTCATATACACCTGAAGCGGGACATATCTTTTTGTTGTCTGTTGTAGTACCAGAAAAGAGCGCCTTTGCGTTTCAGGCGATGTCGGTACTCGCCGGTGTAGTCGTTGATTCGACCGGATATAGATTCAGGAAAGAGGTCGTTCGTATCGAGTTGGTCGGAGACGCTCTCTAGATCGAGGATCAGATTATTCTGTAGTGAGGTGAAGTAGTCAGATAGTTTGTTTTGGAAAGATTGAATGGATTTGTAGTTGGTATCCACAACTACTTTTCGATCGTATTTCTGCGCATAAACACAGCACTTTTCGATCTGGCACAGCATGTCGTTGAGTCCGCCGCGCGGACGACAAAGAATGTATCTCGGCTCCATTCTTGAAATATGTCTCTTGATGGATGGGATCACAAAATATCACAGGGTGCAGGCGATTGAACAATCAGATAAAAGTGCCACTAATGAGATCACTGTTAGTGGGTGGTCCTATCATCCCAGATCGATTTTAGCAGCTGACTGCGCCTGCAGTTCCATCGGTAATATTTATAGCGAACTGGGTTGTTAATAGCAGAAACAGAGAGGCCGCACCCTGGATAGGTGCGGCCTCTGTCTGTAGCCTTATGAGTGGTGAGACACTCGGTACGGACTACTTGTCGTTGGCGAAGTCGAACGAGTCTGAGAAGAGGTTATCGAGAGAGAGCCCCTTGGCGACGAATGTGTCCTTGGCAGCGTGAATCATTGCCGGTGGTCCGCTCATGTAGACGTCGTGGCCTGAGAGATCGGGGTAGGTCTCAGCGACGGCCTCGTGAACAAAACCGGTCTTGCCTTCCCAGTTGTCTTCGGCCTTCGGCTCGGAGAGAACCGAGGTGAAGGTGAGGAATGCGTACTCATTCGCCCACTTCTCAGCCACATCGTTCATGTAGAGATCTTCTTTGGCGCGCACACCCCAGAAGAGGTGGACCGGACGGCTGTTACTGCTATCGAAGCAGTGCTCAAGGATGCCCTTGAGGGGTGCAAAGCCGGTACCGCCGCCCATCAGGACGATCGGACGCTCATTATCTTCACGCAGGAAGAAGGTGCCGTGTGGGCCCTCAATGCGGATGATCTCCTTCTCTTTCATCTCGTTGAAGATGTAACCGGTGTAGTCACCGCCCTCGACGTGGCGAATGTGCAGCTCAATGCGGCTGTCGTTACGTGGTGCGTTGGCGATGGAGAAGGCGCGACGACGACCATCTTCGAGCAGGATGTCGATGTACTGACCGGGCAGGAACTGCATCTCGTCGGCATCGGGCATCTTCAGGATCATGCGGATGACGTCGTGGGAGAGCTTGTCGAGTGATTCAACACGGCAGGGAACATTCTTAACCTCGATCTCCTTGTTGCTGGTGATCTCCTTCACCTCAAGTACCATGTCGGAGCGCGGTATGGCCTGGCAGGTGAGGATAATGCCGTCAGCCTGCTCGTCGGGGGTGATGGCCATCGGTTCGTTCTCACCGTAGTCGTAATCACCGGAGAGCTTCTTGCACTTGCAGGCACCGCAGGCGCCGTTACGGCAGCCGTAGGGGAAGGCGAGGCCGTTGTTCAGTGCAGCATCGAGGATCGCCTCATCGGCACCGGGAGTGAATTCATGACCGCTGGGTTCGACTGTAACCTTGAAGCTCATCGCAATTCCTTAAATTGGTCTTAGTATGGATTGGCGCGGAATTATCCACCATTACGCTCAGGAATCAAAATGGAGAAGTGTGTCTTTATAGTTGGCTGTGGTTATGTCGGGCGTCGAGTCGCCTCCGCATGGCGTACAGAGAGTGTACATGTGGGCGCACTTACCCACACCGAATGTCGTGTTGATGAGCTTAAAGTGCATGGAATTGCGCCAATTGTCGGCGATCTTGATAAAAATGGTGATTTAGATGGATTATCGATTGAGGGTGACCTGCTCTACCATTTCGCACCGCCACCTCGATCGGGTGAGGTCGATAGTAGAGTCGAGCATCTGCTCAATTCGATCGGCGATCAACGCCCTGCACGCATCGTCTATCTCAGTACCACCGGCGTCTATGGCGACTGCGGAGGTGTCTGGATTGATGAGCAGCAGCCACTGAATCCTGTGGCTGCCCGTGCAAAACGGCGTGTCGATGCCGAGCAGCGTTATCGGGAGTGGTGTGAAGCGAGAGGTGTGGAGCTGGTGATACTGCGGGTGTCGGGAATCTACGGGCCCGGCAAGTTGCCGGAAGCAAGGATCAGACGTGGAGACCCGGTGCTGGAGGAGGCGAGCTCCCCCTATACCAACCGAATCCACATCGATGATCTGGTGGCGGCTGCAGTGGCGGCAGGTAGAGAGGGTGCATCGGGAATCTACAATGTGGCCGATGGTCATCCCACCACCATGACCGACTACTTCTGTCGGGTGGCGGACCATCTGGGGCTACCGCAACCTGAGCAGCTGACACCCGAAGCGGCAGAGGCGGTGCTGGGAGAGGGTATGAAGAGTTATCTGGCCGAGTCGCGGCGTATCGACAATTCTCGTCTGAAGGATCTGCTAGGCGGCAAGCTCCGTTTTCCCGATCTGGAGCATGGTCTGGCGGGTTGTTGAGGCGGATTCACGGAGTGCGCGATGCTTTATCTGGGCTACGACTGATCGTAGTTGGACCGCTCTACTTCTTACTCTTTTTCGGGCGGCTCTCTTTCGAGTCGAGCCAGTCGATGATCGGCTGCCACTGCTCGCGGTCGTGGCCGGTGTGGGAGGCGGGAAGCTCGAAGATGCCAACGCCCTGTTCAGCGGCACGGATGTAGTTCTGGGTGTCACGCAGTACACCGATGAAGGGAATGCCGAGCCGATCGAGAAAACGGTGCAGGCTCTGGTAGACACGGGTCCGTTCGCGAACCCGGTTGGCGACCACCGCGATGCGGGTGCGAGAGCGAGAGACACGTCCCATCGTTAATAGCTCGGCGATGTAATCGGCGGTGGCGCGGATATCGAACGGTGAAGGTAACACCGGAATCAGGATCGTCTGGGCGAGTTTTACATGGTTTTTCAGCTGCTTGTCACGTACCGAGGCGGGCGAATCCATGATCAGTGCCCCCTTGCCGTGGGGCAGCATCAGTTCACCGACCTTCTCGGGTGCGCAGCGCTGAATCTTCGGCAGCTTCTTGCTGCGTGCCTTGAGCCACGCCTTGCTGCTTCCCTGTGGATCGAAGTCAGCGAGTATCACCGGCTCACCTTGGCTGGCGTAATAGCTGGCAAGATTGGTGGCGATGGTGCTTTTTCCGCACCCACCCTTGGGGTTGAGGACCATAATTCTGCGCATTGGTGCTCTGAATTCCTTGTGGCTGATTAGGGGGGGCTAGTCGTCGAGGATGTCGAGCTCGTCCCAGAGTTGGTCAACCCGCGATTTTACCGCCTCATCCATGACAATGGTGCTGCCCCACTCGCGGTTGGTCTCGCCCTGCCACTTATTAGTAGCATCAAAGCCCATCTTCGAGCCCAGGCCTGAAACCGGCGATGCAAAGTCGAGGTAGTCGATCGGTGTGTTCTCGATCATGGTGGTGTCCCGCGCCGGATCCATGCGGGTGGTCATGGCCCAGATGACGTCGTTCCAGTCTCGCACGTTCACGTCATCATCGGTGACGATCACGAATTTTGTGTACATAAACTGGCGCAGGAAGGACCAGACGCCGAGCATCACCCGCTTCGCGTGGCCAGGGTACTGCTTCTTCATGCTGACTACCGCCATGCGGTAGGAGCACCCCTCGGGCGGCAGGTAGAAGTCGACTATCTCTGGGAACTGCTTCTGCAGGATCGGCACAAAGACCTCATTGAGTGCCACGCTGAGAACTGCCGGTTCATCGGGCGGACGCCCGGTGTAGGTGGAGTGGTAGATCGGGTCTTGGCGCTGGGTGATGCGCTCAATGGTGAAGACGGGGAACGACTCCACCTCGTTGTAGTAGCCGGTGTGGTCGCCAAATGGCCCTTCGTCGGCCATGTCCTCGGGGTAGATGAAACCCTCCAACACAAACTCAGCACTGGCGGGTACCTGCAACTCGGAACCGATGCAGTTGGTGACCTCGGTCTTGGCGCCGCGCAGTAACCCGGCGAAGGCGTATTCGCTAAGTGAGTCGGGCACCGGGGTAACGGCACCGAGAATGGTGGCCGGATCGGCGCCGAGTGCCACGGCGATCGGGAAGGGTTCACCGGGATGTTCCTGCTGCCACTCACGGAAATCGAGTGCGCCGCCACGGTGTGAGAGCCAGCGCATGATGACGCGGTTCTTACCGATCACCTGCTGGCGATAGATGCCGAGATTCTGTCGCTCTTTGTGTGGTCCCCTGGTGACCACCAGTCCCCAGGTGATCAGCGGTCCGGCATCGCCCGGCCAGCAGGTCTGCACCGGAAGCTTGCCAAGATCGACCTCGTCACCCTCCAGTACCACCGCCTGGCAGGGTGCGCCCTTGACCACCTTGGGTGCCATGTTGAGCACCTGCTTGAAGACCGGCAGCTTCTCCCAGGCATCCTTCATCCCCTTGGGTGGCTCTGGCTCCTTGAGGTAGGCGAGTAGTTTGCCGACCTCGCGAAGTGCCTCGACCGACTCCTCACCCATACCGTAGGCGACCCGCTCCGGGGTGCCGAAGAGGTTGGCCAGCACCGGTACGTCGGATCCCTTCGGATTCTCGAACAGCAGCGCCGGGCCACCAGCACGCAGGGTGCGGTCGCAGATCTCGGTCATCTCCAGATTGGGGTCGATCTCAGTGGTGATGCGCTTGAGCTCGCCCTTCTGCTCAAGCTGCGCGATGAAGTCTCGCAGGTCTCTGTATTTCATTCTTTTCACGCCTGATTGTGCCGAACGATTATGCGGGTGTGGTGAAAAGTCAGGCAAATAAGATGATCGATCTGAGGGTTATTACTGCTTTAACTAGCGGCTGAGCGGAAGTAGGATGCAAAACCATAATTTCTGGCTGGAGATTGAGAATGGCGATTACCTGGGACGATACCTACAGTGTGGGTATCGAAGAGATCGATAATCAGCACAAGGTGCTGGTAGGTCTGATCAATGAGCTTGATGATGCGCTGCGGGTGCATAGCAATCGTGAGATGGTGCAGGGGGTGATCGATCAGCTGATCGACTACACCAAGCTCCATTTTGCGGTGGAAGAGAGCATTATGCGGTTGTTCAAATATAAGGAGTATGAGCCGCACAAGGCGGTTCATGACGGCATTATCGATAAACTGAATGGGATGAATGAGAAGTTTATGGCGGGGATCGTTCGGTGGGTACCGAACTGCTCTTCTTCCTGCAGGAGTGGCTCTTTGACCACATACAGAAGGTCGACAAACAGTACTCAAAACGCTTCCAGAAAATTCTTGGTGGTGGGGTGCTGGGTAAGCTCTTCTAATAAGCTCAGGATCAGACGATATGGCGAGTGATGAACAGTGCGGCCTGGGTGTAGAGCCCGACTACTCCAAGGTGACGATGGTTACCCTTGAGCCGCAGCCTTCGCCTCAGGACTACATCGCTGCGATGGCGCTGGCCGATAGTGAGGCCGAATCGCGTCTTGGTGAGGTGATGTTGATCTCATGGTACGACCGCGATCGCGATTACGAGTCGCCACAGCACAGCAGTGAGTGTCATATGGATAGCGCGGTACCGGGCTATGTCGACTATGGGCTTAACCACGGTGCCACCCTGAAGATCGATATCGAGCAGGGGCGTTTCATCTTTTTCTACCTTGCGCTCGACCTCTAATTCACGCTAATGGCACTGCTCTGGTATAGAAAAGAGGGTGAGTCACGCTATGAGGTGCGTAGCGCAGGTGCCACGCGCCGTCTCTATACCAACGGCGTCTTCCACAGTCAGTACAACCCCAATCGCCCCATCAGTGGCAGTGTCTGGGGCCTGCTGATGTTGCCCGCGCTCTACTACCCCCCGTGGCTCGATAAAACGGGTGCTGCTGCTAGGTGTCGGTGGCGGTTCGGTGATTCGTTTACTTCACCACTACCTGCAACCGGAATCTGTGGTTGGCGTTGAACTCAATCCGATCCATCTGCAGGTGGCACGTGACTTCTTCGAAGCCGAGCAGCCTGGGGTTACATTGGTTGAGGGAGATGCCCGGGCCTGGGTTGAGAGCTATCGCGGCGAACCGTTCGATATGGTGATCGACGACCTGTTTGGTGATACCGATGGGGAGGCGGAGCGTGCTATTACCGCATCGGGTGTGTGGATGGGCAGCTTGGCCAGGCTACTTACCCCTGAGGGCGCACTGGTGATCAACTTCGGCTCGCGTGAGGAGCTGCGCGGCAGTGGTTACTTCACCAACCAGCGTGTAACGCGGCGATTCAACGCCGTACATGAGCTGACACTGCCGCTGTTCGAGAATGCGATTGGGGTGTTTCTCGGTGAGGCGTTGCAGCCCAGTGAGCTGCATACTAGTCTGCAGGAGTTAAGCGGTGTGGGGGCGCTCTATGTAGATGGTCGTCCTAAATATCGTCTGCGCAGAATCGAATAATAAAACTGGGGTCACAATGGATAAACAATCGGGAAATAACCAGATACCACTGCCAACCACCACGCTGTGGGCAATACTGTTTGCCTCCTTCTTCATCATGCTGGGAATGCTCTTCTACCTCTTCGCCAACGTGATTGAGATTGCGCCGATCCCATCGCTGCAGCCGACGCTTTTTTATGGCGGTCTGGCGGTAGCGGCTGTGGTGCTGTTGGTCAGCAAAAGCCTGGCAAATCGGAGTCGACTCGAGGCAGAGGGGCGTCAGGGGAGTGGTAACCCGCTCTCGGCACTGATGTTGCCGATTGCACTGGCCGAGGCGCCGGCGATGATCGGCGCACTGCATTTTCTGCTCGGTGGTGATCTGATGCGATCGCTGTTGCTGGTGGCGGCATCGGTTATCCTCTTTTTGGTGAATAAACCGTAACGCCCTGTTGGTATTGGTGATTTGAACCTGTCTAAAGTTTGCTGGCAGCGCTTCTCCATATCGGTTATTACTAACGCGGTGCGGATTTAACAATCCGTCCCTTTGCATGAGAGGTATGGCAATGGCTGATGAGAACGGAGCGGAGCGGCGCAGGGACGAGCGACATGGGCGGGTCGATCGGGTGACGTTGCGCCCACTTGAATCACCCGAGGGTGCTGAGATTGAGGTTGCGCAGGTCAGTTGTATGACGGTCGACATCTCGGCCGGTGGTTTCTGTCTGCGCTCCAATGAGGCGGTAGAAACCGATCAGCAGGTTGAGATCTGTGCACAGGTATTGGGCAATCCAATTAAGTACTATCTTAAAGGGACCGTACTGCGCTGCACCGCCTTTGAGGATGGCTACGCGCTTGGTATCGAGCTCGAGGAGCGACCGGGAGCCGATCTACGTGGCTGGCAGGCGCTGTTCGAAGAGTAAATGGTGATTGGAAAGGGATGAGACAGAGAGAGCATGGCTGAACCCACTTTCGAGGTTATCTTTCGCGGCAGACGTGTCGAGGGCACCGATCTAATCGAGGTGAAGCAGCGCGTTGCGGCGCTGTTCAAGACCGAGGTTGAGAAGATCAACCATCTCTTCTCCGGTAAGGCGATCGCGATCAAGCGCGGTATCGATCAGCAGACGGCGCAGAAATATCAGGTGGCCATGCGCCAGGCGGGTGCCGAATGTGAGGTTGTGGTCTCAGGCGGTGCAGCGAACAGCCAGCCACAGTCTCCCGCCACCCCGTCCACTCAGGAGCCGGCAGCAGCGAACAGAACCACCAGCCAGCCAGCGGCTGGGCTTGATAGCGCAGAACTGGCCGCCTTTGGCGCGACGCTCTCCGAGAAGGAGCGGGGAGAGACACCGCAGATAGATACCAGTGCCTTCTCGGTGGCTGATGTTGGTGAGACGATTGCCGAGGTGGTCAGGGGTGAAGCACCCGACATCGACACCAGTGCGCTGAGTGTCGGCAGTGTCGGTGAGACCCTGGGCGAGGTGGTCAAGGGTGAGGCACCTGATATCGATACCAGTGCATTGAGTGTCAGTGAGGCCGGTGAGACGTTGACGGAGTTCGAGCGGGGCGAGACGCCACAGATCGATACCAGCTCACTGAGTGTCGCCGAGGTCGGTGAGGTACTGGGCGAGAAGAAAAAGGGCGAGGCACCCGATATCGATACCAGCGCACTGAGCATCGATTCTGACGAGTAGAGACTGCCGAACTCTTTTAGATCGAGTATAATCTGCATCAATCTGACGTGCTGTTCAGAGACAATCCCAGAGCAAGTAACCCACCGGATACCCTATTTTGTACCCCACGATTGAGAAAAACCTGGCCCGTTTTATCGCCTCGGCCAGTGCGGAACTATTGAATAACGGCTCGATCGGGGTGGAGAAGGAGTGCCTGCGGGTTAATGAGAAGGGCAGCATCTCGCAAAAGCCGCATCCGATGGTGCTCGGTTCGGCACTGACCAACCCCTATATCACTACCGACTACTCCGAGGCGCTGCTGGAGCTAATAACCCCACCCGTTGGCGAGATGCAGGCGGTGTTCAAGTTTCTTTGTGATACGCAGCAGTATGTCTATCGCCACCTGGGCGATGAGCTGCTCTGGTCGACCAGCATGCCGTGCGTGGTCGCGGGTGAGTCGAGTATTCCACTGGCGAGATACGGCAGCTCCAACGCTGGTCAGATGAAGAATATCTACCGTCGAGGACTTGGCTACCGTTACGGTCGGGTGATGCAGGTGATCGCTGGCGTCCACTTCAACTACTCATTCTCAGATGCATTCTGGCAGGCGCTACATCGACTCGAGGGCGATAACCAGCCGCTGCAGAACTTTATCTCAGAGCGCTACATGGGGCTGATCCGGAGCCTGCAGCGTGTCGGTTGGCTGATCCCCTATCTGTTTGGAGCCTCACCGGCGATCTGCAAGTCATTCCTCGGTACTGAGCCGACCGAGCTCGAGTCGTTCGATGAGTTTAGCTACTATGGCCCCTACGCAACCTCGCTGCGCATGGGTGATATCGGCTACCAGAACAATAAGGAGAGCGAGAGTGGCATAAAGGCGTGTTACGACTCGCTCGACGCCTATGTTGAGAGTCTCAACTGTGCGATCGACACTCCCTGCCCCGACTACGAAAAGATCGGGGTGAAGGTCGATGGAGAGTATCGCCAGCTCAATGCCAATATTCTGCAGATTGAGAATGAGTACTACAGTACGGTACGTCCCAAGCAGATTCTGAAGGGGAATGAGAAGCCGACCGTGGCGCTTAAGCGTCGTGGTGTGCGATATGTGGAGCTACGCTCGCTTGATGTGAACGCCTTCGATCCTCTGGGTATTAACGCTGAACAGCTTCGATTTCTTGAGATGTTGATGATCTTCTGTCTGTTTGAAGAGTCACCCTCGCTCGCTGCGGGCGAGGCCCAGGAGATCGATGCCAATGAGATGACGGTCGCTCATCGCGGACGCGAACCGGGGCTGACACTTAACCGTTGTGGCGAGTCAGTTAGCCTGAAGCAGTGGGCCGGTGCGGTGTGCGATGCGCTACTGCCAATCTCAGAACTGCTCGATCGCGATGAAGGTGGTCGACCCTACAGCGCGGCTCTGGCAGAGCAGGTTGAAGCGGTTGCCGATCCTGAAAAGACCCCGTCGGCACGCATGCTCAACGAGATGCGCGATAATGGTGAGGCGTTTTTCCACTTCGCCAATCGCATGTCGCAGCAGCATCGAAGATATTTCATGGAGCGTGCCGTTGATGATGTACAGATGGCACTGTTCGATGAGCAGGCGAAGCAGTCGTTGCGCCATCAGCGCGAGATTGAAGAGTCGGACGGTGAGGATTTCGACGCATTTCTAGCGGACTATTTCGCACAGCGCTGATCTTCATATGGGTGGGATCGTAGACGCACAGCGATCCTGATCCCTGTTTGTTGCAGTGCGAACCGGCTAGCTATTAGCCGCGAGTGAAGACCCAATCACTCTCATTCGAGAGCGATTCGTTGAACAGGTAATCCTCCTGTGCAAAGTCACGCAGCGCCTCGGTTTCGCTCAGACGGTTCTGGATAATAAAGCGACTCATCAGACCACGCGCCTTCTTGGCGTGCACACCGATTACCTTGTAACCGTCACCCTTACGCTCCTTGAAATGGGGTGTGATGATTCGGCCTTCGAGCCTCTTCGGTCGAACTGCCTTGAAGTACTCGTTGGAGGCAAGGTTGATCAAGGTCTCGTCACCCTGCTTTTTCAACGCTTTGCTCAGCTCGTTGGTGATGGTGTCGCCCCAGAACTGGTAGAGGTTCTTGCCACGTGAGGTGTCGAGTGAGCGGCCCATCTCGAGTCGGTAGGGCTGCATCAGGTCGAGCGGGCGCAGTAGGCCGTAGAGACCAGAGAGGATACGCAGGTGCTTCTGGGCGAATTTGAAATCGGCCGCTTTGAAACTCTCGGCATCAAGCCCGGTATAGACGTCACCCTTGAAAGCGAGCAGCGCCTGCTTGGCATTCTCCGCAGTGAAGGGGGTGTGCCAGTCGTGAAAGCGCTCGAAGTTGAGATCGGCCAGCTTCATACTTACCTTCATCAATTCTGCGATATCGAGTTCCGAGAGGTTGCGGGCGCGATCGATCAATAGCTGCGAGTCGTCGAGCAGATCGGGGGTGGTGAAGGTTTTGGTCTTCGGCGCGGTCTCATAATCGAGGGTCTTGGCCGGTGAGATGACGATCAACATCGTGTCTGGTTCTCGTTAATTGCAGAGCGGGAATTATACTATTGGCTACTATGCGCGGCGAAGTTCCCGTGACTTCGATGTGGCTATCTTGATGAGTGTGGTGGAGTGCCAGATGGGTGATGTAGTTAAATTCAAGAAACCGAAGCTGTCAGAAAAGCATCGCGGCAAGAGCCTTTGTAAGGATGGTCATCACAAGTGGCAGGTGGATAAGGCGCAGCAGTTTGATGTGAAGCAGGGTCGGTTGGTGACGCTGCTTCGTTGCGCGCGTTGTGGTGTAACACGCTCTAAGGCGCTATAACTCCATTTGTCCGTGGTAGCGATCCTCGTCAAATATTGGTTCCGGTTTGCCAATGCCGAAGCCCTGTGCAAAGTCGACCCCGATGTCGCGCAGGGTGTAGAAGATATCCTCATTCTCGACATACTCCGCGATAGTGCGAATTCCCATGACCTGACCGATCTTGTTAATCGCATCGACCATGGCGTGGTCGACCGGGTCGGTGACGATGTCCTTCACAAAACTACCGTCGATCTTCAGATAGTCGACCGGTAGATTCTTCAGGTAGGCGAATGAGGAGAGGCCGCTGCCGAAGTCATCGAGTGCGAAGTGACAGCCGATGGCGCGCATCTCCTTGATGAAATGAGTGGCGTTGGCCAGGTTGGCGATGGCAGCCGTTTCGGTGATCTCAAAGCTGATGTTCTGTGGTGGGATGTTGTGGTCACGCAGCTTCTGGTGGATATAACCGAGCAGAGAGGGGTCACCGATCGAGTTACCTGAGAGGTTGATTGCCAGGTATACGTAACCGTTGCTGACTCCCTCATCATGTTTCCTTTCGGAGAACTCAAAGAAAGAGCTAAAGGCGTTCTCGATAACCCACCGGGGAGTCGCTATTTTGCGAAAGTTTGTTTTGGGCATCAAGCCCAAGCAAACAGCAAAAACTTAACGCGACCGTTTATGCCTACGGCGCCCCGACCGTCCTGCGTACGTTGCGTAATCACCTCTTCGCGGCTCTACACAACTCCCTCAGTGACTCTACGCCGACATAAAGCCGCTGCTGCATCTTCTTCGTCGTCCGCTCGCGCTCTCAACTACGAATAGGCAGACGGCGTCGACTATCGGGGACTAACCGCCCTCACTTCGCTCTCCATGGCGGTCAGCGGCGGTCGATATCACCCATCAGGTCGTACCGTTCGGCGGCCGGGAGGAAAAAACCGGGTGGGATCAGCTTGCCCTCTTCATCAACCATTCTGACCAGTAGCTCATAGTGTGGCACCAGCCCATCTTCGATATTGACCGGTGTAATAACCTGTGAATAGAGGCGGAAGCGGTTTTCCTTGAGGGCCTGTGCGATACGCGAGGCCCACTGCATCTCGCTTTGGCGATTCTCAAGCTCGGTGTCGCCCTCGACATAGACGTGTACGCGGTTGCGCCCATTCTCTTTGGCGGCGTAACAGGCGATATCAGCGGCACTGAGCACCTTGGAGAGCCCCTGGCTCTCGTCGGTGATGGCGGTGAGCCCAATGCTGGCACCGATTTCGAAATATTTCCCCTCCCAGGCGAAGCGGTACTCTTTGACCGCCAGGCGCAGGTTGTCAGCTGTGCGGTGGGCGTGGTTGATGTCGCAGGCCTCTAGCAGAATGCCAAATTCATCACCGCCAAGGCGTGCAACGGTGTCGGCCTCGCGTACATACTTGGCGAAGATGTTGCTGAGCTGACGCAGCAGCTCATCACCGGCGATGTGGCCGCAGGTATCGTTGACGATCTTAAACTGGTCGAGATCGATATAGAGCAGCGCGTGCTCTTTGTGATCCTCGCGGGCGCTCAGTAACAGGTCGGTCAGTCGACGTTCAAACTCCTGACGATTGAACAATCCCGTGAGGCCGTCGTGGGAGGCCTGATGGGTGAGCTTGTTGCTTAATTCACGCTCATGGCTGACGTCGTGGAAGACCATTACCACGCCAATCACGTCACCACGTCGGTCGCGAATCGGTGCAGCTGAGTCCTCAATAGAGATCTCGCTGCTGTCACGACGAATCAGTGCGGTATGGTTGGCCAGACCCACAATGGCACCCTCACGAAGACACTTCTCAACCGGATTCTCAACCCGGCTGCGGGTGAATTCATTGACGATATTGAACACCTCGGTCACCGGTTTGCCGATCGCTTCACTGCTCTCCCAGCCGGTGAGGTTTTCAGCAATAGGGTTGAGGTAATCGATTGTGCCGAGGGCGTCAGTTGTAATAACCGCATCACCAATAGAGTGGAGAGTGACCTGAGCGCGCTCCTTCTCATCGTGGATCAGCTCCTCGGCAAGCTTGCGTTCGGTGATGTCCTGAACCAGTGAAGCGACACCGATTACTTCGCCCTGCTCATCGATCAGAGGTGTGTTGTACCAGTCGCAGCTGATGGTTCGACCATCCTTGGTCAGGTTCTCATTGGTGCTACTGAGGCCGCCGCGATTGTCGATCAGTTCAGCCCAGACGTTGTTGACGTGGTCTTTGGCCCAATCGGGCAGTATTAGCCCGGCCGCGTGTCTGCCAAACGCCTCATCGGCGGAGAAGCCGAAGATCTTCGCTGCTGCAGGGTTCCACTCGACGACCTCAAAGTCGCGATTCCACTCGATAACGGCTAATGGTGTGCGCAGGACATGCAGTGCCAATTTTTGCCGAGACTGGCGTAGCGCCTCCTCCATCTGTCTGCGACGGGTGGTATCGATGGCAACATGCACCATCCCCTCAAGAATGCCGCTATCGACTGGAGTGAGCGAGTAGAGGTGCCAGCGCGACTGCTCGTGGTTTTCGAGTTCAAGGTTGCTGACTGATTCACCCTTGGTGATCATGTCGCAAAGCGGGCAGGATTCACTGTTTTTTACAGTAGGGTGGAAGAGATCGTGGCAGTGGTGGTTGATGAGTGATTCAGCAGGCTGCCCCGCCATCTCGCAGGCAGCCTTATTAACCTGGTGGATATAGCCATGGCGATCGACAACGATGGTTGGGTCGGGTATCGCATCGTAGGTACTAGAGACGCGAGACATGACCTGAAACGGTTCGGTCAGGGTGGTGCGCACGATCGCGGCAAAAATGAACCAGAAGGAGAAGAGTTTGAAGATGTGTCCGACCAGGTTTGAGAGACCATAGACGCTGATATAGAAGGTGAAGGCGAGCTCGGCAAAGATGGTGAGGCTGATAGAGGCGAGCATCAGCTTGAGAATGAAAGGGTCGATCATGGTGCGCTTGGAGTAGGTGAAGCCGATCGCACCGAGCATGATGATCACGATGAGGTACTCACTATTGACCTTGAAGGGTGTCAGGCCGCTGCCATCAATAAATGCGTCGGGGAAGTGGCCGGCATTGATCAAGGCAAAGGTGGAAATTACAATCGCACCGAAGAGGGTAAAGAGTGGCAGCCGCACGACCGGTTTTTTCATGAATAGGGGTGCGCTAATTAGCAGGCATGCCTCAAAAAAACGTGTGATGACCCAGAGCTGGATGGAGAGGTTGGCTGAATCGATGGCCTGAAATCCCATGCCTTTGTAGTAGAGGGCGTGTGCCAGGTCGAGCATGGCGATCCAGAAATAACCGCAGCCGAGATACATCAGGAAGTGGTTGCGGGAGAATTCGTAGGTGTGCCAGACCACCACTGCCATGATAACGGCGACCATGATCGGGAAGAGTTCCGCCAGAGTATGGAACAGCAGGTAGTTGTGCAGACTGATGGCGTAGAGCAGCGCGGCGATCGCAATCGGTACCAACCAGCCGCGACCAGCGACCGAATTGAAAAGCAGACGGTTTGAAGAAGAAGTTTTCATATAATGCGCCCGCCCATGAGGCGATGACCCGCTATTTATTTTAATTATGATTAGATTAGTTACATTAACGTCTCTTCAAGCATAGCTCAATTGGACGAAGTGTGATTGTGGTCACAGTGCGGCGTTGTTGTCGCTAAGTTGCTGTATTGATTGACTGAATTGTGCGCAGAATTAGTGATTGCGTAGTGCGTTGTCTGTCTCTGTCTGATGGTGTTCGTCATGACAGTTGAGCGTCGATTTGATGGTGTTTCTTCGAGCGCGAGTAGTGTCCTATGAAGCGCCTCAAATCAGGGTGCTTGAATCGGGCATTGGCAAGATAGTTCGGTTATTATGACGCGCAACAGCCTGTCTATATAAAAAGAGTGAAATTGGGAAGGATGTCTGAGAAAAGCAGTAATACGGTTTGGCACAACGCAGCGGTGTCGCGTGAGATGCGCGCAGCGGTCAATGGGCATAAAAGCACTATCCTCTGGTTTACCGGCCTCTCAGGTTCGGGAAAGTCCACACTGGCGCACGCCATTGAAGAGCGGCTCTTCGAAATGGGTATGCGTACCTTCGTCTTTGATGGCGACAATGTTCGTCACGGCCTCTGTGGTGACCTCGGTTTTTCGGTAGATGATCGCAGTGAGAATATCCGCCGTATTGGTGAGATGTGTAAGCTCTTTCTCGAGGCGGGTGTGATATCGCTCACGGCTTTTATCTCCCCAATGCGCGAGGATCGTCACCGTGTACGCTCACTGGTACCACACGGCGATTTTCTTGAGATCTACTGCCGAGCTTCGGTCGATGTGTGTGAGTCGCGCGATGTTAAGGGGCTCTACAAGCGAGCACGTGCGGGTGAGATCGGTGACTTTACTGGCATCTCATCGCCCTATGAAGAGCCAGAGGCGGCAGAGCTGATTGTCGATACCGGGTCGCTTTCACTGGAAGATTCAGTCGATCAGGTGCTACAGCTACTGCTTCAGCGTGGTGTCATAACCGTCCCCGAGATGACGGATGGGGCAGATATGTCATAGGTGATCGGTAAAGCGGTCGCTTGTTAATAATTATTACTAGTCGGCACCGGAAGAAAGTTCTGGTTGCGATGGAAAAATGATGTTTGATATTGATGGTGTAAAGATAGGGATGGTGGGGCTTGGCTATGTCGGGCTTCCACTCGCGGTGGAGTTTGGCAAGCGTTGGCCGACCGTGGGATACGACACCAATAGTGTACGGATCGAAGAGCTGAAGAGTGGCCATGATGGCACCCTGGAGGTTGAACCAGAGCTTCTGGCTGCAGCTGAGCAACTTAGCTATTCAGATCAGCTCGATTCACTGCAGAGCTGTAACTTCTATGTCATCACCGTTCCCACGCCGATTGATGAGAGCAAGCAGCCAGACCTCTCGCCTTTGATCAGCGCCAGCCGCGCCATCGGCTCAGTGATATTGGCGGGAGATGTTGTCGTCTACGAATCGACCGTCTACCCGGGCGCAACCGAGGAGGTCTGCGTACCGATCCTCGAAGAGGTTTCCGGACTTCGCTTCAACTCCGATTTCTTTGTCGGCTATAGCCCGGAGCGTATCAATCCGGGTGACAAGGAGCATCGAGTTACCACCATCAAGAAGGTGACGTCTGGCTCGACGCCAGAGGTGGCGGCCTATGTTGATGCGGTCTACCGTGAAGTTATTGAGGCTGGCACCCATTTGGCACCCAGTGTGCGCGTTGCTGAGGCCGCCAAGGTGATCGAGAATACACAGCGCGACGTCAACATCGCGTTAATTAACGAGTTGGCCCTGATTTTCAATCGACTCGATATCGATACAGAGGCGGTGCTTGAGGCGGCGGGTACCAAATGGAACTTTCTACCATTTCGTCCGGGTCTGGTCGGTGGTCATTGCATCGGTGTTGATCCCTACTATCTGACCCACAAGGCGCAGGCGATCGGCTACCAGCCCGAGGTGATCCTCGCTGGGCGGCGAATCAACGACGGCATGGGTGCCTATGTGGCCAGCCAGGTGGTCAAGTTGATGATCCAGAACGGAGCGAGGGTGGCTGGCTCTCGGGTGTTGGTGCTTGGTTTTGCCTTCAAGGAGAATTGTCCTGATCTACGCAATACGCGAGTGGTCGACATTCTTGAAGAGTTACATAGCTACCGGATCGATATCGATCTCTATGATCCCTGGGTCAATCCGGACGAGGCTCGTCATGAATATGGCGTTGATCTGATCCAAACCCTGCCGACTGGTGGTGAGTACGATGCGGTGATCATCGCTGTTGCACATGATCAATTCTCCGAGCTAGGCATTGAAGGTATCAATGCGCTGGTCAAAGAGGATGGTGTGGTCTACGACGTGAAGTATCTGCTGCCTGCCAACGCAGTGACGGCGCGTCTTTAAATTATTAATTTTCTAAGCGGAGAGTAGTTGATGAAGGTCCTGATTACAGGTGCGGCGGGTTTTATCGGTTCACAACTGGCGATGCGCCTGCTGGAGCGTGGTGATGAGGTGATCGGTATCGATAACCTCAACGACTACTACGACGTTAATCTGAAAAAGGCACGGCTGGCTCGGATCGAGCCCTATGATCGTTTTACCTTTATCCACATGGATATCGCAGATCGTGAGGGCGTCGCTGCACTCTTTGAGAAAGAGAAACCAAACAAGGTAGTAAATCTCGCCGCGCAGGCGGGTGTGCGTTACTCAATCGAAAATCCACTCTCCTATGTCGATAGCAACATGGTTGGCTTTGCACACTTGCTTGAGGGGTGCCGACACAACGGTGTTGAACATTTCGTCTACGCCTCGTCGAGTTCGGTCTACGGCGCAAATACCAGCATGCCCTTCTCGGTGCACGATAATGTTGATCATCCGCTCTCACTCTATGCGGCCTCGAAAAAGGCCAATGAGTTGATGGCACATACCTATAGCCACCTCTACAACCTGCCAACCACCGGGCTGCGCTTTTTCACGGTATATGGTCCTTGGGGTCGTCCCGATATGGCGCTGTTCAAGTTCACCAAGGCGATCCTCGCAGGCGAGCCGATCGATGTCTTCAACTACGGCAAGCACCGTCGCGACTTTACCTATATTGACGATATCGTTGAGGGTGTCATACGAACCCTTGATCGTGTTGCAGAACCGAATCCGGAGTGGTCAGGTGAGAAGCCGGATCCGGGTAGCAGTATGGCGCCGTGGCGTGTCTACAACATCGGCAACAATGAGCCAGTGGAGCTTCTGCACTACATTAAGGTGTTGGAGGATTGTCTCGGTAAAAAAGCAGAGATGAATATGCTGCCACTACAGCCGGGCGATGTGCCAGATACCTATGCCAATGTTGAAGACCTGGTGCGTGATGTCGACTATAAACCGGCCACCAGTGTTGAGACCGGTGTGGCCAATTTCGTTGAGTGGTACAACGATTATTTCAAGGTCTAGTCGTTTAGTTAGTCTGCCGATTAATCTAGGGATGTGACAGGTAGAGGGTATGCAGCAGCGATTAATTAAAGCATTTTCAATATTTCTAATATCGACAGGTCTCCCAGTATCCGCCATCCGCGAATGCGAGCAAGGCGGTAGTCCCACTGAAGTCGAACAGCTGGGCAGATCTGCCTATTCGCCAGCTGCAGAGCGGTCGAGGCAACGCGATGCAGAGAAGATGTCAGCGCCCTTTCACGCTGGTCCGCTGAAGGTCGAGTATCGAGGGAGGTGGAGACCGCAAGAGGGTTAGAAAGGAGAGGCTCGAGCGGGGGCCGTATTGGCATAAACGAGATCGCAGCTGAAGTTTGCTCGTCCGCGGGATTCGGATGCTCCAAACGTAGCCCGCACAAAAATAGCGATCCCTCGGATTTACTGTCAACGCCTCCCGAATGGGCGAATCACTACCTGACCAGCTTTCGAACAGCTGGGCCCAAAATGGCTGGTCCGATGATCGCAACAGCTAATCTGAGAGTCGTCGGAACACCGGAGCGCAGGAGAAGAATGTCCCGCCCTTTCCCACGCTGGTCCTGCCTGAAGGTGAGTATCAGCAGGTGGATGATCTTGATCAAGAGATAGAGGAGAGGCTCGAGCGCGGGGATACCGTAATTGTTACGGTGAAGAGATCGATGATGAACAACTGAAGCGTTATCTCGAGTCACAGCAGGAAGATAGTCGTGATGCGAGGGTGCCAGAACGTGAAGCGCCGCGCTACAAGCAGCAACTCCAGGAGGAGGAGCAGAGTCGGCTCGAGAAGATTTTTGAGAAGCGTGAGTCTAAACAGCTCCCCTACATGGGGCGTAACCTCTACCGTGTCGACGATCAGGGTTCTATTCGCATGCCGATTATTGGCCAGGTGGGAATGGCTGGTCTTAATGAGTCGCAAGCAGCGGTCAGACTCGGTGCAGAGCCACTACTAAAGGATTACTACATCAAAGTTGAGCGACTACCGGTCGAGAAGAGTGGAAAGGAAGCGTTAAAGCCGTATGGCTACGACCTCTTCGAGGGGGTGCCAACTACCTTTGCGCCAGCTACCGATGTGCCGGTACCGCATGACTATGTGATTGGGCCAGGTGACGTGATTCAACTACAACTCTTTGGCAAGGAGAACGAAGAGTACGAATTAGCGGTTAAAAGAAACGGTACGGTTGCTATTCCTAAAATCGGACCGGTTTCAGTGGCGGGACTGGGTTTCGAACAGCTGGAAAAAAAGATCCACCGCATGATCAAAAAGCAGTTCATTGGTGTTCGCGCCAATGTCACCATGGGTGAGTTGAGGTCGATTCGGATATTTGTGCTCGGAGAGGTCAATAAGCCAGGTAGCTATACTGTCAGCGCACTCTCAACCCTAACCAACGCGCTCTTCTTCAGTGGTGGTGTGCGGGAGATCGGTTCGCTACGCAACATAGAGTTGAAACGAGGTGGCAAGATCGTTTCCAAACTGGATCTCTACGACTTTTTAATGCGAGGTGATACCAGCGGTGATATTCGTCTCTTCCAGGGCGATGTGATATTCGTGCCCACAGTGGTTGCCACAGCCTCTATCGATGGTGAGGTGAGGCGCCCCGCAGTCTATGAGTTGAAGGGACAGCAGAGCCTCGGAGAGCTGGTCGCCATGGCAGGCGGTTTGAAGGCCGATGCCGACCGTAGCGCCATCCAACTCGAGCGCGTAGGGGGTGGTGGTAACAAGAGTCTGACCGACCTGGATATGATGAGCGAGGTTACCGCCAGCTATGCCCTTCAGCAGGGTGATCGAGTGACTATTTTCCCCGTCAGCAAACCGATGGAACAGGTGGTTAAGTTAAGTGGCTATGCCTACCGAACAGGCAGCTACCAATGGCGAGAGGGAATGCGTCTGGTCGACCTGATACCCTCAACTGATCTGCTCCGGCAGCAGGCGGATCTCGACTATGTACTGATCGGACGCGAGGAGGGTATCGACCGACGGCTGAAAATCATCTCCACCACACTCAGAGACGCATTGAATTCACCTGAGTCCGATGCGAACGTGCTGCTCAAGCCGCAGGACGAGATCGTTATCCTAAGTCTGGCAAATGACGGATCGAGGCAGAAGATGGTGCTGCCCTACCTGGAGCGTGTTGAGCAGCGTGCCTGGAGTGATCAGAGTGTCAGCTGGGTAGAGATTAATGGTGCAGTACGAGGAGCAGGCAGATATCCGTTCGAGGCCGGTATGCGTGTCAATGACGCGATACGCGCAGCAGGAAAGTTGAATGAGAAGGCCTATCGGCTTTCGGCAGAGATCACGCGTGTGATCAGGAGTGATGACGGCATTAATCGTGTTGTCCATCTAACTGTGAATCTGCAGGAGGCGTTGTCAGGGGTGACGGCAAAGAACTTAGAGCTCCATCCCTTCGATACGATCCACTTCAGAGAGATCCCGGAGTGGAGCAGAACACGGATGGTTAATGTTCAGGGCGAGGTGCGTTTCCCAGGTGAGTACAAGATTATTGCTGGCGAGAAGCTTAGTTCATTAATCAAGAGAATCGGCGGTCTTACCGAGAGCGCCTACCCAAAGGCGGTTGTCTTCCTGCGGGAAGAGTTGAGAGAGCGTGAGCAGCAAGAGCTCAATCGGCTTGCGACACAACTGGAGTCGGATATCGCATCGTCGGCATTGAGTGATAACAACGCGCGCGGCGGAAATGATGTCGAGATTGCAAAGCAGCTGGCAGAGCAGCTGCGTAGCACCAAGGCAGTAGGCCGGCTGGTGATTAATGTTCCAAGATTGCTCATCGACATGGAAGAGGGGCGCGCGAGTGAATTCGATGTGGTGCTGAAAAATGGTGACCGCATCTTTGTGCCGGAACAGATGCAGGAGGTCTCGATTATGGGAGAGGTCTTCCATCCCAGTACCCTGTTGTTTAGGAATAATAAGAATAGAGATGACTACATTGATGCCAGTGGTGGTGTTACACCAAAGGCCGACGATGAACATATCTATATTGTAAAGGCGGATGGCTCAGTAAGTCTGGGTAGAAACAGCTGGTTCGAAGTGACTTCAGAAGCCTCGATAGAACCAGGCGATACGATCGTAGTTCCACTCGATGTAGAACGCATCAGAACCCTTACGTTGTGGGTTGAGGTCAGTAAGATCCTGGCTCAGATCGGCGTGGCAGCAGCAAGTTGGCACAATATTGGAATCTTCTAACCCCATATAGACTAGTAAGGATCTGAGATTGGTATGTAAAAAGGTGCAACCATGAAATCTACACTTAACTATTAATCGGTCAATACCAAACATGTCAGAGAAAGAACATAAGTCTGAAGAAGCAGCAGAGAAGGAGGTTGTGAAAGATTCACAGCCCGTATATTGGTTCAGGCAACGCAGAATCAGGAACCAGAGCTTGATTTTATTGGCGTACTTTTAATTGTCTGGGCATGGAAATGGTTTATTCTTTTGTAACGCTCCTAGCTGGTGGAGCGGCAGCATACTACGCATACAACCTTCCAAACTACTACAAGGCAAGCAGCAACACTAGCTCCACTTGACCAGCAGAGTGGTGCTTAGCGGCGCTTTCAAGTCAATTGGGCGGATTGGCGACACTTGCGGGTGTTCGTGTGAAAGGTCGTGCAGATCCTACAGATAGGATTATTGCAAAAATAGAATCGAGAACATTTATAGAAGCCTTCGCTGACCGCCATGGAGAGCGAAGTGAGGGCGGTTAGTCCCCGATAGTCGACGCCGTCTGCCTATTCGTAGTTGAGAGCGCGAGCGAACGACGGAGAAGATGCAGCAGCGGCTTTATGTCGGCGTAGAGTCACTGAGGAGTGTGTAGAGCCGCGAAGAGGTGATTACGCAACGAAGGCAGGACGGTCGGGGCGCCGCAGGCATAAACGGTCGCGTGAAGTTTTTGCTGTTTGCTTGGGCTTGGATGCCCAAAACAAACTTTCGCAAAATGGCGACTCCCGGTATAAAAGATGAAAGGTTGATGCCAGAACTTTTCAAGTCTCAATGGGATGAGAAAAATAACAGCTGGATTCCGCCTGGAGAGACGACCTTCCAGAGGGTGAAAAGAGGGTTCAATAAAATAGAACTTATTGAAGAGCCGACATTGGCGATGGGATATAAGAGGTTTGTAGGTGGTAGGATCAATATCAGTAAAAACAAGAAAACGGGTTAATCTACCTTTCAATTGTTGATAAGGATCCTGTTCGTGCGGCTGAGTGGACAAACAAACTGGTAGAAAGAATAAATAGACAAGCAAAAGAAGATGAGATTGGAGATAAAGAGATACGTGAAATATCTTGAGCGCCAACTGGTGAATACAGATTTACTAGAAGTTAAAGAGGTGTTTTTCTCGCTATTGACTGAGAAAAATAAGAAATTAATGCTTTAAAATTCGAAAAAATATTATGCATTTGAGGTTATAGATTCAGCAATTGAGTCAAGTTCGATTTATAAACCGAAAAGAATCTTAATGCTCGCGATTGGTCTAACATCAGGTTTGATGTTGTCGATAGCAATTGCATTCCTGATGAGTGCGTGCAGGAAAAAGCATGTCGTATAAGAAGTTAGAAGTTAGTGCAGAGAGCATATTTTCCCGAGGTGTCTCATCATGAATTTAATAGCTCTGCATATGTAATATTGTCCTGATGACTAACCCTATTCGTGACCTTCCGCACTACCTTAAGATCTTCCAGATTTATCTTGGTCGGAGGATGTATTATGTCTTCGCTCTTGCCATGGTGGCAGGGTTAGCTGAAGGTGTAGGGATCTTGATGTTTCTGCCGTTGCTGCAGTCGCTGGATTCTGGTGCTTCGAATAGTGGGAATGGTGAAGTGCCTGTCCCGATAGAGGGTATTTCAACACACATACACAATTTTCTCTCGTTGATGAATATGCAAGACTCGACTGTTGGGGTGTTGCTTATCATAACTCTAGCATTCATCGTCAAGGGAGCGCTTACTTTCTGGGTGCTTGGCTATAGTGCATATCTGCGTGGCCAATTGCTACGTGAACTTAAAGGTAAGTTGTTCGATCGCTACAGTAACATGACCTACAGTTATTACAGTAGCCGCGATACTGGTCATTTCATCAATCTTATCAACGAACAGATTACAAAGGCATTATTGTCTTTTGCTAATTTCGCCAAACTGGGCGCCCAGCTTATCAGTGCGATGGTCTACTTGGTGCTAGCTTTCGTCGTGGCATGGCGTTTAGGGATAATGGCGTTGGTTGTGGGTGTGTTTCTGTTAATACTATTTCGCAAGCTTAACCATTTTGTAAGAGAGCTATCACGTAAGACGGCCTCCGAGAATGGACACCCGCTGACCGCCATGGAGAGCGAAGTGAGGGCGGTTAGTCCCCGATAGTCGACGCCGTCTGCCTATTCGTAGTTGAGAGCGCGAGCGAACGACGGAGAAGATGCAGCAGCGGCTTTATGTCGGCGTAGAGTCACTGAGGGAGTTGTGTAGAGCCGCGAAGAGGTGATTACGCAACGAACGCAGGACGTCGGGCGCCGCAGGCATAAACGGTCGCGTGAAGTTTTTGCTGTTTGCTTGGGCTTGGATGCCCAAAACAAACTTTCGCAAAAATAGCGACTCCCGGTATCAAAGCTATTGATACAGACATTGCAGGCATATAAATATCTTAGCGCTACTAGTCAGACCTCAGGCCTCAGGCACAGCATTGCTGCCTCAATTCATAGGCTAAGTGGTTATCAAATTCGTAGCGGTATTGCAGGTGGCTTCACACAGGCTTCCCGTGAGCCTATAGCTGTAGTCTTTATTATGCTTATCGTTCTGATGCAGATCGAATTCTTAAGGCAGCCACTCGCGCCAATCCTGGTTTCTATCCTTCTTTTTATCGTGGACTTAATGCCACATTAAGCCTTCAAGGTTATTGGCAGGGTGTACTAGATCAGATTGGTAGTATGGAATTGGTTCATCAAGAATTTAGCATCCAAAACAAACATCAGGAGCGTGATGGGTCAATAGAGCTTGAATCTCTAAGTAATGGCATCCGTCTGGAAGGAGTCCACTTCCGCTATGAACAGCAACTTGATGATGTAATTAATGGAGTTAGCCTTGAGATTTCAGTGCGTACAACAGTGGCGCTGGTTGGTGAATCAGGCTCAGGAAAATCAACACTGGTGGATCTACTTACTCTGATACATAAACCATACTCTGGTCATATATTGATCGATGGGGTGCAGGGAGAAGAGATCAGGCTGTCTAGCTGGCGTAATAAAATAGGTTATGTCTCGCAAGAGACTGTAGTGTTGACGATACTATTGCCAACAATATCTGCATGTGGGCAGGTGATGTAGGACAATATTTAGAGCTCGACAATCGCATCCGACAAGCGCATATTGCACACTTTATCGAGAGTTTACCAGATGGATATCAGACATTGGTGGGTGATCGTGGTTTACGCCTCTCTGGCGGTCAGCGCCAGCGTCTATTTATAGCTCGTGAACTTTTCCGTAAGCCAGATTTACTAATATTGGATGAAGCCACCAGTGCGTTGGATTCGAGTCTGAGCAGGCAATCCAGCAAAGTATTGATGACCTTAAGGGTGAGATTACGGTCGTAATTGTTGTGCACCGCCTATCGACAATACGTAATGTAGACAAGGTATTTGTATTCGATCATGGTTGCCTTGTTGAACAAGGTGGTTTCAAGGCCCTTCGTGATGAAACGGATTCTCGTTTTAGCCGTCTAGTTGCAATGCAGACGTTATAAATAATAATGCCTGCGCTCGTAATAAGATTCCTGTGGATTGTAGGTCAGTTTGAGATATGTAGTCGGGTGTTTATGGTGTTTTGTACGACATGAGTATTATTGAGTTAATAAAGAAAGTTATTCCAACGCTGACCGCCATGGAGAGCGAAGTGAGGGCGGTTAGTCCCCGATAGTCGACGCCGTCTGCCTATTCGTAGTTGAGAGCGCGAGCGGACGACGAAGAAGATGCAGCAGCGGCTTTATGTCGGCGTAGAGTCACTGAGGGAGTTGTGTAGAGCCGCGAAGAGGTGATTACGCAACGTACGCAGGACGGTCGGGCGCCGCAGGCATAAACGGTCGCGTGAAGTTTTTGCTGTTTGCTTGGGCTTGGATGCCCAAAACAAACTTTCGCAAAAATAGCGACTCCCGGTGAGCATCAAAGTTAGTGGAAGGCGTTTGATGTTTATATTTAGTCACATTAGGAAGGTTGAATTGGGGGTGCATTAAGGTGCAATCTAGTGGGGATACGCTAGGTGCTATAGAGAGGCATATAAGGAGTAAGAAAAAGGTGCTTACTTAAGGTTTGGTGATGGTGAGATATATATATTAAGAAATAAAGGAAAGTCACGCAATCAATCATATTCTAAGCAGTTGGCTGATGAGCTTGAACAGGCAATAAATCTAAATGATTCAGGAGTATTTAAATCATTAGCTATTAACTCAACGAAATATGGCAGCGAATCTGGGATGGGGCCTGGTATACATGAAAGACCGGATCAAGAGGCTGAAAGAATTCTACTAAATTCCTACGAGTTCTTTATAGGGTCTAAGGTTTATTGTCCAGTGGCGCTTCATCATCAATTAATAACTAATCCTGACTATTCCGTTCGATTTATGTGTTTACTTAGAGAGCACAAGCCAATATTTATAGGAAGCGAAAATAATGATCAAAATATAATAAGTGATTTGCTTGACTCAAAGTTATTCATTAAGGCGTCTCATGTGAATAACTATGCAAGTGTGGATGATATAGAGAGTAAGGTATTGCTTGAGATAGAAAGAAATAGTTTGGACTATGAGGTGATCGTATTCTCTTGTGGTGTGAGCGCAAAAGCATTAATAAATAGACTGTATAGAAGAGTTGAAAGGCCCGTTTTTTGTTTGATCTTGGTAGTGTCGTTGATTTGTTTCATGGGCGTACATCTTGGACATGGGTAAAAAATCAGGTCGTGACGATGATTATATATCAGCTCTTTTACAAAAATTAAGGAGTAGTGTGGCGTGTTTGGGGGCAGATGAAACCTGTGGATTCTAGAGATGAGTGGCCATCTGATGGTATAGAAGTTCTGGGTTGTTGTCCGGTGTGCAAGGGTTTAAGTAAAGATCTGGTATACAGCGATCAATCCGATATGGTATTTAAATGTGCGCCAGGTGATTGGGATTTGTGGCAATGCAACGATTGTGGATGTAATTATGTTGACCCAAGGCCAGATGAAGGCTCGACACATCTGGCATATGAGAATTATTATACGCATGGAAAAGTGTATGTTCATGACAAATACAAGAATCTATCAAGATTAAGAAAATTTAAAAGAAGGCTTGTAAATGGATACCTGAAGCACAGATATTCTAAATCGATCTCACCCTTAATAGCGTTAGGGAAGTATCTTGTATACCTACTACCAAAAATCAGAAGGCGGTTGGACCGCACATTTAGAAGTATGCCGATGCTTCCATCGAAAGGCGGAGACTTGTTGGATGTGGGCTGCGGTAATGGATCATTCCTTTATCAGGCGAAGGAAATTGGATGGCGAGTAAATGGAGTTGACTTTGATTCTATGGCTATTGAGGCACTTCGTTTGGATGATATGCCTGTTGGGCATGGAGGTATTGAGCTCTTCAGTGAAGAGCGCGAGTTGTTCGATGTAATTACATTGAGTCATGTTATTGAGCATGTCCACGATCCTGTATTTCTCTTAGAGAGGTGTAAGGATTTGCTCAAGCCGAACGGATATCTTTGGATTGAAACACCAAATAGCAATAGTTATTCACACTCTGTATTTTCCAGTTTCTGGAGAGGGCTTGAGATACCCAGGCATTTGACACTGTTTAATTACAGTTCTATGAGATATGCGCTAGAAAAGTCCGGTTTTAATAAGGTTAATGTGCTTAAGTATACTAATCCAATTGAGTCTATGTTTAAGAAGAGCTATGCAATTTCATTAGGATGCTCGCCATACGCAAATATCAAATTACCAATTAAATACACCGTAAGGATGTACTTATATAAAGTGATTGGTTTGTTGGTCAGAAGTCGATCTGAGTATTTGTCGATTAGTGCATACAAGTAGGGTGATGAAATGTCTGTCTCGGTTGCAATGGCCACATATAATGGCCAAAAATACTTGTACGATCAACTGAAAAGCCTTGCAATACAAACCGTACTTCCAGATGAGTTAGTTATATGTGACGATGCGTCTTCTGACGATACACTTAAAATTATAGATGCCTTTTGTAAGGAGTCGCCATTTGTTGTCCGTGTTATCGCAAATAAAGTCAACAGAGGATGTATTGAGTCATTTGAAATCGCAATAGAACATTGTACTGGAGACATACTATTGCTTTGTGATCAGGATGATGTCTGGAATGACAATAAAATAGAAGTCGTAAGTGAATTATTTGACACGAACGACTCCGTTTGTATGTTGATAAATGATCAGCTAATAAAAGATGAACAACTGATTAACGGAAGCAAGACCAAGCTTGGTAATATTTACGCCATGGGGTTAACGAGTGATTGGCATACTACAGGATGTTGTACTTCGTTTAGACGAGAATTATGTGGTCTGATACTCCCATTTCCTAAGGATATAAAGAGTCATGATGGTTGGATTGCGCGCATTGGAATTAGTTTAGGAGTTAGAAAGGTCATAGGAAGAGTTTTACAGGTATATCGTCGTCATGAAACGAATTTATCGAATTCAATTTCATCGAATATTGATGGAGCATCAAGATTTGACTTGATAAGAAAATATGGGCTGAAAGATATTCGTTCTGAGCTATTATATGAGTCGAAGGTTCTTGATGAGTTATGCAGTAGGATTAATGACGAGCCAAACAAGCCGGGAGTCGCTATTTTTGCGAGAGTTTGTTTTGGGCATCCAAGCCCAAGCAAACAGCAAAAACTTCACGCGACCGTTTATGCCTGCGGCGCCTCGACCGTCCTGCGTACGTTGCGTAATCACCTCTTCGCGGCTCTACACAACTCCCTCAGTGACTCTACGCCGACATAAAGCCGCTGCTGCATCTTCTTCGTCGTTCGCTCGCGCTCTCAACTACGAATAGGCAGACGGCGTCGACTATCGCGGACTAACCGCCTTCGCTTCGCTATCCATGGCGGTCAGCGTAGGTTTGTACGATTATACTTCATAGTGCGGTACTGGATGATTGGAGGTTATAGTCAATTTAATGGCTGTAAGACAATGTTAAAAGATATTGTTAGGCCTTAAAGTGGTTTGTGTCAGTGGTGGATGTGATAGACAAAAGAATATCAATTGTATTGCCTGATTTAAGGTGTGGTGGGGTAGAAAAAGTGCGGACTACGCTTGCTAAAGAGTTCTTTAGTAGTGGTTATGAAGTGGAATTTGTACTTATGAAGGCAGAAGGTGAGCTGTTAGACGTAGTGGAGGGTATGTATAGAATAGTTAACCTTGATATCTCAAGGATAAGGAATTTTCCGATTGCATTTTACAGATACCTGAAGAATTGTAATTCAGAAGCTGTGTTAGTGGGAATGTGGCCTCTCACTGCTTTGGTGCCTATCGTTGGCTTATTATCGCGGTATGAAGGACGTATACTTGTAAGCGAACATGCAATGCTTTCAATTCAGTATGCTCAAAAGGGTTTGTGCATCGAATGTTGATGCATTTAACTATGGCAATAGGCTATCGTTTGGCTGATGCGCGCATCGGAGTCTCTCATGGTGTGGTATCTGATATGGCAAGACTTGCGATAATGCAAGAAAATCGTTTTACGGTCATCCATAATCCAGTGCGTCAAATGCATAGCCAGCTAGGTGCCGCTAGCACTAAGGTAGGTTCTAATCTTTTGAAAATTACAATCACCGAATTCTAACGGTAGGCAGCCTTAAGGACGTGAAAAACCATGCTTTGCTTCTTCGAGCTTATGCGAAGAGTGCGATTCCTGATTCATGCTTGATAATTTTGGGTCAAGGTCAAACAGAGTTATTGCTTCGTAATTTGGCTCGCGAATTAAATATTGAATCACGAGTGTTTTTGCTGGATTCCATGATGATCCGACATGTTTCTATGAAAACAGTGATCTCTTCGTTTTATCATCTGACCATGAGGGTTTCGGAAATGTACTTGTCGAAGCTTTATCTTTCGGATTGCCAGTGGTTTCGACTGATTGTCCATCAGGCCCAGCAGAAATCCTAGGAAATGGTCGTTGGGAAGTCTTGTACCTGTGGGAGACGTCGATGCATTAGCGCTTGCAATAGAGGAAGCATTGTATGCACCTGTAGATCAAATTTCTTTAAAGAAACGTGCCGCAGAATTTACGCCAAAGAAAGCCGCTGCAGAATATATGAATCTTCTTGATATTTCGTGAATAGTACCCTCTATCTAACACGTAATGGCCTACTAGAACCACTCGGTCAAAGCCAAATAATGGCTTATCTGCGGGGATTGTCGCAGGAATACCGTATTACGCTCATCACCTATGAAAAGGACGATGACTGGTCAGATACGGAGAGGGTTGCACGAGTACGGACTGAGTGTGAAAGCCTGGGTATCCGCTGGCTGCCGCAGCGGTTCCGCCCTCGACCAAAGATTGTAGCGCCGCTTTTCAGCATGGTGCGTATGGTCTGGCTCGTGCGACGTGAAGTACAAAAGCATAACGTTCAATTAATTCATGCTCGCTCCTACATTCCGGCTGCAGTGGCGATGTTGGTTGGTCGGTTGGCTGGGATACCATTCATCTTCGATATGCGGGCGCTTTGGCCAGAGGAGTTGATCACTGCTGGAAGGCTGGGTAGAGGAAGTCTACTTCATCGTGCCATAGTCACGGCAGAACGAGTATGTATTAGTAGGGCGGCCGCAGTGGTGTCGTTGACACATGCGGCGCTTGCGCATTTGAATAGTGAGTACCCATACGGCATGGCCGAGCAGAAAGTAGTCGTAATTCCAACTTGTGCTGATCTTGAACGATTTGTTCCTGTCGAAGATGGGCCTGAGCGGCGGATCATTGGGTGTCTAGGTACAG
Organism: Candidatus Reidiella endopervernicosa; assembly: GCF_013343005.1. Taxonomy (GTDB): domain Bacteria; phylum Pseudomonadota; class Gammaproteobacteria; genus Reidiella; species Reidiella endopervernicosa. The sequence continues at coordinate 740,439 of NZ_CP054491.1, forward strand.
TATTGAGCGGATGGTTCAGGCTCGACTGGCTTGTATCGTTTATGACAGTTGCTGCTGACCGTGATCCGGAGGCCTCATTCGAACTGACCACCCGGGATGATCCGGTGCAAATTAGAGCGGCAATCGAGAACAGCAGTTCATTGGTGAAGTCTAGGTTGGAGATTAGATCCTGTTCTTCTGACCTAGTACAAGAGGTGTTGCAGGGGCAGATGGCATCAGTAATGTTTTATGCGGGCGGGGAGTTATCTGAACTTGGCAGATCACCGACGCGAATGGCCGAGATTCTCGGATGTGGAGTTCCTGTTGTGTCCAATGAGGGTGTTGGTGATGTTGCAGAAATCATCAAGCAGTACAATGTCGGTGTGCTTGTAGATAATTGTTCAGAAGAGGCGATGGTTAAGGCTCTTGATGAGCTAGATACGTTGCTGTCTGATCCCAAACTGAGCTCACGTTGCCGGAAGGCTGCAGAAGAGGTGTTTTCGTTGCAGGCTGGTACAGAATCTTATCGAGAAATCTATCGAGAATTATTGCCTCATTCGTAGCAGTGTGATCAACACGAATCACCATGAGACTGGTAATGTCTGAAGTCATTAAAGATATAGGTGGTAAAGAGAGTATTCGCATACTTGTTCTTTCAAAATACGCCCGTAATGGAGCGAGTAGTCGCTATCGTACTTACCAGTATCTGCCATTTTTTGAACAGCTCGACATAGAAGTTAAAGTGATGCCCCTTTTTGATGAGAGCTATATTGATCAGCTCTACAATTCGGGCAAGGTATCTCGAGTGGAATATTTTCGTGCGTTTTTACGACGTATCAGCTCATTAGTAACTGTCTATCACTACGATGTCGTATTAATAGAATACGAGGTTTTCCCCTATTTTCCGGCGCTATTCGAACGCTTACTAAGTTGGACCGGTATTAAATACCTGGTCGATTACGACGATGCCTTGTTTCATCAATATGACATGCATCCTAGCTGGCTTGTTAGAAGGCTACTGGGGAACAAGATTGCTACCGTGATGAAATTGTCGGAGGTGGTAATCGCAGGCAATGGTTACTTGATGGATTATGCCAAGTTGGCAGGATCAAAACGTGTCGAGGTAATACCTACTGTCGTCGATCTCGATAATTACCCATTAACTGTGAACAATAAACGGCACAATTCTAAATTCACTATTGGATGGATAGGATCGCCCACAACCGCACGTTATCTGCAGTTGATTTGCCCGGCATTGAGGGAGTTCTGTGAGGCGAGTGGTTCCCATGTCCGCATAGTTGGCTCCGGTGAGATTGAACTTCCTGGTGTTGATATTGAGATTGTAGAGTGGAGTGAGGAAGATGAAATCGAGATGCTTCACACCTTTGATGTCGGCATTATGCCTTTGCCCAATGAGTATTGGGCGCGTGGTAAGTGCGGGTTTAAATTGATCCAGTATATGGCATGTGGTTTGCCTGTGATCGCCTCTCCGGTGGGTGTAAATAGTGACATCGTTGAACACGGTGTGAATGGGTTCCTCGCGAAAACTACAGAGGAGTGGGTAGCGGCGCTGAACGCGCTCTTATCAGATTCTCTATTACGTCAAAATATGGGTGAGGCTGGTCGTTCAAAAGTAGAACGACAATACTCATTACAGGTTACGGCCCCTCATCTGGCCGGCATCCTCTCTTCTGTTGCCTAGGCGTTCTTGTAATGTGTGGTATTGCTGGTTTATTCGATTGTCGAGCAGTTGCAAGTACTGCTTTAGTGGGCACAGTGTCGCGGATGATTGCCACACTGGATCACCGTGGTCCCGATGATAGCGGGACATGGATTGATGAATCAGTTGGCTTGGCCCTTGGACATCGTAGACTTTCGATTCTTGATCTCTCTTCAGCAGGGCATCAGCCTATGCAGTCGGATTGTGGCCGCTATACCATCGTTTTTAATGGTGAGATCTACAACCATTTAAAACTCCGTGAGCAGCTAAAAGCAGAGCGGGTTGCGCCTGTCTGGCGTGGTCACGCCGACACAGAGAGCTTGCTTGCGTGTTTTGTCGCCTGGGGAATCGAGAAGACTCTTCAATCCATTGGCGGGATGTTTGCATTTGCCCTGTGGGATAGGAAAGAGAGGAAGTTGACGCTTGCGCGTGATCGCATGGGTGAGAAGCCGCTCTACTACGGATTTGCGGCTGATGATTTTCTTTTCGCGTCAGAGCTAAAAGCGTTACGTTGTCACCCAAAATGGCAAGGCAGTGTCGATAGGAGCGGTCTGGGGCTACTGCTGCGCTATAACTACATACCAGCACCGCATACCATCTACAAAGGAATCTCAAAGCTGGATGCTGGTTGTTATCTGACGGTCCGGAGTGGTGGAGAGCCAGAGGTGACTCGCTACTGGAGTGCAGAGCAGGTTGCATTTGATGGCGCTAGAAAGATGCGCTTTGAGGGTGACCCAGAGGATGCGGTACAGAGCCTTGAATCGAAGTTGATGCAATCGCTTTCTGGGCAAATGTTGTCGGATGTTTCATTAGGTGCTTTTCTGTCTGGTGGCGTCGATTCTTCGACGGTGGTTGCACTGATGCAGGCGTCAAGTTCGAGACCGATCAAGACGTTTACGATCGGATTCGATGTTCAAGGTTTCGATGAGGCGGCAGACGCAAGTCGGGTGGCAAGGCATTTAGGAACAGAGCACACAGAGCATTATGTGACGGGAAGAGAAGCGCTCGAAGTCGTACCGCAACTCCCAACCATCTACGATGAACCATTTGCTGATGTCTCGCAGATACCAACCTATCTCGTCTCCAGGCTCGCGAGCAGCAGTGTTACCGTGGCGCTTTCGGGGGATGGAGGTGATGAGCTGTTTGGCGGCTATAACCGGTACACGCAGGGCAAGCGGCTGTGGGAATTACTGCAGCGATTGCCGAGGGTAGGGCGGGGCTCACTAGAGGCCGTACTGAATGTTATGTCGCCGAAGCAGTGGGATTCGCTGTTTGCGTTTATTGCGCCGCTACTTCCCAAATCAAAACGCATCGGAAGTCTCGGTGATAAGATTCAGAAAATAACCTCGTTACTCTCCTGTCCAGATGCTAAATCATACTATCAGGACGTGGTCTCCTTCTGGCGGGAACCAGAGGCTGTCGTGGTCGGTTCAGAATATGTAGAGACTTTGGTTTTGACACCAGATCGTTGGCCAAAATTAGATGGAATAAGTTCGACCATGATGTATCTAGATATGGTGACCTACATGCCCGACGATATTCTGGTGAAGATGGATCGTGCGGCCATGTCAGTCGGCTTGGAAGGACGGATGCCGCTCCTTGATCATAGGTTGGTTGAGTTTGCTTGGTCGTTACCTCTTGAGATGAAGATCAAGGATGGGGTAGGAAAGTGGCCGCTGCGAGAGGTGCTCTACAAGTATGTTCCCAGAGAGTTGATAGAACGGCCTAAGATGGGATTCGGTGTCCCACTAGATAGCTGGTTGCGGGGTCCGCTACGAGAGTGGGCCGAAGATCTTCTAGATGAACAACGTTTGATTAATGAGGGATACTTTGATGCAGACCCGATACGAATGATGTGGCAGGAGCATATCAGTGGTAAAGCAAATAGGCAGCATCAACTGTGGAGTGTGCTGATGTTTCAGGCGTGGTTGGAAAATCAGTAGACAATGATCTCCTTCTGGCTCTCATTCTTATTTCCTGTTGCAGGTGTTTTTAGCCCATATAGAACAGGACAAGAGCTGCGAATAATCGCGTGGTTTAGTGTCGGATTATTCCTGACAATATTAATTGGTCTTCGTCATGAGGTGGGCGGTGACTGGGTGAATTATCTCCGTCATTATGATATTACCTTGGGGGAGTCATTCTCAGAGGCGGTCGTAACATCTGATCCCGCTTACGCATCGTTAAACTGGCTGATCGGCCTGTTTGATGGCGGTATCTATAGTGTAAATCTTGTCTGTGCAGTGATATTTGTTTTAGGTCTAATAAGGTTATGCCAAAAACAACCCTTGCCTTGGCTGGCTCTTGCAGTGGCCGCCCCCTATCTGGTTACTGTTGTAGCCATGGGTTATACACGCCAGGCAACTGCGCTTGGCATTATAATGTGGGCATTGGCGGGGCTGCGTGAAGGTAAATTAATACGGTACTCAATTCTGGTGGTTTTGGCCTGTACCTTTCATAAGACGGCAGTGATTATGTTTCTTCCCGTAATACTGCTCTCTAAGCGAGGCAAGGTAATTAAAGCCGTTGCAATATCGGCGTTGATGCTAGTCACTGCTGGCGCTCTGCTGGCAGAGCACTATGAAAGGTTGATGAGAAGTTACGTTGACAACCCGATGGTTTCGGAAGGTGGTGAAATAAGGGTGTTAATGAATGTGCTCCCCGCACTGCTGTTGATTATCTCATGGAAACGTTGGCAGATGGTTTGGGATGATAGCGCTGCGTGGGTGTTGATTGCGCTGATGGCGATAGCCTGTTTACCGCTGCTTTCAATAGCATCAACCGTTGCAGATAGATTGGCGCTCTATCTGATTCCACTGCAGCTGGTGGTCTACGCCAGAACGCCACTGTTAATTAATAATATGCAGATGCGTACAGGCTTTGTGCTTGGTGTGCTGGTGATGCATGCGGCCGTTCTATACGTCTGGTTGAATTATGCAGGCCACGCCCATCTTTGGGTGCCTTACAGGAATATTCTCTTTGAGTGATGTAAGCAAGAGAATATTGATCGTTTCCAATACTGCATGGTCGGTATCCAATTTTCGGTTGGGACTGATCAAACGATTACTTCGCGATGGTTGCAGTGTGATGGTGGCAGCCCCGCGTGATGATTCCTCAGTTAAATTGGTTGAGGCGGGTTGCGAGGTCGTGGATATCAAGCTCGACAATAAGGGGATGAACCCGGTGCGCGATGCAGGCGCACTGCTGCAGCTAATCCGACTCTATCGAAATCTCGCGCCATCCTTGGTTCTGCACTACACAATCAAACCGGTAATATACGGAGGGGTGGCTGCACGGTCATTGAAGATACCCTATATCAGTACAATTACCGGACTGGGTACAGTCTTCATCAAGGAAGGATGGGTTACGAGACTTGTCGAGTGGCTCTACCGAATCAGTCAGAAACGTGCTGCAAGGATCTTCTTCCAAAACAGCGACGATCGACTGCTCTTTCAACGCCGTAGACTGGTGCCGGAACAAGCGACGGAACTGGTGCCCGGTTCTGGTATAGATGTCGGCTATTTTGCACTGAACCGTTACCCGTCGAATGGCCGTGCCGTCCGCTTTCTGCTGATTGCTCGCATGCTGCGAGACAAGGGGGTGGTCGAATACGTTGAGGCCGCAAGAATAGTTAAGCAGCGCTACCCAGAGACACGCTTCCAACTGCTGGGTGAGGCGGGTGCCGAGAATCAAACTGCCATCCATCTGGAAGAGATCGAACAGTGGGTGGATGCTGGCTATGTTGAATATCTGGGAACGACTGACGATGTAAGGGGCTATATCACACAGGCAGACTGTGTGGTGCTCCCTTCATACCGCGAAGGGATGCCTCGAACTCTTCTCGAGGCCGCCAGTATGGGGCGTCCTATCGTGACGACCGATGTGCCCGGTTGCCGTGAGGTTGTCAGTGATGGAGTCAACGGTTATCTCTGCAAGGTAAAGAGTGCCGAAAGCCTGGCCGATAGCATCAAGCGCATGCTCAGTGCGAGTGAGACGGAACGGGAACAGATGGGGTTGCGTGGGCGTGAGCTTGTGTTGAGTCGGTTTGACGTGCGTATAGTCGTTAACCAATATATGGCTGTTATCAATCGATATATCGGTTAGAAGATAGTCCAGCAGTGGAACGAATCACGATCAAGAGCGCTTAGATAGAACCGTGCAAGAAAACATCATACTACTCATCATCTCATTCATACTGACGCTCTTTTTAGCAAGCTATCTGCGACCGATGGCCATCAAGGTAGGGCTCGTCGATCTTCCCTCTCAGCGAAAGCACCACAGTGGTGAGGTGCCGCTGCTGGGTGGGGTGGCGATGGGGGTCACATTCCTTGCGGTGCTGATACTGAGTGGTGTTCCGTTAGACGGATATCGGGTTCTGATCGGTGGAGGGCTGTTGCTGATTTTCGTCGGTGTGCTTGATGACATCCATGAGCTCTCGGCCACTGCGCGAATGGTCATCCAGATCAGCGTCGCCCTGCTGATGGTGACACTCGATGGGGTGGTGTCGGCCTCACTGGGAAATCTGCTGGGTCTGGGTAGTATCGAGATGGACGCATGGGCGATCCCCTTCACCGTGCTGGCGGTGGTCGGAGTTATCAACGCCGTAAACATGTCGGACGGTATCGATGGTCTTGCAGGCGGCATTGTTCTGATCGCAGTGGCCTTCCTCGCGTTGGTCGCCGCCCTCTCGGGACGTACTAGTGACTTGACAGTATTGATGGTGTTGATCGGGGTGGTTGCAGGTTTTCTGATCTATAACTTCCCCTCGCGCTTCAGCAACCAGAGCAAGATATTCATGGGTGACTCAGGTAGCACCCTGCTCGGTTTTCTCGTCGTCTGGTTCATGCTATCGCTCTCGCAGGGGGAGGGGAGCGAGCTGCGCCCTGTAACTGCGCTCTGGATCCTTGCCTACCCGATCATGGACATGGCAGCGATCATGATTCGACGCAAACTCAAAGGGCGTTCGCTCTTCGCGCCAGATCGTGAACATCTGCACCACGTATTTCTACTGACAGGCTATTCGAGTAGAAAAACGGTCACGACACTGCTGCTGATTAATCTGCTGCTGGGCAGTATCGGGATTGTCAGCCAGATTATGGGGGTGGCCGAGTATGTGATGTTCTATGCATTTCTACTATTGATGCTTGCCTATCTCTTTGCCTTGCGCCATGCGTGGAAGCTGATGCGCGCAATCAAGAGCGATGGTTGACTTGAACAACGCTTGATTAACGGGCTGGTGCAACTCCGCCAGATGGGTTTCAATACTCACCACCATGAGAATCAGATCGTTACTCACACTACTCCCGCTGCTACTAATGAACTGCCAGATAGAGGCGGCCGGCTCTGCTGATCTCACGTTCCGTGACACCAGCGTCGTACTGACTCTTGAGGAGCTGGAGCTGCCTGAAAGTGAGCAGATGGGGCTCGCTGGCATCAGCTATCTGTTTAGACCAGAGCCCTGGTTCTATGTCGGTGGTTCCGCATACGGCGCGGCGACAGGCGAGCGCGGCGGTTTCTTCACGGGGGGGCTGACGGCCGGGCTTCAGAGCGATCCTGAGCGCTTGATCTCTCTCGATGGTGGTCTGTTTGTTGGTGGTGGTGGCGGTTCTGCCCCACAGGGTGGTGGTCTGATGATACGCCCCCACCTTGGCATCAGTCTCAATAGCGGTATCGGGAGTGTCGGGCTGCAATATTCAGTAGTTCAGTTTCCCAACGGCGATATCGAAAGCAGCCAGTTTGCTCTCTCTCTCTCTCAGCCAACCTCTCTGCTACTCGGCAAAGGGTGGCTTGATGAGGATCGCTTCTTCTGGGCATTCCGAAATCTTGATAGCGAACGGCGGCTCGCTCCACACTCGCGCAGATTCCTGGCAACTCTCAAGTATTACCAACCACCAGAGGGAACCGTAGGTGCGGCCGGCAGCTTGAAAGAGGATGGGCACGCGGTGGTCGGTTTTGAGTGGAACCGTGATTACGACAGTGGATTCTTCTACCGACTTGAATCATCCGGTGCGGCGGGGGGTACCAGTGACGGATTTGCTGAAATCCTCTTCGGTGGTGGCTATGGCATCTCACTGGCTGATCGGACCCGTCTGAAATTGGCTGTCGGTTTCGGCGCGGCAGGTGGCGGCGATGTGGAAACCGGTGGCGGAATTATTGCCGATAGCTATCTCGGTTTTGAGCACCAGTTTCAGAGCGGAATCTCCATCGGTGCCCGGGCTGGTTATCTAATTGCGCCAGACGGTGATTTCGAGGCGCTAACCTCTGCCCTGCAGCTCGGCTACTCCTTCGATGCACCCGATATCACGCCAGCTGGCGGCACGCTAGTGGCGCGTGACGAGTATGCACCTCAATTTATGCGCGTGCGGTTTATGCACCAGAGCTACCTGCCTGAGGAGGGAATGCGACGCAAGGGTGGGGCCGTTGATGATCGTCGCGTTGATCTGATCGGTGCCAAGTTCGACTACATGCTGAATAGGCACGTCTACCTGACCGGTCAGGCGATCTCCGCCTACGCTGGCGGTGCCGGTGGTTATGCCGTTGGCCTGCTCGGTGCGGGCGTTACTCGCCCCTTCTGGCGCCACAGCCGCTTGCAGTGGAATGCCGAGCTGACAGTGGGGGCCGCCGGTGGTGGCGGTCTGCCGGTCGGTGGTGGTTATATCGTCCAGCCGATGGCAGGTATCGAGTATCTACTCACACCGAATATGGGAGTGGCCCTTAACGGTGGTCTGATCTGGGCGCCGGAGGGAGAGCTGACGGCGGGTCTGGTTGAATTTGGGATCAATTACCGTTTCAGTACGGTCGAAAGGCAGTAGAATAGCCACCTAACAAATAGAGATGACATGAGTGTCATTGACGTTTCGGGATTCTGCGCCCATATTTACTGGCCGTGCCCCGGCAGAAACTGCTGCATGGATGAGCTCCCAAGGTTTGAAATGAATAAAGATAAGATCGTCGAATACTACGATACCTGTGACAAGGACTACCGACTCGTGTGGCACCTCGATCGCTGCATGGCGATGCATATGGGTTTCTGGGATGAGGATACCAAGCGCATCAGCGAAGCCCTGATTCGTGAAAACGATATCCTTGCGCAGCAAGCCAATATCACCCCTAACGACCGCGTACTCGATGCAGGCTGTGGTGTCGGTGGTAGTTCAATCCATCTGGCCAAGAACTACGGCTGTCACGTCACCGGCATTACCCTCAGCGGTAAACAGGTAGAGAGTGCTGAGCACTTTGCCGATCGCCACGGTGTCTCCGATAAAACCAATTTCCAGATCGCTGACTACACAAAGACCCCTTTTAAGGATGAGTCCTTTGACGTTATCTGGGCCGTCGAGAGTGTCTGTTACGCCCAGGACAAAAACGATTTCATCAAAGAGGCACACCGTCTGCTCAAGCCGGGTGGCCGTTTAATCGTGGCCGACGGCTTCCAGCGTGCCTCACCGCTATCACCCAAAGAGGAGCGCCTACTCTCAAAAAGCTATCTTGGCTGGGAGGTGCACAATCTTGAGACCGACGCACGCTTCAGAGATGGCATTGAATCGCACTCCTTCTCTAACATTCGTGAAGACGATGTGACGCCGATGGTAATGACCTCGTCACGTCGCCTGCACCTCTACTCCTACCTCGCCTTTTTCGTCAACATCTACGGATGGCTGAGAGGGCGTCGTGGCCGTGTCGAAATGGGAAACGTCGTCGCTGCCTACAATCAGTACAAGAGCCTCAAACGCGGCATCTGGACCTATAAGACCTTCTACGCCGAGAAAATCAGATAACCCATCTTTGCATGGTCGTGCAACTCTGAGAGCACTTTTTATCAAGAGTGTACGGAGCGCATACAGGCTTGATGGTGCTGGTAGTTGATTTCGAAAAATGTGTGACGCAGATTGATGCGTAAATTAATTATTCAGTCAATGCGTTGAATATTTCGAGGTGTTCCTGCTGTGATTCTTATGGTGATCTAATGCTTTTTCTGGATGGGTTGTTTGTGTTTCGATAATAGGTTGTGACGCTTTTGGATGCGCTAATACTTTAGCGCCCTCATTGAGAAGAAAGATTGCCGATGTGTTTGTGTGAGAAATATATATGAGATCAATAGCAAAAAGTTTATAAAATATTTGTTCCCAAAAGCGTTTTGAAGTACAAAGCTTATGATGCACTGATAAAAATACTGGGTCATATTGAACCTCCCCCAGTTTAACGGGTACTTTTAATAAGCGACAATGTCGCAATAGGAGTATCCAAATGACTAGAAAACGCAAGCCATATAAGACCTACACCAAAGAGTTCAAATTAGAAGCGGTTCGCCTGATGGATGAGTCTGATAGACCAGCCACTGATATCGCTATGGAGCTTGGTATTCGGCGTAATCAACTCTACAAATGGAAAGAGCAGTTATCGAATAAAGGAAACAAAGCCTTTGAAGGTCCGGGAAGGCCAAAGAAGCAGGATCAAAGCGAAGTCACCACCCTTCGCCAAGAGAATGAACGGCTGAAAGAGGAGCTTGAAATCCTAAAAAAAGCCGCCGCGTACTTTGCGAGGGATCTCAAGTGAAGTACGCCTTTATTCAATCGCTCAGCACAAAGCATCGAATTATACGGCTCTGTCATGCGCTTGATGTATCAGTGAATGGCTACTATTCATGGTGCAACCGACCTGAAAGCAAGCGCTCCATTGAGGATCGCCAGCTCACCGCTAAAATAAAGCTGTTTCACAAGGCAAGTCGGCAGATCTATGGATCGCCTCGCATCCATAAAGATCTGCAAGAGATGGGCGAACGTGTTGGTGTTAATCGTGTGGCCAGACTGATGAGGGCAAATGACATTGCCTCTAAGATGGCTAGAAAGTTTGTCATAACGACCAACTCAAAGAACACGATGCAGCCCGCACCTGGTCTGCTTAAGCGAGAGTTTGATGTGGAAAGACCCGATAAAGCCTGGGTGTCTGACACCACCTTCATACCGACACGGCAAGGTTGGCTTTATCTGGCCGTCATCATTGATCTCTATTCAAGGCATGTCATAGGCTGGGCGATGAGCAACCATAACAACACCCTGCTGGTGCAGGACGCACTCACGATGGCGATCTGGCGAAGAGGCCGAGTAGAGTCTGTAGTTGTGCACTCAGACCAGGGCAGCACCTATGCTTCAGGAGACTACCAGAGGTTGTTGAAAGAGAGCTCATTACGTTGCAGCATGAGCCGTAAAGGTGAATGCCTGGATAATGCGGTGGCGGAAAGTTTCTTCGGTACACTTAAGACCGAACTGGTAGATTACGAAGATTACAAAACCAAACAGGAAGCAAAGCAGAGTCTGTTTGAATACATCGAAGTCTTTTATAACAGACGCAGGCGTCACTCGTACTTGGGGTATGTAAGTCCTGCAGAATACGAGGCAAAGTGTGCCTCTTAATTATTTCATCCGTTAAACTGGGGAGCCTCATATCTATATATCAATGGATGGATTCAAAGCATGGATCAGAGAAGGCCGGTTGATGCTGATGGTAATCCGGTGCCGTGGATGAACTATTCGATTATTGGTGTTTTAAACGAAAGGCTGAATAGTAAGATGTCATTGTTTGAGTATGGTAGCGGATATTCAACATGCTACTTTGCGAATAGAGTTAAAAGCGTTACCTCTGTTGAGTACGATAAAAGTGGTTGTCTTTGGTTGAGGAAATGGTTCCTAGTAATGTGAAGCTTGTGTTTATGTCTAAAGATATTGATGGCGATTACTGTCGTGTGATTAGCTCCATGGATGAGAAGTTTGACGTAGTTATAGTGGACGGAAGAGATAGAGTGAATTGTATAAAGCAGAGTGCGAACGCTGACCGCCATGGATAGCGAAGCGAAGGCGGTTAGTCCGCGATAGTCGACGCCGTCTGCCTATTCGTAGTTGAGAGCGCGAGCGAACGACGAAGAAGATGCAGCAGCGGCTTTATGTCGGCGTAGAGTCACTGAGGGAGTTGTGTAGAGCCGCGAAGAGGTGATTACGCAACGTACGCAGGACGGTCGGGGCGCCGTAGGCATAAACGGTCGCGTTAAGTATTTGCCGCTTGCTTGGGCTTGGACGCCCAAAACAAGCTTCCGCAAAAATAGCGACTCCCCGGTGTATTAACCGAAATAGGCGTTATGATACTGGATGATTCGCACCGTGAACGATATGCGGAGGCTTTTACCTATGTGAGAAAGAAAGGTTTTAAGGTGTTAAGTTTACAAGGGTTGAAGGTGTCAGGATATGGTCTTGATCAAGCGACCATTATATACCGAGAAGGTAATTGTCTAGGCATTTAATGGTTGTGAATTGTTAGTATTTTCTATTAGTGTTTGTTTGTCGTTACTAGAAAATGGCTGGGATCTAGTGTGGCCGGTTGTTTGGGAAGCACATTCCGTTGTTAATTTTCGCAGAAGCTAGGAACGACAATCAGTTATATAGCAAAGGGATCTTCACTTGCGTACTAATAGTATTATCATTGCATAGTAGCGTGATCAGTTGACGATATCAGGGAGTATTCATGCCAGCAGATCTCGACGTCTATGTCGAACGCATCGCTACAGTTGCCAACTCAGACCACTACATCCTCTCGCGTCTGCTAAAGGGGCTCGCTGATAAGGGTTTGAGCTATCGTCTGCGGGATCGCTTCAATGGTCGTGATCTGGCACCGTGCGCCTTCATGCATATCGACCTGACCGAGGTACCCGAGCATTTTCATCGGATCGACCGGTACTATACCCGCGTGGTCAATGGCAAGGCACCCTCCATTGACCGTCGGCGCTACTCACGAGCGATGCTACAGCAGGATTCCTCCTATGGCGGCCCCGTCATCAGCAAGTCGATCTACAACCATCGCGGTGTGCCAGAGTTTAACTACTATCGTCGCCTAACGGTCCTGGCACGCATCGGTCACCTATTGAAGAAGCTGATCAAACCGCACTATAAACAGCTACGCTGCCCTGAGTATCAGGTTCATGCTGACCTCAATGAGGTACCAGAGTTGGTGTGGTCCAATAAAGAGCTGATGGTCGAACGCTTCCTACCAGGCTCACTTGAACTACCGATTGAGAAACACCGCTACAACTTCTTCTACGATTACGAATTCACCAGTCGCTCCGCCTTCGACTCGCTGCTCTGTGACCCTGCCAAGGTGGTCTCAGTTGATTCCTTTGAGGAAGTTCCTGATGAGGTGGCTGCCATACGCAAAATGCTCAATCTCGATTACGGTTCGATTGACTACTTCATGGTCGATGGTGGGCATTTGTCATCGATGCCAACAAGACAACGACAACGGGGATGAGTGGATCGAACGCATCCGCTGATAGCAGAATATATGCAGTGCATGCAGGATGAGATGATCAGGTATGTCAAAGATGAATAGGCCAGAGCAGGAGCGCTCTACAGCACCACACATCCGTGCCAGAGGCGGGGTCACGCGGTGGTGATCCTCGATATATACGTCGAACGTGTGAAGGCGTTTGGAGACGCCAACCACTACATCCTCTCGCGCCGCAGCCGTTCGAAGGCTGCCGGGCTGGAGTTATCGTCTGCGTGACCGTGTCGATGGCAACGATTTGGCACCCTGCGCGATGCTGCATGTCGATCTCACCGAGGTGCCGAAAAGTTTGCTGCCGTTGAGCAGCTCTATCCGCGTGTGATCAACGGTAAGGCGCTCTCGATCGCTAGAGAGCTCTATTCACAGTCAATAGTTGAGCGGGTGATCACATGCCGGGCCAGTTATTGCCAGTCGATCTATAACCATCGTGGCGTACCAGAGTTGAGCTACGAACGGCGAACAATCTTGTTGCGAGACTCGCATCAGTTTCTCAAAGCTGGTTAACCGCCACTACAAGGAGCAGCGCTGTCCCCACTATCAGGTCTTCGAATCGTTGGCGGCCGTCCCGAGGCGTGTGGGAAAACCGTGAACCAGATGGTGGAGCGATTCCTACCGGTTCGCTCGATTTTCCGATCACCAAGCAGCGCTACCCTTCTCCCGGGAGTGATGGAATGATCACCCGTAGCCGTTATAACTCACTGCTCTGTGATGATCACATGCTCTCTCATGAGGAGATAGAGGTGAGGGCCTGACCAAGAGCTTCCCAGGTGCGACGCGATCTGCACCTGGACTACGGGGCGATTGACTTCTTTATGATAGATGGCCGCGCCTACGTGGAGTCGATGCCAATAAAACCACTCACCGTGAATGACCACTTTATTCAGACATACCCTTTGTCGCACGGTTGATGGACAGACTGGCTGGAAGATCTGATCGCCTTCGTTCGAGATCAGTGATAGTTGCTTAATGTTGGAACAGATGATGCAAGATCAAGCGCCCCTCAACGACACTGATAGCACATGTACTGGAGAGCCCCGAGGCGTTGATCGACCTCTACCCAGGCCTTCAGAGAAACGTTTTGCCAGGGCGAGCACTGTTTGCTGGCAATGCCGTGATGGCACGTTGTGAGATGGGTACCGGGGCGGGAGTCGAACCGATCGATGCCGCGCTACCGGAGCAGGAGGAGTATGGCGAAGAGAATAGCCGGTCTGAAGGCTGGGTTTAATGCCAGGGTCGAACGAAACGGCCATATCGCCGTGGTAACTGCCGACTACCGATTCACCGTCGACCGAGAAGTGCGCGAGGGGGTGGATGTGTTAACCCTGGTAGGCGACGCGCGGGGCTGGCAGATCGTCTCGCTGGTCTACGAACAGCACTCACTCAGGAGTATCTGATTCATTCAGGGTGACTGAATCGATCGGTGGCTGCTTAACACTCGGCCAGCTTCTCAGACTCCCGAACAGGGAAGAGCGCCAGATCCTCCACATCGAGACGGATGCCGATCTTCTCTCCCAAAATTGTGATTGTGGTGGCTCTGCACCATACAGAGAATCTCCTGACCGCTCGGCAGTAGCAGGGTATAGAGATACTCGGCGCCGCGAAAATCCTTACCCTTCACCTCTAGCTGCAGTTTGCTCTCATCATCATGAATCACATCGTCGGGGCGCAGTAGCAGTTCAACCTCGGCGCTGCTGTGGCAGGAGGCGGGCACCGCCTCGCCGATGATGCCGAGCTCGGTCTGAATGCGCCCACCTTCGACAATCTGACCCGGTAGCATGACGCCCTGGCCGATGAAGCCGGCAACAAAGCGGTTGCTCGGGTTGTGGTAAGTGGTGTAACCGTTGGCCCACTGGTGCAGTCGACCCTCACCCACCACACCGATGGAGTCGGCCATCGCAAACGCCTCCATCTGATCGTGAGTCACCAGAATGGCGGTGATGTTGTCGCGCTTGAGCAGATTGCGCACCTCACGTGCCAACTGTTCCCGCAGTTCGGTATCGAGGCTGGAGAAGGGCTCATCCATCAGCAAGATCTCTGGACGTGGCGCCATCGCTCGGATCAGTGCGATGCGTTGCTGCTGTCCGCCGGAGAGCTGGTGTGGATGCACGTTCGCCAGATGTGACATGCCCACTAATGACAATAGCTCTTCGACTCGTGCGCTGCGTTCTGCACCGTTCATATGTTCAAGACCGAAGCCGACATTTTTCGCCACACTCAGATGGGGGAAGAGGGCGAACTCCTGGAACACCATGCCGATGCGGCGCTGCTCGGGTGATAGCGTTTGGCCGACGGCCGAGACGCTGCGCCCATGCAGATCGATCTCACCGCTGGAGAGCGGTTCAAACCCTGCAATGGCGCGCAGCAGGGAGGTCTTGCCGCAGCCGCTTGGCCCGAGCAGACAGCCGATCTCACCGGAGGCGAGTGAGAACGACACCCCTTCGATAACGGTTTTATTGCCGTAGGCGACGGCAGCGTCTCTTACATCAAGTTGCATCATGGTCTCTGGCCCTTGAGATGGAACGGCTGAGAAGAATTACGGGAACGATTCCGGCGACGACGATTGCAAGCGCAGCGGCAGAGGCGTCTGCGAGGCGCTCATCGGCGGCCAGCTCGTAGGCACGCACCGCCAGGGTGTTGAAGTTAAACGGACGTAAGATCAGCGTCGCTGGCAGTTCTTTAAGCACATCTACAAACACCAGCAGCAGGGCGGTGAGCAGACTCCCCTTGAGGATCGGAATATGGACCCTGCCGAGGATCGCCAATGGACGAAGGCCCATCGACTGCGCCGCCTCATCCATAGAGGGGGTGATGCGCTGCAGCCCGGTCTCGACCGCATTCAGAGAGACGGCGAGAAAGCGCACCATGTAGGCAAATAGCAGTGCCGCCACGGTGCCGCTCAGCAGCAGTCCGGTGGAGATATCAAACTCGGCTCGCATCCAGCTATCGAGGGCATTGTCGAACCAGCCAAAGGGGATCACCACGCCGACCGCAATAACAGTGCCCGGCACCGCGTAACCCAGCCCGGCACTGCGCACCGCAAAGCGTACCGGTCGGGTTGGGCGTAGGCGGCGACCGTAACCGAGCAGTAGTGCCAGAAAGAGTGCCAGCACGGCGGCGGCTGCAGCGAGCCCGACGCTGTGCAACACCAGCTCGGCAAAGCGCCCATCGACACTATCCTCAAAGGTTGCCACGGCCCAGAAACCGAGCTGTCCAGCCGGTAGGAGGAAACCAAACAACAGTGGCCCGAGGCAGAAGAACAGGGCAAAAAGAGATCGCCAGCCGTGCAGTGGGTAGCGTTTGATTGGCTGCTGTTTGTGCCCAGTGTGGTGATAGCGCGCCTGTTTGCGTGAGATTCGCTCCAGGCTCAGTAGCACAAAGACAAACAGCAGTAGGATCGCCGAGAGCTGCGCCGCCGCAGCGGCATTATCGAGTCCATACCAGGTACGGAATATGCCGGTGGTGAAGGTGGAAACACCGAAGTATTGCACTGTGCCGTAGTCGGCCAACGTCTCCATCAACACCAGTGAGAGACCGGCGACGATCGAGGGGCGGGCCAGCGGCAGGGCGACGCTGTAGAAGGTGCGCCACGGTCCCTTGCCCAGGCTACGACTCACCTCTGTCACACAGAGTGACTGCTCGATGAAGGCGGTGCGAGTCAGCAGGTAGACGTAGGGGTAGAGCACCAGTGCCAGCATGATCGCTGCCCCCTCAATGGAGCGTATCTCGGGGAACCAGTAGTCGCCATAACCCCAACCAGTCAGCTCGCGTAGTGCACCCTGTAGCGGACCGGCGAAGTCGAACATGCCGGTGTAGGTGTAGGCGATGATATAGGCGGGGATCGCCATCGGCAGTAGTAGCGCCCACTCGAACAGACGACGACCTGGGAACTCGGTCATCGTGACCAGCCATGCGGTGCCAACCCCCATTACCAATGTGCCGAGTGTTACCCCTACCATCAGCAGCAGCGAATTGACCACATAGTCGCGCAGTACCGTCTCAACCAGGTGATCCCATACCGCACCAGCGGGCACAAACAGGTTTGCCACAATGACAAAAACCGGCAGCGCCAGAATCAGGGCGGTGCCGGTTACGCTCGTACTCCAGTAGTTAAATCTAATCATCTAAATAAAGATGCCCGATAGCGCTCCGTCAGCGCTATCGGGCCATGCCTACATCCTGTTTGTATTACGGTTACTTCCAGCCTGCGCGATCCATCAGCATCACGGCGTTGGGGTTGAGATTTCCGAGCTGACTCAGGTTGAGCGTGTCGGCCTTGAAGTGGCCCCATGATTCAAGAACCGAGCTGGTGGCGATGTTATCACGCACAGGGTACTCGCCATTCTTCTCTGCATACCACTGCTGCGAGGCATCACTGGCAAGAAACTCGATCAGTTTGACCGCATTAGCACTGTTCTTGCTCGCCGAGGTGATTGCGGCACCGGAGATATTCACATGGGTGCCACGTCCATCCTGATTGGGCCAGAAGAGCCCCATCTTCCCTGCGGCAGCGCGCTGCGCCTCATCTTTGGAGGTGAGCATACCGGCCAGATAATAGGTGTTAGCCACGGCGATATCACACTGCCCGGCAGCCGCTGCCTTGATTTGATCGCGATCACCACCCTTGGGGGTGCGGGCGAGATTGGCCGCCATCCCCTTGGCCCAGGTCTCAGTCTCTGCTTCGCCGTTACTGGCGATCAATGAGGCGACCAGTGACTGGTTGTAGATATTGCTTGAGGAGCGGATACAGATTCGCTTCTTCCACTTCCGCTGACCGCCATGGAGAGCGAAGTGAGGGCGGTTAGTCCCGATAGTCGACGCCGTCTGCATATTCGTAGTTGAGAGCGCGAGCGGACGACGAAGAAGATGCAGCAGCGGCTTTATGTCGGCGTAGAGTCACTGAGGGAGTTGTGTAGAGCCGCGAAGAGGTGATTACGCAACGTACGCAGGACGGTCGGGGCGCCGAAGGCATAAACGGTCGCGTGAAGTTTTGCTGTTTGCTTGGGCTTGGATGCCCAAAACAAACTTTCGCAAAATAGCGACTCCCCGGGGATCAGCCAGCGCCTCATAACTTGAAAGTTCTGCAGGATCGACCTTGCCCTTTACGTAGAGGATTGGACGCGAGCGTAGTGAGAGGCCATACCAGTGGCCCTCGGGATCGCGATAGCTGGCAGGGACCAGCTTCTCGAGCGTTGCCGAATCGAAGCTACGGGTGACACCAGCGCTCTTGGCGCGGTGCAGACGTCCGGCATCGGTGGTCAGCAGCACGTCTGCGGGGGTGTTGCGACCCTCGCTCTTGAGGCGTTTGAGCAGCGCATCGGCCTTACCGGTGACCAGATTGACCGTAATACCTGTTTCACTGGTGAAGCGATCGAGCAGCGGTTTGATCAGAGCCTCTTTACGTGCCGAGTAGAGGTTAACCTCGCCGCTGGCAGCGGCGGTCAGGGGGAGTGCCACGGCAGCGGTGGTGGCGAGCGCGGCGATCAGCTGTTTCAGGTTCAACATCTTCGTTTCCTCAATTTCGACAGTAGTTATCTTGAAATAGATACTATTGCGAATCGTTCTCATTTGCAGTGATAGAGTGATTCTAAATCTGAGCGGTGTCGAGAGAGGGTTAAGCGCAGCCTAAATCTCGTCTCTTTGTAGTACGCCCTAACCGCGAATGCGAATAGCGATGGTGACCTTTCACCGTAGATCGGCTGGTCCTGATTCGAATCTTTGACTACGCTCAAACTAAATAATCAGAAAATGACATATCCATATGAAAGTAATGGTAAATATCTCACCTCGGACACGTTTTTAGTGTTGGCGAGTCTGGCCTTGATACCGCTGCTCGGCATCATGTCGTTGGTGCTGGTGAGCACCTACTTCCCCGTATTCAAGGCGATGGACAATATCGTCTACGAATCGATGGAGGAGATGATGCCGCTGGTACGGCTCGAAAATGCGCTGCACCGATCCGTGATGCCACCGAACGACTATCTGATCCACCAGAATCCGGAGGAGAGGGAGAACTGGAAGCGATTAATCGCATCAGTTGATAACCAGCTTCAAGCGGCAATGGAGAAGATGAAGTTCGAGGAGGAGCGTAGCGCGCTGCAGGAGATAGAACAGAGTTGGCAGCAGAGAAGAAGCGAAGGGTGGGCGATTATTAATAATCCAGAGGGGCTCTCAGCGCTTCAACTCGGTGAGGCGATGGAGCAGTTTGATGCCAATATGTATCAGCTCATTGACCAGATCGAGGTGCAACATGAAGAGATGCACCAGTTTATTCACCACGAGTACTTGCGCACAAAGGGCTCAAGACGAGGGCACTGCTTGTCACAGTGCTGACACTGCTCGTTACCCTGGCGGGAGGCTTCTACGCCAGTCTCTATCTCAACCGCGATAGGAAGAAGCTAGTTGCTGAAAATGAGCAAGACCCACTGACAGGCGTGCACAATCGCCGCGCCTTTGAGGCGAGGGTCAAATCGCTGGAGCGATATACGCTGACGCTGATCAATACACACTACTCGATGGTGATGTTCGATATCGATCACTTTAAAAGATCAATGACCAGTATGGCCATCAGACGGGCGATACGGCGATCTGTCATATCAGCCATCTGGTTGAGAAGATGATGCGGGAGGATGATTTCCTCGCACGGTGGGGAGAGGAGTTTGTACTGCTACTGCAAAACACCGACAAGAATACTGCTGCCAAGGTCGCCGAACGTGTGCGTACAGCGATTATGAACCACCCCGTACTGGCCAAGGAGCAGGGCGAGATTGCATTGACCGTCAGCCTGGGCGTCTCGACCTATCCTGAGGATGGGACCAATGCAGACGAAATACTTGAAGCCGCTGACACAGCGCTCTACCGTGCAAAAGGGAATGGTCGCAACTGTGTAATGATGGCCTGATGCAGAGATTGAAGGCGATCCTGAGGCTAAATCACTCGACGGTTAAACAATCACCTACTAGGTGAGCAGAAGCCACCATGAGGCGGTTAACGCAATTCAGGTTGTCTCAGCACCTTCTCGTTGATCAGGTAATCTATCAATAATCTCTAATTCACCGGCTGTAGGCCAAAGCGATATCTACAGGCGGATAACTCTCTACTGTACAAAACGCCCGTTTGGAGATTTTGTTGCATCAAAATGGCAGCGGTTACTGCTCGAACCAATCTTGGTAAAGTGACGTCATGAAGGGCAAATGGTCATATGGCGGGCTGTTCATGCTGTTGAGCATGCTCCTGGTCCAGCCAGCGGTGCAGGCCGCTGAAGTGAAGGTAGCGGTAGCCGCCAACTTTACCTCGGCGGCTCGAGATCTATTACCGCTGTTTGAACAGACGACCGGACATACCGCTCGCGTTAGTTTCGGCTCCACCGGTAAGCTCTATGCACAGATCGAACACGGAGCACCGTTTGGTCCTCCTGGCGGCTGACAGAGAACGCCCGTTACGTGCCGAGAATGAAGGGCTGGCGGTCGCGGGAACACGTGTCACCTATGCCATCGGCAGAATCGCCTTCTGGAGTCCGAAATCGAATCAGTTTGTGAACGCAGAGCGCTATCTGCAGCAGGCGCAATTCAAACGCGCAGCGATCGCCAACCCCAACACGGCCCCTATGGTCTGGCAGCGAAGCAGGTGCTGGAGCAGTTGAGATTGTGGCAAAAGATAGAGCCGAAGCTGGTGCGTGGTGAATCCATTGCACAGACCTTCCAGTTCACCGCAACCGGAAATGTTGATGCCGGTTTTGTTGCGTTGTCGCAGGTTGATGCGTGGCAGGCGAAGGGAGGAAGTCTCTGGGTCGTACCGCAGGACTACTATGCACGATCGAGCAGCAGGCCGTGCTGCTGAGTCGAGAGCGTGATAATCCGGCGGCGATCGCCTTTATCAAATTCCTGAGAAGTGTAGCGGCACGCAAGGTAATATCCTCCTACGGGTATGGCGTGGAGTGATTATTATCTTTTACTTCGCGCCCCTTTGCGTACTTTGCGGCTAAATATACATACGAGAGTGATCAATGCCATTTGACTGGACACCCGTCTGGCTGACGCTGAAACTGGCGAGTGTCACCACAATTTTCCTGCTAATGATCGGCACCCCGATCGCCTGGTGGCTGTCGCAAACAGAGTCGCGCTTTAAACACGCCATCAGCGCTGTAGTCGCACTACCGCTGGTGTTGCCACCCACGGTGCTCGGCTTCTATCTTCTGGTCTTCCTCGGCCCCAATGGCCCCGGAGGACAGCTCACCCAGGCGCTCGGCATCGGCACGCTTCCCTTTACCTTTAGCGGTCTGGTCTTCGCATCGGTGCTCTATTCGCTTCCCTTCGTCGTACAGCCACTACAGAACGCCTTTGAGGCGTTGGGAAAACGTCCGCTGGAGGTGGCCGCCACACTGCGCGCATCAAAATCAGACCGTTTTTTCAACGTCGCCGTACCCTTGGCTCGGCCCGGTTTCCTCACCGCAATGGTGCTCGGTTTTGCACACACCGTCGGAGAGTTTGGCGTGGTGCTGATGATTGGTGGCAACATCCCAGGTGAGACCAAGGTGCTCTCGGTCGCCATCTACGACCACGTTGAAACACTTGAATATGGTCAGGCACATCTTCTCTCTGCCGGTATGATCGGCTTTGCATTCACAGTATTGCTGGCGCTCTACCTGCTGAACGGGCGAGTCTCTCGCGGTGAAGCTGGATGAGTGAGATCGAAGCACAATTTGATATGCAGCTCGGTGAATTCACTCTGAATGTTGAGCTGACACTACCGGGGCAGGGCGTCATTGCGCTATTCGGTGACTCCGGTTCAGGCAAGACAACACTGCTGCGTGCCATTGCAGGCCTGGAGCAGGCGTCGGGCAGCCTCAGCGTCAATGGTGAGGTGTGGCAGAGTGAGGCCCACTTCATGCCGGTACACCAGCGCCCGATCGGTTACGTCTTTCAGGAGGCGAGTCTCTTCTCACATCTCAATGTCAGGCAGAACCTCGCCTTCGGTCTAAAGCGCATCCCCAGGGCTGCACGTCAGATCGAGATGAGCCAGGTGGTCGAGTGGCTCGGTATTGAGCATCTGCTTAAACGTATGCCGCAGCACCTCTCTGGTGGTGAGCGTCAACGTGTTGCCATAGGACGTGCCCTACTTACCAGTCCACGACTGCTGATGATGGACGAACCGCTCTCGGCACTCGATGAGCGCAGCAAGCACGACATCCTCCCCTATCTGGAGCGGTTGCATGACGAGCTGGCGATCCCGGTGCTCTACGTCAGCCACTCGGTCAAAGAGGTTTCGCGCCTTGCCGACCACATGGTCTGGCTGGAGCAGGGGCGGGTGAAGGCGAGCGGTTCGCTGCAGCAGATGATGAGCAACCTGGAGCTGGCCATCTCCCACGAGGATGAGGCCTCAGCGGTGCTCGAGACCGAGGTGGTTGGCCATGACGAGGAGTACCAGCTCACCATCCTTGAGAGCCGCTTCGGCAAGCTGCAGGTGCGTCGCTGCGACAAGGCAGTCGGTGAGAAGGTGCGAGTCAACATACCCGCCAAGGATGTCAGCCTTAGCCTCGATCATGAGGAGCGCAGCAGCATCCTTAACATCTGGGAGGCCGTTGTTATCGAGGTGGCCGATGCCGGCCACGGTCAGGTGATGGCAAAGCTCTGCTGCCCGGAGAATGTGGGCAATCAACCGCTGCTGGCACGCATTACCCGCAAGTCACGCGACAAGCTCGACGTGAAGCTCGGTACACAGCTCTATGCACGGATCAAGAGTGTTGGTCTACTCGACTGATGTGAGCAAAGAGACGCAGTGAGTGTTGGAACAGGGCAGGTACTCGCTGTACTGCGTGAGGCAGGTATCGACTACGAGCAGAACTATCACATTGGTACCCACCGTCCGCTGATCCAGATGAGTGGAAGGGTCTTTATACCGAGGTGATTTCGGTAGCCCGGATGGAGCTTATGCGTAATCCGGGGTTTATAAGAACTTACCTGTTTTCTGTTTCCCGGATTACGTTTTATTCCATCCGGGCTACGCTCTAGTTGCCGTTGATTTTCAGCATGGTCATCAACTTCTGATCACACTCTGCGCTACGGACTATGCTGCCACCCTTCTGCTCTAGCACAGCGCGAATCTGTCCGAAGATATTCTTGCCCAGCTCCGAGGCGAAGTGGTCCATCTGGTAACCGGCACCAATGTTGCTCGGGAGCTTGTGGTAGAACATCGCTGGTTTATGGTCGGCCTTGCCGTCGTGCAGCATCGCTTTAGTGAGGTAGTCGACCGACTCAGTACACGCCTCGGCGGTAATGGATGTCTCTACTGGCTTGCCGCTCTCGGTCTCGGTGTAAGGAGTCGTGCAGCTGACGAGGTAACCAGCAGGTGCGCAGAGTGCGGCAGTGATGCGCTTCTCACTTTTGATCTTAGCCGACCACTGATCCTTGGTCTCATAACCGGCGGCGCTGGTGAGGCCGGAGAAGGTGAGTGCTGCGATCAGGGCAGGGTGGTCGAGACGGTCTTCTTCATGGAAATCCTCAGTGGTCGATATTGATTTTGGTTAGCGTCGATAGTTGCAGATATCGTCGACCAGGGCAAAGTCCTCTTCGTACTCAGGGCTTTCGTATGGATGTGCAAGAAACGGGTGGCCTGATGGTCTGGATTGGATGAGACTAATCACAGATCAAACAAACTATCCGGGAGAGAGACGTGTCGGGCCCACTGACAGATCAGCGACGTAACTATGCGGTGATTGAAAGTGCTATTGCTTATCTGCGAGCCCATGCACGGCAGCAGCCGACGCTTGCTGAAATTGCCACAGCAGTCGGTCTGAGAGTCACACCTGCAGCGTACCTTCAGTGAGTGGGCCGGTATCTCACCGAAGCGCTTTCTCCAGTTTCTGACCAAGGAGCACGCCAGGCAGCAGTTGCGCCAGTCACAGGCAGTGTTACAGACAACTATAGAGGTTGGCCTATCCAGTCCGGGCCGACTGCACGATCTGATGGTCACAACCGAGGCGATGACGCCAGGTGAGGTGGGCGCATTAGGTCAGGGTGTAACGGTGAATTATGGTGAGGCCAACACTCCCTTCGGCCGGGCAATGATCGGCTGGACGTCACGCGGCATCTGTAATCTCGCTTTCTGCGACGATGGTTGTGAAGCGTGGATTAAAGAGTTGGCCGCAGAGTGGTCGGCGGCGACACTCAGTAGTAACGATAGGGAGGCGGCCGATCTAGCCCAGCGGATTTTTGCCAAACCCTCACTCGATAAACCGCTACATCTCCTGTTACGTGGCACTAACTTTCAGATCAAGGTGTGGGAGGCGCTATTGAGCATCGGGTCATCCCAGCTCAGCTCCTACGGCGCCCTGGCCTCAGCGGTCGGTTCACCGCGTGCGCAGCGTGCCGTTGGCAGCGCGGTGGCGGCCAACCGGATCGGCTTCCTGATCCCCTGTCATCGCGTGATTCGTGAGAGCGGTGAGATTGGTCAATACCGCTGGGGCTCCGACCGCAAGGCAGCTATGGAGATGTGGGAGGCCGCGCAGTCAGCACTGGTGGAGTAGTGAGGGCAAGAGACGCAGATCGGCTGGCTGGCTAGCTATGTAGATAACAATCACCTCTTTGCAGAGTGCGGCTTGTTCAATCATCCAGGTCGAGTGGCTGGGTTACGCCGGGAATCTCCGCCTCCTGTATAAATTCGAGAAACGCCTGTGCGGCACGTGAAAGGCGTTTGCCCCTGCGGTGTACGGCGTGCCAGCGTCGGCTGATGGGAAAACCCTCCACATCGAGTACCACCAGTCGGCCTGTCTCCAGCTCCAGCTTGAGGCTGAAGGTGGAGAGGGCGCCGATACCGATGCCTGACATGACCGCCTGTTTAATTGCCTCACCGCTACCGAGCTCCATGTAGGGCTCAATGGAGACTCCCTTCTCTTTGAGCATCCGCTCGTAGGTCAAGCGAATGCCCGATCCCGCTTCACGGGCAATGACGCGCTCTTTGCTTAGTTGTTCCAGGGTGATGTTCTTCTTTTTAGCCAGCGGATGTTCAGGGTGGGCGAAGACCACCAGATGGTCGTCGAGGAAGGGGTGTGTCTCGATATCATCGCGCTGCGGCAGAGTGACCATGATGTAGAGGTCATCCTCGTTTGCATCGAGTCGCTCAATGATACGTTCGCGGTTACTCGCCTTGAGCTGTGGCACGACGTTGGGATGCTGGCGCAGAAAGGCACCGAGGTAGTTGGGCAGGAAGTACTTGGCGGTGGTCACGGCGGCGAGATTGAGCGGACCGGCAACCTCGCCGTGAATCGAGGCGAGCTCCTCTTCGAACACCGCCAGCCTCTCAAATAGATCGTGACAGGTGGCAAACAGCGCCTTCCCCTCAGCGGTCAGATAGATCTGGTTACCGACCTTTTCAAACAGCGAAACCCCCAGAATCTCCTCCAATCGCTTCACCTGAATCGACACACCGGGCTGGGTGAGGTGGATCACCTCGGCCGCCTTGGTAAAGCTGCGATGCTCTGCAACTGCTTGAAAAACACGCAGTTGCTGCAGGGTTGCTCTGATCATGGTTCCCTCAACTCATGAGGTCATTAACGATCGTTAATGGCGCTCATATTTACTATTAATTTCCATTATTTCGTGATTCAGCTAGATTTGCATCGTGTCTTAACCAAGCGCAGCGGTCAACGATAACCGCGCAATTTTTGTAGTTACAAGAGGAGCAACACGACATGGCTGAAAAGAGCTATAACGCGGGTGTAAAAGAGTACCGCGAAACATACTGGATGCCCGAGTACACCCCCAAGGATACCGATATTCTTGCGTGCTTTAAGGTTACCCCACAGCCGGGTGTACCGCGTGAAGAGGTTGCTGCCGCTGTAGCTGCTGAATCTTCAACCGGCACCTGGACCACCGTATGGACTGACCTGCTGACCGATCTCGATCACTACAAGGGTCGTGCCTACTCTATCGAAGACGTACCGGGTGATGACACCTGCTTCTACGCCTTCGTTGCCTACCCAATCGATCTGTTCGAAGAGGGTTCGGTTGTAAACGTAATGACCTCACTGGTCGGTAACGTATTCGGCTTTAAGGCGCTGCGTGCTCTGCGTCTCGAAGATATCCGCTTCCCTGTTGCCTATGTAATGACCTGTAATGGACCACCTCAGGGTATCCAGGTCGAGCGCGATCTGCTCAACAAGTACGGTCGTCCAATGCTCGGTTGCACCATCAAGCCTAAGCTCGGTCTCTCGGCCAAGAACTACGGTCGTGCCTGCTACGAGGGTCTGCGTGGTGGTCTCGACTTCACCAAGGATGACGAGAACGTTAACTCACAGCCCTTCATGCGCTGGCGTCACCGTTTCGACTTCGTTATGGAAGCGATCCAGAAGGCAGAGGCCGAGACCGGCGAGCGTAAGGGTCACTACCTGAACGTTACCGCGCCTACCTCTGATGAGATGATGAAGCGCGCCGAGTACGCCAAGGAGATCGGTGCTCCGATCATCATGCACGACTACATCACCGGCGGTTGGGCAGCCAACACCCAGCTGGCACAGTGGTGTCAGGACAACGGCATGCTGCTGCACATTCACCGTGCGATGCACGCGGTACTCGACCGTAACCCCCACCACGGTATCCACTTCCGTGTACTGACCAAGATCCTGCGTCTCTCCGGTGGTGATCACCTCCACTCAGGTACCGTTGTCGGTAAGCTCGAAGGCGACCGCGAGGCAACCCTCGGCTGGATCGACATCATGCGCGACTCCTACGTCAAGGAAGACCGTTCACGCGGTATCTTCTTCGATCAGGACTGGGGCTCAATGCCTGGCGTACTTCCTGTTGCCTCTGGTGGTATCCACGTGTGGCACATGCCCGCGCTGGTTAACATCTTCGGTGATGACTCTGTACTGCAGTTCGGTGGCGGTACGCTGGGTCACCCCTGGGGTAATGCTGCAGGTGCTGCTGCTAACCGTGTTGCGGTTGAGGCCTGTGTTGAGGCGCGTAACTCAGGTCGTGAGCTGGAGAAGGAGGGTAAGGAGATCCTTACCGCCGCAGCAGCACACAGCCCAGAGCTGAAGATGGCGATGGAGACCTGGAAGGAGATCAAGTTCGAGTTCGATACCGTCGACAAACTGGACGTTTCTCACAAGTAAGAGGGATAGCCCTCGGGCCAAACGGTTTGCGGCAAGCGCCGCTCCTACGCAGATGGTTTGCAGGACCATGTAGGAAGTTCACCCCCGACTGAACCGTTTGCGAAGAGGGCAACACTTCTACAGAACCGAATTTGAAATTAAATTGAGGAATTAATCATGAGTGATATGCAAGATTACAATTCGAGCCTGGCCGATAACGCCAGCCGCAAGTTTGAGACCTTCTCATACCTGCCGTCCATGGACGCGGATCAGACCCGCACACAGATCGAGTACATCGTGAGCAAGGGCTGGAACCCATCAATCGAGCACACCGAGCCGCAGAATGCGTCGGGTAGCTACTGGTACATGTGGAAGCTGCCTATGTTCGGTGAGACCGACGTAGATGCGATCCTGGCTGAGCTGGAGGCGTGCCACAAGGCGCACCCAGACAATCACGTTCGTCTGCTGGGCCTGGATAACTTTGCCCAGTGCGCAGGTGCCTCGATGGTTGTCTACCGCGGAGTCGCTGCATAAGCAGCCCCTGGGGTAGCTAGAAGAAGCCCCTGCCCGACCTTCGGTCAGGGGCTTTTTTATTAGGTGTGTGCAGTCAGTGTTGCTAAGAGAGTAGGCTTAACGCATTACCCGTTATTCACACCTAATGAGAGGAACAGAATCATGGCAAAACCAGACAAGTATGTAGGCATCAACAATGAGATTAATGGTGGCATGACCACCATCGGCAAGATCATTCGTGATGCGTGGGTATTTGGTTTACTACCCGAGTCAGAGACCTGCGAGGGATGGAACATCGCTGGAATCGACTCACTGCTACAGAAGGTCAACGCCGAATGGGACAAGTATGGCTGCCTGGTCAGCCACCTGCCCGAGGAGCTGGCCGAACGCCATAGCCGTATCCATGACGAGGCGCTCGCCAAGGCGAAAGCCGCCGGTTGGAACGGTGAAGTAGAGACCGACGACGAAGAATAAGTTTATCGAGAGAGAAGAGCCGCTATGACCGATATTACAGTTGATCCCGATCAGTACGTTATCAAGAAGGAACCCTACTACGAGGCGGTCGGCAGGGAGGTTGCGCTCTACGAGGCGGCCTACAACGCCCGCATGCCGATGATGCTCAAGGGGCCAACCGGCTGCGGTAAGTCGCGCTTTGTCGAGTACATGGCACACAAGCTCGGCAAGCCGTTGATCACCGTCGCCTGTAACGAGGATATGACCGCCTCCGATCTGGTTGGTCGTTTCCTGCTCGATAAGGATGGCACCAAGTGGCAGGACGGGCCGCTGGCCACCGCCGCTCGCATCGGTGCGATCTGCTACCTCGATGAGGTGGTCGAGGCGCGTCAGGATACAACCGTTGTTATCCACCCGCTGACCGACCACCGTCGCACCCTGCCGCTCGACAAAAAGGGTGAGCTGATTGAGGCGCACCCCGACTTCCAGCTGGTGATCTCCTACAACCCCGGTTACCAGAGCCTGATGAAGGATCTGAAACAGTCGACCAAGCAGCGTTTTGGTGGACTCGACTTCGACTACCCGGAGGCGGAGATCGAGACCGCGATCGTCTCCAAGGAGTCGGGTGTCGATCCTGTGACCGCTGGCAAGCTGGTACAGATTGCCCATCGTGCTCGTAACCTCAAGGGTCACGGTCTTGATGAAGGTATCTCGACCCGTCTGCTGGTCTACGCGGGTCAGCTGATCAGCAAGGGAATCGATGCCACCGAGGCGTGTTCGATGACCATGGTCACCCCGCTGACTGACGATCCCGATATGCGCGACACGCTCGACGCAGCGGTACAGACCTTCTTCGGCTAAGCGATAACGGCTGCCGGGGTACGGTATTCACATCGGCCGGTGCGTTATAGCGCATTGTCTCTCCGTGAATAGCGCGCCTCGGTAGCGAGGCTGCAACGATGAGCATTAACCTCGAAGATTACGAAGAGTTTCTGCAGGATGCCGCACCGGAGGTGCGCGACGTGCTTGATGGCACCTTCCAGGAGGCGGCTCGCATCATGTCGCCTGCCGGACTGCGGGACTATATGGATGGCGCCAAGGGGCTCTGCAATCTGGGGCGCGGCAGTGATGTCGTTATCACCTACCTGCAGGAGATGCCGCAGGTTGCCAAGGAGTGTGGCGAGGATGTGATTCCCGATGTGATCACCGCGGCGATGAAACTCGCCTCGATGGTCTCCGGTGAGGTGGTTGGCCTGCTCTTTAGTAGCCTGCCCTCCGCCGCACGTAATCTCGGTGATGCCGAGCTGCTACGCGGCTACCTGACCCTGATCCACCAGCTCTCTGGTACCGCTGCACGCGGCCTGCGCCCGATGCTCAACCATATGGATGAGCTGCTTTCGAAGCTGACCATCAGCGGCCTGCGCCGCTGGGCCAACTTTGGTGCCCAGGCCTACCGCCGCGATTTCAACAACCTGACCGCCTACTTCAATCTTGAATCGGCTGATAGCAAGGCGATGCTGCAGAAGGAGCGCCGCGGTGTACTCTTTATCAGGGTGCAGCGTAAGCTCAACTTCTACCTGCGCGCACTCTGGGGCCGTGATTTCTTCCTGCGTCCTACCGGCGCCGATTACACCGACTTCAAGCCCTACATCGAGAGCCGCATCTTCCATATGCCGGATGCGGTCGATGATCTCGGCGAGACCAGTGGACTGGAGCTCTACCGCGCTACCGCCGCACATATGGCGGCACATATGTCCTACACTACCAAGCCGATCTCGGCCGAGCAGCTCAG
Organism: Candidatus Reidiella endopervernicosa; assembly: GCF_013343005.1. Lineage (GTDB taxonomy): Bacteria > Pseudomonadota > Gammaproteobacteria > Reidiella > Reidiella endopervernicosa. The sequence goes on from NZ_CP054491.1 coordinate 770,313, forward strand.
CCCGGCACAGATGTACTTTATCGGCATGCTCGAGGATGCTCGTATCGAGTACAAGGCGGTCAACGAATTCCCCGGTCTGAAGAAGCTGTGGGGAACGCTGCTCGCCCACGACTATGAGACGGCGGTTGAGCATCCGACCATGGAGCTTCTGGAGGATGTGGCGCAGATGCTGCTCGACAGCAACGCCTCTTGCGGTGATGAAGAGCTCAACGCCTTCGCCCAGCGCTTCCATGAGCAGGTTGTCGAGAAGCAGGACGACAACAGCTTCTCCTGGCACATGGGCATGGAGCTGTTCAACATCTTCTCCGCCCGCAAGGAGGTGCCGAGCCTACGCATCCTTGAACGCAACCGCATCTCCTACCGCGACGACAACCGCTTTATCTGGGAGTTCGAGGAGTTCGACTTCAACCTCGGTAAGGAGTACATCCCCGCCAGCCAGCGTCAGGTGCGCAAGCGGATGAGTGTCATCGAGATGGCCAACGAGGTCGACTGTGAGCTGGCCGGTGACGATGCGCAGGAGATCTGGACCTGCGATACGGAGATGTACCCCTACGAGGATGATCTCAGCGAGAACCAGAAGAGCTTCAATGACATGTGGGGCAAGGAGCCGGTCTCCGAGCCGTTCCACTACCAGGAGTGGGACTACCAGATCCAGCTGGCGCGGCCCGACTGGTCAACAGTCTATGAGCGCCGCCAGCCGAAGGGTGATGTCGATGACATCGAACAGATCCTTACCGACTACAAGCCAATTGCCCATCGCATTAAACAGATTATCGATCTGCTCACCCCCGAGGGTGTGCAGCGGGTGCGCAATATGGAGGATGGTGACGAGATCGATCTCAATGCCGCTATCGATGCGATGGTTTCGATCCGCATGGGCGAGCAGCCCAATCCACGCATCACCATGCGCAACGTACTGAAGAATCGCGACCTCTCGGTGGTGGTGCTGCTCGACCTCTCCGAGTCGACCAACGAGAAGATGGCTGGATCGGACAAGACCGTACTGGAGCTGACTCGTGAGGCGGCGACACTGGTCGCCACCGCCATTGAAGGTATCGGCGATCCCTTTGCACTGCACGGTTTCGCCTCCGATGGGCGTCACGATGTGCAGTACTACCGCTTCAAAGACTTCAATCAACACTTCGACAATGAGGCAAAATCACGCCTGGCAGGAATGAAGGGTGGTCTCTCGACCCGCATGGGTGCGGCACTGCGCCACGCCGGTCACCACCTGCTCAAACAGCCTGAGCGTCGCAAGCTGATCCTGTTGGTCACCGATGGTGAGCCGGCCGATATCGACGAGCGTGATCCGCAACATCTGCGCCACGACACCAAGAAGGCGGTCGAGGAGCTCTACAGTCACGGCGTGCTCAGCTACTGCCTGACACTCGATCCCAACGCCGACAGCTACGTTAAGCGCATCTTCGGCGAGAGCAACTACACCATTATCGACAATGTCGATCGTCTACCGGAGAAGCTGCCGACCCTGTTCGCCAGCCTGACCAGTTAGGAGGTTGAGTATGAAGAGTGCAGAGAAGTATGTAGGCATTCACAACGACCGCAACGGCGGTATGACCGAGATGGGCAAGATCATCCGTAACGCCTGGATCTTCGGCATGATCCCCGAGCGCGAGAGCTGCGAGGGGTGGCCCGCCACCGGCATCAAGAAGCTGTGGCGTCGCGTCGATGCCGAGTGGGAACAGTACGACTATATGGTCGGCAATCTGCCCGATGATCTGCGTCAGCGTTTCAGTCGTATCCACAGCGAGGCGGTCGAGCGCGCCAGAGAGAGTGGCTGGGAAGAGGGGTCCGAACTCGCCCGCGTGGCGTAGTCGACGAGTGGCGGCCTGATGTATACCCGCCACAACGAGGTGCCCGTCTATGCGACTCGTGATGGTGAGATCAATGCGCTGCACTACAGCACCGTACAGACGGCGTTCAAGCGACTCGGTGAGGAGATCAGGCTCTCGATCCCAAAGCTGAAGACGCTCGATCTTATCCTGCAACGCGATGCCTGGATCGTCGTCGATCGCGCCTTCAACGATATTCCGGTGGTGGCGTGGACCGATTTCGAAACTCGACGTGAGGCGATCCATCTACCGGTGAAGTGTCAGCTGCGCTACTTCCACGCCAATGCCGTGATGATCAGAAACCGGGTGTTGGAGGCGATGGAGATGCTGCTGGGCGAACAGCTTGAAGAGGAGAATGGATCGCATGATGTGATCGATTTTCCTGACAAGGAGTAGTTAGGTAAACAAAATTTGAGGTCGCGTGCGCAACGCACTATCAGCACGCGAAAGCAATTTTGAACGGAGGTGCAGAATGCCGCAGTTACCCAGCGGTAAGTACGTGGAGATCATGTCAGAACGGGCGCGCTACCATGCGCGTCGTCTGAAACTGCGTGTAACCAGCACTACCCCCCACCGTCAGCTCTACCCGCTGGTCGATATTCTGATCGACCCCACCAATAACACGCACGGCTGTCGTGGCTGCACCACCTTCTCCGGCCACACGCTCGCCGATCATGAATGGCTCGATCAGTTCGAGGAGGGTGACCGCCGCTGGTTTGCAAACTGGCTGCGCGAAGCTCCCCAGAGGCGGGTGATTGAGCAGGCGCGTACCCGTCTGTTGGCAGCGCGCAGCACCGCCAGTGAAGAGGTGCATGACTACCCCAGTCAGCTCTATAGCCAGCTTCGAGATCGTATCGAGGCACTGCCGCAGCAGCGAGCCAGTGCTGAGCAGTGGCAGCGCACCCTGCTCAACATGCGCCGTGACGGGTTGCGCCGTGAGGAGCTCGACTGGTCGAGGCTGCCGGAGTTTCTCTCTGAGCATGCAGGGGAGGCGGGCATCGATAAAGCGGCGCTACTCGAATCGCTCGACTTCACACAAATCGTGCCGCGACTGAGTAACGATCTGGAGTGTGACCTTGAGGCCCATCTTCCCTTTACCGAGGTGGCAAAACGCATTCCGACCTACCAGCTGCAGATGTCTGGTTACCCGATCGATGATCAGGATCTCTGTGTGGTGCGCTACCGATGTGAGTCGCCCAGCTACCGTATCGGAAGTGTGCGGCCGCATGGACGCGCACTTCACGGTAGTGATCAGCCGCGCTGGTTTCTGCTCGCTCCCTACGGCAAGGTGGTGACCGATAGCGAGAACAGTGCGCTGTTTTTCCCCACCAGTGAGGCCGCGCTGCAGGCGGCCGATAACCATGCCCGCAGCAGCCATCGGCTACGCCCGGCACTCACCTACAGCAAGCCCTACGAATATATGAGCCTGCACGGTGGCGAGGCGTATCGAGAGTGGCTGGTGACGCTGCCAGACTACCACCGCTCCCACTTCACGGCCCACTACCATGAGCGCAATGTACTGCTGCATATCCGCACCAAGATTCGCCACAGCGAGGATGGTAGCAAGGTGCTCTTCATCGAAGAGCTACAGAGCGACTGGCAGCAGGCGATCGCTCAACACGGACTGCATAGTGGTATTCCGTTGGCACCTTTTCGCAAGGAGTGGGCATCACTGGCGCTGAAATTGATGTTGATGCATGTGGTGAAGAGCGATCTTGACGGTATCGCCTGGGCCGATGGTGCGGTGCATGCACTGCGCTACGACCGTGAAATGGGGCCGTTGATGCGACTCTACGATCAAGAGATCCCGCAGATACTGACCCGGCTGGCCAAGCCGTGGCAGGCGAGTGTTGAGCGTGCCTATTTTGAGACCCGTAGCCCCTGGTTGCATGCGGCGCGGTGCGATGAGTGCTGGAAGGTTGAGGGCGGCGCCGGCAAGTTCTCCACCCGTCCTCGTTATGACAAGAGCGAAGCACTGGCACTGATTCAGCGCCATACCAAGGCGCTCAGCATGAGTCTGCCGATCCTGCGTCTCTCTGCTGAGATGAAGAGGCATATCGCCGAGCACGGCCTGCCGCTATTTGGTGAGCAGACGAACAAACCAACCCCCTTAACTGATTGAGAGATAGCGATGCCACTGGTACAGATGAAGGACATGCTACGCCACGCCTACGACAACCAGTACGCGGTTGGCGCCTTCGACGTGGTGAGCCTGGAGCTGTTGCAGGGGGTGATCCACGCCGCCGAGCAGTGTCGTGCACCGGTCATTCTCGGTCTGGCCGAGCCGCATCTGCAGCACTTCGATATCGAACTGCTCGCCCCTGCGGTGGAGGCGGCTGCACGGCGTAGCAGTGTGCCGGTGGCGATCCACTACGACCACGGTAGTGGTGTGGAGGGAGCGGTGAATGGTGTTCGCCACGGCTGTAATGGTGTGATGTTTGACGGCTCTCACATGCCGCTGCAGGAGAATATCGAGACCACTAAGGCGGTGGTGGCGATGGCGCATGGCATCGGTGTGCCGGTTGAGGCAGAGCTCGGTTACATCCCCGATAATAGTGATGAGCTGGTCTTTACATCGGTGGAGGAGGCACGTGGTTTTGTGCGTCTTACTGGGGCCGACTTTCTTGCCGTCTCAATCGGTACCGTACACGGGCGGCTGGTTGGTAAACCGCGCCTCGACTTTCAGCGTCTGAAGCAGATCAACAAGGCACTACAGATCCCGCTGGTGCTGCACGGCAGCTCTGGTCTTAGCGATGATCACTTTCGCAAACTGATCGCCAGTGGCATCGCCAAGGTCAACTACTTCACCGCCATTACCGATCGTGTAGCAGAACTGCTACGCAATAACGCCAAGGATGCCGATGACAACTACCTGAAGCTCCACAGCGGCGTCAGAGAGAGTGTGGAAGAGGAGGCGGGTCGACTGATGCGCGTCTGGGGCAGCGCCGGTCGCGCTGCAGAGGTGATGGAGCAGTGCCAGCCGTGGCACGGCATTGAGTACATGCTCAAGTTCAATCTCCCCGGCGTCGATGCCGAAGAGGAGGAACTGATTACCCGCAAGGGCAGAAAGATCCTGATGAAGATCCCCGGTGTACGCGAAGTGATGGTCGGCAAGGCCTACAACGATAGCTCGTCACAGCGCCACTGCTGGCAGCTGCGTCTGGCCAGCCCCGCCGTGGCTGAGATACTTAAACGTAATCACGATTTCCTGGGATTTAGTCGACGCTACCTACGGGATGAAGCGACCGAGCTGACAGGGGCTGGTTATCAGCAATCGAAGGTGGCTTGAGACAGGCGCTCTATTAAAGAGGGTGGGGAAGGTTAACTAACGATCCTCTTCAATCGTCCGGGTACGAGTAAAGACCTGTGGTGTAATCAGTGCGTACCCTTGCTGCTGCCAATGCACCAGTTCAGGAAATGCCGAAGGGACAACTTCGATAAATTCATAAAAATCGGCAACCTGATAGTCATAATCGGTAGCAGCTAGATTACATACCTTGAACTCCACACCCAGAGCGGCGTAATAACGCATTCGCTCGACCGCTTCCTCATACTGCGCATAGTTCTTCTTCGCCACCGTCGCGATCTCGGTGCCGTGGATCACCACCTTGATATCCATAAACTCCGGCGCGTAGTTATAGGGTGCTTCAGTGAGGGGATTGATCAGCGAGCGAATCCAGTAGAGCGCCGAGTTGATCTTCTCCGGGTCATCCAGGTAGAAGTCATAGACCACCTTTGGCTCCTCGTAGGGTGGCTCGACATAGCGGGCGCTCTCTTCGGCCAGAGTGAGGCCTGCGTAGAGAGTGATGAGCGCGATCAGAATAGTCTTCATTGTCAGCTCCTCACAACATCCCCTGAAACTAATTACTGCTATCGAAGTTGACGGTTTTATGGCTGCCGTCACAGAAGGGTTTGTTCTTCGAGGCACCACAGCGACAGAGTGCAGCGTTGGTGCCGCTCCAGGCGCTCCGACCACTGCTACTGAGAATGGAGAGATTGCCGTCGATCAGCAGAGGACCGTTCGGTAGCGCCTTGACCGATAGCTTTCCGCTGGTTATCTCCAGGGCTGTTCCCTGTTCACCCACGGCACCGAAATCGTGGAAGCTGATGTTCTCGTGCTGGTTGTCGCAGAAGGGTTTGTTCTTCGACTTTCCGCAGCGACAGAGTGCAGCCCGGTAGCGGACGCCAGGCATATCGTCGCCAGCACCCTCAATATCGAGATCACCCTTAAGAAAATAGGGGCCGTTGTAGGAGACCAGCAGGGTGTTCTCATCAGCGACAGTTTCGGTGGTGCTCCCGTCCTTCGTCTCGTAGGTCAGCGCCCCACTCGGACAGCGCTCAATCACATCGACCACATTGTCGAGATCGACCAGATCGGGTTTACACCAGGGTTCACGTCCACCCTCAAACAGCTCACCCTCCGCCTGACCGCACTCGCCCATATGAATACAGAGCCGACTGTCCCACTCCACATCAATCTGGGTGCCGGGGAATTTGAATTTGACGCTCTCACTCATCTCGTCGGTCTCCTGTGTGGGTAGCCAGCAACAAGGGATATAGGTGAGTAAAGCAGATTCTTGACTGATTACCTCATGATTAGGTGTTGGTGTGGTGCGTAGTAATGTGTTTATGCACATTGTTCAACGCTATGCGTCTATCAATAACAAGGGGCATAGAAGTATTTAGATACCGTAGTGGTTCAAAATGTATACCTCGTACACTCCCAATAGAGCTTTAGAAGCATGCCGTAAAGTGAGTGATCCCCTGGTCGCACTGGTCGATCTGGATGCATTCTTTGCACAGATCGAGCAGCTCGAGAATCCTCAATATCGTGGCAAGCCGGTCATCATCGGTGGCCGCCCAGGCGGTCGTGGTGTGGTTGCCACCGCCTCCTATGAGGCGCGTACCTTTGGGGTTCACTCTGCGATGCCGACCAACACCGCCTATCGCCTCTGCCCCGATGGCATCTTCCTACGCGGCGATATGGCCAAATACTCAGACTACTCGCGGCGTATCTTTGAGGCGCTACATGACGTGACGCCAGTCGTAGAGAAGGCATCGGTTGATGAGTTCTATCTCGATCTCTCGGGGATGGAAAAGTTAAGCGGTTCAGCAAAAGAGATAGGGACACGATGTAAGGCGGTCATTAAAGAGGCGACTGGTCTCACCTGCTCGATCGGTATCGGTCCAAACAGATTAATAGCTAAACTCGCCTCGGAATATCGAAAACCGGATGGTCTGACCGTTGTTAGTAAAAACCAGATCAACCGCTTTCTCGATGCACTCCCACTCAAGGCGATGCGGGGGATCGGACCCAAGACCCTTAAGCGCATTGCCAAACTGAATGTGGAGACCATCGGACAACTCAGAGAGCGCTACACCCTGTCTGAACTGCAGCAGGCGGTTGGAGAGCGTACTGGTAGCAATCTCTATCATCAGTCGCGTGGTAGCTATCCAGAGCGCAGCGCAACACATAGGCCACGACACTCCGTATCGAAAGAGACAACCTTTAGTGAAGATATTAGTGATCCACAACAGCTAAAGCAGATTATGCAAAAACTTGCCTTTATGTGGCGCGTACACTAAGAAAAAAAAATCAGAAAGGAGATGTGATCAATATTCGGGTTCGTCTTGCTGACTTCTCGACCTACACACGCCAACGTAAATTGAGCAGTGCGACCGATAGCGATGTGGAGATCGCGCGAGTTGGCTGGGAGCTGTTTGAGCAGAATGGTTATGTGGGAAAGGCATTAAGGCTGATTGAGTCGGAGTGGTCGTCGCTGAAGAGCGTCCAACCAGGGAAGAGGGGAGCAGTCTCAAATCGATCTGTTTGCGACAGATGAGATTGAAAAGGATGTGGTTGACAGTGACAACGATGTGACCACGGCCATGGACGAGATTCTCGATAAGTTTGGTGAAGGTTCAATTCGGCGCGGTGGTTGATGAGTATAAAGGGTTATGGCGTCTCTGATCGTTAACACACCTATAGAGGTTGACTGCAGAAAGAGCCAGTCACCCTGAAAATGCGTGAGCATATTTTTCTATGATTTCATAGGGATGTCGTTACTGTTATATAGGCATCGTCCAATGTTTGAGCCGCAGGTCCAAAGTACCTGTTAAACCGGTGTAGGTCTCGGTGCGATTACCATGGGCTGTATTACACTCATAATTAATATGAGTCGTGATCTGTTCTTATGGAATCACATACCTTTTTCTCCACCTGCTGATAATCCTGGTATCTGCACGCGTCTTAGCTGAAATAGCCGTACGTCTGAATGCGCCTGCGGTTATCGGTGAGCTGGCTGCTGGCATTATTCTCGGTCCAAGTCTGCTTGGTTATCTAGAGCCTACGGAAGCGATTCGCTTGTTGGCCGAAATAGGCATTATTTTATTGCTGTTTTCCGTGGGTCTGGAAACCGATGTCAAGCGATTGGTGGATGCTGGTAGGCAATCGATCATTGTTGCCGTGTTTGGTTTTCTGTCGCCGTTACTGCTGGGATTTATTGCCGGCTATTACTGGTTCGGTTTTTCCCTGCTGGTCTCACTGTTTATTGGTGGCACGCTAACAGCGACCAGTATCGGTATAACTGTTCGCGTGTTATCAGACCTGAAACGACAGAAAGAGACTGAAGGTCAGGTTGTGCTTGGTGCTGCCGTACTTGATGACATTATGGGTGTTATGTTGCTGGCGTTCCTCTATGAGTTTTCAATCGGGGGCGGTCTAAGTTTTGCTAATGTTGGTCAGGTCATGCTATTTGTTACGCTGTTTTTGTATTGGCACCGGTCGTCGCCAAGCTGATCTCGCTGTTCATTAAAAAGGCAGATGAAGTCAAATATTTACCTGGCCTGATACCTACAAGCATTGTATCGCTGGTGCTCTTCTTTGCCTGGCTGGCCCATGTCGTTGGTGCTCCGGAATTGTTGGGTGGTTTTGCGGCAGGCTTGGCATTGTCGCGGCGATTCTTTCTACCCTTTGGTATTGCGCTTAGCATGGATCCAGTTTTCGCCAGACGCATCGAAGTGCGCATGTTGCCTATTATTCAACGCTTCACACCGATTTTCTTTGTGATGATCGGTTTATCATTGAACCTGCGTGAGATCGACTGGGGATCACCATTCATCTGGATCTTTTCACTGGTGTTCTTTATTGTCGCGGTAATAGGCAAGTTTGTTGGTACATTGTTTATACCCCAAAATGGCCGATGCGCGTCATTATAGGCTTGTCCATGGTGCCCCGCGGAGAGGTCGGCCTTATATTCGCTGAGCTTGGGCATATAGCCAATATCTTCAATAATGAAGTGCATGCGGGAATGGTAATTGTCATCGCACTAACAACGCTAATACCACCCTTTTCAATCAAGGCGTTCTATTGCCGTGTGTATAGAAAACTCGATAAGTACCACCGGTAGAAGGCTGATGATTGATCGGGGTGAGAAATTAAACCGGATCAAAGAGCATTATTCTCTAATATTATTAACAATTGCTCTCTGAACCTCCCCAGTTTAACGGGTACTTTTAATAAGCGACAATGTCGCCATAGGAGTATCCAAATGACTAGAAAACGCAAGCCATATAAGACCTACACCAAAGAGTTCAAATTAGAAGCGGTTCGCCTGATGGATGAGTCTGATAGACCAGCCACTGATATCGCTATGGAGCTTGGTATTCGGCGTAATCAACTCTACAAATGGAAAGAGCAGTTATCCAACAAAGGAAACAAAGCCTTTGAAGGTCCGGGAAGGCCAAAGAAGCAGGATCAAAGCGAAGTCACCACCCTTCGCCAAGAGAATGAACGGCTGAAAGAGGAGCTTGAAATCCTAAAAAAAGCCGCCGCGTACTTTGCGAGGATCTCAAGTGAAGTACGCCTTTATTCAATCGCTCAGCACAAAGCATCGAATTATACGGCTCTGTCATGCGCTTGATGTATCAGTGAATGGCTACTATTCATGGTGCAACCGACCTGAAAGCAAGCGCTCCATTGAGGATCGCCAGCTCACCGCTAAAATAAAGCTGTTTCACAAGGCAAGTCGGCAGATCTATGGATCGCCTCGCATCCATAAAGATCTGCAAGAGATGGGCGAACGTGTTGGTGTTAATCGTGTGGCCAGACTGATGAGGGCAAATGACATTGCCTCTAAGATGGCTAGAAAGTTTGTCATAACGACTAACTCAAAGAACACGATGCAGCCCGCGCCAGATCTGCTTAAGCGAGAGTTTGATGTGGAAAGACCTGATAAAGCCTGGGTCTCTGACACCACCTTGATACCGACGCGGCAAGGGTGGCTTTATCTGGCCGTCATCATTGATCTCTATTCAAGGCATGTCATTGGCTGGGCTATGAGCAACCATAACAACACTCTACTGGTGCAGGACGCACTCACGATGGCTATCTGGCGAAGAGGCCGAGTAGAGTCTGTAGTTGTGCACTCAGACCAGGGCAGCACCTATACTTCAGGTGACTACCAGAGGCTGTTGAAAGAGAGCTCATTACGCTGCAGCATGAGCCGTAAAGGTGAATGCCTGGATAATGCGGTGGCGGAAAGTTTCTTCGGTACACTTAAGACCGAACTGGTAGATTACGAAGATTACAAAACCAAACAGGAAGCAAAGCAGAGTCTGTTTGAATACATCGAAGTCTTTTATAACAGACGCAGGCGTCACTCGTACTTGGGGTATGTAAGTCCTGCAGAATACGAGGCAAAGTGTGCCTCTTAATTATTTCATCCGTTAAACTGGGGAGCCTCACTCTGACCCGGTTTTATTATATATTGACTTTTCCGTCGTAGAGCACTCTACCGCTGGCTTTAGAGGCCACGATTATCCGAGCGCCTCCATCAAGGATGAATCCGCGCTCTGCCCTGCTAGGGAGAATGACGTACCAGCAAGGTTCAGGGCTTGGATTGTATATGTAGGCGCCCTTCGGTAAGTGATCGTAGACTCGAAACTCATCGAGGCTAGGTGTGGTGGCGCATCTAGCAATCTTAGCAGCCTCTCTCCTGGCTATGGGGATATGTAGCCACTGTCGAATTATTTTGTATAACTGTTTCACTGATATAAGTATGAACGATAATTCAGTTGTCTATGTGTTGTTTTGGGCTGGCATGTAAAGGCAAGTCAGACAACCGCTGACCGCCATGGAGAGCGAAGTGAGGGCGGTTAGTCCCCGATAGTCGACGTCGTCTGCCTATTCGTAGTTGAGAGCGCGAGCGGACGACGAAGAAGATGCAGCAGCGGCTTTATGTCGGCGTAGAGTCACTGAGGGAGTTGTGTAGAGCCGCGAAGAGGTGATTACGCAACGTACGCAGGACGGTCGGGGCGCCGCAGGCATAAACGGTCGCGTGAAGTTTTTGCTGTTTGCTTGGGCTTGGATGCCCAAAACAAACTTTCGCAAAAATAGCGACTCCCCCGCTGACCGCCATGGATAGCGAAGCGAAGGCGGTTAGTCCGCGATAGTCGACGCCGTCTGCCTATTCGTAGTTGAGAGCGCGAGCGAACGACGAAGAAGATGCAGCAGCGGCTTTATGTCGGCGTAGAGTCACTGAGGGAGTTGTGTAGAGCCGCGAAGAGGTGATTACGCAACGTACGCAGAGACGTCGGGGCGCCGTAGGCATAAACGGTCGCGTTAAGTTTTTGCTGTTTGCTTGGGCTTGGATGCCCAAAACAAACTTTCGCAAAAATAGCGACTCCCGGGAGTTGTTGAATATGTTAGAGAATAATGCTCTCAGTCATGGGTTATTTTATTTGTTGTGCTCATCGAGTTCTTTGAGGTATTCGTTTAGTCCCTTGTGTGTAGAAATTAATATCAGTCCAACTGGACCCAAAGCTATAACAGTTATGTACATTGCAATAGAATCCGAGCCAAAGCTTTCTGAGACTGCGGATATAATTATTCCGAAAACCGCCAAATATCCGGTGAGAATGAACAAAGTACCAAGAGTGCTACGCTTCATTAGAATTCCCTCCTGCGTATGATTGGTGTAAGATGTTTTGGGTGTGTATTAAAGGCTCAATGTAATCTATTCGCAGCACATCGGTCTCGCTGAGGATTTCACAATACCAAATTATCTATCTTCATATCCATTGTATCTCTGTCTAACGTTTTACTGCGGGGCGCGGAGTCGTTAGTCGGGTGTCAAGTGCCCTGCCCTTTAACACGACCCCTTTAACTTTCGGCCCCTGTTTATGGATTTATTAGGACTGCGATGGCAAATCATAGCTAACCTTTGTGCCATTAACGATGACTACCTTTCGTTTAACAAGCTCTTCTACTATTTCAGAAAGCTCTTCATGTCCTAGTTTTTCATAAAAGATTGTTGATGGAATTTGAAAGAGTCTTTATAGCCCTGGGTTTTGCGTTACCTCTAGCCTTCAGAAATTCGATAATAGAACTTACTCTATCAGGTAGTGATTCAGAGTTTGATATCTTTAGAAGCGGTATTTCAGAGACATCCTTTTCTCTCTGTACATATATTTTCTTTGCTTTTAAATGCCTGATTAAAGGGTCAAAACCTGTATCTTTTGAAATTATATGAAAATAGCAATTATTGTCCTTTGCTGACATCTCTCCAACATAAAGGCGATGTGAAAATCTAGTGCATTAGGGCCATTGCCTTCAATCTGTATGTGTTCTGCATTATCGCCAAGAGACTGCATGGCAGTAGCTAGCTCGAGGAGATCTTGGTTTGTTTAGCGCCTACGAAGACAATAACTTTAAAATCATGACCTTTAAGGATCCCTAGATTCTTCGGGTGTACATTCTCGAAGTCAATTAAAATGTAATTAGTTCTCACTACTCCTCCATTCTAATGTTTTGGCCGTAACTATTCTTTTCGACACCTAAATGCTCCATTACTAACGGAGCCTAAAAGGTTTGCAAGCGGAGCAGGTGTGCTGTCGTCTATTCGGGGAGTAATGAATGGGGGCTGTTGTTGTCAATTTCGCCTCCTGCGTTGCTGTGTGTGGCGGAATCACCACGCTTCTCCTTGATGTTTCTTAGCCTTTAATTAATTAAGATTCAATGAGCAATTGTTTCTAATGTTAGAGAGTAATTCACTCTGTCCGGTTTTTCTTGGAAGGTGTTGAGTGTTTATTTGTTTGTTGTGCACTTTGATGATCCGTTTACCCAAGAGGTGATTTCAGGGGCTAATGACTTGCTCGTTAATGGATTGTGATCTCCACCCTCAATGATCTCAACTTTAGTTCCATTGTTGTGTTCGATAAGTGTGATTTCTATAAATGGCTGCCTGGTTCCAATGTCGGATGCGTAACGTCTTGCTTCGATAATGTTGCCAGATACAACAGTGGCTTGAGTTTTGATGACAACACCATCTCCAAACCACCCCACTCTCGTTCCCAACATTTCACGGCTAAGTTATGTAGATTGATAAAAGGGTGTCGGGTGTGTCTTTGCTTAGAAGCGAACCTTGTGTTTTTTGGTGGAGTTGAACATCCTAATTGTGTGGCAGCGATTGATGTGACTGCTAGAAAAGTAGTGCTTTCAATTGATTGGTTCCTGTAAGTGTGCTTCTGGGATTAATGTGGGTTGGTAGATGAAATGGTTTGGTGTGTATTGCTTATCCATGGCTTAAGATCATCAATGATTGCGCTAATAAGCTTTGATGAGGCTTTATTCATAGCGTCGGTAGTGTTATCGAAATACGCGCCAAGAAAAGTATCCTCTGATTTTATGTGATATCTCTTGGTGATAGATGATTTGCTGTTTGTAGCTTTCATGGCCACATCGAATGTATACACGTGAGGGTCTGGTTGATGGTGGGTGCGGATGAACTCTATGGTAATGTTTGCATCAGCATTCCCCGTGTTTCCGATGGCCACATTCTTGTATGCATGATTGTTTATCAGGGCGTTTTTCAGGCTTTGAACAAGAATTAATTGTTTGTCCATTCCGAACCATTGGCTTGTGGATGGTCCACTACTGATCGGCATATATACGCCGTTGCCAATGTATGCCATGGTTGTTGTTGAGCCGCCATTGCTTCTGCCAGATATCACATTGATTTCCGCTGTCTGATTGGTGACGATTCCAATTTCTTTGTCGTAAATGACTCCCTTATATGCTGGTACGCAGCCCATTAATATGGTCGAGAAACAAATGGATGTTATAAGTAGCATGTGCAGCTTCATGGTTGTATTCCTGTGATATCAATTATTGATTGCGACTTGAGGTATGAGAGGGTGGTGTGCTGATAAAGTGTTTATAAATATACGCATAAGGGGCCGCAGTCTTGCGCGTCTTATGCGAATAAGATTTGCAAACGGGCTGTGCTCCTAGTGTGTTCTGGAAGAGGTCTGAATAGATGTGCTGGTGATGTTATTGTCATCGTAGCTTCCTGCTAAATTGTGAGGCATGGGGTGGCCAACGTTTCCCGTATGTGTTGAGCCTCTATCAATCATGAGTGAAAATCAAGGTCGATCCGATAATATGTTTTGTTGATACGTATATCCGATTCAGAGTGTCTTGAATTTGTATGGGGGCAGGGCTACTGGGGTTTGGCTCTATTTCTTGCTGCCATCAGCGCCGCATACTCTTCGGGTGCAATGATCTCGCGAATATCGACAAAGCTGCCGCTCTCGAACTGCTTCAGTTCATCCAATATCCCCATTACCCGCTCGGCCGCCTGGCGCGGTTTAGGCATTACTTCGGTACCGCGTGCCTCGCGGATACGGGCCAGCGCTTGATACTCCTCAACATCGGGTTCGATGCAGAGGTAGTCCATGATTGCTGAGTCGATCAGCCCCGGTGCGATGGCCGAGAGGTGGGTGTCGGGGAATTCGTGTGAGTAGAGACGCATCACCATATTGAGCGCCGCCTTGGTGAGGGTGTAACCGCTCCACCCCTTGTTACCGAGTACCGCCGCACCGGAGGAGATCGCCACGATCTGTCCCACCGCGATACCGCTCTCCAGTAGCCAGTCGAGTACCACCTTGTTCGACCAGACGTTGATGTCGGTGATCTCACGCAGTGCCTCCAGCGAGGTCTCGTGCATCGGCTTGATCTCGCCGAGCATGCCGGCGTTTAGAATTACCAGGTCGAGCCGATCAACGCCGCCAAGCAGGTGATTCAAAGCGTTAGGAACCGCATCGAAGTCGGCCAGGTCGCACTGCTGATCGTGCACACCCGCCAGATCACAACCGCGACGACTGCAAGCCATAGACCTCCCAACCCTGTTCAAGGGCGTACTCGAGAAGCCGCGACCCAGGCCGCTGCTGTTACCGGTGATAAGAGTTTCATTTATATCCTCGTCGTATTGATCGTCTGTTGGAGGAGGGCTTGTTATTGGGTGCCTATTTGGGCTTTGACTATACATATGATGCTTTTAATGTATAGAAAATACAATAATCTATACATATGTGGGTTGATGGGTATAGAGTATCGGGATTCCTATACATAAGGCTTCAAGGCAAGGGAGGCGTTTGAAATGGAGTTGCTTATACAAAATTTGCCGTTTCCTGATGAGGAGGAGCTGGAGAGTCGCGCTGTTTTGAAAAAGGCAGCGTTGGCGAATCGTTATCTGGCAGAGCTGAAGGGGATTGCCAAGACCATACCCAATGAGGCGATCCTGATAAATACGCTTACCCTTCAAGAGGCAAAGGACAGCTCTGAGGTAGAGAACATCATCACTACCCATGATGATCTCTACAAGGCAGGGATATTTGCTGACTATATTCAGAGCCCAGCTGCGAAAGAGGTGCAGGATTATGCGACTGCGATCAGACAGGGTTTTAGTCAGGTTCGGGAAAGCAAGCTTATCCGCCTGGTAGATATCGTCTCGATTCAGGCCACTCTGGAGAAGAATAGGGCAGGTCTTCGCAAGCTTCCGAGAACTGATCTTAAAACCAGCAGACAGGTGAGGTGGTTTATACACCGCCGCAGGACGCTCGTGAAATTGAGCGGCTGATGAACAATCTGGTCGACTATATTAATGACGAGGCGCTATCTGATGTTGACCCCTGATAAAATGGCACTGATACATCACCAGTTTGAGACTATTCATCCCTTTTATTATGGCAATGGCCGCTGTGGAAGAATTCTCAATATTCTCTATCTGAACGCCAAGGGCCTGCTTGACCTTCCTGTCCTCTATCTCAGTCGATACTTTATTCGAAACAAATCGGAATACTACCGACAACTTCAGCTTGTGCGTGAAGGGGATGGACGGAGTGGTTGCTCTATATGCTTGAAGGCGTGGTAGAGACATCTCAACAAACCCTTTCACTTATCGAGCAGATAAAAGGGTTGATGCAGGCATACAAGCATGGCATTCGTGCTTCACTGCCAAAGATCTATAGCCAGAACCTGATCAATAATCTCTTTCGTCACCCTATACCAAGATCGACTTTGTAATGAAGGATCTTCAGGTGTCTCGTATTACTGCGACAAAATATCTGCAGCAGTTGGTTGATGCGGGGTTTTAGCGAAAGAGAAGATCGGTCGGAGTAACTACTATATAAACACCCCTATTTCAGTTGCTTAGTGAAAGCAGAGAGGGAAATTAGGAAAGCGCTCTGAATCGTTGTTTACCCGTAGGAGCTTCGTCATAAATCAACAGGATGTTGTGTTCGGCGAGTCCGCTGCTCTGGCAGGCTGTCAGGGCCAGCTCTCTTTGTTGGTGCTGAACTCGTTGTCCTGGCTCGGTGAGTCATATCTGATCTGGATTCCATCATCATCTAGTGACCAGTTTAGGAAGTAGGCTCCCACGGCCTCTCTGATCGGTTCTGCCCGGTTTGGCTCGTAGAGCTGGGCGCGCTGTGAGTTGACGCCTATATGGCAGACGAGTAGCAGCAGTGGCGTACTTCTCTTCTCAAGCGCAATCCAGCGGATGCCGTCCTGACGGCAGTTGTCGCCCTCGGTGGGGTTATCGCAGGGGTGCAGTCGACTTCGATGTGGTTTCGTACGATCCACTTACCGTTGTGTTGTTGCTCTATATCGATCCAGTCGAGCGCAGTCGTCTCCCGGTAACTGCGCCAGCGCCAATCTTGATAGGTCGCTCGGCCTATCTCTGTAACCGTCGGCACAGTATCTACAGCGCGCTTCTCTGCTGCATGTGTTGAGAGGGTGGTCAGTAACAGGGTGGATATCAGAATTACGATTTTCATTCGCTGACCGCCATGGAGAGCGAAGTGAGGGCGGTTAGTCCCCGATAGTCGACGCCGTCTGTATATTCGTAGTTGAGAGCGCGAGCGAACGACGGAGAAGATGCAGCAACGGCTTTATGTCGGCGTAGAGTCACTGAGGAGTTGTGTAGAGCCGCGAAGAGGTGATTACGCAACGTACGCAGGACGTCGGGGCGCCGCAGGCATAAACGTCGCGTGAAGTTTTGCTGTTTGCTTGGGCTGGATGCCCAAAACAAACTTTCGCAAAAATAGCGACTCCCGGATTTTGAGTGGTTTGGTTTCGTGACCAGTTAGTTTACAGGTTGGGACATTGATGCAGTGGCAGCGGGTTTGGCAACAGCTTCAATAGGGATCGGGGTCGGATCGACTCCGATCCCTTGAGTTGACTTGATAGGTAGAGGAACAGATCAGACTAGCCGCTGCACAAATGCCATTCTATACTGCCCGAATACCATAAAATAATGAGGTGTTTTATGAAAAGGAATTCCAGAAATGCAGCCCCTACGATTTTTTGATCTGCCGCAATCAGCAGAATGACTCCTATCAGCTCTACCGTGTTGATCCCGATGCTGATGAACTCTTTACCCCGGTTACATTAGGCGCAGATGTCTCCTTTGATCACTCCTATCGAATCGCCCAGCTGGGGGCTATCTTTTACAGTGGAGTCCGATTAGCAATCAGGGTGGGGTTCCTGGTTATCACTTCAATCTGATCGAGTTCAATCCGAAAGCCCCGATCCGATGAATGGAAAACCCCTTCAGAGCGGTTACTGGGAGAAGAAGAAGTTCTGGGACTACCGTGATTACTACAGTAAAATCCGGATGAGGACCAGTTGCTGGATCTCATTCCGATGGCCAGTTTTGTCCTCTGTACGATACCGACCAAGGGCCGTGGAACGTTCGAGCTGTGGAATTTCGATCCGCAACCAAACGCACCGGGTAAGTCTGATCCTCTTCCCCACCCCTATACCGGCCAGGGTGCCTTCCCGCTGATCAAGAAGGGGCATACCCTGATTCCCATTGGGAACTACGTGCTGGACCGACTGCCAGACCGCAAACACTACCGGCTCTGGAGCTTTGATCCCCAACAGAAGACGCCGCTTTCGCTTCCCGCGATCCATGAGGGTCACTGGGATCACATCGATCCTGAATGTGAACTCACCGCTATCGGTGGCCATCTGCTGGAGTGGCATCCCGGCGAGGGTCGCTACCGATTGTGGGCGTTCGATCCAGACCATGAGGATGTTCTGATAGGTCCTATCCGTGAGGGCAAACTTCCCTCCGCCATCGGCGCGGATGCGGTGCTGACCGGTTATCAGCCGCATATTCCGGTTCAGACAGAGCGGGCCGATACGCCGGGCACCCTTGATTTCATGCGTTCGAAGATCAAACACGTGGTCTATTACATGGTCGAAAGCCGCTCCTTCGATAACGTCTGTGGCTGGCTCTACGAGAAGGGTGATGAGGGTGTAACTACATCGGTTCAGAAGCGCCGTTTGATGGTGCGAGCAGGGATGATTTTAATTTTGATGGCGATAAGAAGGTTCACGTCAGTCAGTTCAAGCAGGGCAAGCTCAGTGATGAGTGGGATCTCATTGCACTCGATCAGGACCCCTTCCACAACACCACCGACGCGCTGCAGCAGATGTTCGCCGAGGCGCCCGGCTACTGGGGTGGCGACAAGCCGGATATGGGTGGTTTTATTCTCAATAATGCCAATGACCAGGTGATGGAGACATTCAGTCCCGAACAGCTTCCGGTTCTAAACGGCCTGGCGCGCAATTTTGGTATTTCCGATCGATGGTTCTCATCCGTGCCCGGCGGCACCGATATGAATCGTGCCTTCTCCGTCACCGGCTCCGCCTTCAACAAGCTCGGAACCTGGGAGGGGTAACGCCTACAAGTACTGGCCCTATACAGCTCACCGCCAATCGATCTGGAAGGTGCTTTGGAGTCATGGGATTACTGATTGGAAAATCTACAACGCGATCCTGTGGGAGAAGTGCGTCTTCACATACCAGCTCTATCTTAAAGGACAGATTCCATCGGTCGATGCGGACACGACTCCTACCTGGCGGGATTGGAACAGTTTAAGAGCGACGCCAAAACGGCAATCTGCCCGCTTTCAGCTTTCTGGAGCCGGTGTGGATCGCACCCAGCGGTGCCACCTCCTACCATCCGGGAGCCGATCTAGTCCCTGCAGAGAGAGCACTGAACGAAATCTACGAGGCGATCAAGAGTGGACCCGGTTGGGAAGAGACGCTGCTGGTTATCACCTTCGATAAAACAACGGCACCTACGACCACGTCGCACCGCCCTATGCCAAGAAGCCGTGGCCTAACGACCTCAACAATGGCTTTGCCTACGACCTGATGGGACCGAGGGTGCCAACGGTGATGGTGTCACCCTGGATCAAGGAGCAATCCGTTTTCCGTGCGGAGGGCGATACTCCCTTCGATTCAACCTCATTCGCCGCCACGCTGCTTGATTGGTTTGGAATTCCGAAAACCCGCTGGGGGCTTGGGGATCGTATTGAGATAGCGCCCACTTTCGAGACCGTTCTGCAGGCAGACCAGCCGAGAAAGGAGGCGCCCACCTTAACGCCGCCCTATGACAAATCTTTCCCAAAGGCAAAACCGGGGCCTGATAAAGGGGCGGGTTGATTGCGTCATTCCGCTTTAACCGGGTTTGCGATTAGGACGGGTCAAGCTGATGGAGCTGCTCTTCGGCATTTTTCAGGGCATCCCATAAGCGGCTCTCCTGAAAGCAGAGGCTTCCGCCGCCGCGTCTCTCCTGTGAGACCATGCGGTTGAGGTCGGCGATGCAGACCCAGGGTAATGAATTTGTACCGTTCTTCAGAGCGGTTGCCCATTTGGCGCGGTCCTTGGTGTAGCGCCACTCGTAGTTTAGAGAGTTCGAGCTTGAAATTCAGGGTGAGCGCGTCTTCATCGAAGCGATTGGAGCGATCATCTTGCAGGGTGTTACCGCCCCCTTCTCCATGTCTCAACCACCAGATCGCACTTTAATTCTGGCGATACCAGATCGAGCCAAAAATCCTCGCCCCACTTTCTGCTTTTGGCGATGAGAAGAAAATCTTTACCGCCTCGGGATTTAAACCGAACGGTCGAGGGCTGTTTCGATTCACTAATGTTGTTGCCATGGAATAGACGCGAGAATGGTTCGTTATTGCCAATCGAGGGCGGCATGCGTGAACTCGCCTGCAGGATTTGTGGATTCTGCTGACACAGCATCTGCTCAGCGATCTGGTTGGCGGTTTGATAATTGGGTAGGGAGATGCAGATAAAGGTCTGACCATAGATCGCCTCTCTGTCCGGAAGTGTCGACTCCTTGTTGGCGGGAAAGCGTGGCGTCGAGTGGAGTAGAAAGAGTGCTGAATCGGGTTTTTGTCGAAGGCCAATACTCCTTTGCAGTGACCTTTTCAGAACTGTTTTCTCCTTGTCGGCGTGTTCGTCGTTATAGACGAGATAGCCCGTACTCTCCGGGTATTAAAATAGCCTTCAAGGTTTGGCTCAATGCCTGTTTCTCCTGATCCAGGCCGATCGGGGAGCGCTGCAATTTATTTGAGTCAGGATCGAAGTATAAAAATCAAAACCCTCGTTGCTTTCACTGCCGGTGTGCTCGGGGTTTTATAGATAAACCACCAATCCACCGGCTCTCCCTGTTGGTTTTTGCTTCGACCATTAAACCGGAACCTCCATTTCACGCTGCTTGAATTGTGAATCGTATCAGGTCATCGAAATATTCGGGCGCGGATCATTAAACGGTAAAGAATCTTTATGTCCAATATTTATCAATAGATTGATTTCGAGCCAGAGAACAGTATGGTTTAGGCTTCTGGATCGTCAGCGAATAGAAGCCTCTGGCTGTGCGCTGACCTGTGCGAGTTACCGCAGGATGTGGTTGATAAGGATATGTTTCGCTATTTCGGTTTTGGCTCCAACTTAAACATCACCTCGCTACGTGCCAAGGGTGTGGAGCCGTTGGCATCGCGGCTTGCGGTCTTGCACGGCTGGCAGCTGCGTTTCAACGTGCAGCACTTCTTCCGCCACGAGGGCGGTGTCGGCAATATCGAACCATCCGAAGCGCCGGATGCGCGGGTGCTGGGTGTGCTCTATGAGTGTCCTGATGATTCTCTTCTGTCACTGGATGCCATGGAGGCCTGCGGACACGGTTACGATCGCATTACTGTTGAGGTGGAGGCGGATGGCGAGCAGCTTTCTGCGCTCACCTATATCGGCATGCCCGAGTTCATCGACGATAGCTGTCGGCCGAGTCAACGCTATCTAAATATCGTTGTTAATGGTGCCCGTCAGGCTGGGCTCGATCACGACTATGTGCAAAACCTTGTGGCGCAGTCTGTCCACCGGCCCGATGAGTATCCTCCATTCACGCCGCCATCCGGTGACTACCCCGTTTTCGATACCGACTCCTGGCGAACAAGCCGTTATATACAGCGCTCTACGATGCAGTATTCGATATGTCGGCAGCGAGGCCCCTGCACGAATTTTTGAAGGGTTTCTTTGGTGGGCGTGATATGACACTGTTTCATCTTAAAAGACTCGACAGCAGTGATGGCAACGAATCTATGGACGATGTCAGGAATGGACGCCTCAGTGAGGCCCAGCAGCGTTATCTCAACGGCTACCTTCGCTGACCGCCATGGAGAGCGAAGTGAGGGCGGTTAGTCCCCGATAGTCGACGCCGTCTGCCTATTCGTAGTTGAGAGCGCGAGCGAACGACGAAGAAGATGCAGCAGCGGCTTTATGTCGGCGTAGAGTCACTGAGGGAGTTGTGTAGAGCCGCGAAGAGGTGATTACGCAACGTACGCAGGACGGTCGGGGCGCCGCAGGCATAAACGGTCGCGTGAAGTTTTTGCTGTTTGCTTGGGCTTGGATGCCCAAAACAAACTTTCGCAAAATAGCGACTCCCCGGAATAGTATGCCAGGGAGTATCGTTACGTAGGCCGCTACAACAACAAATATAAAGAGTGAGTAGCACAGCAATGGATCAGTTTCCCCGGCACTACCCCATGGAAGCATTGAAGAGGTTTTCCCGACGTATTTTTCGTTAGTGGCGCGATGGAGACCGTTCTCCAGGGTATGGACTGGAAGTTCAGCCGCAACATGACGGTGGTACGCGACGGTGAGCGCCTGGTTGTGGTCAACAGCGTACGTTTAACGGATGAAGGGATGGCTGCGCTCGACAAGCTCGGCAAGGTGACCGACGTTGTCCGCCTTGGATCACTGCATGGTCGAGACGACCCCTTCTATGTTGATCGCTATGGTGCTGAGTACTGGATGATGCCCGGAATGGAACACGAGACCGGACTGAAGGCGACACAAACACTTTCACCGGACAGCGCATCACCAATCTCAGGCGCTTCCGTTTTGAATTCCAAACCACTCAGCTGCCCGAGGGAATCCTTCGTCTCGACCGTGAAGGCGGCATTCTCATCGCCTGTGATGCACTACAGAACTGGCTCAGCCCCGATGAGTTTTCTCAGACTCTTCACGTGAGCTGATGGAGAAGATGGGTTTCTTCACACCAGCCAACCTCGGTCCGGTCTGGGTTCAGGCTGCGACTCCTGGCGGAGATGATTTCGCACGCCTCAAGGAGCTGTCGTTCAAGAATGTCCTCTGCGGTCACGGCGAGCCGCTGCGTGATAGTGCGCATGAGGACTACTCCGCCACCTTCAAACGCATGTTCAGTATCTAGCCCTGGTAACGCGATCGTGAACGTTGAGGCAGCGGCTCTGCAACTGCCCGGCTACGAGGTCGGTCCGGTCCTCTACCGCTCCGAGGGGCGCGTTGTCTACCGTGCACGCCGACTTGCCGATGGTGAAGAGGTGGCGATCGAGACGATCGACGCCGAATATCCTGAGCGTCATCAGGTGGCCGGAATCCGTCGCGAGGGTGTCATCGCGCAGAGCCTCGTAGATGTTGCTGGTGTGCGCAGGGTGCATGCTGTGCTGTCACACGGTAGCGGCAACCTGGCCCTGGTCTGCGAGCTGTTCGATAGCCCACTCAGTACCCATCTTGTCCAGACGAGCAGCGTTGGCTTGCCGCTGGCCGAGGTGCTCGATATTGCCCTGCGTCTTGTCCGAATATTAGGTGGGATACACGACCAGAATATTGTGCACAAGGCGCTGACACCGGAGAACGTGCTTTTCGATACCGCCAGTGGTGCCATCGCCCTGGCTGGCTTCGGCATCGCTTCCGAGCTGGACCGGGAGCGGCAGTCGGTGCAGATGTCGCGACGCATCGAAGGATCGCTGCCCTATATCTCGCCGGAGCAGACGGGGCGCATGAATCGCGACCTCGACTACCGCTCCGACTACTACTCACTCGGTGTGCTGCTGTTCGAACTGCTGACTGGTCAGCGGCCGTTTCAGGCCGACACCACACTGGAGTGGGTCCACAGCCACATCAGCCGTCTGCCACCGGCACCACACGAGATCTCGCCCGAGCTACCCGAGGTGCTATCGGCCATTGTGCTCAAACTGCTCGATAAGAGCCCCGATGTACGTTACCAGAGCGCCGAGGGGCTGATCGACGACCTGACACGCTGCGCCGATGAGCTGGCGACGACGGGCAGAGTTGAGCCCTTTCTGCCGGGACGCCACGATGTGGCACAAAATTTCTGGTGCCTCACCACCTCTACGGGCGTGAACGAGAGCTGGAGCAGCTGTTCGAACTGTTCGAGGTCGCGGCGGCCGGGGGCACGGAGTTCTGTCTGGTCCACGGCTACTCCGGTGTCGGCAAATCGGCCCTGGTCAACGAGATCGACCGCCCGCTGGTACGCGAACGCGGCTTTCTGGCCCAGGGCAAGTTCGAGCAGTTCCAGCACGGTGAGGCGTACAAGGCGCTCGCAGCCGCCTTTCGTGGGCTGGTCCAGCAGGTGCTGGCTGAACCGGAAGAGCGCTTAGCAAAGTGGCGCCAACGACTGCTTGAGGCGCTGGCACCTAATACACGTCTGGTGGTGGAGCTGATACCGGAGCTGGAGCTGATCGTCGGTGATCAGCCTGAAGTGGCTGAGCTGCCCCTGCAGAGGCACGCAACCGACTGCACATTGTGTTGACTGCCTTCCTGCGTGTCTTCGCCGGGGAGGGGCACCCGGTGGTGCTTTTCCTCGACGATCTGCAGTGGAGTGACGCGCCGACTTTGGAGCTGCTGCGTCGTCTGGTCACCACCGAGAGCTGAGCCACCTGTTATTGATAGGCGCTTATCGCAGCAATGAGGCCGGTGCCGGGCACCCGCTGCGTCTACTACTCGATGATCTGCAGGCGCAGAGAACGATCCGACAGCTTCCACTCGGACCGCTGGATCGTGATTCGGTGGCACATCTGGTGGCTGATGCACTCTGTAGTGGACTGAAGAGACGCGTCCGCTGAGCGACATGCTCTATGAGAAGGCGCTGGGCAACCTTCTTTACCAACGAGCTGCTGCGGCAGCTCTATAAGGATGGGGCAATCGCACCGGATCAGGCCAGCGGGCAGTGGCACTGGGATCTCGATCCGGACCGCTGGTCTGGTGTGAGTAGCGATGTCGTCGAATTCATGGTGGATAACCTGCGACGATTACCCTCCGCGACACAGGAGACGCTACGACTTGCTGCCTGTATCGGCGGTACCTTCGACCTGCAGACACTCGCGACGATTTACGACCACCCTGTCGATGAGACGGCAGCGGCACTGCTACCGGCACTTAAACAGCACACCGTATTGCCGCTGCATAACGACTATCGACTGGTCGATGAGTGTGCCGAAATGCAGGCAATCAACCCGGCCTACCGGTTCGAACACGACCGCGTGCAGCAGGCGGCCTATGCCCTGATCGATAGCCAACGACTGAGTGAGGTCCACCTCTCCGTGGGCCGCCTGATGTGCACACACCGGCGAGCGGGTGCCGGACGATCGGATCATCGATATCGTCAGTCACCTCAATGAAGGGCGTACGCTGATCGACTCCGCTGAGGAGCGGCTGCAACTCGCTGAACTGAATCTGCGTGCCGGTATACGTGCCAAGCGCTCTGCCGCCTACGATGCGGCGCTGGAGTACCTGCGGGTGGCGGCAGAGCAGCTGCCTGAGGATCCCTGGCGGGAGACACCGACGCTGATGCGGGCACTGGCGGCGGAGACACAGCAGTGCTGTTACCTTACCGGGCGTGCCGAGGAAGCCGATCAGTGGATCGGCATTCTGCTCGGGCACGCCCACATCGATCTGGAGCGCAGCGATATCCTCGCCACCCGCACCCGGCAGTACGCCACCCTTGGGCGCATGGAGGAGTCGATCCTTGCGGCGATTCAGGGCTGGCCATCCTCGGTGTGGAGTTTACCGACCACCCACGGCGGAAGATATCGCCGAGGAGCGACGACTGGTTGAGCACTATCTCGGTGAACGTGCTATTGCCGATCTGGTCGATGCACCGCTGGTGGAGGATGCGGCCACCCTGACCGCGATGCGTCTGCTGATGGAGATCTTCCCCGCCGCTTTCCTCTCCGGCAGTGGCAACCTCTTTCCTATCTGGTGCTGAAGTCGGTCAATCTGTCGCTGCGTCACGGCAACAGTCCCGAGTCGGCCTTCGCCTACGCCGCCTACGGCATGCTGCTCTGCGGTGAGCTTGATGAGCCGGCGGTCGGTTTTCAGTATGGCAAGGTTGGGTTGGCGATTAATGAGCGGCTGGACGATGTCGCCCTGCGGCGCGGGTGGTCTACGTCTACGCCATGTTTATACACCACTGGAGCAACCACTGGTCGAGCCTGACGCCGTGGTTCCGCAAGGGCATTGAGGCGGGCTACCAGTCGGGCGATCTACTCTATCTCGCCTATAGCGCTCAGGACTGCGTGATCTGGGATCCGAGCCTCGATCTGGAGACCGCCCACCGGCTGCACGCCGAGAACCTGAGATCGTGCGCGAATGCGCTATCAGGACTCCTCGACTCGGGCACCCTGTTCCTGCAACTGCAGCGCAACCTGCTCGGTCTCACCGATGCGCCGTGCACGCTGAGTGATGATGAGTTCGACGAAGAGCAGTGCCTGGCCGGGATGCGCCAGCGCCAGTTCATGACAGGTATCGCCAACTACCATATCTACAGTGCCGAGCTCTGCCTGCTCTACGGCAACTACGATCGTGCCCTTGTACATGTGCGCGAACAGGACAAGCTGATCAAGTCAGCGATGTCACTGCCCCAGCTGGTACGTTTCTACATCGTCGCGTTTCTCACCCTGGCGAGCCACTACCCTGAGATGGAGGCCGATGAGCAGGCCGCGACGCACAAACGGCTGGAACACGATCTGGCCCGCATGCGGCGCTGGGCTGATAACTGTGAAGAGAATTTTCGCCACCTTCAGTACCTGATGGAGGCGGAGCTGGCGCGAATCGACGGTGCCCAGGACAGGCGCTGGCGCACTACGACAATGCGATTGATACGGCGAAGAGGCGGTTTCCTGCGCGATGAGGCGATGGCCTGTGAGCGGGCGGCGAGCCAGCTGTTGGCGCTCGGTCGTCGGCGCTCGGCAGAAGGCTATCTACGTGGTGCCTACCACCTCTACGATCGCTGGGGTGCACAGCGCAAGGTTATCCTGCTGGAGCAGGAGTTTCCGGTGCTGGGTGAGCTGGTTGGTGGCTCCCGACTCTCCGCTGATGGTGGTGAGATCGTCGACCTCGACCTTGCATCGGTGATGAAGGCGTCACGCGAGATCTCTGGCGAGATTTTCCTCGACCGGCTGCTCAAGAGAACGATGAATATCCTGCTGGAGAACGCCGGTGGCCAGTGGGGCTGTCTGGTGGTTCGGCGCGAGGGTCAACTGGTGGCGGAGGCGGTAAAACTACCAGCGGAGGGGCTCTCGACGGTCGATGTGCCATCCCATCTATTGGTAGCGGACACCAACGGCGGACGGTTGCCACTGCCCGCCACCCTCATCAGCCAGGTTCTCTACAGTGGTGAGGCGGTGGTGCTGCGTGATGCGGCCCGCGAGGTCAGTTCATACAGGATCCCTACATGCTCAGCTACAGGCCGACCTCGGTGCTCTGCGTGCCGATTCGCCGCGAACGTTTCGAGGGTGCCCTCTACATGGAGAACAATCTCGCCAGTGGCGTCTTCACCGAAGCGCGCCGGGGGTCGCTATTTTGCGAAAGTTTGTTTTGGGCATCCAAGCCCAAGCAAACAGCAAAAACTTCACGCGACCGTTTATGCCTGCGGCGCCCCGACCGTCCTGCGTACGTTGCGTAATCACCTCTTCGCGGCTCTACACAACTCCCTCAGTGACTCTACGCCGACATAAAGCCGCTGCTGCATCTTCTTCGTCGTCCGCTCGCGCTCTCAACTACGAATAGGCAGACGGCGTCGACTATCGCGGACTAACCGCCTTCGCTTCGCTATCCATGGCGGTCAGCGGTCGAGGTGATTCGGCTGTTGGTGGCACAGGCGGCGGTCGCGATCGAGAATGCGCGCCTCTACGAGCAGGTGCAGGAGTACACACACACCCTGGAGGAGCGAGTGGCTGAACGGACCGCGCAACTGAGCAGCTCAACCAGGAGCTACAGGACCTTGCAGACCGTGACGGTCTCACCGGTGTTGCTAATCGGCGACGCGGCGATGCCTATCTGGCGGAGAGCTGGGTGCGTTCACGGCGCGAGCGCCAGCTGCTCTCGGTGATCATGCTCGATGTCGACCACTTCAAGCTCTTCAACGACAACTACGGCCATCAGGCCGGGGATGACTGCCTGGTGGCGGTGGCGGGCGCACTGCACGACCAGCTGCTGCGACCGGGCGACATGGTGGCGCGTTATGGCGGCGAGGAGTTCATGATCATCCTGCCCAACACAGACAATGAGGGTGCCGTGCTGATGGCTGAGAAGCTGCGCCAGACAGTCGAAGAGCTGGCGATCAGACACGAACACTCAACGCAGCCCGGTGGTCACGGTGAGCATGGGTGTTGCGACCACGATACCCGTTTCCAGCGAGGGCGCCGATGCGCTGCTGAAGGAGGCGGATAACGCGCTCTACCATGGCAAACACACGGGACGAAATAGCGTCCACTCGGCAGCTGATATTGCAGCCGATGGGTAGCCGCACTCAGGAATGACAGTCACACCAATAACAACTCAGGAGGAGTAGATGAGCAGATCGACATGGAGCAGTAAACCGGCAAGTGGTGAATGGAACAGTGCAGAGAATTGGAACCCTGCAGGGGTGCCGAAGGAGAGTGCCACCTTTGCCGACTCATCCCAGACGGCAATCACCTTTTCAGCAACGGGCAACGCCACGGTGAGGAGATCGAGTTTGTCGATGGTGCGACCTCGTACACCTTCACCTTCGGCACCTCCACCACGCCGGCGTTGACGATTAGCGGTGAGGGGTCAGTAATCAATCCAGAAGACAGCAGAGCTTCATCGTGGCCGCCACTACCAAAGGCCGCGAGGATCCGCAGTTGATGTTCACCAACACCGCGACTGCGGGTGGTGGTGATAACTACTACTGCGCCGGTCCAGAGACGCAGCAGGGCTACGGGGGCGTCATCAGTTTCTGCGACAAGGCGACGGCGGGCTCTGCCTCGTTTAAGGCGTGGACCGGCGCGGGCGCACCGCCGAAGGGGAGTACCGTCGGCGGTGAGATCAGCTTCTCCAACTCAGCCTCGGCAGGCACCGCCCGCTTCTCCATCTACGGCACCCTCGGCAGCGACGGTGACACCTTCGGTAACGTCGTCTTCCACGACACAGCGACAGCGAAGAACGCCACATTCACCAATGTTGGTGGCACGGTCTCGGTGGTGATGGCGGTAATACTCAGTTCTACGGAAACTCAACCGCCGCCTACGGTATCTTCAACAACGGGGTGGAACACACAGCAAGGCCAACGGCGGTGATGTTGCATTCGATGCCACAGCCGACGGCGCACATGGCCACTTCTACAACCATGCCGCCAAGGCCGCCGGTGGATATGGTGGTGTCACCAGCTTCAACAACAACTGGCCTGATATGCAGAACAGGCAGGGGCATCCGCTGGCCACGGCTCCTACTTCAACTACGGCGCCCGTGAGGATGAGCAGGGTGGAGGGGGCACCTCGAATTCAGTGCCAAATATGGTTGGCCGACGGCGGCAAATGCCACCATCGTCAACTACGGCAGCACACTTGAGAGCAAATTGACGGCTGGTCATTCAATCTTCTCGATCTCTTCCAAACGAGCATGACTACTCTCCAGATGCCGGTAACGCCACTATCTGGAATCATCCCGGGGTAAAGGGGAGCCGCTGCAGGTTTCACGGAATTCGCGGTCTTTACCGGCAAGGATAGCGGCAGCAGCGAACCGGGTGGCGTGCCGACAGCGGCCAATGCCACACTCATTAACCTCGGTGGTTACGCAGCGAAAACGGCCGGTGGCTATACGGTATTCTCGGGCACATCGAGTGCGGGGAGTGCCACTTTGATCGCCTATGGTGGAAGCAATGGCGGTGATGGTGGGCGTATCGTCTTCTACGATGAGGCACTGGGTGGTAGCGCCAGGGTTCAGCTCTTTGGCAACGGTGAGCTCGATATTGGTGACCATACGGGTAGCGTGACTCTCGGTGCGCTCGAAATGAGCGGCGGCATCATTGTCACCCAGCTGGGAACCAACATGACCATGCTCAAGCTCTCTGAGGATCTGACGCTCCACTCATCTCAGGCGAACTTCTCTTTCTGGAAGAGTGATGGAGGAGGTTTTGCCTTTAATTCACCCTACACAATTCTCACCAGTGCCAACCTCTCCAACTTCACAGCAGAGCAGTTCAGTGGCAACACCATTGAGGGGATAGAGCCGACCTTCACCCTGGTCGGTCACGCCCTGAAGGTTAGCTTTTTAAAAGAGTGACGGACTCAAGGAGAGCGCTCGTCAGCAGAGGGCTTTGGGCTATTGAGAAAGGATTGATTCGGGCCATCCCTGGCCCTCACCCTTCGGGCGCACGTTGTGCGTCCAGATCGGCAATCCTGCCGATTTGTCGAACGGAGGTTCTCATCGGGCTTTCAGGCTAACCATATAAAAAGCCCTCCATGTGGAGGGCTTTTTTATATGGCGCGCCCGAGAGGATTCGAACCTCTGACCGTCGGCGTCGGAAGCCGATACTCTATCCAGCTGAGCTACGGGCGCGTGGTGTGGGTGGAGCCTGTGGACGATTCTTATATATAGGTGGCCGGGGCTAACCTCATCTGGATCGTTACAGCGCAGCAAAGGATACCCTGACTCCTGAACCTAGTCTATGAATCGTCCCATTTAGACCGATTTTCATGTTTTGGTCCTTGGGGCTATAATCGCCGCTCAAATTTTTCTATGTATTTCTGGAGTTATGGTTGTGAGCACTGAGAGCGAGAGCAAGAGTTTTGTCATGAGCGCGATTATTTTCATCGTGCTGTTTGTTGTGGTTGTGTTGATTTCTAAGATGATGGGCAGCCTGCTGGCCGTTCCTGGTAGCAGCGCCGCTTCAACACTGGAAGAGCGTATCGCGCCTGTTGGTATGGTTAATACCGGTGCTCCGATCGCGGCGGCAGCACCTGCGCCCGCTCCTGTTGCCGATGCCGGTCCAGTTGATGGTGGCAAGACCTACAACACCACCTGTGTAGCCTGTCACGGTACCGGCGTTGCTGGTGCTCCCAAGGTGGGTGACGCAGCTGCATGGTCTGCCCGTATCGCACAGGGCGAGGCGGTACTGTTTGATCACGCGATCAACGGCTACAACGGCGCTGCTGGCTTCATGCCGGCCAAGGGTGGTAACCCAGGCCTGAGTGATGAGGCGGTTAAGGCGGCTGTTCAGCATATGGTTGAAAACTCCAAGTAAACAGAGTCTTCAAACGTGATGAAAAAGGGCTGCCTCGGCAGCCGCTGACCGCCATGGAGAGCGAAGTGAGGGCGGTTAGTCCCCGATAGTCGACGCCGTCTGCATATTCGTAGTTGAGAGCGCGAGCGGACGACGAAGAAGATGCAGCAGCGGCTTTATGTCGGCGTAGAGTCACTGAGGGAGTTGTGTAGAGCCGCGAAGAGGTGATTACGCAACGTACGCAGGACGGTCGGGGCGCCGAAGGCATAAACGGTCGCGTTAAGTTTTGCTGTTTGCTTGGGCTTGGATGCCCAAAACAAACTTTCGCAAAAATAGCGACTCCCGGCCTTTTCGTGTTCATGGACGCCTACAAGGATGTAGGCGTGTCGATAGCGCCGGGAGCAAGCTATCGACCCGTTGAGAATATGGCTGAGTTTCGGTCAGCGTGGGTGTGAGAGCGACGTGTAAAAGCGTGTAGGGTGGGTCGAGCGAAGCGACACCCACCCTACGTTAATCGAGCATTCCACGCAGATTGGCAATATGCGCCCGTCCACGCTGCTTGCGCTCTTCGGGTGGACGCTCTTCACCTCGCCCCTCCCACTGCAGATCATCCTGTGGCAGCTCTTCGATAAAGCGACTCGGCTGACAGATGATCACCTCGCCATAGCGACGGCGCTTGGCGGCGAAGGTGATGGTGAGTGTCTTCTGTGCACGGGTCACGCCGACGTAGGCGAGGCGGCGTTCCTCCTCGATCGCATCATCCTCAAGGCTGTTGCGGTGTGGCAGGATCTCCTCCTCAACGCCGACCAGAAAGACGTGCGGAAACTCGAGCCCCTTGGCGGTGTGCAGGGTCATCAGGCTGACACGGTCGCCGCCATCCTCCTCATCCTGTCGGTCGAGAATATCGAGCAGGGTGATCTGGCTGACCATCTCCGCTAACCCCTCGTTCGGACCCTGATCCTCACGCATCCGTTTTAGCCAGTCGAGTAGCGAATCGACGTTCTTTATCCGCCGTTCTGCCGCCTCGACCGAGGCGGAGGTCTCCTGCAGCCACGCCTCGTAGTTGATGTCACGGATCAGATCCTTGACCACCTCGACCGGTTCCTCACGCTGCACACGGTCGGATAGATTGGTGAGCCACTCGGTGAAGGTGCGCAGATTGTTGAGACCTCGCCCCTTGAGTGTCTCCTCCAGACCGATCTCAAAGCTTGCGGCGAAGAGACTGCGCTCACGGCTGTTGGCGTAGGCGCCGAGTTTCTCCAGGGTGGAGGCACCGATCTCGCGTCGCGGCGTGTTGACGATGCGCAGGAAGGCGGCATCGTCATCGGGATTGGCAAGTAGGCGCAGATAGCTGAGCAGATCCTTGATCTCGCTACGCTCAAAAAAGGAGGTGCCGCCGCTGAGGTGGTAGGGGATGCGGTGCTCGCGCAGTATCTGCTCGAACAGCCGTGCCTGATGGTTGCTGCGATAGAGGATGGCGAAGTCACTGTCGCGCGTTTTGTGGATGAACTTGTGGTGCAGGATCTCGGAGACAACACGCTGCGCCTCGTTATCGGCATCCTTGGTGCGCAGCACGCGAATTGGATCGCCGTAACCGCGATCGCTCCAGAGACTCTTGTCGAAGAGGTGTGGATTGTTGGCGATTAGCTCGTTGGCTGCTTTGAGGATGCGGCCCATCGAGCGGTAGTTCTGTTCCAGTTTGATTACCTTGAGGGTGGGGAAGTCCTCCTGCAGCTGGGCGAGGTTCTCGGGGCGGGCGCCACGCCAGGCGTAGATCGACTGATCGTCATCGCCAACCACGGTCAGGGTGCCTCGATCGCCTACTAACAGTTTCACCAGGTCGTACTGGCAGGCGTTGGTGTCCTGATACTCGTCGACCAGCAGATAGCGGATGCGCTCGCGCCACGCCTGCAGCACCTCGGGGTGTTCCTGGAATAGCCGCACCGGCTGCAGGATCAGATCATCGAAATCGAGTGCGTTGTAGGCCTTGAGGTGGCGGTTGTAGAGGGCGTAGAGCCGCGCACAGGCCGCCTCCTGCTCATCGGCGGCGTGGGAGAGGGCGTGGTCGGGGTGGACCATGGCGTTCTTCCAGTCGGAGATGCGCCACTGAAAGGCGTCGATCTGCTCGGTAGCGTCGTGCTCCTTGCGCCCCAGCTCGCGGATCAGCGCGGCGCTATCCTGAGCGTCGAAGATCGAGAAACCCGATTTGTAGCCGAGCGCCTTGTGGTCGCGGCGCAGGATGTTGAGGCCGAGATTGTGGAAGGTGGAGACGCGCAGGCCGCGGGTCTCTTCGCTCTGCATCATCGAGCTGACGCGGCTCTTCATCTCGCGCGCGGCCTTGTTGGTGAAGGTAACGGCGGCGATGTGGCGTGCCTGGATCGCCTCGTTGCGCACCAGGTGCACGATCTTGTGGGTGATCACACCCGTCTTGCCACTACCGGCCCCAGCCAGAACCAGCAGGGGGGAGTCGGTGTGCAGCACCGCTGCCTTCTGATGTGGATTGAGTTTGTGCGCCATGGGTCAACTTCGTCGTGGGGAGGCGATTGTAGCAGTCTCGCGTCCCATTCTGAGCAGAATTAATCAGAGCATATTTAGTTATTACGACTGATCAGCCGGTCGAAGTTGAGAATCAGGGTCAGTAGTTGGGCGGCATCGGTTGGCTGCTGATTGAAGCTGTACTCAGCCAGTGGATAGATATCACACTCAGTGGGCAGAGTTTGACCGTTCTCGAGGAGCCGCTTCATCTGCGGCAGAAAGACCCACTGTAGCCACTGGTGGAATTCGAGTGTGTCGTGGCAGAAAGGGACCAGGCTCTCGAGCCGCTCAGGCTCCGGTGGCTGCTCACCCCACAGCGCCAGACGGCGCATCTCCGTCTCGATGGCGAGCAGTAGATCGGCAATCTGGTATTCAACCTTCTCCATCGCAGAGGGCTAGTTGATAACGCTGCGGTAGCGCTTGAGCAGGGTCGAGACTCGTTTGACGTAGTTCTTGGTCTCTTTATAAGGTGGAATGCCGTTGTAGCGAGTCACCGCCGTTGGACCAGCATTGTAGGCGGCGATCGCCAGCTTCTGATTGCCGAAGCGGCCCAGCAGTTCGCTGAGATACTTCGCGCCACCGTCGATGTTCTGCGCCGCATTGAAGGGATTGCCGACACCGAGATAGCGGGCAGTGGTCGGCATCAGCTGCATCAGCCCCTTGGCCCCAGCGCGTGAAACCGCCTTGCGATTGAAGGCCGATTCGGCGTGGATTACGGCACGTACCAATGCGGCATCAACGTTGTGGCGCTTGGCTGCCTTGGCCACCAGATCCTTGAATGCCTCGGTATTGAGTGCCACCTTGCGCCAGTCGGAGTTGGCCATGTCGCAACCGATGTAGGACATCAGGCAGCTCGGAATCAGCTCCTCGTAGGTGAGCCCCATCGGTTTGAGACTGCTATAGGTGACCACACCATCTTTGTCGGTGTATTTGTAGATATCGGCCTGAATGCTGAATGCAGAGAGGGCGAGCAGCGGCAGAAGCAGTCGTGCGAGCAGGTGACCTATTGTGCGGCTGTGGGAGTGGAGATCTTTCATGGTGGGCAATGTAACCGAACTGTCGCTCATTTCAAGCGGCCAGTATGCTAATGGCGAGAGTCGTTAGCGTCGATCGAGCTTGCGATAGCCAATCGCCTCACTGAGGTGGTGGGTGGCGATCTGATCGCTCCCCTCCAGGTCGGCAACAGTTCGCGCTACCTTGAGAATGCGGTGGTAAGCACGGGCGGAGAGACCGAGATGGTCGATGGCGGTATCGAGCAGCTGGCGGTCATCGCTGTTGAGCCGACAGTGTTTGTTGATGGCGCGGTTATCGAGTTGGTTGTTGCTCTTGCCGTTGCGTGTCAGTTGCCGCTCGCGTGCCTGTTCGACTCTTGCCCGTACCTCTCGGCTCGTCTCACGCTGCTCGGAGTGATCACGCCCCAGCTCACCGCGCGGCAGGGCGGGGACTTCGATGTGCAGATCGATGCGGTCGAGCAGCGGTCCGGAGATTCGTGCACGATAGCGTGCGACCTGCTCGGTGGAGCAGTGGCAGCGACCGTTGTAATGCCCCAGATAGCCGCAGGGGCAGGGATTCATCGCAGCGATGAGCTGGAAACGTGCCGGGAACTCCGCCTGTCGCGCAGCCCGTGAGATGGTGATCTGTCCCGACTCAAATGGCTCGCGCAGTACCTCCAGCACCTTGCGATCGAACTCCGGCAGCTCATCAAGAAACAGCACCCCGTGGTGGGCGAGTGAGATCTCACCGGGGCGCGGATGGCTGCCACCACCCACCAGCGCCACCCCCGAGGCGGTGTGGTGGGGTGAGCGTAGGGTGCGTTGGCGCCAGTTGTTCAGATTGAGCTTGTGATGACTGATAGAGCGGATTGAGGCGGCTTCGAGCGCTTCCGTTTCGCTCATCAGCGGCAGGATGCTGGGCAGGCGGCTGGCGAGCATCGTCTTGCCGGTACCTGGAGGGCCAATCATCAAGATACTGTGATTTCCGGCGGCGGCAATCTCAAGCGCCCGTTTGGCGTGGTGTTGACCGATTACCTCCGAGAGATCAGCGCTCTGCTCCTGATAGCGATCGCTCAGATCGGGTGTTACGCGGGCTAGTGGCAGGCCACCATCAAGGTGGTTGCAGACGCTGAGCAGATGATCGCTGGCGTAGATCTCGGCCTCACTGGCCAGTGCCGCCTCCTCACCGTTCTCAATCGGTACGATCAGTTTGCGTCCGGTACGGCTGGCGGCCTGCGCCATTGGCAGCAGGCCTGGTACGGGACGTAGCGCACCTGAAAGTGCTAGCTCACCGGCAAACTCATACTGCTCAATCAGATCACTACTTAGTTGCCCCGAGGCGACCAAAATGCCGATGGCGATCGGCAGGTCGAAGCGCCCCCCCTCTTTGGGAAGATCGGCGGGGGCGAGGTTGATGGTGATACGACGAGCGGGGAATTCGAACTGGCTGTTGAGCAGCGCACCGCGCACACGATCCTTACTCTCTTTAACCGCCGCCTCGGGTAGGCCGACAATCGAGAGGGAGGGGAGGCCGTTGGAGAGGTGAACCTCAATGGTGACTTCGGGGGCTTCAACGCCGACCTGGGCGCGCGAGTGTACGATGGCGAGTGACATGGTTCCGTCCCTATCGGCTTCTTGCCGACTCCTGATTCAGTCCGTGGTGCACGGCAGGTGTAGCTCGGCTGATGGAAACCACCGAGTGGTAGTCGCTCTGATGCGATTAGAAACGTACTTCATGGTGTTGTAGAGGAGCTGTCGGCCTGGTTGATCAGCTCGCCGAGGGTGCCGCTATCAATACTCTCCTTATCGATTGAGGTCATGCAGAGGCTGAATGAGTCCTCTTTTATGTACGATGCAGGCGCGTATGTGAATCAGATATAAAGGGTGCGAGTGAGTTAGGTGAAGTGCTGCTGAATGCGTTTTACAAACGACTGTTTTGATTGGTTTTGGATTTTATAAGTTAGTTTTTTATCGGTCAGCAGGCCTCTAACCTGTGTGCTGTCAAAGCTAATTGAGGTGGTGTTGCCGTTGTGTAAAATCGCAGCCTCTATTAAGGCGTATAGGTCGCTTCTGGTCAGCTTCGATAGTGCCGCTTTGTTAATGTTTGTAATACTGCGTTTTATTTGAAAGTAGCTTCTGTTGATTTGGCTGCTGGTCTTTTTGTTGTCGACAGAGTGATGCCTCATTCTCTCCCTATCATCATGTGCAATTGTTTCGATACCCTTAAGTGGTAGAGGCAGAATGGGTGAACCGCTCTCTTCCAGTCGCCAATAGAAATCTGAATCTTCGGCTCCCCATCCTTGAATAACGTCGTCATAGCCATCGATGCGTGTGAAGTCCGTGCGTTCTACGAGAACGCAACCGCTTTTATCGCGATTTTTACCACTAGACTCCGGACGATAGGCGAATCCAGACTCGATTTTGTTGTGAATCGTGGCTATAGCGTGGGTGGGCAACAGGATGTCTGCATCTATGAAAAAGAGCCAGGGTGCGGTGGCGTTATTTGCACCTATATTACGCGCTGCTGAAAGATTGAAGTGTGGCTGGTTTGGAACGCGTACAACCGTAATCTCTGGGAAGTACTCTTCAACCCAGTTGCCTGAGTTATCGGGGCATGAGTAGTCGACGACGATGCAGTGGCTCATCTCCTGTGCGGCAGCTAGTGGTAGAGACCGTTTAAGATGCGCCAGTCGCCCTTTACAGGTGATGATGATGTTGGTTTTGATATTGGACTTCATTGAGAGGATGTACAGTATGGCTCTAGTAACTGCTAGGTAGTGTGAGATCGGCTGCTCGGACTCTCTCTGCAGAACTAACTCTTCGATTAAATGTAACTAAATAAATAAGTAGATCTTCAGTTGTGATGAATTTAATTCAGATATTTATTACTTGATCAAATATCGAAACCTAATTCACTTACTGCTCGACACGGTTACGACCTCGCTTCTTGGCATTGTACAGAGCACGATCGGCCTTGCTGATCAGGGTGCCGACATTGCTATTGTCGATGTTTTCCAGGTCGGTTGCAGCAATACCGAGACTGATGGTGCTCTTGATGGTGATGCCATCGATCTCGACGGGTGACTGCTCCACGCTGCGGCGGATACGTTCGGCGACAGCTGCAGCCTCACGGCTGGGTGTGTTGGGCAGCATGATGATGAACTCCTCGCCGCCGTAGCGCGACAGGGTATCCTGCTCGCGTTTTACATCGGCAACGATATCGACAACATGTTTCAGTACCTCATCACCTGTGAGGTGGCCGTGGGTGTCATTGATCGCCTTGAAGTGATCGAGATCGAGCATGATGAAGGAGGTGATCTCACGGTCGCGTTTGCTGCGTGAGAGTGAGTGGTCAGCGATGGCGTAGAAGGCGCGACGGTTATAACAACCGGTCAGCGGATCGATCTGCGCCTGACGACGCAGGTCGTTCTGCAGGTGTTCGGTGGTCATGGTGATATAGGCCATCGCGGTAAGGATGGAGATCGCGATTGCCTCAAACAGGGTGATCTGGTTGGTGAAGGAAGGTTCAAAAGCTTTCACCTACCTGTCCGGAAATGGCCAGGCCGATACGCAGCAGATTAAACAGGGCGTGGAAGATAAAGATGTAGGCCATCAGTCGGCAGGAGATGGTCACGACGTCGCGAACTCTCGGCCAGAGCGACCAGGCGGCCAACAGGCTGTAGAGCAAGGTGATTAGTGATGTGCCGATGGTGCGGGCAGTCAAGTTGATTTCGGCGGTTGAGTAATAGCCCATGAAGGCGACCGCTGACCGCCATGGATAGCGAAGCGAAGGCGGTTAGTCCGCGATAGTCGACGCCGTCTGCATATTCGTAGTTGAGAGCGCGAGCGGACGACGAAGAAGATGCAGCAGCGGCTTTATGTCGGCGTAGAGTCACTGAGGAGTTGTGTAGAGCCGCGAAGAGGTGATTACGCAACGTACGCAGGACGTCGGGGCGCCGTAGGCATAAATGGTCGCGTTAAGTTTTTGCTGTTTGCTTGGGCTTGGATGCCCAAAACATGCTTTCGCAAAATAGCGACTCCCCGAGTAGATCAGTAGCAGTGCAGCAAAGGGAGCTATTTTGAAGGGCTTGCGCCCCATAAAGCGGCGGATGGCCCATCAGCATTACGTAGAAACCGACGGCCATCAGTGTGTTGCCGATCACTACCGAGAGGGGAAGCGAGACAGAGGCACGCAGTGCGAATGCGACGATGGCAAGGGTGACCAGCAGGCGTCCGATGGTCCACTCTTTGATGCCGGGGATGGTCCGGTTGACGTACCAGACCACTGCCAGAGAGGAGGTTGAGAGCAGGTGGGTCAGTGCCAGAACGGCTAGCAGTGTGAGTGGGTCAAACATGGGGCATGCGGACTCTATGTAATGGATGTCCAAGCTATGATCGGTCTCATACCTAGCATAGCTTGCTGTTGCAAGTAGCTAAAATTAGCCTTGCTACAGCTACGCTGAGTGAAGGTTGAATCAGCTTAAGATGGTTTGCTCTTGTCCCTGAGAGAGTCTTCAAGCTCGGCCAGCTGTTTCTCAAGGGCATCGAGCTTACTGCGGGTGCGTGCCAGCACCGCGCTCTGGATATCAAACTCCTCACGACTCACCAGCTCGAGTCTGGAGAAGAGGCCGCTGAGCCCGGCTCGCAGATTCTTCTCTAGATCCTTCTGCAGTTCACCCATGCCTGCGGGGGCCGCCTCGGCGGCACGACGCGCCAGATCGTCAACTATTTTGGGGTCGATCACACTCTTTTCCTTGCTCGGATTGCTTCGCACCGATTCTAGACGATTTTCACACGCTGTTCTGCACTGCAATAGCGCACTAAATTAGTGCGCTTCACCAGGAAACGGCTATCTCTGGTGCATCCAGATAGTGCCTATAAGTGCTTAATCATTCATATCTGGCTGTTATTAAAGAATAAAACGATGGTGGCACGCTGCGTGCAATAACGCACTGCAATGGTGGACAGAGATGCGTTGTGGTCTGTCATGAACAGCAGATGGGCGGCGCAGCCACCCCAACCGTTTTAAAAATAACACCCGAGCCGAACGGGCCGGGCCTGAAGTAAGAAGGAGATAACCAAATGAAGTTAGTCACTGCAATCGTCAAGCCGTTCAAGCTGGATGACGTGCGTGAGGCCCTCTCCGAGATCGGTGTGCAGGGTGTCACCGTCACGGAAGTAAAGGGTTTTGGCCGTCAGAAGGGACACACCGAGCTCTATCGTGGTGCTGAGTATGTCGTCGATTTTCTACCCAAGGTAAAGGTTGAGGTAGCGGTTAAGGCAGATCTCGTTGATCAGGTGATCGAGTCGATCCGTAACGCCGCCAACACCGGCAAGATCGGTGATGGAAAGATTTTTGTCTATGGCCTGGATCAGGCGATCCGCATTCGTACCGGCGAGTCCGGCCCGGACGCACTGTAATTGAGCTCATTGGAGGGTTAATAAAGTGGAAGCAATACTTCAGACAAATTACGCCCTGGACACCTTTTACTTCCTAGTGTCTGGCGTACTGGTAATGTGGATGGCAGCGGGTTTTGCCATGCTCGAAGCGGGTCTTGTTCGTTCCAAGAACACGGCTGAAATTCTGACCAAAAACGTGGCGCTGTTTGCCATTGCCTGCATCATGTACATGGTGATGGGTTACAACATCATGTATCCCGCTGAGGCTGTTAACAGCTGGTTTCCTGGTATCAGCTTCCTGATCGGTGGTGACAACTCGGTTGAGTCTGTTCTGGCTGGTGGTGATGGTGCGCCTTACTACTCAGACATGTCCGACTTCTTCTTCCAGGTTGTGTTTGTTGCAACTGCGATGTCGATCGTCTCGGGTGCGGTGGCTGAGCGTATGAAGCTCTGGTCATTCCTCGCCTTTGCGGTTGTGATGACCGGTTTCATCTACCCAATGCAGGGTTACTGGAAGTGGGGCGGTGGTTTCCTCGACGGTCTCGGATTCCAGGACTTCGCAGGTTCGGGTGTGGTCCACATGTGTGGTGCTGCTGCAGCACTGGCCGGTGTTCTGCTACTCGGTGCTCGTAAGGGCAAGTACGGTCCAAACGGTGAGG
The DNA here is from genome assembly GCF_013343005.1 of Candidatus Reidiella endopervernicosa. Taxonomy (GTDB): domain Bacteria; phylum Pseudomonadota; class Gammaproteobacteria; genus Reidiella; species Reidiella endopervernicosa. The sequence continues at coordinate 810,695 of NZ_CP054491.1, forward strand.
TTCACGCGATCCCTGGTGCCAACATGCCGCTGGCAACCCTCGGTATGTTCATCCTCTGGATGGGTTGGTTCGGCTTCAACGGTGGTTCTGAGCTGAAGGTCTCCGATGTCGGTGAGGCCAACGCGGTTGCACTGGTCTTTGTTAATACCAATATGGCCGCTGCTGGTGGCCTGGTGGCAGCGATGATGGTTGCACGCATCCTCTTCGGTAAGACCGACCTGACCATGGTGCTCAATGGTGCTCTGGCCGGTCTGGTTGCGATCACTGCTGAACCTCTGGCTCCTACCCCGCTGCTGGCGACCATTATTGGTGCCATCGGTGGTGTGGTGGTTGTGCTCTCGGTTATCACCCTAGACAAGCTGCGTATCGATGATCCAGTCGGTGCGATCTCTGTCCACGGTGTGGTCGGTATGTGGGGTCTGCTCGCAGTCACCCTCTCCAATGCCGATGCAACCTTCGTTGGACAGCTGACCGGCCTGGGTGTGATCCTGGCATGGACCTTCGCTGCCAGCTTCATCACCTGGATGGTGATCAAGGCGGTGATGGGTATCCGCGTCACCGAGGAAGAGGAGTACGAGGGCGTCGACCAGACCGAGTGCGGTATGGAAGCCTACCCGGAGTTCACCAACAAGTAAGCAGCTTTTCAGAAAGAGCGAGAAGCGGGGTGCCAGGGATGGCACCCCTTTTTTATGTCTGATCGAAAAGTTTGGAAGTGAATTATTAACCCTGCCTGACTTCGAGCCAGGAGGCCGCTATAGACGGTTTAATGACAAGGTTACATTCGGTCGCTATCCTCACTGCTAAACAACACTATAAAAAGATGCCACAGAGACGATCACTATGGATATAACCCCCTACCTAAAAATGATGGTGGAGCAGAAGGCTTCCGATCTCTTCCTCAGCGTGGGTGCACCTGCTCATTTCAAGATAGAGGGCAAGCTGGTGCCGGTCAGAGAAGAGCCGCAGAAACCCGATGCGGTCAAAGATCTCGCCTACTCGGTAATGAGTGGTGATCAGATCAAGGATTTTGAAGAGACACTGGAGGCGAATCTAGCCATTTCTCTGCCCGATATTGGTCGGTTTCGAGTCAACGTCTACCGCCAACGGGGCGAGGTGACGATGGTGGCGCGTTATCTGGTCAGTGAGATTCCCAGTATTGCCGATCTCGGACTGCCCTCAATGCTGGAGGAGATCATCACTTTGCAGCGTGGCCTCGTGCTGGTGGTGGGTACCACCGGTTCGGGTAAGTCGACCACCATGGCGAGCATGCTGGATCACCGCAACCGCAATACCGCCAGCCATATTGTCACCATCGAAGACCCACTCGAGTATATGCATGGTCACCGTAAGTCGATCGTTGACCAACGTGAGGTTGGCTTCGATACCCTCTCCTATGAGAGTGCGTTGCAGAATGCGATGCGTGAGGCGCCCGATGTGGTGATGATCGGCGAGATTCGGAAGCAGGAGACGATGCAGCAGGCGATAGCCTATGCTGAGACGGGTCACCTCTGTCTCTCCTCCTTACACGCCGCCAACGCCAATCAGGCGATAGACCGTATCATCAACTTCTTCCCTGAGAGTGCGACACGACAGGTATTGATGGATCTCTCGCTCAATCTGCGCGCTATCATCTCGCAACGGCTGGTGCCCGGGTCTGATGGCAAACGGGTGGTCGCTACTGAGGTGCTGCTCAACTCATCGCATGTTCGGGAGTTAATCCGCAATGGTGAACTTCACATGATCAAGGAGGCGATGGAGGGGGGGATTGCACGCGGTATGCACACCTTCGATCAGTCGCTCTACAACCTGTTTACGAAGGGGAAAATCTCCAAGGAGGAGGCACTCAAGTATGCAGATTCCCGTACCGATCTGGCGCTGAAGATGAATCTTGCCGGTTCGGGGGGGGATGATTCAGCGTTGGGTGGTATCTCTATCTAGCGCTATTTGAAGGTGTAGTGTTTGTGGATATCAGCCTTGATCTCCCAATGGCACGACATACCCGCTGGGAAAGTGACCAGATCCCCTTTGCCGATATGTACAGGCTCGCCGCCATCGGGAGTAACGATCACATCGCCCTCGAGGATGTAGCACTGCTCCTCCGCATCGTAGCTCCAGGGAAAAGATGAGGCTTACTTGCTCCAGATTGGCCACTGCATAGCGCCAAGTACATCCAGGCTCGTCTGGTCTGGATTGTGTACAACTTCGATCTCTCTCATCAAACTAACTCCATTCATTTTATAGATAGGTATAGCCGGTCAATCCATCGGTGTGTTGGTGTGGGATCGTGGCGTGTAAGCAGGGAGGGCAGCGTGAGTTTTGTAAAGAGCTACTGCACACCGGGGTGTTTGAGATCGAGTATTACAACGAAGCGATCCACCGATCAGCACTGGCACAGCCAGAATTCATGAAGCGACGCTGGGTGTCACTGGCTAACCGTTACAGTTTTTCTGGATGCTCTTTTCCAGATCGGCGGTTGCCTGCTCGCGCTCCTCAGTGCTGAGGATGCGCTTGCCACCCTTGCCGTCGGGCTCAAACAGATGTCCGGCGTCGCGATACTCCTGTAATAACCGCTCTGCCTCTTTGCACTCGGCGCGACGTTCGGCGCGCAGTTTTTCGGCTTCACGCCGTTTCGCTTCACGTTCGTGCCGATCCGCCTCCATCGACCTGAGTAATCGCTGCTGCATCTGCTGTTGATCAACGTTATTGCCGGGTGCGGTTGTGGGTGTGCGAGGTGTCTCGATCTTCATCTCCTGCGCACTACCCTGTGGCCGTTCGCCATAGTGAACGTTGCCCTGCTCATCGGTCCACTTGTAGATGCCAGCTGCAAGGCTCGTCGAGCTAACCAGAAGCAGTAGTGGTATGAGTGGCGAATGTTTCATCATGAGAGTGAATGAATCAGCTGCTGCAGTAGGTCTTGATGTCGTGACTCAGCTCTTTGACCAGATCCTGGCGCTCCTTGAGCCTCATTACGCGGAAGCCGCCATCGGTGGCGTCGGTATAGAGCAGACCAGCGGTTTTATAGGTGTGTAGGACCTGGCGAGCCTCATCACAGGAGGCGAGTGTGGCGCTGCTGGCAACATTGTTACGTGCCTGAAATTCACGCTCTATCCGCGCCAACTGACGAGCCTCATCAGCCGCCTTGCGACGCTGCTTCGCAGCGCGTGCTGCAGTCTCTGCCTTGAGGCGATCCTCGCGGCCGACAACCTGTTCGGGGATCTCATCTTTTGGGCGGTCACTATAGTGGATGTTGCCATCGGCATCGGTCCAGCGGTGCATCTCCGCACTCACACTCATCGAATCAATCAGGGCCGCAATCAACAGCATGCTACGCATCATTAATGCTCCTCCTTGTGGGTCAAACGCTCCAGACGCAGACGGTGGCGATCATCGAAAAGCCGTCTCGCGCCGAGCCAAACAGCCGTCAATGTACCAAATCCTGTGCCCGCTGTGATCAAAAACATAATAAGTATCTGGTATTTAACCGCTTCCATGGGTGGTGCACCGGCCAGAATCTGGCCCGTCATCATGCCTGGAAGACTGACCACACCGGCCGCAGCCATCGCATTGATCATCGGGATCATGCCGACGCGTAGGGCATCGCGGCGGATGGTGGCAATGGCATCACACCACGACTCACCGAGCATCAGGCGCGACTCAATCACCGCGCGTTGTCGCCAGGCATCAGTGGTGAGACGGTCCATGCCGAGCGAAATACCGTTCATGGTATTGCCCAGCAGCATGCCGAGGAGCGGGATGGCGTACTGTGGCTGATACCAGGGGTCGTTGCCGATAATGACCGTCAGTGCCAGTAGGGTGACCGAGAAAGACGAAATAAACATCGACAGGGTACCGACGCCGTAACCCCACCAACCGACAAATCGGCGGTGCTGGCGGGCACCGACCTCACGCCCCGCCATGATCAGCATTGCGGAGGCGATTAGCGCGATCCAGAGTAGATTTACATTCGCGAACAGTGCCTTTAGTACCACGCCGATAAGCGCCAGTTGCAGCGTGGTCCTGAGGGCGGCGATCAATAGCCGTGGTGCGATATCGAGCGCCATTTTGCTGGAGATAAAGGCGAGTAGCAGCACCAGCAGTGCCGCCAGTGCCAGATCAAACGGTGTTAACGAGATAATGTTCATGCCGCCTCTACCAGAGTGCCCGCTTCAAAACGGAGGTGACGATCAGCAACACGTTCAATCTGATGTGGGTCGTGGCTGACCCAGATCAAAGCTGCCCCGGTTGTCTCTCGGTATGCCGTGATCAGTGCCTCAACCCGTTCGATATTCTCCTGATCGAGCGAGGCAGTCGGTTCATCAAGCAGCAGCACCGAGGGACGATTGGCCAGGGTGCGAAGGATTGAGAGTCTCTGTCGTTCACCGGTAGAGCAGCGGCTTACCTGCCAGTCGAGCGCCTCTAGTGTGAGCCCAAGTGCGGAAAAACCGGCCTCATCAGCGTCACTAAAATGGTCGCCTACCCGTTCAAACCACCACTGGCTCTCGGCCGGTAGCAGCGTTACCCGCCGACGCCATTCGGGTGCAGTGAAACTCTGAGCGCTTGCACCGTCGAGAAGCATCGTGCCCTGGTGAGGATCGATATCGGCAATTGCCCGTAATAACAACGATTTACCAGCCCCTGAAGCACCTGAAAGTGCCAGCGTGCTACCTGCTGCCAACTCAAGTGAAATGGGGCCGACGTGATGCGTCTGCAGCGCATCGAGATGAAGTTTGGACAACGCCCTATCTACCCTCTTAACCGCGCACCTGATGGGTGTCTGGCGGTATCTCTTTCAATCTAAACTGATTTGGTATCAGCGCCCATAAAGCCGGATGGCGTTGTGTGATTCCAGAACCGTATATCGCCAAGCAGACACCCTTTGATGTAGAGCTTGAGCCCGGCAGCTACTGCTACTCTACCTGTGGCCAATCGAAAAGCCAGACCCTAAGGTGATCTCTCTCTGTGTGATGTGGCGCATCAAATACTTTAACGCATAAAAAAGGGCCTCAAAAAGAGGCCCAAAAGTATAGTTGCAATGGGGATTGCAACAACTCACCAAACGGTTCTGTTACATGGTTTCGTATCCAGGGTTGTTGTCGATGCCCTTGATGGTTGGGACATTGAGTTCCTTGATGGAAACGGTTTTCTTGGCACGCAGGTAGTCGGCGACCACATCCCAGACCGGTTTGCTGTCGAGAGGGGCGGCGACGCTGGCCCAACCACCGACCGAGTAGGTCTTGTTGGCTTCAATGGCACGGCCGTTGATCGACATGTCTGTGATGCGTTTTCCAATCTTCTCTTTAGGGTTGATGGCGTACTTGAGGCCGCCAACGCGCACCATGTCACCACCCTGCTGGTAGTAGGGGTCCTCGTTGAAGAGGTTGTCAGCAACATCTTCGAGCACGATCTTCACCTGATCACCACTCATCTCGCTACGGGTAACACCGGCGTAGGTGATGGCGGTCTGGGTCATCAGATCCTCAAAGGTGATGGTCTGACCCGGTAGAATCGAGGTGCCCCAGCGGAAACCGGGTGAGAAGGCCATCTCGGCATCGAGCTCCTGCATCAGTGCATCACAGATCAGCTGATCGAAGGTGCCGTTGAAGTTGCCACGGCGATAGAGCAGTTCGTCGGAGATCGCCAGTGGCTCTTCGAGACGCTCCTTGAACGGTGCGCGTACCTTCTCAATGTAGGCCGCCATCTCGGCATCGGGCTCGATCAGGTTGGAGAAGACTGGCAACAGGCGATAACGGTAGTCCTGGATCTTGCCATCGCGTACATCGAGGTCGAGCACTGAGAGGAACTTGCTGTTGGAGCCGGAGTTCATTACCAGTGTCTTGCCGCCTGGGTTCTTCACGGTAATCGGTTTCGGTACCGCATCGTGGGTGTGGCCACCGAAAATGGCATCGATACCGCTGACGCGTGAAGCCATCTTCAGGTCAACATCCATACCGTTGTGCGACAGCACGACGACGACCTGTGCACCCTTGCCGCGTACCTCATCGACATAACCCTGCATCTGATCATCGCGGATGCCGAAGCTCCAGTCAGGGACCATGTAGCGTGGATTGGCGATCGGGGTATAGGGGAAGGCCTGACCAATGATGGCAACCGGTACACCGTTGATTTCACGGATGGTGTAGGGGCTGAAGACCGCCTCATTCCATTCGTTATCGACGACATTCTGTGCCAGGAACTCGATGTGGCCAGCAAAATCTTTCTCGATAATCTCTTTGACTCGCTCGGCACCGTAGGTCATCTCCCAGTGCGGGGTCATGATGTCGACACCGAGCAGCTTCTGCGCGTCGACCATATCCTGTGCGTTGGTGAAGAGTGAGGTGGCTGAGCCCTGCCAGGTGTCACCGCCGTCAAGCAGCAGTGAGCCGGGGCGGCTGGACCGAATGCGTTTAACCAGAGTAGAGAGGTGGGCAAAACCGCCGACCTTGCCGTAGGTACGGGCCGCCTCTTCAAAGTTTAGGTAGGTAAAGGCGTGCGCCTCGATACCGTCCGCAGGCATGCCGAAGGTCTTGAGGAAGGCATCGCCGACCAGATGCGGCGCATTACCGCGCATCGAGCCGATACCGAGGTTGATGTTGGGTTCACGGAAGTAGACCGGTGTCAGCTGAGCGTGACAGTCGGTGTAGTGCATCAGTGAAACATTACCGAAATTGGGCACCTCATAGAGGTCTGCCGGGGCTTTACTCGGGCGGCCAGAGACGATTGGCGTCTCGGCGCATGCAGAGAGGTTAAAGCCTGAGACACCCGCAACAGCGAGCATCTGTAGGAATTCACGACGGGAGAGATTCATTGCTTCTCCGGGGTTCTTAATTAGTGGTGTGTAAGGGAGTGGAGCAGAGATGCCCGACCCCGGTGGGTCGGGCTGCTCCGGTAGTGCTTTTTTTAGTTACGTGCGCCTGGACCGTTGAGCACAATACCGTTGCTCATGTGGGTCAGGAAGTACTCGAGGTTGCGATACTCTTCACCCTGCATCTTGAAGGGCTTGGCACGAACCTGCTTGTTGCAGCCCTTGAAACGACGGTGAAGGGTGCCGAGTGCGCCCCACTTCGAACGGTAAACCGGGAAGTGGCTGGTGTGACCCAGTGCAGGACTCAGCTTCTCACTACGGATATTCATGCCAGCACTCTGGATGTGGCAGTTTGCACATGAGAAGTTGAGCTGACCACGACGCTTGAAGTAGAACTCCTTACCATCCTCGTAGGCCGCCATAGCGCCTGGATCGTTAGGTACTTCAATGTTGGTGACAACACCGCGTGACTCGTAAGCCATGTAGGCCAGCAGGGAGGCAATCTTGCCCTTGCCGTACTTCATTGGCTTCTCACCATTGGCCTCTAGACACTTGTTGATCTCCAGAGAGAGGGTGGTAACCATACCCTTCTCTGCGTCCCAACGAGGGTAGTCGCCGTAGATGCCGGGCTTCTCGAAGCAGTCCTTGTAACCCTTGCCGTTGGCAAAAGGTTTATCCCAGATAGCCTGACCATCATCAATGAAGGTCTCGTAGGGAGGGAACTCTTCAATCGCTTCCCAGTTGGCACGCTTGATCTCATCGATCGCGTATACGCCGTTGGCGTACTCCTGCATTGGAACCTCAGGGAATTTCTTTTTCATAACCTTGTGGTAGGTATCAACGTCACCCGCCGGGTCTGCGATAGACACCATCGGGGCGATGAGTAGCGTCGCTGCTGCTGCCAGCAGTTTGATGCTTCTCTTTTTCATAGAAGTCACTCCTTCTGGTGTGGTGATCACTTGATTGCGGTTTCGACAGAGTCGGAACCGCCCTTGTTGTCGACCCAGCTGATGGTCAGCTTGTCACCCTTAGCTGCGCCCTTGAACTTGAACGACAGGTAGGGGTTCTTAGAGACCGCCGGTCCCCACAGTGCAGTCAGTACGGTATTACCGCCGTGGCTGCAGGTGACTTCCTGAATAAAGTGAGCAGGAATTACCTTGCCGGTCTTTTTGTCTTTACGCAGACCGGTCTCCATGATGTGGGTAAAGAGCGCCTTTACGGTGGTGGTCTCGCCGCTGAGCTTAGCGCGTGCCTTGATTGTCTTAGCCATTGTCTATGTCCTCAAAGAATTCGTTGAATGATCAGCCGCCACAACCGCCGATGGTGACCTTGACGTTCTTGCTGCTCTTAAAGAGCTTGCCACCGGATTTAACGACGGCGACAACATCAGAGGTCTTACCCATCTTGATACGGGTGGAGACAAAACCCTCGGCACTGGCTGACAGGTTGAAACTGGCAGAGAGCGGAGTGTTGTTGTTGGCTGAAAGGATGGTGATCGATTCAACGTTGGGGAGAGAGGTGGAGACGGTGATCGGAACCACAGCGCCATTCTCAGCGATGTCAGGTGCCTTGATCTTTACATCACCGCTATCGGTGGCGTCAGATGAACCGGCGACGCCAGAGATGGCCGCACCGAAATCGTTGGCTTCAAAAGCGGCCTTGGGCCATGCAGCCATGACGGCACGGGGGGCGAGCAGGCCAGCGCCTACAGCGACACCAACGGTGCCAGCGGCCAGGCTGCCCTTAAGGAAAGTTCTACGCTTGTTGTCGGTCATAATAGTTCTGCTCCGAGAATGCTGTATTTAGAGTGAGTAGATGAATTCAACAATCTGACTAATCTCCTTGTCGCTCAGGATCTTATGAGCGCCAAAGGGAGGCATCATGGTGTTGGGATTCATCTGGGTGGCATCTTCGATCTGTGCACGAAGTACCGCCTTGTCTGGGAAACGCATCTTCATCTGCATTAGCGGTGGTCCAATGGTACCCGCCGCGGCACCGCCCTCAATGGCGTGACACGCCAGGCAGTTACCTTTTTTACGGTTGAAGGAAACGCTCTTGCCGGCCTTGATGTCCGCAGCGAGTTGAGTCTCGACCGGAACCTCCTGACCACTGATGCTGGTGAATGTCTCGGCAGCCATTACGCTACTACCCAACAGGGTCAGGCAGCTGGCTGCGAGGATCTGTTTCATCGATTTACGCATGTCGATCTCCTCTACTGATCACTGTTGAAGGTATGATGGGGTGGTGATGTTGGTCTGGGTGGTAGCCTGGATATAACCGAGCTCACCCTGCAACTGTGCCTTGTGCGCCAGCTTGATAGCCTTTGCCTCGTCTCCGGCTTCAGCTGCCTTTACAGCACCCTTGATGATCTTGCCGGTATCACGCCACTCACCTTTCACTGAAGCCGCCTTTTTAGCAGCAGCCTTGGCAGCCTCGATAGCCTCAGCAGCGGTAGCACCGATTGGTGCAGCTGGTGATGGCTTCATGGCGACCGGAGCGGGTGCTGGAGCGGGTTCTACCTTGGCGACCTCTGCGGCCGGCTTGGCAGGTGATGTGGTTTGAACGGGTTCTTTTTGCTGAGTAGCAAAGATCGCAATCAGGATAATGATCGCGAGCACTGTGCCTATCAGAGCAACCTTCTGCATGGTACGTACCTCCTATGAGCCTTTTTGGTGTTTAGCATCCGTGCATTTATTTAGTTATCTGGAGCAGTGCACGGGCAATTCTGTACATTGCTCCACGATGCAGAGTTTGGTCTGGAAGGGGGGGGATTGAAATTGGGGAATGCAGCGAGAGGGGTTAGGGGTTTCCCTAACCCATAGTTAATAGGTCAATTACTCGTTCTGGGGTAGTGCTGATTAGTCTACTGAAAGACGCATGCGTACCAGTTCGGAGAGAGAGCGCGCCTCCATCTTCTCCATCACCTTGGCGCGGTGCGCCTCGACGGTCTTTTGCGTGACACCCAGCTCAATGGCGATCACCTTATTGGCGCTGCCGTGGACAACCATCTCCATCACCTCACGTTCACGTGGCGTGAGCAGTTTGAGGCGTGCTGAGATGTCAGCCTGCAGCCCCGTTTCGTGGCGCTGCTCCTCATCGAGTGCGATGGCGCGCTGCACACTATCGAGCAGTGCCTGATCCTTAAATGGCTTTTCGATGAAATCGACGGCACCCGCCTTGAGTGCGCGTACCGCAATCGGCACATCGCCATGTCCTGTTATAAAGATGACCGGTAGCCTGACCTGTTCAGCTGCGAGTTGTTCCTGCAGATCGAGACCACCCATACCGGGCATGCGGATGTCGAGTACCAGGCAGCCGGAGCGCTCGCGCTCGTAACCCTCAAGAAAGTCGTTGGCGGAGGGGAAGGTCTCTACCGCCAGCCCCACCGAACGCATCAGCCACTGCAGCGAGTCGCGTACTGCCTCATCGTCATCGACAATAAATACTGTCGCTTCATTACTCATAGTGTTTCCTCACTCTCAGCAGTGGGCAGGATAAAGGAGAAGGTGGTACCGGCCGCAACATTGGTCTCGACCCAGAGCCGACCCTCATGTGCTTCGATAATGCCACGACTGATCGAGAGACCCAGCCCCATACCGCGTGGTTTAGTGGTGAAGAACTGATCGAATAGCTGCTCCTGCGCCTCGGCGGTAATGCCAGGGCCAGTATCTGAAACCTTCACCGAGAGTGTCTTGTCATCACCGGGTGCGGTGGTGATGGTGAGCTGGCGGGTGGATGCATCACTCTCTGCCATCGCCTCAATCGCATTGCGTGCCAGATTGAGTGCCACCTGTTCGACCTGGATTGCGTGGGCATGCACGGGGGGTAACTCGGACTGTAGGTTGAGGTCGATGGTGACACGGCTTTTGTTCGCTTCTGGACCGATCAATACCGCTACTTCGCGCACCAGGTTATTGATATCGACACGGCTACGCTCCGGCGTCTCCTTGCGAATGAAGTTGCGAAGTTGGCGAATGATTTCGCCGGCACGATCGGCCTGATTGGCAGCCCGAGTCATGATCTCGGTGATCTGCTCGATATCGCCCTTGCCCGATTCGAGCATGCGAATCGAGGCGCGGGTGTAGTTGGCGATGGCTGCCAGTGGCTGGTTGATCTCGTGGGCAATACCCGAGGCCATCTCACCCATGGTGCTGACACGTGCGATATGGGCGAACTCCGCCTGGTGCTGGCGCAGCTCCTCGGCGGCCTCTTTGCGCTCGGTAATATCACGAAATACCACTACTGCGCCGACCGTGGCACCGTGCGTGTCCTTGATCGGGGTGCTGCTGTACTCGACCGGCAGGCTTTGGCCATCCTTACACCAGAAGATATCCTCGGCGACAAAACGCGGCATGTCGTCACGGAAGGTGTGGTAGACGGGGCACTCTATACCGGGGAATGCTGAGCCATCGGCGCGGGTGTGGTGTAGCAGTTCGTGCTGATTGTGGCCGATCAGATCCTCGGCGCTCCAGCCGGTAATACGCTCCATCGCACGGTTAACAAAGGTGGAGTTGCCCTCCAGATTGACCCCGTAGATGCCATCGCCGACCGAGTTGAGAATCAGGTCGTGTTTGTGCTCGAGAAAACGCTGTGCCTTTTTCAGTTCACGGTTGAGCTGCCAGACCCAGCTACTCATAAAGAGCAGTGCCAGCGCAACGATTGTGCCGACCACGACCCACTTCCAGTAGTAGCGCAGTACATCGAGCAGGGTGAAACGGCTCGTTTCATCGTAGGGTGCGAGCTTTAACTCCTTAAACAGGTCATGCACCGGCTGGTAGTCGAGTGGGATGGTCCAGCCGGAGTAGTCGCCCTTGTCGGCAGCCGGGTGATCGGCAGGCATTTTAAGCAGCGCCACGGCGACCTGTTGTGCCAGCTGGTTTGAGATGTGGCGTACTTTACTAAAGGGCCACTCCGGGTAGAGGCGGGTGCTGTGGATGAAGGGGAAGTCGGCATCCTGTTTAGGGTTGAGGACGCGAAACTCATTCAGGTTAATCGTCCCCTGACGTGCCATACGCTCCAGAATGTCGGTACGCACGGTACCGGCGTCGGCCTCACCATTGCGCACCGCCATCACCACCTTATCGTGGGTGCCAGCGAAAGAGAGATCTTCGAAGTCGATTTGGGGTTCGATGGCCTGTCCACGCAGTTCGCGCCACGCCATCTGATAGCCACCCAGCGAGGTGCGATCGACCGCCATAAATCGCTTACCGACCAGATCGGAGAGCCATTCGATATCGTCTCGTTCGCTACGGGTGAAGATGACACCGCCGAAGAGATTGTAGGGGACACCATTACGACGGTTGTTGAGGGTGGCGATACGGGTGACGCGGTGACGTACCTCGAGGTTGACGTAGATGCCGGGATTGACCAGTACAAAGTCGACCTCGCCGCTATCGACTGCCGGTTCAACCTGGTCGAAGTTGAGCGGTACGATCTCAAAGAAGTAGTCGGTCAGAGTGGCGTTGAGATAGTCAGCGGTGGGCGACCAGGTCTGCAGTGTGGCAGCATCACCGCGATGGCTGAGTACGCCGATGCGAATCCAGTCCGCTGCCGAGCTGATGGTCGGCAGGAGCGCAGTTGCGAGCAGGAGTAGCCATGTTGTTAATCTTGTTGGCATTGCGGTCTATTGTAGCGGAGTTGTGCCGATCAGTTGCTGATGCGCATCGGCACGGTGTTGATCTTGTTTTCCCACAGCTTGGCACGCACCTTGTTGAGCTCTTTACGACCGGTGTAGGGGCCAAGGTGGACGCGGTGCCAGGTTGAATTATTGTTCACCGTAACGGTCTGGATCGTCGCTTGGTAGCCAAGAAACGCCAGTTTTGCCTTCAGGCTGTCGGCCTGTTTCAGGGTGCGGAAGGAGCCGACCTGCAGCACGTAGCGGGCAGTAGGTTGGTCCGATTTGGTGCTGCTGGTCGCTGGCGCCTCACGTGGCACCTCAACCTCCATCTCCGGCAGCATGTCGTAGAAGTCGAAGCGGGGTGACTCATCAACCGGTTTCGGTGCAGCCTTCTTAACCGGCTTTTTAACTGCAGCGGGCTTGTTTGTTGAGCTGGCGACGGGTTTGTTATCGGTTGGATTCTGCTTCAGATAGACCAGACCGGCGACCAACAGTCCTATCAGCAGGCCAGCAACCAACCACAGCCAGCCAGGTGCAGAACGGCCTGCCGGTTTACCGGAGGCAGCGCTTTTTTTCGGTGCGGCGCGTTTGCGTGGCTTCGGTTTGTTTGCGCCGCTGCCGGCGTTTTTGAAGTCGCGCTGGGTACTCACATGCTCTCCGGCGCAGAGATGCCGAGCAGATTGAGACCATTGGCCAGCACCTGGCGGGTGGCGCTGATCAGATTGAGGCGCGCATCGCGTAGCTCAGGCTGATCCTCAATCAGAAACGGGTGGGCGTTGTAGTAGGTGTGGAACTCATTGGCCAGCTCACGCAGATAGTGGGCGAGTTGATGTGGCTCGTGGCTGAGTGCCGCGCCCTCGACCAACTCGGGGTAGCGTGACAGGGCGACCATCAGGCTCTCCTCGTGTGGCTCGTGCAGCAGGTGCAGATTGGATGCACCGCGTGCTTCATCGCGTTCCAGTTTTTTCTCTGTTAGCTGACGCTGCACGCTGCAGACGCGGGCGTGGGCGTACTGGATGTAGTACATCGGGTTGTCGTTGCTCTGCGACTTGGCCAGATCGAGGTCGAAGTCCATGTGCTGCTCGCATTTGCGCATCACGTAGAAGAAGCGTGCCGCATCGGAGCCGACCTCCTGGCGCAGTTCGCGCAGGGTGACGAAGGAGCCGGAGCGAGTCGACATCTGTACCTTCTCTCCGCCGCGGAAGAGGCTGGCGAACTGCACCAGCAGCACATCGAGTTTGTCGGCATCCTCCTTGTCGCCCATTGCGGTCAGTGCTGCCTTTACCCGTGGTACATAGCCGTGGTGATCGGCACCCCAGATATCGATGACGCGGTCGAAGCCGCGGTCGAGTTTGTGCCAGTGGTAGGCGATATCGGAGGCGAAGTAGGTCTTAATGCCATTGTCGCGGACCACGACACGATCCTTCTCATCACCGAACTCGGTGGAGCGGAACCAGAGTGCCCCCTTCTTTTCGTAGACATGACCCGATTTTTTCAGCTGTTCGATCGCCTCGTCGACCTTGCCCGATTCGACCAGTGAGCGTTCCGAGAACCACTCCTCATATTTAACGCCAAACCCCTTAAGGTCGGCACGAATGTCATCGAGGATGGTGCTGAGGCCGAGGTCGAACACCTCGCGGTAGCGCGCCTTGCCCAGCAGCGTTTTGGCGCGGGCGATCAAGCCGTCGATGTGGGTCTCTTTGTCGCCACCGGCGGGTTCGTCAGCAGGGACGCCATCAAACACCGTCTCGGCAGGATGGGCCAGCCTGTTATCGTGGTTGCGGTGCAAGGTGGCGGCGATATCCCAGACATACTCACCCTTGTAGCCGTTGGCGGGGAATTCGAACTCGACTCCAGCCAATGACAGGTAGCGTAGCCAGACGCTGGTGGCGAGGATGTCCATCTGTCGTCCGGCATCGTTAACGTAGTATTCGCGGTGAACCGAAAAACCGACCGCTTCGAGCAGATCGGCGACAGTGGCGCCGTAGGCGGCGCCTCGACCGTGACCGACGTGCAGCGGGCCGGTGGGGTTAGCAGAGACATATTCGACCTGTACCGATTTTCCTTCACCGATGGTGCTGCGACCGTACTGCTCGCTCTGCTGCATGATCTCACCAACCACGGTGTGGTAGGCATCGGCGGCGAGGGTGAAGTTAATAAAACCGGGACCAGCAATATCGACCCTCTTCACACCGGCGGATTCAGGCAGACGCTCGACCAGCAGCTCGGCAATCTCACGAGGTTTGCGACGCGCCGCCTTGGCCAGGGTCATTGCTACATTGCTGGCAAAGTCTCCGTGGCTGCGGTCACGGGTGCGCTCGATGTGGAGTTGGGGCTGGGTGTCGGCAGGGAGCAGGTCGTCGGCCTTCATCTGCGCCAGTGCCTGTTCTACGAGTTGTTTGATCTGCTGTTTCAAGTCGAATATCCGCTGGTTCTGAGTGGTGCGTGAAAAAGTTGCGCCATTCTACCGTGCAGGTCGAGGCTTTGAAATCGGTTTGCAGCACTCAATGCCGCTTCTAGAAGATCTCCATCGGGTCGATATCGATCGACCAGCGTACCTTGCGGGCGCTCTTCTCACTCTCCAGCTGTGGAATCAGGCCGGTGAGTAACTGCTGTAGCGGAGCGCGATCGGAGGCCTGCAGCAGCAGCTGGGCTCGATAACGTCCGGCGCGGCGTGGCATCGGAGCCGGAATCGGGCCGAGTAGCATGACCTCGTTAATACCGTAGGCACTGCCAAGCTCACGTGCGCGCTCGAGGAAGGTGAAGGGGGCCTGACTATCGGTTGCGTCGGCGCGTAGCAGCGCATAACGGCAGTTGGGAGGCAGGTCGGCGAGATTGCGTTCAGCGAGTGCTGCCTCAGCGAAACGTGCGTAGCCGTCGGTTAGCAGTGAGTTGAGCAGTGGATTCTCGGGGTGGTGGGTTTGGATCACTACCTCGCCGGGACGTTCGGCACGACCGGCACGCCCCGCGACCTGAACCACCAGCTGCGCCATCCGTTCGGTGGCACGGAAATCGGCACCGTAGAGCGCCTGGTCGATATCGAGAATCGCCACCAGGGTGACGTCGGGCAGGTGGTGTCCCTTGGCGAGCATCTGGGTGCCGATCAGGATGCGCGCCTCACCGCTATGTGCCAGCGCCAGTTTCTCCTCCATAGCCCCCTTATTGCGGGTGGTGTCGCGGTCGATACGTACATGGCCGACCTCGGGGAAGTGACTGCTGAGTGCGGTCTCGATCCGTTCGGTACCGAGCCCCAGTGGTCGCAGATCGGGGCTACCGCAGTCGGGACACTGTTCGGGTAGCGGGCGGTGGGTGTCGCAGTGGTGGCAGCGCAGCGCTACGGCGCGCTGGTGCAGGGTGTAGTGATGGTCACAACGCGGACAGTCAGCGATCCAGCCGCAGTCGTGGCAGAAGAGGGTGGGGGCGAAGCCACGGCGATTGAGAAACAGCAGTACCTGACCACCCTTGTCGAGGTGGTGGCGTATCGACTCGAGCAGCGGTGGTGAGAGGCCATCCTCCATCGGCAGGCTGCGAACATCGAGCAGACGTAGCTTGGGATGGATGGCGTTACCGACACGCTCTGGAAGATGCAGTCGTTTGTAGCGTTGCTGGTTGAGGTTATGCAGGCTCTCCAGGGATGGGGTGGCGGTGCCGAGTACGATCGGAATCTTGTGATGGCGGGCGCGCAGTACTGCCAGGTCGCGGGCGTGGTAGCGGAAACCGTCCTGCTGTTTGTAGGAGAGGTCGTGCTCCTCATCGACCACAATGAGCCCCGGCCTCGCCAGTGGTGTGAATAGCGCCGATCGCGTGCCGATCACCACCGGTGCAGTGCCGCTGCTGGCGGCCAGCCAGGCGCAGAGGCGTTCGCGGTTACTCAGACCGGAGTGGAGCACCGCAAGCGCTACACCGAGACGGCGAAAACGTTCGACCAGCTGGGGCGTAAGGCCAATCTCTGGGATCAGTACCAGAACCTGCTCACCACGATCGATAACGGCACGGATCATATGCAGGTAGACCTCAGTCTTGCCGCTACCGGTCACCCCCTCCAGGAGCCAGGCGTTAAAGCCGCTACCGGCATCGAGTACCGCATCGACCGCCTGCTGTTGCAGCGAATTAAGATCGATCAAAGCCGTGGCGGAGCTATCGGCTGCCTCAAGGCAGGGGCGCTCGTTGACCTCGACCAGCCCTTTATTGATCAGGGCACGCAGTGCACCGCGCCAGTCACCCTCCAGGTCGGAGAGCGCCTCACTGGTCACACCTTCAGGATGGGCCTTGAGGCGATTAAGCAGCGTGGCTTGCCGTGGGGCACGTTTCAGTTCCAGCGGATCCTTGTTGAGGCCGGCATCGGTTATCTGCCACTGCTGTTCACCGCGCACCTCAGCGGCATGACCCTGGCGCAGCAGCACTGGCAGGGCGGTAGCGAGTGCCTCACCAATTGGGTGGTGATAGTAGTGGGCGCTCCAGACCAGCAGTTTGAGCAGCGTGGTATCAAAGAGCGGTTCCTGGTCGAGCAGATGATAGGCGCGTCGCAACCGCTTGAGTTCGAATTCACTCTCATCGGAAACCTCGACCAGCAGGCCGACCACCTTGGTCCGACCGAAGGGGATCTGTAGCCTGAGACCGGGTTGAAGCTGCGTGGTATCGCAATCCTTGGGTGGCAGATAGTCGAAGAGACGATAGAGGGGGGTGGGGACGGCGATTCGAAGGATCACGGCGGGGTCGGACATGGGCGCTACTCTACACCATTTTTTTGCGCCGATGGGTGCGCGAATCTGTCTCCAGTTAGGGGGCAAACCTCATGTGAATTATTAACAAAGATCACCTAACTGTTTAACCCATATAGAAAACGCAGTTTAGTCCACAAAAGCTGTGGATAACTTTGTGGATGAAATGGGGCAAAGGGGGTGTAGGCAGCGCTATTGTTGCATATTTGTTAAATTGGTTATTTTTTAATCAATTCTTCATATGTTAATAATATCAATATGTTATAGCGTGTTATTAAGTCGTTGGTTGAGGCTAGGGGCGTTTGTCAGTATTTTTACAGCGTCTTCCTCCTATTTGTGCATAAAGTCATATTTCAGGCTTGTGTTTTATTGGTCACTATGGCTGGGATCGGCCCTGCGCGGGCAGGTTATCGATACTGACGGCATTCTTTTTCTGCCAATATTCACGGATGCCGCTCTCTCCCTTCTTTTCAGCCCACTCAAGCAGCTTTTTTCGCTCCCCAACCGGCTCCATCAGCGGTACGCCGAAGCCGCAGGAGGTCTTTACCATGTCGACGCTGATACGGACGATTTGGCGTACCCCCGGAAGATCTTCATCAAACAGTCCGCGAAGAGTGTCCCATTCGCCGCTATCGGGTAGTAGCACCTCACCGCGGCCGTAGAGGCGAAGTATCTTGGGATCGCCGCTAAAGGCGCAGAGCATCACGGTAATGCGCCCATTCTCGGCCAGTTGGGCCGCCGTTTCGTTACCGCTACCGGTCAAGTCGAGAAAAACCAGCTCGAGTGGGCCGGTAATGCGCAGTGTGTCGTAACCGCGCGGTGAGAGATTGATATGACCATCCTCGGTCAGGGGTGCCGAGGCGACAAAATAGAGGGATTGAGCTTCAATCCACTGTTGTAGTTCGGGTGAGATCTCATGATGCATTCCCATTGATCGATTCCTTATATTAGGTTATTGACGATTTTCAGATGCTAACACCAATAAAAGTCGATAGGTGTGTCAGCCGATCTCAATCAGCTGCGCTAAAGGGGGTGAAGTAACCAAATAAAAGGATCGTAAATATAAAACAGATTAAGCGTGTTGTGGCGGTGGTATTGGGTCTTACGGTGATCGGTCCGATGAGTGTGTCGGCAGATGATCTGACCCAGGGTCAGTGGATTGAGTTACGTGGTAAGTGAGTCGATAAGCACCTAGATCGTAAAGGGGAATGTATTGATGCCCGTCTTGACCGTCGCGCCGTACATGCAGAGGCAGTGGGGAAGATTTGACTGCTGAGGATTGGTTGGAGCTGCAGCCCGACCCGAGCACCCCGAGCCGTCACGGGAGCTGGAGCGTGAGGCAACAATACGTGAGCGTATGCAGCGTTTCCGTAACCTGACCTCAGAAGAGCTTACTGCACTTCGTTATGGCTAGAACCGCTAAACAAGGCTCCCACAGGTGCGTTGTGATGCGTTGCGTAAGGCGTTGGCAGGGAATGAGTGCCGATGAGCGTGCGGCGCTTCGTGAAAAGTGGAGTGAGCGTCGAGAGCAGCGGATGTTTCAGAAGACGGTTTGGGCGGCGGTGCTGGGCGAGGTTAACAGGAAGATTGCAGGCAATAAAAAAGGCCCCTTTCGGGGCCTTTTTTGTCGTGCGGGTAGCGCTTACTCGCCCATGCCCATCTCGATGTAGCCGGTGGGGCAGACGTCGGCACAGATGTGGCAACCGATACAGCGTGAGTAGTCGGTGTAGACGTAACGACCCAGGGTGGAGTCCTGCTTGGGGGTCTTCTTCACAGCTTCCTGTGGGCAGAAGACGACGCAGTTGTCACACTCGAAGCACATGCCGCAGCTCATGCAGCGATCGGCCTCAGCACGAACATCCTCTTCGCTCAGTGGCTGCAGACGCTCCTCGAAGTGTCCCAGAACCTCCTCAGCGTTCACATCGAGCTCATTGCGAATGTGGCGCGGTGTCTCTTCATAGTGACCAAGGAAGAGGTCATTTGAAGGGATGATCTCAAAGCGTGAGCGATCTTCGAAGTTGTGAACCGCCCAATCGTTCTCTGAGGTGCCACGTAGGCCGAGATCGATCTCCTTGGCAAAGCCCTCCTCCTTGGAGACCTCTTCGCGGCCAGCAGCCTCAAAATTAGCGGGTGTATGGTCAGTCTCTTCGAGTTTCATCATCAGATCGAAGTGGTGTACATCAACCTTGGGACGTTTAACCATCTCCTGCTTGTTCAGGTAGTGGTCGATACTATCGACGGCGACTGACGCCTGGCCGATCGCAGTGGTCAACAGGTGAGGACGGATGATGTCGCCTGCGACAAACAGCCCCTCCTTGCCCTTAACCTGGAAGTTGCTGTCGGAGTCGATCAGGCCACGACCATTATTGAAATCTTCCATGCCGGATAGATCACCGGTCTGGCCGATCGCGCCAACGATCAGGTCGGCCTCGATATCCATTTCGGAACCCTCAACGATGCTGGATTCGTTGCCGTTCCACTCAACACGTACAACGCGTAGTGCCTTGGCGCGACCATCCGCGTCGAGTACGACCTCGACGGGGTTGAGGCTGCCGGTGATGGTGACACCTTCGTTCTCAGCCGCCACAACCTCGTGCTTGGCTGCAGGCATCTTGTCGACCGGGCGACGGTAGACCAGCTGCACCTCGGCGCCCTCTTTGGTGGCGACGGTAGCAACATCGTGTGCGGTCTGACCGAGGATGACATTCTCAGGGCGGTCGTTCTCGTGGACGTTGGTGATGTTGCCGAGACGGCGGGCAACGGAGACAACGTCCATGGCGGTATCACCACCACCGACAACCACAACCTTCTTGCCGACGTGCTGCAAGCGGCCGTGGTTGAATGCGGAGAGGAAGGAGACGCCGGATACGCAGTTGGAGGCGTCACCGCCAGGGACTGGCAGGCCGCGGCCTGACTGAGCGCCGATGGTGATCAGGATGGCGTCGAACTCTTTCTCGATCTCTTCCATGGTGACGTCACGACCGATGCGAGTCTCCATACGGGTCTCAACACCCATGTCGATGATGCGTTTGATCTCGCCATCAAGCACGTTACGCGGGGTACGGTAGCCCGGGATGCCGTAGCGCATCATGCCGCCCAGCTCGACGTGGTCGTCGAAGATGGTGGCGCCGTGGCCCTTGCGGCGCAGCTGGAAGGCTGCTGCCATACCGGCAGGTCCGCCACCGATGATCGCGACCTTCTTACCAGTCTCGCTATCGGGCTTGCTGAAGGTCAGGTTGTTCTCAAGTGCGTAGTTGCCGAGGTAGTGCTCAACCGAGTTGATGCCGACAAAGTCTTCGACCTCGTTGCGGTTACAGCCATCCTGACACGGTGCTGGGCAGACTCGACCCATGATGCCGGGGAAAGGGTTGGAGTCGGTGGCACGGCGGAAGGCGTACTCCTGCCAGCTCATATCACCCGCAGGCTTCTCGATACCACGAACGATACTCAGCCAACCACGGATGTCGTGGCCCGAGGGGCAGCTACCCTGACAGGGTGGGGTTTTGTGCACATAGGTCGGGCACTTGTGGCTCCAGCTCGCCTGGAAGATCTCTTCAGACCAGGTGCGTGGTGATTGATCGCCATCTTCGTAGCGGCGGAAGTTAAGAGTCTTGTCCGTCATAGCGCTGAAAACCTGTAGTTGTGTACGTTAATGGAGGCTAAGTATCGCCCAAATGGGTCGAATACTTTATATATCTTTTGGGCTAGGCGCAAATCGTTTAGATCTGCGAAATCCTTACCATTTTAGGATTTCTTGGCGATTCGTCTATGGCTGGATGAGTGTGGGTATTCAATGCTGAGTCGCTTGTCTCGAAAAAAGCTTCGGGGTAGGGTGCGCCGATGGCAAAATCCCAAGACAAGTGGCTCTTTCTGGTCGACGCCAGCGTCTACATCTTTCGTGCCTGGCACGCCTATCCCGATGACCTCTTCGACGAACAGGGGCACTCGGCCAATGCGGTACACGGTTTTGCGACCTTTTTATGCCAGTTGCTGGAGCGGGCGCGTCCCCGACATATCGGTGTCGCCTTCGATGAGAGTCTGCTGACCTCGTTCCGTAACCAGATCTATCCCGCCTACAAGGCCAATCGTGAGCCGCCACCGCCCGAGCTGGAGCGGCAGATGAAGGCGTGCCGCAAACTAGCTGAATTAATGGGGATGACAACCTACGCCAGCGATATCTACGAAGCGGATGATCTGATCGGCACTCTGGCGATCAAGATGCGCCCGCACGGATTTCGTACCGCAATTGTCAGTCGTGATAAGGATCTGAGTCAGCTGCTCGCTGAACGCGACGTGATGTGGGACTTCGCCAACGATAAGAAGATTCGCCACAGCGAGGTGAAGGCACAGTATGGTGCCGAGGCGCACCAGATCATTGATCTGCTGGCGCTGGCGGGTGATGCGGTCGATAACATTCCCGGTGTGCCGGGGGTGGGGCGCAAGACTGCAGAGGCGTTACTGGAGCGGCTCGGCTCGCTCGATGAGATCTATGAGCGGCTTGATGAGGTGGAGTTCTTCTCCATTCGTGGTGCTAAACGGGTGAAGCAGCTACTGCAGGAGCACCGGGAGATGGCGCTGATCTCACGCCAGCTCACCGCCATCGCCACCGATGCGCCGATCGAAGGAGCGCCTGAAAATCTGGAACGCAAGGAGCTCGATCAGGAGGCGCTTGAGACCTTCTGTGAGTTCCACAACTTTGATCGTTATCTGGGTGAGCGTTGTCTTGCCTCACGTCACCTATAGGGTTCTTCGATGTCGCTGTGGCAAAAGATTGCACTTCGCATTGCTGAGGAGAGCGGGGAGCCGTTCAAGCTACAGGGTGAACACGCCATCGGTGGTGGCTGTATCAATAGCGCCAGTCGTTTAAAGGGTGAAAGCAGCAGCTGGTTTGTCAAAACCAACAGTGCCGACCGGCTACCGATGTTCGAGGCAGAGGCGGCCGGGCTGGATGAACTGGTCGCTAGTAATACGGTGCACGTGCCTAAGCCGCTCTGCACCGGTATTGAGTCGGGTTCGGCCTATATCGTGATGGAGAACATCGAGATGGGGCGTGATGGGCGTGACAGTATGGCGCGCTTTGGACGTGAGCTGGCGGCGATGCACCACACCACACAGGATAGGTTTGGCTGGTATCGCGATAACACCATCGGTGCTACCCATCAGCCCAATAGTGAGATGGAGAGTTGGATTGAGTTCTACCGTGACCGGCGGTTGGGCTATCAGATTGATCTGGCCGCAAGGAAGGGTGCGCATGCACTCTCGGAAAAGGGTGAGAGGCTAATGGCGGGTCTTGATGCCTTTTTCAACGATTACACTCCACAGCCCTCGTTGCTGCACGGCGATCTCTGGTCGGGTAACTACGCGATCGATAGCCACGGTGTGCCGGTGATCTTCGATCCGGCGGTCTACTTCGGTGATCGTGAGGCGGATCTGGCGATGAGCGAGTTATTCGGCAGCTTTGGTCCCACCTTCTACGATGCCTATCACGAGGCGTGGCCGATCGACCCCGGCTATTCGGTGCGCAAAACCCTCTACAACCTCTACCACATCATCAATCACTTCAATATGTTCGGTAGCGGCTACCTGGGGCAGGCCGAGTCGATGTTGGACCGGCTGCGTCCGAGATCAGTTGATCACGGCGCTACCGTATTACCTTTAACTATTAGTGAAGTGGGTTCACAGATTTATAGAGTGCTGAGTAGTCTTCTGCTTCGCCGGCACAGTTGAGCGCCTGCTCAATTAATGGCCGCACACCCTCAAGAATCGAAGTGTTAAGGCCAATCTGGTTGGCTTCGTCGAGAAACAGGTCGACATCTTTGAGCAGGTGCTGCACCGGAAAGTTGGGGTTGCTGAAGTTACGGCTGAGCATCTTGTCGAGCTTCTTGTCGAAGGTGGGCGCATAGAGGGCGCTCTCGCGCACGATCTCCATAAAGCTATCGATGTTTAACCCTTCGCGCTGAACAAAACCCAGGCTGAGGGAGAAGGCAGCGGTGAGCGAGGCGATGAGCTGATTCATCGCCAGCTTGATTGCGGCGGCATGACCGACAGGCCCGATCAGGCGCGGATTGCTCCCGAGTATGGTGAGTAGAGGCTGCCACTGTTTAAACTGCTCGGGGGTGGCACCGACCATCAGGATCAGCGTGCCGGCTTCGGCCTCGGGCAGACTACCGAGAACCGGAGATTCGAGATAGCGGCCGCCTGCGGCCTCAATGGCGGCTTGCAGGTCACGGCTCTGCTGCGGCGCGATGGTGGCCATCTGGATGATGGTCTTGCCACTGAGCGCGGTGTGTGTGTCCTGATTGAGTAGCATCGACTCGATCGCCTCGGCATCAGTCAGCATGGTTATGACGACCTCAGCGCTGCTTATCGCATCGGCAGCGGTGGCAGCAACCTCAGCGCCCGCCTCCTTGAGTGGGGTGGTGCGTTCCGCTGTACGGTTATAGGCGATCAGATGGTGGCCGCTCTCAATCAGTCGTTTGGCCATTCGGTTGCCCATCAGGCCTGTTCCGATAAATGCGATATGCACTGCGACTCTCCTCAATCTAAATATCTGAATGGAAGGGATGATACCCGATTAGCCGGCTGGGTAGCTTTGAGCTAGAGGCCTCGTAGTATCGATTCGTCAGGGCTCGGAAAGAGATAGTGCTGCTGCCGGATGTAGCCGTTGGGATGTTTACGGAAGTGGTGGCGAAGTAGGGTGAGCGGCGCAGCGCGGGTTGATTGGCCCTGACGAAATGCATCAATGAGCTCAAGTAGCTCTTGTTTGTCCTCGGCATCAATCGACTTTTTCAGGTAGCCCAGGATGTGCTGCATCACGTTGCAGTGTTTGGCTGGGGTGGCACGCTTGTTCAGCGCATCCATCAATCCGGTGGCATAGGTCTGTTTCAGGGTGGAAAGTGGTTGAGTGCTAGCGCTGGATATCAGTTGTCCAAGCTGGCGGTAGGCCTGTGGACTGTGCGCCATCAGGCAGAGTTTCTGTGCGGCATGAAATTCGCTCAGTCGCTTTGGCGTGAGGCGCCGACTATTGAGTTGCTGCCAGCGCTGATAGGCGAAGACCCGTTCAATGAAGTTGTCGCGCAGCTCGGGATCATTGAGGCGTCCCTCTTCCTCAATCGGTAGCAGAGCATTGCTCTCCATCAGTTTGGCGGCGAAACGCCCCACCCCCTTTTTTACTACGGGGCCTTTGGGCGGGTAGACCGATACGCGTTCCATGCCGCAGCTAGGTGATCGTGCCTTGAGAATGTAGCCGCTGATCGACTTCATTTCTCGAGCGGTGCGTCTGCCCAGTCGTTCGAGCTTGTTGGTGACGTTGAGGTTAGGATCGAGCGTGCCGACGGCCTGTGGTGTAGCAGGTTTTCCTACCAGGCGGATGGTGGGGCGAGGCACACCCAGGCCAGCAGCCACCTCGGGACAGAAGGGGGAGAGATCAAAGTGTGCGCCGAGTGTCTCGACAATGTAGCCGTTGTACTTGTGATGGCCGTCGTAGCGCACCTTCTCACCCAGCAAGCAGGCGCTGATGCCGAGTGTGATGCGAGTGTTCACGGTGTTATCGAGGTTGCTCGAGATTGTCATCAATCCAGCCGCCGCTGTGCTGCAGCACGATGTCGGTGAGCGCGTCGATGTGTGCCGGTTCAGCATTAAGGGCGGGAATGTAGCTGAACTGTTTGCCACCTGCGCCCAGGAAGTAGTCACGATTCTCCACCGCGATCTCCTCAACGGTCTCTAGGCAGTCGGCAGCAAAACCGGGGCAGATGGCGGTAACGCTGTCGATCTCGGAGGCTCCCCAGGCCTTGAGTGTCTCGTCGGTATAGGGCTGTAACCACGGCTCGTTGCCAAAGCGCGACTGGAAGCTCATCTGCCACTGTTCGCTATTGAGAGATAGAGCCTCTGCAAGTGCTGTGGCCGTGGCCTTGCACTGCTGATCATAGGGGTCACCCGCTTCGCAGTAACGCGCAGGTAGGCCGTGGAATGAGATCAAAAGTTTGTCGGATTGACCATGCTGCTCCAGATGTTTGTTAACGCTTGCTGCAAGTGCATTGATATAGCCGGGGTGAGTCGCATAACTATCGATAAAGCGGAGTGCAGGGATGTGACGCCACTGCTGCAGTTCACCGCTCACCGCATCAAAGGTACTGGCGGTGGTGGCGGCGGAGTATTGCGGGTAGAGCGGTAGTACGACGATGCGCTCAATACCGCTGCTGTGAAACTGTTGTAACGCCGAGGCGATCGAGGGGTTGCCGTAACGCATGCCGACGATGACCTCAAAGGTGTCGGGGTGGTGGTTATCGAGTTGCTGTTGGAGTGCCTTGGCCTGCAGGTTCGTGGTGTGCAGTAGCGGTGAACCGTTGTCGGTCCAGATGTCGGCATAGGCCTTAGCGACCTTTTGAGGCCGGACACGCAGAATGATTCCGTGCAGTATTGGCCACCATTTCCAGCGGGGCAGGTCGATAACGCGATGGTCAGAGAGGAACTCGGCAAGGTAGCGTCGAAGTGCATCAGGTGTGGGTGCATCGGGTGTGCCGAGGTTAGATAAAAGGATGCCAATGCGTTGCGCGTTGCGCTTCATGAGGTCACTCGTAACAGATGTTTGTCGAACAGTATAACGTTACTGCTAATTCATTTTGGATTGGTCATCTACGTGGTTTTCAGCGGGGTAGTAACTGATAGCCATCCACTCGTTGAGCGATTTAACATCCATAGGGCGGGCGATGTAGTAGCCCTGAGCGACATCGCAGCCGTGACTGGAGAGAGAGGTGAGCAGAGCGTGGTGTTCGACTCCTTCAGCGACCACCTTAAGCCCCAGATTGTGAGCCAGGTCGATGGTGGAGCGAACGATCGCAGCGTCATTCTCATCGCTCTCCATGTCGAGCACAAAAGACTTGTCGATCTTCAGCTCATCAACGGGCAGTCGCTTTAAGTAGGCGAGTGAAGAGAAGCCGGTACCGAAGTCATCGACCGAGAGACGAATGCCCATCTTATCAAGACGGGTGAGGTTACTGATGGCACTCTCAGGGTCGGCCATCATTGCACCCTCGGTGATTTCCAGAGATAGCTTGTCAGCGGCAAGTTTGTATTTTTCCAGAAAGCCGCCGACTTGCTGGGGTAGTTCCGGATCCTGAAGGTTGAGCACGGAGAGGTTAACGGCAACCTTGAGGTCGACGCCGTGCTTAACCCAATCGGCACACTGGCAGAGTGCTGCTTCGAGTACCCAGAGCGTAAGCTGTTTAATCAGGCCGGTACGCTCGGCAATCTTGACCATCTCTTCGGGAGGAATAAAGCCCCGATCAGGGTGGTTCCAGCGCAGCAGTGCTTCAACCCCCGTGATGGTCGCTGTATGGATGTTTAATTTGGGCTGGTAGTAGAGCTCAAGTTGATCGCTCTCGATGGCATGACGTAGATCACTCACAAGCGAGAGACTCTGTACGCTGTACTCATCATTATCTGAGTTGTGAAGGCGTAACCGCTATTCGATCGTTTGGCGAGATACATGGCCACATCTGCACGTTGTAGCAGTGATTCGCTATCGTTGGCGTGATCAGGGAAGAGCGCGATACCAAGGCTTCCGCCGACATAGAGCTTGTGCTCTTTTATCTGCAGGGGCTGCTCCATCATGGTGGTGATCTTGTCGGCAATGTGGGTTGCCTGTTCTCCGTCTGCGGTAGGTAGCAGGATGGCAAACTCATCACCGCCCAGGCGTGCCACGGTATCAGAATCTCGTAGGGTTTTATTGAGACGTTTGCTGATCTGGCAGAGGACTTCATCACCTGCCTGATGTCCCAGTGTGTCGTTGATCTCCTTGAAGCGATCAAGGTCCATCATAATCAGGGCAAAACTGCCGCCGCTGCGTCGGGTTGATTTAACTGCCTGCTCAAGGCGGTCGTTAATCAGGGCGCGGTTGGGGAGGCTGGTGAGTGAATCGTGTAGTGCCTGGTGTTCAAGCTCGGTCTGTCGCGAATTGACCTGGCGGCGCATTTCGGAGAAGGCGTCCACCAGGCTCTGGGTCTCTGTTGTGCAGAGTCTGGGAATCTGAATGTTGACCTTGTTTCGGCTCTCGTCGGTGAGCGCCTGTGCAACCAGAGCGATAGGTTGCAACACGATGCGATTAAAAAACAGGTAGACCACGGCGATAAAAATCAGGCCAATCATTGTCATCGCCCAGAGTGTGTTACCGATATTATCTGCGACATTGGAGAGTGCGCCGACATCGTAAGCCGCAGATGCGTCGATCTGGCGATCAAAGTCGTGGAGCTTTTTCACGATGTTGTTAAAGAGTGGACGGAAATGATTTTCAAGCAGAGGGATGTCGCTACGCCAGTAGTTGCCCGCATGGATATGTTTGATCTCCTCGAAGCTGCGGTACCAGTTCATGGCGGACTCTTCGATGTCGTCAAGGGTACTTGAATTGATGAGGTCGATTCTGTAGGTGCGATCAAATTCGCGAATCTGATAGAGCGTTCGCGATAACTGTTGATAGAGTTCATCAACGTCGGTTGCCTGACCGACAAGTCCCGGTTCGTTAAAGCCAGAGAGACGATTGGCCAGGTAGAGATGAAAGCTTGAGGTTAGTTGGGTCCAGTTGTGATTGAGTCGTAAAAACAGCTGATAGCCATCCTTATGTATGTAGCTAGCATTCAGCTCGTCGATGGTAGTGGAAAGTGTGGTTGTGAATTTGATGTTCTCGATGCGCAGCACATCTCGAATTAATTTAAAGCTCGGGTAGAGTGCTTCGCCATTGGTGCGAAGTGCAAGTAGCTGGTTGGCATGGTTCTGCAGTGATGAGAGTTCGCTGCTGATCGTTAGTGCGATAGCCGCTGGATTGAGTTCGTGTATCGGGGGAACTGTCGCCAGTAGGTCGGTGTGTTTCTTGGCGCTGGCAAGATTGTCGGTTACCTGTTGGTGAAACTGAGGTGTTGGTTTTAGAAGATAGGCATCAACACCCGCATATGCTTCCCACAGCGTCCGTTTGATCTGACGGCTATGCTGCAACAGCGCGTCACGGGTATTGATGTTGGCCGTGCTGCTCTCACCCGCATTAAGCACATAGATCTGAGCGCCCCATACCAGAACAACCACACCCAGGCCAATCAGTGCGGCAAAGCCCAGGTAAATCTGGCGCAGGCTGTAGAGCATTTTTTTATTGGGTGTGCTCAAAGGGCTCCGTTCGGTTGTGCCGGTTCAAGAGGAATCGTGTTGCAAGTCATCATTGATAACCCTTTGAATTCTAGATGATATGGGTGTGAAGTGTAAGAGGGCGCATCAATATAAGAAGAGTTGGAGTTGTTATTGATAGTCGAATAGATGCGGCTGGAAGACAGGTAAAAATGGGCCGCCTTGTGGCGACCCATCTTGAGGTTTAGCTGGTTACGATTCTTATGATGTTGAATCTACAAAAATTGTCTTAGAGGTTGTTGAGCCATCAGGCGTGGTGACATCCACAGTAATCGAAGATGTTGTTTCCGCATCAGCGCCAGGACCATTTGCACCTGTAGATAAAGAAGATGCTGCCGATTAAGTCATCCCTTGTGTTGGCACAGGATTAATAGATAGGTTGGAATTATTGACGGTGTGCGATTCGCCTGAGGTTATTGATATGCCGTCGTCATTTGAAGTGACAGTTATCGTAGTACCAGACGGCATCGGGTTCCCATTTGCATCGTGAATTATGAAATAACCGTCATCCGTTGCGTCGGCTGCAAAACATCTAGAACTGGTGTTGTGCCGGCGATGTCACTAGTTTTGTCACCAGTATTGTCAAAACCGATTGTTGCATTCGAACCCGACATGGTAAGGACAATGGATGTCCTGACGTAGGTGGTGGTTGAGACGCCATCACACTCTGTAGGGCCTTCACAGAGGATGCCGTTATAGAGTCCGTCGATACCATCGTAGGAGCTGTTTTCATTGAAATCCCTTGATTCTTCGTCGTCAGCGGCACCTGTGAAATCAAATACGCCGTCCTCATCGTCATCGCGCCACGCCTCGGGAAGGTCTTGGAAATATTCGCCATCGTCAAACATGCCGCTGCCGTTGGAGTCGATAAACCACTCCTCACCGATAGCTGTGGCTAGTATGGTCACACGGCCATCTCCAGGTTTCGGTTGGCTGGACATCCACCAAACTGAACAACCTCCCCGGTTGTTTCACAGGAGGGCTGGATGGTTCCGCCCTCGGTGGTGAAGTAGATGGCAGTGCCATCGGGAACCGGGTTGTTGAAGTGGTCGAGGCAATCATGCTGATCTGGGAACACTGTGCATTTGCTTCATCACAGCTTTCGATGTCGGTAGGACCGTTATGGATCAATGCCTCCGGACTCAGCCTGTTTGATGCAATGGAGAAGCTGTTTTGATCGGCAATACCGGTTGAGATGGTGAGGGTGTCGGACTGTGTGGCTATCGTATTGTCTGAGTCAAGAGTGGCGGTAACTCTTACGGTGGTGGCAACGTTACCTGAGTTGACCTTGGTTGTAACCAGGCCACTTGCATTGGTGGTCCCACTGGCTGAGGTCAGTGTTATACCGCCCACACCGGTATTGAGGGTGAAGTTGACCAGTTCTCCCTGAAGCGGGTTGTTGTCCGTATCAAGTAGCTTGAAAGTGACTGTGGATACTTCGGGGCGGTCACCAGTGCTATAGCCTTGCAGCGCAATATTGGCTGGGTCGGCGGAGACAAATTGAAGTGAATTGGCGGTTCCTACCGCGACCGTAATGGTGCCGGTAGCGGTGGTTGCCTCTCCGTCGACAGTGGCACTGGCCGTTATCGTTACATCCCCATTACAGCCCAATGCGGTGTAGTCGGTTGAGACAGAACCGCCTGATGAGGCGACGGGTGAGTCAATCGAACCGTGATTGGTTGATGTGGTGCAGTTGGCAGTGAAGGTAATGGCGGTGGGTGTCTGGTAGAGATTGCCGTTGTCGCTATCAGCCAAATTTACTGTAATTCCTGTTGTGCCGCCAGCAGAGAGCGAGGTGATAGCTATATCGAGATCACCGGCGCTGAAACTGCCGCCGCTTCCAGTGCCCAAGGAGATAGTTGCGCCTGATGTGGCCAGAACTGTAACGGTGTCGGAGACGCTCAGTGCTGTGCCGTCGACGGTGGTTGCTGCCTGTACAAGGTCTGTGCCGAGGCAGCCTGCCGCGTTATAAGTGGCCGTAACAGTGCCATCTGAGGTGGAAACAGGTGACGTCATCGTTGCGGTGCCCGCAGCAATACAAGGGCTGGTGAAGTAGATGTCAGCACTGCCCTCATAGAGGTTTCCGCTAGCATCGGCCAGTGAAACCTGGATATCGGTCGATCCATCGGCAGCAATGGTAGGTGTAACGATGTCCAGTACGCCTGCTGTGAAACTGGATGAGGGTGGCTCACCGCTACCTATGAGAATGGGGAGATGGTGATGGTGCCCGTTGCGCCAATTGTTTCACCATCAATGACGGTCGATGCGACGATATCGTCGGAGGTTGTACAGCCATCGGCTGTATAGGTGACTCTCGTTAGGCCCGTAAGGATTGTTTGCTGGTTGGTGAAGGTTGCAAGGTCAGTGGTGAGCAGGTGCTGGTGAAGGTTATGGTTGCGTCACCGTAGCCATTATCATCATCGTCGACCAGCGATACGAAGATAAAGGTGCTACCGCCTGAGGTTATGGTGGTGTCAGTTATATCCAGGACGCCGGCTGTAAACGCTCCGGAGGGTATGCCGCCGCTACCAATCGTGATGGTGGTCGTAGTACCTCCAGTACCTCCAGTGCCCCCATCGGTGCCCGTTGTTCCTGTTCCCTCTTCACATGCAGCAAGTGCCAAGCATAGGAATGCCATCCCAAAACGCGCGAATACTGACATTTAGTTATCCTCTAAGGAGCGTATTTTCCGTTACTTTTACAGGTCGTTATTATGTCCGATAAGAGCTAAAGCTATGTGCTCTTCTGGATCTTGTCAAATGATCGGCGGATACTTTCTGGATCTTGTAGGCCCGACGAACCGCCATTCCGGATCGTAGATGGCTGAAATGGCAAAAAAACGTTGAAGAACAGGATATATAGAAAGGTTTGTTAACGCAACATCACTACTATGTTACGTAACATCAAAATGCGCCCCTCAACTCTCAGAATGAGGGACGCATTTTGTATCGAATTTAACGGTGGTAGGGGGCGCTGAGTTTATGCACTGCCTCGATAAAGGCACCTGCATGTTCAGGGTTGACGTGCTGGTGGATACCGTGACCAAGGTTGAAGACATGGCCTGAGCCCTTGCCGTAGCTCTCCATAATCGCAGCGACCTCTTTTTGAATGCGTTCTGGAGAGGCGTAGAGAACCGAGGGGTCCATGTTGCCCTGCAGTGCTACCTTGTCGCCAACGCGCTTGCGAGCCTCGCCAATATCGGTGGTCCAGTCGAGGCCAAGTCCGTCGCAACCGGTGGCTGCCATATCCTCCAGCCACTGTCCGCCGCCCTTGGTGAAGAGAATCACCGGCACCTTGCGGCCGTCGGCCTCACGAGTTAGTCCAGCAACTATCTGCTGCATGTAGCGCAGCGAGAACTCCTTGTAGTCACGTGGGGTGAGCGAGCCACCCCAGGTGTCGAAGATCATCAGGGCCTGGGCGCCAGCGGCGACCTGGGCATTCAGGTAGCTGATCACTGATTGGGCAGTGGTATCGAGTAGCTTGTGCATCAGATCGGGACGATCGAACATCATCCCCTTCACCTTGGCGAAGTCCTTGGAGGTGCCGCCCTCGACCATGTAGGTGGCGAGCGTCCAGGGGCTGCCGGAGAAGCCGATCAGCGGAACACGACCATCGAGTTCGCGACGAATAGTGCGCACTGCGTCCATCACATACTTGAGGCTATCTTCCGGGTCGGGAACGGGCAGGGCATCGACATCGGCGGCAGTGCGTACGGGTTTGTCGAAGATCGGACCTTCGCCCTCGGCAAAGCGCAGCTGCAGGCCCATCGCATCGGGGATGGTGAGGATGTCGGAGAAGAGGATTGCGGCATCGAGCGGGTAGCGCTCCAGTGGCTGGATGGTCACCTCACAGGCGAGCTCCGGGTTCATGCAGAGGTTCATGAAGCTGCCCGCCTTGGCGCGGGTCGCCTTGTACTCGGGCAGATAGCGCCCGGCCTGGCGCATCATCCAGACGGGGGTGACATCGACAGGCTCTTTAAGGAGGGCGCGAAGGAAGCGGTCGTTTTTCAGCTCTGACATCTCTGGGTTCCTGATTGGATTGGGCGTATGCCGGTTAGGCAGCCCGCTATTCTACTTATTTAGATAGATAGTAAAACGCCCGGTGTGAACCGGGCGTTTTAGGTGGATCAGATCTCGAGGTAGTCGAGGATGCCTTCAGCGGCCTGTCGGCCCTCGTAGATGGCAGTGACCACCAGATCGGAGCCGCGTACCATGTCGCCACCAGCGAAGACCTTCTTATTACTGGTCTGGAACTTGAACTCGCTCTCCTCGGGTGCAACCACACGACCGCGGTCGTCGAGGTTGATGCCGAAGTCGGCAAACCAGGGGGCTGGGCTGGGGCGGAAGCCGTAGGCGATGATGACATCATCGGCAGGGATTACCTCTTCGGAGCCGGCAACCGGCTCTGGGCGACGACGGCCGCGCTCATCGGGTTCGCCGAGGGCGGTGGTGATGACCTTGATGCCCTCGACCTTACCATTGCCGACGATCTCGACTGGCTGGCGATTAAAGGCGAACTGCACGCCCTCTTCCTTGGCGTTGGCGACCTCTTTCTTCGAGCCGGGCATATTCGCTTCATCACGGCGGTAGGCACAGGTGACGGCTTTAGCGCTTTGGCGAATTGAGGTGCGTGTGCAGTCCATTGCGGTATCACCACCACCCAACACAACCACATTCCGGCCTTCCATGCTGACAAAGCCGTTCTCGTCCTGCGGATAGTCGTAGCAGTTGTTGACGTTGGAGATGAGGAAGTCGAGCGCCACATGTACGCCCTCCATATCCTCGCCAGGGATACCGCCGGTCATCGAGTCGTAGGTGCCCATGCCGAGGAAGACCGCGTCATAGCCATCGACCATTTCCTGGAACTGAATGTCTTTACCGACTTCGGTATTGAGTTTGAACTCGATACCCATGCCTTCAAGGATCTCACGGCGACGCTTGACGATGCCCTTTTCGAGCTTGAATTCCGGAATGCCGAAGGTGAGCAGGCCACCGATCTCAGGGTGACGATCGTAGACTACTGCCTTCACGCCATGACGGGCGAGAATATCGGCACAGCCGAGTCCGGCAGGACCTGCACCGATGATGGCAACGCGTTTACCGCTATCTTCAACGTTAGAGAGATTCGGCTTCCAGCCCTTGGCAAAGGCGGTATCGGAGATATAACGCTCTACAGCGCCGATGGTGACCGCACCAAAGCCGGTGTTGAGTGTGCAGGCACCCTCGCATAGACGATCCTGCGGGCAGACGCGACCACAGATCTCGGGCAGTGAGTTGGTGCGGTGCGAAAGCTCGGCGGCCTCTTCGATATTGCCTTCGGCAACCAGCTTGAGCCAGTTGGGAATGTAGTTGTGTACCGGACAGCGCCACTCACAGTAGGGATTGCCGCAGCCGAGACAACGATCGGCCTGTTCTGCCGCATTCTCGGGACCAAAATGGCCGTAGATCTCGGCGTACTCCTGAACGCGCTCGTCGGCCGACTTCTTCTCGGGGTCGGTGCGCGGAACCTGCACAAATTGAAAGTTGTTACCCATATCTATTCAGTCACTGTATTTGGTTGTAACGACAGGTGGCCTATGCGGCCGCCCGGCGCAGATCCTCAAGCAGCGTCTCAAGATCAGCCGCCTTCGGTTTGACCAGCCAGAACTTGGCCGCCATATCGGTGAAGTTGTCGAGAATGTGCTGGCCCCACTCGCTGCCAGTTGCTTCAACAAACTCTTCAATCAGTCCGCGCAGGTAGTTGCGATGTGCCTCGGTGGTCTCGGTGCAGACGCGCTGGATGTCGATCAGCTCATGGTTGTAGTTGTCGACAAAGCAGTTCTTCTCATCGAGTACATAGGAAAAACCGCCGGTCATGCCGGCACCGAAGTTGAGTCCGGTCTCACCGAGTACGGTGACCACGCCGCCGGTCATATATTCACAGCAGTGATCGCCAACACCCTCAACCACGGTGACCGCACCGGAGTTACGCACGCCGAAGCGCTCGCCTGCGGTGCCTGCAGCAAACAGCTTGCCGCCGGTCGCACCATAGAGACAGGTGTTGCCGATGATGGTGGTCTCGTTGCTCTTGAAGTTGCTGCCAGCAGGGATGCTGATGGAGACCTTGCCGCCTGCCATACCCTTACCGACGTAGTCGTTGGCGTCACCTTCGAGTTCGAGGTTGAGACCACCAGCATTCCAGACGCCGAAGCTCTGTCCGGCGGTGCCGGTTAGCTTGATGGTGATTGGCGCATCATCCATGCCGAGGTTGCCGTGACGCTTGGCAATCTCACCGGAGAGGCGTGCACCGATCGAGCGGTGAATGTTCTGTACCTCGTAGCTGAACTCGCCGCCACTCTTGTTCTCTATCGCCAGCAGGGTGTCGTTGACCATCTGCTCAGCCAGTTCGCCCTTGTCGAATGGCTCGTTCTTCGGTGAGGTGCAGTACTGTGGCTTGTCTGCCGCAACGCCACCATCGGAGAGGATCGGGCTCAAGTCGAGTCGTGCCTGCTTGTCGGTAATTGCACCCGCTATCTCAAGCAGATCGGTGCGACCGATCAGCTCATTAATATTGCGCACACCGAGCTGTGCCATGATCTCGCGAGCCTCGTTGGCGATGAAACGGAAGTAGTTCATCACCATCTCTACCTTGCCGATGAAATGGTCGCGACGCAGCACGTTGTCTTGAGTGGCGATACCGGTAGCACAATTGTTGAGGTGGCAGATACGCAGGTATTTACAGCCCATCGCAACCATCGGGCCGGTACCGAAGCCGAAGCTCTCAGCGCCGAGGATGGCGGCCTTGATCACATCGAGGCCGGTCTTGAGACCACCATCGGTCTGTACGCGCACTTTGTCGCGGAGATCGTTGGCACGCAGGATCTGGTGGGTCTCGGTCAGACCAAGCTCCCAGGGTGAACCTGCATATTTAACAGAAGTCATCGGTGAGGCACCGGTACCACCGTCGTAACCGGAGATGGTGATCAGGTCGGCATAGGCCTTGGCTACGCCTGCGGCGATGGTGCCAACGCCAGCTTCGGCAACCAGTTTCACTGAAACCAGTGCGTCAGGATTGACCTGCTTCAGATCGTAGATCAGCTGTGCCAGATCCTCGATCGAGTAGATATCGTGGTGTGGCGGTGGTGAGATCAGACCAACGCCCGGCTTGCAGTAACGCAAGGTGGCGATCAGGTCGTTGACCTTATGACCTGGAAGCTGTCCACCCTCGCCGGGCTTGGCGCCCTGTGCCACCTTGATCTGCAGCACTTCGGCGCTGCTCAGGTAGTGCGGGGTTACACCAAAGCGTCCGGAAGCAATCTGTTTGATCTTGGAGCGCTTCTCGGTGCCGTAGCGGACCGGATCTTCACCGCCTTCGCCAGAGTTCGAGCGCGCACCAAGGCGGTTCATCGCCTCAGCGAGGGTTTCATGTGCCTCAGGTGAGAGTGCGCCGAGCGACATTGCGGCCGAATCGAAGCGCTTGTAGATCGAATCTACGGATTCAACCTCATCGATAGAGATGGCGTTGGTACCGCTGCGCAGTTTGAGCAGGTCGCGCAGGGAGATCGGCTTGGCGCGATCATTGACGCAGTTGGCGTAGGCTTCCCAGTCGCTATTATCACCGCTCTGTACGGCCTTTTGCATCAGCTGCACAACATCGGGGTTGTAGGCGTGCTCTTCACCGCCATGGATGTACTTGAGCAGGCCGCCCTGAACGCTCTGCTTGCGTGGGTTCCAGGCAAGTTTGGAGAGTTTACGCAGATCGACTTCCAGATCGGCGAAGTTACTGCCCTGAATTCGGTTGGTAGTGCCCTTGAAGCAGAGATCGACAACCTCGTTGTGGAGGCCGACCGATTCGAACAGCTGTGCACCACGGTAGCTAGAGATGGTGGAGATGCCCATCTTCGAGGTGATCTTGTAGAGCCCCTTGTTGATGCCGGCACGGTAGTTCTGCATCAGCTTGGCACCGTTGGTATCGGTGATCTCGCCAGTGCGCTGCATGTCGAGCAGGCACTCGTAGGCGAGGTAGGGGTAGATGGCAGTGGCGCCGAAGCCGATCAGGGTGGCGAAGTGGTGTGGGTCACGGGCGGTGCCACTCTCGACCACGATGTTGGCATCGCAGCGTAGCCCCTCTGCGATCAAGCGGTGGTGTACCGCACCGGTCGCGAGTAGGGCGTGGATTGGTAGTTTGCCAGCGGTCACGTCACGGTCTGAGAGGACTAGGATCACCTTGCCAGCCTTGATCGCTGCAACTGCAGCATCACAGAGTGACTCGATGGCATCCTGAAGATTGCCGTCGACAGAGTAGTTGAGATCAAGACGTTCATTGGCGTAGTTGTCGCCATCGAGAGCTAGCAGCTGACGGAACTTGCTGTGAGAGAGGACCGGGGAGTTCACCAACAGACGTGCGGCGTGCTCGGGGGTCTCTTCAAACATGTTCTGTTCACGACCGAACAGCGTCTCCAGTGACATCACCACCTTTTCACGGATCGAGTCGATCGGTGGGTTGGTGACCTGGGCAAACTGCTGGCGGAAGTAGTCGTAGGGCGAGCGGAGTTGCGTGGAGAGGACCGGCAGTGGGGTGTCGTCACCCATTGAGCCGGTCGCCTCCATGCCTGCCTCGGCAAGCACGCGCAGGATTTGATCGCGCTCTTCAAAGCTCACCTGGAAGAGCTTCTCATAGACAGCGAACTGATCCTGGGTGATCGACTGTGCACCATCCTCCTCTTCGGTGAGGCTCGACTCAAGGCGCTTGGTGAACTGCTGTAGCCACGCTTTATAAGGCTGTGCACCCTTGAGACGGCTGTCGATATCTTCAGGGCGCAGTAACTCGCCGGTTTCGGTATCGGCAGCAATCATCTGTCCCGGCTTGAGGCGGCCTTTTTCAACCACATCCTCGGGGTTGTAGTCGTATACACCGATCTCTGAGGCGAGGGTGATGTGACGATCCTTGGTGATCACGTAGCGCGCAGGGCGCAGGCCATTGCGATCGAGTGAGCAGGCCGCGTAACGACCATCGGTCAGTACCACACCTGCTGGACCGTCCCACGGCTCCATGTGCATCGAGTTGTACTCATAGAAAGCACGCAGATCGGCATCCATCGTCTCAATGTTCTGCCAGGCCGGTGGAATTAGCAGGCGCATGGCGCGGAACACTTCCATGCCACCCGCGAGCAGCGCTTCGAGCATGTTGTCGAGGCTATTAGAGTCGGAACCACTCATTGAAACCAGTGGACGGACGTCCTCCATCGGCAGTAGTGGTGTTTCAAACTTGTGACCACGTGCGACCGACCAGTTGCGGTTGCCCTGTACGGTGTTGATCTCACCGTTGTGCGCCAGATAGCGGAACGGCTGAGCCAGGCGCCACTGTGGCCAGGTGTTGGTTGAGAAACGCTGGTGAAAGACGCAGGTGGCCGATTCCAGGCGCTCATCGTTGAGATCCTGGTAGAAGATCGGTAGGTTGGCCGGCATCACCAGACCTTTATAAGAGATCACGCGGGAGGAGAGCGTAGGGAGGTAGAAGACCTCATCGTTCTCCTGAATCGTCTTTTCGCTACGGCGGCGGGCGATGTAGAGGTGACGTTCGAACTGCGTCTCATCCATCGAATCGGGCGCGTTGATGAAGATCTGCTCAATCACTGGCAGGCTCTTCAGTGCCTCTTCACCACAGGCGGAGCTGTCGGTGGGAACCATACGCCAACCGGCGACACTCAGTCCCTCGGCAGTCAGCTCAGTTTCGAGTTGCTGGCGCGCCTTGGTGGCGAGTGAGGCGTCGGTGCTGAGAAAGACCATGCCAGCGGCGTAGAGAGTGCTGAGGTTGATGTCGCTCTCGGCAGCCACGGCACGCAGGAAGCTGTCGGGTTTTTTCATCAACAGGCCGCAACCATCACCGCTCTTACCGTCAGCGGCAACAGCGCCACGGTGGGTGAGGCGGGCCAGCGCGCCGATGGCGGTCGTGACCAGTTTGTGGCTCGGTTTACCGTCCATATGGGCGATAAGGCCGAAGCCGCAGTTGTCTTTTTCGAAGCTGGGGCAGTAGAGCCCGGTCGATTTCTCGTCTAATTTATTCACGGTATATCGCCGCTATCTTAATGATTCTTAAGGTTCTGCCGGATGTTGTTGCGTACCACGCACACAGTAAAAAACTGGTCTGGCTAGCGCCGCACCCGGGACAAAAGGCAGAACAGTATACTCATGAGGGGCTTGTGGTTCAATTTTGGTGGCTAGAGCTGGCGCACCGATATGGCGCATGGGCTAGGGGTGTTTTCTGATCTCGGCATGTACTGAGGCGAGACTGCGTGGCCAGGGTGTATAGCGGTTGAGTGAAACGGGAAGGCGGGTTTTGGCTGCCTGTGCCGCTTCATAAGAGGGGTAGAGTCCATACAAAAGAGCAAACCACGGTTTGCCATTCTTGATGGTGGCGAAGTAGGCGGCCTGCTGCTCAATACGATGTTCTTGAATGTAGTCGATCACCGACTGCTCATTTTCAACCCCGAGTAGCTGTAGGGCGTAGGCTGTTGGACGCTGTGCCAAGAGCCACTCCTCAGTGTGGTAAGTGAGTGTGGCAGTGGTTGGTGTGGTAGCTGGCGGTGGTTTGTTCGTTACTGCAATGGGCGCAGGCGCCGTGTCGGTGATGGACGGTGCTGAGGGGAGGGGCTTGGCCGTGCTGGACTTGATGCTAGTAGGCGCTGGTGGCTCTACAGGCTCAGGTTCAGGCGCAGTGCGTAGAATCGGTTGAGGTGCTGGTGTGATGCTCGTGCTTTCGACTGGACGGGAGATTGACTGGCTTTGGGATGTGGTCGGGTCATTAGTTTGTGCACTACTCTGCTCGACATTGAAGAGCTGATTGATCTGTTTTTGAAAGATCAGAATGGTACCGACGGCAATAACAAGCGCACCGATAAGAAGATAACGGCCTATTGGACCGCTCTTCTTGTGGCGTGGAGTGTCGATTGTTTCCGTTGCTGGTGTCGAGGTGGGCGCCATCATCTCGATCATCTGTTGCGCCAGAGTGTTTAGCTTGCCAGGCAACCCCTCAGATTGCTGATGAAGCTGTTCGATCTGTGCGGCGCTGAAGGGTAGGTCGCCACTGCGCCCAGCGGCGCGCAGGTGGGCCTGCAGATAGTCACGTAGCTGTGCCGAGTCCATTGCTGGAAGTTCCACAACCTGTGGGCCTTCAGGTAATAGAGCTGCTACTACAGGTGTTGCGAGTGTCGTTTCGAGCGATGGTTCACCGCAAAGTATGAGAGTTGCCGTTTTGTCATCGCTTTCATGATGGCTGTCGGTGATCTGTAGTAGTGCAATGACCGAATCGACTGGCAATAGGTGTGCTTCATCAACCACGATGACTGGGCGCTCACCGTCACGAGAGATGTCGGTCAGTCGCTCATTGAGCTGCTCGAATGTGTTGTTCTCTTTCAGTCCAAAACAGCGATTCAGTTCACTGACGATCCCATCGGCGCTCGTCGAGAGTGTCGCTTCAATACGACACGTCTGCCAATTATCCTCAGCGCGTTTGATAAACTGTTTGAGCAGTGTGGATTTGCCGCTGCCATGTAAGCCTTTTAAGAACAGCTGACGCTGGCTGAATTGCGTGAGGTGCAATAGCAGGTCGAGTCGTTGTGTGGTTATGGCATGGCTGTGAAACTTCGGCTGGTTGAGATCGGTAAAAGGGGCATGGTTAAGGCCGAAATAGGCGAGGTAGGTAGATTGGTCACCTGAGTCTGGATTCATTTCGGTGCTACCTGTCCCTGGAGAAAGACGACGCTGAAACCACGTTTGATCTGTGCATCACGTGATTTTAATAGCGCCTCCTCAGCCTGTTCAATGGTGTCGTAGTGTTCTCGCTTAACGCGCCCAGATGAGCCCTGGTTACCCCATTCGCGGATCACGTTCCATCCCTCGATAAGATCCTGCTGCAAGATTAGGTGATAGAAGCGTGGTGGCGTGCTCTCGGCTGCCGGGGTCTGCATGTAGATACGCATGGCTCAGTTTTACTCAGCTTTGTGTATCGATATGTATGTTGGTAGCTGTTCTCATCGAGCTGATCGACCGTCTGTAAATAACCTGCCCATGATATGTGAAATATAGCTTGATCGCGACAGATTGAATCAGGTGAGATGCGAGGGATTGAAGATGCGTTCATATTCAACAATGGCGTAACGATCGGTCATGCCGGCGATATAGTCAGCCACGGCACGAGCGCGCCCGGCATCGCCCTCAGTCTGTAGTAGCTCGGCAGCATTTTGTTGCTGTTCATCGGGCAGCAGGCGTGTATCACTGAAGAAGGCTTCGAAGAGAGAGCTAATGATGGTGTGTGCCTTAGCGCTCATACGGTGTACACGGAAGTGGCGGTAGAGACCCTGGCGTAAAAAACGCTTAAGATCACGGTTCTTTTCCACCATCTCATCGCTGAATCTGATTGTGGCCTGCTTTTGGGAGCGCACATCATCGAGAGAGGCAGGGTTGCTCTGTTCGAGACTATCTTTGCCGGTTTGGATGAGGTCGAGAACCTGGCGATTAATTAAACGCCTGACAATCTCGTGGATGGTGCGCCGTTCAGAGAGCCCCGGATGCTGCTGCTTGACCTCATCGTATTGCTCACGAAACAGCTCAATTTCGCATAGTGACTCCATCGTGATCAGGCCGGAGCGGAGTCCATCATCGACATCATGACTGTTGTAGGCGATCTCATCGGCAAGGTTGGTCAGTTGAGCTTCGAGACTTGGTTGCTGTTTATTGATAAAGCGGACGGCAACATCGCCAAGTGTGCGTGCATTTTCAAGTGAGCAGTGTTTGAGAATGCCCTCTCTTGTTTCGAAACAGAGGTTGAGACCGCGGAAATCGGCATAACGATCCTCGAGTTGGTCAACAACACGAAGTGATTGCAGATTGTGCTCAAAGCCCCCGAAGTTCTGCATGCATTCGTTGAGCGCATCCTGGCCTGCATGACCAAAGGGCGTGTGGCCTAGATCGTGTGCCAGCGCAATAGCCTCGGCCAAATCCTCGTTGAGCTGCATGACGCGGGCGATCGAGCGTGAGATCTGAGCTACTTCGATTGAGTGGGTCAACCGAGTTCGATAGTGATCGCCCTCGTGGTTAACAAAAACCTGAGTCTTATACTCGAGACGACGGAATGCGGTGGAGTGAATAATGCGGTCGCGATCACGCTGGAACTCACCCCGGCACTGTGGGGCCTCCTCATAGTGGCGTCTACCGAGTGTGTTGCTATCGTTGGTAGCGTAGGCGGCGAGTTTTTGCATCGAGTTAGGGTGTATCTCTATCGGTACGATGCTGGTAGTTGGCAACAGTGTTCTCAATGGTGTCAATGCCAAAATCAGAGGTAATAACCGCCTCTCCAATCGATCGAAGTAGCACTAGCCGGATGGCTCCATCTAAGACCTTTTTGTCGACCGACATCAATTCTATAAAACGTTTGCCATCCAATGTGTGTGGAGAGTGGACAGGTAATCGTGCAGCTATAAGCAGTGCCTCGACGCGTTCAACATCGGCATTAGTCAGCCAACCGAGTTGGGATGAGAGGTGTGCCGCCATGAGCATACCGATACCGACTGCCTCGCCATGTAACCAGGCACCGTAACCCATGCCGGTTTCAATGGCGTGTCCAAACGTGTGTCCCAGGTTGAGAATGGCCCTTACCCCACCCTCACGCTCATCTGCGGCCACGACTTCGGCTTTGATCTGACAGGAGCGTTCTATTGCGTAGCTGAGCGCGTCTGGGTCACGCCGCAATAATGCGGGCATGTTCTCTTCGAGCCAAACGTAGAATTCGGTGTCTCTGATGAGCCCGTACTTAATGACCTCGGCAATGCCTGCGCTCAGCTGGCGGTCGTCGAGAGTATTCAATGTGTTGATATCGGCGAGTACACAGGCGGGTTGGTGAAATGCACCAATCATGTTTTTCCCGAGAGGGTGGTTGACGCCTGTTTTGCCTCCTACCGATGAGTCGACCTGAGCAAGGAGCGTAGTCGGTATCTGTATAAAGGCCACGCCGCGTTGATAACAAGCCGCAGCAAAACCTGTCATGTCACCAACAACACCGCCGCCGAGCGCGATAAGTGTCACGCCGCGATCAAAGTGTTTCTCAAGGAGACGATCAAAAATGGTGTTTAGAATGTCAAGATTCTTGTGTTCTTCACCGTCAGGGAGAATCACTGATTCGACGGTGAAATTGGTGAGAGCACTTTTGACTTTATCGAGATAGATTGGAGCAACAGTTACGTTGCTGACAATCAGTACCTGCTTGCCACGGATATGCGGAATGTAAT
Organism: Candidatus Reidiella endopervernicosa; assembly: GCF_013343005.1. Lineage (GTDB taxonomy): Bacteria > Pseudomonadota > Gammaproteobacteria > Reidiella > Reidiella endopervernicosa. The sequence continues at coordinate 853,267 of NZ_CP054491.1, forward strand.
GGTTGGGATCAGAGAGTAGGTCGCTACCAATATGTATCGGGTAGCTACGATCACCAAGGTCTACAGTTAAGGTCTTCATGTGGGTCGTTTAGTTAAATGGATGTCTAAGAGTAGTTGATATTGTCTGACCACTCAAAAAAAGCTTAACGCTGAAAGGCTTCAGGTAGCTCAGAAATGATCGCTTTGACGACATTTTTCACATGTTTACCATCAGTTTCGATGATGAGGTCGGCTACTTCTCGATAGAGTGGATCGCGAGTGGCCATTAGCTCTTCAAGTTTTTTACGAGGATCTTCAGTCTGTAGTAGGGGCGGTTTTGTCTCTTGAAGTCCTTCGAAGTTGTTGATTTACAGATGTGTTGAGGTAGATAACATATCCCGATTTGCGCAGGTTTTGCGATTATCTGCACTCAGTACGACGCCGCCACCAGTGGCTAGAAGGATTGGTGAGCTGCTTGTTAAATCAGCAATGACAGCACATTCGCGCTTTCTGAAACCCGCTTCACCCTCGAGTTCAAAAATAAGTGGGATATCTGCACCTGTCCTCTTGACGATTTCATTGTCGCTGTCGAGAAATTGAATGTTGAGGGCTTTTGACAGTTGTTTACCAATGGTGGATTTTCCAGCTCCCATTGGGCCAACCAGATAGATGTTGAAGGTGATGCTCATGTTCGTTGGGGTTTCTTGTCATAAAGCAAGAGGCCGTTTCGCAGCACATGATGCATGCGAAGCGACCCGATAAGATTATTGGATGTGGCGTTAAAATTCGGTAGATCGTTGCTTGAGTATTTTTGGCGTTACAAAAATCAGAAGTTCACGTTTGTCGTCTGTATTTTCGTTGCTCTTAAAAAGCACGCCAACAACTGGGAGATCACCAAAAAATGGAACCTTGCTTTCGGTTTTGGTTTTATCGTGCTCGTAGACACCGCCGAGTACTACTGTCTCCATTACCCACGAGTACATTGGTTGTAATTTCTCTCGTGTCCAACGGTGGTACGCCGAGAACACTACGTGCAAAGTCAGGGCTGTCTTTGCTGACTTTTAAGTCCATCATGATTCGATCATCAGGCGTGATATGTGGTGTGACATCAAGCTGAAGCACGGCTTCCTTAAAGGTGACGGATGTTGCGCCGCTAGAGGTTGCTTCTTGATAAGGTATTTCTACGCCCTGCTTGATGCTCGCCTGTGTTTGATCGGATGTTACCACTCTAGGGTTGGATACGACTTCACCCTTACCCTCGGCTTGCATAGCTTCTAGCTCCAGGTCGATCAGGTAGTTCGAGCCAAGAAGCGCGAAGGCTATGCTGCCAACTGCACCGCCAATTGGATTAGAGCTTATGTTTCTATTGTTGAGGTTTGGGACAGATACAGGGGTGAAACACCGTTACCTGGGATTGACTCTCCTGAACCGACCATGGAGTCAGCGCCCGCTCCTGAGCCGGTAACAGCTAGTGTGTTATTGCCGCCGATGTCATCGCTTACGACGCCTGAGTAACCAAGTTTGGTGCCGAGGGCTTTTGAGAAGTCATTGCTTGCCACAACAATTCTTGATTCGATCATTACCTGTCTTACAGGAATGTCGAGCTTGGCAATAACGCCGCGTATTTCGGCTAGCTTATCTGACGTTTCTTGCACAAGAAGGATGTTTGTCCTTGCATCAACGCTGACGCTACCTCTTCCAGATAAAAGATTCTTAGAGTCTGATTTAAGTAGGGTTGAAATGTCGGATGCTTTTGCATAGTTGATTTGAATAAACTCTGTGCGCAGCGGGGCAAGCTCAGTTATCTGTTGTGCAGCTTCGAGCTCTAGTTTTTCACGTGCGGCAATTTCAGCAGCTGGCGCGACCATAACGACATTGTTTGTCTGGCGCATGTCTAGGCCTTTGCTCTTAAGTATAATGTCTAATGCTTGGTCCCATGGGACATTCTGAAGGCGTAGCGTCAGGTTTCCACGTACGGAATCGCTAACGACGATGTTCAACCCAGTAAAGTCGGCTATTAGTTGCAAGATTGCACGTACTTCAATGTTTTGGAAGTTTAGTGAAAGCCGTTCGCCCTTGAACTCCTTTTCACGTTTTGTTGCGATCTCCTCTTCACTTAGAGGGCGGAATTCAACCGTATATGTGTTATCAGTTTGGTAGCCGGAATGTTCATAGTCACCTACGGTGGTGACGGAAAGGCGGGCGTTGTCGCGAAGATTGATTGTTTCTATGAACTTCACGGGGGTGGCAAAGTCCACCACATCAAGACGTTGTTGTAATTGTTCGGGTACGTTGTTTTCAATGAAGTCAACGACCACCTTTCCACCTTCAAGATGCATGTCGATGGGCGTGGATGGATTCGAAAGTTTAATTACTATTTTCCCTTCGCCGTTATCACCCCTCCGAAAATCAACGCTCTCTATTTCGTCGCTCACGTTTTAGTGGCCGGAGAGTGGCAATTTGAGCTGGCGTAGTTTGAGTGGTTTGTGTGGCTTGGCTTGATGTGTCGCTGGCAATAGTTAAAATCACTCTATTGTCTATTACGTTTGTCTCGTACGGAGTTAGTTCAGTAAGGTTTAGTACAATACGCGTACGGCCTTGAGCCTCTGCGATTCTGATGCTCTGCACTGTGCCGATTGCCACATCAAGGCTGTTTTTGTTGGTTGCATTCGATACGCCTGAAAAATCAAGTGCAATTCTAGCGGGGTGGTTTGTTGTGAAGCTACGAGGTGTAGTTGCTGCTTCTGAGAGCGTTAGGGTTAGCTGTATTCTGTCACCTGACAGCGCAGAATAATCTATACCAGTAAGCGTGTTCTGCGCAGATGCAGTAACGCTAGAGCTGATAAGCAACAAAAAGGCAACAATGGCTGAGGTTATATGCCCGAGTGAGGTTCTTAAATTCTTTTTTGTCATTTGGTTCACAGTCATGGATGGGTTGTTAGTAGCTTGATTGGCTGTCATCTCTATTCCCCGAAAACTATTCGCTTAGCGCCAGTGATGCTGGGCGTTCAACCCATGCGCCGAGTCCGTCAGGCGCAATTTCTGTTAGCTCGATAGAATCATCGTTAACACCGATAATTTTGCCGTGATTACGCCCTAAGTAGTTGCCTTTGTGTACGCGATGTATTGTGCCATCACTGGCCTTGATTAATGCCCATAGCTGACTTTGCTGTTGTAGTGTTCCAACCATTCTGAGTGTGTCGAGTGAGAATGCTTCCAAGGTCTCCCTTGGTCTGTTTGGATCGGGGCTAATTCCATTGTTAATGTTGGTTGAGATTTCGGGTTCCTTTTCCACTTCTGGTTGAAATGGACTTCTCATCTCAAACGCGTTGTACGAAAATGTTTCATAGGGTTTTGGCTGTGGGAGCGGTTCGATTGCGCCGCCAGGTCTTGCCTTAATATTTTCTGCGTAGTTGCGCAACTCAGGCATGTTGTTGTTGGTACAGCCTGAGAGCAAAACGATAGAAATAAGTGCTGATATTAACGACGGCTTATTGTATGGGTATCTGGTGATCATCGCGTTTCCTCAAGATACCGGTAGGTCTTGGCTCGAGCTGTCATGACAAGCATGTCTTTTGACTTGTGAGGCGAAATTCCAATGTCGTGAAGAGTGACAATTCTAGGGAGTGCGGCAATCCCGCTGGCGAATTCACCAAATTCGTGGTATTGGCCAATGACTTTTAAGTTTATTGGGTGTTCAACGTAAAATTCTTTGTTGCGTTCAGCGGTTGGTTTGAATAATTCGAATTCGAGACCGCTGGCTAATCCTGTTTGTGAAATATCAACTAAAAGATCAGCAATCTCTGCTTTGTTCGGTAGTTGTCTAAGGAGTGCGCCAAAAGTACGTTCCATTTCGGCAAGCTGCTCTTTATAAGCGTCTAGGTTTGCGGCTTTGCGCTGTTTGAACTCAAACGCCTTCTTTAGATCTATCTCTTTTTCTGGAGTTTTTCAAACTCCAGAAGTTGGTGTTGTGTGTCAAACCAATAGCCCGCAAATAATAGCGCAGCACAAACAACTACGATAACCAAGGCTTTGATTGCTAGAGGCCATGCGCCAAAGTCATTGTCTAGATTTCTGATGTCATCAAGTGTCATTTATCACTCCCCGTAGGGGTTTTTAATGATTTGACTTGCAGATAACTTAAAGTCATTCGTGCGACTAGGGCCAGAAGATTTCCCGGTAATAATCGATAGCCTGGGGTTCCCTATCCATTCGGAGCTATCAATGTTACGCATGTAGGCGGATACGCGAGCATTCGACTCTGCGGAACCATTAATTGATAGGTTTTGCCTTTTGATTTACATTTTTCAAAAGACTCCGTCAGGCAGGGTGCGGACTAACTCGTCAAACAGGTGTACGATGCGTGGCCGGCTATTCTGGAGTTGTTGGATGATCTCCATTTTTGAATAAGACGTTTTTTGTCTCTTCAAGTACTTTGATTTGAGCTATCTTTTATCCAGTAATTTGATTTCGGTAGAGGTAGTTATTGCGCTCTTGTTGGCCGTCAATCAGGTTCTGAGCATATGTATGTGCATAAAGAAAATCGCGCCTGTGATTGCGGCTGCAACAACACCAGCAAAATAAATCGCTGCTGTCGCTCTTTGCGTAGTTCTTCACGCCAGGGGAGTAGATTGATATGTGCCATCAGTCAAAGCTCCTCATAGCAAGGCCGCAGGCGATCATAAGTGCGGGGGCGTCGTTACCGAGAACCTGTGGTTTGACCTTGGAGGCCAGGGACATATTTGCAAACGGGTTTGCGATACTGGTTGGAGTGCCGATGCGTTCAGCGATCAACTCATCAATGCCAGGGATGGAGGCACTACCACCAGCGAGTACGATATTATCTACGCTGTTGTATTGGCTGGAGGAGAAGAAGAACTGTAAAGAGCGGCTGACCTGTTGGGTCATCGCTTCCTTGAACGGCTCTAGGGCCTCCATTGCGTAGTTGTCAGGAAGGCCACCCTGTCTTTTGGCCATGCCCGCCTCTTCATAGGAGAGACCGTAGCGGCGCATAATCTCTTCGGTTAGCTGCTTTCCACCAAAGACCTGCTCGCGGGTATAAATAGTCCTACGATTGTGCAGCACACTCAGTGTTGTCATGGTGGCGCCTACGTCGATAACGGCGACGGTACCCTGCCCTTCGTCGGGGAGTTGATCGGCGATCAGGCCGAAGGCGTTTTCCATGGCATAGGCTTCAACATCAATAATCTTGGCGTTAAGGCTGCCGGTTTCGATGGCTTCTACTCGGACATCGATATTCTCGCTGCGTGATGCAGCTAGGAGCACATCGACCATCTCTTCATCTTTCTCGGTACGACCCAGCACCTCAAAGTCGAGGTTGACCTCTTCGAGCGGGAATGGGATGTACTGATCGGCTTCCATTTCGATTTGACCGACCAGTTCGTCATCGCTGAGGTTCCCTGGCATGGTGATTACTTTGGTAATCACTGCGGAACCTGATACAGCGGCGGCGATGTTCTTCTGGCGCGTGCCTGAGCGTTTTACGGCCTTCTTGATTGCATCACCTACAGCGGACACATCGGTGATGTTTTTCTCAACAACGGAGTTGGCAGGAAGGGGTTCGACCGCATAGCTTTCAACGCGATAGCGTTTTCCGCTTTTGCTGAGCTCAAGGAGCTTTACAGCCGTGGAACTAATGTCCAGGCCGAGCAGTGGGGTCTTCTTTTTGCTAAAGGGCAGCGCGAGACTCACGTTTTTTCCTTATATTATGTGTGTTTGCATTATTCCCTTCTGGCAATTAAATACCATAGTTGAATATAAATCAACAACTAAGTTCGAATAGTGAATGCAGTTGTTTAAGTTTATTATGCAACTGCAAAGGGTGTGTAACTTAGCTAACGTAACACCGTATAATGCAAATTTGCTGGTAAGTCTAGTTTCTACGTGTACTCTCATAAATCACTACCTGTGGCCGATAAAAGATAGATGAAAACGTTATTAAAGCTATTGCGCGGTCTATTGCTCTTCATTATTGGTGCCTCAGTGATAGGAATGGCGGCTATTTTTGCGGGCTACTCCTACCTCTCTCCTAAGCTACCTTCTACCGATAGTCTCAAGGATGTGCAGTTGCAGGTCCCGATGCGCGTCTACTCTAAATCTGGCGCCTTGATTGCTGAATTTGGCGAGAAGCGACGGACGCCAGTCACTTTTGCAGAGCTCCCTGAGCAGATGGTCAATGCATTTCTCTCGGCTGAAGATGATCGTTTCTTCGAGCATCCTGGCGTTGACTACCAGGGACTGCTTCGCGCTGGTATCTACCTGATACGTACCGGTGAGAAGGGACAGGGCGGCAGTACCATCACCATGCAGGTGGCGCGTAACTTTTTCCTCAGTAGAGAGAAGACCTATCTTCGTAAAATCAATGAGATATTGTTGGCGCTAAAGATTGAGCGTGAGTTGAGTAAGACGGACATCCTGGAGCTCTATCTCAATAAGATCTATCTCGGAAATCGTGCCTATGGTGTGGAGGCAGCTGCACAGGTCTACTACGGCAAGCACATCGGTGAGCTATCGCTGGCACAGATCGCAATGATCGCCGGCCTACCTAAGGCACCCTCTCGTTACAATCCGATTGTTAATCCCAAACGCGCTCTGCAGCGAAGAGGTTATGTATTGGGAAGAATGCGCTCGCTTGGTTTCATTACTGAAGAGGCATTTAAGGAGGCCGTTGTTGAACCTGTTTCGTCATCGCTGCATGTCGTAAAACCTGAGATTGAAGCGCCTTACGTTGCAGAGATGGTTCGTGCTGAGATGTTCAGCCAGCATGGCAAAGGTATTTACACTAGCGGATTGAATGTTTTTACTACCCTCGACGATCGTCGTCAGCGTGCTGCCAACGTAGCATTTCGCAATGCGCTCATAGCCTACGATCAGCGCCACGGTTTCCGCGGTGCCGAACGTCATGTCATGCTCAGAGGGGATGAGTCGGAGAGTGATTGGCAGCGTATGTTGTCCCAGACTCCAACTGTTGGTGGGCTTGCACCAGTGCTCGTAACAGGTGTGCAGGAACAGCAGGTTACGCTCTACTCAGTCGTTGAGGGTGAGGTTGTGATTGACTGGAAGGGGCTTTCGTGGGCGCGCCCTTATATCGATGATAATCGTGTTGGCGCAGAACCAAAGCTTGCCGAGGATATTCTGAAGGTGGGTGATGTTGTCCGGATCGCTAAGGCCGAAGATGGCAGCTGGCAGATGCGACAGATACCCGATGTCTCAGGCGCGTTGGTGGCGTTATCGCCTGAGAATGGCTCACTGCAGGCGCTGGTTGGTGGCTTTGACTTCTATCAGAGCAAGTTTAATCGCGCTGTACAGGCGAAGCGCCAACCTGGCTCCAACTTCAAACCCTTTATCTACAGCGCAGCCCTTGGAAAGGGTTACACCGCGGCGAGTCTGATCAATGACGCCCCCGTTGTCTTTGAGGATGCGGCGCTGGAGAGCGCCTGGCGACCCGAAAATTATAGTGGCAAATTCTTCGGTCCAACCCGGCTCAGATTTGCGCTGACAAAATCTCGTAATCTGGTCTCCATACGCCTGCTGCGCGCAATTGGTGTCAACTACGCGATTGACTATGTGAGCAAGTTTGGTTTTGACGGTGATCGTCTGCCGCGTAATCTGTCGCTATCACTCGGTAGTGGCACTGTAACGCCTCTCGAGTTAGTGACGGCCTACGCGATCTTTGCCAATGGTGGATATCGCGTTGAGCCCTACTTCATCTCACGCATTGAAAAGTCGAATGGCGAAGTTGTCTTTAGTGCTAAGCCTGCGACGGTCTGCCGCTGGTGCGAAGGGCAGAGTGATGGTGGGGAGATGAAAGCGATTGAGGTGAGTGAAGTTGCTCCTCAGCCAGATGCTGTGCCTGTGGAAGAGCCACTGGTGAAGCCTGAGAATATTGCAGAGAGTGTTGTCTCCCCGCAGATTGTCTACCTAATGAATACCATTATGCGTGACGTCGTTCAGCGCGGAACAGGACGACGTGCACTCACCTTGGGACGTAAGGATCTTGCTGGAAAGACGGGTACGACAAATGACCAGCGTGACGCCTGGTTTAGTGGTTTTAATCACGCCGTCGTGGCTACCGCCTGGGTCGGTTTTGATCAAGTGCGCCCACTTGGAAATCGTGAGACCGGTGGGCGTGCCGCACTGCCGATGTGGATCGATTTTATGCGGGAGGCGCTAGATGGAGTGCCAGAGCAGCCTCTGGAGCAGCCCTCAGGTCTGGTCACGGTACGTATCGATCCAAAGACCGGTATGTTGGCAACCAGTGGTCAGCCTGGCGCAATGTTTGAGACCTTCCGTAGCGAATATGTGCCCAAGGCTGAAACGATTGGCGTTTCGGTGCAAAGTGGCAGCGAGACGACAACCGAAGAGGAGCCCCTGTTCTGATTCGTGTAACAGAGGGTGTTTCGCATCACTTCCCACCACTCCAATAAAGAGCTACGCATGCGCGCACAGATTGCGCAGGATGCGGCGCGCATTATGGCGGAAGAGGGGGTCAACGACTTTCATGCTGCAAAGCGCAAAGCCGCAGCGCGACTGGGAGCATCGGATACTCGTAATATGCCGCGAAATGTCGAAATTGAAGCCGCGCTACGTGACTATCAGCGCATCTTTCAAGGTGACAGTCATGCCGCATCCCTCGAACGGCTTAGAGAGAGTGCACAGCAAGCGATGCGCTACTTCGAGCAGTTCCAGCCACGCCTGTTCGGCTCGGTGTTGAAGGGTACAGCCGGTGGCCACTCTGATATCAATCTACAGCTATTTGCTGACACCCCCGAAGAGGTATTGCTCTTTCTGATGGAGCAGGAGGTTCCGTTTGAGTCGGGTGAGCGCATGCTGCGTTTCTCAGAAGAGCAGGAACAGCTCTTTCCTAGCTATCGAATCCTGGCCAATGAGGTCTCAATTGAGCTGGTAGTTCTACCGCTCAAGGCGATACGGCAACCACCTTTAAGTCCCGTTGATGGTCGCCCGATGGAGCGTGCCTCACTGAACCGGCTGACTGCTCTGATGGTACAGGAGGAGGCCGAGCTACCAGGCTAGACTGGGCAGGCCGGGTAGTTGTCGGGATAGGCCGACTGTGCCGCGCCACTCTCAACAGCCGCCTTGGCAACCGCAGGCGGAATCCATGCCATCAATCGTGGGTCGAGCGGCGTTGGGATAATGTAGTCAGGACCAAAAGTCATCTGTTCAACCTCGTATGCCTTCAATACCTCGTCGGGGATTGGCTCGTGTGCCAGAGCGCGTAATGCATGCACAGCGGCAATCTCCATTTCACGATTGATAGTCTGGGCGTGCACATCGAGTGCACCGCGGAAGATGAAGGGGAAGCCGAGGACATTATTAACCTGGTTGGGGTAGTCACTGCGCCCGGTGGCAATGATCAGATCATCGCGCACCGTTCGTGCCAGCTCGGGTGAGATTTCCGGATCAGGGTTGGAGAGTGCAAACAGCACCGGTCTTGGTGCCATTGCCAGCAGCATCTCTTCGCTGACCAGATTCGGCCCGGAGACGCCGATCAGTACATCGGCATCGGTCATCGCATCGAGCAGGGTTCTTTTCTCGGTATCGATGGCAAAGGGCTGTTTGTATTTATTCAGGTCATTGCGATCAGTGTGGATGACGCCATTGCGATCAACCATCAGCAGGTTCTCGCGCTGTGCGCCGAGCGATAGTAGTAGCTTCATAGAAGCGATCGCTGCAGCGCCAGCACCGAGGCAGGTGATGCGTGCGCTCTCCAGTGTCTTACCCTGCAGTTCTAGTGCATTGAGCAGACCTGCGGCGATGATGATTGCTGTGCCGTGTTGATCATCGTGGAAGACGGGAATGTTGAGTCGCTCGCGCAGCTGTTGTTCGATCTCAAAACAGCGGGGAGCAGCAATATCCTCAAGGTTAATACCGCCGAAGGTTGGTGAAATGCGCACGACTGTTTCGACAAACTCATCGCACTTCTCGGCATCGACCTCAATATCAAAAACATCGATATCGGCAAAGCGCTTGAACAACACTGCTTTACCCTCCATCACCGGTTTGCTGGCGAGAGCACCAGTGTTACCCAGACCAAGTACCGCAGTGCCGTCGGTAATCACGGCAACCAGATTACCCTTGGCGGTGTATTTGTAGGCGGCAGCTGGGTCGGTGGCGATGGCGCGTACAGGCTCGGCAACGCCGGGTGTGTAGGCGAGTGCCAGATCGTGCTGACTCAGGCAGGGCTTGGTCAGCTGAATGGCGATCTTACCCGCCGTGGGAGTGGCGTGGTATTCGAGCGCCGCCTCTTTATAGTCGTGTGGCATGGATGAATTCCAGTGTATTTATAGCTTAGCGGACCAGCTTGATCAGTGTGCCGGGTTTGGGTTCGCCGTCGGGGTAGAGGGCGTTGAGTAGTCTCAGCTGCTCCTCGGCGTGCTCGGGGATTGGACTCTTAGCTGCCAGTGAAGAGAAGCGATCCTTGCTGTTGGCTGTACGAATGTGAAGTTGCTGCGGTTGAGCGAGCTGGTGTTCACGGTTACTCAGGGTGTGGAACGAGCGGGCCGTGTTGAGAAATTGCTGATCATAACGATAGGGTTTTTTGCTGCCCTTGGCCGCTCCCTTGAAGATATAGGCGTTGCGATCATGGTAGAGCACGGTGATGCGTCCCTTGCGTTTGCCGTAGGGGGTGCTCAGTTGAGTAATGGCGGTGTAACCGCGCAATCCTTTATGGTCGATCTGCTCGCCGTGTTGCAGCTTCTTTAGGCCTAGTCGTTTTGTTATGAAGGCGCGTGGTTCGATGCGACGATTGATGTCCTGCATCTTGAGTGAGAACCAGCCATCATTGGCTGCCGATTTGGCCACCAGCTCATCGCTGCGATTCTCGACCTTCCAACCCTTCGGCAGGTCCAGACCGATATCGAGGTCAGTGTGGTAGAAGCGGTTATTACGCACCACCCCCTGATCGGCGCTGGGGCCAAAGACCAGCCCCTCGAGATGCTGCTTGAAGGTATTGCTGCCATTTACGTATCCCTTGGTCTGATACTTTTTGGCGGCCTGCACTACCTTCTTGAAACGGTGATCATTCTCGGGATGGGTGGAGAAGAGGCCGTGGTAGGCGCGTGGCTCGCGTTTCTCCTCTTTCGCGCGCAGTTTCTCAAACAGCTCCTGGTTTTTTAAGACGCTGACCACCCGAATCATCGCATTAGGGTCGTAGCCGCTTCGGGCCAGGTACTCAGCGCCGAGTCGATCCGACTCCAGCTCATGTTCACGTCCGTAACCTCGGACGACAGCGGTGCCGATCACATTGGCCAGGCTTTGGGCGCCGGACACGCCGACGCGTGAGGCGACAACAGAACCGAGTAGGCCGGTGGCGGTAGCAGTACTATGACGCCGAACAGAGTGGCGGGCGGTGACGTGCCCAATCTCGTGACCAAGGACGGCGGCCAGCTCGGCCTCGGAGTTGAGGTAGGCGAGCAGGCCGCGAGTGATGTAGATGTAACCACCCGGCAGGGCGAAGGCGTTGACGTCAGTGCTGTCGACGAGCGTGAAGCGGAATACCAGATTACTGCGATGGCTCGATTTGGCTAGCTTGTCGCCAATGCGCTGAATATAGCGCTGTAGCTCAGGGGCATCGTAGGGTTTGTACTGTTTCAGCACCGACTGGTGATACTGGCGCCCGAGTGCGATCTCCTGATCTTCACTCATCAATACAAAATCCTGCGCACCCGTCACCGGATTGGTTGAGCAGGCGCCCAGCAGAATGAGAGGCAGCAGCAGTGCGGCTAACAGGTAACGCTTGATGATGAGGTGTGAGGGTGTCTGTCTCATGTTTCTATGGACTGGTTGATGGCCTGCTCTCAAGAGGTGTCATGGGTGAAAGTGTAGGAACAGAAGCTGTGTAACCGCAAGCGTGGCGGCTGCCCATTTTCATGGAGGTGGGTGGTGCTAATCAACCACTGAGAGTGGGAGGGATTTATCGCGAGAGTTTTGAGCAACAAAAAAGGGCGCCGAGGCGCCCTTTTTCACGATGATTTTGTGCTTATCGACCGTACTTGTTACGGAACTTGTCGATACGACCGCCGGTGTCGAGGATCTTCTGCTTGCCAGTGTAGAAGGGGTGGCATTGTGAGCAGACTTCGATTTGCAGATCCTTACCAACAGTTGAGCGCGTGGTGAAGCTGCTACCACAACTGCAGGTTACGTTTACATCGTTGTAAGCGGGATGGATGTCCGATTTCATTTCTGTAGCCTCTGTCTGTTTCTATCCGCTTCCAACGCTTTGGAGGCGGCCCATCGGCCTGATGCCGATCGCAAGGCGGAGGATTGTACGTCAACAGAACCCGGACGACAAGGGCAGGGCCGATTAATGCTTTTTAGGCTCGCGAGGGTGGTAGCGAATGACCTTCGCCTTCGGTAGTTGTCGGTATTGGCCATCGGGTGGAGGGTTGCTAAGACTCGACATAGTTGCCAGCAGACCGCCTTCACCCAGCACGGTATTCATCATCATATCGTTGATCTTAACGCAGGCGCCTAGAGGTGATGAGGAGAGCCGTCGAATCTGATCAATACGCCACTGTAGGCGGCGCAGTCTGGTCTGGCTGCGACTGGCGCAACGGGAGATCTGTCCCTCGAGCAGTTCGCTTCGTCGCGCCTCAAAGGCGGCGGGATCGGCATTTGCCAGGTCTGACCACTCGTCGAAGTCTATGCGTGCTGACGCTGCTAAACCCATAGTAACTCTCCCGCACTAACGGACCGTCAAAGGGGTAAAAAATCCCCCTCCTTTGAAAATAACACATCACCGTGATGTTGCCAGTTATGCATGTAACCAATTGATTAAGCTGTGTTAATGGTCGCGTTTTGTGGGGTTTGTAGGGTGGGCAGTCCAGGTTTGGAAATTAGCTAACAAAGAGGCCGAGAAGCTCGTTGAGATGGAGTCTACCTGTCGCCGTAGGTTTGATCTGGTATTCATCCACTTCGATCAGGCCGCGATCTTGCGCGATCTGTAGTGGGGATGCGATAGAAGAGAGTTCAAGCCCAGTGCGCTGTTTAAATAGATCGAGTTCAAATCCCTGGTTGAGTCGGAGTGCATTCATCATGAATTCCAGTGCACGGTCTTCTAAGCTCAGGCGCGACTCACCGCTGATTACGCTGGAGCTGGTTGCCTGTTGTAGGTAGCTGCGAGGATGGCGTTGGCGCCAGCGCCGCAAAACAGTGTTAGCAGCGGTCAGCTTGGCGTGTGCGCCAGCACCAATACCAAGGTAGTCACCAAACTGCCAGTAGTTGAGGTTGTGGATACACTGCTGTGCTTCGCGGCTGTAAGCGGAGATTTCGTACTGCTGGTAACCGTGGGTATCGAGGAGTTCGATTCCAGACCGCTGTACGCGCCAGAGTGCATCGTCATCGGGCAGGGAGGGTGGAGGGGCGTGGTGGAAGGCGGTATTGGGCTCCAGGGTTAGCTGATACCAGGAGATGTGACCGGGATCGAGATCGATCGCCGTCTGTAGATCTCGCAGTGTCTGCGCCTGTGATGCACCAGGCAGACCAAACATCAGGTCGAGGTTAATACGCTCGAAACCTGCCCGCTGGGCGGACTCTACAGCGCGAACCGCCTCGTCCCTGTCGTGGATGCGACCGATACTCTTTAGTGCGTGGTCATCAAAGCTCTGTACCCCGATCGAGAGACGGTTAACACCGGCGCTGCGGTAGCCGCCGAAATGGTGCTGCTCAAGGGTTCCGGGATTGGCCTCCAGGGTAATCTCGATTTTATCGGCAAAGCGCAGTCGGTTCTCGAGCGCCTCGATGAGTCGGTCGATCTGCTCGGGAGCAAACAGCGAAGGGGTACCGCCGCCAAAGAAGATCGAGACGATCTCGCGTCCTGCCACCAGAGGTAGGTCGTGCTCAAGATCGGCCAGCAGCGCATCGATATATTCGTGCTGTGGGATCTTCTCCCCAGGCTCGTGCGAGTTGAAGTCGCAGTAGGGGCATTTACGCACGCACCACGGAAAGTGGACGTAGAGTGAGAGTGGCGGTAGCGCCAGCATGCTCATCAGAGATAGCGGGCGAGCATCCCCATCTCGCTGCCATCGGCAGGAAGCGGAATGCGCACCCGATAGTCGGAGCCGGGCGCCTCATCCATTGCGTTGCCCTTCATATCCTGCATCGACTCGAGCTTGAAACGGATGTTGCCGCTGGGGCGAATCAGCTCCAGCTCATCACCGACACCGAACTTGTTCTTAGCCAACACCTCAGTTAGGCCGCTCGCCTCGTCATGGCCAGTTATCTCGGCAACATACTGTTGGGTGGCGCTTTCGGAGCGGTTCTGGTGATAATTCTGTGTCTCAACGTGGGCGTGGCGATTGTAGAAACCGCTGGTGTAACCGCGACTGGCCAGGGCATCTAGATTTTCGACCAGATTGGGGTTGAAGGGACGACCCTCAACCGCATCGTCAATCGCCTGGCGGTAGATCTGCGCGGCACGCGCGGTGTAGTAGACCGACTTGGTGCGCCCCTCGATCTTCAGTGAGTCGACGCCGATCTCGACCAGTCGGTCGACATACTCCACTGCACGAAGATCCTTGGAATTCATGATATAGGTGCCGTGCTCATCCTCCATCACCGGCATCAACTCGCCCGGACGCTCCTTCTCCTCGATCAGATAGAGATCATCGGCCTGTGGATGACGCTCCTCTAGAGATTCGGGGGTATAGATCTGCACCGCATCGCCACTCTGATCCTCCTCGGCGGGTTTCACCTTGTAGTCCCAGCGGCAGGCGTTGGTGCAGCTCCCCTGGTTGGCATCGCGATGGTTGAAGTATCCGGAGAGCAGGCAACGGCCGGAGTAGGCGATGCAGAGCGCGCCGTGTACAAAGACCTCAAGCTCCATATCGGGGCAGCGCTGACGAATATCCTCAATCTCATCCAGCGAGAGCTCGCGCGAGAGGATAATTCGACTGACGCCGACCGACTTCCAGAAATTGACCGCCGCGTAGTTGACGGTGTTGGCCTGCACCGAGAGGTGGATCGGTATCTCTGGCCAACGCTCACGCACCAGCATGATCAGGCCGGGGTCGGCCATGATCAGCGCATCGGGTTTGAGCGCTGCCAGCGGCTCCATATCGGCCATGAAGGTGTCGACCTTGTTGTTGTGCGGCAGCAGATTACAGGCAACAAAGAGCTGCTTGCCGAGCATCCGCGCCTCATCCATGCCGATGGCCAGATTATCAAGGTCGAAGCTGTTGTTGCGCACCCGCAGGCTGTAGCGCGGCATTCCGGCGTAGACTGCATCGGCACCGAAGGCGTAGGCGTAGCGCAGGTGTTTGAGTGTGCCAGCGGGGGCGAGAAGTTCGGGGCGTCTATTCATGGCGAGAGGTCGTGTTTAACAGCGGCGTTGGCCGTAGGGCAGCGACTAGACGATTAGTCGTCCAGGCTGGTGTTGTTGGGAAGCAGGCTGTCAGGGATCATCTTGCCCTCTGCGGTCATGGTTTTTCGCACGCAGCGGTCCTGTTTAGTGCTCTTACAGTAGTTGTTTATCCAGATGTATTTAATATCGGAGTTGAAACGATCCCAAACGGGGCACTTGTCCAGATATTCGCAGTCACTCATCTCATTGGTACCTCGTCAGCTGACCCGCATCACAGATAGAAATTTCTGCAGCGCCTGTCCACGATGACTGAGTCGGTTTTTAATCTCTGCAGGCAGTTCCGCAGAGGAGCAATCCTGCTCGGGCACGTAGAAGACCGGGTCGTAACCGAAACCGTTCTCGCCATGAGATGTGTTCAGGATGCGGCCGTTCCATGTTCCCTGGCAGATGATCGGTGTAGGGTCCTCGGCGTGGCGCATGTAGACGATTACGCACTGGAAGCGAGCGCTGCGAAGATTCTGCGGAACATCCTGTAGGTCTGTCAGTAGCTTCTGCAGGTTCTGCTCATCGCTGGCACCGACGCCGGCAAAACGGGCCGAGTAGATACCGGGTGCGCCGTGCAGGGCATCGACCTCTAATCCCGAGTCATCAGCAAGCGCAGGCAGGCCGGTGTGCTGGGCGGCGTTGCGCGCCTTAAGAATGGCGTTCTCAACAAAGGTAAGGCCGGTCTCCTCGGCCTCGACCACTTCAAAATCGGATTGTGGTACTACCTCAAGGTCGATGTCGGCCAGTAGCTGATTGAACTCGCGTACCTTGCCGGCGTTTCCCGAGGCTAGAACGATCTTTTTCATAATGTTTCATCCAGTACCGCGCGCTGATGCGCAAGTAGCTCGCCAATGCCTTTCTCTGCCAGGGCCAACATCGCCTGTAGCTCACTCATGGAGTAGGGGTGACCTTCGGCGGTGCCCTGTACCTCGATGAAGTTGCCACTGTTCTCCATTACAACATTCATATCAGTCTCGGCGTTGCAGTCCTCATCGTAGTCGAGATCGAGTACTGGTGTACCTTCAAAGATACCGACCGAGACCGATGCGATCGCCGTGCGCATTGGATCTTTACTGATCTTCTTCTCGGCGATCAGGTGGCGTATGGCATCGACCAGGGCAACATAACCACCGGTGATTGAAGCGGTGCGGGTGCCGCCATCGGCCTGAATCACATCGCAGTCGATCATGATGCTGTGCTCACCAAGTGCCTTGAGATCAACGGCGGCACGTAGTGAGCGGCCGATCAGGCGTTGGATCTCCATGGTACGTCCCCCCTGTTTACCGCGTGCCGCTTCGCGACCCATACGTGAGCCGGTGGAGCGTGGCAGCATGCCGTACTCAGCGGTAACCCAACCCTGGCCCTTACCACGCAACCAGCCCGGCAGACGCTCCTCAACCGAGGCGGTGCAGAGCACCTTGGTATCACCAGACTCAACCAACACCGAACCCTCGGCGTGTTTGGTATATCGACGGGTGAAGTGGATCGACCTCATTTCATCGGGTTGACGACCGCTGGGTCGCATAGTTGATCTCTCTAGTTGGTTGCCAAGGGCGCAGAGTATATGCCAATCGGGCTGCTACTGGGTATGTTGGCGCACTTCGGATGCACGCAGTAGTGGCCGATCCCCGAAGGGCGGCTACTTGGGGTCGCCCATCTCGGAACCGTACTTATCGAGTGCCCGTTCGATCTCATCAAGTGCCTGGTCCAGAGAGCCGCCTTGTTGGCTTGGCGTTGGTTTTACTATCGGTTTTTCGGACTCTTCGGCGCTGTTGTTGGTGAGGTAGCGGAAGGCTATCAGGCTGATGTTGTCGCTGTGGGGGTAGCTGCTTAATTCGGCCTGGTCGGCGAGTTGATCGGCAGCCTGATCAAGGTCCTCCTCTTCGAGTGCCTTGATCAGAAGTGACTCTTTGAGGCTATTCCACAGACCGTCGGAGCAGAGCAGCAGCTCATCTCCCGGCTCAAGAGAGGCGCTATCGAATGCAGGAGTCTGTGCCGATTTGCTACCGCCGACACACTGCGTGACGGTGTTGCGCATCGGGTGGTGCTCTACCTCAGAGCGTTTGATTTTGCCGCTCCTGAGCAGGTCTTCGACGTAGCTGTGGTCGCGGGTGCGTACGATAATTTCACCACTCGAGACGGTAGAGCCGGCATCGCAAGTGCGCCCAGCGGCCTTGCTGCTGCCCGGAGATCAGGGGCCACGATTACGGCGGTGGTGGCGAGGCCATCGGTGGGCATTGAGTCGTCTGCTGCCACGCGCCCAGATCTTCCTGGATCGAGGCGAATAGCTGAGGCCTGCTGAGAAGATCGTCCCGGCTTGAACGGGCAGCGACACAGTTGCGGTGAGACGACGATCGATCGATCAGGTCTCGCTGCCGAGCTCTCTCTGGCGATGACCACCCATGCCCATCGGCGCATCAGCACGTGAATCGTCCGCGCTCACGGTGCCGCGATACGGTCTGGTCTGATGGCCGAGTTGCCGGAAGTCCCCATTGTCGGACTCACTCGTAGTTGGGCTGTGCTCACGACTTGCTTCAGAGCTGCCGGCGACCATGCCGAGCATCTCACTGCGGGCGTACCAAGTACTCCGCTGACTTCGGGTTGCCGCAGTGATGGGTGGCTATCGATTCCCCTAAGTGCACAGGAAGGACTGTCAACTTTTTGCGCCGAAGTTGCGGGTCCGATCTATGCCGTCAGATCGCCTCTACAGGTCGGCCAAGTAGACGCTTTGCCGGTAGAGAGGACGGGTGCGATGTTTCGTGCTCAGCTACCTTGCATCGAGGTGCGCCGCCCCTGAACAGAGCAGGTGGCTCCGATGGCGTGGTATCGTCGGGCCGCATACGCGCGATTGGTACTCTCAGACGGTGAGTAGCCGTGTGCGAGATGATGACTCCAGCTGTGACTGACGCTGCTGCCGAGTGAGTGCACGGCCCAAATCAGACGACAGGGCCGCCGCCGGACGCAAGGGATGCTGCCGGTTAGATGTCGAGGTCGCATGTGGGGCTGTGTGGGCTTTCACCCCGATCAGTAGGGGGAAAGACGGTGCGGATGAACTGCTCGCTCAGGTTGCCGCTGCGCCCCTCAATATAGGCCTGTAGATTCTTCCCCTCTTCATAGACCATCACCATGTAGACCGTTTCGTTGGCACGGAAGAAGCTAGGGACGTGCACGATGTTGTCGTGCTCCAACTTAGCTAGTGCGCTCGCCTCCTGAAAGAAGAGGCGGCGACCACGCAGATAACGGTCGGTCATCTGATCGGACTCAGGCACCACGCGCAGATATTCCTCGCGGCGAGCCAGTTTGGAGGGGATGTACTCTTTGATGACTACCTTGTGCCCGGTGCGATTGTCGTGCGCCAAATAGACGATACTAAAGCCGCCTCGACTCAGGGTGCGGTCGATGGTGTAGTGGTCGAGCACCGTTCCATCTGGCAGGCTTTGCGTGGCTCTATTCATCTCGATCAGTATGGGGGATTGTGTTGGCCAATTCTCAGGAACGCTTCAAAAGTTTAACATCTAGCCCAGATTGTCAAATTCAGGACCGATTATGATCCACAGTATGACCGCCTTTGCCCGTGTTGAACGGCGTGATGAGTGGGGCTCTCTCGCCTGGGAGCTGCGCTCGCTAAATCACCGCTATCTGGAGCTGTCGCTACGCCTGCCCGAAGAGTTGCGGCCGATGGAGGCGCTGGTCAGAGAGCGCGCTACAGTCCTCCTGGGGCGCGGCAAGGTGGAGTGTGCGCTCTTCTACCGTCCCAGCAGTCAGGTGGCTGGGGAGATGGCGGTTAATCGTGACTTCACTGAGAAGTTACTGGCTGCGGTACAGGAGGTGGAGTTGCTGCAGGGGGTTTCCGCCTCCTACAGCCCGATGGAGCTGCTGCGCTGGCCGGGGGTGTTGGAGAGTGTCGAGGCCGACATGACGCCGGTGATTGAGGCGGCAACCGGGTTGCTCGATGGGGCGCTGGAAGAGCTCAAGCAGGGGCGTGCCCGCGAGGGTGAGAAGCTGAAGGCACTGATCGAACAGCGCTGCGCCTCGATTGAGAGTGTTGTAGAACAGGTAAAATCTCGGCTGCCGCAGATCTTAGCGGCGCAGCGTGAACGTCTACGTAGTCGTCTTGCCGAGGTCAGTGGTGAACTCGATTCGGGGCGTCTCGAGCAGGAGATGGTGATCATCGCGCAGAAATCCGACGTCGATGAGGAGCTTGATCGACTGATGGCCCATGTCGCCGAGCTGCGTGAGGTTTTACAGCGCGAAGAGCCGGTGGGTCGCCGGCTCGATTTTCTGATGCAGGAGTTCAATCGTGAGGCCAATACGCTCGGATCGAAATCGTCCGATGCTGAGCTGACCCGCTCCTCGGTCGAGCTGAAGGTACTCATCGAACAGATGCGCGAACAGATCCAGAACATCGAATAATCACAACATTCAACAAACTTAAAGAGGTTTACATGAGCGGTACTCTCTATATCGTTTCTGCCCCCTCAGGTGCAGGTAAGACGAGTCTGGTTAAGGCGCTGATCGAACGCGATGCGACGATCAAGGTTTCAGTTTCACACACCACGCGCGCCTCTCGCCCGGGTGAGGTGGATGGGGTTAACTACCATTTCACTGAGATCGAGCGCTTCAAGGCGCTGGTCGAAGCGGGCGATTTTCTCGAGCATGCGCAGGTGTTTGATAACTTCTATGGCACCTCCAAGGGCGCGGTAGAACAGCAGCTGGCAGCGGGGGATGATGTGATTCTCGAGATCGACTGGCAGGGCGCGCGCCAGGTGCAGGAGATGATGCCGGAGTGCGTCACCATCTTCATTCTCCCTCCATCACGCGAGGCGCTGCGTGAACGGCTTACCGGACGCGGTACCGATTCTGATGAGATTATCGATCGTCGCATGCGTGATGCCGAGAGTGAGATGTCACATTTTGATGAGTTTGAGTTTGTGGTGATCAACGATCAGTTCGAAGCTGCACTCGATGATCTACAGGCCATCTTCAACGCCAACCGCCTGCGACGCGAGGCACAGGACGCATCGCTGCAGGCACGTATGAGTGATCTTCTGGCGTAAGTGGCGGAGTCTGGGTTAGAATCCGCCGTTCCCCTTGCTTGGTGGTGGTCTATTCTGAGACTGTATCGGCAAGGTTAATCTACATTTGGCGGGAGAGTTTGAGAGATGGCACGAGTTACGGTAGAAGATTGTCTGGAGAAGGTCGACAACCAGTTTCAGCTGGTACTGGTCGCTACCAAGCGAGCACGACAGATCTCTAATGGTGCCGATCCCATGCTCCCCGCTGAGAACGACAAGCCGACCGTTATCGCTCTGCGTGAGATCGAAGCGGGTCTGGTTGATGCCTCCATTCTTGATGCCGTTGAGGCGCATGAGCAGGCCGCCGAGTCTCTGGCCGAAGTTGAAGCCAATGTGATGGCCGAAGTGCCACCGGCCGCAGCAGCTACTATTGAAAAGCCTGCTGAGTAAGCAGAGAAAAATCGGCTTGCGGTTCATCCGATCCGGAAGATGAGCGAGGCCGATAACACCCTTCCACAAAGCCCCGATGCCGATGGCGATCGCTTTCTGATTAGCGATCTCTGCCACCAGCTAGAGGGGTATCTCAACGCCGATCAGATTCAGGAGGTCTACCACGCCTACCTGGTTGGCTCTGAGGCCCACGTCGGTCAGGTTCGTCAATCGGGCGAGCCCTACATCTATCATCCCATTGAAGTCGCCTCGATCCTGGCAGAGATGCAGATGGATCATCAGGGCATTGTTGCCGCGATCCTGCATGATGTGATCGAAGATACCGAGATCGCCAAAGATCAGATAGCGGCGCAGTTTGGCGGTGAGGTCGCAGAGCTGGTCGATGGGGTCAGCAAGCTGACCATGATCACCTTCGAGACCAAGGCGCACGCCCAGGCCGAGAACTTTCGCAAGATGATGCTGGCGATGGCGCGCGATATTCGCGTCATCCTGATCAAGCTTGCCGATCGACTGCACAACATGCGTACCCTGGGCGCACTGCGTCCGGAGAAGCGGCGTCGTATCGCCCGTGAGACGCTGGAGATCTACGTGCCGATCGCTACCCGTCTCGGCCTCAACCATGCACGTCTTGAGCTAGAGGATCTCGGCTTCGAGGCCTACTACCCGATGCGTTACCGGATTCTGAGTGAGTCGGTGAAAAAGGCGCGCGGCAATCGGCGCGAGATCCTGGATAAGATCGAGACGGCGATCCATGGCCGTCTGGAACAGGAGTCGTTCGCCTTCCAGCTTGGGAGTCGAGAGAAACACGTCTACAGCATCTACAAAAAGATGATCGAGAAGGATCTCTCCTTCAATGAGGTGATGGATCTCTACGCCTTTCGCATCATCGTCGACGATGTCGATACCTGTTATCGCGCCCTGGGCGTGATGCACAATCTCTACAAGCCGGTACCGGGCAAGTTCAAGGATTACATCGCCATCCCCAAGGCGAACGGTTACCAGTCGTTGCATACCATCCTCTTCGGTCCCTACGGCGTGCCGATCGAAGTACAGATTCGCTCCACCGATATGGATCGGGTGGCCGAATCGGGAATCGCGGCACACTGGCAGTACAAGACCGGCGAGAAACCGACCACCAACGCCCAGGCGCGTGCCCGCGAGTGGCTACAGGGGCTTCTGGAGATGCAGAAGAGCGCGGGTGATTCACTTGAGTTTCTGGAGAACGTCAAGATCGACCTCTTCCCCGACGAGGTCTACGTCTTCACCCCCAAGGGGGAGATTATGGAGATGCCGCGCGGTGCGACGGCGGTCGATTTTGCCTATGCGGTTCATTCCGATATCGGCAACAGCTGTGTGGCAGCGCGTATCGATCGTCGCCTGGTGCCGCTGCGTACGGCACTGCTCAATGGACAGACGGTCGAGGTCATTACCGCACCCGGCGCCCACCCCAATCCCGCCTGGCTCAACTTCGTCTTTACGGGTAAGGCGCGTGCCAATATCCGTAGCTATCTGAAGAATCTGCAGCTCGAGGAGGCGGTGAGCCTCGGGCGGCGTCTGCTCGGCAAGGCGCTGACGGAGCAGTCGAGCAGTCTTGAGCAGCTCGACTCTGAGACCCTCGCCGAGGCACTGCGTGAGATGGGTTTTGAGCAGCTCGACAAGCTGCTGGCCGAGATCGGTCTCGGTAACCGGATGGCACAGCTGGTGGCGCGACGCCTGGCACCACAGGATCACGATGATGAGCAGGCACCGCTTCAGGAACAGAACACACATCACCGAACCCTCTTTATCAAGGGCACCGAGGGGATGGTGGTCAACTTCGCCAAGTGTTGTCGCCCGATTCCAGGAGATCCGATCGTCGGTTTTGTCAGTACCGGACGTGGTTTTGTGATCCATGTGGCGGGGTGTAAAAACGTTGCCGACTATCGTGATCGTCCCGAGATGGCGATTGATGTGCAGTGGGAGCAGGAGGTCGAGGGTGACTTCCCGGTCGAGATGCGTGTCGAGGTGAGTAATGAACGCGGTGTACTGGCTACAGTCGCTGCGGCGATCTCTGAGATGGGTTCCAATATCGATAACGTCGCCATTGAGGAGCGTGATGGACTCACTTCCACCATTACCTTCCTGCTGGCCGTTCACGACCGTCGCCACCTGGCGCGGATTATGCGCCGTATACGCTCCATCGGTTCGGTGCTGCGCATCTATCGCACCCGCTAATTGCTGGCGGCTCAACTAGAATTATCCAAAATATAAATAGATTAGGGAGAACCCAATAGATGGCCAGAGAGATTATCTCTACTGATAAAGCACCCCAGGCGATCGGCACCTACTCGCAGGCGGTCAAGGTCGGCACTACTGTGTACATGTCCGGCCAGATCCCGTTGGTTCCAGAGACAATGGAGCTGATTGATGGGAATATGGAGACGCAGATCCGCCGTGTATTTGACAATCTGACCGCCGTGGCTGAGGCGGCTGGTGGTTCGTTGGCCGATGTGGCGAAGCTCAACGTCTTTCTTATCGATCTGGGTCACTTCCCGCTGGTTAATCAGGTGATGGCCGACTACTTCAGTCAGCCCTATCCTGCACGTGCTGCGATTGGTGTTGCGGCACTGCCCAAGGGGTCTGAGGTTGAGATGGACGCGGTACTCGAGCTCGAGGGCTAGCACCTCTCGGTCATTGCGATGAGCCTCTCACGCCAGCTGACCAATCCGCTTACTCTGATAGCCCTTGCCGTTATCGGTATGGTGGTTATCGATGCAATGTTGCTGGGGCTTTTTCAACCACTGGAGAACTTCTTCGGTGATCGTATGCTGCGAATCCATGCAGCCGAGCAGATTCCTGATCCCGACATCGTCATTGTCGATATCGATGAGCACAGCCTGGCGGAGATGGCCGCCGAGGTGGGGCGTTTCCCTTGGCCACGTTCGGTTCACGCGGAGCTGGTTGAAGGCATAGCTCGTCAACAGCCACGCGCCATCATTTTCGATATTCTCTTTAGTGATCCTGATCTGATGCGCCTCGAGGGTGATGACTATCTGGCCGAGGTGTTGTCCAGGGAGTCGCACATGTTTCTGCCGATGCTGCGTCTAACTGATGGCAATGACGCCGGTGGCCTGTCGCTGGGCGAGCATGGTCGGCGACTTGGAATTATGGCGGGTAAGGCGGCGGTTGAAGATGCTCGGGTCGCGATGGTGTTACCGCTTCCCGCGTTGATCAAGCAGGGTCATCTGGGGGCGATCAACTTTCTTGAAGACGAGGATGGTGTCGGTCGCCGCTACGCGATCGATATCGATGCCTATGGTTGGTCGATCCCTTCCCTGCCGGCCACGGTGAGTAGGGCGCTTAACTATCCGGTGCCAGATCAGGAGAATATCCAGCTAAGCTGGCGTGGTGAGCGGTTGAGCTATCGCCGTATCCCCTACGCCGATCTTTATCAGGATCTGCAGCTACAGCGATCACAGCGTCCCATCTCGGGAGTCGCTATTTTGCGGAAGCATGTTTTGGGCATCCAAGCCCAAGCAAGCGGCAAATACTTAACGCGACCGTTTATGCCTACGGCGCCCCGACCGTCCTGCGTACGTTGCGTAATCACCTCTTCGCGGCTCTACACAACTCCCTCAGTGACTCTACGCCGACATAAAGCCGCTGCTGCATCTTCTTCGTCGTTCGCTCGCGCTCTCAACTACGAATAGGCAGACGGCGTCGACTATCGAGGACTAACCGCCCTCACTTCGCTCTCCATGGCGGTCAGCGAACGAGCTGCGCGACAAGATCGTTATTATCGGCTCAACCGCAACCGGGCTGGTCGATCTGCGTGTGACCCCGATCGATAACGCCTACCCGGCAGTTGAGATCCTCGCGACTGCAATCGATAACCTTAAACGGGGCGACTACCTGCGTAGTGTGCCGAAATGGATTTCACCGTTGCTAGCGGTTCTGATGGTGCTGCTGTTCCTGTTCGGCTTCAGGCGACTGCACAGCCCATTGAAAGTGGGTTTCAGGCTGGCGCTATTTACTCCGCTACTGATGGTGGCGGCCTATGTGGCGCTCGACAGTTATCGCCTTCAGCTACCGCTGTTTGCACCGCTGGCCTACAGCTGGCTCTTTTTTGTTGCCGCCGCACTCTACTCCTATCTCAATGAGCTGCGTGCACGGCAGCGCTCGATTGCGATCTTTAACCGTTTTCTCGATCCACGCGTGGTCGGCGAGCTGGTCGATCATGGTGAGACGGTGTTCGACATGCGAGGTGAGAAACGTGAAGTCACCGTGCTTTTCTCCGATATTCGCGGCTTTACTACCCTCTCCGAGCAGAGCACACCGGAGCAGATCGTGGCGCTGCTCAACGACTACTTCAGTCGACAGGTGAAGGTGATTTTTCACCACGGTGGCACTGTTGATAAGTTTATCGGCGATGCGATTATGGCCTTCTGGGGAGCACCGGTGGATGACCCCGATCAGGCGGTGCATGCGGTAACTGCTGCGCTGGAGATGTCGGAGGCGCTGCTCGCCTTCCGTGAGTCGTTGGGAGAGTCGGGTACCGAGTTCGATATCGGTATCGGTATCCACACCGGACCGGCGGTGGTCGGTTTTATCGGTTCAGAAAACCGCCTCGACTACACGGCAATCGGCGACACGGTAAATCTTGCCAGCCGTATCGAGGGTCAGACCAAGGGACGCTGTCGCGTGCTGGTTTCTGAGGAGACCCGGCAGCGTTGTGGGGAGCTGTTTGACTTCCACGATCACGGTTCCTATAAGGTTAAGGGTAGAGCACAGGAGGTTCGGCTCTATGAGCCGAGGAGAAGTTGATGATTAGAGCCAAAATAGTCCTATTTCTGCTGCTTTCCGCCGTGGCGGGGAGCCTGCTGGCTCGCCCGGCACAGCTGATACGTGATACGAATCTACACAAAGAACCCTACCGCGATGCCCAGGTGGTTGAGAAGCTCGAGGCTAAGAGCAAGCTCGAGGTGATCAAACGCCGTGGCGGCTGGTATCGGGTCACCAGTCAATCTGGCGTCGAGGGGTGGGTGCGTATGACCACTCTGCGTTTTATCGTCGCTGAGGGTGAAAAGAGGCGTGAGAGTGCAAGCGGCCTCGATGAGGCTGCCAGCATGCTGACGACGGGACGCTCGGGCAGCAGCGGTGTGACCACCGCGACCGGTATCCGCGGCCTCAGCTCTGAAGAGCTCACAGACTCATCGCCCGATCGCGGGCAGCTTGAATCGCTCGATAAAAACGCAGTGAGTAAAAGAGATGCCAAGGGCTTTGCAAAAAAGGAGGGATTGAAGGCACAAGATCTCGACTATCTCTCCGATGAGGATATGGAAGAGTTACCTGACCCCGAGCCTGAGAGCGGTAGTAATAGCAACGACTTCTTCGACAGCCTGGGGAATGAATGATGATTAAACCGTGGTTTTCGATTCTGGGCGTCGTGGCAGGTGTCGTGTTATTGACTATTCCTGCCCAGGCGGGATTTTCGATTGGTGGTTTTTCGATTGGCGGCAGTGGTGGTGATGTTGAAGGAATTGATATCGGTCGTATCGTCAGCTCAGGTAGCAAGGTCTTCAAGGGTGTCTCCGATGAGGATGAGCTGGAGATTGGCCATGAAGCGGCGGCGGTGCTGCTAGGTGTTGCACCGCTGGTCAAAGATCGTCGGATACAGAAGTATGTAAACCGTGTCGGTCACTGGGTGGCACTGCAGACCGAGCGCCCCGACATCGCCTGGCGTTTTGGGGTGCTCGATACCGATGCGGCGAATGCCTTTGCGGCACCTGGTGGATATGTCTTTATCACCCGTGGCTTGCTGATGCGTATGCAGAGTGAGGCGGAGCTGGCGGGTGTGCTCGCCCATGAGTGCGCCCATGTGCTGGTGAAACACCACCTCAAGGCGGTAGAGACCAATGCGCAGCTTGATCTGGCCGGTGCGCTGGCCGGTGCGGCGGTCGATCGAGAAGACCGCTTCCTGCTCAATCGACTCAGCAGCGGTTTTCAGGAGATCTACGCACGTGGCCTCGATAAGGATGATGAGTATCAGGCCGATCGTATGGGTGTGGTGATCGCCGCACGTGCTGGCTACGATCCCTACGGCCTGCATGCCATGTTGCAGACCCTCGCCGCGACCGACCCAGACGATAGTGCGCTCGCCTTCATGTTCAAGACCCATCCCCATCCGGGAGATCGGCTTGAAGAGCTGGAGGGTGGCTATGATCATCTCGATCCGCATGCTGACCAGCCGAGTGTTGAGCGCCGCTTCCAGCAACAAGTTGTAACGCTTCATTGATGAACGCAATTGATCGACGCTGGCGCTGCACACAGCGCCAATTACTTCTGTGCTGTGCGCTACTGCTGCTCCTTCTTCCCTATCAAACACTCATTGCAGCCGATGAAGTTGGTACCGTAACCCTCAGTGAGGGGGCTGCGGAGCTGATTCGCGGCACCGCTGTCTACCAGCTCGAGCCGGGGGTGATGGTCGAGCAGGATGACATTATCGAGACGGCCGCAGGGGCGCGTGTTCAGCTCGAGATGGTCGATCAGACGCTGCTCGATATTGGTGAGAGCTCCACACTGCATCTGGTGCGCTACCAGATCGGCACCGACCAGCGTCTCGAAGCGGCTGATGTCTCGCTGCTGAAGGGGTGGCTGCGCTTTGTGACCGGATTGATCCAGCCTGAGCGCACGGTTAACTATTCAACTCCCTTTATTAACCTTGGTATCAAAGGTACTCAGGGCGTGATCTCGGTCGCTGACGGAGAGCAGGATGTGCTGCTGGAAGAGGGTGAGGTTGAAGTCGATCTGATCGATCAGCAGGCGCTGCATCGTCGAGCCGGTCGCCTGCGTGCCGGTGAGCACTTTGAGCTCTCGCGGGGATTTACCCGGTTCCATCAGCGGCTGCAGGTTCGTTTTGGGAGTCGTCTGCCCAAGCACTACAAACAGAAGACCGTAAGACACCTGAAGAAACTGAAAAAGCGCAAGATCAAAGCCAAGAAACTGCGCGCGGCGGGTTATAACGACATCAAGTGGCTATTGGCATCACGACCCGAGCTGCGTAAGAAGTTCATCAAACGATTTAGTGAACGGCTCAAGGATCCCACCTTCCGACGCGCGGTACGCAATAATCTGAACAAGCACCCTGAGTGGCGTGATCGCTTGATCGAGAAGCGTAACAAGCAGAAGAAGCAGAAAAAGAAAAAAAGGATAAATCGAGATAGTTGCGATGGATTGCGTCGCCGTCACTTAATCAACAGTGAGATGCCGCTGATTAAGAGAATGGCACTAATGATGCGCACAAAGGTCTGTGGCGTCAGATTGGTGTGGATATGACCGCCGATATAGAGCCCGGTTGCTATTAACGGTAGTGAGGCGGCGATCAGGTAGAGGGTGTCGAGCGTATAGAAACCTGAGAGGGTAAAGCCGACCAGCCGCGCACCGCCATCGAGCAGAAAGATCATCGCCACGGTGCCTCGGAATGCGACCTTGTTCAGTTGGCGTAGCCGCAGATAGACCACGGTGAAGGGGCCGCCAGTTCCGAACATTGTGCCGACCAGTCCCGCCAGCAGTCCCATCGGTACAGCCCAGAGTCGTGGCCCCTTCGGCTCGGGGAGTGGCAGCAGGGTGTAGATGGCGTAGCCGATGATAAAGACCGCCAGGATGTTCTTCAGTAGCGCCTGGTCGAGGCTCTTGAGCAGAAATAGTGCGGTGACGATGCCGATCAGGGTGAAGGGAAGCAGCGGCAGCAGTTCGCGCCACTGAATATGGTGCAGATTGCGGATGGAGTGAGCGAGGGAACAGAGGTTGTCGAGCAGTACCACCATCGGTACGACGATCTGCAGCGGTAGAATCAGCGCCAGCGGTGGTACCGCGACCAGTGCCGAGCCGAAGCCTGAGATACCGCGTACCAGATAGGCAGTAAATAGAATTGCGGCAGCAAAGAGTAGCTGCGCTGTGGTAAGAGTCTCGATCAGCATGGGTGGGCTCGAAAAATGGGCCGTGCACTGTGCGTGATGGCGTTCTGATTGTAAACTGGCACGCTCTTGTCATGGAATCTTGAATCGTTGAAGTCGCGCCAAACAAAATCCCAGTCCATTAAACAGCAGCCACTGGAGCGTCAACCAGTCACGGTGTTGAAGGGTGTTGGCCCCAAGGTGGCTGAGCGGCTTGAGAGGCTGGCTATCGAGCAGGTTCAGGATCTCTTTTTCCATCTGCCGCTGCGTTATGAGGACCGTACCCGCGTGGTGCCGATCGGCTCGTTACGACCTGGGATGCAGGTGGTGATCGAAGGCGAGGTTGATCTGGCCGAGGTGGTGTTCCGTCGCCGCCGTACCCTGCTGGTACGGATGAGTGATGGTACGGGAGCGATCACATTGCGCTTTTTCCACTTCTCGGCGGCGCAGAAGGCGCAGCTCGAACGTGGTGCATTGCTGCGATGCTTCGGTGAGGTGCGTCCTGGTGCGAGTAGGCTGGAGCTGATCCATCCCGAGTACAGTCGGATCGATAGTTTCGATGCCGCTACCGATGCGCATCTCACCGCTGTCTACCCGGTGACCGAAGGGGTACATCAACTCACCCTCAGAAAGTTGATCGCCCAGGCGCTGGATAAGCTTGAGCGTGGTGAGGCGCTACGTGAGTGGTTGCCCGATCCGCTGCTTGAACAGCTGCAACTACCCACCCTGGCGGAGGCGATTCTCTATGTGCACCGCCCACCCGAAGAGGCACCGCTCGATCAGCTGGTCGATGGTGAGCACCCGTCGCAGCAGCGCCTGGTATTCGAAGAGCTGCTCGCCCACCATCTCAGTCTGCGCAAACTACGTGAGGAGGCGCAGCGTCAGCCAGCGCCGACGTTGCAGGCTGCGGATCAGTTGCGAAGAAAGCTGCTCACCTCTCTGCCTTTTGAGCTGACCGCTGCGCAACGACGTGTGGTGGGTGAGATTGATCGTGATATCGAGGCCGAGGCACCGATGCTGCGGCTGGTGCAGGGCGATGTTGGTTCGGGCAAGACGGTGGTCGCAGCGTTGGCGATTCTGCGTGCGGTAGAGGCGGGTTTTCAGGCCGCGATCATGGCACCGACCGAGCTGCTGGCTGAGCAGCATCTACAGAATTTTAGTGCCTGGTTGGAGCCGCTCGGCATTGAGGTGGCGTGGCTCTCGGGGCGTAGCAAAGGGCGGGTGAGAAGCGAGGCGTTGGCGAGAATTGGCGCGGGGCATGCCCGTGTTGTGGTCGGCACCCATGCGCTGTTTCAGGACGATGTCCTCTTCGACCATCTCGGCCTGTTGGTGATCGATGAGCAGCACCGTTTTGGTGTGCATCAGCGCTTTGCGCTACGCGAGAAGGGGATAAAGGCGGGACGTCATCCCCATCAGCTGATCATGACCGCAACGCCTATCCCACGCACCTTGGCGATGTCGCTCTACGCCGATCTCGATGTCTCTATCATCGATGAGCTGCCGCCGGGACGTACCCCGGTGAAGACGGTCGTGCTCTCCGATACGCGCCGCGATGAGGTGGTGGCACGGGTTAGTGAGGCGTGCAGTAATGGCCGTCAGGCCTACTGGGTCTGTACCCTGATTGAGGAGTCGGAGCTGCTGGAGGCGCAGGCGGCGGAGGCGACTGCGAGCGAGATGGCGGAGATGTTACCTGGGTTACGGATCGGTCTGGTACATGGACGTATGAAATCGGTGGAGAAGGAGCGGGTGATGGCCGCCTTCAAGGCCGCCGAGATCGATCTGCTGGTGGCGACTACGGTGATTGAGGTCGGCGTCGATGTGCCCAACGCCAGTCTGATGATTATCGAAAATGCCGAACGTCTCGGTCTCTCCCAACTCCACCAGCTGCGGGGACGTGTCGGGCGAGGCAGTGCCGAGAGCAGTTGTGTGCTGCTCTACCATGGAACGTTGGGACAGACAGCAAAGCGACGCCTGATGGTGATGCGTGAGAGTAACGATGGCTTTGTTATCTCACGCCATGATCTGGAGATTCGTGGACCGGGCGAGGTGCTTGGTACACGCCAAACTGGTGAGATGAGTTTTCGTATCGCCGATCTGATGCGTGACCAGGTGTTGCTTCCTGAGGTTGAGCGTGCCTCCATGGCGCTGCTGGCCGACTACCCGGAACATGTGACGCCACTGATACGGCGCTGGCTGGGCGAAGGGTCGCGCTATGGTGAGGTGTAGCCGAGTCGTGGTTACGTGTCATAATCGCGCCCGCTACAAATCTTGCCGGAATAGCTAATAGTGAAACTCTCAATTGAACCGCGCTGGCTGCGGCAGCGCCAACTACTGCACAATCGGGTGCCGTCCGATGTGTGGCGTTGGTTGATCGATCCCGCCTCGCTGACCCAGCGCCTGCGCCGTGCATGTGGCGGTTCTTTTCGCGTACGGGTGGTCGAGCACGGCTATCTAGGTCCCGAACAGTGTGAGCTCGATCTGCTCTCACTGCGTCCGGGAAACCGTGCCTTGATCCGCGAGGTGCAGCTGCTATGTGATGATGAGCCGTGGGTCTTTGCGCGCAGCGTTATTCCGGTGGCGACCCTGAGTGGTCCGCAGCGACGACTCGCCCATCTCGGTAATCGCCCGTTGGGGGCGGTGCTCTTTTCAGATCGCTCGATGCAGCGCAGTGAGGTGGAGATCGCACAGATTGTGCCAGGGCATCGACTCTTTGCTCATGCTACTCATGGGCTCGAGCAGCAGCCTGAGGATATCTGGGGTCGTCGATCGTTATTTCGTGTCGGTGGCAAACCGCTGTTGGTGAGTGAGATTTTTCTGCCAGCGATCCATGCGATAGCTGCTCCATCAGGGCGCTGTGGTCGTTAGGTGATGGTCTTTTATTATCCTGCTTGGCACAATCGTGCCACGAATTTTCGAACAGTCAGGAGTTGTTAACGTTGGAGTATGAGCGTTTTGAGCAGGTGCCGTCACGCGGTGCTCAGTTAAAGGAGAGGACGCAACAATATGCACTGTTGATGCGGCTCGATCGGCCGATCGGTATTCTGCTATTGCTCTGGCCGACACTCTGGGCGCTCTGGATTGCAGCGGAAGGCATGCCACGTATTGGTGTGCTGCTGGTCTTTGTTCTGGGTGTGGTTTTAATGCGCTCGGCGGGCTGTGTCATCAATGACTATGCCGACCGTGCGATCGATCCCCATGTCTCCCGCACCCGTGAACGCCCGATCGCGTCTGGCCGTGTCGAGCCCAACGAGGCATTGAAGTTGTTTGCCGCGCTCTGCGTTGCTGCTTTCATGTTGGTGCTGTTTATGAACAGCCTGACCATCATGCTCTCTTTCGTTGGTGTAGCGCTTGCGGCGATCTATCCCTTTACTAAACGTCACACCTATCTGCCTCAGGTTTTCCTCGGTGCTGCCTTTGGCTGGGCGGTACCGATGGCCTTCGCCGCTCAGCTGGGTGAGGTGCCTCAGGCGGCGTGGTTAATCTTCATCGCCACGGTTTTGTGGGCGACCGCTTACGATACGATCTACGCAATGGTTGATCGGGATGACGACATCAAGATCGGTGTGAAGTCGACGGCGATACTCTTTGGTGAACTTGACCGGGTGATTATCGGAGTTATCCAGGCGCTACTCCTGTTGACGCTGCTGGTGGTCGGTGTACAGCTCAAGTTGGGTGGTTTCTTCTATCTGGGCTTGCTGGTTGCGACTGGGCTGGCTGTTCAGCAGCAGCGATTGATTAAAAACCGTGATCGCGATCTCTGCTTCAAGGCGTTTCTCGATAACAACTGGTTCGGAATGGCGATCTTTGTCGGATTGCTGCTTGAATACGGCATCTGAATGACTGTTCAACGCCCAGCACGCGCGGCGGCCCACACCTCTACTATTTTAATTCCTCCTCTGCGCAGGAGTCGTGCCAGCTCGTTTGCCGTGTGGCCAGTGGTTACCACATCATCAACGATCGCTACATGGTCGACTTCTTCGATGCTTACAGCAGAGAATGCATTGCGCAGATTGGCGCTTCGTTGCGCAGCGGGTAGTGATGTCTGGGTTGCCGTTGGACGGTTTCGTTGGCAGCTCTGGTAATTGAGTGTGATATCGAGATGTTCTGAGATTGCACGTGCAATCTCTAGTGACTGGTTGAATCCCCGTTCACGCAGCCTGCTGCGATGCAGCGGAACGGGAATGATGCACTGTGGTAGAGGTGTCGAGCCGTGATTGAGTCTCTGTTTGGCAATCTGCTTACCAAGTAGCTGTGCGACACCAATCTTTGCGTCAAATTTTAGAGCCTGAATAAGTCGGTCGATGGGGTGTTCATAGTGGTAGGGGATGGTGCTTGTGCTGTAGTAGGGAGGTTTTTTTATGCACCTGCCACAGCGCGCCTGCTCACGTTTTAGTGGGATCCCGCACTGCTGGCAGGCGTGTTTGATTACAGGTAGCGCAGCATGGCAGTGCTGGCAGATAGGCTGATTCTGACAGTGTCTGCTATCGCATAACAGACAGTGGTGCGGGAGTGTGGTGTCGATGATACGTTGTACAATCGCTGACCGCCATGGAGAGCGAAGTGAGGGCGGTTAGTCCCCGATAGTCGACGCCGTCTGTATATTCGTAGTTGAGAGCGCGAGCGAACGACGAAGAAGATGCAGCAGCGGCTTTATGTCGGCGTAGAGTCACTGAGGGAGTTGTGTAGAGCCGCGAAGAGGTGATTAGGCAACGTACGCAGGACGGTCGGGGCGCCGCAGGCATAAACGGTCGCGTGAAGTTTTTGCTGTTTGCTTGGGCTTGGATGCCCAAAACAAACTTTCGCAAAAATAGCGACTCCCCGGTGTTTTCATCTCTCATCCTTGAGTTTGGTGATTTGAGTCAACGGATTGGTTTATTGTGAGGCGTGTCTGATACCAATTCGTAATATTAAGCTTATTTTTTTTCAGATTAGTCTATTATCGTTTTTTAAGTGGGAAGCTCATAAAAAAACAACGGTGTTGTTTGTGTGATGCGGGGCGACTGCGTAAATTTTAATTATTAATGAATCTTTATTAAGGAGTTGTTATGAATAAGAAGCTGATTTCCACTGCAGTTGTAGCTGCATCTATGTTTGTTGGTGCTGCACAGGCCTCAGAGAATGGGTATCTCGCTATTGGTGGTGGTATCAATGTACCCACCGATGCCGAAGTGAGCACCTTGGGTGATCAAGAGATGGATAATGGCTATCTCTTCTCTGTCGCAATCGGCCAAGAAGTTGAGGATGGTTTTCGAATCGAGGGAGAGTACGCCTATCGTGCTGCGGATGTCGATGAGGCGGGCCCAGGTGTTGATGTGAGCGTTCAAGCAGGAATGCTCAACGGTATCTTTGATATGGATACAGGCTCGGAGGTGACTCCCTACATCGGTGCTGGTATCGGTGCGGCCAATATGAACTGGGATGGTTCGGTCGACGATAATGAGACCGTCTTTGCCTACCAGGTTATGCTGGGTCTTAACGTAGAAATGAGCCCGGAGTCATCACTGCGTTTCGGCTATCGCTACTTCGATCCCGCTGAGGCAAGCATCAATCCATATGAGATTGATAGTGCATTCCACGATTTTGAGATTGGATTGCGCTTCAACTTCTAAACAAACGTTACCGGGGAGTCGCTATTTTTGCGAAAGTTTGTTTTGGGCATCCAAGCCCAAGCAAACAGCAAAACTTAACGCGACCGTTTATGCCTACGGCGCCCCGACCGTCCTGCGTTCGTTGCGTAATCACCTCTTCGCGGCTCTACACAACTCCCTCAGTGACTCTACGCCGACATAAAGCCGCTGCTGCATCTTCTTCGTCGTCCGCTCGCGCTCTCAACTACGAATATGCAGACGGCGTCGACTATCGGGGACTAACCGCCCTCACTTCGCTCTCCATGGCGGTCAGCGGTTGTTGTGTATAAAAGGGTGCCACTACGGCGCCCTTTTTTTTGCTCAAAAGTGGCGGATTATTAGTCGTTTGTAAACACTTGATGTCGCTACTCGTTGACTGGTGGGCATCAGCCGCTATAGTGGCCCCATTCAGACAGTAGGGGCGGTAAGCGATGAGTGTTTCACAGTTGGGAGCGGTGCGTAATGACTGGTCGCTGAGCGAGATTGAAGCGCTCTTTGCGCACCCCTTCAATGATCTTCTTTTTGAAGCGCAGCAGATTCATCGCCAGCACTTTGATCCCAATGCGGTCCAGGTAAGTACCCTGCTTAGTATCAAAACGGGTGCCTGCCCAGAGGATTGTGCCTATTGCCCACAGAGTGCGCATCATAACGCCGATCTCGAACGCGAGAGGCTGATGGAGCTGGAGCAGGTGTTGGAAGCGGCACAGACGGCAAAGCAGAAGGGGGCGACACGCTTCTGCATGGGCGCGGCCTGGCGTTCGCCACATGAACGCGACTTTGTGCATGTGCTTGATATGATATCGGGTGTAAAAGAGCTCGGTATGGAGACCTGTGTAACGCTCGGTATGTTGAGTGAGGAGCAGACGACACGGCTCAAAACAGCGGGACTCGACTACTACAACCACAATCTCGATACCTCCCCTGAGTTTTATGGTGAGATTATCTCAACGCGCACCTACGAGGATCGTCTCGAGACCTTGAGTCATGTGCGTGATGCGGGAATGAAGGTCTGTGCGGGTGGCATTATTGGAATGGGTGAGGGTGCCAAGGATCGCGCCTCACTATTGCAGCAGTTGGCAAATCTTCCACAGCATCCTGAAAGTGTGCCGATTAATCAGTTGGTACAGGTGGCGGGGACGCCACTTGATGGTGTCGATAAGCTCGATCCCTTCGATTTCGTTCGTACCATCGCGGTTGCACGCATTCTGATGCCAGCGTCGCATGTACGCCTCTCGGCGGGACGCAATGAGATGAGTGATGAACTGCAGGCGCTCTGTTTTATGGCGGGCGCCAACTCGATCTTCTACGGCGAGAAGCTGCTGACAACCGATAATCCTGAGAGCGATCACGATCATCAGCTCTTCGAGCGATTGGGCATCCGTGCTGAAGATCGTGATGTTGAGGCGCGTCCAGTCAATGCTGCAGAGAGTGATGATGCGGGTCTCTGGGGTCGCGCCTGCTCTACACGCGGCTAGCTGGCCGTGAAGGATCTTTCAGTCGCGCTGCAGCAGCGACGAGAGCAGCAGCTTTATCGACAGCGGCAGGTCGTCGAGAGCCCGCAGAGCCCGGCTATGGTGGTCGATGGTCGTAAGGTGCTCACTTTCTGTAGTAACGACTACCTTGGTCTCGCAGACCACCCCGATCTGATTGCCGCATTCAAACGAGGGGCCGATCAATATGGGGTTGGCAGCGGTTCTGCTCATCTGGTCAACGGCCACAGCCGAGCCCATCACGAACTCGAAGAGGCGCTGGCCGATTTTACTGGCCGTCCGCGCGCACTGCTCTTTTCCACCGGATATATGGCCAATCTCGGTGCCGTGACGGCACTGATGGGGAGAGGGGATGCGATCTTTGAAGATCGTCTCAACCACGCCTCTCTACTCGATGCTGGATTGCTCTCCGGTGCTCGCTTTAAACGCTACCCACATGGTGATTGTGCTGCGTTAGCGAAGATGCTGGGGGATAGTGGCCAGGCAGAGCGCATGGTGGTCAGCGATGGTGTTTTCAGTATGGATGGTGCGATCGCCCCGGTAACGGAGTTGGCCACTACGGCTAAGCTCCACGATGCCAGCTTGATGATCGACGATGCACACGGTTTTGGTGTGCTCGGAGAGCATGGCGGTGGTGTGGCTGAGCAGTACGGACTCGATATGGCACAGTTGCCGATCTTGATGGGCACCCTGGGCAAGGCGTTTGGTACGGCGGGTGCTTTTATTGCCGGTAGTGAAGCGCTGATCGAGACGTTGATCCAGTTTGCGCGTAGTTATATCTACACCACTGCGCAGCCACCAGCCATTGCAGTAGCTACACTGGCGAGCCTGCAGATTGTTGTTACGGAAAATTGGAGGCGGGAGAAACTGAAGGGGTTGATTACCCGATTTCGACAGGGTGCCCAGGAGCTAGGGCTCGACCTGATGCCATCGGAGACACCGATACAGCCGATCCTGCTCGGAAGCGCAGAGCGTGCACTC
This sequence comes from Candidatus Reidiella endopervernicosa, assembly GCF_013343005.1. Lineage (GTDB taxonomy): Bacteria > Pseudomonadota > Gammaproteobacteria > Reidiella > Reidiella endopervernicosa. The sequence goes on from NZ_CP054491.1 coordinate 890,128, forward strand.
GCAGTAAGTGAATCACTGTGGCAGCAGGGCATACTGCTGACAGCCATCCGTCCCCCCACCGTTCCAGCTGAGGGTTCACGCCTGAGGGTCACGCTCTCGGCGCGTCACAGCGAGGCCGATGTAGACCAGTTACTCTCAGTGCTGGAGAGGAGCGTGGTCAGTGGCTGAACTCTCTATCAAGACGATGGGTGCTGGAAGGGCGTTGGTGATGCTGCACGGCTGGGGTATGCACGGCGGTATCTGGGGCTCGATTACCACACGATTGGCGCAGCAGTTCCAGCTCCATATCGTCGATCTTCCGGGGCATGGTCGAAGTAGCCTTGAAGGTGAGTTCACCCTGGATCGAGTTGTTGAGCGTCTTGCTGCGAGCCTGCCTGAGGAGGCGATCTGGCTCGGCTGGTCTCTAGGCGGTCGCATAGCGATGGCTGCGGCTGTTGCAGGTGTCCCGATCTCCAGGCTGATACTGGTGGGTGCCAATCCCTGTTTCACCAAACGAGAAGGGTGGTCGCACGGCATGGATGATGAGCTGCTGGGGCAATTTGCTGAGCAGTTGCGGGATGATTGCCGGGCTACCCTGCTCCGTTTTCTGGTGCTGCAGTCACGTGGCTCCGAGCAGGGGCGTGAGGAGATGCGTACGTTGCGCGGTGAACTCTTCAGTCGTGGTGAGCCGACCCCTGCGGCATTGGCGGGAGGATTGGAGGTCCTACGTCACGCCGATTTGAGAGCAGATCTCTCCAGGATCAACCAGCCGACTCTAGTGATTCAGGGGGAAAACGATACACTGGCCCCGCTCGGAGCGGGTGAATACACATGCTCTGAGATTCCCACTGCACAGCTATCGGTCATTGCGGGTGCCGGGCATGCGCCCTTTCTTTCTCATCCTGATGCATTTATAGCGGCAATTAAGGAGTTCTTGAGTGACTAAGTTGCTGGATGATAAGCAGATCGATAAACAGCAGCTCCGCTCCGCCTTTAACCGCTCTGCAGAGCGATATGATGAGGTGGCAGTTCTACAACGTGAGGTCGCCTCGCGCATGCTTGAGCGCCTTGAGCTGGTAAAGATCGAACCCAAGACGATTCTCGATCTGGGTACGGGAACGGGTCAGTGTGTGCAGTGGTTGATGAAGCGCTATCGCAAGGCGAAGGTGATCGGCCTCGATCTGGCTGAGGCGATGTTGCCGCGAGTTCGTGCGCATGGCTCACTGTTGAGAAAGCCGGGGCTTGTCTGTGGTGATATCGAGAGGCTGCCACTGGCCGATAAAAGCGTCGACCTGATTGTCTCCAGTCTGGCGCTGCAGTGGATGAACAGTATCGATGAGGCCTTTGCTGAGATTGCTCGAGTGCTCAGGCCTGGGGGGCTGTTGATGTTTACCACCTTGGGTCCCGACACGCTCAAGGAGCTGCGCCTCAGCTGGGAGGCGGTTGATAACGGCAGCAGTCATGTGAACCGGTTTCTCGATATGCACGATGTCGGTGATGCGCTGATGCAGGCCGGTTTTGACGGGCCGGTGGTCGATATCGAACACATGGTTGTTACCTACGATAAGGTGAGTGGCCTGATGTCTGATCTAAAGACGCTCGGCGCTCACAACGTCACCTCGGGGCGCTCCAGAGGCATGACCGGCAAAGAGCGTCTGAAGATGATGTGTGAGGCCTATGAGCAATTTCGCGATAGCAGTGGCAAGCTCCCAGCGACATACGAGGTGGTCTATGGCCACGCCTGGGCGGCTGAGGCTGTTCCAGAGGGTGGGAGCGTGGTGCAGATCCCAATAGATCAGATAAAGCGTTAACCGATGGTTGGTTGTTCTGGTTTTGCACCTCCTATCCGATAATTGATTACGCCATATAGATGTTTCTGCTGAGGTGAGCTTATGTCCGGCTATTTCGTGACGGGTACCGATACCGAGGTTGGCAAGAGTTTAGTTGCGACCGCACTGGTACACGCCTTTGCCGAAAATGGCGGCTTGATTGGTGTGATGAAACCCGTCGCTGCGGGTGCGATTGAGACAGCTGAGGGGCTACGCAATGGTGATGCCATCGCCCTGCAGAACGCCGCCAGCATCTCGCTCCCTTATGAGCTGATCAATCCCTACCTCTATAACGACTCCATCGCCCCCCATATTGCCGCTAACCAGAGTGGTCGGACGATCGAGTTGGCACAGCTGGTCGATGCCTATCTGCAGGTTAGTGATCGTGCAGACCGGGTGGTGGTTGAGGGGGCCGGTGGCTGGCTGCTACCAATCGATGATGAGCTGACCCTGGCCGATTTTGTGGTGGCGTTGCAGCTGCCTGTCGTGGTGGTGGTGGGTCTACGGCTGGGGTGTCTCAATCACGCACTGCTGACGATCGAAAGCATTCAACAGCGTGGTTTGACGGTGGCTGGCTGGGTTGCCAACAGTCTAATGCCACAGATGGAGGTTGAGCAGCAGAATATCGATACCCTCGTTCAGCGTATCTCGGCACCGCTGTTGGGAAGGGTGCCGTTTAACCCCGACCATACGTTAGAGTCAGTGGCAGCTTGCCTCGATCTATCTCTTCTGCCGGTATAGCGATGTATCGGAGCCAATAAAAAAGGCCCCGTTCGGGGCCTTTTTTATTGGCGTTGGATAAGATCAGGTCAGCGCATTACGCAGCTTTTTGATCGCATTGTTCTCCAGCTGTCGAATCCGCTCCGCTGAGATGCCGTACTGATCGGCTAGCTGGTGCAGGGTCGATTTCTGCTCGCTCATCCAGCGCTGGGAGAGGATGTCACGACTGCGATCATCAAGTCCCTGCAGGGCGGCTTGTAGTCGTTCGGAGTTGTGACTCTCCCAGTCGGTCGCCTCGACCTGGCGTGCCGGATCGGTTGCGTTGTCTTGCAGGTAACTTTCGGGTGCGACATAGCGACTATCATCGTCATCATTGTCGTTCTCGAAGGTGATGTCGTGGCCGCTGAGGCGTGACTCCATCTCGAGCACGGTCTCCTTTTTCACGCCAAGATCGCTTGCAACCGCTTCAACTTCGTCGTTGCTGAACCAGCCGAGGCGCTTTTTGTTTTTGCGCAGATTAAAGAAGAGCTTACGCTGTGCCTTGGTGGTTGCTACCTTTACGATGCGCCAGTTGCGCAGCACAAATTCGTGGATCTCCGCGCGAATCCAGTGCACAGCGAAGGAGACCAGGCGCGCACCCTGATCGGGATCGTAGCGTTTGACTGCCTTCATTAGACCGATATTGCCCTCCTGTACCAGATCGCCTATTGGCAGGCCGTAACCGGAGTAGCTGCGTGCGATATGGATCACAAAACGGAGGTGGGAAAGTACCAGTCGGCGTGCGGCCTCAAGATCACCCTCATTCTTCAGGCGTTGGCCGAGCTCACGCTCCTCTTCCACGCTGAGTACAGGAATCGTCTTGGCGCTCTGGATATAGCTCTCAAGACTACCCGACGAAATGATCGGTAACGAATTGTTGGTACAGACTAAGGCCTGGCTCATGCGCCCCCCTTCAAATAACTGACTAACCTAGTGAGATATTAGCACTCTCATCCTAGGAGTGCCAATAAGCTAAGAAGTTCCGCCTCGTGCGTCAAGTGTTGGGGGAGTATTTACGGATAGGGTGATCGCCTCAATACCCTGTTGGGTATAGATACAGCACTGGTTACGACCACGACTCTTCGCCTCGTATAGGGCCTTGTCGGCGAGCGAGAGGAACTTCGATAGTGACTGATCTGGGTGATCGAGGGTGGAGCAGATGCCGATGCTGGCGGTGATCTCGATATCGACAGGTCGTAACCGCTCCACCGCAAGACGCAACGTTTCCGCCCGTGCAACGGCCTCTTCTCGGCTGCAGTTAGGGATTAAGACTGCAAACTCCTCACCACCGAAGCGTACGACCATCGAATCCTTGGGAAAGCTCTGTAGCAGTAGTGTGCCGAGCGCTTCGAGTACACGGTCGCCGGTGATGTGGCCCAGGGTGTCGTTGATCTGTTTGAAGTGGTCGATATCGAGCAGCATCGCCCAGAGTGGTTGATTGCGCTGGTTATTGAGGAAGTCCTCGCCATTATCGAGTAGGTAGCGCTTGTTGCGCACCCCGGTGAGCATGTCGGTGATGGCGAGGTGGTGGAGTTTCTCGGCCTGGCGTCTCAGTGCGCTGAACTGCTGTTTGATCAGCAGCAGTGAGCGCAGTCGAGCCATCAGGATCTCTTCAACAATCGGCTTACTGACGAAGTCGTTGGCACCGGCGTGAAACACCTCCACCTGGCGTTCGTCACTGGTACTGCCAGTAATCACCAGTACTGGCATCTCCTGTTGGGAGAGGTTGAAGCGGGTGCGGATCGCGTGCAGCAGGTCACCACCGGTCATCGAGCCCTTGAGAAAGAAGTCGGTAATGACGATATCGAACGGATCGCGGTAGCGTGGTCCACCCGGTAGGCACTCTTTTAGTAGCTCGAACGCCCCCTCAGCAGATTCGACCTGAGTGATGCGCAGCCCATGGCGTTGCATCATCTGACCATTCACGGCGGCTGCGGTGGCGCTGTCCTCAACGTATAGCGCATGACCCTCGAGCCGACTCTGGCGGTGAGTGAAGCGTTTGATGAACTGGGCAAAACCGCTATATCCGCGGCTCTTGTCATAGTAGTCGGTGACACCGGCGGCAAAACCCTCGCGTAGTAGTCGGCCGTCGGCATCACCGGAGATAACGATGAGCGGGGTGAAACGGTGTTTGTCACTGCCGCGAATCTGACGACAGAGCTCCAGTCCATCGATATCGGGAAGCATCAGTGAGGTGGTGATCAGGTCGAATTCTGCCTGCTGTAGCTGCTGGTTGGCCTCAGCGGCATTGGCGCAGACAGTTATATCAGCATCATCAAGCTGATCGTTGAGACTGCGGCTGATGATGGTACGAGAGACCTCGGAGCCATCCACAACCAGAATACGGGTGGTTTCACTCATACCTGCGCCCCTCCTGATGAGGGTGGATTGATTATTATTAATTGTTTTGATCCTGCCCAACGGAGTGTAAGCGAATCGGTGCGGCGTTGGAACGTTAACGAGGTTCGATGGCACGCAGGTGGCGACCGACCGCGATCTGCGAGCCGAACAGACCGAGCAGTGCCCCTGCGCCGAGCAGTGCGCCGGTGGTGGTGAGGTCGAGTTGGGGAGGTGCAAGTGTGCTGTGGTAGAGGCCAATGAGACGCGTGGCAGGGCCTTCAAGTAGCCATAGGGCAATGCCGACCAGCAGCACAGCGGCAAAGCCACCGCAGAGGCCGTACCAGAGGCCACCGTAGAGGAAGGGGCGGCGGATGAAGGCATCGGTGCCACCGATCAGTTTAATAATCTCGCTCTCTTCCCGACGGTTCTGTACATCGAGGCGAATGGTATTGCCGATCACCAATAGCACCGCCAGGGTGAGCAGCGCAGCAATTATGGTGACAGCGCGCTGCCCGAGCGCCATCAGCGAGTGGAGTCGCTGTACCCAGGCCATGTCGAGCTGTACCAGCTCTGCTTCCGGTTCACTGCGAAATGAGTTGACCAGCTGATCGATCATCAGCGGATCGTTCAGATGGGCGGCAGGAAGAACCACGACTACTGCAGGTAGAGGGTTTTCTGGCAGTGCATCAATCGCCTGTTCGAATCCGGAGAGATTACGGAACTCCTGCAGTGCGCTGTCACGAGAGATCGTCTCCACAGAGGCGATGTCGCTGTTCTGTTCTAATTGGTCGATCAGTGATCGAGAGTCGGCGTGCTGCAGATCGTGTTTGAGAAATATTGAGATCTGAGCTGCTCCCTCAAGGTTGCTACCAAGCGGCTGCAGGGTGGTCAGAATGGTGAAAAGCCCCGCAGGTAGTGCCAGGGCAATGCCGATTACCGCAATGGTCATCAGCGCTGAGAAGGGGGTGTTGAGCAGCGGATCGAGGCCGGTATGGAAGGCGTCACGGTGGTTGCGTAGCCAGCTGTCGATACGGCCGGCGGGGCGAGCGGTGCTGGCCCCTTCGCTGCGACGACTCTGCTCTTTTCGACTCATCTGCCTGATCTCGGTACGACGCTCTGCATCTGGCCGTGGTCGAGCACCAGGGTGCGGTGTCCGAGACGTTTGATCAGGTGCAGGTCGTGACTGGCGACAATCACCGTTACCCCGACCTGGTTGAACTGCTCGAACAGCCCCATGATCTCCTCTGAGAGCTCGGGGTCGAGGTTGCCGGTTGGCTCATCGGCCAGTAGCAGCGGTGGTTTGTTGACCACTGCTCGTGCAATTCCGACACGCTGCTGCTCGCCGCCAGAGAGGCTGATCGGTAAGGCCCGCTCCTGTCTCAGCAGTCCTACCTTATCTAGCGCCGCGCGCACGCGGCGGCCGATCTCTCGGGGACGATACCCTTCGATCACCAGCGGTAGGGCGACATTCTCAAATACGGTGCGGTCACAGAGCAGGCGGTGGTTTTGAAAGATCAGCCCCACCTTGCGCCGTACATAGGGGATCTGGCGTCGTTTGATGCGCGCCATGTTCTGTCCATCGATCACTACCTGTCCGCGTGTGGGGTGTTCGATGAGGGCAATTAGTTTCAGCAAGGTGCTCTTGCCGGCACCGGAGTGGCCGGTGAGGAATGCGAACTCGCCGCTTTCGAGGTGGAAGTTGACGTTGCGTAGCGCATCGTGACCCTCGGCGTAGCGTTTGCTGACGTTATCGAAACGGATCATCTTTGAGCCGAACAGGCCTCTCCTGCAGTTTAGTTATTATTGTTCTTCGCCCTGCGTCTGTAGCAGGGCATCGACAAACTCGCTGGCATCGAAGGGGCGTAGATCCTCGATTCCCTCACCCACACCGATGAAACGGATCGGGATGCCAAGTCGTTTGGCGATGGCGATGACGATGCCGCCCTTGGCGGTACCGTCGAGCTTGGTCAGGGTTATACCAGTCAGGCCGACCGCATTGTGGAACTGCTCCGCCTGGTTGAGCGCATTCTGCCCAGTGCCAGCGTCGACAACCAGCATCACCTCATGTGGTGCCTGTTCATTCTTTTTACCCATTACCCGTTTGATCTTCTTCAACTCCTCCATCAGGTTGCCCTGGGTATGGAGTCGACCGGCGGTGTCAGCGATCAGGATGTCTGTATTGCGTGCCGTTGCGGCCTCGACACCGTCGAAGATAACCGAGGCGGAGTCGGCACCGCTGTGCTGGGCGATGACGTTGATGTTGTTGCGCTCACCCCAGGTCTGCAACTGCTCGACGGCGGCGGCACGGAAGGTGTCGCCGGCCGCGAGTACCACCGAACGGCCCTGATCCTGAAAACGACGAGCAAGCTTGCCGATGGTGGTGGTCTTGCCAGCACCGTTGATACCGACCATCAGGATGGTGAAGGGTTTGATGTCGCTAGGCGGGTCGAGTGGTTTGGCGCAGGGCTCAAGAATGGCGATCATCTGTTCACGCAGGGCGGCGAACAGTGCCTCAGCGTCGTCGAGCTCCTGGCGTGAAACACGTTCCGTCAGCTCGGCAATAATCGACTGAGTCGCCTCAATACCAACGTCGGCCAGCAGCAGCTGGGTCTCGAGCTCTTCGAGCACCTCATCGTCGATGGTGCGCTTGGCGGCGATCAGGTCGCGCACATCGGTATTGAGCACCTCGCGGGTGCGGCTCAGCCCCTGGCGTATACGGCCGAATAGCCCCTTCTTCTCTACGGGCTTCTCTTCTGGGCTACTCTTCTCTTTTTTGAAACCAAACATGGCAATCGTGGTCGTATCGGGGAGTGCGGTATCGTAACATCCGCACGGTGCCTGGAGTAGGCCGAAGAACAATTAACAAATTCAGAGTGAGAACTATGCTGAAACGCCTCTTATCCATCTCTATTCTACTGCTGCCGGCAGTAACGCTGGCAAACGATAGTGCCCATGAGTATCGACTTGAAAATGGACTCAAGATTATTGTGCATGAGGACCACCGCGCGCCCGTGGTGGTCTCTCAGATCTGGTACAAGGTCGGCTCAAGCTATGAGCACGACGGCATTACCGGTGTCTCCCATGTGCTTGAACATATGATGTTCAAAGGGACCAAGAAACACGCGCCGGGTGAATTCTCACGCATCATCGCTGAGAACGGCGGCAGCGAGAACGCCTTTACCAGTCTCGACTATACGGCCTACTTTCAGCGCCTGGAGAAGAGTCGTCTGCCGATCGCCTTCGAGCTGGAGGCGGACCGAATGCGGGGTCTACTGTTGCCCGAGGAGGAGTTTCACAAGGAGCGCCAGGTGGTGATCGAGGAGCGACGTACCCGCACCGAGGACAAGCCGACGGCGATGACCTACGAGCAGTTCCGTGCCACCGCCTTCACCGCCAGCCCCTATCGGATGCCGGTGATTGGTTGGATGAACGATCTGGAGAGTATGGAGGTCGAAGACCTGCGCGCCTGGTACCAGCGTTGGTATGCCCCTAACAACGCTACTCTGGTGGTGGCGGGTGATGTCGTTCCCGAAGAGGTATATGCGTTGGCCAAGCAGCACTTCGGACCACTCAAGCCAAGTGATCTGAAACCGCTCAAGCCACGTATTGAACCCGAGCAGCTCGGTATTCGTCGTATCAACGTCAAGCTGCCAGCGCGCCAACCCTATCTACTGATGGGTTACAAGGCGCCGGTACTCAACACTACTGAGGCCGACTGGGAGCCCTACGCACTGGAGGTGCTGGCCGGCATTCTAGATGGTGGTGATAGTGCACGGTTGGCCAACACACTGGTACGAGGCAGTCAGATCGCCGCCAGTGCCGGTGCCGGTTATGGCCTCTACGACCGACTCTCTGATCTGTTCCTCTTCGACGGTATTCCCGCAGAGGGACAGAGTGTTGAAGCGGTAGAGCAGGGGCTGCGTGAGCAGATTGAGAAGATTAAAAACGAGCCGGTCGGAGCTGATGAGATGAAGCGGGTCAAGGCGCAGGTAGTGGCCGCTGCCGTCTATGAACGCGATTCAATCTTTTACCAGGCGATGCAGATCGGCACCCTGGAGACAATCGGACTCGGTTGGAAACACCTCGATGAGTATGTCGAGCGGGTGCGCAGTATCACCCCGGCCGCAGGTAGCAGCGTCGCGAAAAATATCTGAGTCGCATGAGAGCTCGACGTGTGGAAGGTACTGGCCCGCGCCGATGGACAGGTAAGTCCGCGCGACCCTTGCTACCTGCAGGAGTAGCGTCACGGTGGAAACCAATTCAACGTGTGTATTGAGAGTGCGTGTGCCGCCGTTGCACTGATCCCCGCGCTGCTAATGGCCTCACCCGATATCGAGCACTGGACCACCTCGAACGGTGCGCGGGTCTACTTTGTCGAGGCGCGAGGCCTGCCGATGGTCGATCTGCGTGTGGTCTTCGATGCCGGTAGTGCCCGTGATGGAGGTAAAGCGGGCCTCGCCTCGTTGACTAACGGTCTGCTCGCTGAGGGTGCAGGTGAGTGGAGTAGCGAGCAGATTGCGGCTCGTTTTGAGGGGGTGGGCGCCAACTTCGGCAACGATGCGCTGCGCGATATGGGATTGGTAACGCTGCGCACCCTCAGCGACGGCCCGATTCTCGATCAGTCGCTCGATACTCTGGCGACACTACTGGTCAAGCCGCGTTTTGATAAAGACGTTTTTGAACGTGAGCGTAGTCGCATGCAGGTCGGGTTGCGGATGAAATTGCAGTCGCCGGGTACGGTGGCGAGTCGCGCTTTTTATAAAGCACTCTATGGGGATCACCCCTACGCCTCGCCTTCAAATGGTACCGAAGAGAGCATTGCGGCACTGACGCGCAAGGATGTGGCAGCCTTCCATCAACGCTACTACGTCGCCGCCAATGCGGTGATCGCTATCGTCGGTGATCTCGATCGCAAAGGGGCTGAGCAGGTGGCGGAGCGTCTTGTGAAGAATTTGCCCAAGGGCAAACGGGCTGCTGCCCTGCCAAAGGTGCCAGCACTGACCGAGTCGAAGACGATCCGTATCAACCACAGCTCCAGCCAGACCACGGTGCTGATTGGTCAGCCCGGTATACGTCGCGGTGAAGCAGACCACTTTGCCCTCTATCTGGCCAACCATGTCTTGGGTGGTAGTGGTCTCTCATCGAAGTTAAGTGATGAGATTCGTGAGAAGCGCGGCCTCACCTACAGCGTCTATAGCTATTTTTCGCCAATGGCCGAAAGTGGGCCGTTCCAGATGGGACTGAAGACCAAGAATGAGCAGCGTGATGAGGCGATTAAGCTGCTGCGTGAGACCTTGCAGACGTATCTCGACAAGGGGGCGAGCGACAAGGAGTTCATCGCATCGCGCAAAAACATTACCGGCGGCTTCCCGCTGCGCATCGATAGCAACAAGAAGATCATCGGCTATCTGGCGATGATCGGTTTCTACGGGCTGCCACTCGACTATCTCGACACATTTAACGCCCGTATTGAGGCGCTACAGCGCGAGGGTGTGGCGCAGCGTTTTCGTGCCCGGCTCAATCCAGAGCGGATGGTGACGGTGATTGTCGGTGGTGGGGTGGAGACGGAGTAGCTGTCGCCGTTGAGGCGTTAGGCCTCGACCGCTGACCGCCATGGAGAGCGAAGTGAGGGCGGTTAGTCCCCGATAGTCGACGCCGTCTGCCTATTCGTAGTTGAGAGCGCGAGCGAACGACGGAGAAGATGCAGCAGCGGCTTTATGTCGGCGTAGAGTCACTGAGGGAGTTGTGTAGAGCCGCGAAGAGGTGATTACGCAACGTACGCAGGACGTCGGGCGCCGCAGGCATAAACGGTCGCGTGAAGTTTTGCTGTTTGCTTGGGCTTGGATGCCCAAAACAAACTTTCGCAAAAATAGCGACTCCCGGATCGATGCCGTGGGGCGAATCTCTTCAGGCTCCTCATCGAGATGGTCACGATCTTGATGGCGACGCGCGGCGGCACGCCGCTCGTGCTCATCGCGGGTATCGAGTAGCACCTTCTGCTGCTCCCGGCGGCGTTGTGCGTGGCGCCGCTCCTCCCCCTCGCGAGGCATGCGCACCTTGCGCTCCTCGGTCGATTTGATCGGCGCGTAGGGTTCGACAATGTCGACATCGTGGACCTCGCTGCTCTTTTCATTTGACTTGACCATGGTGCGAAGCTGCAGGTCGTCATCGGGGGGGGCAATCTTCATAGTGGCATCCTGTCGGCTATCTTATTGTTTTGTATAGCGCTTGTATCGGTTTTAGGCAAGTTGGGCTGAGGCTGATGAAGTACCGACGTGCTCTATTGTGTCGAGCGGTTAGAATAACCAGCCTTGATATTGATTAAATGTGAGTTGAGTTTGGCGGTGAAAAGAGAGTCGGGCAGTTACGCATCATTGGTGGCAGTTGGAGGGGGCGAAAATTCCCTATTCCCGATGTGGAGGGGCTACGACCGACCCCCGATCGGGTGCGCGAGACGCTGTTTAACTGGTTGATGCCGGTGCTTGGTGGGGCGCGCTGTCTTGATCTCTATGCCGGCAGTGGTGCGTTGGGGCTTGAGGCCGCCTCACGGGGTGCGGATCGGGTGGTGATGGTTGATCGAGATCATGGCGTGGTGAGACAGCTTCGGCACAATATCGATACGCTCAAAAGTGACCGGGTCTCTGTGGTGCAGGCCGATGCGCTTGCCTATCTTGAGCGTGTGGAACAGCCGTTCGATATCGTCTTTCTCGATCCACCTTTCCGTCAGGAGTTGGTGGCTGAGTGTTGCCAGCGACTCGAGTCAGGAGGGTGGCTGACAGCGAATGCCCATATCTATCTGGAGCTGGAGCGGGAGCTGGGAGAGCCGCAGTTGCCAAAGGGGTGGTCACTACTGCGTAGCAAGGTTGCTGGGCAAGTGGGGTATCATCTGGCGACCCGGCAGGCGGGCGAATAGAGTGAGCAGAGATTTATGGCTATAGCGATCTACCCTGGCACCTTCGATCCGATTACCAACGGACATATCGATCTGGTGAATCGCGCCTCGCGGCTGTTCGACAAGGTGGTGGTGGCGATTGCGGTGAATGTGCCGAAGCAGCCCGCCTTTACCATTGAGGAGCGGGTCGACTTTGCACGAACCGCGCTGGCCGAGGTCAAAAATGTCGAGGTGACCGGTTTCGAGTCGTTACTGGTCGACTTTGTGAAGGAGCGGGGCGGTGACGTGATCCTGCGTGGTCTGCGTGCGGTCTCAGACTTTGAACATGAGTTTCAGTTGGCGAGCATGAATCGCCATCTAGCCCCCGAGGTAGAGACGATGTTCCTCACCCCGGCCGAGCAGTTTACATACATCTCATCGAGCCTGGTGCGGGAGATTGCAGCACTGGGTGGGGATATCAGCCCCTTTGTCCATGAGAAGGTTGTGGCTGCACTAAAAGACAGAATGCGCTAATATAGCGCGGCTCTAATATATGGTGCCCGAGTGGCAGATTTTTCTGGAGAATTTCGATGGCTTTGCTGATCAATGAAGAGTGTATTAACTGCGACGTCTGTGAGCCGGAGTGCCCCAATGGCGCCATTACCCAGGGTGATGAGATCTATGAGATTGATCACACTCTCTGCACCGAGTGTGTTGGTCACTACGACGAGCCGCAGTGCATCGAGGTCTGCCCGGTAGACTGCATTCTGATTGATCCGGAACACACCGAGAGCAATGACCAGCTACAGGCAAAGTATGAGAAGCTGACCGCCGACTGACTTGGTGTTGAAGAATCGGTAATGTTGAGGGGCCTTCGGGCCCCTTTTCTATTTGGGAGAGATTGATGCGTTACATACTCTGTTTGCTACTACTTATCGCGCTGCCACTGCAGGCCGCACCACCCGCGGCTGCCGTAGCCACGGCGCACCCCGCTGCCACCGAGGCGGGTCATGAGATCCTGGCTGCTGGCGGTAACGCCTTCGATGCCGCTGTAGCGGTCTCGGCGGTACTGGCGGTGGTGGAACCCTACAGTTCAGGCATCGGAGGTGGTGGTTTCTGGATGCTGCACCGAGCTGAGGATGGTTATGAGGTGATGGTCGATGGGCGGGAGCGGGCGCCGCTTGAGGCGCATCGTGATCTCTATCTCGATAAGAGTGGTGCTGTAGTTGAGGGACTCTCGGTTGATGGCCCGCTGGCAGCAGGCATTCCGGCGCTGACCGCCATGGAGAGCGAAGTGAGGGCGGTTAGTCCCCGATAGTCGACGCCGTCTGCCTATTCGTAGTTGAGAGCGCGAGCGAACGACGGAGAAGATAGCAGCAGCGGCTTATGTCGGCGTAGAGTCACTGAGGGAGTTGTGTAGAGCCGCGAAGAGGTGATTACGCAACGTACGCAGGACGGTCGGGGCGCCGCAGGCATAAACGGTCGCGTGAAGTTTTTGCTGTTTGCTTGGGCTTGGATGCCCAAAACAAACTCTCGCAAAAATAGCGACTCCCCCGCTGACCGCCATGGATAGCGAAGCGAAGGCGGTTAGTCCGCGATAGTCGACGCCGTCTGCATATTCGTAGTTGAGAGCGTGAGCGAACGACGAAGAAGATGCAGCAGCGGCTTTATGTCGGCGTAGAGTCACTGAGGGAGTTGTGTAGAGCCGCGAAGAGGTGATTACGCAACGAACGCAGGACGGTCGGGGCGCCGTAGGCATAAACGGTCGCGTTAAGTATTTGCCGCTTGCTTGGGCTTGGATGCCCAAAACATGCTTCCGCAAAATAGCGACTCCCGAGTGAGCCGGCAGCGCTGGTCCATATCACCAAATACTATGGTCAGCTGTCGCTGAAACAGGCGCTGGCACCGGCGATCCGTGCTGCCAAAGAGGGTTTCAAGGTCACCCCGCACTATCGTCGCATGGCGGGATTCAGGCTCGAAGCACTGCGCGCTTCACCGGCTGCTGCGAAGGTATTCCTCAAAGAGGGTGAGGTGCCGCCTGAGGGTTATCTGATTCGTCAGCCCGATCTGGCGCGCACCCTGGAACAGCTCGCCAAATACGGTAGAGACGGTTTCTATGCGGGCCCGATCGGCGAGATGCTGGTCAAACAGGTGCACCATGCCGGGGGCATCTGGACGCAGCGTGATCTGCGCAACTACCGGGTGGTCGAGCGTGAACCGATTCGCTCTACCTATCGTGGTCTGAAGGTCAGTTCGGCACCGCCCCCCTCATCGGGCGGTATCGCACTGGCAACGATGCTTAATATCCTCGATGGTTACGATCTGGCCGAGATGGATGAGGTGACACAGACCCACCTGATCGTCGAGGCGATGCGCCGTGCCTACCGTGATCGTACCGAGTATCTGGGGGACAGCGATTATGTCGAGGTGCCGATTGAGCGGTTGATCGACCCCAAATATGCTAGTGGGCTGCGTGCCTCAATCAATCCCAGGCGAGCGACCCCGAGCAGTGATCTACCCGGTTTTGCGGTTGAACCGGGTGGCAACGACACCACCCACTTCTCGATTCTCGACCGTGAGGGCAGCTATGTCTCTGCCACGCTGAGTATCAACTACCCCTTCGGTTCTGGTTATATGCCGCCTGGGACCGGTGTTTTGCTCAACGATGAGATGGATGACTTCTCCGCCAAGCCGGGTACACCCAACGTCTATGGTCTAGTCGGCGCGGAGGAGAACGCCATCGAACCGGGCAAGCGCATGCTCTCCAGCATGAGTCCAACCTTTGTTAGTGGCCCGGATGGGGTGGCGATTCTCGGCACACCCGGCGGCAGTCGTATTATCACCATGGTGCTGCTCGGCATCCTTGAGGTCGTTGAGGGCAAGGCCCCTGATGCATGGGTATCACGCCCACGCATTCACCATCAGTATCTGCCCGACACCATCTTCTACGAGCAGGCTGCCTTGAGTAAATCAGAAGTGGAGGGACTGGTGGCGCTTGGTCATAAGCTAAAAGCCTCGGAACGCAGCTGGGGCAACATGCAGGCAGTCTGGTGGAATCGCAAAGGTAACCGTGTTGAGGCGGCGAGCGATCCGCGCGTCGAAGGGCGAGCAGAGGTTAGATAATGTGTGTGGTAAAATTATCCTCGCGGCGGTGTGTTGCAAGTGGTGAGGTGTGACGTACTAAAGATTTGTCGATATTTTTGCCGCTTAAAAGGATTTTTATGTCATTAACAATTATTACTGTTGCCTATAACAGCCATCTTGCTATTTCTTCTAATTTAAAGTCACTGATTGACTCGAATCGATTTCCTGTCGTGATAGTTGATAACGGCAGTGAGCCTGAGTCTGTCGAAGCAGTTAAAAAAGAATTTTCCAACGTCAATCTTCTTGAGATGGGGCAGAACGCAGGTTACGGGCGTGCAGCCAATGCAGGTCTTTCCGTTTGCGATACAGAATATGTGTTATTGATTAATCCCGATATCAATATTGATGTTGAGATGGTTGTCAAACTAATGCAGCGAGCAAAAGAGCATAAGGGTGAGTCTCCTCTCGTTGCACCCGCCGTGACAACCGATGCACAGACTTTTGATGGCGCTAAAGAGCGGCGCTGGATTAGTGGCTCAATTATGTTGATCGATGTTGAGGCGGTTAGAGAAATCGGTTTATTTGATGAGAATATTTTTCTCTATTTTGAAGATAGTGATCTGTGTCAGCGTGTCATAGATTCTGGTCAGAAAATATTGCAATTTACCGATTTTCTTGTGCTGCACCAAAAAGGTCAGTCATGCATTATCAATAGTGACGCTCAAAGGATGAAGAGTTGGCACTATGGATGGTCATGGTCCTATTTCAAGGATAAGCATGAAAGGAGAGGCTTTTATATGAAGGCTCTTCGCAGGGCATTGATTTATTGGATTAAGAGCGTGACAAGGTTGGATCCAATGAAGCGTCTTGAATATGGCTGTCAGGCAAGGGGCGTTCTTGCTTACCTATTGGGCAGAAAGGCATTCGGTGAGCAAGGGCGTCCCGAGCTTCTTCCCTGACGATCACTAGACAAAGAGTGTCAGCTGCCTCAGCTTGAAGAGGAGGCTGAGTTAAGACGATATTTGATGGCGTAAAGTTCCACTCTCCTGCCAGACTTGATCCCAGCTATCGAGATCGAAGTCGATTACCAGTACGCCAGCGGGGGGGGGAGTGCCTGTCCCTGACCCGTCAGGTAGTGGCCCAGTTCGCTCAAGCCGGGGTTGTGGCCGACCAGCATGACGTGGTCGAAGCGGTTGCTGAAGTGCTGCACGATATCGAGCAGTGTCTGTAGTTCAGCGTTATAGATTTCCGCTTCGATCGCGATGTCATCGACAGGATAGTGGAGTTCACCCGCAACGATAGCTGCTGTGGTGATAGCTCGTTTGGCAGGGCTGCTGACAAGCTGCTCGGGCTTGATCTGCCGCTTACTCAGCTGTCGCCCCATCTCGGCGGCTTCCTCTTCACCTCTCGGTTCCAGAGTACGTTCAAAATCATCGGCGACCAGCTGCATCATGCTGGCCGTGGCATGGCGAAGAATGGTGAGACGTTTCATGATGTGGCCTGCTGTTGAAGGAAGTTTTTGCGTGATTCAGCTTCGATGTAGAGGCGCTTCACCTCTGGGTAGTGCTGTTTGATGGTGTTGTCGAGGGTGGCGATGGCGGACTCGACGTTGGCGGCACTGATCTCGTCAACAAAGTCGACGCTGAGGGTGGCGAGAATGAAATCGGGCCCCATGTGCATGGTCAGCACCTCGTTGATGGTGGTGATCTGTGTGTGACGTCCAGTGATCTCGCGAATGCCATCAACCACGCGCTGGTTGGCGCTCTCACCAATCAATAGACCTTTGGTCTCATAGGCGAGCCAGACGGCGGCGCCAGCGAGGATCAGGCCGATGATGACCGAGGCGGCGCCGTCAAAGTAGAGGTTGCCACTGATATCGCCCAGCCAGGTGGCGATCAGTGCGACCAGCAGGCCGATAATCGCAGCCGAGTCCTCGAACAGCACCACAAACATCGAGGGGTCCTTACCGCGCTGTACCGCCTCGATATACCCCCACTTGCCCTTGGCACGGGTGAACTCCCGCAGTGCAAAGAACCAGGCGACGCCCTCGAAGAGAATCGCCAGCCCCAGCACAATGTAGTTGATATGCACGTTTTGAATCGGTGCAGGGTGCTGCAGGCGGTGGATACCCTCGTAGATCGAAACGCCTGCGCCGACGGCGAAGATCAGGATCGCCACCACGAAGCTCCAGAAGTAGATCTCCTTGCCGTGGCCGAAGGGGAACTGCTCATCGGCGGGGCGGGCAGCGCGCTTCATGCCGTAGAGCAGTAGGACCTGATTGCCGGTATCGACCAGCGAGTGGATTCCCTCGGAGAGCATCGCTGAGCTGCCGGTGATAAAGGCGGCGATAAACTTGGTCAGAGAGATTAGTGCGTTGCCGATCAGCGCGGCATAGATCACTAGTTTCGAGGATGAGGCGGACATCGTTACACGGCTTCCCTGACAATGGTGAGTAATCGTGCCATTTTATCACCCGGGTGGGCTGAAGAAAGGTGTCAGTGCTGACAGCTGGGGCAGTAGAAGGTCGAGCGCTGCCCGAGTGTGAGTTGTTTGATTGGGGTTGCACAGAGTGGACACGGCTCACCGGTGCGGCCATAGACGTTGAGTTGCTGGGTAAAGTAGCCGGGTTTGCCGTCGCTGCCGGTAAAATCACGCAGGGTGGTACCGCCCTGGGTGATCGCCTCGCTCAGCACCTCTTTGATCGTCTCGGTCAGGGCCAGATAGCGGGTGCGGGAGATCTTGCCGGCAGCCGTGCGCGGGTGGATGCGGGCACGAAACAGCGACTCGCTGGCGTAGATGTTGCCGACACCAACCACTACCTTGCCATCCATGATGAACTGCTTCACCGCCACGCGGCGCCCACGGGAGAGCGTGTGGAGATGGTCGCCATCGAACCGTTCATCGAGCGGTTCAGGGCCAAGCGTGGCGAGCAGTTTGTGTTTGGCGGGATCGCCACGGCACCAGAGTACCGCACCGAAGCGGCGTGGATCGTTAAGGCGCAGCAGCTGATCACCAAAACGGATATCGAAGTGGTCATGTTTTCCAGCGGGGGTATCGCTGGCGGTGATGCGCAGGCTTCCCGACATACCGAGGTGCAGGATCAGGGTGCCGGGGGCGGTCTGCAGTAACAGGTATTTGGCGCGGCGGCCGACGGTAACTACCGATTCACCGGCCAGCTTCTGATCGAGTCCTCGCGGTATCGGCCAGCGCAGTTTTGCTTGGCGAACCACCACCTGATCAATGGTTGCACCCTTCAGGTGTGGCTCGATTCCACGGCGCGTTGTCTCTACCTCGGGGAGTTCTGGCATCGTTTGCTCACTTCAACTCTGTGGTCAGGTTGGGTAGAAGCGCTGCGGCCTGCTCTGCGGAGAAGTGGTAGCGAATGCCGAGCTCGGCGCGGGCCAGGATCAACTCCGGTGTGGTGGCTAGCATCTTCAGGGTGATCGTATCGCCACCACGTGGTGTGAGGGTAATGGTCGCTATGGATGGCTCATCCCGATAGGGGGTGACCTCAATCGCCTCGGCACCCTGCCAGCTCTCTACCAGTGCGGTGATGGCGTCGCCATCCATCACGATCTCTGATGGGGATAATTGCCAATGCTGATCACTGTCGAGCTGAAGCGTTCGATCGGGAAGGGCTATGTGGTTCAGTCTCTCTGCGCTGAGCAGGGTGGGTGAGACAAAGCGGCTCCAATCAGCGCTGAGGTGTAGATAGGTAAGGTCGTCGATCAGGTGGATGGTCTCGCCAACTATTACATAGCGATAGTGGTTGAGCGGTTCGCTATCACCAAAGCGGAGCGTGAGTTGATCGAGCTGTAGGGTGATCTGTCTGTTCAGGCCTCAATCGCTCAGATCGCCCTTTCCGAGTAAGCGACTGCGGCGTCAGCAGTAGTGGTGGGTTCAGTAGCAGGGCACCTTACGATAGCGTGTTGGCAGCGAGTGATCGGTCGGTCTCTGCATGCGCCGATTGGGATACCGGTCTTACTGTAGCCTCGATTGTGTCGCGACCTGGCGCTCAATCTCGAGCGAGACCCTGCTCGCGTGCTGATCGGTCAAGTGGCTGTGTGAACACCTGTTCTCACCTTTCCTGTCATGATAGCGCACCAGCGACTGAGAGGTGCTGCCGCGGCAGCAGCATCGGATGTTGAGCTAGGACTGGCTGCTTTCACGTGCAGATAACTCTCTGTTGGAGGTGCTGATTGTAATCGATTGCACCGGCCATGCCTCTATTGCTGCTACGATGGGATAGCCTAGCGTGCTAGCCTTAGCGCTCATTTATTGCTGTTAGGAACTATGGATTCACTCGCTTACAACCTGCCACTCGAGTACCCACTGCTCTCGGCGCTGCTGATCGGATTTCTCAGTACCCTGCACTGTTTAGGCATGTGCGGCGGTATCATGGGTGTGCTCACCTTTAGCCTGCCCAAGGTGGTACGCGATCAACCGTTGCGACTGGGAGGCTATCTGCTCGCCTACAGCATCGGACGTGTTGGGAGCTATACCGTTGCCGGTGCACTGGTTGGTTCGATGGGGGGCGCTCTGCTGGAGTCTTTCGATCAGACCTACGGTTTTATCATTATTCAGGGGGCTGCCGCATTGCTGATGGCGGCGATTGGCCTCTATCTGGCGGGCTGGTTCCCGCGTTTTGCCATGATCGAGAAGATCGGCATCCCGCTGTGGAATCGCCTTGAGCCGATCGGACGCAGATTATTACCTGTCAGCTCACCACTGCAGGCACTGCTCTATGGCGTTATCTGGGGTTGGCTGCCCTGCGGTCTGGTCTATACGGCGTTGATCTGGACCATTAGCGCTGGCAGTGCGCTTAACGGCGCGTTGTTTATGCTCCTGTTTGGTGTGGGGACTTTACCGGCAGTGACCAGCGCGGGTATGCTAGCAGGCACAATAACGCGGTATGCACAGTACCCGCTTGCGAGACGTATTGCAGGCTCAATGCTGATAGTTATGGCGCTGGTCGGGCCACTGGTCACGATACTCAGCTAAACAGATTTGAAGCTAAACGCACCTGATTGAGGTTTTGCCATGAATCCATTCAACGCACTGTTGGGTGAGTCCCCAGAGTTTCAGGCGGTCATCCGCTCGTCGCAGATCGCGGCGGCGACCGATGTCACACTATTACTATTAGGTGAGAGTGGTACCGGGAAGGAGATGCTGGCTCGAGGCGTCCACCAGTCGAGCGGTCGTGCCGGGCGCGCTTTTGTGGCCATTAACTGTGCCGCACTTCCCGAGTCGCTGGCTGAGTCGGAACTGTTTGGGCACCGTAAGGGCGCCTTCACTGGTGCCGTGGCAGACAATCCCGGCTATATCCGTTCGGCCCATGGTGGCACCCTATTTCTCGATGAGGTGGGTGAGTTGCCGCTCTCGGTACAGACCAAGCTACTCCGTTTTCTCGAGTCAGGTGAGTGTCAGTCACTGGGCAGCAGTGAGACCCGCCACTCCGATGTACGCCTGATTGCAGCTACCCACCGCGACCTGCGTGCGCAGGTTGAAGCGGGGGCATTCCGCGAAGATCTCTACTATCGCATCCACGTCGTACCACTCGAGCTGCCCTCGCTACGCCATCGTACCGGCGATGTGACCAGGTTGGTTTCACACTTCATAACAGAGATGGCAGAAAAACACGGTGTCGATGCACCGAGCTTTAATCGCAGTGCAATGGCTCGATTAGCTGAGTACCGTTGGCCAGGAAATGTACGTGAGCTGCGTAATCTCTGTGAACGGATGGTGATTCTCCTCAGCGGTCAGGATATCGGTGTAGATAATCTGCCTGCTGAAATAGCTCAGCCATCGCCGCAGGGGCATATCTTTGATCTACCGGCGAGCGGCATCAGTCTGGATCAGTTGGAGCAACAGATGATTAGCCAGGCGCTGGATAGAAGCGAAGGCAATTGCAGTAAGGCGGCCAGGCTGCTAGGGCTCACGCGCGATACACTGCTCTATCGGATAAAAAAATACGCTATCTCGGCATAATAACCCGGGGCATAGAGCGAGTGATCCAACATGTTTTGCCCGCCAATCCATCTCTTTTGTACACGCCTCTGGCGCTATACCTTTTCCCAAGCTACGATCTAACTTTGTCTGTTTTGACACGGACAAGCATGATATTAACGCATGCTTATATGGTGCGGTCACGTCGTGACATGACATGTTGAATTGCTGTCATATGGCAGTCGCGTCATGTCTGTAAGTGTCATGACAGAGAAAAAATACAATAAAAACAGGGAGTGGAGATGTTGGCATGTCTTTTGCTTATTTGTTCTCTACTACGATAAAAAAAGTGCGATATACATAGTCGTACGCATAATGAATATTTAGGAAGTACCTGAGGATGGCAGAGAAACAAGCACGAAAAAGTGCACTAATTTATTGTCTGAACAGAAAGGTGGCTGTCGCATTGCTGCTGCTTCTAACAGGCATGTTTGCGCTGGGTGGAATTAATACCTTCTTCAACTACACCAACCGTATGGATTTCTGTATCTCCTGTCATACGATGAAGGTTAACTATGAAGAGTATAAAGAGACGCCGCATTTCAAAAATGCTTCCGGCGTGCAGGCAACCTGTGCCGACTGTCATGTGCCCAAAGAGTTTTTCCCCAAGGTGAAGGCAAAGATCCTCGCCGCCAAGGATGTCTATCATGAGATTCTGGGCACTATCGATACCCCGGAAAAGTATGAGGCGCATCGCTGGGATATGGCGAGTCGCGTCTGGGAGAAGATGCGTGCGACCGATTCGCGCGAATGCCGCAACTGTCACGATTTCGACAATATGGATCTGAGTGAGCAGAGCCGCAGCGCTCGCAAGAAACATGCGCGAGCCAACATGAATGGTGACGAGGGTAAGAAGAAGACCTGTATCGACTGCCATAGCGGAATCGCTCATGAAGAGCCGGTTGAGCCTGACGAGGACGAGGAGGCGTAGTCGGTGCAACTCGTCCGCCCAGCACTGCTTGCAGTGTCACTGCTGGCAGCACAACCGCTGCTGGCTATCGATCTCGACAAGGAGTTGATGAAGGCGGCACTGGTGGGTGATGTAGAGGCGGTAGAACAGCTGCTCGATCAGGGGGCCAAGCCGGATGCGGCGAGTCGCTTTGGTAAGTCGGCACTGATGTTTGCTGTGGAAGAGGGGAGTGAAGAGGTTGCACGGTTGCTGATTGATCGTGGTGCTGATGTGAATGGTGTCAGTATCGCAGGCTGTACGGCGCTGACCTTCTCGGCCGAAGGCGGCTACTTCAATCTGACTCGGCTACTGCTGGAAAAGGGTGCCAGGCACCGTATTAAAACCCGTGCTGGCTGGGATGCGCTGATGATTGCGGCCCGCTATGCCCATGTTGAGTCACTGGCTGCATTGATTAAACAGGGGGCTAATGTTGATACCTCTGACAAGGATGGCAATACAGCCTTGATGACGGCAGTAGAGAAGGGTTTTGAACCGGTGGTCAGACAGCTGCTCGACGCAGGTGCTGCAACCCATATCAGAAATCGTGAAGGTGCTTCGGCACTGATGATCGCAGCAGGCAAGGGTTATGTTCGTCTGATGTCGCTGCTGGTCGAAAGAGGTGACAACCTCAATGCCGTTGATGAAGAGGGTATGGGAGCGATCTTCTGGGCAGTCGATGATGACCAACCGCAAGCCGTTGAGTGGCTGCTGCAACATGGGGTCGACATCGATCATAAAAATTTGCGCGGTGAGACGCCGTTGATTATTGCGGTGCGCAATGAGAATGCTGAAATGGTTAAACTGCTACTCGATAACGGGGCGGCGCGTTTGATCAAGGATGCTAAAGGGCGTGATGCACTTGATCACGCCATATCGCGGAAAACGCGAAGCATTATTGAGCTGCTCAACTAGGGTGGTTCATCACTGTGGGTCGTAGCGGCTCACGAATAACAACGAAGGTTGTGGTTTAGGCCAAAGGAGGCAGTATGAAGTACAGAACGATAGTGCAGGCGATGCTTGCATTGAGCGGTGTGGCACTGGGGGCCGCCGCGAACGCCGCTACCCCTAGCGGTGAGATGTTGGGCAACACCTGTGCAGGTTGTCACGGTACCGATGGTATAAGTACCGGTCCTGCGATCCCTACAATTGGTGGTCTCTCTAACGATTACCTCGTCGATGCGATGATGGAGTACAAGACTGGTGAGCGCGGCTCAACCATCATGACCCGTATTGCTAAGGGTTATACCGATGATGAGATCAAGGCGATGTCGAAGTTCTTTAGCGGCAAGCCTTACGTCGGCAATAAGCAGAAGGTCAGTGCTAAGATGGCCAAGACCGGCGCCAAGCTACACAAGAAGTATTGCGAGAAGTGTCATGAAGATGGCGGCACCTCCGCAGAAGACGATGCCGGTGTCCTGGCTGGTCAGTGGAGACCTTATCTGCAGTACACCATGGAAGACTTCCATAGCGGCGCTCGTACCATGCCGAAGAAGATGAAGAAGAAGATGAAGGCGATGATGGACAAGCATGGTGCCAAGGGTGAGCAGGCTCTGCTCGACTACTACGCTGGCCAGGAATAAGGGGAGTAGAAACAGATGACACAGTTTACACGTAGAAACTTTATCAAGGCCGCAGGCGGTGCAGCAGTTGCTGCCGGTGCAGCCGGCTTCCCAATGGTCTCCTTCGGCGCATCGAAGAAGGTTGTCGTTGTCGGTGGTGGTATGGGTGGTGCAGCAGCCGCTAAATACATTCGCATGATGGACTCCTCAATAGAGGTCACCGTTATCGAAGCGAACAAGCACTACTACACCTGCTTCATGAGTAATGAGGTAATCCACGGTCGTCGTAGCATCGATTCAATCCGTTTCGGTTACACCGGTCTGGCAGGTCATGGCGTTAAGGTTGTTCACGATATCGTTACCGGTATTGATGCCAACAAGCAGACCGTTATGACCAAGGGTGGTCACCACTTCAAGTATGACCGCTGCATCGTTGCTCCTGGTGTCGATTTCAAGTGGGAGAAGATCGAGGGTTACGACGCCAAGGTTGCCGAGGATATTCCTCACGCCTGGAAGGCCGGTTCTCAGACCGTGACCCTGCGCAAGCAGATCGAGTCGATGAAGGATGGTGGTGTTGTCGCTATCTGTCCTCCGCCGAATCCTTTCCGTTGCCCACCTGGACCGTATGAGCGTACCTCGCTGATCGCGGCCTACCTGAAGAAGAACAAGCCGAAGTCGAAGATTGTTGTCCTCGATCCTAAGCCGAAATTCTCCAAGATGGGACTGTTCACCGCAGCCTGGGAGAAGTACTACGGCTACAAGAGCTCTGACTCAATGATCGACTGGCAGGGCACACCGAAGGGTTCGGACGATAACGTCCTGAAGTCTGTTGATGCCAAGACCCGTACGGTCACCACCGGCTTCAACGAGTTGAAGGCAGACGTACTCAACATCATCCCTGCACAGAAGGCGGGTAAGATCGCATTCGCGGCAGGCCTGACCAAGGGTGACTGGTGCCCCGTTCACCACAACACCTTCGAGTCGACCATTCACAAAAACATTCACGTTATCGGTGATGCGGCGATCCAGTCTCCACTGCCTAAGTCAGGCTACGCAGCCAACTCTGAAGCTAAGGTGACTGCAGCAGCTGTTGTTGCACTGCTGAATGGTAAGGATGCTCCAACTCCATCTTGGGTTAATACCTGCTACTCGTTTGTACACCCTGGTGACGGTATCTCTGTTGCAATGGTCTACAATCTGGTTGATGGCAAGGTATCCAAGGTTAAGGGCTCTGGCGGTCTGACCCCGGGTTATGCCAAGTCAACCATGGAGATGCGTGCACGTGAAGAGCAGTACGCCCTCTCATGGTTCAAGAACATTACCCACGACACCTTTGGTTAAGTTAGTAATGTAGAGAGCATGTAACAAGAAGTGAGCTTATTCGGGGACCTTTGGGTCCCCGTTTTTTTTGGCCAAGTATGGCCATATGCCGCGAAGCACATGGATGTGCGAGAGCGGCGTGCTGGAGTTATCAACCAAGGGTGGATGGACGGCAGAAAACCACCAGGTATGCCCTACCATCTACGTCCCTGTAGACGTATCGATTACTTTGGTAATGAGCTTTCGATCAACAGAAGTGGTGATCATCTATCTACGCGATCTTCAACTTGTCGATGTAGTAACACGTAGTTATGGATGATAAACGCAGAGCACCAAACCCGAAGCCGGGTTTGGTGCTTTTTTTATGCGTCTAAAGAGTGACTAATATAGAGCAGATTTATTGTGCTCCCATCCACGCCTCTAGCTTATCGGAACCGCCGATTAGTTCTCCATTGACGAAGATCTGCGGCACGCTGCTGTTATCAGTCACCGCGCGCAAGGTGCGATCACTGTAGTCACGTCCGAGTAGCAGCTCCTCAAACTCGATGTTGGCGTCGTGCAGCATCCCCTTCGCCTTGGCACAGAAGGGGCAGCCCTTGCGGGTAAAGACGGTGACATCGAGTGGTTTGCCGGCATCAGGGGCGATGTGGGCCAGCATGGTATCGGCATCGGAGACCTCGTAGGGGTCGCCGGGCTGATCGGGTTCGATGAACTGCTTCACGACGATGCCATCCTTGACCAGCATTGAGTAGCGCCAGGAGCGTTTGCCAAAGCCGATCTGATCCTTGTCGACCAGCATCCCCATGCCTTCGCTGAACTCACCGTTCCCATCTGGGATGAAGGTGATGTTGTCAGCACCCTGTTCGATTTTCCACTCATTCATGACAAAGGCGTCGTTGACCGATATGCAGACGATCTCATCGACACCGTGCTCCTTAAACAGCGGGGCCAGCTGGTTGAAGCGCGGCACATGCGAAGAGGAGCAGGTCGGGGTGAAGGCACCCGGCAGTGAAAAGACAATGACCGTCTTGCCCTTGAAGATCTCATCACTGCTGATGTCGACCCAGTTGTGGTCGTGGCGGGTATGGAAAGTGACCTGTGGGATGGCCTGCCCTTCGCGATTCTCTAACATCTCTGGTGCTCCTTATTGGGTGAGTTTGTTTCGACGAAGATCAGTATAGGGATTGAACTATGATAGATAAAACATAAAATAAATATCGTAACGATATGTAAAACAGATTGGTTGAGTTGTCGTAAGGAGAAGAGTCCTATGAATCTGCCAACAGTCAAACAGCTGCGTTACTTCATCGCCCTGACCGAACGAGAGCACTTTGGCAGGGCAGCTGAGTCGGTGTTTGTCTCCCAGTCGGCCTTTAGTGTTGCAATCAAGGATCTGGAAACACTGCTGGGTGTACAGCTGGTTGATCGAACCAACAAACAGGTCACCATAACCACGATTGGGCGTGAGATCGCTGAGAAGGCGCGTCACTGCGTCGGTGAGATCGAACTACTGGTCGATCTGGCGCAGTGCGATCAGGCACCGCTTACAGGAACTCTCAAGCTGGGAGTGATCCCCACCATCGCGCCGTTCCTGCTGCCCAAGATCCTGCCAGCCCTTCGTCAGCGGTATCCAGAGCTGAAACTCTATCTGGTCGAGGAGACAACACGCCGTGTCTATGGGCGATTAATGGATGGTGAACTCGACCTGATTCTGATTGCACTTCCCTTCGCGCTACGCAATGTCGAGCTCCATACGTTATTCCAGGACCCCTTCCTGCTCGCCTACCGTGATGGAACTCGGATACTTGATCCCGATAACTATGCAGTGGAAAACCTACCCGATGATAGTGTGCTGCTGCTTGAGGATGGTCACTGTCTGCGTGACCATGCGTTGAGTGCCTGCCATCTCAATAATCCGAATCAGATAAGTCGCTTTGCCGCCAGCTCGCTGCTGACGTTGGTTGAGATGGTCGAGGCCGATATGGCGATTACCTATCTGCCGGAGATGGCTGAGGGAACACCGCTGCTAAAAAATACAGCGGTTAAAACAGTGGCACTTAAAGAGAAGAGTTACCGTGAAATAGGCCTGGCGTGGCGTCGTGGCAGCGCTCGTGGTGATGAGTTTAAGCTGCTGGGTGAGCTGATTAAGAAATATAGTGGTAGGGCGTAGTATCACGACCCAGATCAAGGTTCGGTAATGAGTGAGAGGCTCTAATACTCAATCATTAATATTGACGAAAGCAAGAAAGTATCCGAGTGTTACGCTATGAATAAGGCCGCGATGAAATTACTCATCCTTTTTCTTCCCCTGGGCATGATTTCAACTGCTCAGGCGGTCGATCTGGAGAATGGAGAAGAGATCAACGAGCTCTGTGCCGGTTGCCACGGTGAGTATGGTGAGGGTGATAAAAATGGTGACTATCCACGCCTTTCCGGACAGCCCGAGAGCTTTATCTCCAAACAGATGCACCTGTTTCGTGATCGCAAACGTCCCAATCTGCCGATGCTTGAATATGTCGATGAGCGCCAGTTTCCCGATCAGGAAATTGCCGATGTCTCCGCCTATCTGGCGCAGGTTGAGCTACCGACCAAGCTGCCCCCTTTCGATGAAGAGAACTTTGACCCACTAAAGCGACTACTTGAGGCGAAACGTGTGGTGAATATCCCGCGTATGCCCGGTGATATCGAGGCAGGTCGTAAGCGCTACAAGCGCGAGTGTCGTAGTTGCCATGGCAGTGAGGGTTGGGGAGATCATGAAAAGGGAGTGCCGATGCTGGCAGGGCAGTACAGTGTCTACCTACAGCGTCAGGTGAAGAAGTATCTCGATAAACACCGTATCCACGATCCTGAATCACCCGATGATGAGCTGCTGGCAGCATTTACTGCTCAGGAGCTCGATGAGATCTGGGCCTACCTCTCCACCGTAGACGACTGATCAACGGTCGTTTAACGGGCTAGAATCAGCCCCACCGTTAGTAGTACCGATACGGCTGCGTGAGTTACAAGCGTGAGCGGGATTGCTGGCATCAGACGACCCTCGAGCAGAACCTTTACTGCAGCTGTCGCAGGAAAAACAGCCAGAAGAGTGATGTAGCTACTGACAGGCAGCGGAGAGAGTGGCAGCAGTGCAAATCCCAAAATAAAGAGCAGTGCCAGCCCGTAGGGTGCCTTGGCTGCACCCAGCCGTGCAGGTAGAGTCAGCTTTCCGGCGGCGCGATCGGCATCGATGTCGGGAATGGAATTGTTCCAGAGAATGGCGGCTACAAAGCAGCCGATAATGGCACCGACCCAGATCGCCTGCGGATCGATAATACTGCTCTGGATATAGAGCGTACCGACGACCGGCAGAATGCCGAAACAGATCGCGATCACCACATCACCCAGGCCGCGACAGGCGAGACAGGGTGGGGCGGAGTAGAAGATAGCCAGAATGCCACCCAGCAAGCCGATCAGCAGGATGAAGTGCCCGGCTACCAGCGCAAACCATAGACCGAGCAGCGCGCCAGAAACCATTAATAGAGAGCCGAATTGTAGCGTCTCACGACGGCTCAGCACGCCATTTTGAATAAAGCGACTACCACCCGAGAAGGGGAAGATGCGACCGCTGTTGGACCCATCGGTGCCGTTTCGGTCATCGAAGTAGTCATTAAGTACATTCGCGCCTGAATGAATCAGGACGATATTGAGTAGGGTGAGCAAACCAAGTCCGATCTCGATCGAACCGTAAATGCTCCAGCTGAGTGCTAGACCGACGATAACCGGCAGGATTGAGGCGGTTAAAAATGCCGGACGTGTTGCGGCAAAGAAGGTCGCTAGGCTGTTGCCTGCACTGCGACGGTGAAAAATCTCTGCGCTCGGTTCACTCATAGGGAATTTGGCCGCCGACCATGGTCGGCGGCTGTGGATGGTTTAGTGCTTATGCATCATCTTGTGATGCATGCCGGGCTTGTGATCCATCTTCATCATCACCTCCTGCACCGGGGCGTCGATCGATTTTTTACTGCCATCATCAAATACTAGCGTTACAGAGACGGTGTCACCAACCTTCATTGGCTTGGTCAGGCCGATCATCATCACGTGCAGACCGCCAGGTTTAAGAACCGTCTCACCATGGGCCTTTACATCGATCGACTCGATGCGACGCATCATCATCATGCCGTCTTTTTGTGTGTGGGTATGAAGCTCGACGGTGCGGGCGGCGGTGCTCTTGGCGTCGATCACCTTATGGTCGGCTCCACCATGGTTATGCAGCACCATGAAGGCGGCGCTATTGGGTTGACCAGGGGGCACTGCGCGCACATAGGCGTCCTTGACCATGATGGTGTCGGCAGCGGTGTGAGCCGCGCCGCCGTGTGAGTCGGCAATGGCATTGGATGCGGCAAGGCTCGCAACGGCAAGTGTCAGGTAACGAAGGGTACGAATCATTGTTTTCTCCATGTGGTTATTTTCGATCTTTGTTGTGTGATATCACGCAGTAGGGTGTCAATTAACAGTCCATAGGTAGCCTATTTAGACTGTTCCAGCAGTGCTCTTACCGTCTTGAGTATCTCTGCATGGGGTGTGCCATGCGCCAGGGTGGTGTGTAGTTTGCCCTGTTTGTCGATGACATAGGTGGCCGATGTGTGATCGACCAGATAGCCGACAGCGGAGTCGCTTTCGACCTTGCGGTACATCACGCCATAGCGCCGTGCAGCTTCATCAATCTCAGCACGACTACCACTGGTGCCGACAATGTTGGTGTGGAAGTAGTTGGCATACTCCATCAGGCGTTGCGGTTTGTCGCGCTCCGGATCGACACTGATAAAGACTCCGCTCACCTGTTCCAGCTCCTTCTCACTCATGTTGCCGAGTGCGATCTTCATCAGAGCCAGCGAGGTGGGGCAGACATCGGGACAGGTGGTATAGCCGAAATAGAGTAGTCCCACCTTGCCGCGCAGCTGCTTCAGATCGAAGGGCTCTCCACCGTTACCACTGAGGGTGAAATCCCCCCCCCTCGATTGATTGTGTTTAAGCAGGTGTGTCAGATCAGGACTGTTGGGCGACCAGAAGAGCAGTAACCAGATCAGTGCCGAGGTGAGCAGGAGTAAAAGGATGTAGGGCAGTCTCTGTTTCATCATTGTATTAAGTGGCTTGGCGTAGCAGATGCTAACGGTTGGTTAAGGTTTCGAAGTTAAAGGGGAAGGCGACCAGTCCGGCATCGGTCTGCACGATCACCTTGGCCTGCCAACGCATCAGGTTTCGCGTACAGACCGGAAGCATCCCGTCGCCACGATAACTGCCATCACTCTGTCGCAGCAGGGGAAAACGGTTCAGCCCCATGTTCATATTGAGTCCGGAAATGTCCACCATCAACGATTCGATTCCGGGAATATCACTCTGCACGCTGATCGAGAGAGGTTTGATGACTGGAATCGGATGGGGTGCAATGGTGAGTGAGACCGCACCGAAATCAGCAAGTGAGGAGCTACAGCTACCGAGATTGAGATCACACTCCTCAATCAGTTCGGCAGTGGCGATGAGTTGAGGTTCCAGAAGATGGCGGCCCTTAACAAAAGCGACGGCAGCAACTGCAATAAGTAGTGCGATGACACCACCCCAGAGCATGTTTTTATTCAGTGTCATCCGTTCTCCCGCGTCCATCAATTAAGTGAGTCCCTAGTATACGGCTTAAGGTAGGTCGCTGCGGCGGAAGTGTAGATAGCCGAGTGTCGCGCTGAGTGTGCCGAGCAGGGTCGGATAGATCAGTGCCCAGGCGAAATAACCCTGGGTGCCGAAGTGGTCGAGAATCACATAGGCGGTTGGGCCAATCAGTACCAGCTGCGAGTCGAACAGCATCATCGCTGCCGTACGAAATACCTGCAGTGGATTGGCCAGTGAGATGGCCACAGCCGTGTCGGCTGGCAGTGATTCACGGATCATGATGCCGAGCAGGATCAGATCGAGGAACAGCACCAGCGTCAGCCAGATCACAAACGCCGCGCCCTGAGCCACATCAGCGCTGCGTGCCAGGGTTGAGATCAACATGCCGATGCCGAGAAAACACCATGCAAGCACCATCAGCAGAGCAGTGTAGTAGCCGAAGATAGTCCACGGCACCTCGGCACCCTTGGTTACACCCCAGACAATTGCCACCACCATCGCCAGAAAGACCGGCAGGAAGACCACGGTAAAGCGTCCCAGCATCTTGCCCCAGAACCAGGCGGAGAGGCCGATCGGTAGTGAGAGCATGTACTCAAACACCCCCGCCTCACGATCACCCGCCACCGAGCGCACGGTGGTGATCAGCACAAAGATCGGCAGGATCGCCATGGTCAGCTGGATATAGGTGATGAGCAACCGTGACAGGCCAGTAAAGCCCATAATGCGTGATTCGGTCAGCCCAAACAGGAACAGCAACACCACAATGCCACCGAAGATGGCGCTATAGACGAAGAACCAGCGCGCGCGCAGCGATTCGATAATGTCGGCCCAGGCCGTTAACCAGAGGTGTCTCATCCTTTCCTACCTGCGCTGCTCGGCGTTCTCTTTCAGGTGCGTGCCGTGAGCATTAAAGCGCGCCTCCAGTTCAAAGATGTGTTGTTTGGCCTGTTCGAAGCCGAGACCACCCGGGGAGGGTTCAGGCTGTGCACCGAGACCATACTCCATCGGCGTGGTTTGATTGGGAATGTAGATGGCACTGCCTGCATCGATCCACTCGCCGCTGCGGTGATCGGTAACCCAGATCTCGGTGCGTGGATCGTCGCGCCAGGGTTTATCCTCCAGCCAGAGCAGGGCGCAACCGATATCGTCAAACTTGTAGACCCGGCTGCGTTTCTTCTCTACAGGAAAGACACGGATCTGCGCGGAGTGGAAGCGATCACTCAGTACCATGCGGCAGCGCTCGCAGGTGTCTCGGTCCCATTTGACCTCGACGGGACCGGTTTCGGGCTCACCGGAGCAGCCAGTCAGCAGGGCGATGAGTAATAGAGTAAAAAGAGTTAGCACTTTAGGCACAGCTCTTCTCCTCGCTCTGTTCATCAAGCTGAATCGAGGCGAGCAGCCCGGCGTAGCGTGATAGCACACCGAGGAAGCGGAGGCGGTCGGGGCCGGCAACCATACCGTGCCAGGTTAGCCCAGCACCGCCATCACTGAAGCCCCATTGTGCGATTGCCTTGGCGAAGGCAGGCTCAGCGCGGGTGAGGGTCAGACGGCAGTCGAGACGACTGCTCAGCGCCACCAGATCGGCTACACGGTCGTCGAGTACCACGTTACCCTGGTCCATCTCGATCACACGGTTTACCAGCGAGGCAACCTCATCGAGGCGGTGGCTGGAGATCAGCATCGCACTCTCCTCGCGCTTCTCCGCCAGCAGTTGGAAGAAGATGTGACGCGCCTCGGGATCGAGGTTGGCAGCGGGCTCGTCGAGAATCAGGATGTCACTCTCGCGCCCCAGGGCGATACTGATCAGTAGCTTCTGTTTCTGTCCGCCGGAGAGTTTAACGAAGGGGCGATGTTTAACCTCATCAGGATCGAGGCCAAGCCGCCTGGAGACCTCCTCCATACGTGCACGGTCTGCACCACAGACACTGGCGGAGAAACGTAGCAGCTGGCCGACCGGCATCTTCAGTGGGGGCGGTAGCTGTGGCACAAAGCCAATGCGTTTCAGCACGGCGGCACGACTATCGCGCGGGTCGAGGCCATCAACAAGCACCTCGCCGTCGCAGAGATACTCGCCGAGCAGGCAACGAATCAGCGTGGTTTTACCAGCACCATTGGAGCCGACCAGTGCGACACGGTCACCCCGGGCAATCTCTAGCTCGATGCCCTTGAGGACCTCGACGCGGCGAAATCGTTTGGCGACTTTATTGAATTTGATCATCCGTCTGGTCTTATATTTCCGTTGATGGCTACTTGAGTGTGCCCGGCATCTTGAACTCGTAGCGTAACGAGTCGGTGGGGCACATATCGATGCAGAGACCGCAGCGGGTACAGTCTGCACCGACATCGACCTGCATGTCACGCGCACGGCCCTTAATTGTTACATCGAGCACATGTGGCACCAGGCACGCCTTGCGACAGTCACCCTCGTGGGCACAATCCTCGAGATGGTAGGTGACTCGAAGCGGCGAGACGGTGCCAACAATACCGTAGGTGATACCGATCGGACAGACATAACGACACCAGGCACGACGAGAGAATAGCACCTCAAACGCTGACCGCCATGGATAGCGAAGCGAAGGCGGTTAGCCCCCGATAGTCGACGCCGTCTGCCTATTCGTAGTTGAGAGCGCGAGCGAACGACGAAGAAGATGTCGGCGTAGAGTCAGTGAGGAAGTTGTGTAGAGCCGCGAAGAGGTGATTACGCAACGAACGCAGGACGGTCGGGGCGCCGCAGGCATAAACGGTCGCGTGAAGTTTTTGCTGTTTGCTTGGGCTTGGATGCCCAAAACAAACTTTCGCAAAAATAGCGACTCCCCAGTAACAGCACGGCAGCGACCCAGATCAGTGCTATGCCAGGACCGTAGATCAGTGCCCGGCTGAGAATGCCAGTCGGCGAGATGGTTTCAAACACGGTGTAACCACTGACCAGCGCCAACAGGGCGAAGATCACGTAGAGCACCGAACGGGTGCCACGGTGGAAGGTGTGATTCTTGATGATTTTGCGATTGACCAGCCAGAGGTGGATCTCCTCGGCCCACTCGGCCACCAGATGGTAAGGACAGACCCAGGAGCAGAAAGCTCGCCCACCGAAAATAATCCACATCACCAGCACCGTGGTGGTACCGATAATCAGATTAAGCAGCACCTCCTTGAAGGCGAGCATTACCTGCAGGGCCGAGTTGAGATCGGCCATGTGGAAACCCATGAAGCGTGAGGCGGTCAGTGCACCCTCGAGCAGCTGGATATCGAGCTGGTAGGAGAGCACAAATAGCAGGTTGATGAAGAGCAGGGTGAGCCAGCGACGATTACGCCACTTGTGACTGCTGTGCTGAGCATGCAACGCCTCAAGGGCGGCCATGTCGAGTTTGTTGACCCGCTTGTCGAAATGGACCTTGACGGCGTTGGGGGATATCTCATCCTTGGCCGGTTTTTTCGGTCGGGCACCGATGATCTCGCGGAGCGATTCGATGATATAGCTCATACGTCCTCCGCCGTTTTACGAATGTCGATCACGATCGAGGCCTCTTCGGTGGGGCAGATCATCTCGCAAACGCCACAGCCGACACAGCCGTCGAGCACCGTCGGGCGCATCCCTTTACTGCCGTCGGCGTGGGTCACCTCCTCAAGGCGGATAGCGCGCAGCGGCGGACACTGGTTGGTATCGCCCGAGGGTGGCTTGCCCGCCTCGCACTGGGCGATACGGATCTCGATCGGACAGGTGCGTACGCAGAGGTCGCAGATCTCCACATCGAAGGGCTGCTCGTTGATGTTGAGCGGATTCCAGCGATCGATCTCATCGAAACGTAGTTTGCCGGGGAAGTCGGGGCCGCGTGCCACGCCAGAGAAGCCCTTGCCCTGCATCGCCAGACAGAGCTTCGGCTTGTCGAGCCGAGCAAAGCCCATGCGCGTCTCGTGTGAGTAGTTGATTTCGTGGGTCAGAGAGCCGGTGGGGCAGGCGAGTACGCACTGCAGGCCGTCACAGGAGAAGTCACACGCCTGGGCGCGTGCGTCGATGAAGGGTGTGCCGATACCGAAGCCCTCATCAAGATCGGCCAGCTCAATGGCGTTGACCGGGCAGACCTGCACGCACTGGCCGCACTTGATGCAGGAGGCGAGAAACTTCTGTTCCAGCAGTGCACCTGGTGGTCGCAGTCGCGGCACGGCGCCACTGAGTACCGGCACGAGGCCGATCAATGAGATGCCGACCATGCCTGCGCCCAGTGCGATCGAACGCAGAAACTCGCGTCGCTCCTTCTGCTGACGGGGGTTGAGGGGGCGTTTACCCTTTTTACTCGTCTCGCTCACAACGGCTCCGGTGGGGTGGTGATGGGGGCGGCGTCACGCAGCACCATCTCCGGCTCGGAGAAGGGGGCGAGGCGCTCCAGAAAATCGAGAGTCTCGAGCATTGGTGAGCCCTTGAAGAACTGTGCGGCGGGTACATCCATCCAGATGCGGTCGGCATAGGAGTAGAGCTCGTACGGGGTGTCGCCGATGCCGTTTTGGTCGAGATCAAAACCCTCGTAGTCATCCCAGTAGTTGCCATCCCAACTATTGCGATTGACGCTGGCGCCGTCCGATACCGCCACCTGGGTGATGTTGCTTTTGAACTGGTTGGCCGTGAAGGTATTGCCCGGCCAGTCGTTGAGAAAGTCCACGCCGATATTGTTGAAGGCGATCAGGTTATTGCTGATCAGGTTGGTGGTGTCGGGCTGGTAGGGTGAGACGTCGAGCGACAGCCCGACGGCATTGTAGAGTAGCTGATTGCCCTCGATCGTTACATTCGAGGTCTCCTTCATACCGAGTGCGACGCCGGTCGGCCCCACTGCGCGGGTGATGCTGTTGTTGCGCACCACGACATCGTCGCTGTACATCAGAAAGATGCCAACGGTGTTATCGGTATAGCGGTTCTCCTCGACCACATTGTGCTGTGAGTACATGAAGTGGAGCGAGTAGCGGCCGCCGCGTGCATCGTTGCGGGCGATCAGATTGTCCTTGGAGTACCAGACCACCATGTCGCGCGAGTTGCGGATGGTGTTGCTGGTGATCTTGTTGTTGAAGCTGTACCAGAGGCGTATCGCATCGCCGCGTATGCCAAGATCGAACGGTTTAGAGGAGATCTTATTGCGGCGCACGATATTCGATTCCGACTGCTGAAGATCGACACCAAACAGGCAGTTGTCGATCACATTGTCCTTGATCACATTAAAGTTGCCGCGCACCTGCACACCAGAGTCGATGTCGTTGTGCGACTCACCTGAATTGGTCAGACGCAGCCCCTTGAGGGTGCTGCCGTCGGTATCGAGGAAGATCACCGAGCCTTTACCACCGGCATCGATGGTCACTTCGCCGCGGCCATCGATGGTGATCGGTTGCTCAATAGTCACCGGCCCGGCGTAGGTACCGGCCGGTGGGCTGAGTACACCGTTTTTCTCGGTGGCGTCGATCAGCGCCTGGAACGAGGGTAGTCGGCTGCAACTGCGGTATTCAGACAACCGAGCCACAACAGCGCAACGCAGAGCCTGTCGATAGAGATGTTATTGCTGCGTTCCATGACCTCGTCCCGTGCGACCGACTATTCGCTCTCCCGCAACTGCTTGCGGCGAATCAGAGCGGCGATGCCGAGTAGCAGCGACATCAAGACCATCAGGCCATAACCGATGTAGGGATAGGAGTGAGTGGCGAACTGCGCCACCTTGCCCTGTCCGAAGACGGTCGGCATGAAGGGTTTGACCGAAAAGGCGCCCATCTCATTCGCTGACCGCCATGGAGAGCGAAGTGAGGGCGGTTAGTCCCGATAGTCGACGCCGTCTGCCTATTCGTAGTTGAGAGCGCGAGCGGACGACGAAGAAGATGCAGCAGCGGCTTTATGTCGGCGTAGAGTCACTGAGGGAGTTGTGTAGAGCCGCGAAGAGGTGATTACGCAACGTACGCAGGACGGTCGGGGCGCCGAAGGCATAAACGGTCGCGTGAAGTTTTTGCTGTTTGCTTGGGCTTGGATGCCCAAAACAAACTTTCGCAAAAATAGCGACTCCCCGGCATGTTGTGACCAAACCACCAGAGCCAGGCGGCATAGTCGATGACAAAGAAGACCGGCAGCGCGATCGGCACCATAATCAGGAGCCAGTAGAGGGGCGAATGTTTTAATCGAACCCCAGAGTAGCAGCAGCATGGCACCGAGCAGTCCAACAAAGACGACATGTATCGCGAGCCTCAGCGTTGCCACCATCGGGGTGATCTCTTCGGGATTGTTGAAGTAGCGCCCCAGGGTCTTGGTGTAGTGCCAGCTGATGACCTGGAAGCTACTGCCATTCCACTCCTCGCCGATACCACGACGTGACATATCGTATTCAAAATTGGACTGCAGTTGCTCAAGCATCAGCGTCTTTTGAGAGGCCTTGCCTTCCTCGGTCGACGTTCTATCGACTTCGACCCCCGACGATGAGAGCGACTGCTGCATCCGATCGATCAGTGCCTGGGCCGGTGAGACCTCGATCTCCTGGCTGGCGTCTTGATCGAGTGCGGTAACCAGCGCGGTTAGATAACCGGTGCTCTGCAGGGCGATACCATTACTAGCGTAGATGTTAATATACATCCAGCTGAGAATGATGGCAAAACCGATCCCCATGATGGCGGTGCGTAGTTTCGGTCGGATACAGATAAAGCTGATAATCATTACCGCCAGGAAGCTCAACAGAAAGAGCGAAAACCGCGCTCAATCGGGCCACCCGTCGAGATCGGGTACATGCCGACGTAGTGGTTGATGGTGTCCATCTCATGCACACAGTCGAGCGCCTCATCCTCCTGGATCTCTGCCTTCTCCACCATTTCACAGCCATTAAAGACGCCGTTCATATGGAAGTGGATACGAACCCCGTCAGGGAACGCTTCGGGTGGATAGTTAGGTGCGGTGAGCGATACCCACCAGATCGGCACGAAGTAGATCATAGCGAGCATCGCGATTGAGATCAGGCTGAGGCCGGCTACGATAAAGGTCTGTTTCTGTGATGCACTGTTTTGCATGACGGTCGCCATTCCGCTCGCCACCACAGTCGTGGCGTGAGCGTTCAAAGAAAAGGGTGTTGGGTAGAGTACGCGCTTTAGGCATTAGCCTAAAGCGCGTCACTGCCATTCAATCGAAGTCTGGGTTCATCCAGTCAGCCGAGGGTGCGAGATCCTCCTTCGGTGGCTTTTGGCGTGATACGTAGTCGATAACAGCAACCATATCCTTGTCGGTGAAGCCCTTGATCTGCTTGACCATGTCTGGGTTGGCGTTACGACGCTTGCCGTCACGGATCCACTCAAACTGACGCAGCATGTAGTTGTAGTGCTGCCCCTGAATTCTGGGGTAGTACTTCTCCTTGATGCCTTCACCGTTGTCACCGTGGCACTTCACACAGTTGTCCTTGTAGAGCTGCTCGCCCAGGGCCAGATCGGTGCCAGGGCCGACGCCGTTTTCAGGATTCATCGGAATCTTCTCGATGTAGGCGACGACATCGGCCAGCGCCTGTGCATCACCGATCGACTCAGGCAGTGCAAAGGGGTACATGGTTGGGTTGTCACGGTTGAGTGCGCGGATATCAGCCAGCTGCTTGATCAGAACCTCTTTATGCTGACCGGCCAGCTGTGGGAAGGTACCCTCTTTGGTACCCCAGCCCTCGGGAAGATGGCAGGCAGCACAGACCTCGTAG
The DNA here is from genome assembly GCF_013343005.1 of Candidatus Reidiella endopervernicosa. Classification (GTDB taxonomy): domain Bacteria; phylum Pseudomonadota; class Gammaproteobacteria; genus Reidiella; species Reidiella endopervernicosa. The sequence goes on from NZ_CP054491.1 coordinate 928,152, forward strand.
ACGTCCATGCCGTTATCAAGGTCGGGCGTCAGGTGCATCGCCTCATCCTGCTCGCCACCACCCACGTTCCAGCCAGCTGCGGCTGGACCAGCCGCGGCGACAGGGCCTGCAGCCACACCCATGGCGACAACCAGCGCGCCAACTACCGATTTAGTGCCTTTCATAACTTCTCTCAACAATCGCTGACCGCCATGGAGAGCGAAGTGAGGGCGGTTAGTCCCCGATAGTCGACGCCGTCTGCCTATTCGTAGTTGAGAGCGCGAGCGAACGACGGAGAAGATGCAGCAGCGGCTTTATGTCGGCGTAGAGTCACTGAGGGAGTTGTGTAGAGCCGCGAAGAGGTGATTACGCAACGAACGCAGGACGGTCGGGGCGCCGCAGGCATAAACGGTCGCGTGAAGTTTTTGCTGTTTGCTTGGGCTTGGATGCCCAAAACAAACTTTCGCAAAATAGCGACTCCCGGAGCGTTGTATTCATGATTGGGTCTGGCGATCTCTGCCGTAACCGAATCGATCTCTGACTGCCATTCTCGCTATCCCGTCGAAGATGGCATTGATATTAGTCAAATCTGATATTCAACGATAACGCTACGGCGCCATGGTTGAGATGTATTTGGCCATTGCCGCCATCTCTTCGTCGTTGACCAGGTGCATGATGCCCTTCATCGCAGCGGTCATGCCGTTGTTGCGTGCGCCGCTCTTGATGTCTTTCAGCTGCTGTAATACATAGGCCTCATTCTGACCGGCAATCTTTGGGTATTGGGGCAGAATGGTGGTCTTGCCATCCTTACCGTGACAGGCGGTACAGCCACCCTTGGCAGGATTTTTAAATAGTGCTTCACCATCGAGGGCCATGGCGCTGTTGCTTACACCGAGTCCGAGCAGCAGAGCCGCCAGAGTCGCTTTTATAGACATGTTTTTCATGAGGAATCTCCAGATCTTTAGGGAAAAAGGGGGAGGTGCAATACTGCTCCTCCCCCTTTAGTTGGGTCAATATCCTGTTTGTCGTGGTATCACTACCACTCAGTGGTTATTTGACCTTTTTAGCACCATTTTGTTCCAGATAGGTCTTGGCACGCAGACCGAGGTCCGCTGTCTTAACCTGATACTGCCACCACTGGTTGGCCCAGAGCATGGCATTCTGCCAGTCTTTCTTGGCCGCAGCCGCTTCAGCCTTCTTCTTCGACTCATCGGCGAATCCGAGCTGATCGGTTGCATCCTCAACCAGTGCCACAACAGTAGGGAAGTCCTTGTAGTTGTGGCTGGTGATGAAGCCTACGACCTGATTGATAACCGCCTGGGTATCGACGTTGGTCTTGACCTGCTTGTTGTAGTCGGCCTGAGTGTAACTTACACCCTCGCTGACCGCCATGGATAGCGAAGCGAAGGCAGTTAGTCCCCGATAGTCGACGCCGTCTGCCTATTCGTAGTTGAGAGCGCGAGCGAACGACGAAGAAGATGCAGCAGCGGCTTTATGTCGGCGTAGAGTCACTGAGGGAGTTGTGTAGAGCCGCGAAGAGGTGATTACGCAACGAACGCAGGACGGTCGGGGCGCCGTAGGCATAAACGGTCGCGTTAGTATTTGCCGCTTGCTTGGGCTTGGATGCCCAAAACAAGCTTCCGCAAAATAGCGACTCCCCGGCCTGCATGGCAGCGCCGGTGGACTTGTAGCCCTTCGGTTTAACTAGCAGATAACCTTGCATCTCCAGATGGAGTGCCGAGCAGAACTCGGTGCAGTAGTAAGGATAGACACCCTCTTTCTCAACGGTGAAGGTCGCTGAAGCGGTCTTACCGGGTTCGATAGAGAGCTGTACGTTCTGGCCGTTAAGTGCGAAGCCGTGAACCTCATCCTGAGCACGCTCAAGGTTGGTGAAGTGCATCTTCACAGTATCGCCCACCTCAGCCTCAATGATTTCAGGGGTGATGTGTGAACGGATGGTGGTACCGAAGACCTCAACCGTGCACTTGCCGCTGGCGTCACAGTTACGCACCGTCTTCTCACGACCCGCGCGGGTCTTGTAAGGAGAACGCTTGTCGGTACGGCTATCCCAACCAGACTTGTAGCGTACGGCAGGTTTCAGCTTGTCGGCTGCAATAGCGACCACGTAGTGGGGTTCGCCCAGTGGCAGTGGCATATCGTAGAGCAGCTCCATCTTCTCGCCGCTGATATCGATCAGCTGGTGGTTCTGCGGATGCAGCGGTCCAACCGGGTTGAAGCGATCGATTGAGAGCTTGTTGAGAGAGACGAGGTACTTACCGTCAGGTGACTTGGAATCGCCCTCCATGGTCATCAGATGGCCGATGTTGTAGTGGATGTTGATTTGATCCAGTACCTTGCCCTTACAGTAGTCCCACTTGGTAACCATTGAATCGACGTAGATCGAGGTGTAGGCGACACAGGGCTTGGAGTCGTACTGGGTATGTAGTGGTCCCAGACCGACGTTAACCTGCGTATGCAGTACATCCTTCATCGCGATGATCGGTAAACCGTAGGGATCGTGGCTCTCGAACTTCTTGGCCTTGATCGCTTTCATGATCTTGTCGAAGCTGTAGACCCATGCATGGCTATCGAGCTTACCGGAGACGGTGATCAGCTTGCCGTCAGGGGTAACGTCAACACCGTGTGGGCTCTTAGGCTCGGGGATCAGGTAGAGCAGACCCTCTTTAACCGCCTGCTTCATGGAGATCAGGTAGCTGCCCTTGACCTTCTTGACCTTACCGGCCTTGACCAGTTCAGCGGCCTTCTTCCAGTTGGTTACGTGCATGAAGTCGGTATCTTTCGAAGAACAGCCCGCCTCAAACGGAGGACGGCCGCGCTCGATACCGCCGACATAACGCTCAGAACAGAAGGAGTTGGTAAAGCCCCAGCCATAGCTTGGACCCTTACCGGCATCGGAGAGATCCTGACTGTAGGGAGGCAACTCGAAGGTGAAGGACTGCTCAGGGTCGAGACGACCCTTCTTGTCATCGAACTTCCAGTAGGTGAGACCACCGCGGTACTTGTCGTTGAACTCCTCAAGCGGAACGAACTCATCGGTCAGCGGTGCAGCGTACTGGGCTGGGTCCATGACGTATTCGGTGTTCGGGGTGACAAAGGCACCACCGTGCGCCGATTTGAAGAAGGGATTGACCACAATCTGCTTGGTCTCGAAGTCGTGCAGATCGATCACAGCGATACGTGGGTTGGCTTTGTCGTTGATGAAGAGATAGCGACCATCATAGTCACCATCGGTCTCGGAGATCGCCGGGTGGTGGGTGTCGCCGTAGGTGATGTCCTTGCCGTTGATGCGGCCCTGCGCCAGTACTGCCTTCGACTCATCGTCGAAGCCGTAACCCTGCCAGGGCTCGGGGGTGAAGACACCAATGTATTTAAGGATACGCATCGAGGGGATGCCGTAGACGATGACCTGACCACTCTGACCACCCGAAGCGAAGGCCAGGAACTCATCGCGGCCGCCGGTTGGGGTGTAGGTCTTGGCAGCTGCCAGCAGATCTTTCTGCGTCAGGCCACGCTTTTTCATTACGTCATCGAGGGTGCTGGCCGTGGCGCTACCACCGGCTGTCAGCGCGATGCTGAGGCCCGTGAGCAGCGGTACGAACCGCTTCATCAGTTGTTTCATTATTTTTCCTCTACCAATACTAAGAAAACGAGAAGTTCAATCGCCACATTGCGCCTTTGGCCTACCGTAGACGAAGTAGCGTTATTAGCAGTCGCTGATCGCCATGGAGAGCGAAGTGAGGCGGATGAAGTCCAGAGTTTACGTCGGCGCTATCAGCTGAGAGCGCGAGCGGAGCGACGAAGAGGATCGCAGCGCGCGTATTCAGTCGGCGCCGTAGGCACTGAGGCGAGTTAGTTGACGTTAGCCGCGAAGAGTGCAACAACTTCGCAAGCGACCCGACCGGTCAATTTGTTCGGCAAGAGCGCACAAATGTGTAAGCAGTTTAGTCCAGTGCTGAATAAGATCTTGCAAAGTGGTTTGCTGGGCTATGTGGGCAGATAACAAGTTCGCAAGGTGAATAGCACCCATCACGTAGCGCATGTCGACAGCACAGCAGAATGCGGATATCACCAGTTTAGTCGCTGCCATGGCGACTGTGAGAATCCCGCCAAAGGCGAAGTGCGCCAGCAGCAGAAAAGGGTCCCACCGCACCGAGGCCATCAACCGAGGCGAGCCGCAAGCTATAGGGTCGGCGGAATCCGCAGGTGGGCGCAATTGGGCGGGCGAGCTCGAGCGCCAAAGCGCAATCCCCAACAAAGCAGGCCGACAGGCCAACCGACCGATTCGAACCTCCAGGGCTCTGTACCTTATAGCGTTCCCGGGGTTCGTCGCGTAGGTGTGCAAGCGGCGGCACAGGCTGAGTGACTGCAGTAGACAGCCAAAGGCGACGACGCCGATTCACCTCGCGAGGATGATGGAGGCGCTGCCACCTTTTAGGGTATCGGTAATCTGTGCGCCAATCAGGCCCGCCGCCGTACCGGAGCGCTAGCGAAGTACGCCCGGCCGACCGGAGATGTCACCACGCCAACGCATCATGCAGGGCTCCACTTTGGCGATGGGGCAATCAGGCCCGCCGCCGTACCGAGCAGCGCATAGCTGAAGATGCGCCCGGCAGAGAAGGGGAGGATGGTGCCCCAGCGCCCCAACCGCTCACTCTCACGGCTGAGAAAGATCGGCCCGAGGTAGGGTAGGCAGGCGATATTGCAGGGGCCGGCGCCGTAGCTGAAACCGATCAGCAGCGCCGCAGCGAAGGTGATCTGAACCGCTTCCACGTTTTACGACTCGCTCTTGCCAAACCAGCGGCGGAAGGTGCTCTTCTCCCAGCGATCCTGTGCCTTTTTGCGTGCCTTGAAGTAGTCGGGGTCGGCGCGGAAGATCGGCAGGGCGGTGTACTTCATCTGCAGCACATCCTTGTCGGGGCAGAACTCGACGCAGCGGCCGCAGAGGGTGCAGTCGGCAAACAGCACATCCTTTTTGTCCATCTCGGTGTGGATCTCGCGGATATCCATCGGGCACGCCTTGGCGCAGAGGCCGCACTTATCGCAGCGCGGTTTGCTGTTCTTCACCAGCCGTACAAAGCCGATCTTGCGAAACACCGCGTGCATCGCCAGCATCGGACAGATGCGACAGAAGGGCTGGCGCACAGTCAGTGCCAGCGCAATCATCAGACCGAAGAGGAAGGTGGCGATCAGTGAGATGATCATGTAGCCGTCGTTGGTGGTGTCGACCACTAGCTGCGAGGTGTTGCCAGTAGCCAGGGTAGTGAGGATGCGGCTCGGGCAGATGCTGCAGAAGGGGCTACCAAGCTCATGACCGGTGATACCAAAGCCGGTCAGCAGCGGGAAGGTGAAGACCAGCAGCACCAGCAGCAGCCACTTCCAGGGGCGGATGCGGTCGACGGTGCGATCGGACAGTGAGGTGTCACGCTGCAGCCCCAGCTTCTGCCCCACCATATTGACCAGCTCCTGGAAGAAGCCGAGTGGACAGATCCAGCCGCAGAACGCCTTGTTGAGAAAGACGAAGAAGAGCATGAAGGTGAGCAGGGTGATCAGCGTTGGCATGATTGCGGTGATGACCGCGCCACCCGCCGCCAGTACCGGTGCGACGCGGTGGTCCATCTGATGCTGCAGGGGGATCAGTGCGCAGTAGTCGGCGGTCTCGGCGTCGTAGGCGCAGGCGAGTACCGGGAAGGCGTTGCTCAGCTTGTCGGCGGCGTAGAAGCCGACGACGCTGGAGCCGTAGACGAGAAAGATAAAGGCACTAAGCTGGACCAGCTTGCGCAGGGTGGAGAGGTTGATCACGCTGTTCATGATTTTTTCGCCTTCTTATTCTCTGCCGCTGACCGCCATGGAGAGCGAAGTGAGGGCGGTTAGTCCCCGATAGTCGACGCCGTCTGCATATTCGTAGTTGAGAGCGCGAGCGGACGACGAAGAAGATGCAGCAGCGGCTTTATGTCGGCGTAGAGTCACTGAGGGAGTTGTGTAGAGCCGCGAAGAGGTGATTACGCAACGTACGCAGGACGGTCGGGGCGCCGAAGGCATAAACGGTCGCGTTAAGTTTTTGCTGTTTGCTTGGGCTTGATGCCCAAAACAAACTTTCGCAAAAATAGCGACTCCCGGATCGTTACGACGACGTGTGACTAGCAGCCCGGCCGCAAAACCACCGCCCAACATGAAGAGCGCCACCCCGTTCGACTGCCAGTGGCCAGGGTCGACGCGGTAGTCGGCGGTGAGGTTAGTGCGGTAGAGACGACCGTTATCAACGTGGCCGGTACGGACGATGAACTCACCCTTGGGGTTGTTACTGTGCCCCGGCATCACACGAGAAAAATCGTCGGGGACGGGGAAGCTGACGCTACCCTCGGCATCACTGGTCGATTCGAGTGTGGTGCCGTTGGAGCTGGTTAGTCCAACCCACGCCCCAGCCAGCGGTTCACCGTTGAAGGTAATGGTGAAGTTGGCTGTTTGATTGCCGGTATAACGCCAATGTTCGCGCGGCAGTGGATCGGGCACGATCTCCAGCGGTGTCTTGGTCAGTGCGGTCAGCTCCGAAGGTGAGTGGCCGGAGGGCTTGCCGCGCATATATCTATAGCGCAGTGCCGATTCGTGCAGTGTCTGGCTGCTGCGGGTGGCGAGAACGGCGTGGTAGTTATCGATACCGGTTTTGGTCAGTTCCACCTTACCCTCAAGCTGCTCCAGCTCCGACAGCTGTAGCGTGGAACTCCACATCTGCAGCTCGGCCGCTTCGCTATCGTCGAGATAGAGCGCCACCGGACCACCACGGCTATGACCGCGTGCCCACCCTGCGCCATGTTGTGGCTGCCGGGTGGTTTAGGGTTCCAGCGCAGCCCGCAGTGGCGGCTGAGTTGAAGGCGATGGCGACGATTGCTGCGGCCGCAATATTCAGTTTCCGATTGATAGACAAATTCATCGCTTCCTAGAAGGTTAATGAGAGACCAGCGCTGACGGTGATGCCCTGGTTGACCACCAGAGAGATATCTTCCTCGTCGTAGACGCCATCCTCGTTGTCGTCGTTATCAGCGCGTGCGGTGTTGTAGTACTCCTCGTCGAAGAGGTTGTCGACACGACCGAAGATCGAGAGCTTGGTGGAGCCAAACTTACGATCATAGTTACCGAGCAGGTTGAACGTAGAGTGACCATCCATCTCCAGCTGATTGAGCTCATCGGCGAAGTAGGAAGAGGTGGAGTCGAACTCGCCACTGATGGTCAGATTCTCGGTCGGGTAGAAGGCCAAGATCAGGTTGAGGTGGTGGTTGGGGGTGCGCGAGATATCGTTACCGGTGTTATCTAACGCCTTCTGGCAGTAGTTCTGGCCGCTGAAGGAGACGTTAGTCCAGGTACCATCAATACAACCGCCCGGAGCGAAGCCGTTGGTATCCATCACCGAGAGAACATAGTCTTCGTAGTCGGTGTACTCGGCATTAAGATAGGTGTAGGCGAGATCCCAGCTTATCCACTTCGCCGGTTGTGCGTTGATCGAGAGCTCGACGCCACGGTGGCGAGCGTTGCCGACATTTTCGAACTGGTTGGTGAGGCCGGTTGTGTAACGTCCGTTGCTCGCCTCAATGAAATCCTCACGCTCGATCTGGAACAGCGCTAGGTCATACTCCAGCGAGCCGAGTGCATCGAGCTTGCCGCGCAGGCCGATCTCCAGGTTGAGTGCCTGCTCGGGATCGAGGTCGGGATTGGGGTTGGTGCGCATGGTCGGCGAGCTGATACCGATAAAGAGCTGCTTGACAGTTGGTGCGCGGAAGCCGGTTGAGCCGTTGGCGTAGAGATCGAGATTATCAGTGACGGCGAAGTTGCCGCCAAGGCGCCAGCTGCCGACCTCGAACTGCTTGTCGTCTGTTTCGGTGGTCCAGGCGTAGGCGGGTGGCCAGCCAGCCGATGCCCACTCCGAGCGGGTTCCTTCAAGATCGATCAGGTCGGCGCGACCGTTCATGGTCAGGGTGAGGCGTTTGGCGGGGCGGACCTTGAGCTCGCCGTAAAAAGCGTAGACCCCCTCGCTGGTGTCGCTCGTCGAATGAACACCGCCGATGCCGGCGCTGGCACAGTTGGTGTAGCTGCCGATGTCGGCACAGTCGAGGTAGTTGACTAGCGCATCGTAGCTGTTAGCGCGCAGGTCGGTGCCGATCATCCACGCGGCGCGTTCGTCGGGGTGGCGATACTCAGCCTTGAAGCCACGCTGTACCTGGGAGTAGTCGTTTGTGTAGCCGTAGTCGTCCTCGGTGCTGTCGACCGGTGCGCTGTTGTACTTGGTGTCGTCGCTGAACTGGTAGACATTGAGCATCAGGTTCGACTCATCCTCGAAGTCGCTGGCGAAGGTGAGGAAGTACTTCTGCAGCTGTACGTCGAAGTGGTTGGCGTAGTCGTTGTAGGTGGGGTCTTCACTCTGCGGATCGTTGGCGGCGGCGGTAACACCGGCGACAGCTCCGTGGCTGTTCTTTGCGCGATCGGCCAGCTCAAAGCCGAAGGTAAGGTCGCTCATCTCACCGACATAGAGCTGCAGCTTACCGTTGGCGTAGTCCGCCTCAGAGCTGGAATCTTCATAATACCCGTCCACCTCGGTGTGGGAGAGCTGCAGATGGCCGCTGCCGAAATCGCCAGCAAAGCCGCCGCGCACCAGCCCCTTGAGGCGGCCAAAGCTGCCGCCCTCGACAGAGGCCTTCACGCCCGCCATCTTCGCGCCGCGCTTGGTGGTGATGATGACCGCACCGGCCAGTGCATCGTCACCGAAGAGGTAGGAGGCGCCGCCCTTGACCACCTTGATCGATTCGATGTTGTCGAGATCGATATTGACCTTGCCGGTGCGCTCAAAGACCGGCACACCATCGATGACAACGGCCACGCCCGGCTTCTCGCCCATGAACCCCTGGTTCTCAACACCACGCAGGTGGATCTTCAGCGATTCGCCGCTGCCCCAGTTGGTGGTGATGCCCGGTACCGACTGCAGCAGCTGCTGAATATTGTCGGCGTGGCTCTCATCGACCGTCTCGCCGCTGATCACATTAATATTGGAGGGCTCTTCGCGCTTCGCCTCGAAGCGGTCATCGATGGTAGTCGAGTCGACGTGGATGATGCCAAGTGATTCAGCCGAGGCGTTGAAAGAAAGTGTTGAACCGAGTGCGAGGGCGGTTGCAGCCGAAACAAGGCGCAGCGATTTAGCCTGCGCAGAGGGGTGCGGAAATGACATTGAACTCTCCAGGAATAAAAAAAGGGCGTTCATCCATGAACGTTACTCACCATCCACTGCCGCTCACGCGACAGAATGCAGGACTATGTGAGAGCACGATCTATGCCATCAATTTGGGTGCGGCAATTAAGGGGTTTTGGAGGTTTGGTGTTATGAAAGGTGCGGCATATGACGCAACGAGTGCGTCATATGCCGCACTTTGTTAACGCAGTGCATAGACCATTGAGAAGCTGATAGGCAGTCGCGCTCCGAGTGCCGATGGTGGTTCAGGCAGGGGTCGACTCGACTCGATCGCCTTGCAGGCCGCCTTGTGCAGCAGGCGGTTTTTTCCATCGCAGGAGAGCTCGGTAATCTCACCTCGTTGATCGATCTGAAAGGCGACATCGACCGCCCCCTCGATGCGACGACGACGTGCCGCCGAGGGGTAGAACTTGTTGCTCTCGATATGTTTCACCAGGCGAGCGAGATAGTCCGCCTTGGCGCTCGCCATCTGCTCGGGTGAGGGACCGCTGGAGGCGGGTGGTGGTGCCGCCACAACCGGCTCCGCTGCGGCCACCGCAACAGGCTCGACTACCGTGGCAACCTCAACCGGTTCAAACACCTCGACAGGTACTTCTTCGACAACCTCAACTGGCTCCGCCTCAACAATTTCAACGGGTTCCGGCTCAACAACAGGTTCTGTTTCGACCACCTTCAGCGGCTCAGGCTCCACAATCGGTTCCGGTTCTACAACCGGCATCGGTTTCGGTTTCGGTTTAACCACCGGCTTGGGCTTCGGCTTGGGCGGCTCGACAGGCTTGGGTTTAACCGCCACTGGTTTCGGTTTCGGCGGCTCCACCTCCGGTTTCGGCCTGGGCTTAGGCGGCGGTTTTTTCTCCACCTTGGGAAGCGGTTTCGGGGCCGGTTTCGGCGCCATCAGTTTAATCTTCAGCGTAATCGGTGCCAGCTTCTCGGTCAGATCGGCCCACGGATTTCGTGGCATCTGAACTGCCACGGCGATATGTGCCGCGAAGGAGATCAGCAGCATAATCGTGAAGGCGCGGGTGTCGTTGCGGAGGCTCATGGCCCGTCAGATATTGCACACAGCGTGCCAGCGGGGCGGGCTGTAGATCAGTTAGCCGGATTAAGCGGCACGATGAGCGTGCTTTAGGGTAATCCGGGAGGTTTATGTGGAGAGCCGCGGATTGCGTTTCACTACATCCGGGCTACGTGCTGGGCCGTCTCAATCCATCGATAGTGTAAGAATTAGATGGCCAGCTCCAGCAGGGCCTGAACATCGTTGATTGTGATCTCACCACGATGGGTGTCGATTAAGCCCCGTTTTGCCAGCGCGATAAATGGCGGGAGGCAATCTCCCTGGCCGTGCCAAGCTCAATGGCGAGATCGGATTGTTTGATTTTGATGTTCTGCTCTTCACCCATCTTTTCGATCAGCAGTCCGGCCAGGCGGTTTTCCACGGGGATAAACGCGTGGTTGGCAAAGCGTTCGACGACCTGTTTTAAAGCGTGAGCCGACGTTATTAAAGATCCAGTGTTGAAAGTCGGGGAGCTATCCATCCACTTCTGAAACTGCTCCTTTCCGCCCAGCAGAGCCATCCATCACTATCGGCTGAGGTGATATAGCTGAAATTCTGATCATTGATCAGGTTGATCAGTGAGTGAATGCACAATTGCCCCGGCTCAATGCGATAGAGCAGCAGATTTCGTCCCTGATCATTCTGTAGTTGCACGCGAATAGTTCCATGGCCCAACAGGACAAAACGATTACAGGGTTGGCCAGGTTTGAACAGAACATCGCCGCTTTTGAATGCCTGCTTGTTCCATGCGTAATCACTTAAACCCGGCACCTCCGCGACGCTGGGAAATATGTCGGACAGGACGCGTTGTTCAGACGGTTTTAATTCCATTGCGTATGCAGCCATATTGCCAGGGTGACGACCCGAGTAACGGTCGGAGCATAGATTGCTCTGGAGAACTCTATCGATAAGTATTTGATATGAGTCAGTTAAAGTAAAGTTGGTGAGCTGCTGGGACGCAGTCTGCTTTCAGCATGAAAAAAGCCCCGAAATCGGGGCTAAAATGTGAGTGGAGTTCAAGATGGCTTGAGAGGTTCGTGAATATCCACTCGGACACACACTAAATAGTTGGAGTTACTCCAATTTAAAACCCTTCCGGCCAGTTAATGCCATCCACATCAAGCGAGCTTATCTCGATAGATTCCTGAGTTGCTGTGGCAAAACCATAGGCCAGTTAAGCCCGTCTGCTGCATCGAACTGTTCTACCGCAGGTTGTGCGGCAAAACCGTAGGGCCAGTTGAAACCATCAGCCTGCTCAGAAGCGTGCAGATGAGAAGCGCCAAGCAGGGCCAGTAGTGCCAGAGATGAGCCAAGTTTTTTCATAATCTTTTCCTCGTAAGAAGTGGATGACCGCAGTATAGGGAGATGAGGAAAAAGTAGAGTGACTGAGTCACTTAGCTGTGGGGGTGGTGTGACATGGTCACATAAGCCTACTCAGTTAACATTATGCAGCTATTAAATAGTCGGTCATTGGTTCGCCGGGGCAATCATGTGGCGTGGAAAGAAGGGTGGGCAATGGATGTTGCCCACGCTGTTGTGGAAGGAGTGCTTGGGATGATTTGTATTGTAGGAGTTATTAGCTGATGGTTTCATGAGGCACGTCCATGTGGCCTCACCCTTCGGGCAGCTTAGGCTGTGCAAATCGGCGATCCTGCCGATTTGTCGCCCTGTGCGGTGAGGTACTTTCTCTTAACCGCATAAGAGAAAGTACACAAAGAGGTCGCTCTTGCGTATCCCTGCGCGAAGTGCAGGATGCAAGAGTGCCGAGAAGCACATAGATGTGCGAGAGCGGCCTTCTCGTCATTACAGGCGCGAATAACAACTCGCTACGATCAAACAGTCGTTCGCTAAATCCTGTAATGCCTGCGATGCTCGCTCTGCATCGAGGCGATAAAGTTCAACACCATTGCCAATCGTTAACAGACTCGTAGCCCGGATGGAGTAACACGCAATCCGGGAGGATGATATTGAGACCCCCGGATTGCGTTTCACTCCACCCGGGCTACATGCCTGGGAAGTGAATTCGCGTCTACAAACACTTCCCAATCGATCCGGGCGCGCAGATCCGGCCATCTGTCCAGGTTGCTCCATCGAATTTAGCTTTAATCAGGATGGCACCACTCAGATTGGCACCCTGAAGGTTGGCTCCGCTCAGGTCTGCATCCAGCAGGTTGATCTTCTGCATATTGGCCAGCATCAGGTTGGCCTCCTGCAAATTAGCCGCATGCATATGAGCGCCTTCCAGATTTGCGAGCATTAGGTCGGCACCCTTCAGATTGACCAGTTGCATAATGGCGTACGAAAAATTGGCCCGCTGTAGATTCGCGCCATCCAGTCGCATCTTCTCCATCGAAGCGTGATTCATGTCGAGGCCCGGTGCGTTCAATCCCACCCGCACGGCGTCGGTGCACTGGGCGTCAGGCTCCAGCTTGCAGAGGGAGTTGGCGTTATCAAGTGTGTCGACTTTATCGGTCCAGGCGATGGCAGCTGGCAGGTAGAGTGTTGCTAGTAGTGTGGCAAGTGTAGTGGTTATTCGGTTGTGCTTTTCATCGTGTGTACGCCTCCGGGGTTCTTATCTTCTGAAGAGTGCCAGCCTTAATAGAGTGGGCTGGCTTTGTTGTTTTAGCGGCTCTCATCTTATGTTCGAGTCCGCCACCGCTGACCGCCATGGATAGCGAAGCGAAGGCGGTTAGTCCGCGATAGTCGACGCCGTCTGCATATTCGTAGTTGAGAGCGCGAGCGGACGACGAAGAAGATGCAGCAGCGGCTTTATGTCGGCGTAGAGTCACTGAGGGAGTTGTGTAGAGCCGCGAAGAGGTGATTACGCAACGAACGCAGGACGTCGGGGCGCCGTAGGCATAAATGGTCGCGTTAAGTTTTTGCTGTTTGCTTGGGCTTGGATGCCCAAAACAAACTTTCGCAAAAATAGCGACTCCCGTCGTCTATTTATAGTTGAAATAAACGAGTCTGTATTCAAGTGTTTGGAGGTAGTGCTAGGTAGGTAGGGTGGGTTGAGCAAAGCGATATCACTACATGCTGTCGCAGATTGGTGATTGGAATATTTGGGATTACGAGATATCAGCAGATGGTTTCATGAGGCACGTCCATGTGCCTCACCCTTCGGGCAGCTTGGCGCTGTGCAAATCGGCGATCCTGCCGATTTGTCGCTACGCTCAGACATGCTGCCCACTCAATCCTGAAATCACTGCGATGCTCGCTCTGCATCGAGGGAATGAAGGTCAACACCGCGTCCATTCGTTGGCAGCTATATGGGTAAACTGTCCCAGAGTTAAACCGGGTCAGAGAGCATTATTCTCTAATATTAGAAATAATTGTTCTCTGACACGGTTTTTCAAAAGTGATGCTGAAAGACTCCCAAACCAGCCAATATCTCTAACAACGCGAAATAACCACTCCTTGTAAGCCTCGTCGGCTGAAACGAATACAATACTCGAATCCACGAATTGACCTTTAAGAGCAGTGCTAATACCCGCCATAAGCATTGCTGTACTAATTAGTACGTTAACTAAACTAGAGGTTTTCATTTTATAGTGAAGCTCCCTATTGTTTTGTGTGATCGCTCTGAATCACTGTGATGTTCGCTTTGCATCGAGAGGTGGGAGTCAACGCCGTCGCCAATAGCTAGCAGCTAAATTATGTATGCTGCCCCGGAATTGCGCGTGTGTTTATTGTTGGCTCTAGATGTCCAGCTCATGGTTCGGCTTTTGCAATCTAGCACATGGTAAGCGATTGCCTCGGAGTGCATTCGTTCGCTGACCGCCATGGAGAGCGAAGTGAGAGCGGTTAGTCCCCGATAGTCGACGCCGTCTGCCTATTCGTAGTTGAGAGCGCGAGCGAACGACGAAGAAGATGCAGCAGCGGCTTTATGTCGGCGTAGAGTCACTGAGGGAGTTGTGTAGAGCCGCGAAGAGGTGATTACGCAACGTACGCAGGACGGTCGGGGCGCCGTAGGCATAAATGGTCGCGTTAAGTTTTTGCTGTTTGCTTGGGCTTGGATGCCCAAAACAAACTTTCGCAAAAATAGCGACTCCCCGGTTTGATCAATGATTGGTCTGACGCGAAACTCGATGCCTGGAGTGTCAGCAAACTTGTAGATTTTGTTTCTTAGATGTTCTTCCCACGTAACGGAAACCTCTCGTTCTCGGCAATAATTGTTCCCTTGTGGCTAGAGAACGCAACCATATCCAGGCGACCAATTACAGAAATTTCTGCCGTTAGTTCTTCACGATTTTGGCCGAGTATTACGCGATCCTCCTCGGTAATCTTCATCTCACTGCCTGCGCCAGAAAGCTCCACAAACTCAATTTGGTTTCCATCAATGCCGCCAACTAAACGATCCGCAGAGTGCTTAGTAACTTGTGCTGCCCAAAGGATGTTTGAATCACCAATCTGAATATTCCCATTACCAGTGTTCGCAATCAGGGTGCCAGACCCGACATTGATATTGGCATTGATCGTGATATTCAGAGGGAGCTTTTGCTCGAGAACCTTGGCAACCTCTTTACGTAGGTTGAGGGCCTCTTTGAAAAGCTTGGTTATGGTGCTGGACAGTTGATAGCCGCCATCGGAAGCTAATACGGTCAGAACCTCTTTGTGGGTAAAGACAAAATCAATAGAAATTCGATTGAACCTGGCTTGATCTGTACTTGGTAATCGATTTGTTTTTGATTTTCGGAGTAAGCTGGCGACGCCCGAGTTGTACTGCAATAAGGCGGTCGGTTATGGAGCGGTAGCTAGATAGAAGAAGCTCCATTGATCGTAAATCATAGGTGCCGTCTTCGAATGCGGCTCCTTTAGCGTAGAAGCGAAAATCGTGATCACTCATCCGTGTGCTCCTTTCCTATTTGACTAATGCCGTGCTAAGCCGGGCATCGTGGCGGGGTTTGCCTTTGTGCTATGTTGCACTAAGTCAAGCGCCGTGGAGGTGGGCGGTTGAGCTGATTATTAAGTTCATGCTTTTGTAAGCAAGAACGCCAATGCAATAACAAGAATGCCTACTATTACGCCCGCCCAGAACTTATCTACTTGTATTTTATCTGCGATTTTTCTATTGCTGAGTGAAGCCTCTCGGGGCTGTCTTTTAGATTGATTGCTTGGTGATTCCCAACCCAGCCGGGTAGTTCTTCAGGTGTTATATCAATTAGCAACGGTATAATGGTTTTCTTTTGAATTAAAGATGCCCCAATTTCTTGTTGAACTGCTTGTGACTCACAAGCGTTTTTGATGCCAGAAAGAAACCCAATCAGCTTTGTCCAGTTTCTCAAAAATTACATCTGTCCATTTGCTCCCAGGTTCAATTGATATTCCTGCTAGAAACATTTCTATGCCAGCCATGGAAGTTAATGAATAAAGCTTTTTCGCCAGCTCTTCATCCTTCGTTGAATAGCTTATAAATGCTGAACTCAAATTGCCCCTTTGTTGTAGAGCTTAACAGTGAATATGAATCTGGCGCATATATTGCCATATGCGGTCGGCTCGTATGTTGCGATATGTCACTAAGAACTCTCACTTTAGTGGGGTCTGTCGTTTTGAATGGGTTTGATAAGGTGTTTCTGCATCCTGCATGACTCTTCCCGGTTGTGTGAGCCTATGCCGCACTCAGTTAGAGTGTGGTCTGTGCTACGTGTATGAGATTAACTAAATCTTATGAGGGTGCCAAATCGGTTCGGTTTTGTTCCGTCGATGCAGGCGAGCATCGCAGTGATTTCAGGATTGAGTGGGCAGCTTGTCCGAGCGCAGCGAGTTCTGCCCACGCCTGAAATCATGAGAAGCGGAGTGAACCGCGAAGCGGCAAATCGTCGGAGAGGTTTCTTTCCCCTATTTCTTTCTAAAAGAAATGGGGTTGCTGCCCCTAATGGAGTTTAAGAGAGTCTACTGAACGTGCAGGGCAGTAATACCCGACGAAAGTTGGCTAAGTGTTATTTGAAACGGGTAGCGTCTAACGCTTCCGTCTCTTCAACCAAATACCTAATCCCACCCCCAACAACCCCACCGGCACCACCAACAAAAACCCAACCCCAATCACCGCCATCGCGGTGTTCGACAGCTCGAGTGTGGTGTCGGACGCGGTGCGGCTGCGGATGGTGATCAGCGCGTCGTCGTGGCTTAGCCACTCGACCATGGCGAGGCCGAGGTCGAGGTTGCCGCCGTTGCCGAGGTAGCTGTTGCTGAGGAAGTCGCCGTCGCCGATGACGATGGCGCGTTGGTTGGTGGTTTCGCCGTTGGTGGTCTCTCCCTCCATGGTGCGGGTCAGTGCAAGGGCGAGGTTGAAGGGGCCTTCGCGCTCTCCTTCGTCGGCATCCATGGCGATGGTCCCTTCGATTGTGCCGGTCTCATTCCAGGTGCCGGGGAGGGTGGTGATGAGCGGTTCGCCCTGCCACTCGTTGGTCTCTTCGAACTCCAGTGCGGCGCTCTGCGGGTAGAGGGTCAGCGCGGTGAAGTTGCTGGTGACGGCGTGGAAGGGGTAATCGGGTACGACTACGATAGCGGGGTTGTCGATGCCGAGTTTGCTGCTGTTGGTATCGACCAGGGTGCCGGGTAGTTTGGTGATGCCGAGTGAGTCGATTAGCTCCTCAGTCCCGACTCGCTGTCTGGCTCGGTGAGCCAGAGCAGGTTGCCGCCGCTCTGCAGATAGCCTTCGATCAGTGCGATCTCGCCCTCCAGCAGTGCCAACTGTGGGCTGGCGATTACCAGCAGTTCAGTGTTGCCGGGGATGGCACCGAGCTTGGCGAGGTTGAGCGGTTGCAGCTTAAAACCCTTGCGCTCCAGCTCACTGCCGAAGCTGCCCAGCGCGTGGTTCGCCTCGCTGCGCAGGTCGCGCTCACCATGCCCCTCAAGATAGGCGATCCAGCGATCGCCGCTGCGGCTCAGGCGACGTAGGGCGTTGGTTACATTCTGTTCATTAATTGCCTGCAGCTGTTCGCTACGCCCCTGATAGTGGATCAGCAGTGCGCCGTTGCCGAGGTTGAGCTCGCGCATGCGTTGCGGATTGAGGTCGGGGTTGATGAAGCTGATTTCGATATCGCCCTTGGAGCGCTGGTAGCGGTCGATGAAGCTTTCGATCTGGCGACGCAGCTCCCCCTCTTCACGCACAAATGCCTCGATCTTCACGGGGGCATTGAGAGTGGCGAGCAGATCGCTGCTCGTCTCGGAGAGGGAGTTGCGGCCGCTGTGGGTCCAGTCCGCTTCGAAGCTGTAGTGGGTGCTGAGCCAGGCGATCAGTCCGACCGCGGTGAGAAACAGCGCGATGAAGAGGTAGTGGCTTGAAGCGTGCCATGCGCCGTGTCGAGGTGGTCTGTTTCATTCTGGTTCCCTACTATGGCTGCAGCCGCTCGGCATCGAGGCAGCGGATGCTGAGCACCAGAAAGGTGGTGATGAAGAGCAGATAGTAGACGATGTCGCTGCTGTTGAAGACACCCTTGAGCAGTGATTCGTGGTGGCGTAGTAGTGAGAGGTAGCTGAAGACGTTACCTACCTCGTCGCCGCTATTACCGGAGAGGTCGATGATCCAGAGCAACAACAGCAGACCGAAGCTGCTGATGCCGGCGACGGTCGGTTGCTGGGTAAGGGTCGACATGAAGAGCCCGGCGGCGGTGAAGGCGGCGGTGAGCAGTAGCAGACCGAGCAGCGCCGAGGCGAACAGCCCGAAGTCGAGCGTGCCGCCGCTGAGCAGTGAGAGCGGCATCAGCGCGGTGAGGGTGAGCATCAGCAGCAGGAAGGCGAGCAGGCCGAGGTACTTGCCGAGGATGATCTCGCTCATAGAGATCGGTGCCGAGAGCAGGAGTGTGAGGGTGCGGTTGCGCCGCTCCTCGCTGACCAGACGCATGGTCAGTAGCGGGGTGACCAGTAGCAGCACGATCGCGGCGGAGCTGAAGAGTGGGGCGACGATCAGCTCGGCGACGCCGGGTGCGCCGTGCAGGGTGGCAAGCCGTGGCTGCGCCTCAATGATGTAGTAGTCGACCATGCCGAGAAAGAGCCAGGCGAGGATGAACTGCACCACCGCGAGGATGGTCCAGGCGAGCGGTGAGAGGAACAGCGAGCGCAGCTCACGGGCGGCGATAGTGAGGATCATGCGGCGGCCTCCTCGCCGGTCGCGCCGGTGGTCAGCTCGACAAAGATCTGCTCCAGCGACTTGCGGTGTGAGTCAGCTCCAGTACGCCCCAGCCGTTCGCGACTGCCGCTTCGGCAACGGCCCCGGCTGGATTGGTCTCTGGTGAGTGTCGCAGTTCGATATAACCCGCATCCGATCGCTCGGCCGATTCGATGCCTGGCAGTGCGGTGAGTGCCTCGAGCGGCGGCGGGTTGCTCAGTTTGAGCCGTAGCACCGGCTCGCTGAGGCGTGCATCGAGCCCATGCATGGTGTCGCTGAAGAGCAGTTTGCCCTGGTGGATGATCTGCACCCGTGAGCAGGTCGCCTGCACCTCGGGCAGGATGTGGGTGGAGAGGATCACGCCGTGCTCGTTGCCGAGCTCCCTGATCAGCTGGCGAATCTCGCGAATCTGGATCGGATCGAGGCCAACGGTCGGCTCATCGAGGATCACCACCGCCGGGTTGTGGATGATCGCCTGGGCGATGCCGACGCGCTGCTGATACCCCTTGGAGAGGTTGCCGATCAGGCGGCTGCCGACATCAACAAGGCCGCAACGCGTCTTGGCGCGATTGAGTGCAGTCTCAATCTCGACTCGTGCGATGCGGTTGAGCTTTGCGCAGTAGCGCAGATACTCATCGACGGTCAGCTCGCGATAGAGCGGCGGTTGCTCTGGCAGGTAGCCGAGTTCGGTCTTGGCGCGCTTCGGCTCGTCCAGTAGGTCGACGCCGTTAATCGCCACCGCGCCGGTGGTCGGTGCTAGATTGCCGGTGATCATCTGCATGGTGGTCGACTTTCCCGCCCCGTTGGGACCGAGAAAACCGAGCACCTCGCCGCGTGCCACCTCGAAGCTGAGGTTGTCGACGACGCGGTTCTCGCCGTAGAGACGGGTGAGGTTTTCGACACGGATCAGGATTTCGTCACTCATACGTTTTATTATTCAGGATCGTTTTAGCCGTTGCCAAGCGGCGACCATACACCGCAAAGACCGATTCGACTATGTGCAAACTCGCCAATACACCCGAACCGCCCTACTACAGCGTGATCTTCAGCTCGCTGAAAAGCGCCTCCGATGAAGGTTATGAAGAGGCCGCCCAACGGATGCTGCAGCTCGCGCGGCGCAGCCCGGCTTCTCGGTGTTGAGTCGGCGCGAGAAGGTGCGTTGGGTATCACGTCTCCTACTGGGAGTCGCTTGAGGCGATCCGGATGTGGCGAGAAGAGGGTGAGCATCAGGCAGCGCAGGCGGATGGACGTGAGCGCTGGTATCAGTGCTATCAGGTGCGGGTGGCACGGGTCGAACGTAGCTACAGCTTTGGAGGTGAATCGTGATACTGCTTGGTGTCGACACCGGGGTACCTTCACCGACTTTGTCGTCGATGTGGGTGGAGAGCTGCGGGTCCACAAGGTGCTCTCCACGCCCGATGCCCCGGAGCGGGCGATCCTGCAGGGGATCGATGAGCTGGGGCTCGACCGCGCACAGCTGCGGGTGGTGCACGGCTCGACGGTGGCGACCAATGCACTGCTGGAGGGGAAGGGGGTGCGCACCCTCTTTATTACCAATCGTGGGCTGCGAGATCTGCTCACCATTGGTCGTCAGGCGCGGCGCGAACTCTATAACCTGCAGCCCGATCCGGTGACGCCGCCAGTGCCAAGAGAGTTCTGCCTGGAGACCGGCGGACGGCTTAATGCTGAGGGTGAGATGATCGAGCCGCTCACCGAGGCCGACCTTGCCGAGCTACAGCAGGCCGTCGCGGAGCTCGAGCCGCAGTCGGTGGCGATCAATCTGCTCTTCTCCTTTCTCGATGACAGCGGTGAGCGTGCTATTGAGGCGGCGCTGCCCGAAACGCTGTTTGTCGCTCGCTCCTCCGAGGTGTTGCCGGAGTATCGAGAGTATGAGCGCGGTATCGCCACCTGGCTCAACGCCTATGTCGGGCCGCTGGTCGAGAGCTATCTGGGGCGTCTCGAGCAGGGCGTTTCACCGGCGCCGCTGTCGGTAATGCAGAGTTCGGGCGATACCATCGACGCCGCCCAGGCGGGGCGACACTCGGTACGCATGTTGCTCTCCGGTCCGGCGGGTGGTCTGCGTGGAGCGCAGTTTATCGGCGAACTGGCGGGACGCGAACGACTACTCACCTTCGATATGGGCGGCACCTCGACCGATGTGGCGCTGATTGACGGTGAGGTGCAGTTGACCGGTGAGGGGGAGATCGCAGGTTATCCGGTCGGTGTACCGATGGTCGATATGCATACCATTGGTGCGGGTGGTGGCTCGATCGCCACGGTCGATGCGGGCGGTATGCTGCAGGTCGGGCCGGAGTCGGCGGGTGCCGATCCGGGCCCCGCCTGTTACGGGCGTGGCGGTTCACGGGTGACGGTGACCGACGCCAATCTGGTGCTGGGGCGGTTGCAACCCGATGCCTTTCTCGGCGGCAACATGGCCCTTGACCTTACGGCGGCCGAGGCGGTCGTCGATGAGCTGGCGGCGGGGTTGAAGCTGAACCGTGAGGAGGCGGCTGAGGGGTGATCCATCTTGCCAACGAACATATGGCACGTGCGCTACGGGTGATCTCGGTCGAGCGGGGTGTCGATCCGCGTGAGCTGACGCTGACCTCCTTTGGCGGTGCCGGTGGCTTGCACGTCTGTGCCCTGGCCGAGGCGCTCGGCATGGATGAGGCGCTGGTGCCGCGACACGGCGGTGTGCTCTCGGCGCTCGGCATGCTCGCCGCGCCGCGTGGACGGCAGCTCTCTCAAACGGTGACCGGACTACTGCATGCTATCGATGTCGCCATGCTCGACCAGCACTTCGATGTGCTACTGAGTCAGGGGCGTAGCGAGCTGCTGGCAGAGGGTGTTGATGAGTCGTTGATCGAGGCGCAGCGCTCGGTCGATCTGCGCTATCAGGGGCAGTCCTACACCCTCAATGTGCCGTGGTGCGGCATGCATGAGAGCAAGGCGAGTTTTCATGCACTGCACGCCCAGCGCTACGGTCATAGTCTGGGGATGGAGGTTGAGCTGGTTAATGTGCGCGTTGGTGTGCGCGGTGGCGCTTCAAGAGTTGAGCTGCAGCCGTTGGGTGAGGGTGATGTCGAGCCGTTTGCTCATCGTCCGCTCTACGGTGTGGCGGAACCGGTAGCCTGTTATCAGCGCGATGCGCTCGCTGCCGGTAGTGAGCTTTCTGGGCCAGCGCTGATTACCGAGACGGTCTCAACCACCTGGCTGGCACCCGGCTGGCACTGCCGGGTTGATGGTTACGGTAATCTGCTGCTCAGGTTTGTCTAGCCGCTGGGCAGGGCGGCGAGGGTGCTATCAGACCAGCTGAGTGCCTCAGTGTAGGTTGTGGCGACCTTCCACGGGTCGAGATCCTGGAAGGCACTCTTCTCCCAGTCACTCTGCTCATAGGCGATTACACAGTTGATCGCCTCACCTATCGCGCCCTCACGTTTCAGTAGCGCATCTTTGATCTCCTGACTAAGCGGTAGCTGCTCCAGCAGTTCGCCCATATCGGCATCCATGATCGCGTCGAGGGTGGAGAAGAGTCCTGCAGTGAAGAAACCTGCGGGTTGCGGCAACCTGGCCTGTTCGGCCAGCAGTTCGCACATCTTGCCGCGCAGCATCGAGATGTTCATCAGTTCGCTCGGTTTGTCATCGACATTGGTCAGTGAGATCAGGGTCGCCCACTGCTTGATCGCCTGCAGACCGAGATAGACGATCGCCTGTTTGATCGACTCGATCTCGCGCGGCAGGGCGAAGAAAGCGGAGTTGATGTGGCGCAGCAGTTTGTAACTGAGGGTGACATCCTGGCTGATCAGGGTCTCGATCTCTTTGTTGGAGACGTCGGCAGCCTGCAGGCTAGCGATCAGGCGCAGCGCAGTGGTGCGGTTGGAGGCGAGACGTTTGCCCTCAACGATATTGGGCTGGCAGAGAAAGTTGCCGCGAAAGTATGAGAAGCCGAGCTGTACACAACGAGCATGCACATCGCGACTATCGACCCCGTCGGCGAGGATCTCGACACCCGCTTCACGAATGGGTGTGATCGCCTCCATCATCTCGCGCAGATCGCCGATTCCAACCTGGATGCGAACGATGTCAGCATGTTTTAGCAGTTCAGCACGCTCCTGGCTGTAGACGAAGTCGTTGAGCAGCAGCTTGTAGCCGTGTCCCTTTAGTTTGAGCAGCTTCTCAATGTTTTCGTCGCTGGCTGGAGTGGTGGGTGAGATGCCGAGAATGATCTGAGGCGTTGAGAGCTGGAGCAGGGTCTCGTCGAGTTGCAACTCCGGATCAAGGTTAATGATTGCCGGTCTGCGTCCTGCAAGATTATCGAGGCCGATCTCGACCACATTGCCGATAAAGTCGCGAACGTTACTGCTGTGATCGCTATCCACGTTGATCGTGTCGTTGAAGATTAGCTCATAGGCAAAAACTTCAGAGAGGCGGTTGTAGATACCCTGGCGGGTGACGAAGACCTGTTTGCTGCTCACGCGTAATTCCATTTATTGGGAATGTGGAAATAGGGGGCTAGCTTAGGGGCTGGGTCGATTTCAGGCAACAAAAAACCCGCCGCAGCGGGTTTGTTGCTGGAACGAGATCGCTGTTACTTGATCTTCGCTTCCTTGTAGGAGACGTGTTTGCGAACAACCGGGTCGAACTTCATCATCTCGACCTTCTCAGGGGTGTTACGCTTGTTCTTCATGGTGGTGTAGAAGTGGCCGGTGCCGGCACTTGAAACCAGTTTAATCTTTTCACGCATGATAAATTCCCCTTAAACCTTTTCGCCGCGACCGCGCATGTCGGTCAGGACTGAATCGATACCGTTCTTGTCGATAATGCGCATGCCCTTGGCAGATACGCGCAGACGAATGAAGCGGTTCTCACTCTCAACCCAGAAGCGGTGGGTGTGGAGGTTAGGCAAGAAGCGGCGTCTCGTCCTGTTTTTCGCATGGGACACATTGTTTCCGGCAACGGGGCGCTTCCCGGTAACCTGACATACTTTGGACATCGTAAATCTCCGTAAAATTCTTGAGGCCACGCATACAACGTGCCGAAGAGCCGCACTTTATAGCAAATTCAATCTGGTGAGGCAAGGCAGCGGCGCGATTATTTTACAGCAATCCGTGCTCGGCGAATGAGTGGCTCTCACCGTTACCGATGATCAGGTGGTCGAGCACCCGGATCTCGACCAGTGCCAGTGCGGCCTTGAGCTGTTCGGTGATGCGCTGATCGGCCTGACTTGGCTCGGCGATCCCGGAGGGGTGATTGTGGGCAAAGATTACAGCGGCGGCATTAAATGAGAGTGCGGTTTTGACCACCTCGCGCGGATGCACGCTGGCCCCATCAATGGTGCCGTGGGAGAGCTCGACAAAACGGATCACCTGGTGACGGTTGTCGAGCAGCAGGGCGGCGAAGACCTCGTGTTGGTAGTCACGCAGCTGTGCCGTGAGGTATTGGCGGGTCTGGTCGGGGCTGGTCAGTGCATCGCCGCTGAGCAGGGTCTCGTGCAGATGGCGTCTGCCCATCTCCAGAGTGGCCTGCATCACGGCGTACTTGGCGCTGCCGAGACCGAGTCCGTTGCAGAACTGTTTCTGATCGGCGCTGAGCAGGGCGCGTAGGCTACCGAACTCCGCTAGTAGTTCACGCGCCAGGTCGACGGCGGTCTTGCCGCGGGTACCGGTGCGGAGAAAGATGGCGAGTAGTTCTGCATCTGAGAGGGCGGTCGCGCCACGTTGTAGCAGCTTCTCGCGGGGACGCTCTTCGGCGGGCCAGTCGGTGATCGGCATATTCAACTCCCTGTTGTCGGTACGGCATCCTGCCGCCGGTTAATATTAATCGGTTATCCGCATTGTTTGAAAGTTTATGTAGAATCGTCACGATTATGGATCAGCCCCTCAATGGTCAGAAAATTCTCCTCGGCATTACCGGTGGCATCGCCGCCTACAAGTGTCCGGAGCTGGTGCGCCTGCTACGCGGCGCAGGGGCCGAGGTGCGAGTGGTAATGAGTGAGGCGGCGGAGTCGTTTGTTACCCCGCTGACCCTGCAGGCACTCTCCGACCACCCGGTCCACAGCCAGCTGCTCGATAGCGAGAGTGAGGCGGCGATGGGCCATATTGAACTTGCACGCTGGGCCAACCTGATTCTGGTGGCACCGACCACGGCCAATTTCATGGCGAAGCTGGTCCATGGCGGGGCCGATGATCTGCTGACCACCCTGGTGCTGGCAGCGGAGGCACCGCTGCTGCTCGCCCCGGCAATGAACCGTGTGATGTGGCAGGACGAGGCGACCCAGGCGAATGCACGCATCCTGCTACAGCGCGGTATCGAGCTGGTTGGTCCCGATAGTGGTGAGCAGGCGTGTGGCGAGGTGGGGCCAGGGCGGATGGTTGAGCCGAGCGCGCTGCTGGCGCGGGTGGTAGAGCGTCTTGTTGAGGGGCCGCTGAACAACTTAAAGGTGGTGGTTACTGCTGGCCCGACTCGCGAGCCGATCGATCCGGTGCGCTATATCACCAACCGCAGTTCCGGCAGGATGGGGTTTGCGGTGGCCGAGGCTGCGGCTGCTGCCGGTGCTGAGGTGGTGCTGGTGGCGGGGCCGGTGGTGCTCTCCACCCCGGCGGGTGTTGAGCGGATCGATATTGAGAGCGCTGCCGAGATGGAACGTGCAGTGATGGCGGCCATCGAGGGGTGCGATATCTTTGTCGCCACCGCCGCGGTGGCCGACTATCGACCCGCCGAGGTGCAGGGACAGAAGATGAAAAAGTCTGAGGCATCACTCTCGCTATCGCTTGAGCGTACGAACGATATTCTTGCTGGCGTTGCAGCGCTCGATAGTGCGCCGTTCACGGTCGGTTTTGCCGCCGAGACCGATCAGGTGCTCGACTATGCACGCGACAAACTGGAGCAGAAGCGGCTCGATATGATCGCCGCCAATCGCGTCGGATTGCCCGGTTCGGGTTTCGATAGTGACGATAATAGTCTCCACCTGCTCTGGCAGGGAGGAGAACAGCTGCTTGAGCAGCAGCCGAAACGGCAGTTAGCGCGAACACTGATTAATGTAGTTGCGGAACGTTTTGCCGTGACTCAACAACGATAAAGAGTAGAGAGACTACAGTGAGTGAGAAGATGCAGAAGATTGAGGTGAAGATACTCGACCCACGGATCGGTAACGAGATTCCGATGCCGCACTACGCGACCCCCGGTTCGGCTGGGATGGATCTTCGCGCCGCACTTGAGCAGACGACGGTGATCGCCCCCGGCGAAACGATCCTGATCCCGACGGGTATCGCGATCCATGTCTGTGAGCCCTCACTCGCTGCGGTGATCCTGCCGCGTTCCGGTCTCGGACATAAACACGGCATTGTGCTCGGTAATCTGGTCGGTCTGATCGATTCCGATTATCAGGGACAGCTCTTTGTATCCTGCTGGAACCGTGGTTCCGACTCTTTTACCATCGAAATCGGTGAGCGTATTGCACAGCTGGTGGTGGTGCCGGTGGTGCAGGCCGATTTTGAGGTGGTCGAGGAGTTTGAGAGCTCTGAGCGTGGCGAGGGTGGTTTTGGCCACTCTGGTCGCCACTGATTTCCATCAACTTTCGGCATCGTACGCTGACCGCCATGGAGAGCGAAGTGAGGGCGGTTAGTCCGCGATAGTCGACGCCGTCTGCATATTCGTAGTTGAGAGCGCGAGCGAACGACGAAGAAGATGCAGCAGCGGCTTTATGTCGGCGTAGAGTCACTGAGGGAGTTGTGTAGAGCCGCGAAGAGGTGATTACGCAACGAACGCAGGACGTCGGGGCGCCGTAGGCATAAACGGTCGCGTTAGTATTTGCCGCTTGCTTGGGCTTGGATGCCCAAAACAAGCTTCCGCAAAAATAGCGACTCCCGGATGGATGCGTGGATAAGTTAGAAGAATGGAGCTTCTATGAAGGCTAAGAAAAAACCCTCAATCCGGGGTGGAATCCACCTTGTGATTCCGCTCATGGTTGTTGCTGTTACGGCGGCAATACTCTTTGCGGCCACGGCCTTTGTGGCGCAGATGCAGCTCTCGAATGGCGATGATAGCGGCCAGACGGCTCACTATGATCTGCTCGCCAGGGCGCATAGCGCCAGGGTCTCTGCCTATATCAATCACTACAGCGCGATGGCCGATAAGCTCGCCTCTGAGCCTTCACTGGCGCAGCTGTTGGTGGAGGGTAAACCGCAGGCGTTGAGCGCACGCGCCGAACAGCTCGGTTACGCCTTCCCCGATGCACTGCTGGTTCGGCTGCTGCCGCCCGGTGTCGATACGGTTGATACCACCACCACGCCCAATCTCAGTTACGCCTGTCTCGATCTGCTACACAGCGCTGATAAGGGTGAAAAGCCAGCCATTGAGATTCATCTCTTTAACAGCACGCAGGAACATATCGATATCGTACGACCGATCAAGTCGGGCGACGGCACCATCGTCGGTGCACTGCAGATCGCGCTCTCGGTGAAGGGGCTGCAGGCGACGATCGGTAAGATTGCCAACCCCGGTGGATATGTTGAGCTGCAGCAAGGGGTCGGAGGCGACCGTATGAAGCTGGCGGCCAAGGGTGCGGTGGCGCTCAAAGGCACGACATCTGTGCATACGAGCAAGATTGCGGGTACAGGCTGGAGTGTGCGTTTCTGGCCACAGCCACCGGCAAGCGGCGGTAGTGATCCGCTGCTGATCTGGGTGGTTGCCGGCGCATCGATTGCCATCCTGTTGGTTGTTCTGGTGATGGTGTTACGCCAGATCAGTGGTGCGCTGCGCAGCGATATGGCGCTCGTTATCAACATGGTCAAAGCGATGCGCGAGGGACGCGTGGTGGAACCACAGCGCGCTGCGCTGGTAGGCTGCCGCGACACCCTGGCGCTGCTGGTGCAGATGGGCCGTGGTGGTCGTGGTGCAGCTGCTCAAAGTGTTGATGAGGCTGCACAAGAAAATGGTGCGGATGGAGGTGAGTCGACGCTCGAGGATGAGATCTTCGGTGATGACAAGCTGAAAGATGATCTCGGCCCGAGTCTGATTTTTCAGGGCGACGATACCTCAATGATTGTCGATGAGGATGAGAACGTGAATCCCATCTTCCGTGCCTACGATATTCGTGGTGTGGTCGGTGAGACGCTGACTGCTGAGATCGTTGAGGATATCGGCCGTGCCATTGGCAGTGAGGCGTTCGAGCTCGGTGAGCAGGCGGTGATTGTGGCGCGTGATGGTCGTAACTCCAGCCCCGAGCTTGCCGATGCGCTGATCAAAGGTATCTGTGAGAGTGGTCGCGACGTGATCGATATCGGCATGGTACCGACACCGCTACTCTATTTTGCGACTAACCTGCTCGGTAGTACCTCGGGCGTGATGGTGACCGGTAGCCACAACCCAGCCAACTACAATGGCCTGAAGATTGTGTTGCGTGGAGAGACGATTGCCGGGGATGCGATCCAGAAGCTGCGCCGCCGTATTGAGGATGAGGATTTCCTCAGCGGTGATGGTGAGGTCAACAGCGTTGAGCTGGAGAACGAGTATAGCGAGCGTGTTCTCAAGGATGTCCGGCTACAGCGCGGCCTTAAGGTGGTGATCGACTGTGGCAACGGTGTAGCGGGCAAGATAGCTCCGATACTGCTACGTCAGCTAGGTTGTGATGTGGTGGAGCTCTACTGCAGTGTTGATGGCAACTTCCCCAACCACCACCCCAATCCGAGCGATCCTGAGAACCTTAAGGCGCTGATTACCGCTGTTGCCGGACAGGGTGCCGATATCGGTCTCGCCTTCGATGGTGATGGTGATCGCCTCGGGGTGGTCGACTCCAACGGTAAGATCATCTGGCCCGACCGACTGATGATGCTGTTTGCCCGCGATGTGATTTCACGTCACGCGGGTGCCGAAATCATCTTCGATATTAAGTGCTCCAGTCACCTCGAGCGGGTGATCCGCGAGGCGGGTGGTAAAGCGACGATGTGGAATACCGGCCATTCGCTGATCAAGGCGAAGATGAAGGAGAGCGGCTCTCTGCTGGCTGGCGAGATGAGCGGTCATATCTTCTTCAAGGAGCGTTGGTTCGGTTTCGATGATGCACTCTACGCGGCCGCCAGACTGCTCGAGATACTCTCTGCCAGTGCCGATAGCAGCGGTACTCTTTTCGATGCGCTGCCCGATAGCGTTAACACCCCAGAGCTGCAGGTGGAAATGGCCGAGGGTGAGCTGTTCCGCTTTATGAAGGCGCTGCAGGCGAGTGGTAATTTTGAGGGTGCGAAGCTGACCACCATTGATGGCATTCGTGCCGATTATGAGGAGGGTTGGGGTCTGGTGCGCGCCTCCAATACCACCCCCTGTCTGGTGCTGCGCTTTGAGGCCAACAGTGAGGCGGCGCTATCGAAGATCCAGAAGCATTTCCATGTCGAGATGTTGAAGATCAACCGCAATATCAAGCTGCCATTCTGAAAAAAGACGACAGGTGACGGGGTATACTTCGCCTCCTGCTCAGCGATGAACCAAGAGAGATAATAGAGATGAGTCTTGACCCTTCCGCCGCGATGAATACCGCTCATGTGCTCTCCGAGGCGCTGCCCTATATCCAGCGCTTCAGCGACAAGACGGTAGTGATCAAATATGGCGGTAACGCCATGGTCGATGAGAAGCTGAAGAGCGGCTTTGCCCGTGATGTGGTGCTGATGAAGCAGGTCGGGATCAATCCGGTAGTGGTGCACGGCGGTGGGCCGCAGATCGGTAACCTGCTGGAGCGGATCGGTAAGGAGAGCAAGTTCATCGAAGGAATGCGGGTGACCGACAGCGAAACGATGGACGTGGTTGAGATGGTGCTCGGCGGTCTGGTCAATAAAGAGATCGTCAATCTGATCAGTCGTCACGGCGGCTGCTCGGTCGGTCTGACAGGAAAGGATGGTGGTCTGATCCAGGCGAAGAAACTCAAGCTCAGTCGAAACGACCCCGAGCTGGATGCGCCCGAGATCATCGACCTGGGTCATGTGGGCGAGGTCGATAAGGTCAACACCTCAGTGGTTGAGATGCTGGTGCACGGTGATTTTATCCCGGTAATCGCACCGATCGGTGTCTGTGACGATGGCCAATCCTATAATATCAACGCCGATCTGGTCGCCGGTAAGGTGGCCGAGGCGTTGAATGCTGAGAAGCTGATGCTGCTTACCAATACCGCCGGTCTGCTCGACAAGGAGGGAGAGCTATTGACTGGGCTTTCGGTCAATCGGGTCGATGAGCTAATCAAGGATGGCACCATTCACGGTGGCATGTTGCCAAAGATTCGCTGCGCGCTGGAGGCGGTGCAGGGCGGTGTGCAGAGTTCGCACATCATCGATGGGCGTGTTGAGCATGCAGTGCTGCTGGAGCTCTTTACTGACGAGGGTGTTGGTACATTGATTCGCGCCGACTAGGGGCACTATCTGGTGGGGCGTAACTGCAGAAAGCGTTCCATTGCTTTGGCATATTTCTCTACAAGTTGGGCTCGTTCCACTCGTTTATTCTCGATGAATGCCCGGTTCTCTGCGATCTGTGATTGAACCATGGCGATTCCGTCGCGCATGGTGGCGCTGATCGCCTTGCCACGCCTCTCCTGTGTGGCGGCCTCTTTTTTACGATTGCCCAGGTCGCCCGATAGCTTCTCGATACGCCCTTCAGAGGTGATGATGGATGCATCGATGGCCTCGAGGTTGCGGTCGCGTACCATCTCGATCTCCTTAGCCGAACCGTAGGTTCTGACCAGGATGGAGTCGTAGATATCTTGCTTGTGTTTACGCTCCGCCTCTTTGGCGGCAAGGCGTTTCTTTTCGGCGGCGATACGCTTCTCTTCAGCGATCTCCTCCTGGGTCTTGGCGCGTGGGGTGCTACTCACGGTGCGTCCGCGGTTGCTTAGCTCGTCGCTGCCCTGTTTTACATAGGCCGGCGGCACGGTATAGCCGTAGTGGACCTGGCCAGACTCGTCTACCCAGCGATAGAGCTTGGCAGCAGAGGCCACCTGTAGTGGCACCAGCACCAGTAGCAGTGCGGTTGTCGTAATACCGAGGAGTCTGTTCATCTGAGCCTGTAGTTATCGTCAGGAGCCACCTGGTTACTAGTGATCATAGACCCTATGAGTCCACAATTTAGCAAGGGTTCCTTGAACTTTTTGTCATTCAATCAGGTTGAATGGTGTGATGCAAGTCGATGATTAAAACGGGATAATAGTAATCGTGGAGCTTACCGAACAACTTCTGCTGTTTCTCATCTCGTTGGTTGCGAACATCTTCTCCGCCTTCTCCGGGGGGGGGGCGCGGGGCTGATTCAGCTGCCCGCGTTGATTTTTCTCGGTCTACCCTTTGCTTTGGCGTTGGCGACCCACAAGGTTGCGAGCGTGGCGTTGGGTATCGGTGCCACCATCCGTCATGCGCGTGAGCGGGCGCTGGAGCGCAACTTCACCCTCTTTATCCTCGCCACCGGCATGCCCGGTGTGGTGGTGGGGGCGATGCTGGTGTTACAGATTCCAGATAGAACCGCACAGATGGCACTCGGTGTGCTGACCATGGGGTTGGGGCTCTACTCCTGGCTCAATCCGGGTCTTGGTGAAAAGCATGCACCGATTAACCGCAATCGGCGCGGCTACCTGCTCGGTGGTGGTGTGCTGTTTCTGATCGGCGTGCTCAATGGTTCGCTCACCTCGGGAACCGGTCTGTTCGTCACTCTCTGGCTGGTGCGCTGGTTTGGTCTCGACTACCGCCGTGCGGTCGCCTACACGCTGATTCTGGTCGGCATGTTCTGGAACGGTACTGGTGCGGTGACGCTTGGACTGCTGGCCGGTTCGCTGCTGGGGGGTTACATCGGTGCGCATATGGCGATCAAGAAGGGGAGTCGCTGGATCAAGCGCGGATTTGAGGTGATTACCCTGCTTGTGGGGTTGAAGCTAATCGTTGGTTAGTTAGCGGAGTGTTGAAATGCGCTCAGGCGAGCATGAGACAGGGCGAAATTGGCCGAAAAAGCGCAGTTTACTTACAGTAAATGAGCATTTTGAGGGTGATTTCAACGCCGAATCATGTCGCGTGAGTAGTAATTTCACGGTCTGCTAGA
The DNA here is from genome assembly GCF_013343005.1 of Candidatus Reidiella endopervernicosa. Taxonomy (GTDB): domain Bacteria; phylum Pseudomonadota; class Gammaproteobacteria; genus Reidiella; species Reidiella endopervernicosa. Next base: position 959,607 of record NZ_CP054491.1, read on the forward strand.
GTTTGATGCCGTACTCGGTGCGGTAGTTGCGAATCGCCTCGAGCTCACTCTCCATGCCGCCTCTGCCGTCGAGATAGGTGATCAGGTCGTTGAGGGTGACGATGCTCGCCACCTTGATGCCATAGCTCGCCTCGACCTCCTGGATCGCCGAGGTCTCACCGGTGCCGCGCTCCTGACGATCGAGTGAGATTGCCACGCCTGCCGCTTTAGCGCCCGCTGCCTCGAGGATTGCCATCGACTCACGGATCGCGGTACCGGCGGTGATCACGTCATCGATGATCATTACCTTGCCCTTCAGCTCGGCGCCGACGGTGCTACCACCCTCACCGTGATCCTTCGCCTCTTTGCGGTTAAAACAGTAGGGGACGTTGTGGTCGTGGTGGTCGGCCAGTGCGATTGATGCTGCCGCAACCAGTGGGATGCCCTTGTAGGCGGGGCCGAACATCATGTCGTAGTCGATGCCGCTCGACTCCAGGGCGGCGGCGTAATAACGCCCCAGCTTGGCCAGTGCAGCACCGGTGTTGAACAGGCCGCTGTTGAAGAAGTAGGGGCTGACACGGCCCGACTTGAGGGTGAACTCACCGAAGCGAAGTACGCCGACCTCGATAGCGAAGTCGAGAAAATCGGATTGGTACTGTTGCAGCGACATGGGTTTACTCCTGAAGTCAGTGTTTGGACCGGTATTCGGTGGCGCAAGATTCTAACACGGCTGCAGGCGTATCAAACTACAGGCGACTCTCTTCTCACTGCGTCGATTCAAACTGAGAGGCGTGGGTGATTTTGATCGAGGGTATGCCGCTACGGGTGCCGACCCAGCCGCGGATAACCAGGGGCGTGCCCGGTTGGCGTAGTCCCGGTACTGCTGCCATTAGCTGTTCGAGAAGACTATTTTCGATTCTGGCGGTAAGCGGCCCCTCAAACTCAACCTCACTATATTTGCGCCGTTTTTTGATGCTGATCAGTCCGGGGAGTCGCTATTTTGCGAAAGTTTGTTTTGGGCATCCAAGCCCAAGCAAGCGGCAAATACTTAACGCGACCGTTTATGCCTGCGGCGCCCCGACCGTCCTGCGTTCGTTGCGTAATCACCTCTTCGCGGCTCTACACAACTCCCTCAGTGACTCTACGCCGACATAAAGCCGCTGCTGCATCTTCTTCGTCGTTCGCTCGCGCTCTCAACTACGAATAGGCGACGGCGTCGACTATCGCGGACTAACCGCCCTCGCTTCGCTATCCATGGCGGTCAGCGTGGGTGGTGAGACGGCGAAAGCTGTTACGAAACTTGTCCGCCCCACTGGCTGGGGTGAGCTGGTACTCATCAAGCATCCAGATGCCCAGCTGTTCACGACGTGCCTGCTGTTCGGCGCTCCGATAGTCGTCGGCATATTTGAGATTGGGAGGTCGGGCAACCTGATAAACAATACCCTGGCGAAGCAGCTTACTATTGATGTTCTCGCCATCATCGTTGAAGAGATGTGCGAGTAGGCGGTCGTAGTGGTCGTGGCGTTCGCGATCAAATTCCAGGATGACACTCTTCTCGGGCAGTAGTGCGACTAATGCCTCTCTCGCCGCGTCGCCACCGCTCTGTGCGGGGCTGTTGTGGTGGGCCACCTCGGGAGCGTTGATGCCGAGTAGCCGCACACTGCGTCCATCCTTGAGGCGGATGGTGTCGCCATCAATCACCTTGTCGAGCGGATAACGTGACCGCTCAAGGTCGATACCGGGTAGTGTTACCTGTTCCGCGCCAGAGGTGGGACGATCACCGAAATGGAGCTGACCACTACTATCGCGCCAGCGATAGATCTCGGCATTAATCGTCGCGGTGAGTGTCAGTAGTAGAAGCAGCGCGGTGGTGCGCATGGATAGTCCCTTATCCGATCAAGAAGGGATTGAGCATAGGTGAGTGGTCGAGCGGTGACAATGGAACTGGAGAGAGCTGCTTTAGTCGAAGCGAGCAGCCAAGTAGACTGGCGCGGTTAATCACGGGGTAGATGATGGATTCAAAGCAGAGTGAAGGCAGTGAACGGTCGATGCATGAGATGGTGCGTTCGATCTTCAGTGTGCGAATGGTGGTCGCCTTTGCGATGGGTTTTGCCTGTGGTCTGCCACTGCTACTGACGATCTCGTTGCTGCAGGCGTGGATGAGTGATGCGGGGGTCGATCTCGGTACCATCGGTCTCTTCGCCCTGGTGGGCCTCCCCTACACGCTGAAGTTTCTCTGGGCTCCGATATTTGACCGTTTTACCCTGAAGCTCTTCGGACGCCGCCGTGGCTGGCTACTGCTGGCACAGCTGCTGCTGATGGTGGCGATCGCTACTCTCGGCATGGTCAATCCCGTTGAACAGCCGTGGCTGCTCGCCTTTGTCGCGCTGCTGGTCACCTTCTTCTCCGCCTCACAGGATATTGTTGTTGATGCCTATCGTCGTGAGGATCTGCGCGATGAGGAGCTGGGGCTCGGCTCGTCGCTCTACGTGAACGGTTATCGTATCGGTATGTTGCTGGCCGGTAGTGGCGGCCTGATTCTGGCCGATCACGTCTCGTTCCAGACGGTCTATCTAATCATGGCGGCGACGATGTTGATTGCCGTCGTTACCACCCTGCTGGCGCGTGAACCAGTGGAGGCGGAGGGGACGCCCAAGACGCTACGTGAGGCGGTGATCGACCCCTTTGTCGACTACTTCCAGCGTCCCGAGGCGCTCTGGATTCTCGCCTTCATCCTCTTCTACAAGGTGGGCGATACGATGGCGAGCGCCATGACCATGCCCTTCTATCTGGAGATCGGTTTTAGCAAGACCGAGGTGGGTGCGGTGGCGAAGCTGTTTGGTTTCTGGGCGACGATCATCGGTGGTCTGGTTGGTGGTGTGATGATCCTGCGACTGGGAATCTTCCGCTCACTCTGGTTATTCGGTTTTCTACAGGCGATTTCAACCGCAGGCTTCTCAGTGCTGGCGCTGATGGGTAACTCTCTCAGTGGTCTGGCGGCGGTGATCGCCTTCGAGAACTTCTCCGGGGGGATGGGTACGGCAGCCTATGTCGCTTTCATGGCGAGCATGACCAATAAACGTTTCACGGCGACCCAGTACGCGTTGCTTAGTTCATTGATGGGAATACCACGAGTGATCGCCTCGGCACCGACCGGTTATCTGGCCGAAGGGGTTGGTTGGTTCAGCTTTTTTATTGTCTGCACCCTGATTGCGATTCCGGGTCTGTGGATTCTGCGCCGCTTCTCGCCTGAGCGAAATGGGCTGATGGTCGAGGCGAGAGCGCTCTGAGTCTGGCTCAGCTCTCGTCGTGGTAGCGCCGTTCATGACCACTGCGACGATCGGCAAAACCGATCGGCATCTGATGTTGGCGACGCTCCGACTTATCCATGCGCCGGTTGAGAATCAGGTGTAGTGCACCGATACCAAAGGCGACACTGATTACACCGGAGAAGACCAGTGGCAGCCCCGCTTCAGGGCGAATATAGGGTAGCCAGGTGACCATCTCCGGATGGTTGCTGATCAGCATGCCGATGATGGCGAATGAGAATCCGATCACCAAGAAGATAATCGCGTAGACAAGGCGAAAGCTGGTAAAGGTGTTCGGGTTTTTCTGTAGTCTGCTCATTGTAGAGTTCCGCTAATTATTATTGGTTACGGTCGTCCTGTGGCCCCTCACAGTGAGGCGTCTAACCTCAATGCGGATCCCTTACATTCAAGGATAGTAAACTTTTTCGCAGAATTGCGAAATGGATCACAGTGGGTACTCAAGCAGTCTGCTAGGTGGAGTAGCTTAGCGCCGATGGGCTCGTCGTAGATTTAGATCGGGATCGCCGTTGGGGTAGAGCTGTGCGACCTGCTCAGCGTAGCCGTTAAAGGGTAGGGTGTCGCGTTTTTGCAGTTCACCGATGCGTCGCTCGCGGTTGAAGCTCCATTTGAACTCGGGATGTTCGCGGGTAACGTTGGCGTAGAAACCATAGTCGTCCGACATCTCATTCCAGGTTGTCTTGGGGCGCTGCTCGGTCAGGGTGATGCGCACGATCGATTTGATGCTCTTAAAACCATACTTCCACGGCACGACCAGTCGTAGTGGCGCGCCGTTTTGGTTTGGTAGCGGGTCGCCATAGAGGCCGGTGGCGAGCAGGGTGAGAGGGTGGGTCGCCTCATCGATACGTAGCGCTTCTTGGTAGGGCCATTTCAACAAACGGCGCTGCTGTCCCGGCAGCGGTCGGTCGGCATCGTAGAGGCTGGTGAAGGCGACATATTTTGCACGCGAGGTGGGGCGCACGCGTTTGATCAGCGCTGCCAGCGGGAAGCCCAGCCAGGGGATCACCATCGACCACCCCTCCACGCAGCGATGGCGGTAGTTACGCTCCTCCATAGAGAAGGGGTTGAGCAGATCCTCAAGCGTGAAGCGGGTCGGTTTGGCGACCTCGCCATCGATGCTTACCGACCAGGGCTCGGTCTCGAGGGCGCTTGCCCGGAGTGATGGGTCTCCCTTTTGCGTGCCGAACTCATAGAAGTTGTTGTAACTGGTGATCGACTTGAGCGGGGTGAGCGGCTCATCGGTCGAGTAGGGGGAGCGCGGCGCGGCGGCCAGTGGTGTGGTGGGGAGCAGGGCGGAGCCGAGCAGTGCGGCTGATTGCTGCAGAAAGCGTCGCCGTTGTCGGTAGATCGACTCTGATGTGGTCTCTGAGGGTGTGATGTCGCTGGGCGATTTAATCACCACTGCTACGCATCTCTTCCAGTGAGCTGGCGCGACGCCAGGTTGCCTCGACGATCTGCCAATCATCATCGATCTTCATCAGCAGTAGATCGAAGCGGTGCAGATCGGCGCGCAGATTGACCAGCGCATCGAGATTGCCGATTGGCTGTCCTGCCATCGCCACCATCAATACCATCTCTGCCACATCGTCGTTTTCACCGATCTTGAGTGATTTGATCCGGGTCAACAGGTGGATGCGTTTGTTACGGAAAAATTGCAGGCGCAGCAGGTTGATCGCCTGCTTGCGGTCGATGCCTGAGCGGTTGTTGAACTCGTCGGCAAGGATGGTACGAAACGTCCCCAGCTCACGCGCCTCAGCCGCCTCTTCGGTGCGATCGATCATGGCGCGAATCTGAGTCTCGGCAGAGTCGGGATCGCTGCCGCAGCCAGTAAGTGTGAGGGCAAACAGGAGCGCCACGATGGTCCTGCTGAACTGAGAAATGGTCATGTTGTGAGCTTGGTGTATGCGCCTACCCTTTAGGGATGTTGCCCTGCACCAGCAGTTCGAGTGCTTCATCCTGCGGGCGAGGGCGGGAGAAGAGGTAGCCCTGATTGTATTCACACTTGGCGTCGCGCAGGGTGTGGAACTCTGGTACCTCCTCAACACCCTCGGCGATGATGTCCATGCCAAGGTTGTGGGCCAGACCAATCAAGGAGTCGACAATCGCCATGCAGCGCGGGTCTTTGAGCATGGTGCTGACAAAGGCACGGTCGATCTTCAGGGTGTCGATGGGGAAGTGTTGCAGGTAGCTGAGACTGGAGTAGCCGGTGCCGAAATCGTCGAGGGCGAGACGCAAATCGAGTGATTTGATCTCCAGCAGCTGTTTGATGGCGTGTTTCGGGTCTTCCATCAGCATCGTCTCGGTGATCTCGATCTTGATCTCAGTCGGATCTGCACCACTCTCATCGAGTGTGGCACGAATGTCGTCGATGAAGTGCTGGTCGGCAAACTGTCGCCCCGAGGCGTTGATGCTCATGTAGAGCGGCGGCATATGGGGGTGGTGCTCTTTGAAGATGCTCTGCATCTTGACGTGGGTATTACACGCCTCCTGCAGCACCCAGAGCCCCAGTGGGACGATCAGACCGCACTCCTCGGCGAGGGGGATGAACTGGTCGGGTGGCACCATGCCGCGCTCGGGATGGTTCCAGCGTACCAGCGCTTCAAAACCGCCAATATAGCCGGTCGCGGTTGAGACGATCGGTTGGTAGTAGAGCACCAGATGGCGTTGCTCGATCGCCTCTTGCAGCTCCTGTTCCATCTTCAGTCGCTGTACGGCACTCTCACGAAACTTCTCGAAGTACTCGTTGGTTTTCTGGTCTTCAACAACCGCACCGTTATCGTGGCACTGCAACTTGCGGAAGCGCTGTAGGATTACCCGCAGCAGCAGGTTGATCAGCGGGTCGGCGTTATTCATCTTGTTACTGACGTATTCGCGGCTGATGATCGCCAGATCCACCTCGCCCAGAGCGGTAGCGGTGGCGGAGCGCAGGCTGTCGTCGATCAGTGCCATTTCACCAAACAGCTCGCCCTTCTGCAGTACGGCAACGACCAGTTTTCGATCGTCGACCTGGGTGGATATTTCGATCTGGCCGCGTTCAACCAGATAGGCGACATCGCCTTGATCGCCTTCACAAAAGATCACCTCATCGTGGGAGAAAGTCTGATGGTGTCGTTGATTGTCCAAGTTGCGGCGCCCTTCTATTAAATGACTGACAGGGGACTCTAAGCCTTCAGAGCTCGTGTCACTGAACGTTTTGGCTGCTTCCATGGCGGCACCCTCACGATTCTATGCCTATCGCGGGCAAATTGACTAGAAAACACATTGTGTGTGGTGATTCTGATCAACTAATACAGCCTGATTATAGACCCCGTCTCATCCTTTGGTGGGGGATGTTGGCATCGAGAAAGGTATCACCCTCGGCAGTAAAGCCGAAGCGCTCATAGAAGCCGATCGCGTGGGTCTGTGCGTCGAGATTGAGTGAGGGCATTGAACGTTCCTCAGCGATCTCGATCAGCTTGCGCAGTAGCGCGCTGCCAACGCCTCTGGTGCGGTGGGATTTTACGACCGACATGCGACCGATATGGCCATCATGGAGCATGCGGGCGGTGCCGATGGCCTGACCCGAGTGATCAAAGGCGAGCAGATGGATCGCCGCCTCATCCTCACCATCCCACTCCAGCTCCTCGCTCACCCCCTGCTCAACCATGAAGACCAGTTCACGGATGGTGCGCAGTGCGCTCCGGTCGAGCTGCCAGTCGGCAATGCGAACCGTGAACTCAGGCCGGCTCATCGTCCTCATCCTCGGGGAAGTAGAGGCAGCCCTCGTTGTGCAGTGCACAGAGCAGTTCTGAGAAGCCGGGCAGACCGAGCAGCGGCACGAGTTCGACGGCGCTGTAGGTGCGCTGTCCGGCGAGCAGGGTGGCGGCGAACTCGAGCCCTGCTGCGAGCGGTTGCTCCTCGCCCGCGACAAAGAGTCGAATCTTGCCGGACTCGTCGGTGTAGTGGGCGTAACGGCAGTACTCGCTACGCCACAGCGTCTCGCCTGCAGTGACCCGTTCATGCAGCGCTGCCGGGGTCAGCTCCTCATCCGGGTCGGGCAGGGTGTGACCGGGGCGAATGTCGGTGGTGTGGCGTGCGAACCAGTGGTCGATGGTGGCGTCATCGAGCGGCAGGTTGCGGATGATCTGACGAATCTTCTCTCGCGCCTCGGCGCTGATCTCGCCGGGATGTGGCTGCGGCGCTGGCTGGGGATCGCTGTAGAACTGCTCCGGGTCGATCTCGGCGATCTGCTCGGCGAGAAAGTGGGAGGCGATATCGGTCACCGCCGGGGCGCGGTAGCCGACCGAGAGGGTGATGCAGTCGCCCTGCGCCACACCGTGGTGGGCGACACCCGGCGGCAGGTAGAGCATATCGCCCGGCTCCAGCACCCAATCCTGCTCGCTCTCGAAGTGGCGCATGATGCGCAGGTCGAGTCCCGGGATCAGATCTTCATCGGTGGGCGGGGTGTTATTGATCTGCCAGTGACGCTGGCCGTGGGCCTGAATCAGGAAGACATCGTAGTTATCGGCATGGGGGCCGACCGTGCCCTGATCGGGGGCGTAGCTCGCCATCACATCGTCGAGACGCCAGTTGGGGATGAAGTTAAAGCGCTCCTGCAGCAGCGCCAGCTCCGGTACGTGTTTGTTGATCTCCTGGACCAGGATCGTCCAGTGGCTTTCGGGAAGCTCAGCGAAGCGCTCAATCTCAAACGGGCCGTGCTCTATCTGCCAAGGCTTGAGACCATCCTTCTCAATGATCAGTCGCGATTCGACCTCCTCCTCGAGCGAAAGCCCGGCCAGCTCCTCGGCAGAGACGGGGGAGGTGAAGCCGGGAAAGGCCTGGCGGATCAGCAGCGGTTTCTGCTGCCAGTAGTCGGCGAGAAACTGCTCGGTGGTCAGCTCACCAAGGTTGAGTAACGGGATTGAGGTCACATCATCTCCAATCTGTATTTCGTTTTTAGTTTTGCCGGTTGGTGTACCAATACGCTCTCGTAGGCCGAGCGGCTTCCCGGATTGCGCGTTGCTCCATCCGGGCTACGTCATCTACCGTGGTGGCCGCCGCTATCGGTATCCGGCCATTTTCTCATACGTCTGTTTTCGATTCTGCATTGTCCTGCAGCTCCTGTAGCCGGATGGAGCAACGCGCAATCCGGGGGTATGGGGTTCACTCCCACCAATGGCGTCGAAATCTTCTTAATTGGCGCTCTTGCCTGCTCGTGCCAGCTCACGCTCCACCTGCTTCAGCTCATCGGCAGAGAGTGGTTTGTAGCCACGCAGAAAATCCCAGCCGTAGCCCCAGCGGTAGAGGGTCGGCCAGAAGGGGGAGCCGCCAATGCGCACGCCGCTATACATCAGCGCCGCCACCCCCGCTTCGCCCCGTGCCGCGACACACTGTTCAAGTGCGTGGTCGGCGGTGATGCGTTCGGCATAGCTGCCACCGCGCCAGTAACGCAGGTCGTGTTCAACGCAGCAGCTGAGCCAGAGTTCGTTGTTAAACAGGGTGCCGTCGGGAAACAGGCTACAGCCGTCACTGCTGAAGGGACGAAGGGTCTCTGCGGCCAGGCTGGGGAGCGGCAGAAGTAGCAGGATCGGCAAGAGGAGTGGCGATAGTTTCACGATTCAGTTCGGACAACGAATTGGGCGATCAGTATAAAGGATCGATCTGGAGAGAAGGCAGGCAAACGGCAATAGACAAATATTTGCTGGTGGGAGTTGGTTTCACTGTCTGTTATCTGGTTTCGCAACGAGGCGCCTCTCCTACCTATTGGGTGGTAGAGGGTTGAATGGATATCTCGCTTGTTCGAGCGCCATGTGCAGATCGTTGAGTCGGCCTCAGTTTTTGTGGCAAATCGTGTTTATTGGGTGTGTTTTTCGTGGTCGCTGAAATCGAATTGACTGATCTCCAGATAGGGGCGTGCTCAGGGTGTGTGGGGGCCTGTTCAGCAGAATAATGCGACAATTTGTCCACATTGAGGGGTTAATAAGCTGTGGATAAGCTGTTTATAGTGACCACTAGATCTAGTGTTGTAGGGGTTTGCTGTAACTATCGTTTCTATCTTGATGATTCTACTGGAAAAATTTGTAAGTCGTTGTTTTGTATGGAGTAATAATCGTGTAATCTCCCTTGACAGGTGTGGGTTTGACGCCTAAAGTACTCGGATCTCGCCACTACATCTTGTGGTAGAGGCGTTTACAACAAGAATCCGTCTTCAAGGGAATGGGTCTGATGCAGCAGCGTTGCTGTATCCATACGATAATAAGGGGAGTCTCCGTTAATGAAACCCGTGCAGGTTAATAGTGTTGGTGGTCACGTGAGTGAAATTCCGTTCCAGTCCGCGTCTCTCGATATATGGGATAAGAAGTACCGTCTGAAGGCTAAAGATGGTGCCGTTGTCGACCGTGATATCGACGATACCTACAAACGTGTAGCGCACGCCCTCTCCGAGGTTGAGACAACCCCCGAGAAGCAGGCGGAGTGGAACGAGAAGTTCCTCTGGGCGCTGCGGCACGGTGCTATCCCCGCCGGTCGTATCACCTCCAATGCCGGTGCGCTGGAGCACAAACCCGCCACCTCTACCATTAACTGCACCGTCTCCGGCACCGTGCGCGATTCGATGGATGACATCCTCTCCAAGGTTCACGAGGCGGGCCTGACGCTGAAGGCGGGCTGCGGTATCGGATATGAGTTCTCCACCCTGCGCCCCAAGGGTGCCTTTGTCGCTGGTGCGGGTGCCTACACCTCCGGGCCGCTCTCCTTCATGGATATCTTCGACAAGATGTGTTTCACCGTCTCCTCTGCTGGCGGTCGTCGCGGCGCACAGATGGCGACCTTCGATGTCGGTCACCCCGATGTGATGGATTTCATCCGTGCCAAGCGTGAGGACGGACGTTTGCGCCAGTTCAACCTCTCGCTGTTGGTTACCAAGGAGTTCATGGAGGCGGTCAAGGCCGACATCGACTGGAAGCTCGCCTTCCCGGTTGATCAGAAAGAGGTCGATACCGACAAGCTCGATATCAACGATCCCGAGCAGGTGATCTGGCGTGACTGGTCGACCAAAGAGGGTTACGTCACCAATGAGGCAGGTCTGGTCGCCTGTCGCATCTACCGCACCGTCCCGGCCAAGCGCCTCTGGGATGTGATCATGGCCTCCACCTATGACTATGCGGAGCCCGGCTTCATTCTTATTGATCAGTACAACGAGATGAACAACAACTGGTGGTGCGAGAACATCCGTGCGACCAACCCCTGTGGTGAGCAGGGTCTGCCCCCCTACGGCTCCTGCCTGCTCGGCTCGGTCAATCTGACCCAGTTTGTCGTTAATCCGTTTACCGACGAGGCGCACTTCGACTGGGAAAACTTCGACAAGACCGTCGGCATCTTCACCCGCATGCTCGATAACGTGGTTGAGATCAACGGTCTGCCGCTCGAGCAGCAGCGTAAAGAGATCGAAACCAAGCGCCGCCACGGCATGGGTTATCTCGGCCTCGGCTCCACGCTGACCATGCTCGGTATGAAGTATGGCGAAGAAGGTTCGCTCGAGTTCACCGAGAAGGTGACCCGTGAGATGGCGATTGTTGGCTGGAAGAGTGCACTGGAGCTTTCCAAAGAGAAGGGCGCCGCGCCGATCCTGATCGAAGAGTTCGAAGTCACCCCCGAGATGCTCTTCAAGCGTCCCGAGATGGTTACCGACGGCTTCAAGCCGGGCGATATGATCAAGGGCAGCGCGCTGCATGCCAAGTACAGCCGCTACATGCAGAAGGTTGCAGAGGTAGAGCCGGAGCTGGTTGAGCAGCTCGCCGAGCACGGCGCACGCTTTACCCACCACAGCTCGATAGCCCCCACCGGCACCATCTCGTTGAGTCTGGCCAATAACGCCAGTAACGGTATCGAGCCAAGCTTCGCCCACCACTACTTCCGCAACGTCATCCGCGAAGGCAAGAAGACCAAAGAGAAGATGGACGTCTTCTCCTACGAGCTGCTCGCCTACCGTGAGCTGATCAACGCCAAGGCGATGCCCTTCTCCGAAGAGGCCGAAGAGAAGCTGCCCGACTACTTCATCTCTGCCGATGATATCAAGCCGAGTGCCCATGTCGATGTGCAGGCCGCGGCGCAGAAGTGGATCGACTCATCGATCTCCAAAACTGCCAATGTCCCAACCGACTACGACTACGAAGATTTCAAAGATATCTACCTCTACGCCTACAAGCAGGGTCTCAAGGGCTGCACCACCTTCCGCTTCAACCCCGAGGCGTTCCAGGGTGTGTTGGTCAAAGAGGCGGACCTGGAGAACACCACCTACCGCTTCGAACTCGACGGTGGTGAGATCCTCGAGGTGAAGGGTAATGAAGAGATCGAATACGACGGCGAGATGCACACCGCCGCCAATCTCTACGACGCAATGAAAGAGGGTTACTACGGGAAGTTCTAGGGAACGGAACCGAACCGGCGCACAGCGCCAACCCCATCAGGAAAAGATTCAGGAGTAGATAAGATGTCTATCAAAATTGAGAAAAAGATCGTTGGTTTCAGCGTCGCCAAAGAGAACGAGGCGAAGACCGAGGCCAACGCTGATGAGCAGGATCGTCGTGAAGAAGATAACGTCATCCACATGCACGAGAAGATCGAGCGCCCCGAGATGCTGCTCGGCTCGACCTACAAGATCAAAACCCCGCTCTCCGAGCACGCCCTCTACATCACCATTAATGATGTGATCCTCAACCCGGCCACCGAGCACGAACTACGTCGCCCCTATGAGATCTTCATCAACTCGAAAAACATGGACCACTTCCAGTGGATCGTCGCGCTGACACGAATCATCAGTGCGGTCTTCAGAAAGGGTGGTGATGTCACCTTCCTGGTCGAAGAGCTCCGCTCTGTATTCGATCCTCGTGGTGGTTACTTTAAGAAGGGCGGTAAATACATGCCATCACTCGTTGCCGAGATAGGTGATGCCATCGAGTGCCACCTGCGCATGATCGGCATGCTTAAGGATGATGGTCTAGATGAGCATCAGCAGAAACTAATCGATGAGAAACGCGCCCAGTACGACAGCACCGTGAAACAGGCTGAGAAGAGCGGTGCCAGCGATTTCCCAGAGAGTGCGAAGCTCTGTGTTAAGTGTCATACCAAGGCAGCCATCATGATGGACGGCTGCTTAACCTGCCTCAACTGCGGAGACTCCAAATGCGGTTGATGAGCGGCGCGAGGAATTCGGATACTGCGTTGCGCTACTCATCCGCTGACCGCCATGGAGAGCGAAGTGAGGGCGGTTAGTCCTCGATAGTCGACGCCGTCTGCCTATTCGTAGTTGAGAGCGCGAGCGAACGACGAAGAAGATGCAGCAGCGGCTTTATGTCGGCGTAGAGTCACTGAGGGAGTTGTGTAGAGCCGCGAAGAGGTGATTACGCAACGTACGCAGGACGTCGGGGCGCCGTAGGCATAAATGGTCGCGTTAAGTTTTGCTGTTTGCTTGGGCTTGGATGCCCAAAACAAACTTTCGCAAAAATAGCGACTCCCGGAAAATTCTCACGTACTGCATGTACGCTGCGTGCCGCGAAGCAAATGCCCTTGGGGTGCTTTTCGATAAGCACCGCACCTTGCCTACGAATCCCTCGCTTGCTCCTCAAGTGTAGGAAGTAGAAAAAGAATGTTGTATAAGCACAGGATGTGCGCATCGGACGACAGGACCCAAACCGGGCTTCACTTTTGTGGGGCCGGTTTTTTATTGAAGTTTTGTAGGGGTTGGGATGGTGCGCCGTGTTTGCCGTGAAAAAGCCGCGTTCGCTGACCGCCATGGAGAGCGAAGTGAGGGCGGTTAGTCCACGATAGTCGACGCCGTCTGCCTATTCGTAGTTGAGGCGCGAGCGAACGACGGAGAAGATGCAGCAGCGGCTTTATGTCGGCGTAGAGTCACTGAGGGAGTTGTGTAGAGCCGCGAAGAGGTGATTACGCAACGAACGCAGGACGGTCGGGGCGCCGCAGGCATAAACGGTCGCGTGAAGTTTTGCTGTTTGCTTGGGCTTGGATGCCCAAAACAAACTTTCGCAAAAATAGCGACTCCCCGGGGAATATTGAATATTAATAAAATCAACAGGTTGTTTGTATCGGTTCCGCTTGGTACGGCATTAGTTCAGTGTTATGCGGCGAAAACGCCGTCTAATTGTAGTTAGGTTTCAAATAAAAATCAAACGCTGACCGCCATGGAGAGCGAAGTGAGGGCGGTTAGTCCTCGATAGTCGACGCCGTCTGCCTATTCGTAGTTGAGAGCGCGAGCGAACGACGAAGAAGATGCAGCAGCGGCTTTATGTCGGCGTAGAGTCACTGAGGGAGTTGTGTAGAGCCGCGAAGAGGTGATTACGCAACGTACGCAGGACGGTCGGGGCGCCGCAGGCATAAACGGTCGCGTTAGTATTTGCCGCTTGCTTGGGCTTGATGCCCAAAACAAGCTTTCGCAAAAATAGCGACTCCCCGGCATTCATCAGATGGAGAAATTAATGAGTGAATCAAAAATAGAAATAAAGATTGGAGAAATTAAGTTTTCTGGCGAAGGCGAACAAGAATGGCTATCCAAGCAACTGGATAAAATTTTAGAAAAATCTGAAGACTTGATTAAGTTGGCACCTGCCGTAGCTAATAGTAAGAATCAAAATCATACAATCGAGCATCAAGTGGCAGATTTTTCAAATTCATCAGAAATTTCCAGCCAATCATTGGTCTCGTTCTTAAAATCTAAAAACGTGACTGTTGCGCAAGTAGATAAATTCTTAGATACTTCGATATGGTTGGAAGCCAAAGAAAAGAAAACGAGGCTCAAGACATCTGACATAAGTAGTGCGCTCAAAAACGCTAGTCAAACTAAGCTGAATAACCCATCTGACACTCTCAACCAAAATGTTGGAAAAGGATTTTGCGAGAAAGACGGCAAAGAATACTTCGTAACGCAGGAGGGAAAAGATCACATGAATGTGTAAATATTCATGTAAATCTAATCCGCAAACCAAATGAAAGTCGAGCAATTTTCTAATCTGGCTTCACTTAGTAACAAAAAGAGCTTGAAAAGATTGAGTGTCTTGCCTTCTATTTTTCAGAGAACAAAGGCCAAGCCGAATTCACAGTATCAGACATGAGCTCAATTTTGTTGGGTTAGGCTTTGCTAAGCCAAACGCATCTAGACTTAAAGATAAGCTAATAAAATCAAGATTATTTGTTAAAGGCAGTAAGAAAGAATTGTTCAGATTGTCAGTAAAGAGAATTAATCAATTAAGGGAAGCATTTCCAGGTTTGTCTGAAAGTGAGGAGGTTATCTCCGATGACTCACTTTTGCCTGAAATTCTCTTTAAAGAAGCAAAAGAAATTACTTACTAAAGTGCGCACAGCAAGTTAACGCAGCATATGAGAATAACTTATTTGATGCCTGCGCACTAATGATGCGTAGATTGCTCGAAATATTGCTAATACATTGTTTTGAGGAAGCAGCAATAGAGGATCAAGTCAAAGATGCCGATGGCAACTATCAGAACCTCAAGGTACTTATCAATAAAGCCAAGTCTAAAGCAGAGATTCCACTATCTCCGGACGCAAAAAGATATCGATAACTTCCGTGAGTTGGGCAATCTTTCAGCGCATAGAGTTAAATATAATTGTCGTAGAGATGATATCAGGCCACTCAGAATTGGCTATAGAGCAATAGTAGAGGATCTTCTTTATGCGTCTGGACTTGTTAATGAAAAACTAACATGGCGCTCGTTCGAGCGCTCCTTACGTCGCGCCGCGAATTTGATCTTCACCCGATAAATCGGACACGCTATTTTCACGCAACCATCCGCTCATAATAAGCTGGTGGCATATACCCAATCCTCGAATGCATTCTTCGGTGATTATAGAATTGATTGATATAGCTGTTTAGTGCAAACCGTAATTTAACATCATGATCGAAGTGCGATCCACGAATCAGTTCTGCCTTTAATGTGTGAAAAAATGATTCCATGTGTCCATTATCTGTGCAGTAGCCAGGACGGTTTACACTGTGTCGGATTTCATGCCTTTTAACTCATTTCTGAATCGATGTGCTGTGTACTCAATCCCTCGATCTGTATGAAATATCATTCCCTTTTCTGGCTCCCTGTCCCTGAGTGCATGCCTTAGCGCTTTAAGCGTGAGATTGGTTGTTCTATCTCGACCTAAAGACCACCCAATAATTCGACGGCTAAATACATCCATTACTGTGGCCAAATATCGCCATGCGCCTTTACCTTCAAGTAGGTAACATCTCCAACCCACACTTGATTGATCTTGTCTGGTTCGGCGCAAGCCGTTTCAGGTTTTCACCCTCAGCTTTAAATCGTTTTAATCCAGGCTGTCGTCGCGTAACTTTAACGACTCGGCCAACCACGCCATTATCTCGCATCAGGCGCTCAACACGCTTCTTGCCGATGCGAACGCCTTGATTGCGCAGTGTCTGATGTATTCTTGGGCTGCCATAGACGCCGCGATTCTGACGATGAATTTTCACGATCTTTCTGGTCAGGTACGCATCTTCCTTTGTTCTTTCAGCCGCTGGGCGTTTGCACCAGTCATAATAGCCACTGCGGGACACGCCCAGCCACTCGCACATGTACTTTACTCCGAGTTTCCGGTTTCTCTGGATGAATCGATATCGTTCTGATGTTCTTCCGCAAGAAACCGTTGCCACTTTTAGCAGATCATTCTCCTGCTTGAGTCGGGCAACCTCCTTTTTCAGCTTCTTCATCTTATCCAGCTCAGAAGCTTCTCGGCGAATACTGGTCACCTTTTTCTCTTATCTGCCACAATCACACCTTCTCGATACTCTTTCGCCATCGTGACAGCATAAACGGATGGATGTCGAGCGTGTCAGCAACCACTTTAACCTGAACTCCTTCCAGAAAACTTAGCTGGACAGCTTTTACCTTGAATTCATCTGTGTAGCGCCACGTCTTTCGTGGGTTATTGTATTTTGGCATTAAACACCCCTTCAGTTAGAAGTTGGTGTCCGTTTTATCGGGGATGTTCAATTCCGGGACAGTATGCTTGTTAGGAGAAAGCCCGTGTCAGAATTATTTGATTGTGGTGTTGGGTTACTGCGCTCATCAAAACTATCAGTCTTAATGTGAAGTTGATAAATCATCAATACCCATAATTGTTAGGCAAAAAACCAAATAAGGTAGTTTAAATCTGGATGTCGATAAGAAGGTTTCTGTTGAAGTTAGCCTCTAGGTACCTTGCCGCTCGAAATATGATTGCTGTGAGGCGTACGCCATTAAATGAAGTGACTGCTTTGATTGAGCATTTGGCTCCCGTCAGTTTTGGAAAGGAGTTAATTCGTTTGGGTCCTGACCGTGACGGTGGGTACCTTGTTCCTGATGTGCTTGATGGGATAGCGACTTGTTATTCACCGGGTGTTGGATCTGTCTCTGGCTTTGAGAGTGATTGCGCAGATCGTGGCATGGACGTGTATATGGCTGATGCAAGTGTTGAGAAGCCTGCTGTATCAAATGACCTGTTTCACTTTAGTGATAAGTTTATCGGTGCTGCTTCTAATGAAGCGCATATGACGTTGGATGAGTGGGTTGATTTGACTCGGCCTGACTCGGAAGGTGATTTGATACTGCAGATTGATGTCGAGGGGGCGGAATACGAAGTGTTCCTCTCCGTGTCAGAGCGGTTGTTAAAACGCTTTAGAATTATCGTTGTAGAATTTCATGGGCTTGATCAGCTGTTTAATCTTCCCTTCTTTGAGTTGGGATCTCGGGTGTTTGATAAGATTTTGCAAACGCACACTTGTGTGCATAACCACCCCAACAACTATTCCGGTTCTACACGGCTTGATGACATTGTGATTCCTAAAACCACAGAACTGACTTTTCTACGTAATGATTATGTGAAAGAGGCCGCTCCCGTGACAGATTTTCCACATCAACTAGATTGTGATAATTCAACTAAACACCCACTGCATCTGCCTAAATGCTGGTATCTCTTTTCACAATGAAGAGTTCAGCAACGCCTAAGTTTTAGATAAGGCTCATTGGGGGTAGTGTAAGAACGCCTTGGTCTTGCGCCTCTAGTCGAGATCTATGATTAAGGGGTTTTACGCTGCCCCCAGCTACCTCGATTAGCCAAATATTTTGCTCAAGATTAATTTCCGTAACTGTAATTAGATCAGGCTTAATCTGGCGTACTAATAGGGTACCCGTGGCTTGAGTAATTGTAGAATTCGGCTATATCTCACTTGTTACGGTGTTGCTTTATTGCAGCGGCCGGAAATAAATTATTAATGACGTTCAAGGGAGAAATGGTATGAAGATCATTCAGTTAACTGCCGCTGCAGCGGTACTTCTTGCGGCTTCAACGGCATCACAGGCTTGGTGGAATGGCCCTGGCTGGGGTGGTAACAATTGGAATAACGGAAATAACTGGAATAACAACAATAATTGGAATAACCGAGGAGGAGGCTGGGGTGATGGTTCTGGTGATCTCGATGGCTCCTTTAACTTTGGTATGAGTGGTCGAGGTAGCGGCAGTGGTTATGGTAGCGGCTATAACGACTGGAGAAACCAGAACAACTGGAATAACTGGAACAGAGGTGGATATGGTGGTTATGGCCCATACGGCTATCCCCCCTACGGATATCCTCCCCGTGGTTATGCTCCCGCACCGGTAGTACCTGCACCCCAGTAGAGAGAATAATCTCTTCCTGAGAGGCGACTAGTCATCGATGGCTAGTCGTCTTTTTTATTGAGCCAGGTAGGGTGGGCATGAACTAAACGCCCACGCGGAATAGATGCGGTCGGATCGTAGGCATCCTGGGATGTGTGCTCTATATAGTTACAGCTGTTTGTTTGTGATGGGTTGTCATCAGAAATCAGCACGAGTAGCAGGTTCGTTGGAACCCTGGCATCCAGATTATCAGCCCCCTCCTGATTGAATGATGGGGTGGCATCAGAGCCACTTTTTCAGATAAATATCCTGAAATTCACGGAGATCCTATGTCGACCCTGTCTGTCTCGTAATCTGAACATATTTCACTCTGAAGATGTGATGTGTCCAATAAGTGGTTGTATTGATAGTGAAATATCTCGGTTTGAGAGTGGCTATGAATCTTCTTCGTTTGGTGGGTGTTCTCTTATCTCATTGAATTGATGTGGAAATTTGTGTAATATTTCGCATCTTTCAAAAGAGCGTCTAAACTCGCGTCCCCTCTGTTTAGTGCTCATATTCTTAGTTAAACATCCTAGGTGAACATGTGACCGAAACCGAAGCAGAAATGGAGCTCCGTGTCTGGAAAGAGCTCGCAGTGAGTAAGCAGGTACTGATGCTGGCAGCGACTGAAGCGCTGAAGCTGGACAAAGATTGTACCCCGGAAGAGCTTAAAGTGGCGCTTGACGCCGCTATCAAGCGTTCCGCCGACGCCGATGTGAATATTAGCAATGCACAGGAAGAGGCTAGACTCTCTGTTGCTGCGGTTGAGCAGGTACTGTCAAAAACCAAAAAGACACTCGAGAGTGTTGAGGCTGAACTTGCCGAGACAAAAGCCAAGCAGGAGAAGCTTGAGCTGCAGCTTGGTACTGACCGTACTAATCACGCGCAGCAGATGCAGAAAATCAAGGATAGCCTTGCCGAGAAGGAGCGTGCTATTAAGACGATCAGCACCACCCTCTCTGACACACCCGAGAATGTGGTGAAGAAGCTCAAGACGCTGAAGAAGCAGAAGATGGATGAGGCCGATGCCCGTAAAAAGGCTGATGCAGCTCTCGCTACTCTCCGTAAGGAGAAGAAGCAGCTCGAGCAGGAGAAGAAGGAAATTGAGCAGGAGTTGAAGGAACTGAAGGATGCGCAAGAGAAGCCTGAGGAAGAGGCTGCCGCGTAACTCTCTAAAGAGTGGCTGTGTAATCGACGCCCAGTGTAGAGCAAGCATGATTAGAAGAGGGGGTGGAGCAATCCACCCCCTTTTTTTGTGCGCTCGATTTAAAAAAATCAGTTTGGTGAGAAATATTCATTACTATTGGAATGGGTGATTAGATGGGATGGCAGGATGTCGTGCCCAGAGAACCTGTCCAGGTGGTGTAGTCGTGGAATCAAATGATTGGTCTGATGTTAGAGGCTTGCTTCGCTACATGGCGGAGATGTTTCCGTTTGATCAGAACGATCCGTTCGTTGCAAAAGAGATCGATATAAACGCCAGGATACCTGGTGGTGATACGCCGCTACATCTGGCGTGTCAGTGGGATGATCAGCTGGCGATTAGGTTATTGATTGAGGCGGGTGCAGAGGTTAACGCTGTCGGTGATATGGAGAGCACACCTCTGCATGAGGCGGCTATGTTTGCATCGCGTGAAGCGGTCGAGCTGCTTTTGTCTTGTGGTGCTTCAAAAGCTTCTGTTAATACATTCGCTGACCGCCATGGATAGCGAAGCGAAGGCGGTTAGTCCGCGATAGTCGACGCCGTCTGCATATTCGTAGTTGAGAGCGCGAGCGGACGACGAAGAAGATGCAGCAGCGGCTTTATGTCGGCGTAGAGTCACTGAGGAGTTGTGTAGAGCCGCGAAGAGGTGATTACGCAACGTACGCAGGACGGTCGGGGCGCCGAAGGCATAAACGGTCGCGTTAAGTTTTGCTGTTTGCTTGGGCTTGGATGCCCAAAACAAACTTTCGCAAAATAGCGACTCCCCGGTGGAATGACACCGTTAGAAATGTCCCTTAAGCGGGGTATTGGTGAGATCAGCGAACTGCTCGTCATCGACGGTGTAGTTGGGCCAAATCTCTCTGGCACTAAGCAATAGCGATGTAGGATGCCTACATGGTTTTATATAATCGAGAGTAACGGTCTGATATCACTTGTCAGCGCCACATCGAAGATTACCAGGCACTGCAATATCCATCTTTTCCGGTCTCTCGAGTTTGAGGGATCTCATCTCATCCGCTGACCGCCATGGAGAGCGAAGTGAGGGCGGTTAGTCCCGATAGTCGACGCCGTCTGCCTATTCGTAGTTGAGAGCGCGAGCGGACGACGAAGAAGATGCAGCAGCGGCTTTATGTCGGCGTAGAGTCACTGAGGGAGTTGTGTAGAGCCGCGAAGAGGTGATTACGCAACGAACGCAGGACGTCGGGGCGCCGTAGGCATAAATGGTCGCGTTAAGTTTTGCTGTTTGCTTGGGCTTGATGCCCAAAACAAACTTTCGCAAAATAGCGACTCCCCGGGATATACGCCTCGCGGTTGACACCGCCACCCAGTCTCATGTTGTACTTTTTCTCTTCACCGATCGTTGTTGAGCGAAACCCTCTGTAGTCGTGTGCGGGGTAGACGATGGTCTGCTCGGGTAGGGTGAAGAGCTTGTTAGTGATTGAGTCGTAGCTACTTCCGGGATCACCCGATTGAAAGTCGATACGACCACTGCCACGAATCAGCAGGGTGTCGCCGGTAAAGACGATACCGTCAGTGAGATAGCTGATGTCGGTGTTGGTGTGTCCAGGTGTGTGGACCACGCGCAGTTCATGCTCACCAAAGGCGAGGCTGTCACCATCCTCCAGTAAGAGATCGGTACAGGTGGTGTCTGCATTGCCGTGAACGCCAAGCTTACAGCCGAATGTTTCGCGCAGCAGGGATCCGCCGGTAATGTGATCGGCGTGGATGTGAGTCTCTAGTGAGTAGAGCAGGTTGAGCTGTAGTTCACGGATCAAGGCGATGTCGCGTGTGCTCTGTTCAATCACCGGATCGATAATGACGGCCTTGAGGCTGGTCTCATCCCACAGCAGGTAGCTGTAAGTGCTACTGGTGGGGTCAAAGAGTTGTCGTAACTGCATCCGAATCTCCGCTTTCCCTTAACTGTATATGAGAGTAAGAAGGGTGGTGTGGTTGAGCGCTCTGATCAAATCATATCTTTGTAATATGAGTGGTTGGGGATGAATTCAAGTGAGGCGTTGACTGATAATGAGAACCTCGATTGGATATGTAGCTGTTTTATGCTCACGCGTTAGACTCTTTACGAGTGAATAGTGATTAATCTGCTATAAAAAGGGCAATGTATGAATGTCGATAAGTGCCATAAAAGAATAGAGAAGAAGGTGAAGCGTGGTTTTCAGGGCTACCCTTTGATTTCCGTTGATTACTACGGCCCTGATGATTCGCTGGCAACCAAGGTGATAGTCGGGTTTGTGGCTGAAGAGGGCTTTAAGCCACAGCAGCAGGAGTTTGAGACCGAGGGTGATATCAGAGAAGAGGTCAACGTGCAGACGACGATCCTTAAACTCATCGAAAGAACAGAGGCGAAGACGGTCACCCTGTCTGAGGGTGTTCTGCCGCTAGTCGGTTAATGAGTTGTTGCCATGCGTAGTGGTTGAATGTCGCTATTGGATTCAGGTCGAGTCAGGCCAATAGCGCATTCCAATGTTGTAGGTCTCATCGTCAGGTAGGGCAAGTGGTTTCGGTCGTGTCTCTGTACTGCATTGCAGTTCCGCCGCAATGGGTCTCTCCAGTTGTTTGAATACCCCTTCGATTTCCATGCGCTTGGCTTGAGTAAGCGTAGCCACTTATACGGCTTCCCATTTGCGACGGTGATTACCATCGCTGTCAAACGCTATGCGCTTATGTAGGCCGGAAGATGGCTTCCCGATCATGCAGGGGACGAAGGTGTGAGGCGAATACCATCGGCAAGATACCGTTCCTCATTCTCCTGATGTTCTGTTGAGTGAGTATGCTTGAAACAGTACTGAAAAGGCCAGCGCTATATACCGTTTTAGCTGTTGCAGTGCAGAGATGGTGCGGCGGACGGTTGGTCTGATAATGGACTGATTGCGCTAATAACCACTGGATTAGAGTGGGTTAGATGTAGTCTACTTTGGCGCGGATATAGTCGGACCCAGTATAAAAAGAGCTAAATAACGGTAGGAAAATCGTTATTCGTAGTTGTCGCGCTAATTAGAAAGAATAATTAGATAAGTTAATAGCTTCCATCTCTAGAGTGATTCATGTTTTAGATACAAAGTTAAGCACGTTGTCCCTGCGCATTATTACCACCCAAGTTACCCTGATCGGACTGGCATTTAGCCTGGTAGGCTGTGATTTCGAGCAGGCAAAAGAGACAGTGATCGAGCTGGTGGAATCACCGACTGCTGATGCTGGTGCGAACCAGTCGGTCTCTGGCTATGAGGATGTGACACTCAATGGCATCGACACGGCCCCCGACGGTGAAAGTTATACCTATCAATGGACTCAGCTGTCGGGAGACACAGTCACACTACAGGATGAGGATTCACTGACACCCCATTTACCGCCCCAATGAACGATCAGGCGCTCTCATTCAGGTGACGGCGACCAGTTCACAGGGTTTCAGCGCCACCGATGAGGTGGAGATTGCGGTTGATAACGGGTTGGTGGTTGCACCGAGTGTCAACACTCGCTTATGTGTCAACTGATCAGAACGACTACGACGTTGAGGCAGACTGCCCGGTCTATGAGCCAAACTGGTACGAGCCGGGCTGGGACTGGTCGGCTAACCCGCGTTATGAATTCGATGCAGGTCCAGTGGTGGTAGTGCTTGGCGACGATTACAGCTATCTATCGGCGGAGGAGGGCACAGCCCTGACTGCGTTGCAGACAGACCCGGCTATGCAACAGAACCTCATCGATAACCTGTTAGAGATCCGTCGCCTCATGACTGAGGATTATAAGATCTCGATCAGCAATACGGTGAGTAACGACAGCGGCAAGTGCTATCGAACCAGCATGTTTGTCAATGGCACAGTGATCTGGAATAACGATACCGTACCGACATCGGGTGCGGGTACCTCGGCCTATTCGGACATGATCCCTATATGGAGATCCCGCATGCGGAAATCATTGCCATGACCGCAGATGACGCACCGATACAGCGTACCATTCCGCACGAATTTCTCCATGCACAACAGTTTGATATCACCCGTGGTTATCAGGAGGGATGGTGGTGGTATGTGGAGAGCTACGCGATGTTCTTTGCTAATGGCATCCGCGGTACCGCAGACTATCTGCCGGGTTACCACTTCCTGCGCCACTGGGCGATCGATTCGGCGATGACGCGCTATAACAGCTGGCCGTTTTGGATGTTCCTCGCCGACCGCTACGGCTATGAGTTTACTGCCGATATTCTGCAGCGCTATGTCGATCCCGAGGAGTCAGCGCTGGAGTTCATTAAACGGATCGCACCTTGACTGTAGTGAGGCAGATGCAAACTGCCGCAGTGCAGCAATGGCCAATCTATACGCCGACTTTGCCAATAGCACGGTAAACTATGGCGTCTATTCAGATATGCTCAATATTGATGTTCGCAGCTACGCACTGGATACGCCGTGGGGTGATCCGCGTGTCAGCGGACGGCTAGAACAGGTCGCCGAGGGTCAATACCGTATTCCCGACTGGCTGGCCCCGCAGCGTTTTGCACACAACATTATTCGACTGATACCCGATCCCGATAGTGAGGTGCTCTCGATTACGCTCGATGGATGGGATGTTCCAGAGCGTGGTGCCGAGTGGCGTGCCACGGTGGTTGCGACGCTTGATGACTCGACGCTGCCCCCGAGGAGGCATCCGCGCCGATGTTTATGGGGGACGCAAAAATATCAACCTGAGTGATTGGGAGGCCGAGCTGGGGAAACCGATTCAGCGACTGGAGCTGGTGGTTGCAGCGGTACCGAGCAACTGGAAGCGTGACCAGGACCTGCCCGCCTTTAGTGGACCCTATCGCGGCCCGGTGCTGGATCGTTACGTCTATGAACTGAAGATAAGCGGTGCGTGGCCGCAGGGACATGAGCCGCAGGCGTTGCGTGAAGCGCCCGGTGTTAGCGGTGCCGTACACGCCAATGGCGGCGGCTTTGTTGCTGACACGGCCTCGGTTGCCCGAGTGCCTACGTCGATGCAGAGGCGCGCATTCTCGGCAGTGCCCAGGTGCTTGGCAATGCCCGTATCGAGGACGTGCGGTGATCTCAGGTAGCGCGGTGATCAATGATCAGGCGATCGTCAGTTCGGATGTTCATGTCGGTGACACGGCCAGGGTGGATTTTAGCGCAACGGCCCGTGATGGTGTCTATCTGGCTGGTGGTGCGCAGCTGACCGAGAACGGCAAGATGCGGGTGATGGTTACTACTACGGCGGCTTTACGTCTCTGGCCAGGGCGTGGCGCTGGGTTCGCACATCAATACCATCACTCAGAACGCCACGATCACCGGTACTGCGATTTCAATGGGCATGGCTGGATTGATGGTGGTAGCACGATCGACACCGGAACCCCTATGACGGACCGGGTAACTACTGGAGTGAGAATGATCAGGGACTGTTTATGCACTACGATTTTTCAGCACCACACCCTATCGCGTCAAGGATATTCACGTCGATAGTGACGCCTACTATCTGGATCTCAACGGTGCGCCAGCCGGCGGTGCCACTGCAACCCGATACCACGCTCAGCAGCAGTGTGCTGGAGCTGACCGGGACGGGTTATCTGTCGTTGCCAAAGTGGCTGCTTGATCAGACCAGTTATAACCTACAGATGAAGCTGAACTGGCAAGGTGGTGGGTTAAGCACACAGACGCTGCTCGAGGCAGCAACAGAACGTGGCGAGCGTGTGAGCGTGCAGCTGGTGCCGATCGACGCCAACAGCTTCGACCTTCGGTTGCAGTTTGTCTCCCGTGATGGGGTCAGCCTCAGCCAGAGTGTCCTGTTGTCGGATACGACACTGACGAGTGATGTGTGGCTGGATATTGCACTGCTATTTGATGATGCCTCGAAAGAACTGAAAATTACGACGGTTCCAGTCGGTGGTGGCAGCGCGGGCGAGTCGGCACTGACCATCCCGTACGCCACCCGTGAGTTCGATTATGACACCCTGGATATCCGGGTGGGGGCTGCGGTGGAGGGAGGCGGCACTCCATGCAAGACTTGATGAGATCATGCTCTATCGATAACCGGGTTAGCGATGAATACCCTTGCATCTACGCTGAAGGTCTACAATCAGGATGATTGCGATATTCTCAAGGGATCGATTATGAAAAGAGTCTGTGTCGTTGGCGCATCCGGCAAGCTGGGTCAATATATGGTGCAGCATGCACTCGATCGTGGATACGAGGTGGTCGGGGTCTGCCGGGAGAAGAGCGTTGCTAAGCTCGACACCTTCAGGGATCGCATCACGATTATTCCCGGTGCGACCAATGACCGGGAGGTGATCGAACGGGCGGTTGAGGGGTGCGACGGTGTGCTGACGGTGCTGGTGCCGTGGGGGGTGAACGACTACTCATCCGGCACGGCGCAGGCGGTGCTTGATCTGGCACCAGCCGATGCGCGTCTAATCTTCTCCTGTGGCTGGCATATCTCGCGTGACGGTCAGGACGTCTACTCATTTACCTTTAGGGCGTTAGTGGCGGTGTTTGGCAAGTTGATGCGCCTCTTCCGTCTGGTCGACATCGATGATCAGGTCGAGGCGTGTCGTCGCATCTTTGCCAGCGACAGAAAATGGACCGTGGTGCGTGGCAGTGATCTGGAAGAGGGTGAGAGTCAGGGGCTGCCTGTCTGGAGTCGCCATGTCGGTGATGCAGTGCTTGAGAGCAACCTGACTCGTCGTATCGACTTCGCGCTCTTTATGGTGACGGCACTGGAGGATGATGCACTCATCCAGGAGGCACCCGCGATTGTCGGTCGTCGCTCTCCGTCGGCGCAGACCGCAGAGGCGGCCAGTTAACATAGATGATTTCGACTAATAACAACTGAGGTGGTGTGATGGAGAAGACATTTCAATTTAGTGGTCCGATGGCGCTGCTTGTCGGTGTGGTGGCGCTGATTATTATCGGTATTCGTTTGGCCAGCATGGGTGGTAACAGTGATCCGGAGCTGGAAGAGGCGGTTCGCCAGGAGCTGTGGAGTGATCATGCGGGTGGCATGGTCAGTCAGCTGCGACAGAAGTTTGAGAGCGGCTCGATGGCTAAGGGCGATGTGGAGAAGGTCGGTGCTGAGGCGATTTCTATTCTCAAGATCGGCACCAGTAAACCACTGCTAAGTATGTCGACCAATGAGCGGGTAATCGTCTTTGTGCGTTACATGGTTCCCGATGACGACAACGTTCATGAAAAGTATATGGAGTTTACCAACGCCACCCTCGGTGGCTGGCGTTATCGTTACCGCAGTTCTGTGATCAGCTATTACCTAAATCTCTTTTAACGTTAGAGGGACTACTAGATCATTACGGGTAACTGGAGATAAGAGTAGGTAATGGACGCAAAGGATGTGATCAGGTTTGGTTTTATGCGATTGGATATGGTGGCCTTCTCTATAGTCTGTTCAGCCTGATGCTGAGTGTCGCTGCAAAACGTTGGCGACAAGCCGAAGCCAAAATTGTCTATTCGAGTGTTGAAGAAGATTGTGATTCTGAGGGCTGCTCTTATAAGGCAAGGGTTGTTTATAACTATATCGTACGAGGTCGAAGTTACTCATCTGAGAGGGTCGGTTTTGGTTATCTCGCCTCCTCGATATCGTTTTTGCAAATAGGTTTAGATCAAGGTTTAAATTGGGGTCAACGACGAATGTCTACTACAATCCATCAAACCCGAAGTCGGCTGTATTGATTGTAGGCTTGCGGTCGTATCATCTGGTAAACATCGCTTTTGTTGTTTTGTTTCGATTGTGCACGGTAACTGAGTAGAGATATATAGCGGCATTGGCGCATGCTGTGCTGATCTGTGGTGCGGTTTCAGAGGGAATGATGGATATTCAACAGCTAACCGACTTCTTTATGTGGTGCACAATTATTAACGGTGGAATCTACCTTGTCTGGATTCTCTTTTTTGTCTTAATGCCCGACTTTATCTATCGCATGCAGAGTCGCCTCTTCCCGCTCTCACGAGAAACATTCAACACCGTGGTCTACGCTTTCTTTGGCGGTTTCAAACTTCTCTATATGATTTTCAATGTCGTTCCCTTGGTCGCGTTGTTAATTATTAAGGGGTAGTGGCATGGAGGTGATCGAGGTCTTTAAGGGATTTGCTGCAGATTTTGAGCTGTGTGTGGCCGATGATAATTGGTCGCGTCTGGCAAAGTGGCTGGCTGAGGATGCGATCTATCTGAACGTGGGTGGGCCAGATCCACGCTTTGAGGGGCGTGATGCGATCATCAACTATCTTCGTGAAGATGTGATGAATCTTGATCGTCGCTTCGATTCGCGCACGCTTGAAGCGCTGACTAAGCCTCGGGTGGATGGTTCGAATCTGAACCGCCGTTGGCGTGTTACCTACACACTTTCGAATGCCCTGATCTGGTGGTCGAGGGTGAGGCGCGGTATCTGATTGAGGGTGATCTTATTTGTCGAATCGAAGAGGAGGCGACGCCAGAGTCGCTAGAGGCGGTTGGTCAGTGGATGACGGAGTATGGGGAGCGGTTGGGTGTTGCGACGCTATAACTCTTTATCGCTGATTTCCTTTATTACGCTATGGCTGATGACCATCTACTGCGGTGCGGCACAGGCGGGCCTGCTCAGCGCCATAATGAAAGCGGGCAAAAAGGCCGATATCGATACACCTGCGCTTAAATATGATGTCGATCTTCCGGGAGGCAAGGATGACCTGGTGGGCGCGCCCTATCTTGATGAGTCGGGAAACTGGAAGGTTAAGTTAAAAGATAAATCGATTATCGATCCCAGTGCTCCCTATGCACTGCAGGCCGTAGGAAAGAATAAATTGCGGTTGCTCATCGATGTTGATGACCTGCCATCATCCCTGGATAAGTTTCTAGAGTTGCCGCCTCATCTTGAGATCTATGTGGTGAGAAAGAAGCAGGCGTATCGGCTTAAAAAGGCAGAAGGGTGGTCTGTTGCTAAGGGGCGGGTAGAGGTTGCTGTTGGTGGTGTCGATGCATTGCAGCAGGCGGTCTGGCATCTGCAGCGCCCCTGGTCTTCTGGAGCCGTGCATATCGTCGGTGCTGGACTGAAATCCAGGCAGGGTGGTTCGCGGGTGGCGTCGATCGATATCGAACAGTTCCTTAATGATCCCGCCAGGCTCAAACATCAGACATTGGTGGTGCCAGGCAGGGTTTCTGGCAATGAATTGTTTGTGGCAGGGCAGAAGGGACAGGGCGTTGATCTGCGTCGACTGAAACAGCATGCGCAGGAGAACAGCATTAATCTGGTGGTGCTTGATGCGGTCGATCAGAAGGCAGCGAGAATGGTGGGTAAACAGCTGTTACAGCGTCTCGATGCTTCGATGATCTACGATGACACGGCCAAATTCTTTCAGCGCTTCGGTGGCGATGAGGCGATGAGACTCACGTTCGATCCCTCTCGCAACTCACAGACACTGATCAGCAATAACGCCTACCGCCCGATCGTAGAGCCTGTGGCTGGGGCACCCGTGTCGGCCGCGACGGTCATAACCGATATTTCACTGCATGGCCTGTTGCATGCGGTGCACGTTATTCGTCCCGATCAGGAGCATGCACGGGAATATGATCAACGCATCGTGCCGATGATCCACTCCAACGTGCAGTGGTATCTGCTGGCCTCGCTGATACTCGGCTTTATGTCGTTCAGCTTTACTCGCTCGGTGTGGCAGAGGATCTGGCCGCCGAGGAGGCGTGAGCAGTTTGGCAATGTGATCTTTTATGCCAGCTACGCACTGTGGCGTGGCCTGCTCTTTGCCTTGCTGTTTGTACCCCTGTTGGGTCTGTTTACTTTTATCGCGTCAGTGGTGCTGTGGGTCTACCGCCTGCTACGCCGTGTTGTGTTGGCGATCTGGTGGATGATTGAGACGTTATTGATTAAGCCGCCTCGCTATATCTACCGCAAGATTGCCGGTAGCCAAGAGCCCGAGTAGGACCTCTAATATGCAAACAGACTACAAGCCGCGCTGCCACATCTCTCGTAGTGGTGCGTGCTCAGGTGTATCTATCGCTGTGCGGATCTCAGTGAGCAGTCGCTGTTTGTCTCGTCCCAATATCCCTTTCAACGCCAGATAGTTTGAGGCGTGGTCACTGCGAAAGATGGTGTTTTTCAGCTCGCAGTGGCTGACGAACTGCTCCAGTTCTGAGAGCAGAGCGCCGCGTTCCAGAAGTTGAAAGTCACTATCGAAGCCTTCGCGGAAGCGCTGTTCACCCTCCGGTAGCATCAGTGCCAGGGTCGAGAGGTATTCAGGTTGGATCGCGTTGAGCGCCTCGGCTGAGTGGAGGGCGTGCCGTTCGGAGAGCGACGCACCGCCGAGGCCGTTGATGATCATTACCGAGAGCTTGATGCCCGCAGCCCTGGTGCGGCAGAGTGCCTCGATGGTCGATGCGGCAGTCTCACCCTTATCGATGCGCTGCAGTACCTCGTTATCCCCCGACTCGATACCAACATAGAGCAGGCGCAGTCCCGCCTGTCGAAGATCACGTAGCTCGCGGTCGCTTTTGTTTGTGATGTTTCTCGGCATTGCATAGGCAGAGACTCGCCCTACCTTCGGTAGCTCGGTTTGAACCTTATGCAGGATAGAGAGCAGGCGACGGCTGGAGAGCACCATTGCATCGCCATCGGCAAGAAAGAGCTTTCGCGGGAGTGAATCAAGCTTGGTAATGGCTTCAATCTCAGCGAACAGTTCACTCTCCGGGCGGGGGCGAAACTGTTTGCTGCGATACATCTCACAGAAGCCACAGCGGTTCCAGGAGCAGCCTAGTGTGGCCTGGAGAATCAGTGAACCCGCCTCGCTGGGTGGGCGATAGAGCGGTTCGACATAGTTGAGAGGGAGGAGTGACATCAGCGAAACATATACCACTCAACGCGTCGATGCGACTCCGATATTGCGACTGTTGATCTATCGGCGTTGGCCTGAAAGATGATGGCAGAATAAAGACCGCTTTAAGTTACTGGTTTTGTCGGTCGGGACCGAGCTTGATTATCCCACTGCAGCAATTGGACAAGGCCGCAGCAGTAATCTATTTAAACCAGTACAGCTTCACTGTCTCCCGGCACGGATCGTCGAGAGGGATAGTTAATGGGCGAGTCATCAAGGCGCTGTGCGCTGGCTGCCCGAGAATATTGGGGAGACTTCCCAATGCTGAAATTCCTTACCAATTTTCGGATCTCCAGGCGATTGTGGCTGATGGTCTTCACGGCGCTGGTTGCCATTGTTGCAGTGATGACGCTTGATGCCCTGCAACTGCGCGACCAGATGCTGATCGACAAACAGACCAAGACGCGCCACGTCGTGGAGACGGCTCACGGTCTGTTTGATTACTACCACCAGCAATCAAGCGCTGGTGCGCTCACCGAAGCTCAGGCGAAGCAGTCCGCTATCGACGCCATCAAAGCACTTCGATACGAGGAGAGTGACTACTTTTGGATCAACGACATGGGACCGGTGATGGTGATGCACCCGATCAAGCCGAAGCTCGATGGTCAGGATCTCAGCGGTCTCAAGGATCCCAATGGCAAACATCTCTTTGTCGCCTTTGTCGACAAGGTCAGGAGCGATGGCGGAGGCTTTGTTGATTATCTCTGGCCCAAACCGGGTTTTGATCAGCCGGTGGAGAAGGTCTCCTATGTGAAGGGCTTTGAGCCGTGGGGCTGGGTGATCGGTTCGGGTGTCTATATCGATGACATTGATGCGGTCTTTTGGGCCAATGTGCGAACCAATGCCGTGATCGGTCTGGCACTGATTCTATTTATTATCGCCATTGCTACCTTTCTTGCCTGGAGCATTACCCGGCCGATCAATCGCTGACCGCCATGGAGAGCGAAGCGAAGGCGGTTAGTCCCCGATAGTCGACGCCGTCTGCCTATTCGTAGTTGAGAGCGCGAGCGAACGACGGAGAAGATGCAGCAGCGGCTTTATGTCGGCGTAGAGTCACTGAGGGAGTTGTGTAGAGCCGCGAAGAGGTGATTACGCAACGAACGCAGGACGTCGGGGCGCCGCAGGTATAAACGGTCGCGTGAAGTTTTGCTGTTTGCTTGGGCGGATGCCCAAAACAAACTTTCGCAAAAATAGCGACTCCCGAAAACGACCGATGCAATGCACGGCATCGCTACCGGCGAGGGAGATCTAACCGGGCGGCTGGAGGTGATCGGTCACGATGAGGTAGCTGAACTCTCTGACGGATTTAATGCCTTTGTCGATAAACTGCACAAAATGGTGGTGCAGGTGGCTGAGTCGACCGAGCAGCTGGCGCGCTCCGCCTCTGAGGTGAGCAACATCACCTCACAGACCAACCACGCGGTGCGCAGGCAGCAGGGTGAGACCGATCAGGTCGCCACGGCGATTAACCAGATGAACGCCTCCGCGCAGGAGGTGGCGAGTAATGCCGGTCTTGCCGCCGAGTCGGCCCATCAGGCCGATGTTGATGCACAGGAGAGTCGTCGTATCGTAGCGGGCAACCGCGATGCGATTAACGCGCTTCATCAGGCGGTGAGCAGTAGTGCTGAGCTGATCGAGGAGCTAGGCAAAGATAGTCAGGATATCGGTGGGATTCTTGTAACCATTCGTGAGATAGCCGACCAGACCAACCTGTTGGCGCTGAACGCTGCCATTGAGGCGGCGCGCGCCGGTGATCAGGGGCGAGGTTTTGCGGTGGTCGCCGATGAGGTGAGAACCCTGGCGAAAAGAACCCAGGAGGCGACCCATGAGATCGAACAGATGATCGATCGCCTGCAGGGGCGTGCACAGGAGGCGGCCGAGGCGATGCAGCAGGGACAGACACAGGCGGAGCAGAGCGTGAAGAGCGCCGAGCAGGCGGGCGCGGCACTCGACTCGGTGGCGACCGCAATCGCCACCATCAATGATATGAACGCGCAGATCGCCAGCGCCGCTGAAGAGCAGACCACCGTGGTGGAGAATATTAATCGTAATATCGTTGCCATCAGCGATATTGCTCATCAGACCGCAGAGGGCACTCAGCAGAGTGAGGCGGCTAACGGAACCATGGGTGTGCAGCTCAACCAGCTACGAAGTCTGATCAATGAGTTCAAGCTTGGGGCGAGCGATAGTGAGTTCGATTTTTCTGCAGCACGTACCGCACATCTTGCCTGGCTGACCCGTATTCGTGCCCATCTCGATGGTAGCAAGAGTCTTAGTGATGATGAGATTGTCTCTGATCATCACTGCGCGTTGGGTAAGTGGTATTACAGCGATGGGATGAAGAGCTACGGCCACATCGACGCGATGAAAGCACTGGAGCCGCCACACGCCGAACTGCACCGCACTATCAAAGAGTGTGTCGAACTGACCAAGCGGGGGAATATTGATCAGGCTGAGGCGCTCTACCTGAAGATAGGTCCGATCTCCAAGACGATTGTCGGGCTGCTGGATCGGGTGGAGCAGACGGTAAAGAGTGGTCACTGAAAAGTGGTGTGAAGAGGCGACTCTCTGCCTAGTCACCAAACACCAGCTTACTGACTCTGCTAAAGCCACGGTCGGGTACTCGTAGAATAAACAGATCACCATATACGGTCGGTGCCTCACCATCGCCGCCCAGGTCGGCATAGATGCGATCAAGGTTAGTGGTGTTGCCTACCCACAGAACGGTCTTGCCGGGGTGGTCGTTGAGCAGTCGCCGGGTGATTAGCTCTACATCAGGATTTGCATCGACGAGGGTGATCTTCAGTCGACGTTGTTTGGCGAGCGGTTTAACGGTGTCGATGTTGCGCGCCAGGTCGGGGCTGTAGATGGCGCTGATGTCGTAGTCGGCCACGGCAGCCGGAAGGGCTGCGGCGCGTGTCTTGCCGAAGGGGGTGAGGAGTTTGGTGTCGGAGGTGCGCTCGGCATGGCGGATCAAGATGACGGTCGTGGTCGTTCCCTCTGGTGAGAACTGCTGCGTGGTGCAACCGAGGCTGAACATGTGTGCCAGAAGCAGGGGCAGCAGCACGAACTTATTTGTTATTCTCATAATCCACTCCCGTTCGGTTATCTAATGATTCGTAGTTGAATGTTAGTGCTTGTTCAAGAGAGGCTTCAGTATGGATGGCAGGAAACCGATCCCCGGTGTGTCACGCGAGCAGCGCCTCTCCGATCAGGGGCTGCAGCGGCTGGAGCGGCAGTTGAAGTCGAAGACGCGCATCAGTGATCGGGTGTTGGCGCAGTGGGTGAAACGTTATGGTGAGCCGGCGCGTGAACTCCTAAAAAAATATGGGCGATACGATAGTGAGCTAGGTTAAGCGCTGTATTCTGTGCACCGAGATAATAAGAAAGGGAAGTTTTGATGCGATTGATTCGTCTGTTGAAGAACGATCTGGCCCAGGAGGTCTATGGCTGGGTGAAGGATGGTGTGATCAGTGAGGCGCAGGGTGAATCGATCTGCGATCGTTACGGCATCGACTACCATCACGACAGTCACCACTCCTACGGTTACTACGTACTGATCGCACTTGGTTACCTCTTTATCGGTCTGGCGATCATCACCCTGCTGAGTGCCAACTGGGATCAGATACCGCGGGCACTGCGCATGGGTGGGCTGGTCGCGGTGACCCTGGCGACCAATGTGGTCGGCCTGCGACTCTTTGCCCAGGGACGAGAGAAGCCCGCGACCATCGCACTGCTTCTCGGTGCGCTTCTCTACGGCGCGACGATCATGTTGATCGCGCAGATCTACCATATCGGTGAACACTACCCCGACGGAATCTTCTGGTGGGCAGCGGGCGTGTTACCGCTGGCGCTGCTGATGGAGAGCGGCCTGCTTTTGGCATTGGCGATGACGCTTGCCTACACCTGGTTCGTGGTCGAGGCATCAATGGGCTACTACCCAACGCTCTTCCCGCTGTTTCTGGTTGCCGCTGGTTGGTTACTGCTCTATCGACGCATCAATTTACTGCTCTTCTTTGCCCTGGTAGTGGGAGTGGCGGGCTGGCTGGAGACAACGCTGGCGTGGTGGCAGGGCGGTTGGCGCTGGTTCGATTTCACCAGCATGCAGGTCACCTTCGGCTGCGGTCTGGCAGTGATAAGCGCTGCGCTGGCACAGTGGTTCTCTAGCAGTGAGCGTGGCGGCTGGCAGGAGTACGGCGTGTTACTCGATCTCTGGTCGCTGCGGTTGGTATTGCTGCTGTTGCTGGTATTCAGCTTCGACTCACTCTGGTGGGAACTGATCCCTGATCTGAGCTATGACAAGAGCGGCAATATCACGGTGGTGGTGATCTGCTCCTTATCGGCAGTGGTGATCAACTATCTCTCAGGGCGTGCGAGACACTCTATCTACGCGTTGGCTGCGATATACCTGCTGCTGTTTGGTGCGGCGGTGCTCTTTGCCAGCCGTGAGGATGCCGTGGTGCTGCAGATTGTCGACAACCTGCTGCTGATCGGTACCGGTATCTGGCTGATTCAGCGCGGTATCGTGCAGGGCGTTTCGCACTACTTCTATCTCGGTGTGGCCACGGTATTGATCACCGGACTGGTGCGTTACATCGATCTGGTCGGCGACTATGTCGGCGCGGCGATTCTGTTTGGCATCTTTGCGGCGATCCTGCTCTATGCGGCCCGCTATTGGCGCAAGAGTCGCAAGGAGGTGCATTCATGAATAGACGTACCGTATTGGTCGGGCTGGTGTTGACGGTGTTGCTACAGCTAGGGGTGCTGGCGGGTGAGTATCTGGGGGCGGTCTATCCGCTCTGGAGTGGTCAGGAGGTGCGCCTCAAGGTGGTGCCGATCGATCCACGCAGCCTGTTTCGTGGTAACTATGCACGGCTCAACTATGCGATCTCAACGGTCACGCTTGATGTGCGTGCCGACCGGGGCGTGTTGCCGGAAAACCCGCTCGTCTATGTGCGCTTGAAACAGGGAGATGATGGGGTGTTCGTTGCTGATGGTGCTTCACTGCAGCGGCCTGATGCGGGGCTCTATCTGCGTGGACGTCTCAAGGGTGGTCGCTATCAGCTGAGCTATGGGATGAATAGCCCGGTGCAGGTGCGTTATGGCATCGAGGCGTGGTTTGCGCCGAAGGATAAAGCGCTGCAGCTCGAGCACGATCTGCGCGGCGGTGCGGTGGCGGTGGTGATGGTGGCCAGCAACGGCAAGGCGGCACTGAAGGCGATCGAGCCAACGGCTGAGTAGTGCCATCTGGATGGCTATAAAACCACTATAAAAATAGTCTAATCTGTCAGTGGTGTCAGACGGCCCGAGAGTGTTCGCTGTAGAATCAGGCATCACCTGATCAGTAGTGGTAGCCCAGTGGCAAGCAATAAAACGATTACAGGGAAGGGACGCTCCAGGTTTATCTTTTTGGCTCTATCGGTAGTGATTCTGCTGGTCGACCTCCTTTTTGTCCTCATTAATGTGCACGCCGATAATCGTGCCATTGAGCAGTCGCTCAAGGCGCAGAGTCGTGAACTGCGTTCCGGTTTTGAACTCGCCGTTTCGCTCACCTATCGCAACATGATGCAGCTTGCCAGCTACGTCTCTCAGGACCCAGAGGTGCAGGCGCTGATGCGTAAAGCGAAGCATGCTGTGGCCGCTGAGGGCGATGGTCCTGGCGGCGAGCGTGCCGCTGAGATTCGCAGCGAACTCTATGCCTTACTGGGTCCGCGCTGGCGAGACCTGACCCAACGCTACGATGTGCGCCAACTCCACTTCCATCTTGGGCCCGGTTCAACCAGTTTCCTGCGTGTACATAAACCCGATAAGTTTGGCGACACGATGCATGCGCTGCGCTACACCATCGTCGATACCAATGCAGAGAAATCGGCTCGTTCGGGTTTTGAGACCGGACGTGTCTACTCTGGCCTGCGCGGCGTAGTACCGATGTTTGCCGAGAACGGCGCGAGCGTGACGGAGCACCTTGGTGCGCTTGAGGTCGGCACCTCCTTCTCCAACATCCTGCATCTGATAGAGCGTGAGCTGCAATCGGATATCACCGTGCTGCTAAAGCGCGAACACGCCGAGCAGGCGATGTGGCCCGAGGCGATCACGCGAATCTTCGGTTCCTCGAAACGTGTCGATGGTTACTTTGTTGAGGCGACCTCATCTCCGCGACAGGTGGAGATGCTACGCGAGGTGGTTTCGGAGAGCCTGATTGATGATGTCCAGAGCCGCTGGCGCAAGGTTGATAACAGGCACTACCTACATACGTTATTTCCGCTCTACGACTATTGACAGACGCTGCAGGGTGGAAGCCCGGCGGGGATGATTGCGATCAGTAGCGATATCACCGATGAGGTGGTGGCCAAGGAGCACGATCTGCGCGTCAATATCGTCTATGCGGTGGTCGCCTTTATCCTAATCGAGGTGATGCTCTTCTTTGGTATCAACTTCGCCACTCGCAAGCTGCAGGAGGTGATCGAGGGCAAGGTGAGCCACATCGAAGAACTCAATGAGTATCTTGAGGAGCAGGCGGTGACCGATGGGCTGACAGGGTTGCACAACCACCGTTTCTTTATCGAACGGTTGGGTGAGGAGATGCACCGTGCGCAGCGCTCCTGTAGCCCTCTGACGCTTCTGATGGTCGATCTCGACCACTTCAAACAGGTCAACGATACGCACGGTCACCTGGTCGGTGATGCGGTGCTGGAGGAGAGTGCGCGAGTAATTCGCAAACATATGCGCATCGCCGATGAGGCGGGGCGTTACGGTGGTGAGGAGTTCAGTGTTGCGCTACCCGATACCGATCTTGAGGGGGGCGAGATGCTGGCCGAGCGGTTGCTGCAGAGCCTTCGAGAGATGAGCATCACACTGCCCGATGGTTCCGAGCTGTTGATTACCGCCAGCGTTGGCGTGGCGCAGTGGAACGGCCGTGAAGAGATCTCAATGTTGATCGATCATGCCGACAAGGCGCTCTACGAGGCGAAGCGCAGTGGACGAAATCGCGTCTGCCGGGTGGAGATGTAGCCGTTACTCGCTAGACGTGGAAACGTGAGATCAGCGCCTGTAGACGCTCGGCCACCTCGTTGAGTGCGGCACTCGCCTCGGAGGTCTGATCGGCTGCGGTGGTCGTCTCAGCCGAGAGGTCGTTGATCGAGACGATGCTGCGGTTGACCTCTTCGGCCACCGAACTCTGCTCCTCGGCGGCACCGGCAATCTGGCTGTTCATCTCGCCAACGTTGGCCACCGTCTGGGTGATGGTATCGAGGGCGCTACCCGCTTCACCCGCCTGCGCCACGCTTGCTTCTGCCTGCTCACGTCCCTCGTTCATTACCGTCACTGCGTGTTCACGCCGTCGCGCAGTCGCTCGATGATCTCCTGGATCTCCTGGGTTGAATCGGCGGTGCGTGAGGCGAGGGTGCGAACCTCGTCAGCCACCACGGCAAAACCGCGTCCCTGCTCACCGGCACGTGCCGCCTCAATCGCAGCGTTGAGTGCCAGCAGGTTGGTCTGCTCGGCAATTCCCTTGATGACGTCCGTGACAACGACGATGTTCTCGGTATCTCCCTCGAGTTTCTGGATCACCTCGGCACTGCTCTCAACCTTACTGGCGAGTCGTTCGATGTTGTCGATGGTCTGGCTGACCACACGCTTGCCGGTGGCTGATTGGCCGTTGGCCTCTTCGGTGGCCAGCGCAGCCAGCTCGGCATTGCGTGCCACCTCCTGAACCGTGGCGGCCATCTCATTCATCGCCGTGGCAACCTGTTCGGTCTCGCGCTGTTGTCGATGGATGGCACTGGAGGAGGTGTTGGTCGCCTGGGCGAGCTGTGTGCCGGTGGCGGCGATCTCCTGTGAGGTGGCCGCCAGATCGTTAATGGTTGAGCCGAGTTGATCACGAATCTTCTGTGCGCTGGCGGCGATTTTGCCGACCTCATCATTGGAGCTGACGCTGGTTGAGGCGGAGAAGTCGCCCTGTGCATAACTGTCGAGGCTCTTCACCAGAGCCGTTGCCGGGGTGATGATGATGCGCTGCAGGAAGGTGAGGAAAACGATAAAGGCGATCAGTGAAGCGATGCCCATTGCACCCAGGCTCACGATGATGCCGTTGGCTGATGAGGCCTTAACCTCTGCGGTCTTGCTGTTGACCTGATTGATAATCAGTTTGCTGGTACCGGCAAGCAGCTCGTGCAGCTGATGGGTCTCCTTCTCAAACTGCTTGTTGAGTTCGGCGACATTGATGTTTCCGCTCTGGAGACGCTTCAGAACAGCCTGGTAGTGGCTGTCGAGCTGGTGGTGACCCGCAATGAAGCGAACGATGAGATCCTCAACCTCAGCACTCTTGGCGTGCTCTTTGAGCATGGTGGCTTCACGCAGCACCGTCTGCTCGATCTCTTTGAGTTTGTTGAGATGGCCCTGACGCTCGTTTTTGTCCTGATTGGCGAGCAGCAGCATCTGCCACTCCTGAATCTGGGAATCGAACAGTAGCTCCACCTCGAGGATGTGGCGCTCGTAGACCAGGTCGTCGTCAATCGCTGACCGCCATGGATAGCGAAGCGAAGGCGGTTAGTCCTCGATAGTCGACGCCGTCTGCCTATTCGTAGTTGAGAGCGCGAGCGAACGACGAAGAAGATGCAGCAGCGGCTTTATGTCGGCGTAGAGTCACTGAGGGAGTTGTGTAGAGCCGCGAAGAGGTGATTACGCAACGTACGCAGGACGGTCGGGGCGCCGTAGGCATAAACGGTCGCGTTAAGTATTTGCCGCTTGCTTGGGCTTGATGCCCAAAACATGCTTCC
The DNA here is from genome assembly GCF_013343005.1 of Candidatus Reidiella endopervernicosa. Taxonomy (GTDB): domain Bacteria; phylum Pseudomonadota; class Gammaproteobacteria; genus Reidiella; species Reidiella endopervernicosa. Next base: position 998,452 of record NZ_CP054491.1, read on the forward strand.
GCAAAATAGCGACTCCCCGACAACTTTCGAAGCTGCTGATCGCCTGCCAGCCGAGGAAAATACCAAACAGGGCGGCGGCCAGTACAAGTGTTGTGCCCGCGCCGGTAATGGCGAGAAGTTTGTTGCGTATGCTGCTGGTAATCCACTCCATCGTGCTCTCATCCTCTGTGCGAATATTTATATGGATGTTGTTGCTTGTTCATCAACGGAGTCTCTGGCGAGATGACTGCTGTCTGAGTCGATGCCGTTCAGATCCATCTGACCGGTTTCACTCAGTGACTCCTAAAAGTAATAGCGTAGCGCCGCTGAAAGTCTATTGGCGTCATCGCAAAAAATAAGCCATGCGCTTGTAAGGGTTTTTTCTGGTGTATTCTAATCTCACCGCGAAAAGTGGCCATACGACACGAGCATTGAGGATTAAGATGGGCAGTAACGTACGTGATGCGGAGTTTTCTGAGGGCGATGAGCTGGCCTCATCAAGACGACTCACCCTGGTGATCTATGCACTGCAGGCGGCCTCCTTCTTCAATGGCATCACACTGCTTGTTGCTCTGGTGCTCAACTACGTCAAACGCGAGGATGTTGCCGGAACGGTGCTGGAATCGCACTTTCGTTGGCAGATCCGTACCTTCTGGTTTGCACTGCTCTGGGGTGTGGTGGGCTGGCTTACCTTTCTGCTGGTAGTCGGTTATCTGCTGCTGGTCGCCGATGCGCTCTGGGTGATCTACCGCATCGCCAAGGGGTGGATGCGACTCAATGATGGTAAAGCGATGTACCAGTAGTCACGCGCTTGAACTACCAACACGCCAAACATGCAGGAAACTACGGTGATCTGCTCAAACACTCGGTGCTCTGTCAGGTACTGCAATCACTCACACAACAAGATAAACCGCTCTTCTACAGTGAGACCCATGCTGGCGCGGGTGGCTACCGTCTTGATCAGCGAGGTGTAGACCCGTTCGGCATCGAGCGGCTGTGGGGTGTGTCGAATGCGCCGCAGGCGCTGGCCGACTATCTCACAATGGTTGCCGCGTTCAACCGATCTGAAATTCTGCAGAACTACCCCGGTTCGCCCTGGTTTGCTCAGCAGTTGTTGCGCGGTGAGGATCGGATGCGACTCTTTGAGCTCAGTCCGGAACCGTATCAACAGCTGGTAAAGAGTTTTTCGCACGATGTGCGTATCGAGCTGTTTGCGGGTGATGGCTATTCGGGGGTGGTGGAGCCGATACCGGGGATGCGATGCCGGCAGGTGGTGCTGATCGATCCTCCCTATGAGTCGGTCAGTGACTATAGCGATGCTGTGGATACGCTGCTCGAGATCTACCGACGAGAACCTCAGGGGTGTTATCTGCTCTGGTATCCAACCCATGATCGGCAGCGGATAGAGTCGATGGAGCAGAGAGTGCGAGCAGGGGTGTTCAATGCGCTGTGTGTCTGTGAGCTCGCCTTCGGTCGTGGTGATGAGGCGCGCGGAAGCGGGCTATTTATCCTCAATGCGGATACCGATCTGATCCGTAAAATCACCGAGACGCTTGCTTGGTTGGCCGCAGAGGTCGATGCAGCAGGTACCGGGCGTTATCGTGTTGAGCCGATGAGTGCTGATGTTAGTTAATGGTGACTGATACGCGTTGTTAAGTAAGTGGTGTGCGTAATAGACTTGCTCAAACCCATTTGGCCAATAGATAACTATGCGAAAAAATTATAAGGGCTTGCTCGCGATCATCCTCACGCTGGTAGTGGCGGGTTGCTCATCCTCTCCACCTCGAAATATCAACGACGGCTGCGAGATCTTCTCCGAGAAGGATGATTGGTATGAGCACGCTCACGATAGTTATAAGAAGTGGGGTGTGCCGGTACATGTGCAGTTGGCAATAATCCATCAGGAGTCAAAGTTCAGAGATGACGCCAAGCCGGAACGCGACACGCTGTTATGGATTATCCCCTGGTTTAGAAAATCCTCGGCGTTCGGTTTTGCACAGGTAAAGGATGCGACCTGGGACTGGTATATCGACAAGACCGGCAACTGGGGTGCCGACCGTGATGAGTTTGAGGATGCGGTCGACTTCATCGGTTGGTACGGCAACATGAGTCACAAGACGCTGGGGATCTCCAAGTGGGACACCTACAATCAGTATCTCGCTTACCATGAGGGCCACGGTGGTTTTAAACGCAAAACCTACAACAAGAAGAAGTGGCTGATCGGTGTGGCGCGAAAGGTGGAGCGACGGGCAAAGAGCTACGGTGCACAGCTAAAACGTTGTGAGGGCGATCTCGACAGTGGCTGGAGCCTCTGGCCCTTCTGAGGAAGATCTCTATCCATGAATCTGATTGAGAGCGAAACCGAGCTGCAGCAGTTTGTTGCCGAGCATCCGATAGCGGCTATCTACTTCTCCTCCGAGAGTTGCAGTGTCTGTCACGTGCTCAAGCCCAAGGTGGCAGCGATGCTGAACGAGGAGTTTCCGAAGGCGGCACTGGCTGAGGTTGATTGCGGACATTCTCAGGAGATTGCGGGGCAGTTGAGTGTCTTCGCCGTCCCGACACTGATTCTCTATTTCGATGGACGCGAGGCGGTGCGCCACAGCCGCAGTTTTTCACTGGGTGCCGTAAGGGGCGATATCGAGCGCCCCTATTCGATGTTCTATGATTAAGAGGGTTGATTTAATCCACAGGAGTTATCTGTTATGAAAAGAGCGCGTAATTTTGGTCTATTTGTAGCGGCAATGATTTTTCCGCTTCTGGTGGGAAGCGTTCAGGCCTCTGACGTCAGTGAATTTGTCGGTGATGTGGCCAAGCGGGTCTTTACCGAGACTGAGAGAAATCTGATTCGTAACTACTATCACCAACACGACATCGAGATTGATGATGACGATGACGGTTACAAGTCGAAGAAGGGCAAGGGTAAAAAAGATAAGGGTGCCAAGGGCAAAGGCAACAAGAAGTTGCCACCGGGGATCGCCAAGAAGCTTGCGCGTGGTGGCACACTCCCTCCTGGAATCGCCAAACGAAATCTGCCCTACGATCTCGAAGCCCGTTTACCTCCGCTGGGACGTGGTTTTGAACGTCAGGTGATCGACGGCAAGGTGGTGCTGGTTGAGACGGCGACCGCAATCGTGCATGACATTATTGAAGACCTGCTCGACTAGTGTCGGAGTTAATCCCCTGGGGACTCGGCGGCATCGCGCTGCTGTTTGTGCTGTTTCAGCTGCGCATCGTGATCACCTCGAAACGGATGGCCGGTACAAGGGTCGAGGGGCTCGACCAGCTGGTCGGTAGTAGTGAGTCGTGCGACGGTCGTTACCTCTTCTACTTCCACTCACCACGTTGTGGTCCCTGTCGCACGATGACCCCAGAGATTGAGGCGCTAGCAGAGAAACGTAGCTGCATTATCAAGCTCGATGTAAGTCGAGATATCAACGCCGCCATGGCGCTGGGAGTACGGGCGACACCGACGGTGGTACTGGTCAAGGATGGTGCGGTAGAGAAGGTGCTGCTCGGTGGTCAGTCGATCGAGAAGCTCGAAGCGTTGCTCGGTTAATTTTCTACTTAACAAATATCGCTTGACTCATGTGGCGTTAAAACGCACTCTCGATCCATGTTGAAATTTTCTGCACAGATTGTGATTTACAAAGCGGCGCGACTGGTATGGCGTGCACTGCCTGTCACAGCGTGGCTGAGGATTTCGATTTAGCAGAGAGTTAGCAACAAGCGAAATAATCCGAAGGCCACAGATCTCACCACTCTGTGGCTTTTTTATTGGTCTCTCTGAATGGTTCTGACAGGGCTTAAAGAGACTCATTGAGGAGGGTAGGGCGATGTCGGTGCCAGCAGCCTATTTGGGCGTGATTTTGATCTGGTCGACCACACCACTGACAATCAAGTGGAGTGGTGATGAGGGCGGTGTACTGTTTGCGCTATTAAGCCGCATGGTAATTGGTGTGATCGCCTGTCTGCCGCTGCTCTATCTGCTGCGAGTGCGTATGCGCTGGGATAGAGAGGCGCTCTATGCCTACCTGGTCTCGGGCCTGGGTGTGTTCAGTACCATGTCGACCGTCTACTGGGGTGCTCAGTATGTCTCCTCGGGGTTGCTCTCTCTTCTCTACGGTCTGTCTCCTGTAGTGATCGCTCTGATCTCGGCGGCCTTTGTAGGCTCAACATTTAGCTCCCGGCAGATGGCCGGTATTGTGGTTGCCTTCAGTGGCCTGCTGGTGATCTTCGGTGGCGGTGCGGAACTGGGTTCAAATGCGCTGTTGGGAGTGAGCTTTGTGCTGCTGTCGGTCCTCTTCTACTCAATCTCAGCCGTCTGGTTAAAGCGGGTACAGAAGCAGATGGCTGCGATGGCGGTTAATTTCGGTGGGCTGTTGTTCGCACTGCCGCTGTTCACCGTTAGCTGGTTGCTGTTTGAAGATGGGGTGATCTACCCGCTGAGTGAACGTGCGCTCTGGTCGACGCTCTATCTGGGGATCTTCGGTACTGCGTTTGGTTTCACTCTCTACTACTACGTACTGAAGCGTATCGATGCGACGCTGGCGGGCATGATTACCCAGATCACTCCAGTGGTAGCGTTGATACTCGGTGCGCTGCTTAACGGCGAGATGATCGCCAATGAGGTGGCCGCTGGGGCGGTGTTGATTCTCTCCGGTGTTGGACTGTTTCAGCTACGAGCCAAAAAACGTATGCAGCGTGAGGCCGGTTAGATATTGGCAAATTCGGCACGGGCATCGAGCACCTTGAGCAGGTAGCGCCGCGCCTCCTGGTGGGCGAGTCCACTGCGCAGCTTGTTATAGACCTGCGACGGGCTCATGCGGTTGATCAGTTTGACCGCATAGTCGCGATCCTTGCTGAAGGTGGTCAGTACGTTGCCACTGCCGGTGTTGTAGGCGGCGATTGAGCAGTACTCACGAGAGACACTGTCTTTGATTTTGCCGAGATATTTGCTGTTGATCAGCTTGAAGTAGGCCGCGCCGAGTTCGATGTTGTTGGCGGCATCGAACAGGTAGTCGCTGCTCGGTACACGATCCTTGCCGGTCAGGGAGCGGTAGGCGTCTCGTCCGCCACTGGTCGGTACCAGCTGCATCAGCCCGTAGGCGGGTGCGCTGCTGACGGCAAAGGGGTTGAAGTTGCTCTCGGTACGGATGATGGCGTAGATCAGGTTTTTGCTGATGCCGAAGCGTTTGGCATTTTTCTCAACCAGCTTGGAATAACGGGCAGCACGCACGTCGACATGGTTGCGCACCATGCGGATCTTGACGTAGTGGAGCGGTTTGATCCCTTGTGGTGTTTTGACGTTGCGCTGCATGCGGAACTTCTTCAGCAGATGGTCGGCAAACTGCTCGGCTCGTTTTGGTGAGCTGATCGAGCGCCCCTGCTGGTCGATCACCAGGTCGACGAGGTAGGGTTTGCCACTGATCTTGGTGGTCTTGGCGGAGTAGAGATCGACTGCGCGTGGATCGTTGGGTGTCAGCAGGGTAGTGACGATGGCGCTGTGCAGACTTTTGTTGCTCTGTTTCTGATCGAGGGTCTCGACCGTTACCACGCCACTATCGAAATCGATAATGGCACGACTCTGGTAGTTCTGGGTGTACTTTACGTACTGGGTTCGACTGGCGATCTGGTCGTCACTGCCCCAACTCTTTTTAACCTCACCACGAAACAGGGCGCGCAGCTGTTTGAACTGCTGCTTGGTGCGCCTGGCATCACTGACGAGTAATAGTGGGTTGGTTTTATAGGAGCTGACGCGGGAGGTGATCAGTGATGAAGCGGTGGCGCCGGGATCACCGCTGGTGGCGATGCTGGCGAGCTGGTAGCGAGAACAACCGCTGATCATGAGGGCGGTTGTGATTGCAATAAGTAGTAGCGGTATACGTAGGCTCTTCATGGTGTTCGAGTATAACAATCTGCCACTTTCGTGGTGGGTAATTGCGTCACGCTATGGCACTCGGCATATTAGAGAACAATTTCTGTAACCAGATCGAATCTATGGACCCTATCAACTGTCCCTTTGAAAAGACGATTCTCAGTCGACGAGGAAACTGCGAGTGTGCCGACCGCTTCTATATCGCCGAGCGAGAGGGAGTGGGGTGCGAGCAGCTGGAGGCCTCTAATCAGTGTCGTGCGCTGATCGCGGTGCTGCGTGAGAATGCACGTTTTACACTGAAGATCGTTGGCAGTGCCGAGAACCTGCCGCATGGTCAGGAGATGAAGGTGCAGTGTGGTGGGCTGCTGGGGTTGCAGGCGCTGGTTGAGTCGGAAGAGTTGCAGGAGCAGGTAGCCAATATTCACTCTCTGGCCGAGGAGTTACTGGCAGAGTATGACGAGTTTGAGAGTGTGCCCTACGGTAGTGTAGTGAAGTCGATGGCGGCATATGAACATCGCCAGCGCCGGAGTCGACGCTAAGTCAGTATTGAGTCAGGGCAGGTAGATGGCGAAGCAGCCGCCGCCGAGACTGCCGCCATTGCTAATCTTGATCGTACCTTTGCGCTCACCGTTCTGGTGTGCATTGGCCACCAGCATTGAGAAGTAGAGTCCTAGTCCGGTACTGCCGCTGATCATGTCGGTCTCACCCATGCGTGCCTCGGAGCGGCTCAACATCTGCTGCGGGTAGCCGGGACCGTTGTCGTCGATCCGAACCACTAGCTGCCCATCCTCTTCAGCGGCACTCAGTACTACCTGGTCGCGGCCGTAGAGCACCTCGTTATTGAGTACGTTGTTAATCACGCCCGCAAGTAGTCCGCGATCGAAGAACCAGCTCAATCCCGCCTGGCACTCGGTGGTCAGTTCGATCTTGTTGTAGGTTAGCAGCGGTCGGTATTCGATTTGCAGCTCATCGAAGAAGTCATCGACATCAAGGTAGTCGCGGTTGGCGCTGAAGTTGTTGTTGTTCGCTTTGTAGAGGCTGAGTAGTTGAACCAGATCGTTGTTGACCCGTTTGGTCTCGTAGCGGAGTCGCTTGAGTTGTTCGGTGAGCGGGCTATCTTCGTCTGGTTCCAGGGCAGCGGTTTCGTCGAGTGAATTGAGTACCATGCCGAGTGAGTTTTTGATGTCGTGTACCGATGACATCAATACGGCGCTGAAGTCGAGTTTTGGCTCGTCTGACTCACTCATGGCTATGCTTACCTGCTCTTAGAGTTCGGTTGCCATGCGCTGCAGAGCGACCAGTTTCTCATTGGCCGGGTCGCTGTCGCGGACGCGGTCGAGGAATTCGTTGACCTGCTGCAGTCCGGTGCGGTTCGCGCCCAGCTTCTGCATCTGCATGATGACAACCTGGGCGGCGTTGAGATTGACGGTCTTGTTCTTTGGTAGCCGATTGGCTGCCTCCTCGAAGAGGCCGATCGCATCGTCGAGATTGCCCTCTTTAACCAGGCTGACGCCGCGGTTGTTGAGGTCGGTGATTTCGCTGCGAATTTCGCGTATCAGTGCATCGCCTTCGGCACCCAGATTGTGGTCGTTGAAGACCTTACGGATCTTGTCGACAACCAGATCATCCTCATAGAAGTTCTTTAGCAGGCTGCCGAGTAGACCCATCGCCTTCTCTTTCTCGTTGCGCTCCAGGTTACTGCCGGCCAGATCGAGGGTGATGTCGAGTGGCATCTGCGAGGCGGTGAGGTCGTTATTAGCACCGACCCGATCCATCGCCTCCTGCGCCTTGGCGCTATCGCCAAGTTTCTGGTGGACCAGACTCTCGACAACGGCGGTCTGCATGTCGAGATTTCGTTTTCCCTTGAATTCGGTTTTGGCCTTGTTGATCAGTACCAGTGCATCGCGTCCCTTGCCATTGGAGGCCATGGTGCGTGCCAGGTTGGTGTAGTCATCCATCGATTTAAGATAGGAGTCATGGCTGAGGGTGACGGCACGACGAAAGGAGAGGGTTGCGGCCTCGAGGTCATCATTCTCAAAGGCGACCTTACCGAACTCGCGTTGGCGCTGTACGGAACGGGGTGAGATTGAAATGGCATCGCTTAGTACTCGCTGCGCACCCTCTGTGTCGCCCATCTGCTGATGGCACTCGGCGAGCTGGTCGTAGGCGGTCATGAAACGGTTGTTCTCATCGATCAACTCTTCGAAGACCTGTGCTGCAGCGCGGTTGTTGCCAGAGCACTTCTCTGCACGGCCGAGACCGAACGTGGCCCACTGGAAGGGGTGGCGTTCGAGCAGGCTGGAGAAGATCGAATGTGCTTTGTCGCACTCACCCAGTAAGAGCAGTGCTTCGCCCTTCAGACGTAGGTAGTCAAGTGCATAAGGCGAGCCCTCACCGGCGAGGTTCTCATCGCAGAGCTTGATGGCGAGGTCGTAATTGGTTTTCTGCAGTGCAACCTCGATCTTGCCGATATGCGCCTTGCGTGCGAGTACTTTGTTAATACGTTTGTTGAGCACTTCACCGACAAAGGGTTTGGTCAGGTAGTCATCGGGCAGATAGTCGACCGCACCGAGCACCATATCCTGTCCCATCTCGGCGGTAACCATAATGTAGGCAGCATCGGCCTTCACAATGCCGCGCTCCTTAACCTCTTCCAGAATCTGCTGGCCATTACGGCCATCGCCCAGGTTGTAGTCGCAGAGAATGATGTCGTAGGGGACAAGTGCGATCTTGGCCAGCGCCTCACGGGCATTGGCAACCATGTCGACGTTCTTGACGCCGAGTTCTTCAAGCATGCGTTTCATCGAGCGACGCATCTCATTGAAGTCGTCGATGACCAGCGCCTTCATTCGCTGACCGCCATGGAGAGCGAAGTGAGGGCGGTTAGTCCGCGATAGTCGACGCCGTCTGCCTATTCGTAGTTGAGAGCGCGAGCGAACGACGAAGAAGATGCAGCAGCGGCTTTATGTCGGCGTAGAGTCACTGAGGGAGTTGTGTAGAGCCGCGAAGAGGTGATTACGCAACGTACGCAGGACGGTCGGGCGCCGCAGGCATAAACGGTCGCGTTAAGTATTTGCCGCTTGCTTGGGCTTGATGCCCAAAACAAGCTTTCGCAAAAATAGCGACTCCCCGGTTCGATAGATCAAATCCAGCCATTATCTGTTCCTTATCGCGCATCCTTGCTGAAATCTGTCTAGTTTTACTGCCTGCGCACCCATTGTGACGCCCGTCACAACCACTATCGGCTATTATTGTTGTGATGTTAGCAGCAGAACATAAAGTAGTTTGTTCTATGTAGTTCGTAATCCATTGATAAACCTTACCATAATGAAAACTTCAGGTTGAAAATTCATATATATAAGCTCCTATGAATATTGGCAACCTTATCGCCTCTCATGTGACTAATTATGGCCATTTATGAGTAAGTCGCTATAGAATGGCTCCCCCTGAATCGCGCCACGGCCCAACTAGAGCAAATAACAAACGGGCGATAACAAGGTGATCCGATAGGCGACCTATGCAAGACCTCATATTAGACATTGCTGCCATGCTCTCCATCTCGGCTGAAACGCTGGTGACCGCCTCGGTCGCGCTGCTGTTGCTGCTGGTGGCGGGCTTGATGTTGACCCCATACCTGCGCCGAGTGGCTGAGGAGCGTCAGATCAGGCGAGTAATATGTCGTATGGGCGTGGCGTTAAAGCGTGATGTGATGCTTGATGATGGCATGGATGGCAAGGTCTTTATCGACTATCTGGTACTTACTCCTGCGGCGGTCGTCGTAGTTGGAGTGCGTAGGCTTCAGGGTGTGGTGTTTGCCGCTGAGAGCATGGAGCAGTGGGCCAACGTGGTGACAAACCGTAGTTACAAGTTCGACAATCCCTTACCCGCGGTCGAAGTGGGCGTGGCTGCAGTCCAGCAGCTGCTGCCCAATATTAAGGTTGCAGGGCGGCTGCTCTTCTCTGGCGCAGTCAGTTTCCCCAAGGGCAAACCCGAAAATGTATTGTTACCTGTTGATGTTGGCACGCAAGAAGGCAAGCGCAAAGATGTGCAGGCGTCGGTAGAGCAGGGTTGGAATCTGTTGGCGCAGCGTTGTGAGCCTATTCCTGAACAGTATCTACGTGATGTCGCAGTGATCGATGATGGGGGCTGCAGCCATCGCATCAATGTGGCCGTGCTGCTGTTGATAGCAAATATAGGCTGGCTCGGCTGGCGACTACTGTTTAACGGCATGCTCTAGCACGTGGATATCGTTGGTTACGCAGTTGTCCTGATTCTGATTGTCGTAATGCTCTGGGTGTGGAGCCAGCTGCGAAAACGTAAACGCAGTGCATTTATCGATAGTGACCCATTCCATGCGGCGGTAGTGAATAAGTTGCGCGAGGTTCGGCCGGAGCTGACACCTGCCCAAGAGCTGATGGTCTTTGAGGCGCTGCGCGAGTACTTCCATATCTGTAACACGGCCGGTCGCCAAATGGTTTCAATGCCATCGCAGGTGGTTGATGACGCATGGCACGGTTTTATTCTCTTTACCCGTGGCTATCGCCACTTCTGTCGTCACGCCTTCGGCCGTTTTCTTCACCACACTCCAGCCGAGGCGATGCAGAGCCCGACCCTGGCGCAGGATGGGATAAAACGCGCCTGGCGCATCGCCTGTACCCGTGAGGGGATTGACCCAAAGACTCCTTCTCGCCTGCCACGACTCTTCGCCATTGATGCCGAACTCAACATCGCCAACGGCTTCCGCTACGTCACCGACTGTAAAGATTCACGCCAGACAGATGGCAGTGGTGGTGCCTACTGTGGTTCCGATATCGGCTGTGGTGGTGGCTGTTCGGGCGATTCTGGTGACAGCGGCTGTGGAGGTGGCTGTGGCGGCGATTAGACAGGAGTTGAGCGTGTCGCTATTCGACTGTGGCAGAAACGCAAAAGGCCCACGCAGTGCGTGAGCCTTTCGAAAATATGGTGGCCCGGGACAGAATCGAACTGCCGACACGAGGATTTTCAATCCTCTGCTCTACCAACTGAGCTACCGGGCCGTAATAACCTGAAATGTTTCCAGTTATTGCGTTGCTTGGCGACTCAAAACCGTATTAATCGCCTGTGGCAGGCCGGTTCTCGATAACCAAGAGCTGCGCATTTTACTCATTCGGCTAATGAATCTCAACCACGCTGGCGCGGTAGTTCAATGTGGTTGCTGTATTGGGTCTGTTAGGTCCCGCTCAGCAGAGATAACTGTCGTTTTTCACAGCTATTAATTGATAGCGCTGTTCGAATGTAGGCAGGTTAGGATCGGTGAACCATAATCACCGAGTAACCGACTCGGTTTTGCTTCAATCATCTTTGCAGGATGGTAGTCAGAATCTAATGAAGTTTGAACAGCTACAGCGCTATCTTAATCGGGATGAGGAGAGACCTGAGCTCGATCTCTACGATGCGGTGAACGCGCTCGTGGTTATCCTCGACCAGGAGGGTCGAATTGTGCTCTTCAACAAGGCCTCAGAGGATGTGACTGGCTATTCTACTGCCGAGGTATTAGGCAAATTAGTCTGGGATATCTTTCTGCTCCCTGAAGAGCGAGAGCCGGTGAAGCGGTGTTCGATGATCTTGAGAGTTTTGCTGGTGTTTCGATTTACGATAATTATTGGGTGACCCGTTCGGGTGAGCGCATCCAGATCCGCTGGAATAACAGTACGGTTGTCGATGAGAACGATGCGGTGCGTTACATCATCAGCACCGGTACCGATATCACCGAAATTCATGATATTGGGCGTGCGCTGGAACAGAGTGAAGAGCGCCTAAGACAGATCACCGACAATATCGACGAGGTGTTCTGGATGATGAGTCCAGAACTGTCTGAGGTGATCTATGTCAGCCCTGCCTATGAGCAGGTGTGGCAGCGTAGTTGTGAGTCACTTCTGCAAAACGCAAGTGATTGGATAGAGAGCGTCCATGTCGATGATGTTGGGTGGGTTCGTAATTTTACCATCACGACTGGAGGGATGGGGAGCTTGATCTGACATATCGTATTTACCGCCCCGATGGTTCAATTCGTTGGGTGCGTGATCGCGCCTTCCCGGTAATTATAGTGAGGGTGAAATCTATCGAATCGCCGGTATTGCGATGGATGTCACCAAGCAGGTGGAGGTCGAGGCGGCACGACAGCAGGGTGAGCAGGAGCTGCGGGGTGTGCTCGATAGTGTGCTGGATGGAATCATCTCCATCGATGATCGAGGTTTGATCAAGATGGTTAACCCTGCTGCGCAGCAGGTGTTTGGATATAGCAGTAAGGAGTTGGTTGGTCATCCCGTATCGATGTTGATGCCCAATGCAGACGGGCAGGAGCACCAGCATTATGTTGAGCGTTATATGCGCACGGGTGATGCTCATATTATTGGCAGTCGCGGTCGTGAGCTGATTGGGCGCCGTAAGGATGGTTCGCTGTTCCCATTAGAGATATCGATCAGTGATGTGGTGATTGGTGAGCAGCGCTTTTTTATCAGTGCGGTACGCGATATCAGTGAGCGAAAGGTGGCTGAACGTGAGTTGATTGAGGCTAAAGAGTCTGCTGAGAAGGCGAGCAGGGCCAAGTCAGAGTTCCTCTCCAGAATGAGTCACGAGCTACGCACTCCCTTGAATGCGATTCTCGGTTTTGGTCAGCTACTCGATATGGATGAGTCGCTGGATGATCTTGAACGAGAAAGTGCGCATGAGATCGTCCGCGCAGGTACCCATCTGCTCGATTTGATAAATGATATCCTCGACCTGTCACGGATCGAGGCGGGCCGACTGGCAGTGTCAATTGGGTGGGTGGCATTGGCGCCGCTGCTTGAGGAGTCGCTGAAGTTGATTGCACCTTCGGCGGAGACAAAGAAAATCAGTGTGGTCTGCGATGCCGCTAACAGTTACACCGTGAATGCCGATCCGACGCGACTCAAACAGATTATCGTCAATCTGCTCTCTAACGCCGTGAAGTACAATCACGTGTTGGGCTCAGTGCGTGTTCTGTTAGAGAGCGTTGATCAGGAGTGGTTGCGTATTGGTGTTGAGGATAACGGTAAGGGTATCGCAGCTGAGCATCTGCCGTTGCTGTTTGATCCCTTTAACCGTCTCGTGCATGAAAATAGTGTCATTGAGGGTACTGGCATTGGGTTGACGATTAGTAAACGGCTGGCAAATCTGCTTGGTGGTGAGTTGGAGGTGGAAAGCGAGCTTGGGGTAGGCAGTACCTTCTGGGTTACGTTGCCACTGGCGCTGAGCGGTGAACCAAGTGTGAAACCAGTTGAGCATCAGGCAGTGCCCGCAAGTACCGAGTCCCCCTTCTCGCCGCTTCAAAGTACTCTATGTTGAGGGTAGTCCACCGAATCGTCGTCTGGTGGCGCAGATCCTTAAATCACGCCAGGAGTTGGAACTGCTGTTTGCACCGACGGCGGAGGTGGGGTTTGAGCTTATCGAAAAAGAGTGTGTCGATCTGATCCTGATGGATATCAATCTGCCAGGCATGAGTGGTGTTGAGGCGCTGCAGCTGTTGAAACAGAATCCGGAGACCGCAGCAATTCCGGTGGTGGCGCTCAGCGCCAACGCGATGCCCACCGACGCTGACCGCCATGGATAGCGAAGCGAAGGCGGTTAGTCCGCGATAGTCGACGCCGTCTGCATATTCGTAGTTGAGAGCGCGAGCGGACGACGAAGAAGATGCAGCAGCGGCTTTATGTCGGCGTAGAGTCACTGAGGGAGTTGTGTAGAGCCGCGAAGAGGTGATTACGCAACGAACGCAGGACGGTCGGGGCGCCGTAGGCATAAACGGTCGCGTTAAGTTTTTGCTGTTTGCTTGGGCTTGGATGCCCAAAACAAACTTTCGCAAAAATAGCGACTCCCCGATATCGAAGCGGGTATCGCCTCGGGTTTTGTTGAATATCTGACCAAGCCGGTCGATGTGAGCGTACTACTCAATAGCATCGACCGATCGCTCAGCGAGGTGAGCAGGCGTCACTAGAAAATGTGTGGTTGCTTTCATTCGGTCGGCTGCCTAGGGTAGCGAGATGAATGACTCAAACTTAAATGGTCGTCTTGCATCGGCCAGCTATCAGCTGGTTGAGACGCGTCTGCAGACCAAGCTCGACAACGGCATCACTCGCTGTGATCTCTGTCTCTGGCGCTGCAAGCTGAGCCACGGCCAACGCGGCTTTTGCCAGGCCCATGTGAACCGCAACGGCACCCTCTATAACCTCTCCTACGGCATCGTCTCCTCAATGGAGGTAGGGCCGATTGAAGATAAACCGGTCAAACACTATCGCCCCGGTAGCAAGGTGCTCTCGGTGGGTAGTTACGGCTGTAATTTCCGCTGTGGGGGTTGCCACAATCTGGAGATTTCGTGGGGCACCGAGGCGCTCGATGAACTGGCTCGTGGTGAGTCGAAAGCGGCCTATGTCACCCCGGATGAGCTGGTCGAGGCGGCGCTTCGTCAGGGGGTGGAGGGGATCGCCTTCACCTATTCGGAGCCGGCGGTCTGGCTCGAGTATCTGCTCGATGTCTCGGAAGCTGCTTACAGGGCAGGGCTCTATACCGTCTATGTGACCAACAGCTTTGTCACCGACGAGGCGTTGGAGCTGATGGCGCCGCAGGTCGATGTGGTCTGCTCCGATATCAAGAGTATGCGCGATGAGTTCTACCATCAGGTCTGCCCGGTCGGTAGTGTCTCCGAGGTGCTCGATTCGATCGAGAAGGCGCAGCGGCTCGGTATTCACGTTGAAACCCGCACCAACATCATCCCCGGTTATAACGATGGGCCTGAGGGCTGCGACAGATCGCCGAGTGGATTCGTGATCATCTCGGCGCCGAGAGCCCCTGGCACATCACCCGCTTCTTCCCCGCCTACAAGCTGAGCGATGTTGAGGCGACCCCTGCGGAGACGCTATGGCAGGCACACGATATCGCGTGCGAGGTGGGACTCACCAACGTCTACGTCTACGACGATAAGGGGTGTGACTGTGGTGCTGAGAATCTGCCGGTGGAGGCGTTTCTGAATGCCGACGATGCACAGGTGCATGCGGTGAAGAAGTGCAGTGCCAGCTGTTGTGGCGATGATGGGGTACTGCTGAAACGCTACGAGGAGGAGCTACCGAGGTAGCTGTTCACGCTTAACACTCGGTAATACTCACCGCTAACCCGCCGAGTGAGGTCTCCTTGAATTTTTGCGACATCTCCAGTCCCGTCTCTCTCATCGCTGCAATACAGCTATCCAGCGGCATGAAGTGCTCACCTGTGCCGCGCAGGGCGAGCGATGCGGCGGTGTAGGCCTTGATGGCACCAAAGCCGTTACGTTCAATGCAGGGGACCTGCACCAGCCCGTTGACCGGATCGCAGGTCATGCCGAGGTGGTGTTCCAGTGCAATCTCCGCAGCGTTCTCGATCTGCTCGGGCGTGCCGCCGCGGATGGCGCAGAGGCTGGCCGCCGCCATGGCGGCGGCTGAACCGACCTCACCCTGACAACCGACCTCGGCACCGGAGATGGAGCTACGGTGTTTAATCAGGCCACCGATGGCGCTGGCGGTGAGCAGAAACTCGTGCACCTGTGCGGGCGTGCCGTTTTCATGCTGCATGAAGTAGTAGAGTACGGCGGGTATGACACCGGCGGCGCCGTTGGTAGGGGCCGTAACGACCATGTTCCCGGCGGCATTCTCCTCATTAACGGCCATGGCGTAGGCGCAGAGCCAGTCGTTAATGTTCGCATTGGCTGGACTCTCCTGTAGCTGCCGATAGAGGTCAGAGGCGCGGCGTTTGATGGCGAGCCCACCGGGTAGAGTCCCCTGGCTCGTCAATCCCCTTTCGATACAGGTGCACATCGATTGCCAGATCTCATCGATACCCTGATTTAGCTTCTGTTCCGACAGGTGTTGGCGCTCATTGATGCGTTTCATCGCAGCGATCGATTGGCCGCTCTCTTCGGCCATCTGCAGCATGCTCTTGGCGGAGTCGAAGGGGTAGGTGCATGTCTCTGATGGGGTCATTATTAGCGGTGCTTCCAGACCGCTGATCTCTTCAGGGGTGCTGATAAATCCACCGCCGATGGAGAAGAAGGTAGTCTTGGCGAGTCTCTCTCCCTGTGCGTTGAGCAGTTCGAAAATCATGCCGTTGGGGTGCTCGGGCAGGGGCTCACCCCTATCGAAGATGATGTCTGTGTGCGGTGCAAAGCCGACACTGTGACCGCTCTCCAGAACGATCTGCTTTCGCGCCCAAAGCTGTTTGATCAGCAGGTCGATGTTGGTGTTCAGCAGGTTCCTGGCCTGGTAACCGTGCAGGCCAAGGCTCACGGCACGGTCAGAGGCGTGGCCTCTGCCGGTGAAGGCAAGTGAACCCCTGAGGGTGCAGCGTAGCTGGGTATCTTCTGCGGTAGGGAGGGAGGGGATCAGCTGACTGATCTGCTCAATAAATCGTCCGGCCGCAACCATGGGGCCGAGAGTGTGCGAGCTGGATGGACCGATGCCGATTTTGAAAAGCTCGAGGACACTGATGAACATGCTCTGCCTCACGAAAGGTCGTGGCGTTACGATTAGGGACGCATCGCACCGCTGTGTAGATAGAGTAATAGTGGTTTTGGTTGAGATTGCCACGCAGCGTATGTGCTGACAACGGTACCGAGAGTGGGTGTTTCAGTGGCTGCTGGTACTTTGAAATGGGTTCTGAACGATAGGTACCGGAGTCATTTTTGACTCCGGTACCTTATGGACTGTCCCGATTGCCATACATCCCTGTGAGGCGCCTGACGGCTTGGTGCTATTCGGCGGGTGGGACGTAACCCTCAACCTTCATACCACCATCACCGAAGAGGTACTTCTCCATCTGCTCCTCAAGTAGCTTGCGGTGTTCGGGGTTGATCGGGGTGAGACGATTCTCGTTGATCAGCATGGTCTGCTGACTTAGCCACATCTGCCACGCCTCTTTGCAGATATTATCGAAGATCTTCTGGCCGAGATCGCCCGGATAGGGTGGCAGGTCGAGCCCCTCGGACTCTTTGCCCAGCTTCACACAGTTAACCATTCGACTCATTGCTGACTCCTTCGATGTTCTGTTGCAGCCTCTTTAACAGGCTTGTAACCGGTGCGGCCAATCCGCGTCGGTTGGGTTGCCGGCTGTTATACCAGAGTGCCTGAGCCGCTTCCATCAAGCCCCCGCTGCAGCTACGGGTATGAATCAGCAGCGGGGTGATCTCAAGATGGAAGTGACTGAAGGTGTGACGCAGCACCGGCCACGTTTCGATCTGCTCAACTTGGCAGTGGTAGTGCTTGCTGCACCATGCCTCGACCTCGTCTTCATCGGTGAGTTCGGGAAAGCTCCACAATCCGCCCCAGATGCCATTCGGTGGGCGTTGCAGTAGCAGTACCTCATCCGCTTCGTTGACGATCAGCGCCATACGCGTGGTACGGGTTGGGATGCTCTTTTTCGGCTTTGGTGAGGGGAGCTCGGTGGTGCGTCCTTCGAGATGGGCATGACAGTCGGAAACCAGTGGGCACTGCTCACAGTTGGGTTGACTACGGGTACAGCAGGTGGCACCCAGATCCATCATCGCCTGAGTGTAGTCGGCGACCCGCTTATTCGGGGTGTGAGTTTCAGCGTAGGCCCACAGCTGTTTTTGTACGCCACTCTTACCCGACCACCCCTCAACGGCGTGGTAACGGGCCAGGACCCGTTTAACGTTGCCATCGAGAATCGGATGGCGCTGATGCATCGAGAGGGCGAGGATCGCACCGGCAGTAGAGCGACCGATCCCGGGCAGGGCAGTAACCGCTTCGATATCATCGGGAAATTCGCCGGCGTGCTCATTAACGATCTGCTGGGCGCAGCGGTGCAGGTTGCGGGCGCGGGCGTAGTAACCAAGACCGGACCAGAGGTGCAGTACCTCATCAAGCTCTGCGGCTGCCAGTGAAACGAGATCGGGAAAGTGTTCGATAAAACGATCGAAGTAGGGGATGACGGTGACGACCTGGGTCTGCTGCAGCATGATCTCCGAGAGCCAGACCCGGTAGGGGTTCGGGTTCTGCTGCCACGGCAGATCCTTGCGCCCGTGCTGGTCGAACCAGTTCAGGACGCGATCGGCAAAGCGCTGTTTCGCCAAGGGGAGTCAGGGGCGTATCAGAAGAGGCCCTTGAGCCCCTTCTTCAGGCTATCTTCGAGGTTGTTCTTCAGCTTTTTCTTCGCCTTCTCTTCGACCTTCTTCACCTCTTGTTTAACCGCCTCCTTCGCCTTGCCTTCCAGTACAGAGGCGAGGTCGAGACCGTAGCTTGGATTGGTGAAGGTGCCGCTGACCTTGATCGGAATAGTGAGGCCCTTCAGATCCTTCAGGTCATCTCCACCCTGGCCACTGAGGCTGCTGACGATGGCGGTCTTGACCTGATAGTCGATCTTCTCGCTGTTGAGATCAGCCGTGCCCTTGCCGTTGATCCGTAGTAGCGGTGATTTGGCCAGCAGGTCGTTGTTGCGTACCAGGCCATTGGTGACTGTGGCGCTGCCGCTTAGCTCAGAGAAGTCGGTTTTGTTATCGGCAGCGGGCGGTACCGTCTGCCCCTTCAGCTTCGCCTTCGCCTCACGAATCATCTGTGCGATGTTGAGACCATTGATCGCACCGTCGGTAAAAGAGAAGTTGAGCTTGCCGTTGAGGCCCGCCTTGAAGGCGTCGATCGAGTTGCCACTGGTAGTCAACTGGGTGGCGAAGTCGGCCCTACCACTGAGGGTGTCGCTGTTGGCCATATCCTTGAGCAGGGGTTCGGCCTGTACACCGCTGAGCTTCTCGTTGATGGAGAGCTTCGGCTGTTTGCCGCGTACATCGACCTTGATGTCACCGTTGTAGCTCCCCTCATACATACGCGCTGATGCGGGATGCATGCGCACCAGTCCATCTTTGGCCGAGAGGGTGAGGGTGACATCGCGGCTGTTGAGTCCGAACGCCTTGAGCTGCTTCACCTTGAGAGTGCCGTTGATGTTGAGATCACGCAGGGTATCGATCGGCAACAGTGGTTGGCTGGTGTCGGCAGGCGCCGACTCCTTCTTTGTCTCCTCTTCAGATTTGGGAGGCAGGTAACGGTCAGCATCGATGGTGTCGATATCGACATTGAAACGGATTGCAGGCTTGGCGAAGTTGTTGAGGTTTAGTGTCGCCCTGGCAGTGGTTTCATCAAGGGTGAGAGTGGTCTTGCTCAGTGCAATGGAGTCTTTGCCGCTCTTGATGGTGGTCTGCAGGGCGATCTTCTCCAGCACCGCCGGGTCGGAGGTCTCGGGGAGCGCCATGCCGATGCGATCGAAGGTTTTACGCAGGCTAAAGGGTGCGATCTTCAGACTGCCGTTGATCGCTGGTGCATCGACGATCTTGGTGCCGTTGAAGCTGCCGTTGAGGGCGATGCCTGCAGCGTTGAGCTGTAGCTTCGGCAGCTTGAGGGTCTGCTTGCCGAGATCGACGGCGAACTGGGTGTCGATGTCACTGCCGTCGAGCCCTGCTGTTTTGAAACCTTCAGGCAGTGATTCGGCCACGATGGTCAACAGCGGTCCCGCCTTTTTAAGGCTTGCCTTGAGGCTACCCTTGAGGGCCGGGTTATCGATGATCTGGCTGCCGTTGATCTGTGTGTCGAGATCGAGCAGAGCAGAGCTGAGCTTCAGCTTTGGTAATGAGAGGGTCTGTTTGCCGAGATCGACGGCGAATTGGGTATCGATGTTGGTGCCGTCGAGTTCGGCGGCATCGAAGCCCTCCGGTAGCGATTTGGCAACGCTGGCCAGAAGAGGTTTAGCCTTTTTGATGCTCGCCTTGAGGCTACCCTTGAGGGCTGGGTTATCGATGATCTGGCTGCCGTTGATCTGTGTATCGAGATCGAGTGCGGCAGAGGTGAACTTGAGCTTCGGCAGGGAGAGGGTCTGTTTGCCCAGATCGACCGCAAAGTCAGTATCAAACTTCGTCTGGTTGAAGGCGCTGGCATCGAAACCCTCAGGTAGTGACGCCTTGAAGGGTGCGAGCAGCTGTACCGCCTCGGCGATCTCTCCCTTCAGGCTGCCCGAGAGCTGCGGTTTATCCATAATCTGCTTGCCGTCGAGATTGCCCTCGATCTCAACACCGTTAAGTGCCAGGGTGAGGCCGCCGATTTTGAGCAGCTGTTGTGCCTGATCGATGCTGATGTCGGCCTTGAGGCTGCTCTGCAACTTTCCGCCCGGAACCAGTGGTGTGTTGAGATTGCTGGTCTGTTCAAACTGCTTAATGCTGTAACGTTGCTGTTCGACATCAATTGAGATCTCACCCTTGAGAGCGATATGACCCTTCATCTCGGGCTGGCTGCTATCGAGATCGAAGCTCATGGAGAGATCAAACGGCGTACCGGGGCGCAGCTCGCCACTCTCTAGTTCGAGTTTGCTAATGGCGATGCGCTGCTGCTGGCTCTGGTCGTCCCAGACGATATGGGCGTCGCTGATCGCCACACCACCGATGGCGAGAGAGGCGAGTTTGGGTGCATCACCCTTGTCGTCGGTTTTCTCTTCGGCTTTTGGGCTACCGGCAAGATCGTCCCAGTTGCTCTTGCCGTTTTTATCACGGCTCAGGGTTAGCTGCAGGCCGTTGAGTTTGACGGTATCCATCTCCAGCTCTTTTTTCAGCAGCGGCAGCAGTTTGACTCGTACCTCAGTGCTCTCAATTCGTGCAAAGGGTGCGCTGCCAAAACCGGCCGCGTTGCTCAGCTGGGTGGCACCCAGCTCAAGCCCCAGCCAGGGGAACAGAGAGAGACCGATATCACCCTCTATCGCCAGTTCGCGACCGGTCTGCTTCTTCACCGCTTCGGCGATCTCGCTCTTGTAGTCGTTGGGGTCGACCAGCACGGTGACGGCGATGGCCGCGATCACCACCAGTGCAACCAACGTGGTGAGGAGAATGGAGATGAGCTTAAAGAGCTTCTTCATGGCTGAGAATCCTTAATCTTGTGTGAGCCGTTTGGGTCCCTGTGAGAATGATAATACAGCCTGCTGCGACTGCCATCTCTGCCATTATATGGCCCTTCTTTGATATTTTGATATTTATCAATTATCCATTTCTTCTGTGGGGGTAAGATGCGCCCAGGTGAAGTTTTGAAGCGACGGATCCGTGACGTCTATTTAAGGATATGAGAGGTAAGCATGGCTATTGAGCTCTATAACGATGGGAACCATAAATGCATCGCCTATGAAGACCTGGTGGTGTGCGATAAGGAGAGGGATGCTGCAGCGGCGGGTAGTCGTCAGGTCAACTCCTGTGAGAGTGTGCAGTCGAATCAGTCGCTGACCGCCATGGATAGCGAAGCGAAGGCGGTTAGTCCCGATAGTCGACGCCGTCTGCCTATTCGTAGCTTGAGAGCGCGAGCGAACGACGAAGAAGATGCAGCAGCGGCTTTATGTCGGCTAGAGTCACTGAGGGAGTTGTAGAGCCGCGAAGAGGTGATTACGCAACGAACGCAGGACGGTCGGGCGCCGTAGGCATAAACGGTCGCGTTAAATATTTGCCGCTTGCTTGGGCTTGATGCCCAAAACAAGCTTCCGCAAAAATAGCGACTCCCCGGTTTTGATCGTCAATGATGGTCACGCGGCGGTGATCGATCCGGGTGGCAATCTCACCTATACCCGCCTCTTTATGGCGATCAGCGACCATGTGGTGGTGAAGAATCTCGATTATGTGATCGCCTCACATCAGGATCCCGATATTGTCGCTTCACTTAACAAGTGGCTGGTTGGAACCCACTGCAAGGTGATTGTCCCGGAGCTGTGGGCGCGGTTTGTACCGCACTTCTGCACCCCTGGAAATACCATCGGTCGCATTATTGGGATTCCAGATGAGGGGATGGATATTCAAATCGGAAATGGCGTGATCAAGGCGTTGCCAGCGCACTTCCTCCACTCTGAGGGAAACTTCCACTTCTATGACCCGGTCAGCAAGATTCTCTTCTCCGGTGATGTTGGCACCTCTGCGGTGGAGAGTGAGAAGCTTGCGATTCCAGTGCAGGACTTTGATGCCCATATTCCCAACATGATTGGCTTCCATCAGCGATATATGAATAGCAACAAGGTATGCCGTCTCTGGGCCAATATGATCCGCACCCTCGATGTTGAGGCAATTATCCCGCAGCATGGCCCCGGTTTTAAGGGCAAGGAGATGGTCGGAAAATTTCTCAACTGGTTTGAATATCTCGAGTGTGGTGTCGACCTGCTCGATCAGACCCACTTCCGCGTGCCGGGTCTCAACGCAGCCTGAATGGTTGTTTTCACCCGGTCCTGTCAGGGCCGGGTCTCCCCTTCCACACGACTGTTCTTATCCCGTCCTTGTTCGTTGTGGTGATATTGCCGCTGGCGAGGTGCGGTTCTTAACCTCCTGAATTTCTGCGGTTTGTGACATATCGCAAATAGGCTTAGTCTTAAGAGCGAGGATATGTATTCGGATCGTATTGATCGCAGTGAAGGGGTCGAATGATGTCAGATAACGAGCAGGATATTTCAGTGATCGGCTCCAGTTGTCCGGTACCGCTGATCAAGCTCTCCCAGGCGGTGGCAGAGATGGCGCAGGGTGAGACGCTGACTATTACAGGAGATGACCCGATATTTGAGGTCGGGGTTAGGGATTTCTGTGAGGCGAATGGGCATGAGATCCTCGATGTAAAGGTGCATGCCGGTGGCCGGATTGAGATCCATATCAAGGTCTGAGCGGGGTGCGGCATGTCCAATAGTGAACAACAGCTGAATTCTAAACAGACGCCAAAGCGCAGCACGATCATGCTGGTAAGTGGTGATCTCGATAAGGCACTGCTCGCCTTTGAGATTGCCACCGGTCAGGCGGCGATGGGCATGGAGGTGACGATGTGGTTTACCCTCTATGGCGTCAACTGTCTGAAAAAACCACGCTCAATCTTTTCGCTGTCGAAGTGGTTGCCGAAGCAGAGTGGTGATAGCAAAGGGCATAAGGCCAAAACAGACCACTTTCTGCAGCATCTGCTGCGTCTGCTCAACCGAGATGGCGCGAATCGAATCCCACTCTCACAGCTCAATCTTTTTGGTGTTGGACCATGGGTGCTCGGCAAGATCATGCAGCGCAAAGGTATGGCGCCGCTTGAGGATCTGATTCGCTATGCCGAGGAGTTGGGAATCCGTTTCCGCGTCTGTCAGATCTGTGTCGATGCCCTGGCCCTCCATATGGAAGATGAGCTGGTGGTTGAAGCCGAGGCGCTGGGTGTCAGCAGCTATACCATCGATACCAATAACGCACACTACAATGCTGTTATCTAAGCGCAGGCGCTGCTGATGGGCGCAGCCCCTAACGAGGAACTGGCAAGACTAAAGGAGCAAGTCGCACTACAGGAAAAGGAGATCGCTCTGCTGCTCGATGTCTCGCGGCAGATCGTCACACTGCTCGACATTGAGCAGGTGTTATCACTGGTCGCTGACCGGGCCATGGAGCTGATCCAGGCGGAGAGCCTGCTGATCCCCATCATCAATAAAACCACCACCCACTATCTCTACCAGGCGACCAGCGGCAAGAATGCTGATCTGATCAAGGGGCAGCAGTTTCCAATCCATGTTGGTATGTGCGGCTGGGTCTTAACCCATGAGCGACCGCTGATGTTCGGTCGTGACTACCCCTGGGAGATGGATGAGAAGACACGTTGGGAGGAGGGCAAGGAGTCGGCACTGTTGGTACCGCTGATCGCACGTGGACGGATTATCGGTGGTCTCTCGGGCATCGGTCGTGCGGGTGGTGGCAGCTTTACCCAGCGTGACCTTGAACTGCTGATGCTGTTTGCCAATCAGGTCAGTGTTGCGATCGAGAATGCCCAGGTGTTCCGCGAATTGGAGACGGAGAAGGAGATGGCGGAGATCACCCTTCACTCGATCGCCGATGGGGTGATCCGTACCGATGCCAGGGGGATAGTTCAGTACCTTAATCCAGTGGCCGAGTTTCTGACGGGGTGGAAACGAAACAGTGCTGTTGGCCAGCACGCCGATCAGCTGTTGCCACCGATGATTAGTGAGGAGCGCGCGGTATCGTCGGTGGTAACGCGCTGTCTCGAGAATAGAGAGACAGTGGTTGAGAGTGACTATGAGTTTCTGCCTAAAGGGCTCGAGGAGCGGCTGATTGTGCAGCTGTCGGCCTCGCCGTTGCATAGTAGTGACGCTGAGTTGAGCGGTACCGTTTTGATCTTCCGTGATATTACCCAGGCGCAGGAGATCGCCACCACCATGGCCTACCAGGCGAGTCATGATGCGTTGACTGGACTCTTTAATCGAGCAGTGTTCGAGGAGCGGCTCGAGCAGCTGATCAGCGAGTCGCGAGAGAACGATGCGGAACACACGCTACTCTATCTCGATCTCGACCAGTTCAAGATCGTTAACGATACCTGCGGACATCTGGCGGGCGATGAACTGTTGCGTCAGATCAGTGGCGAGATGAAAGAACAGCTACGCCACGATGACCTGTTGGCGAGGCTGGGTGGTGATGAGTTTGGTCTGTTGCTGGCCCATTGTGATGAGCAGTGTGGTGCACGCATTGCCGAGACGCTTAAGGACGCGATCAGTGATTTCCGCTTTGTCTGGAAGGAGAAGAGCTTCTTTATAGGGGTGAGTATCGGTGTGGTGCCCATTACGCGTCACGCTGGCAACTACACCTCGCTGCTGGTGGCTGCCGATCGCGCCTGTTACGCCGCCAAGGATCGAGGCAGAAACCGTATTCATCTCTATCGTGAGGAGGATGTCGATCTGAATCGACGCCACGGTGAGATGGAGTGGGTGCACCAGATCAGCCAGGCGATGATGGAGGATCGTTTTGTCCTCTTTGCCCAACCGATCCGCCCCCTACAGGCACAAGATCAGAAGGCGCGGCATGAGCTGCTGCTACGAATCCGTTCTGAGAGTGGCGAGCTGACACCGCCGGGCGCGTTCATTCCCGCCGCTGAGCGCTACGACAAGATGACCGAGATCGATCGCTGGGTGGTGGCGACAGCGATCTCAAAGATTGGCTCTTCACGTGCGCTGACCGCCATGGAGAGCGAAGTGAGGGCGGTTAGTCCCCGATAGTCGACGCCGTCTGTATATTCGTAGCTTGAGAGCGCGAGCGAACGACGGAGAAGATGCAGCAGCGGCTTATGTCGGCGTAGAGTCACTGAGGGAGTTGTGTAGAGCCGCGAAGAGGTGATTACGCAACGTACGCAGGACGTCGGCGCCGCAGGCATAAACGGTCGCGTGAAGTTTTGCTGTTTGCTTGGGCTTGATGCCCAAAACAAACTTCGCAAAATAGCGACTCCCCGGTGCGTCAGTCGCAGGGGTGTGTCTCGATCAACATCTCCGGTCAGTCGCTTGGTGATGGTGCCTTTCTCGATTTCGTCGTGGATGAGATCCACGCCAAAAAGGTCGATACCGAACTGGTCTGCTTTGAGATTACTGAGACAGCGGCAATTAGCGATTTCACCAATGCGCTCAAGTTTATCAATACGCTAAAGGGGTATGGCTGTAAGTTTGCACTGGATGACTTTGGCAGCGGTCTCTCCTCGTTTGGTTATCTAAAGAACCTGCCGATCGATTTCATTAAGATCGATGGCATGTTTGTTAAGGATATCCTCGATGACCCGGTCGATTTGGTGCTGGTCGAGGCGATCACCAAAGTGGCGCATGAGATCGGTGTGCCGACCATTGCAGAGTTTGTCGAGAATGAGGCGATTGAACAGAAGTTGAAGCAGATCGGTGTCGATTACGCACAGGGATACCATATTGGCTACCCAGAGCCGTGGGAGCTCGATTAGTTATAGTTCTCTTGTGGTCTCAGATTGGCCCCAATAGTGCGCATGTTCTGCGCTCCTCTGGCTGCAAATCACACTAAGTGGATGTAGATCTGCCCCAACGCAACACATGGCCGCTTTTCCGTTGCTGAAATTGGTGGTTATTAGTATCACCGCGTTTGTACTGAGGATTAACAGTACCCTCTCTCTATCTATCAAGGAGTTTCGAATTGTCTCTCGATGCTGTCTATATTACTGCGGGTCCCGATGTCGTATTTGAGGAGTTTGATGGCGACCTGGTAGTGCTCAACCTAACCACGGGGCGCTATTTTGGCTTCAATCAGGCGGCGGGCGTGATCTGGCGAGCAATGATGGAGAGCGCAACGCCGAATGAGATTTTGGCGAGTGTGGCAGAGCATCCCGTACTAAATGCAGAGGTGATGGGTGGTTTTGTTAACCGTCTGGTCGAGTTTGAGTTGTTGGTTGTCGACCCTGATGGCACATCTCGTACGCTCGAGTCAGAGACGGTTGAGCTGTTGGTGGCAGTAGCAGAGGTGCCTACGGTTGAGTCCTATGATGATCTGGCTGACCTGATGGTGGTTGATCCCATTCACGATACCGACCAGGCAGTAGGCTGGCCTCAGACAAAACAGGATGGTTAAGGGTAGGAGAGTGGCAGGTAGCCCGGTCTGATGGAGATCTCTCAGCCGCTGGTCTCAACCAGTACACTGCTCGAATTCTTCGATTCACTCTTTGTTTACTTCGATGATGTTTTCGAGGCTGCGCCTTTCAGCGTAGAACGAAAGATTGCTGGAGAACGGTTCGACTGCCGTTTCTACGATAATCACTACGCTGAGCTTGCAGAGACCGCGCTCTCTGACGCCAACCAAAGCGCTACTGAGGGCCGGTGTTCAATATTGGTGGCGCATGCGGGGGTTGAGAATGTGCCGCTGCCGCCTGTGTGGAGTGAACAAGAATTTCGTGAGCGTGAGATTGAAGCGAAGTTCTCATCGTCGCGATATCGCTTCCACTATTTTCATCCCAAGTCCTTCTGGCAGATTTATGACCGCGATACACAGCGCGGTGTTCAGTTGATGTTACGACCGGATCTCTATCCCGACTGGGACCCTGGCTCCCCACTGCGCAATTTTTTGCACTGGCACTTTGCGGCAAAAGGGATGGCGTTGATTCACTCAGGCACTCTGGCCGAAGAGGGGATAGGGGTTCTGTTGGCGGGAGCAGGTGGTTCTGGCAAGTCTGGCACTGTGATTGCCGGATTGATGCAAGGGATGCAGAGTGTGGGCGATGATTATGTGCTGGCCGAGTGTGGCGAGCAGGTGAGAGCACATGCGCTGTTGACTACCTTGAAGCAGGATCCGGATGGCTATTCGCGTTTAAGCCTCGCTGATCGTTTACCAAATGATATTCCGCTGAATTGGCAGGGCAAGCATCAGTTTAATCTCGCGGATGTGAGTGATATCGACCAACAGGCAAGTATCGAGATCAAGGCGCTCTGCCTACCGAAGGTGGTCGGTGCTGAGATGACGACCATAAGGCCAGCCAGTCGCAAGGAGGCATTTCTATCGCTAGCACCTTCAGGAGTGACACAGATGCCGGGGGATCGGGATATTGGTTTTGCTTTCTGTGGTGAGTTGATTCGGCGTTTGCCCTGCTACGTGATTGAGCTGGGTTGTGACCCTGTTGAAGTGATCGCTACATTAAAGGCGCATATCGGGACATTGAATTGATGAAAGTGACTGTTATAATTCCGGCCTACAATCGGGCAGATTTTCTTGAATATTCGATAACATCACTGCTGCGCCAACGAGATGTCGTCGATCTTGATCTGCTGGTGGTTGATGACGGTTCGACAGATGAGACACCGCAACTGATGGGGCGTCTGATGGCGGAGGAGCCCGCGCTGCGTTACCTGCGGCAGGAGAATGGTGGTGTGGCGAAGGCGCGTAATTGCGGATTGGATAATCTGCTGCCCGAGACGGAGTTGGTAACGTTTCTCGATTCCGACGATATATCTCCACTGGGACGTTTCGCTGCAGATCTTCCACTATTCGATGAGGATCCAACGCTCGATATCACATACGGTCGCCTGCTCTATGTTGAGCGTCTTGATCGGGATGCATTGGAACCAGCAGCCGATGCTCGAAGTGTCGATATCAGGGGGATTCAGCTGGCGTGCATAATAATCCGTCGCAGTTTTCTAGAGCGTGTGGGGCACTTTGATGAGGAGTTTGTGCAGGCCGAAGATACAGATTTCCTGCTCAGAGTTTTTGAGTCGGCACCCAACTATAAGATTACTGACACTAGCTGTGTCTACTATCTGCGTCATCCGGGTAATATCACAAAACGAATCGATGAGGGTCGGCGCTTTTTTATGCGTGCGCTACATAAATCGGTTCTGCGACGTAAGGCGGACCCGAGCATTAAATCGGTCGGGGCGATATTCGAAAATCAGAATCCTGAGCGGTTGGAGTTTTACTGATGTTTGAGTATGCCGTTGTTATCCCAGCCTACAATGCGTCACGCACCCTGGAGGAGGCGCTTGAGTCGGTTTTTTCACAGAGTGTGCCTCCCGCTGAGGTGGTCGTTGTCGATGATGGCTCTACCGATGATACGGCTGCACGGGCGCGGGCTTTCGATTCGCGTGTGACGGTGCTTGAGCAGCAGAATAGTGGGCCCGGTAATGCCACTTCGAACGGGGTAAGGGCTACGAGCTCTCCTGTCATCGCGACGCTCGATGCCGATGACCTCTGGTTGAAGGAGAAGATGGCGTTGCAGCTCGCCGAGCTAGAAGGTGAGCGGACATTATCGGGACTCTTCTGCAAGCAGCGGGTTTTTCGTCATGGTGACAATGACCGTAGTGGTGGGCGGATTCAATCTGGATTGAATCGGAGCTGTCTGGTGATCTATCGAGAAGTGTTTGATTCGGTAGGCGATATTATCGATCCGCCGGGAGGTTGTGGTGAGATGATCGATTGGCTCGGGCGTGTGCGTGAGGCGGGCTATCAGCTAAAGGAGCTCGATCAGATACTTGCACTGCGCCGTGCCATCCCCGGAAGCATGACCAGTCAGCGTGATGCAGAAAAGAACAGGGGTTATCTCCACGTGGCGCGCCAGGCGATGCTGCGTCGCCGCCAACAAGAACAGGGTAATAGTTAGTCGAACCGATGTCGTTCTGTTTCCGATGTTTTCCAAAAATGAGTTGGGCGTGGCCTCAGGGTGATCACGATCAGCTTCTGTTTTGCGCCGTCTCTCCTGATCGTGATGTGGCGTTGGAACAGTTTTCGCGCTGGTTATCGAGAAACAATATCGATGATCTGACATTTCGTGAACACCGCTTACTGGCAGCCATTGCCGAACGATTTGGCAAATCATTGGCGCACCATAGCGAATATCCACGCTTAGCAGGTCTGCAGCGCATGCTCTGGACCAAGTCACGCATGGCAATCAACGAGTCGTTGCCGATGTTGCGCAGATTGGTCGAAGTTGGCATTGATGTGATGCTGATCAAGGGCGCGGCCAGGATTGCACTGAATGAGTCCGACCAGAAGGCGCGCGTGGCGCACGACATCGACATCCTGATCCGATATGAAGATTTTCAGCGAGCAATAGAGTTGCTGGTTGAAAATGGCTGGAGGTATGACTCGGGGGAGACGCTGCTCTCTCTGAAGAGTCGCCTTTCTGCGATACGAGGTATTAACCTCTTCAAAGGAAGGCTAGGTGATATCGATCTTCATCAGGCGGCCTTCAAACTCAACGAACCACTTCGTGATGGCACGCAGGGGTTGTGGGGGCGTGCAGAGAAGGCGAACTTTTTCGGCCTTGAGCTGTTTGTTCCCTCGGTTGAGGATCGCATGGTGCTCGCCATTTCACATGGTGGGGTGGATGGGCACTCCCACAGCGATTGGTTGGTCGATTGCGCATTGGCCGCCTCGGATGAGGCGTTTAACTGGCAGCGCTTTGTCGAGATTGTTGTTGAACAGCAGATTGTCGTGCCGAGTCGAATTGCCCTGGGTTATCTGCAGCAGCGACTTGGTGTTGTGATTCCGGATTTCGTCATTGACGCGTTGGAAAAGGCTGATCGCCAGAGTCTATCTGGTCGGTGGACTGAACTTGTTCTGGCTAAGCCGATGACGGATGTATCGTTGCCTGGTTGGGTGCTTCTCCCCTTAATTAAAATTCTGCGTATACGTTATGAGCGGCGTGGCAGACGTTCCGAGTCGCAGGTTGTTAAGGTGTTGCGCGGTCGTGTCCAACGGAAAGGTGGTGTCAATCCTGAAGGTGAACCAGCACTTCGTAGTTGCATTGAGACGGAGCATGTAGAGGCAGCCGGTGCTTATCTTTGCAAAATCGAAATGACGGTATCGCTGCCAGCGGTCAACCGGCGGCTTGAGTTCGAGTTAAATAGTGAGACACGCCATATAGCAAGACTGCGAGCCCGCACGGTTAGTCGTGCACCCGGTATCGCCATAATCTCTTTTGAAGGTGAGTTGGGCCTGTTGTCAGAGGATGTAGTGCTGTGGGTAGAGTCGAGACCGGTCAGCCAGAGTCGCACTAAAACGAAGGGTTTGCAGCAGGAAAAATATGAAGCGCTTCCGTTTGTACTCAATAGCGCGCAGCTGACCAGGATTTAATCAGCGCTACTATTTCACGCGCTCGGCGACAGTACGTTATCACCCTCGTGCAGTAATGAGATTGGAGCGGGTGATGGGAATCGAACCCACGTGATCAGCTTGGGAAGCTGAAGTTCTACCATTGAACTACACCCGCAATCAGGCCGTGATAGTTGCACTTGTCCCCATTTCAGTCAATCGGTCAGAGCGTGTAACTCAATAGACGCTCTCTGAGTGATGATTTATTATGCCCACACTTTCGTGCCCCAGTGGTACGACTCTCTCAACACTAGCTATCCAGGTATTTAATAGATGCGCATTGTGCACATCGACAATCTTATGATCAGGCGTTTCGGTCGGACCAAGGTCTCGACTGGGCGGCGGCTCTTCAATGGCATGGTGCGTAACAACTATAAGGTCTGTGAGTACTCTGATCGTGATATCTCCAGTTTTACTGCGCCGCTGAGGATCAAACCACTGGGGCGGGCGCAGGCGAATCGCCATCTGATCGAGACATGTGAGAACTTCCGTCCTGACTTCATTCTGATGGGCCACTGTGACCTGATTGAAAACGAGACGCTGGCCGAGATTCGCAAACTGCTGCCTGCGGTGAAGATCGCCTATCGCAATCTCGACCCGCTCTGGGACGAGCATGAGTCGGTCAAAATGCGAGAGAGCAATATCTCAAAAATCCAGCACCGTATGCCGGTAGTCGATGCGATCTTTATTACAACCGGTGGCGAGCTGTTGAAACAGTTTCAGACCGATCAGAATGTCGTTGCCTTTCTGCCCAACGCCACCGATGCCGGTTGGGATGATCAGAACAATGCCGAGAAGCGTGAGTTCAAGCGCGACCTGATGTTCTGCGGTGTCGGCAATAAGAGTGATGACCGTTATACCTTTGCCGGTGAGTTGCATCAGGCTCTAGGTGATCGAGTCAGCTTTGAGAGCTTCGGCATGCACGGCTACCCGGCGGTATGGGGGCTCGACTACGAGGATGTAATCGCGACCAGCAAAATGGGGCTTAATCTCAATCGTTACGAAGGCTATCCGCTCTACTCCTCTGATCGTATTGCGCAGCTCATGGGCAATGGTTTGTTGACCTGCCTCTGGGATAGTCCAGAGAGTCGCATGCGAGAGTTCTTCAGTGATGAGCAGGTGCTCTTCTTCCGTGATCTCGATCAGTTGGTAGAAAAGCTAAAGGTGTTCAAGGCGGATGATGCCCAGCGCCGCGCCGTGGCCGCTGCTGGGCGCGCCCACTACCATGAACATTTCAGTGGTGAGCGGGTGATTAAATATATGGTCGAGACCACCTTCGGCCTCCCCTATAGCTACGATTATCTGTGGCAGAACGAGGTCTATCGCCGATGAGCGAGCAGCAGGTCGTAGTCCACATCGGGCTCTCCAAATGTGCCAGCACCTATCTCCAGAAGACGATCTTTCCGGGTATGGGTAACTACTCCAATGTCGCCTTCGCGCCGCGACGAGAGAAGTACCATCTCTTCTACGATGGCATGACCCCCGACTCCTATCGGGAGATTGTCGCCCGTCACATGGTCAACCCAAATCCGAAGAGTCGCTGGCTGGTGCTCTCCTGTGAGGACTACACCGAGCTGATGTTCCAGGGTTTTGAGGATGTCTTCTACGATTGGGAGCGTGTTGGGCGTGAACACTACCGCTACTCCAATAAGATGATCGCTGAGAATATCGCGCGTACCTATCCAGGGGCGAAGATCGTAGTGGTGATCCGAGAGCAGATCAGCTGGGCGATCAGCCGTTACAAGATGAACTACCGTGGTGGTAAGACTTCGGCCGGTATCGATGAGCTGATGGCCGAGCCGCTGGAGGGTTACGATGTGATGGTGGAACGCTACCAGCGGCTGTTCGGGCGCGAGAATGTGCTGGTGATGCCGCTTGAGATGATGCGTGAAGACCGGGACGGGTTTGTTAACCAGATCACCCGCTTTATTGGTGAAGAGCAGCGTGTCGATGCCCCCGATCTGGCGGTCAATGCGGCACCGGAGTTGCTGCGTACGGTGGAGTATGAGCGGCTGAAAAATCGCTGGCGGCTCAATATCCACCGCACCGGCTGGCTAACGATGCCGGGACGTTTTCTGATCGGTGCCGTAGCTCGGCTGTTGGTCGGACTGACGAAGCCTACCTTCTATCTGAAATATGGCAGTGAGATCTACTCTGCTGCGCCTTCGGAGCAGGTCGTGGCTCGACTGCATCCGCTATTGGCGGAGAGTAACCGTAAGCTTGAGTCGCTGACCGGGCTGGAGTTGGCCAAGTATGGTTACATCGTCGATTAACCCACCATCGGCACGGGGTGTTGTTGTAGAATGGTCGTCCGAGTTTTTGATTTCCGACTGAATACCTATGAATATCACAGTTAACGGCGAGCCGCGTGAGATCCCCGACGGGAGCACACTGGCTGGATTGGTTGAGATTATGGACCTGCATGGGCGTCGTCTCGCGATCGAACTGAACCTTGAGATCGTACCGCGCAGCGAACACGAGAGTCAGGCGCTGCAGGATGGTGACCGGCTGGAGATTGTGCACGCCATTGGTGGCGGTTACCGTTAACCACCCGTCTTTCAAATAGCTAACTAGAAGATAGAGTAATGACAGATTCCAAACTTTCAGCTGATAGCCCACTGGTGATTGCCGGGGTTGAGTACGGTTCACGCCTGCTGGTCGGTAGCGGCAAATATAAGGATCTCGAAGAGACCCGTCTGGCTACCGAGGCGAGTGGTGCCGAGATTATTACCGTGGCGATTCGTCGCACCAATATCGGCCAGAATCCCGATGAGCCCAATCTGCTTGATGTGGTGCCGCCTGAGAAATACACCATTCTGCCCAATACAGCCGGCTGTTATACCGCCGATGATGCGGTACGTACCTGTCGTCTGGCACGTGAGCTGCTTGATGGCCACGACCTGGTCAAGCTCGAAGTGCTCGGTGATGAGAAGACCCTCTTCCCTGATGTGGTCGAGACACTGAAGGCGGCCGAAACGCTGATCAATGACGGTTTTAAGGTGATGGTCTACACTACCGACGATCCAATCACTGCCAAGCGTCTCGAGGAGATGGGGTGTGTGGCGGTAATGCCACTGGCTGCGCCAATCGGCTCTGGGCTCGGTATCCGCAACCCCTATAACATCCGTCTGATCATCGAGAACGCCAATGTGCCGATTCTGGTCGATGCCGGTGTCGGTACCGCCTCCGATGCGGCTGTGGCGATGGAGCTTGGCTGTGATGGTGTGCTGATGAATACAGCCATCGCCGGGGCAGGTAATCCGGTATTGATGGCCTCTGCGATGAAAAAGGCGATTGAGGCGGGCCGTGAGGCCTATCTGGCTGGGCGTATGCCGCGCAAGCTCTATGCAAGTGCCTCCAGTCCTATCGACGGAACCTTCTTCTGATTCTGCTTGGCACAAGGATGTGCCAGATATCCTCCCATGAGTGACACCATTCGACGCATCCGCTCCTTTGTTCGCCGCGAGGGACGCTTTACCCCGGGGCAGCAGCAGGCGTGGGAGCGCTTGATGCCGCAGTTCGGCATTGAGTTTAGCGACCAGCCTCTCGATTTTGAGCGGCTATTCGGTCGGGATGCCCCCGTCACACTGGAGATCGGCTCCGGTAACGGCGAGACACTAGTCACCCTGGCTGCCGCCCATCCTGAAAACGACTACATCGGTATTGAGGTTCATCGCCCTGGTGTCGGACGACTGTTGCGCCGTATCGAGGAGCTGGAGCTGAGCAATGTGCGGGTGATCTGTCACGATGCGGTTGAGGTGGTGGAGAGGATGGTGCTCGATGCGTCGCTCGATGCGGTGTTGCTCTACTTTCCCGACCCGTGGCACAAGAAACGCCATACAAACGCCGTATCTGCAGCCCCCATTCGTCGCGCTGCTCTCCTCCAGACTCAAGGCCACTGGTCTCTTCCATCTGGCAACCGACTGGGAGGATTATGCCCACCATATGGTTAAGGTGCTGGAGGCGGAGCCGAGCCTGCATAACAGTGCCGGTAGCGGCGCTATGTTTCTCGTCCCGAAGAGCGCCCCTGACCAAATTCGAACAGCGTGGGCTTCGTTTGGGCCACGGTGTCTGGGACCTGATCTATACCAGGCAGTAATCAAAATGTTGGATTTGGCGTAAGTAGTTGAAAAGATGTTACCGTCTGGAAACTAGCCTGTTCACGTTGATGTACCCGCGCAATTTTGCGCTGATCTACTAATACTAATCTGAGCGGAAGATATGAAAATGAATTTACTGAGGCGGATGGCACTCATGATCGGGCTCTATTTTATGCCCTTTATGAGTTGGGGGTCGACGGGCGCTGATCGGATCGACCTGACAACCAGCTCTACCGGGTATCTGGCGATAGCGATCTTTGTATTCGCCTACGCGCTGGTGATGGCGGAGGAGTTCCTCCATCTGCGCAAATCGAAGCCGGTGATCCTGGCTGCGGGTATCATCTGGGCGATGATCGCCTGGGTTTACGCCGGTACCGGCGATCATCACAGCGCCGAGATGGCGGTGCGCCACAATATTCTCGAGTTTGCCGAACTGTTCCTCTTCCTGCTGGCAGCGATGACCTATATCAACGCAATGGCAGATCGCAAGGTCTTTGACTGGCTGCGCTCCTGGCTGATTAGTCGTGGTTATGGGCTGCGCAAACTCTTCTGGATGACCGGTATTCTCGCCTTCTTCATCTCGCCGATTGCCGATAACATGACCACTGCGCTGCTGATGTGTGCGGTAGTGCTGGCCGTTGGCGCGGGTAATCCGAAGTTTATCAGCATCGCCTGTGTCAACATCGTTGTGGCCGCCAATGCCGGCGGTGCCTTCAGTCCATTTGGCGACATCACCACCCTGATGGTGTGGCAGAAGGGGGTTGAGACGGCACAGGGTGTAGTCGACTTCTGGGCCTTCTTTGCACTGTTTATCCCTCAGTGGTCAACTACCTGGTGCCAGCGGCGATCATGCACTTCGCCGTCCCGAATGAGCAGCCAACCGCCAGCGATGAGGCGGTAAAGATGGAGCGCGGCGGTAAGCGCATCATTGCTCTTTCTGCTTACCATTGCTACTGCGGTTTCGTTCCATAACTTCCTCCACCTCCCGCCGATGCTCGGTATGATGACGGGCCTCGCCTACCTCAAGTTCTTTGGCTACTACCTGAAGAAGACCCATCGCCCGGAGGATGGCAAGCAGGACTTCGAGGTCTCTGAAGCGGGTGATATCGTCACCTTTGATGTTTTCAAGAGTGTTCAGCGGGCGGAGGGGATACGTTGCTCTTCTTCTATGGTGTAGTGCTCTGTGTGGGTGGTCTCGGCTTTATCGGCTATCTCGAGCTCGCCTCGCAGATGATGTATACCGACTGGGGTCCAACCAATGCCAACATCATGGTTGGTGTGCTCTCGGCAATCGTCGATAACATTCCGGTGATGTTCGCTGTACTGACCATGATGCCCGACATGTCGATGGGGCAGTGGCTGCTGGTAACTCTACCGCCGGTGTTGGTGGTAGCCTGCTATCAATTGGCTCAGCGGCCGGTGTGGCACTGATGGGGCAGGCACGCGGTTACTACACTTTCTTCGGCCACCTGAAGTGGACATGGGCAATCGCGCTCGGTTATGCCGCCAGTATCGCCACCCATCTCTGGATCAACAGCGCTTACTTCTGATTGATTCGCTAACGGAGTGATTTCAACGAGCGGCCTTCGGGCCGCTTTTTATGTCCAGGGATGGACGGTATGCCGCGGGTGCAGGGATGCACAAGAGTGGCGATGTACAGAGATGGGTGGTATGCCGCGGGTGCAGGGATGCACAAGAGCGGCGATGTCCAGGACGCCTGCAGGGATAGGTGTGCCGATAGCGTCGGGAACGTGCTATCGGCTGTTTGGGTCTAGATGGAGGTGGTAGCTCTGTTTTTGTGTGGGAGCAGTGATGTCTATGGAAGCTTGCTGGGAAGTAGGCGTATCGATAGCGTCTGGAGTGCATTTTAACGGGAGCATTGCTAGAGGTGGTTCTTGTGCTGTTGGCGCAAGAGCGACGAGATCCAAGGGAGGTGGGGTGTTGTCGTTACAGGATGGATCGCCTATCAAAGACTTAAGCGTGTGCTGATCAATATGGTTGGCGGTAGCGATGTTCTAATCTGAAACGGGACCTTACTGGAGAGGCCCTCTCGTAACGGGACGTTATAGACATTACCCATAAAAGCGGCCCGAAGGCCGCCTTATAGTTGAGCTTTCGGCTACGCCTTCTCAGGCATCAATGGACAGAAATTGCCCTCATCGCCGTAAGGATTGATCTGGTCGTAGATAGCAGAGAGTGCCTGGTCCTCGGTGGCGTAGATATTGCCGCTGCCGAGTATCTCGTAAAGGCCGGTGTGGCGCATCACATCAAGTACCTGGCGTTTGAGGCCAGAGACCACCATGAAGATGCCGTTACCACGCAGGCGTTCGATCAGGTGACGCAGCACCTCTTCGCCCGAGGCGTCCATCTCATTGATGCCATCACCCACAACCAAAACATAACGTGCGCTGGGCTTGTCAGCTACTGCGGCGAGGATGGTGTCTTCGAAATAGGCGACGTTGGCGAAGTAGAGTGAACCGTCGAAGCGAATCAGGATGATACGCTCATCGGTGGGAAGCTCCGGATAGACTCGTAGGTCACGCAGGGTGCCATCCTCAAAACGACCAAGTTGGGCAACGCGTGGGCTTATGGTGCGGTAGAGGTAGAGCAGGATGGCTAGACCAGCACCGACCATGATGCCTTTGTCGAGATGTGGAGCGAAGCCAAGGGTGGCGACAAAGGTGACGATTGAGGCAATACCATCATGCTTGCTGGCGTGCCAGGCGTGGATTACAGCCTTGAAGTTGATCAGGCCGATAACCGCCATGATGATTACAGCAGCCAGTACCGCCTTGGGCAGGTGGTAGAGCAGTGGGGTAAGAAAGAGCAGGGTAATGACCACGATTACGCCGGTGAAGACTGAGGACATACCGGTCTTCGCGCCTGCGCCGAGGTTGACCGCAGAGCGGGAGAAGGAGCCGGATGCCGGGTAGGACTGGAAGAAACTACCAGTGATGTTGCCGAGCCCCTGACCGATCAGTTCCTGATTGGGATCGATACGATCCTTGGTCTTGGCAGCCATCGCCTTGGCAATCGAGATTGCCTCCATGAAACCGACCAGTGAGATCACGATTGCGCTGGTGATGAGGGTGCCCATCATGTCGAGATCGAAGGTTGGCATGGTGAAGGAGGGCAGACCCTCGGGGATGGTGCCGACCACGGCACCGGGGCGCATTGCTTCATAACCGACCATCCAGCTCACTACGATGGTACCGGCAACGGCAACCAGAACGCCGGGAATCTTCGGCAGATACTTCTTGAAACCCCACAGGATCAAGATCGCGCTAGCACCAAACAGGAACGTTGGAATGTGGGTGTGATCGGGAACCTGCTGAATCACCCCCCAGATATCGTTAACGAAGCTTTCACTGCGCTCTTTGCTCACGCCGAAGATCTTGTTTAGCTGCGACAGGCCGATGATCATCGCGGCAGCGTTGGTGAAGCCGACAATAACGGGGTGGGAGAGGAAGTTGACGATAACGCCAAGCTTAAACACGCCGAGGAAAAGTTGGAAGGTGCCGACCAGAAAGGCGAGCAGGATAGCGAGCGGCGCATAGATGCTGATCATCTGCGCTTCGGTCATGGCACCCGGATCTCCAACCAGAGGGATGATCGCCGAGGCGGTCAGTAGTGATACCACCGCCACCGGACCTGTAGCCAGCTGCTTTGAAGAGCCCCAAAGTGCCGCGATGATCACCGGCATAAAGGAGATGTAGAGACCGTAGTATGGGGGGAGTCCAGCCAGCTGCGCATAGGCCATCGACTGGGGGATCAGTACCAAGGCAACGGTAATGCCTGCGATCAGATCAGCACGGATGGTGGTTGGGTTTTTTGCTTCTCCCAACCAGTTCATGAATGGCAGGAGTTTCATCCAGGGTTTTGTTTCGGACTGCTCTGACTCGCTCACTATGGGCCTCTTATGCGTTTTTAAGTTATCGATCAAAGGGTTTCGGTTAACCGCGTATCTTAAACTAGTAGCCCGCCTCTTTATAGTGGTTGTCTCCTCGGAGATAGTATTGCATCGCTCATAACCCAGTTTAAAAGTCAGAATTTGGTGTATTTTTGTGGCCGAAAATGGTTCAATTGACGGCTTCGTGTCGCAGTCTAGTGCGGCACAGACCGAATTTGGGTGGCCTCCATAGTAAATATGTTTGGGGGTGCACTGGGAGCACGCTGGATATTCCGCGTACCCAATTATTAGTTTTGAATTGAATAAAAAGTTAAGGAGATTGATATGTCTGCCAAGCATCCCGTTGTTGCGGTTACCGGTTCTTCCGGTGCAGGTACTACCACTGTAAAGAACGCCTTCGAGCACATTTTCTATCGTGAGAACATCAAGCCGCTGGTTGTTGAGGGTGACTCGTTCCACTGCTTTGATCGTGCTGCGATGAAAGAGGCGATGGCCAAGGCTGAGTCTGAGGGTAACCGTTACTTCAGCCACTTCGGTCCTGAGGCCAACCACTTCGATAAGATCGCCGAGACCTTCAAGTCCTACAGCGAGACCGGTACCTGCAAGCGTCGCTACTACATCCACAGCGATGAAGAGGCGGTTGAGCACAACGCACGTCTTGGGGGTACCGACTACACTGCCGGTCAGTTCACTCCCTGGGATGATATTACTGAAGAGACCGACCTGCTCTTCTATGAGGGTCTGCACGGTTGTGCGAAGGATGGCAACGCGGATGTCTCCAAGTACGCAGATCTGAAAATCGGCGTTGTACCGATCGTTAACCTGGAGTGGATCCAGAAGATCTTCCGTGATAATGCACAGCGCGGTTACTCGGCTGAGGCAATTGTAGATACTATTCTGCGTCGCATGCCTGACTACATGAACTACATTACCCCGCAGTTTTCACGCACCGACATCAACTTCCAGCGTGTACCGACTGTTGATACCTCAAACCCTTTCATCGCGCGCGATATCCCGACGCCTGATGAGAGCTTTGTGGTTATCCGCTTTAAGGATCCGAAGAAGTACAACGTTAACTTCCAGTATCTGCAGAGCATGATTAAGGACAGCTTTATGTCTCGTCGTAACACCCTGGTTGTTCCGGGTGGCAAGATGGGCTTTGCGATGGAGATCATCCTGACCCCAATTATGGAAGAGATGATGGCCAAGCGCGGTTAATCGCTTCCGTTTAAAAAGGCCCGTTCAGCTCAGGTTGAACGGGCCTTTTTATTGCCTGCTGATAGTTAGTTAACACAATTGCTGGGTGTTTTAGTGGCTTTTTTAGTAAAGATTTATGGGTACGACGATGAGTTAGTGTATTATCCATTTACGAAGTAGGTCTTAGGAAGCAGGAACGGACTACGGATTGGTTGAGAACAACAATAAGATAGTTAGGACAGCAGTTTGATCTCCAGTTTGCACGACAAAATTATCTCCCTTGATGGGCTTCCGATCATGCCTGATGCTGCGCGTCAGTTGCTCTATATACGGAATGATCCGCACGCGGGTGCCTACGAACTTGCCCAGATCATAGAGCAGGACCCGGCGCTGACAGCGCAGGTGCTGCGTTACGCCAACTCCCCCATGTTTGCACGTCGCGGTGATATCGATTCTATCCAGGCCGCAGTTGCGCGGGTGCTTGGTTTTGATTTTGTGCTGCATCTCGCGCTGGGCATGCTGGTTGGTAGTAGCATGAAAACAGCGCCCGTGAAGATTGCCGGTATGTCGCTATGGGAGCATGCAGTCTACAGCGCGCAACTGTCGCAGCGGCTGGCTGAGGAGATGCCAATGTCGCATCGGCCGCAGCCGGGTGTGGTCTATCTGGCGGGGCTGCTGCACGATATTGGTCATCTGATGTTTGCCTATCTTTTCCCTGAGCGAATGGCAGAGTTCTCTGCGTCAATTAATGAGCATCCAGAGCAGACGGTCTTGGAGCGTGAGGCATCACTGTTTGAAATGAGCCATGCAGAGTGTGGTGCCCTGTTGCTTGATGTCTGGGGGCTGCCACAGGAGTTGGTCGCCGCAGCCCGATATCATCATGACTGTTTCTTTTCTGGTGAGCATGAGGCGATCACAAGGATAGTGTTGCTCTCTGATCGATTGCTGATGCAAATTGAGCAGAGCGATGCTGAGGGAGTGGAGCTGCCAGAGCAGGTGATTGCGGCACTTGGCCTCACTCAAGAGCAGATCAATAGGGTCTGGGATGGGCTTCTGGAACAGCGTGACGGACTTGATGCGATGGTTAAATTGTTTGCTTAAGAGTTCCTGGTAACCGATCAGATCTTGCGCTGCCGCGCGATATGACAACATAACAACGGTCTCGTTCAATTCATCACGCCTCAACCTCGCGGAGAAGCTGCCGATATTCATATTAGAAGTCGATTCTGATTTGGAGGTGTGTGATGGCTCATTTTGATATGGCTGAGAGTGATCTTCCGCTTGAGTGTTCCGGGGGTGAGAAGAGTGAAATTGCCTACATCGATGGCAATGGCTGGGTGCCTGAGCTGGCTCGGTTGGCAATGCAAGAGCCAGAAGCGCATCTGCATCACGAAAGTCCCTCCATATCGCACCCTCTAGCGGCTGTAGATCCTGATCATTTTTTGGGGCTGATGCGTGATCTAGAGGGAAATTAGATTAAATTCAACTTGGGGGTTGACACTAGGAGTGGAATATTAGAAAATTCTTACATGCTGATCTTTCAGCTGACTCCTCCATCCTCCTTTGGTGGATATTTTTTACGCGCGGCTCCTCACTTTGGCCGCGCTTTTTTTTGTCTGAAATTCAGGTGTCAGAAAGATCTTGTGTGAAGGGGGGGTCTTGGGTAATATACCCGGCTCTTTCTCAGGCTCTTGTTACGGGATAAGGCAACATGAAGACGTTTAGTGCAAAACCGGCAGAAGTAAAGCGCGATTGGTTCATAGTCGACGCTAGCGAAAAGACCCTTGGTAGGCTCGCGAGCGAAGTGGCTCACCGCCTGCGTGGCAAACATAAAGCAGAATATACTCCCCACGTTGATACCGGTGATTACATCGTTGTTATCAACGCGGAGAAGATTCGTGTCACTGGCAACAAGGCCAAGGACAAGATGTATTATCACCACACCGGCTACATCGGTAACCTCAAATCAATCAGCTTCGAGAAGCTGGTTGCCAAGAAGCCTGAGTCGGTAATTGAGCTGGCAGTGAAGGGTATGTTGCCAAAGAACCCACTGGGTCGCGCAATGTATCGCAAACTCAAGGTTTACGCAGGGTCTGAGCATAACCATGCCGCCCAGCAGCCCAAGCCTCTAGAAATTTAATACGGGACGCATAGCAGATGGCTGAACAGCAGAATTACGGAACCGGTCGCCGCAAGAGTTCAACGGCGCGTGTCTATTTGACCCAGGGTAAGGGCGATATCGTGGTAAACGGTCGCTCGCTGGATGAGTACTTTGGTCGTGAGACCGCACGGATGGTTGTTCGTCAGCCACTCGAGTGTGTTGAGATGCAGGAGAAGTTTGACGTTAAGGTTAGCGTCTGTGGCGGCGGTGGCTCAGGCCAGGCCGGTGCAATCCGTCTCGGTATCACCCGCGCACTGATGGCATTTGATGAGTCGCTGCGTCCTTCGCTGCGTAAGGCGGGTTATGTAACTCGTGATGCACGTGAGGTTGAGCGTAAGAAGGTCGGTCTGCGCAAGGCGCGTCGTGCCACCCAGTTCTCCAAGCGTTAAGCACACTATATATATTGGGGAATCGTCTAGCGGCAGGACTGCGGACTCTGACTCCGCCAACCAAGGTTCGAATCCTTGTTCCCCAGCCACAAGAGAAGCCGGTGCAGCGATGTACCGGCTATTTTTATCTCCAAGTGTTGCAAAAAATCAACAATTGAACTTTTTGTAGTTTTTTTTGAAAAAAGTGTTGCATTGGAGAAAAAGAGCGACTAATATCACTCTCGTCCGATGAATACACAACAACTGTTTTTATTAAATCCTTTAAGGAGATCTACATGAACAAGAAGCTTCTCGCTCTCGCAGTTGCAGCTGCAATGACCGCACCTATGGCTGCTAACGCAGACGTCACCATCTACGGCAAGATGCACGTCTCTATCGATGCTACCGATAGCTCAGATTCATCTGACAGCGACAACACCTCTATCTCAAGCAACTCTTCACGCATTGGCTTCAA
This sequence comes from Candidatus Reidiella endopervernicosa, assembly GCF_013343005.1. Taxonomy (GTDB): domain Bacteria; phylum Pseudomonadota; class Gammaproteobacteria; genus Reidiella; species Reidiella endopervernicosa. The sequence continues at coordinate 1,040,944 of NZ_CP054491.1, forward strand.
GGGTTCTGAGGATCTGGGTAACGGCCTGAAGGCTGTATGGCAGGTTGAGAATGACACTGTTCTTGATGAGGCGGATGGCGCCAAGTGGGCTTCTCGCCAGTCTTTCCTCGGTCTTGCTGGTGACTTCGGTACCGTTGCAATGGGTAAGCTCGAAACTCCTTTCAAGCTGATGAACGTTAACCCCTTCGGCGACACTATTGGTGATAACCGCGCACTGCTCGGTACCAACAACGACACCAGCCACACCTTCAACATGCGTACCAAGAACACCATCGCATACATCTCACCAAACATGGGTGGTGTTTCAGTCATCGGCGCATACGTAACCGATCACACCAATGATACCTCTGCTGAGGATGACAACAACACCGACGCATTCAGCGCAAGCGTTAAGTACAAGAGCGGTGGCCTGATGCTGGGTGGTGCTTTCGAGCGTCACAACTTCAGCACTTCTGGGACTGTTGACGGCCTGCGTCTCGCAGCTTCCATGACCATGGGCGCTACCATGGCTGGTTTCGTTTGGGAGAACACCGACGGTCAGACTGACCACGACCGTGATGCATGGACTGTTGCTTTGACCCAGGGTTTTGGTAACAACAAAATCAAGGCTGCTTACACCACTGTAAACGAGTCTTCAAATAACCTTGATGAGGCTTCAATGTGGGCAATCGGTCTTGACCACGTGATGAGCAAGCGCACCACCGTATACGGTATGTACTCTTCACTGACCAATGATGACAACTCAGCACGTCAATTGGGTGTTGCAGGTCACGGCGACAAGCTGACTTCAGTCAGCGGCGGCGACCAGAGTGGTTTCTCTATGGGTCTCGTACACACTTTCTAAGTTCTCTTAGAAAACGTGTAATAAAGAACGGGCGCTTCGGCGCCCGTTTTTTTTGACTTAATAACCTGGTTTCCTTGATGCTATCTCTCATATAAAAGTTGAAGCCTTTATTGGATAGAAGAGATATGGCAGACAATTTGGAACAAGAAATTGCTGATGGAAAGCAGCTTCATCGGGCTGGTAGGCTTGATGAGGCAAAAGTGATTTATCAAAGAGTATTGAATGAGACGCCAGATAATCCAGATGCGCTGCATTTGCTAGGTGTGATCGCTTCAACTCAAGGCGACCATCAAAAAAGCCAGGATTATATTTCAAGAGCTATCAAATACGCCCCGAAGACGTTGCATTATCACAACAACCTAGGGCTTGCGTTGCTTGAGCTTGGAAGAGAGATCGAGGCAGAGCAGGCATTTAAAGTCGAGATTGAGCGTAGTCCCAACCATGTGGTAGCACTCTCTAATCTTGGTTCTCTGCTACAGAAGAGAGGGTGTGTCGATGAGGCGTTAGACCTCTATCTAATCGCGCTTAAGTATGATTCTAAGAATATTACGATTCTAAATAATCTAGCCGCAGCGATGGTCGTAAGTGAAAGATATTCCGACAGCCAGCAGCTGGTGATTGGGATGGTGTTATTACGAATGCTGCGGGAGACTTTCTGATTTTATTGGTTATAGATGATCAAGAGACCATATTTATAATCACCCGATTTCTTGTTTGGAGAATCTATAGAAAATGAATAGAGCGGAGCGACGACGCCAGAAAAACTATCGGAAAAAGGGCGAGTAAGAGGGATCGTAGTACTGCTGATATGGCTTCACAAGGATTACGAGAGAGATTCAGCAAGCATTGAATTGGCTGTGAATCAGCATGTCTCAGGTCAGTTTCAGCAAGCAGAAATGTTCTCAGAAAAGTTCTCGAAGTGCAGCCGGAGCACCCAGTCGCACTACACATATTAGGGTGCTTGCTCATCAGACTGGTGATGATGAGTCCGCTTTATATTATTTGCGAAAGACAATTGCTATAAGCCCAGACTACATTGAGGCGCATAATAATCTTGGAATAGTGTTGTTTGAAAGAGGAATGCTTGATGAAGCTGAAAAGCAGTATAAAAAGGCGATTAAGCTAAAACCAGATTTTGCTGAAGCATATAATAATTTAGGAAATGCTCAGCGTTGCCTGGGAAGATTGGAACAGGCTGTTCAAAGTTATAGGCTGGCTCTGAATATTACTGATGAGTATCTTGAGGCCCGAAATAATCTGGGTGTTTCACTGAGTGAGTTGTCGCAATATGAAGCAGCAACAGAATGTTTTAACAGGGTTCTTGAGGTGAATCCGAATTACGCAGATGCGCATAACAATCTGGCCTATGCTCTTCTGAAGAGAGGGCAATATGATGATGCGATTGAGCGCTGCGTAACGGCATTAGAGTTGCAGCCAGATTTTTCGGATGTGCACTGTAACCTTGCCGATCTCTTTGAAAAGTCGAATCAACTAGACCAACTGAAAGATGCTGTTGATAAGGGGGTGAAGAGCTGCCCGGATGATCAGCGTCTTATGCTGTGGAAGGCACAAGTATTAAGAAGAGATGGTGAGTACCAGTCGGCGCGTGAAGTTATTGAAGCGATATCTGAAGAGAGCTTAGATGAGGCGCATCGAGCACTTCGTGCAAAGCTGCTCGGCGAGGTCTGTGATCGGCTGGGTGATTATAAGACGGCCTTTTCAAACTTTAAGGTGGGTAATCAGCTCGCATCTCGATCTGTCTCATCTAAGCGCTATAACAAAAAGAGATATATAAGTAGCTTGACTCAATATGAGCAGCTCTTTTCCGAAGATTGGGTGGCAAATTGGACTGATGTTTCTCCAGTAGATGATCGTGATGATCCTGTTTTTCTGGTGGGGTTTCCGCGTTCGGGCACAACATTATTGGATACAGTGCTAAGAAGTCATCCTGAGATATCAGTGGCAGAGGAGGTTCCTGCCGTCGAGGCCATGGTGGATAAACTAGAATCGTCTGCTGGAAGTACAGCAGATAATCTCGCCTCACTAGATAGTGATGGTTTGGCCGTTCTGAGAGAGGTGTATTTTAAAGAGTTGGATCAGCACCTTTCAGTTGGTGAGCGAAAGACTGATGTTGTCATCGATAAGCTGCCTTTGAATATTGCGCGGGCTGGTATTATTCACCGTGTTTTCCCTAATGCAAAGTTCATCCTAGCGCTAAGGCATCCGTATGACTGTGTGCTTAGTTGCTTCATGCGTGACTTTGCGTTGAATGATGCAATGGTGAATTTTCTCGAATTGAAGGATGCGGCCGCCTTATACGATCATGTGATGCGTCTTTGGAGTCACTATTGTGATCTTCTGCCTCTTAATTCATATCAGCTTAAGTATGAAGAACTGGTTGAAAATTTTGAAGGTGCCGTTAAGCCCTTGCTGGAATATTTAAATGTGGATTGGAGTAGCGAGGTTGAGAATTATGCTGAAACTGCTCGCGAACGAGGAATGATTAATACCCCAAGTTACGATCAGGTGATTGAGCCGATCTATACGCGTGCAAGCGGTAGATGGGAGCATTATCGAGAAGAGATGGCGTCGGTGCTGCCTGTATTAGAGCTGTGGGCTCGGCACTACGGGTATAGATGGGAGTAAGAGGTTTTCGTAGGAGCTATTCACATAAGGCATTCATATTGTTGATAGCGTACATTTCTGCGAGTTAATGGCACATTCATGGTGCCTAGTGCTCTTCATTGCACCATGAGTGTGCTAATTACGAATTAGTGTTGCTATTTTGATAATTGCTGTTGTTTATTTGTGTTTTCGTAGTAATCTCCAATCGTCGGAAATTACTTATTAGAGGAAATCTAAATGAACAAAAAGCTCATCTCGATGGCGATTGCTGCAGTATTGGCAGCACCAGCAATTTCTGTGGCGGACGTAAGTATCTCAGGCACTATGCACATGTCTATCGATGCAACTGACAGTGGCGATGCGTCTGATAGTGACAATACTTCTGTTTCCAGCAACTTCTCCAATATCGTATTTAGTGGCGATGAGGATCTGGGTAATGGCATGAAGGCGGTTTGGCAGGTGATGAATGTTACCGTGCTTGATGAGTCAAATGGTGCGCAGTGGGCAACTGGTCCTTCTTACCTTGGTCTGGCAGGCGACTTCGGTACTGTAATCATGGGTAAGGCAGATACCCCTTACTTTACCTTCCAGTCTGGCTTTGACGTATTTGATGGTACGCTGGCCGATCTCGCTACCACCATGGGTACCGATGGTGGTGGTAACACGAACGCTTGGAGTGATAACTTCAATCTGACCACGCAGAACACGATTGCTTATATCTCACCAGATATGGGTGGTTTCTCTGTCGTTGGTGCTTATGTTACCGACTGGGACGCTGCGGGTGCAGAGGATAATAACAACACCGACGCGTTCAGTGTGTCTGCTAGCTACAGTAGTGGTGGACTGATGGTAGGTGGTGCATTTGAGCGTCATAACCACGATGGTGGTGTTACCAATGATGGTATCGAGTTGGGTGCGTCAATGACCATGGGTGAGACCAGTGTTGGTCTGCTTTGGGAGAACCTCGACGGTGACTCAAATACTGACCGTGACGCATGGGCTGTCTACCTGACCCAGGGCTTCGGCAACAATACTGCTAAGGTCCTTTACACTACTGTCAACGAGTCAAGTAACAACCTTGACGAGGCGTCAATGTGGGCGATTGGTCTTGATCATGCTATGAGCAAGCGTACTTCTGTATACGGTATGTACGCTTCGCTTGAGAACGATGATAACTCTCAGCGCTCGTTGGGTGGCGTTGATCACGGGGATATCCTCACTTACAACTCTGGCGCAGACCAGAGCGGTTTCTCGATGGGTATCGTTCACAGCTTCTAAGATCTGGTTGTTGTGTGAAAAAAGAAACGGGCGCCAATGGCGCCCGTTTTTGTGTCTGAATAGCGAGTAAGTGCTGTCTGTTTAGTTGGTCTGTTGCTAGCGGATCAGGTAGGCGCTTGGTACATCTTTCAGGCCATCTGTCAGTACGCTGGAACGAAGTCCATCCTGGCTGAGCAGGAAGGCCGCTGCAGAACTACGGCGATAGATCAGGTGATGCAATTCGCGGTCGAGACCAGCGAGATGTTGGCGAATCTCTTGTAACGGGACGTTGATTGCGCCTGGCAGATGGCCTTGGTCATACTCCGCAGGGACCCGAACATCAATCAGCTCTGCACCTTCCTCCGCTGACCGCCATGGAGAGCGAAGTGAGGGCGGTTAGTCCCCGATAGTCGACGCCGTCTGCCTATTCGTAGTTGAGGCGTGAGCGAACGACGGAGAAGATGCAGCAGCGGCTTTATGTCGGCGTAGAGTCACTGAGGGAGTTGTGTAGAGCCGCGAAGAGGTGATTACGCAACGTACGCAGGACGTCGGGGCGCCGTAGGCATAAACGGTCGCGTTAAGTATTTGCCGCTTGCTTGGGCTTGGATGCCCAAAACATGCTTCCGCAAAATAGCGACTCCCCGAAAGCTCCTCAAGTAGGTCCCCGAAACTGAGCCAGTTAAGCATCGGTTCCTTGAGCAGTTCGACAAAGTTCTGCTTGTTGAGTCGTAGCAGTGTTCCATCGGTAACCATCACAACGTTAGCGTTACGAGGGTTGTCGGAGATCAGTGCCTCTTCGCCAAAGGATGCGCCTTCACCAAGTTGCACCAGTTCGACAGGGGCCTCGCCGGCGCTGACCGCCATGGAGAGCGAAGTGAGGGCGGTTAGTCCCCGATAGTCGACGCCGTCTGCCTATTCGTAGTTGAGAGCGCGAGCGGACGACGAAGAAGATGCAGCAGCGGCTTTATGTCGGCGTAGAGTCACTGAGGGAGTTGTGTAGAGCCGCGAAGAGGTGATTACGCAACGTACGCAGGACGGTCGGGGCGCCGTAGGCATAAACGGTCGCGTTAGTATTTGCCGCTTGCTTGGGCTTGGATGCCCAAAACAAGCTTCGCAAAAATAGCGACTCCCGGGTGAGTTGGAGCGGGTAACGGATACCACGCCACTTTCGAGCAGATAGAAGTAGTCGCCGGGATCGCCCTGCTTGATGACCATCTCAGTGGGCTTGGCCTCTATGCGCTCCATCCTTGCCAGCAGTTGTTCGAGATTGGCGGCCGGTAGCTGCTGCAGGATGCTGGAGGTGTGCAGTTGCCCAAGAGTCTGGTTGCTGACTCCAGGCTCTGTGGAAGCATCATTGCTGTGGTCATCTTCAGCGGTGCTGCTGTCATCAACGCCAGCCATCTGATCCCAGGTCAATAGATTGTCGAAGATATCGGCATCAATACGGATGACCTCCGCATGGGAAAGTGTTTTGGCCGTGGCCTGGCGCGGTAGTTTGTGACCGATCGGATGCCATGTCTCAGGCATACCAGCAGTAATGACGCGCTGACTATTACCGATACTTGAGCTTAGTTCGATCTCACCCTCAAGGAGATAGAAGAGGCGTCGATCTCGATCTCCCTCTGTAAACAGAGTGGTATCGGGTTCAACAAATTCGATGACTGTTTGGTCTGCAAGCTCTTGCAAGCGCTCAGACGAGAGCGAAGAGACTGGCTCCAGCCCCTTTAGCGTATCTACATCGACGTGTTCGCTTTCTTCATTCATTCATTCAGGGAGTTCCAGTCCCGCATAGGGATCCCCTTGTTAAGGGTGTTGTTATGTTGTTTGCGGTGCCTTTTGCTGAGGCTATGGTTCGCAGTCCATGCTACACTTCTGCCGCATATTAACTTAACCCGATAGTTTCTGCATCAGGTACTTACCCCCATTCGTCATGAGTAAATCGCAAGCAGCTCGCATTCGCGAAATTCCATACAATTACACCTCATTTTCTGACCGTGAGATTGTCATCCGTTTTCTGGGAGAACGTGCCTGGGAGGTGCTGAATAATCTGCGTGGCGAGCGGAAGACGGGGCGTTCAGCGCGCATGCTGTTTGAGGTGCTGGGCGACATGTGGGTTATCAGTCGCAACCCCTTTATCCAGGACGATCTTCTTGAAAATGAACGGCGTAGAGATGCACTCGTCGGTGCACTCAACCACCGTCTCGATCAGATAGAGCAGCGTGCTGATAGTAACCAACATGCACTTGAGCTACTGGCGATGGCGCGCAGTGCGGTGGCCAAGTTTAAGGAGTGGTTTCCACGTCAGCTGGAGTTGCGGCGTGGTGTCTCAGATCGCATGGCGGGGCTTACCCGTCGAGACAATATCGACTTTGGTGGGCTTGCCCGTGTCTCGCACGCCACCGATGCAACCGATTGGCGTGTTGAGTACCCCTTTGTTGTTCTTACCCCCGATAGTGAGGCTGAGGTCGCCGCACTGGTCGCAGCTTCGATCGATCTTGGATTAACTATCATTCCGCGTGGTGGCGGTACCGGTTATACCGGTAGCGCTGTTCCACTGCATGCCGAGAGCGTGGTGATCAATACCGAGAAGCTCGAGGGCCTGGGTGAGGTCGAGTCGCGTCGCGATGATGTATCAGGTGTCGATGTGGCGGCAGTTAGGGTTGAGGCGGGTGTGGTGACACGTCGAGTCTCAGAGCGTGCGGCTGGCGCCGGTTATGTCTTTGCTGTCGATCCCACCTCGCAGGATGCCTCCACCATCGGTGGAAATATTGCCATGAATGCTGGCGGTAAGAAGGCGGTGATGTGGGGTACCACACTCGATAATCTGCTCTCCTGGCGCATGGTGACTCCCGATGCAGAGTGGTTGGAGGTCGAACGCCTCAACCACAATCTGGGCAAGATCCATGATCAGGAGTGGGTCGAGTTCCGTATTCGCCGATTTGAAGCCGATGGCGTTACCCCGTGTGGTGAGCCTGAGCGGCTGAAGATTGCCGGTGCCGATTTCCGTAAACGTGGTCTCGGTAAGGATGTAACCGATAAATTCCTCTCCGGTCTACCGGGTGTGCAGAAGGAGGGGTGTGATGGCCTGATCACCTCAGCGGTGTTCCTGTTGCACCGTATGCCAAACCATACCCGCACCGTCTGTCTCGAGTTCTTCGGCAGCGATCTGCGTCGAGCGGTGCCGGCGATTGTAGAGATCAAGGACTACCTCGATGCAACCGAGGGTGTGGTGCTCTCGGGCCTGGAACACCTCGATGAGCGCTATGTGCGCGCCATCAACTACTCGAGTAAGGCCTCTCGAGGCGAACGACCGAAGATGGTGCTACTAGCCGATATCTCAGGCGATGGAGAAGACCGAGTTGCTGAGGCGGCCTCAACGATTGTTCGACTGGCCAATGCACGCGAGGCGGAGGGATTTGTTGCCGTCAGCCCCGAGGCGCGTCGACGTTTCTGGCTCGACCGCAGTCGTACCGCCGCCATTGCCGCTCATACTAATGCCTTTAAGATTAACGAGGATGTAGTGATCCCGCTCGACCGTTTGGCCGAATATAGCGAAGGGATCGAACGCATCAATATCGAGCAGTCGATGCGTAACAAACTGACGATGATCGACGAGCTCGAGCAGTGTCTGACAGGTGATATACCCGAGCTGAGTGGCATGCCGGGGCTTGAGGATAGCGAAGAGATCCGCGAAATCGTCGAGCATAAACGCACCGCAGCCTGTGAGCATATCCGCGCGGTGCGCGAGCGTTGGCAGCAGCTGCTTGAACATCAGGAAGAGGGCGCTGGAGGCCATCTGGAGCTTCTACCAGAGGTGCTTCGTGAGCAGATAGATACAAACGATACCCTGATACGGTTGCTGCTTACCCGTCAGCTCAATATCTCCTACCGTGCCGAGATAGAACATCCACTCAAGGAGATCTTCTCTGGTCACGATCTGGAGGCGACCCATCAACGCTTCGATAAAATTCATGCGCGTGTGCGCTCGAGTCGTCTCTTTGTAGCGACTCATATGCACGCCGGTGATGGCAATGTGCACACCAATATCCCCGTCAACTCCAACGACTATGAGATGCTGCAAGAGGCAGATCGCATTGTCGATCGTGTGATGAAGCTTGCGATTGCGCTCGGTGGTGTGATCTCGGGTGAGCACGGTATTGGTTTGACCAAGATGGAGTATCTTGATGAATCGGTGGTCGATGCCTTTGCCCAGTACAAGCAGAAGGTCGACCCTGAGGGGCGTTTCAACCGCGACAAGCTACTGGCGGGTAGCGGGCTGGATAACGCCTATACACCGTCACTACGACTGGTTCAGCAGGAGGCATTGATACTTGAGGAGAGCGAGCTCGGTAGCCTTAATGATGCAATCAGCCACTGCCTGCGTTGTGGTAAGTGCAAGCCGGTTTGCAGCACTCATGTGCCGCGCGCCAATCTACTCTACTCGCCACGCAACAAGATTCTTGCCACCGGGCTGATCATCGAGGCGTTCCTCTATGAGGAGCAGACTCGGCGCGGTCTCTCGATTCGTCATTTCGATGAGATGAACGATGTGGCCGATCACTGCACCATCTGTCACAAGTGCGTAACCCCCTGTCCGGTCAATATAGACTTTGGTGATGTTTCGGTAACGATGCGCACCATTCTGCGTAACCGTGGCCAGAAACGAAGCAACGTTGGCACTCAGCTCTCGATGGCCTATCTGAATGCGACTGACCCGACGGCCGTTAAGCTGATGCGAAAGGGTTTGATCCAGTGGGGCTATGGGGCACAGCGACTCGGCCATGGTTTCCTGAAGCGTCTGGGGCTAGTGAAAAAGGAGCGTCACCCCAAGGCGACGGCCGGTAAGATGAGTATTCCGGTACAGGTGCGGGAGATCATGAAGACGCCGATGCCGAAGACGGCGCCGAGTCAGACCGTGCGACAGTTGCTGGCGCTGGAAGATAGCAGTTATGTGCCGATTCTCCGAGATGCCAAGGTGGTCAGTGAGGAGTCAGAGGCGGTCTTCTACTTCCCCGGCTGTGGCTCGGAGCGGCTCTTCAGCAAGATTGGTATGGCCTCGTTGGCGATGCTCTATGAGCATGGTGTACAGACGGTGCTGCCGCCTGGTTACCTCTGCTGCGGCTATCCACAGACTGCCAGCGGTGATTTGGCCAAGGGTCGGCAGATCACTACCGAGAATAGGGTGCTGTTCCACCGCGTCGCCAATACGCTTAACTATCTCGATATCAAGACGGTGATCGTCTCCTGCGGTACCTGTATGGATCAGCTGCTCAAGTATGAGTTCGAGCAGATCTTCCCCGGTTGCCGACTGCTCGATATCCATGAGTATCTGATGGAGCAGGGCGTTACCCTCAAGGGCAATAATCAGCGTTACCTCTACCACGACCCCTGCCACACGCCGATGAAGCATCACAATCCGGTCTCGGTTGCAGAGAAGTTGCTGGGCAGTGAGGTACGGCTCTCTGATCGTTGCTGTGGCGAGGCGGGCACCATGGCCGTGGCGCGTCCCGATATCAGTACTCAGCTTCGTTTCCGCAAGGAGGAGGAGTTATTGAAGGGTGTTAGAGAGATGGAGCAAGATTGGGGCAATGCACCGGCTAAGCTACTGACCTCCTGCCCCGCCTGTCAGCAGGGGCTGTCGCGTTATGAGGGCAGCACCGGTCTGCAGAGTGATTATGTCGTTGTTGAGATGGCCAGAACTCGTTATGGCGAAGAGTGGATGGATGAGTTTGTTGGGCGAATCAAGGCTGGTGGTATTGAGAAGGTGCTGCTCTAGAAGCTGGTGCTGGATTGGTTGCGTGGAAAAGGACAATAAAAAGGGCGGCAGCTGAAATAGCTACCGCCCTTTTTTGTTGTCTACTGGAACTGGTAGGAGAGACCGATGGAGGCGACCGGCCAGATGTTGAAATCGCTTAGATCATCTTCAAGGTTGGCGCGTTCGATGGCGAGATCGGCCTGTAGAGCATCGACGATAGTTGCATCGGTGCCGACCGCCTTGAGTGTGGCGCTGGGAGAGCCTTGGTAGAGCACGCCCACATCGAAGACAATGTTGACCCCCTTGTTACCGATTGGGTTGCCCCAACCGATGCCTACATAGGGCGCGATGTCGTTAAAATCGATGGTACTCTCCAGGGTGCCGACCAGCTCACTATCGTAGCTGGTGGTGCCTACTTCCCAGAGAGTGCCCGCCTCTGGTTTTCCGGTCAGACCAAACTCATTAGCATTGAGCATTATGCCGCCGGTAAATCGGAAACTCCCTTCAAAGAAGTGCCAATCGAGTAGTGCACTACCGGTGAAGAGATCGACACGAGCGTCATAGTCGATACCGCCCTCACCCATAGATTTGTCATAGGACCAGCCATTGACGCCGACGCGCGCATTGAGATGTGGAGCGAGCTCCTGGGTCATCTCTGCGCCCATGCCGAGGGTACTGATGCGTCCGCCGATGGCCGTTCCCTCGGCCTGAGTGCTGAATGGGGTTGCGAGTAGCGCAGTAACTGCGATCGTTAACAGCCTCTTCATCATCTATTCCTCAAAGTGTGTTTGCCAATGGCTATGTAGAACAGTGTCGGCCGATCGCGGGTTACCTTTAGCCAGCGTTACGGTAGCTGTTTGATGCCTGATGAGGAGCCAAGGATCAGTGCATCGGCTGGGCGTATGGCAAAGATGCCCACAGTGACCACGCCGACGATGCTGTTGATCTGCTCTTCGAACTTCACCGGTTCCATGATTTTCAGATCCTGAATGTCGAGAATGATATTGCCGTTATCGGTGGTGAAACCTTCGCGAAGAATAGGTGTGCCACCAAGTTTGACGATTTCGCGAGCGACATAGCTGCGTGCCATCGGAATCACCTCTATCGGTAGAGGGAAGGCACCCAGCACGTCGACCAGTTTTGAGTCATCGGCAATGCAGACAAACTTGTCGCTCGCTGCGGCGACGATCTTCTCGCGCGTCAGTGCGCCACCGCCGCCTTTAATAAGGTGTAGGTGGCGATTCGACTCATCAGCCCCATCCACATAGAGCGGCAATTGACCGACGCTGTTGAGATCCAGCACCTGGATGCCGTGTCCGCGCAGTCGCTCAGCGCTCGCTTCGGAGCTGGCAACGGTGCCGTCGATTTTTCCCTTCATCGCACCGAGTAGGTCGATAAAGTGGTTGGCGGTTGAGCCGGTACCGACTCCGACCACGGTGCCCGACTCTACATATTCGATAGCGGCTTCCGCGGCCTGTTTTTTCATCTCATCTGGTGTCATGGCCATTTTCCTTCTGCGTAATTAAAATTTGCAGTGATGATACCCGTGCCGCCTGGTTATGTCATGCCGCTAGGCAGGGCTGAGAGGAGCTGATAAGTTAGCGACATGAGTGACCGATATATAGAAAAAATACTGAAATCGCGTGTTTATGATGTCGCCTGCGAGACCCCGCTGGACCCTGCGCCGCTGCTTTCAAAACGTCTCAATAATGAGGTGTTGCTAAAGCGAGAGGATCTGCAGCCGGTCTTCTCCTTCAAACTGCGTGGTGCCTATAACAAGATGGCAAACCTGACGCAGAAACAGCGTGAACGAGGTGTGGTCGCAGCATCAGCGGGTAATCATGCGCAGGGTGTCGCGCTCTCGGCAGATAGGCTGGGTATCAAAGCGACGATCGTGATGCCCCGAACCACACCGGGCATCAAGGTGGAAGCGGTCAAACGCCTTGGTGGCAAGGTGGTGCTGCATGGCGATACCTATGATGATGCCTATGAGCATGCTCGCATCATCTCGGATGATAAGGGTGCCTGTTTTATTCACCCCTACGATGATCCAGAGGTGATCGCGGGGCAGGGTACGGTGGCACTCGAGATCATGCGTCAGCATGCGCAGGATATTCACGCCATCTTTGTACCGGTCGGAGGCGGTGGCCTGATTGCTGGCGTGGCGGTGTTCGCCAAGTACCTCAATCCAAAGATTCGTATTATCGGTGTTGAGCCTGAAGAGGCAGCCTGCATGGGTGAGGCGCTCAAGGCGGGCAAACGAGTGGTGCTTGATCAGGTCGGCATCTTTGCCGATGGTGTGGCAGTGAGGCAGGTGGGCAAGGAACCGTTTCGCATTGCCAAGCAGCTGGTCGATTCGGTGATTACCGTAACCACCGATGAGACCTGTGCGGCGATTAAGGATATCTTCGACGATACACGTGCGATCGCCGAACCGGCAGGTGCGCTTGCTCTGGCGGGTCTAAAAAAACATGTCGCCAAGAGCCGGATCACGGGTAAATCACTGGTTGCGATTACCAGTGGTGCCAACATTAACTTTGATCGCCTGCGTCATGTGGCAGAACGGGCCGAGGTGGGTGAGCGGCGAGAGGCGGTACTGGCCGTCACGATTCCAGAACAGCCGGGTAGCTTTCGTAAGTTTTGTAAGGCGATTGGTAAACAGGGCATTACCGAATTTAACTACCGCTATGCTGATGCGAGCAGTGCGCACATCTTTGTAGGTGTGAAACTGGCGAATGCACAGAGCGAAAAGCGTGAATTGATTCAGCGTCTGCGTGATGGGGGTTATCGGGTGCTCGATATGGCCGACAATGAGATGGCCAAGCTGCATATTCGATACATGGTTGGCGGACGATCATCGGGTGTTGAGAACGAGATACTCTATCGATTCCAGTTCCCGGAGCGCCCCGGCGCATTGATGCAGTTTCTAAATCAGATAGGACAGCAGTGGAATATCAGTCTGTTCCACTACCGAAACCATGGTGCTGCCTATGGCCGGGTACTGGTCGGCATTCAGGTGCCTGCTGAGGAGAAGGGCCAATTCCAGGGATTTCTTGATAATCTCGGTTACCCCTATTGGGATGAGAGTGATAACCCGGCCTATAATCTCTTTCTGGGGACGCTCTGAAGCTGTAGTAATGGTTTGTTGCATCAAAAAAGCCCGCGATTGCGGGCTTTTTGTCAGGATAATCGATCAACCTGAAGGGAAGGTGAAGTGATTAACGCTTTTTGGCGCTCTTCTTCTTAGCTGCTTTCTTCTTAGCAGCTACCTTCTTCTTGGCAACCTTTTTCTTAGCCACTTTCTTCTTAGCAGCTACCTTCTTCTTGGCGACCTTTTTCTTAGCCACTTTCTTCTTAGCAGCTACCTTCTTCTTGGCAACCTTTTTCTTAGCCACTTTCTTCTTAGCAACCTTTTTCTTAGCCACTTTCTTCTTAGCAGCTACCTTCTTCTTGGCAACCTTTTTCTTAGCCACTTTCTTCTTAGCAACCTTTTTCTTAGCTACTTTCTTCTTAGCAGCTACCTTCTTCTTGGCAACCTTCCTCTTAGCAGCGGCCTTTCTCTTTGGTGCTGCTTTCTTGGCTACCTTCTTCTTAGCTACTACCTTTTTCTTGGCAGTTACCTTCTTTTTTGCAGTCGCTTTTTTCTTGGAAGCGGCCTTCTTCTTCGTCGCCATTAATCGATCCTCCAATAGTGAAATTCCATTAACGCAATTGAGTATAAACAACTGTTTGCAAAATGCTAGTTGTCGAATGTGGTTAATAAGGCCTCTGTTTGACTCGCTCTGTGGTGCGGTTTCTTAATGGCTAAGCTCGCATCATTGTTGGTCTCTGTGTGTGTGGTTTGTTGGCTCGTGTGGTAAGTGTTGGCAAGGGGAAGGGTGGTTGTTTCGTGCTTGTATAGTAGTGCGAGAGGTTGGTTGTGATTCGGTTCTGATAGCGATGAGCGGTTGTTGGTTATGTTGTCTTATACGTAGCAGTGCTTGAGATGTGTTTGGAGGTTCTGTGTGCGTTGTTGCTGTGAGGTTGAGATGAAAATATGAGTGGTGAAATGAATTTGCGCAAAAGTGTGTATGAATGTTTGTAAGGGGTTGTTTGTTTGTTGGCAGTAAATGCTATTGCTGGATGATGGCGAAGATGGTTATGAAGAGAATGAGTGATCGATGTTGACGAGTCGTTGTGCTTGGTTGTTTAGTCGAAGAGTGCAACGCCTTGTTCGGTTGCTATGCCTGCTAGTGGTACATCCCACTCCTGATGAGGAAGTGTGTTGATCTGTTGGCAGGCAAATGCAAAGCCAAGCAGTCTTGGTTTCTGCCAGTGACGACGGTGGTGTAGAAAGGCGAAAGAGCGATCATAGAAACCGCCGCCCATGCCAAGACGGTTGCCATTGTTGTCAAAGCTGACCAGCGGTGTCAGTACCAGATCGAGTGTGTGGATTGAGATCATCTGCGAGCGTGAGACCACTGGCTCGGCGATACCAAATCGATTGGCTCGTAGCAGTGAGTGCGGGTGGTAGGGGGCAAAGTCGAGTCGGTTGGCGCGATTGGGTGCTAGAACCGGCAGGAACAGGTTCTTGTCACAGCGACGGGCAATTGCAGCCAGAGGTGCCGGGTCTATCTCGCCGTCGTTGGCCAGATAGATGGCGATATTGCGGCTGCGTTTAAAGATCTGATGTGAGGCGATTGTCGCGGCGGCCTGACGACTATGCTGGGCACGAAGTTCGGGGGTGATTGCAAGACGCCGTTTACGGATCTCGCGGCGGATGTCGGCACGCGTCGCGTTGGGCTCTGTCATGCTGGAGTGGTTCGATCCGATCGATTAATTAGGAGGCACCTCCCACCAATGCCGTTGTGGACACTTGCCCTTGAACCAGAAGGTTCAGGTGGGGACGGCTGTGAGCGTTCAGGCTCTCCGCACGTAACGGATATGCACAACGCACCCGACAGTAGTATCCCCGGGCATATAAATAGGCTCAAGAGATCTTAGGTCCACTCACGAACACAGCAGGAGGTGCCGAAAGCTTCTAAGGGTAAAGCGTAGCGGAAAACGATGGAGTGGGAAAGTGTTGCGGTTGCAGGGAACTAGAGTTCCATCTGTTTGTTGTGATTCAGAGCGACTTCGATCTTGTCCTGAATCTGTTTGATACGGCTATGCAGAGTCTTGTCGACACCTTCGAGCTGTTTCTGGCAGCTGAGTAGTTCATGGGCGATGTTAAGTGCGGCCATCACGGCAATGCGATCAGCGCCGATCACCTTGCCACCACGACGAATCTCGAGCATCTGTTCGTTAAGGTAGCGTGAGGAAGCGAGCAGCTCTTCGCGCTCGTTGTCGGCGCAGGAGACTCGATACTCTTTGTCGAGGATCTTGACGGTAACGGGGCTACTCTTTTCGCTCATACGGAGTTTTCCATCGCCTTAAGTCGAGTGACGATGGTCTCTACGCGCGAACGAGCCTGATCACCCTTCTCGCGCAACTCATCGCGCTCGGTGCTGAGCAGATCGTTCTCTTTGCGCAGCACATAGTTCTCTTCGTTGAGTCGTTCACAGGTGCCGATCAGGTCGTCGAGCCACTGCTCCAGGCGCTGAAGGTCCATCTCAAGATTGGTTGCGGGTGTCTTGCCAGTCATCGGCCCAATATAAGACGGTGTGGGAACAGGGTCAATGTCGCTCGGTTCCGACCTAAAGGTGGCGATGCTAATATAGTCGCCTATTGTCTATTTAAACCCTCTCTTAATACTTCAAATCAGGTCGATACAACTTCAAATGAGCGAACAACAATCTCCAGATTTCGACAGCATTGATGATGCGCTACAACGTGTCGGTGCGCCTATGGGGGCAGCCGAATCACACGGACTGCTGTGTGGCATGATCTGTGGCCAGGGCCACGGTAATCGTCGTGGTTGGGGGGAGCAGGTGCTCGATGAGGTCGATATGAACAACCTACTGGTTAAGGAGTGTGATGGTCTACTCGATCAGCTTTTCGAGCAGACTCAGCAGCAGCTCAACGATACGGTGCTCGAGTTTGCGCTGTTTCTGCCTGTGGAGGGTGATGTGATCTCAATCCGGGTCGAGGCATTGGCGGAGTGGTGTCAGGGTTTCCTCTACGGCTTTGGCATCGCCGGTGGCAACAAGGCTGAATCGATGCCCGATGATAGTCGTGATCTCTTGCGTGACATCGCTGAGATTTCCCGTGCGGCGATCGATGATGAGGACGATCCTGAGGTTGATGAGTCCGCCTATACCGAGCTGGTTGAGTATCTGCGTATGGGGGTACTTCTGATGAATGAAGAACTCCATCCAATTAAAGCCCCTGCACGTCTGCAGTAGGTCGAGTCACTATGAGTCCAAAAGAGTTTGTTCGCCGTCGTAAGCATCTGATGTCGATGATGGGTGAGGGCGCGATAGCGCTACTGCCTGCTGCACCGGTGCAGATTCGTAACCGCGATGCGGAGCATCACTATCGCCAGGATAGCGACTTCATGTATCTGACCGGCTTCCCTGAGCCTGAGGCAGTATTGGTGCTGATTCCGGGTCGCAAACAGGGGCAGTGCATCCTCTTCTGTCGTGAACAGGATCCCAGTATGACGCTCTGGAATGGACCGATGGCGGGGCTGGAGGGTGCGGTAGAGAGTTACGGCGCCGATGATGCGTTCCCCATTAGTGATCTTGATGAGATTCTGCCGGGGCTGCTCGAGGAGCGTGAGACGGTCTGTTACACCATGGGCGCACGTCCTGACTTCGATCAACGTGTCATGGGTTGGGTCAACCAGGTGCGCAGCAAATCGCGCTCTGGTGTGCACGCGCCCGAGGAGTTTGTCTCGCTCGATCACCTGCTGCATGAGCTACGACTGTTTAAGAGCCGCGCCGAGCTGAAGGCGATGCGTGAGGCGGCCACTATCTCGGTTAAGGCGCATAAACGCGCGATGAAGATCTGTAAGCCGGGCATGTATGAATATGAGATTGAGGCGGAGTATCTACACGAGTTTCGTCGTCACAACAGCGTACCGGCCTACAGCTCGATTGTTGGCGGTGGTAACAACGGCTGTGTGCTCCACTATGTCGATAACCGCGATGAACTCCGCGATGGTGATCTGCTACTGATTGATGCT
The DNA here is from genome assembly GCF_013343005.1 of Candidatus Reidiella endopervernicosa. Lineage (GTDB taxonomy): Bacteria > Pseudomonadota > Gammaproteobacteria > Reidiella > Reidiella endopervernicosa. Next base: position 1,058,530 of record NZ_CP054491.1, read on the forward strand.
GCAGCTGAGGTGGAGTGTTATGCCGCTGACATTACCCGCACCTTCCCCGTTAATGGAAAATTTTCTCCGGCTCAGCGTGCACTCTACGAGGTTGTGCTCGATGCACAGCTAGCGGCGATTAAGGCGGTCAAGCCTGGCAACCATTGGAACGATCCACACGATGCTACGGTGAGGGTAATTACCGAAGGACTGCTCAAACTCGGGCTGCTCAAGGGCAAGCTCGATAATATGATTGAGAGTGAGGCCTACAAACGTTTCTATATGCACCGTGTCGGCCACTGGCTCGGCATGGATGTGCACGATGTGGGTGACTATAAGATTGGTGACGAGTGGCGCATGCTCGAGCCCGGCATGGTGCTGACCATCGAGCCGGGCATCTATATTCCAATCGGCAGTAAAGGCGTGGCGAAAAAGTGGCAGGGAATCGGTATCCGTATCGAGGATGATGTGGTGGTGACCAAGGATGGTCATCTGGTGCTGAGTGAGAAGGCTCCGAAACACGTCGATGAGATTGAGGCATTGATGAATGGTTGAAACGCAGAACAGCTACGATGTGGTGATTGTTGGCGGAGGGCTGGTCGGTATTGCACTCGCCTGCGCACTGGGTGATCAACCACTACGTGTTGCGGTTATTGAAGCGCTGCCGTTCGAAACCAACCGTAGCGCAAGCTACGACGATCGCACCATCGCGCTCGCCTACGGTGCGCGTCCTATCTTTGAGGCGATGGGCGTCTGGCAGCAGCTGGCTGCTGATGTCACTGCCATTAAACGAATCCATATCTCCGATCGAGGTCACTTTGGTGCGGCGCGACTCGACTGTAACGATGTCGGTTGCGAGGCGCTGGGCTATGTGGTGCCGAGTCGTTGCATGGGTGAGGTGTTGATGGCGCGGGTGGCACAGTTCGATAATGTTGAGCTGCTCTGCCCAGCACGGGTGACCTCGCTAGAGCAGGATGAACACGCTGCCACCATTGTGATCGAACGCGAGGGTGAACAGCAGATGCTACGGAGCGGGCTGCTGGTGGTGGCCGACGGAACCCACTCGGCGATTCGCGAACAGCTGCAGGTAGCGGTAGATCGTCACGACTACGGACAACGCGGTGTTATCGCCAACGTCACCCCATCACGTCACCACGACAACGTCGCCTTCGAACGCTTTACCGATAGTGGGCCGATGGCGATGCTGCCGATGGATGAGAGCCGCTGTGCACTGGTCTGGACCGTGAGTGAGGCGCGTGCCGATGAGCTGCTGACGCTTGATGACGAAGCCTTTCTGGCTGAACTGCAGGATCGTTTTGGTAACCGCCTGGGACGCTTCGAGAAGGTCGGCAATCGTGCGGCGCACTCGCTGATGCAGATCGTCGCCCAGGAGCAGGTGCGTGATCGGTTGGCGCTGATCGGTAATGCGGCCCATACACTCCATCCCGTTGCTGGGCAGGGATTTAATCTCGGTCTGCGTGATGTTGCGGTACTGGCCGATCTGATCAACACGGCTGCTGTCAGTGGTGAGGATGTTGGTTCAGCCACGCTGCTGGCAGATTACGCCGAGTGGCGCCGCAACGATCAGCGCTACATCATCGGATTTACCGATTCACTGGTGCGCCTCTTTGCCAGTCCACTGCTTCCGATCAAGGCGGCGCGTAGCGCCGGGCTGGTTGCGCTCGATCTACTGCCACCGCTGAAGCGCTGGCTGACACGCCACGCGATGGGCCTGGGTGGAAAGCTGCCGCGCCTCTCGCGTGGTCTGCCACTGCAGGAGAAGTAATGCAGAACGAATACGATGTGGCGATTATCGGTGGCGGCATGGTCGGCTCCGCACTCGCCTGCGCACTCGGTGGCAGCAGGCTGCGCGTGGCCGTTGTTGAGAAGTTTCCCGCCGATGCCAGCTGGTCAGCCGAGTCGGTTGATCTTCGCGTCTCGGCGATTACCCGCGCTTCACAGCATATCTTCGAGGCGCTCGGCGCCTGGCAGGGGATGGCCGAGCGGCGCATTAGCCCCTACACCGATATGGAGGTGTGGGATGCGATGGGTGGTGCCTCGATCCACTTCGATGCGGCCGAGGTGGGGCAGCCTTACCTGGGACACATCATCGAGAACCGGGTGATTCAACTCGCGCTCTGGGAGCGTCTTGAATCGATCGATAACGTCACTCGTATCTTCCCTGCTGGACTCGAGAGCTTTGAGGTTGATGGTGAGGGTGTCGATCTCCTACTCGATAACGGTGAGCGGCTACGCAGCAAACTGATTGTCGGTGCCGATGGTGCTAATTCGAAGGTGCTGGAGATCGCCGGTAGTAGCGTCGGTGGCTGGATGTATGACCAACATGCGCTGGTCGCCACGGTGCGTACCGAACACTCCCACCTCAACACCGCCTGGCAGCGTTTTCTGCCCGAGGGTCCGCTCGCCTTCCTGCCGATTTCAGATGGACGTGCCTCAATCGTATGGAGCTGTCGGCCCGAGCGTGCAGAGGCTCTGGCCGAACTCGATGAGGCGAGCTTCTGCAAAGCGCTGGGTGAGGATATCGATCACCGACTGGGCCAGATTACAGCGGTTGAGGGACGTGGTGTCTACCCGCTGCGTCTGCGCCACGTTGATCACTACGTGCATCCACGCGTCGCGCTGGTTGGTGATGCCGCTCACTCGATTCATCCGCTGGCGGGGCAGGGCGTAAATATCGGTCTGCTCGATGCGGCATCGTTGGCTGAGGTGGTGCTGCAGGGCGTCGAGCAGCGGCGCGATATCGGTGAGGTGGCGCTGCTGCGTCGTTATGAGCGCTGGCGCAAGGGGCAGAACCTGCTGATGATGGGTTCGATGGACGCCTTTAAACGAAGCTTTGGCAGCCAGCAGGCACCGATACGGTTGGCGCGTAATCTGGGGCTCGCCATCGCCGATCGCATTACCCCGCTGAAGAGCGCAATTATGCGCCGTGCGATGGGGCTCGGTGGTGATCTGCCCAAATTGGCGCAGCCGCCGCGCTACTGATTTCAGCTATCCCAGTAACCTGATTAGGGTTATTGGACCTCGTCGAAAACAATCCCTACTATACGGCTCGGGTACTCGACCCCTGACCGATACATTGAGATAAACAGGAACAGTTCATGACGCAGAGAACAGCACTCTATGAGCAGCACCTCGCCGTGGGCGGCAAGATGGTCGACTTCGCCGGTTGGGAGATGCCGATCAACTATGGTTCACAGATTGAGGAGCACCACCAGGTGCGTCGCGATGCGGGTGTCTTCGATGTCTCGCACATGGTTGTGGTCGATCTGAAGGGGTGTGAGGCGGGTGACTACCTGCGCAAACTGCTCGCCAATGATGTGAGCCGTCTTAAAGAGAGCGGTAAGGCGCTCTACAGCTGCATGCTCAACGATGAGGGTGGGGTGATCGACGATCTGATTGTCTACTACATCAACGACGCCTACTACCGCGTGGTGGTCAACGCCGCCACCCGTGACAAGGACCTGAAGTGGATGCGCGCCAAGCTCGGCAGCATGGCGGTCGATCTGAATGAGCGTAGCGATCTGGCGATGGTCGCAGTGCAGGGGCCCAATGCCCGTGCCAAGGCGCTGCCGCTGCTGCCCAAGGCGGGACGTGAGGCGGCCGAGGCGCTGGCGCGCTTCTTCGGTGTTGAGTGTGGCGACTGGTTTATCGCCCGCACCGGTTACACCGGGGAGGATGGTTTCGAGATCATGCTGCCCGAGAGTGAGGTGAGTGGTTTCTGGCAGGCGCTGCTCGATGCAGGTGTCGCACCGACCGGACTCGGTGCGCGCGACACGCTACGCCTTGAAGCCGGCATGAACCTCTACGGCACCGATATGGATGAGACCACCTCACCGCTGGAGTCGGGTCTGAAGTGGACCGTGGCGATGGAGCCCGCTGAGCGCGACTTTATCGGTCGTAGTGCGCTGGAGGCCGCCGCGCCGGAGCGCAAGCTGGTCGGATTGGTGCTGGAGGCGAAGGGTGTGCTGCGTGGTCATCAGCGTATTGAGGTTGAGGGGGGAGGCGAGGGTGAGATCACCAGCGGCAGCTTCTCGCCGACGCTCGGTGTCTCAATCGCCTTCGCCCGTGTCCCCGCCGCGACCGGCGCCTCGTGCACGGTAGAGATTCGTGGCAAAATGTTGCCCGCCCGAGTGGTCAGGCCACCCTTCGTACGCGATGGCAAGGCGTGTATTGAGCTGCCGGGTAATTAACTAATAACTAACACAACAGAATTTTGAGAGGACGTCATGAGTAACGTGCCAGCCGAACTGAAATACGCCAAGAGCCATGAGTGGGTTCGCAAGAATGATGATGGCAGCATCACCGTCGGAATTTCCGAGCATGCCCAGGAGCTGCTAGGCGATATGGTCTACGTTGAGGTGCCCGAGGTGGGTAACAGCGTTGAGGCCGAAGAGGCGTGTGCCGTGGTTGAGTCGGTCAAGGCCGCTTCTGATATCTACAGCCCCGTTGCGGGTGAGGTAGTAGAGGTTAATGAAGCACTCGACGGCGCACCTGAGCTGATCAACAGCTCACCCTACGATGAGGGTTGGATCATGCGTCTGCAGCCTGCCGATATGGCCGACGTCGATGCACTGCTCGATGCCTCAGCCTACGAGACCCAGATCAGCGAAGAGTAATCCCCGTTATGCCATTTATCCCCCACACTGAGGCGGAGGTGCGCGAGATGCTCTCCGCCATCGGCGTCTCCGATATCGAAACGCTGTTTGATGAGATCCCTGCCGATCTTCGTGTCGCCACACCCGAGTCGATCCCCGCCGCTCTGAGCGAGATGGAGTGCTCACGGTTGATGGGCGATCGCGCTGCGCAGGATGGACGTCCACTCAGCTTTATCGGTGCCGGTGCCTATGAGCACCATATCCCTGCCGTGGTGTGGGAGTTGGCAACACGCGGCGAGTTCTATACCGCTTACACTCCTTATCAGGCCGAGGCGAGTCAGGGCACGCTGCAGCTACTCTATGAGTTCCAGTCGATGCTGACCCAGCTCACCGCGTTGGAGGTGGCTAACGCTTCGCTCTACGATGGTGCCTCGGCGCTGGCCGAAGCGGTATTGATGGCGGTACGTGCCAACCGTAAATCGAAATCGAAGAAGATTCTGATGCCAGCCACCGTTCATCCGCACTACCGTGCTACGGTCGATGCGATTGTGCGCAATCAGGGTATCGAACTGGTCGATCTCCCCTACTGCAGCGATGGGGGCAACACGCTGCGCGACTCGCTGAGCCAGTACGAGGGTGAGGACTTCGCCGCACTGATCATCCCGCAGCCCAACTTCTTCGGTGCGCTGGAGGCGGTCGACGAGCTGACCGACTGGGCGCATGCCAACAAGATGCTTGTGATTGGTGTGGTCAACCCGCTGGCGCTGGCGCTGCTCACCCCACCCGGTGAGTGGGGCGAGAGCGGTGCTGATATCGCTGTCGGTGAGGGGCAGCCGCTCGGCATTCCGCTCTCCTCGGGCGGTCCCTACTTCGGTTTCATGTGCGCCAAGCAGGCCTACGTGCGACAGATGCCGGGGCGTATTGTCGGTCGTACCGTTGATATCGAGGGCAAGGAGGGTTTCACCCTCACCCTGCAGGCGCGCGAGCAGCATATCCGTCGCTCCAAGGCGACCTCGAACATCTGTACCAACCAGGGTCTGATGACCACGGCGGCGACGATTCACATGGCGCTGGTCGGAGGTGAGGGCATGCGCAGGACTGCTGCGGCATCGCACGCCAATACCGCGATGCTGGTTGAGAAGCTGGCGGCTGTTGAGGGTGTAGAGAAGATCTTCAATCGCCCCTTTTTCCACGAGGTGGTGCTGCGTTTCGAACCCAAACTGAAACCAATTCTGCGTGCCCTTGAGGCGCAGAACCTGCTCGGCGGTTATCTGCTTGAGGAGCACTATCCGGAGCTGGAGAACTGTCTGCTGGTCTGCGTCACCGAGACCAAGAGCGAGGGCAATATCACCAAGTTCGCCGAGAACATCGCACGTATTATCGAGCGCCAGGGCGGACCGATCTGTACCAAGCTAAGACCGAAGGAGCCGCTCTAGCGGGAGATGCCAGATGTTGATATTTGAACACTCCCGTAGCGGAGCACGCGCTGCAGCACAGGCACCGCTCGAAGCGGTTGCGGTCACCGATATTCCTGCTGAGATGCTGCGTAAGCAGCCACCGGCGCTGCCCGAGGTTTCGGAGATGGAGGTGGTGCGCCACTACACGCGCCTGTCGCAGAAGAACTTCTCGATCGATACACACTTCTATCCGCTCGGCTCCTGCACCATGAAATACAACCCGCGCGCCTCTAACCGGCTCGCAATGTTGCCCGGCTTCTTGGGACGCCACCCGCTGGCACCGGAGTCGTTTGGTCAGGGCATCCTCGCCTGTCTGCACGATCTGCAGGAGATACTTAAGGATGTCACCGGTATGCAGGCGGTCTCGCTGACCCCGGCGGCCGGTGCGCAGGGTGAGTTTGCCGGTGTGGCGATGATTCGCGCCTATCACGATGCCCGTGAGGATAGTGAACGGTGTGAGATTCTGGTGCCCGATGCGGCACACGGCACCAATCCTGCCACCGCAGTGATGTGCGGTTACAAGGTGCGTGAGATACCAACCGATAGTCATGGTGATGTCGATATCGAGGCGCTGCGTGCGGCGGTTGGTCCTCAGACTGCCGGTATTATGCTGACCAACCCCTCAACGCTCGGTGTCTTCGAACAGAAGATCACCGAGATCGCAGGCATCGTGCATGAGGCGGGCGGGTTGCTCTACTACGATGGTGCCAATCTCAACGCAATCCTCGGCAAGGTACGCCCCGGTGATATGGGTTTTGATGTCATTCACCTCAATCTGCACAAGACCTTCTCCACCCCGCACGGCGGTGGTGGACCGGGCGCGGGTCCGGTTGGCGTTAGCGAACGACTGATCCCCTATCTGCCGGTGCCGATGGTTGAGCGTGAGGGTGAAAACTACCGCCTGCTGACCGAGAAGGATTGTCCCGATACCATCGGTCGACTCTCTGCCTTTATGGGTAATGTGGGTGTGCTGCTGCGTGCCTACGTCTACGCGCGCATGGTCGGGCGCGAGGGGATGGAGCGGGTGGCCGAGTACGCCACGCTCAATGCCAACTATATGCTGGCTAAGCTGAGCGAGGCCGGTTTTGAACTCGCCTTTCCCGATCGTCGTGCCACACACGAGTTTATCATCACCCTGCGCAAGGAGGCGAAGGAGCTCAACGCCACGGCGATGGATTTTGCCAAGCGGTTGCTCGATCACGGCTTCCATGCGCCGACGACCTACTTCCCACTACTAGTTCCGGAGTGTCTGCTGATCGAACCGACCGAGTCGGAGTCGAAGGAGGCGGTCGATGGTTTCATTGCGGCGATGACTACGATCCGTGAAGAGGCACAGCAGAATATCGATACCCTTAAAGAGGCGCCCCACACCCTGCCGGTTCGGCGTCTCGATGAGGTGCGTGCGGCTCGCGAGCTCGACCTCGCCTGGAAACCGGCCAGCGAGAGCTGATCGATGGCGGGCGGGACCGGACAGGGGTGGCGACGACTGATCAATGCCAGTCGCTATTCGGCCCAGGGACTGCGTGCCGCCTGGCAGAATGAGGCCGCTTTTCGTCAAGAGCTGATCGCCTCCATTGTTTTGATCCCTGTTGCTCTCTGGCTCGGTACCACCGCGCTGGAGCGCAGTGTGCTGGTCGGCTCGCTGCTGCTGGTCTGGATCGTTGAGCTGGTCAACTCCGCCATTGAGGCGGTGGTTGATCGTACCGGTACGGAGCGTCACGAGCTCTCGGGGCGCGCCAAGGATATTGGCTCTGCGGCGGTGATGATCGCGCTTATCAATGTGGCTGTGATCTGGTTGCTCTTCCTGTTGGAGCGTTTCGCTGCATAACTCGCGTTCGGGTGAGGCTCTCTCCCGTGCGATTCTCTATTTCCATCGCCGTTTCTGGCGAGAATTTAATCAATCGCTCTGTCCCTCAAGGCCAAATTCTTTGATTTGAGGAAACCTCGACACGGTCACAGATTTGCACATGCTCCCTTGATTTGTTATCTATATGGGAAAATAATCCCAATTAGGCGGCTAGGTAGGCGCTCACATTGGCAGGCAATAAATCGCAATACCAGGGGGAAGGGATATGAAACCACGTAATGCAGCGCTTAGCGCAGCCGTAATGACGGCACTACTCGGATTGACCGCCTGCGGTGGCGGCAGCTCATCGGGAACCGCAGCCAGTGGTGGGGCTACCACCACGGTGTCGGGTGTGATTACCGGCTTTGGTAGCGTCTACGTGAATGGCGTGCGCTATCCCACTACAGGATCCACTATCACTATGGATGATGCTCCGGTGGGTGATGACACCGCGCTGGCTCAGGGCATGGTGGTCACGCTTGAGGTCAATGAGAGCGGTGAGGCGGAGAGCATCGAGTATGACGATGAGCTGGAAGGGCTGGTTCAGGCCAATAATGTGGCGGCAAGTGGCACGCTGACAGTGATGGGTATGACGGTCAATATCACCGACTCCCGTCTGGTCTATGATGCCAACGACTCCGGCTTCGCGACACTTGAGGATATCCCTGGTGATTCGACCGTCTCGGTGGAGGTGAGTGGTTACTCCGATGGTAGCGGTGTGATCTATGCAACCCGCGTGGAGGTGAAGGATGACGATTGGAATATCGGTGATAGTGAGCTCGAGATCAAAGGCATTATCACCTCACTCGATGCTGGTGCCACAACCTTCTCCATCGGTACTCAGGTGGTGAATTACGCCACTGCCACACTGCCCTCGACAACCTTGGCTGACGGCCTCTATGTCGAGGTGAAGAGCGAAGATGGCTTTAACGGCAGCAGTGAGCTAATCGCCAGTGAGATCGAGATTGAAGATGATGGTGATATGGATTTTGACGGTGAAGATGGTGATGAGGTAGAGATTCGCGGTGTCATCACCGAGGGTACCAATGAGGGTGATCCAGAGCAGTTCCGGGTTAACGGTCAGTTGGTAGAGATCAGTGGTGCGACCGTGTTTGAAGACGGTTTTACCTTTGCCGATCTGGTCGCCGGTGTCACTGTTGAGGTCGAGGGCGAGCTCAATGCCGATGGCATGTTGCTCGCAGCAGAGGTGGGTCTCGAAGAGGAAGATGAGGATGGTGAGACCGAGATCAAGGGCGTTGTTGAAGCGGTCGATGCAGGGGCGGGTTCGGCGATCATGGTGATGGATATCACGGTGCTGGTGGAGAGTAATACCGTGTTTGTCGATGAGCGCGACGAAGAGCACCTCTTCAATCTGGATATGATCGTCAGCGAACTTGAAGGCACGGGCGATATGGTCGAGATGGATCTCTACTGGAACGCGAGTGAGGAGATTTTTGTCGCTACCAAGATCGAACGTGTCGAGGATGATGGTGAGTCCGAGGTGGAGGGTGAGGTTACGGCGGTCGATGCGCCCTATATCGTGGTGGCCGGTATCACGGTCGACATCTCGGGTGTGGGTGGGTTCTCACCTATCGTAGGTGACCTTGTTGAGGTCGAAGGTAGTTACGATGCCGGCGTATTGACCGCAACCGAAGGTGAGATTGACGACTAAATTCTCCTTGCGGAAGAGTCAGGGCGTGGTCAGAAGTGATCGCGCCCTGTTCTATTGTGTGGCGTTGATATGGGATAGAATGCCCAAATGAGCGTTGATCTTCACAAGGCGTTAACGGCGGCAGTTCTCAGGCTGTTACGCCCGCTGGTGCGTATTCTGCTACGCAACGGTATCTCCTACGGCGAGTTCACCGATCTATCCAAGCAGGTCTATATCGACGTGGCGGAGAGGGACTTCGTCCTGCCGGGTAAAAAACAGACCGTTTCTCGCATATCAATACTGACTGGGTTGTCGCGCAAGGAGGTTGCACGTATTCAGAAGCTCGACGCCCCGAGTGACCATCTGGCGAAACATAAACATAACCGGGCCGCGCGCGTTATCAGTGGCTGGATGACCGATGAGCGTTTCTCCAGCGAGGAGGAGCCAAGAGTGCTCGACTTCGAAGGCGGACAGGCGAGTTTCAGCGAACTGGTAAAACAGTATAGTGGCGACATGCCGGTGCGTTCGGTCTTCGATGAGATGGAGCGTGTCGGGGCGGTGGCGCGTGATGGTGAGGGACGTGTACATCTCAAGGTGCGCGCCTATACACCGCACGGTGATGAGGCGGGCAAACTCTTTATTCTCGGTAGCGATGCGGCCGATCTGGTAACAACCATCGATCACAATCTGCAAAATAGCGGTGGCGAGCTGCGCTTCCAACGCAAGGTCGCCTACGACAACCTGCCACGCGATGTGATTCCAAAACTACGCAAGTTGGGTGACAAGCGAGCTCAGAATCTGCTGGAAAGTGTGAACCGCTTCCTGGTAGCCCACGATCGCGACATGAATAGTGAGGCGGAGGGAGAGGGGCGTATGCGTGCTGGTTACGCCATCTACTACTTCGAAGAGGATCTTTCCGAAGAGGAATAGTAATGATGGCTATACGACATATCTCATATCTGCTCGCGATCGCACTGGTGACGGTGCTGAGCGCGTGCAATTCCGGCGGCTCGACCAACGTCGCCGAAGGTGGTATCGGTGGTACCGGCATCACCACCTCAGGGCAGATCACGGCATTTGGATCGATCTGGGTGAATGGTATCGAGTTTGAAACCGATTCGGCCTCAATCTTCGTCGAAGGGACAGAGGAGTTTGGAGATGATCAGGATCATCTCGATGAGTGCATGGTCGTAACGGTCGTCGGAACGGTTAATGCCGATGGTGTCAGCGGCACCGCCGATGTCGTCAGATTTGCTGATGAGATGGAGGGGACGGTTGATGCCAATAATGTGGCGGCCAGCAATACTCTGACGGTAATGTCACAGACGGTAACAGTCACTGCCTCAACCTGTTTTGAAGATGATAGCGGTGCTTCCATCGCATCACTTGCCGATATACCGGTCAATGCCGTGGTAGAGGTCAGTGGATTCTCCGATGGGCAGGGCAACATTGTCGCGACTCGGGTTGAGGTTAAAGCGGGTGCCTGGACAGGTGAGGAGCTTGAGTTGAAAGGTGTCGTAGACAATCTCAATACAGGTGCTGAGACTTTTGAGATTGGCGCACTGATCATCGACTACAGCAGTGCGGATCTGAGTGAGCTGGGAGCGACGCCGCTCACCAATGGTCTCTATGTCGAGGTCGAGAGCGAATCAGCAATTGTTGGTGGTGTGATGGATGCAGATGAGGTTGAGCTCGAGGATGAGGATGGTGAGTGGGGCCATGACGGTGATGATGGCGAAGAGTATGAACTCGAAGGTGTCATCAACACCATCATCAACTCTGAGCAGATCGAGGTGAATGGTCAGCTGGTCGATATCAGTGAGTCGCCAGACTATGAGGGGGCGATATCAGTGATCTGTTTGCCGGAGCGGTTGTGACGATTGAAGGTACGTTTGATGCCTTCGGTTTCCTAGTGGCCAGCGAGATTGAGTTCCACTAGCCGGGCTAACATCAATCCTTCAGGAACACCGTTGCGCTGTTTCTGAAGGTTTCTATTCCTTGTCTTGCACCCGTGCTGCGGGTAAGTTGTCCCTCTTCCACTTTGACAACAACAAGGAACCGCTCCATGTCAGCACTGATCTGCGGCTCGATCGCATTCGATACCATCATGGTCTTCCACGACCAGTTCAAGAATCACATCCTGCCCGACAAGGTTCACATGCTGAACATCTCCTTCCTGGTGCCCGATATGCGCCGTGAGTATGGCGGCTGTGCCGGTAACATCGCCTACAACCTGAAGCTGCTCGGTGGTGATCCACTGCCGATGGCAACGGTAGGACGCGATTTCGATCCCTATGGTGAGTGGCTGGAGGATTGCGGTATCGACACCACCCATATGCGGGTGCTGGAGAATACCTACACCGCGCAGGCGTTCATCACCACCGATCAGGACGACAACCAGATCACCGCCTTCCACCCCGGCGCGATGAGCTTCGCCCACGAGAACAGTGTTGCAGATACCGAGGGTGTCACCATCGGTATCGTCGCCCCCGATGGTCGCGACGGCATGATCGAGCACGCGCAGCAGTTTGTAGAGGCGGGTGTTCCCTTTATCTTCGATCCGGGCCAGGGCCTACCGATGTTTGACGGCGAGGATCTGCTCAAGTTTGTCGATCAGGCGACGTGGGTGACGGTCAATGACTATGAGGCACAGCTGCTGGAGGATCGTACCGGCAAGTCGCCACATGAGATCGCCGAGCGGGTAGAAGCGCTGATCATTACCCGTGGTGGTGAGGGTTCGCATATCTACACCGCTGAGAAACGTCTGGAGATCCCCGCCGCCACCGCGTCAGCGATCAGTGATCCAACCGGATGTGGTGATGCCTATCGTGCCGGTCTGCTCTATGGTCTGATGAACGACCTCGACTGGGAGACTACCGGACGTATCGCTTCGCTAATGGGGGCGATCAAGATCTCTCATCACGGAACCCAGAACCACCGCTTCACGATTGATGAGTTCAAGGCGCTCTATGCCAAGGAGTTCTCCAGTAGCTTCTAGGCGCGATCGTTGACACAAAAACGGGCTCTTCGGAGCCCGTTTTTATTGGTGGTCTACTGTCAGGATATTTCGAACAACTGATCAGCTGTGAGCAATGGTACCGATGGTGGTTACCATCTCCGGTGATGGTTTGCCGATGTGATAACCCTGCGCATAGGTAATGCCCGCTTTGCGTACCTCATCCAGCACTTCGGCATCCTCGACAAATTCAGCAATTGAGTAGAGGTTGAGGTCCCCCGCCAGTGCAGAGATTGAGTGGACCAGCGCCAGGTCGCGAGGATCATTTAACATGTTGGCAACGAAGTCTCCTTCGATCTTCACAAAGTCGATCGGGAAACGCTTCAGATAGTGGAAGCTGGAGAAGCCGGAGCCGAAGTCGTCGATTGCCAGCTGGTAGCCATCGCTCTTCAGCTCGTTAACGAATTTCTCCAGCAGGCTCATGTTTTTCACCGTGTCGCGTTCGGTGATCTCGAAGACGATACGATCATGCTCAATGTTGTACTTTTCGGTCAGACGACGAATCTCGGGGATAAAGTCGCTCAGTACCAGCGCGCGTGGCGAGAGGTTAATAAACAGCTTGCCGCCGTAGCCACTCTCCTGCAGTTTGGCGAACGCCTTCTCGATCACGATGATGTCGAGCATATGGATCACACCCATGCGCTCAGCGATCTCGATGAACTCGAAGGCACCCATGATTGTCTCGTCTTCGAGCTGGATACGGCTTAGCACCTCAAAGGCATCGACACGATCTTCCTGTACGTTATAGATCGGCTGGAAGAAGGGGATGATGCGTTTCTGCTGAATCGCATCGTTGATGATCTGGCTCTTCTCGCCAATCTTTTTAAAGACCTCCACCACATCCTGATCGGTAGGAACACCGATGCGGTTTTTGCCCTCGGTCTTCGCCTTGTACATCATGTTATCAGCGAACATGAAGAGATCTTTCCCTTCGGTAGCGTGGGCTGGGTAGGTGGCCAGACCAATGGAAACGGTCGCCTTGGCCGCGCTGCCATCGGGGGCCTCGAGGGTGAGACGGTTGGCGTTCTGCAAGATGCGTTCGCACACGGGTAGGGCGTGCTCCTGATCACTTTCAGGTAGCAATACGACAAACTCATCACCACCGTAACGCGCCAGCACGTCACCGTTTCGCATCGCATCGTCAATGGCGGAGGCAAACTCCTGCAGGAAGCGATCGCCAAAGCTGTGGCCGTAACTGTCGTTGACCGACTTGAAGTTGTCGAGGTCGATGACTAACAGGCTGAAGGCGTAGTCGTGGCGCTCGGCGCGATTGATCTCATAGCCGAGCAGCTCCCAGAAGATGCGCTGGTTATAGAGATCGGTGAGCGGGTCACGGGTGGCGTAGTATTCAAGGTCCTTGGTGTATTTGTAGATTGCCTTAACCGAACCCACCACGTTGAGCAGGGTGGAGAGAATGCTCTCCATTACCAGTATTCGTACCTCATCATCGCCCAGTCCCGACTGCACACCGATACCGACGATGCCGCCGATCTTGGGGGTGTCGACAAATAGTGATTTGGTCTGCAGCTCGATCTGGTCGTTGTCGAGTTCAATGATCTCACCAGCAGGATCGGAGATGTTGTGGTTAATCACCAGGCTGGGGAATGAGGAGAAGCTGGGGTGGTTTTCCAGCGCCTTCTTCACCGCGCGTTCCATTGAGTCGCGGGTCCGTTCTGAGGGGGGTGAGATCCAGAATATCTCCAGATCGAACAGCTCATCATCGACCTTGAAGATGGAGAAGAGGGTGTAGGCATCGATGACGCGATTGATCTCACCAAGCATGGTGCTGACATACTCGCGCCAGTCACGCACTACATCGGAGGTGATGACAAACTTCTCCAGCAGTCGGATCTCAAACTCAAGCAGCTCCTTGTCGACGGCGACCGATTTTAGCTTGGTACCGAGCATTGCGACTTTATGGAAGATGTTGTTGAGTTCAGTGAAACCGAGATCGACCTCGTTGAGATCGATGTTCTTCAGGTCCGAGACGCGGTTGACCTGATCGATATTGGTATCGAGGATGGCCAGTGAGCGGTTGATCCGCTTGTTGAGCATAAAGGCGACCAGCAGCGCCATGATGAAGGGAATGGGGGCGATCAGCGCCAGTGGTGCCAGCAGCTGGCTCTCGGCCTTTGAGAGCAGTGGTGTCAGATCCTGACGAACCTCAATCACGCCGAGAATATTGCCCGTCTTGGCATTGGTGTGGCACTGCAGACATTCATCCTTGGCCGTCAGTGGGTAGCTGTATCGGATGGAGGTGTCACTGACGATGGAGACCGCCTGCCCGCTGCTAAAGGTCTCGTTAATCATCGTGTCGCCCGGTTGGCTTCCGATGGAGCCAAACAGATGGTTGACCAGTTCGCCGCGATAGATGGTGGTGGTGTGGCTGGTTTTGCTCGAGGTCTGCTCAAGAGAGGCGATGAACTCCTCCAGCTGCGCTCGCGACCAGCCCTGACGCATGATCTGGTACATCGCATTGAAGGTGTTGCGCGCCAGTGACTCGGAGCTGGAGATGGCGTTATCGCGAACGGCACTGCTATAGGCGTGGCTGGTGGTGAAATAGAGCCCGACCAGCAGAATCAGCGAGACGAGTAGTGCCGCAGCGAGGATGAATCCCTTGATGGTCTTTAGTGCTTGCATTGATGCGCCACGCTCCCGTCAGCCGCTGTGCGCTAATAGGAAAACTGTAGCGCATAAATTGGCGCTCAAATTACCATACTTTTAGTGGTTTAATGCTTGATCTGTGTCAGTTGAGGGGTGTTGGCTAGTCAGGGGTGTCGAGCTGCTGTTTGAGTGTGGCCAGCGCGCCCTTGGCAGTGATCGGTGAGGAGCAGGCGTTGCCACTGCAAAGGTAAGCGGTGAAATCGCCGCGCAGGGTACGTTCGGCGAGTGCGCCGGGAAGATTCGTCTCGTCGGAGGGGATAGGGAAGGCGAGGCGACGTGGCGAGTATTGTCGTGCCACCAGCTGCTGCCATGAGCGGAGCTCCTCCTCGTTGCCACGAAGAACCAACATCTGCGAGGGGTAGACCGAAGACTCAACATCGAGCAGCAGTGCGTTGTGGCGATGTGGCATCTCGCTGATCATCGGCGCGGCGGCATCGAGGGTACGTCTGGCGGCGTTCAGGTAGCGCTCTTCCCCCAGTAGCTGGCCAAGACGATTTAGGGCGTAGGCGGCGATACCGTTGCCGGCCGGAGTCGACTCATCACCGAGTGGTTTGGGGCGCTGGATCAACGCCTCGTGATCGTCAGCGGTAAAGAAGAAACCACCATTTTCTTTATCTTCAAAGTGTTCCAGCAAGACATCGGCCAGCGCGATGGCGAAGTCGAGATCGTTGCGTGACCAGCGTACCTGTAACAACTCGAGTAACGCGTCGAGCAGGAAGGCGTAGTCGTCGAGATAGCCCATCAGGCGCGCCTGTCCATCCTTGTGGCTGGCAAAGAGGCGGCCATCTTTCCACAGGTTGTGGCGAATGAAGTTGAGCGCCCGTTCGGCTGAATCGATGAAGGCGCTGTTATCGAAGATGCGACCGGCAACCGCCATGCCCTTGATCATCAGGCCGTTCCAGGCGGTGAGTACCTTCTCGTCGCGCCCGGGATGAACGCGGTGTTCGCGAAGTCTAAAGAGTGTCTCGCGAGCACCATCGAGTTGTTGCCGTACTGAGTCGATATCGAGCATGAACTCTTTCGACAGGGTTTCATCATCGGCGTAGCAGTGTAGATGCCAACTCCCCTCAAAATTGGCCTTGCGATCGAGCCCGAAGTGGCGGGAGAAGAGCTCATACTGTTCGGTCTCGAGTACCTCCTTGATCGTCTCTGGGTGCCAGACGTAGAAGATCCCTTCGTGCCCTTCGGAGTCGGCATCAAGGGTGGAGAAGTAGCCACCTTCGGGGGACTGCATCTCCCGGATCACCCAACGCGCGGTCTCTTCAGCGGTGCGGCGAAACAGCGGCTCGTGGGTGATCTGCCACGCCTCGCTGTAGATGCTCAGTAGTGGGCCATTGTCGTAGAGCATCTTTTCGAAGTGGGGAATCATCCACTGGTTATCGACCGAGTAGCGGCAGAAGCCCCCGCCGAGATGGTCGAAGAGACCGCCGAGTGCCATTTTGCGCAGGGTGAAAGTAGCGCTCTCCAGTGCCTCATTATCACCAGTGGCCGACCAGTGGCGCAGAAGCCGCTCAAGGCTGGTGCAGTGGGGGAATTTAGGGGCGCGACCAAAGCCACCATGTTCCGGCTCAATGCTCTTTTTTAGCTCACGATAGGCCTGGTCGAGGGTCTCGATGGTGATCTCATTGCTGCCACTGCTGTAGAGGTGCGGGGTATTAATTTTCTCCAGTGCATCGAGCAGTGGTGTGTTCTGTTTGTCGATATCGCTGCGGTTGTCACGATAGAAATCGGCTACCTGATTGAGAATGTCGGCAAAGGATGGCATGCCATAGCGCGGCTCACGTGGGAAGTAAGTGCCACCAAAGAAGGGCACCTGAGCATCGTGGGTGAGAAACATCGTTAGTGGCCAGCCGCCGGGACGATTGGTCAGCAGCTGGTGGGCGGTCTGATAGATCTTGTCGAGGTCGGGGCGCTCTTCACGGTCGACCTTGATGTTGATAAAACGCTCATTCATCAGGGCGCGCGGATCATCGTGTTCAAACGATTCGTGTGCCATCACATGGCACCAATGGCAGGCGGAGTAGCCAATTGAGAGCAGGATCGGTTTGCCCGTCTCATGCGCCAGCTGCAACGCCTCTTCACCCCAGGGATACCACTGCACCGGGTTATCCGCGTGTTGCAAAAGGTAGGGGCTGGTTTCGCTGGTGAGTGCGTTTTGCGAGCTGCTCATTGCGCAGTTCTCTCCGCTGTCCTGACTGGTTATGGACGGCTAACTATAGCAGAGCGATAACGGCTTGTCCATCGCTGACCGCCATGGATAGCGAAGCGAAGGCGTTAGTCCGCGATAGTCGACGCCGTCTGCCTATTCGTAGTTGAGAGCGCGGCGAACGACGGAAGATGAGCAGCGGCTTTATGTCGGCGGAGTCAGTGAGGAGTTTGTAGGCCGCGAAGAGGTGATTACGCAACGAACGCAGCGAGTCGGCGCCGCATGGCTAAACGGTCGCGTTAAGTTGGTTGCTGTTTGCTTGGGCTTGATGCCCAAAACAAACTTTCGCAAAAATAGCGACTCCCGGTGAAATCTGTTGCTTTTGAGGGGTAACCAATTAATGAGGAAAATGGTATGCAATCCTGCGATAATAGCCGGCTACTATTGGCTCACCCGCAGAGAAACCTAAAGAATCATGGACTTATCGGTAGTCGTTCCGGTCCGTAATGAGGCCGACAATATCCGCCCTTTGATCGAGGAAATTCGAGACGCCCTGCAGGGAAAGATCGAGTACGAGATCATCTACATCGATGATGGCAGTGACGATGAGACCCCTCAGCGTCTGCAGCAGATGATGGCAGAGCTGCCGCAGCTGCGCGTGCTGCGGCACGTGGTCAACTGTGGACAGAGTACCAGCGTGCGCAGTGGTGTGCGTGTTGCACAGGCCGACTGGATCGCTACCCTCGATGGTGATGGACAGAACGACCCGGCCGACATACCGGCCATGTTCGCGGTAATTCAGGGCGACAATGCCCCGGCCAATCTGCAGATGGTCGCCGGTTGGCGTCACAAGCGTCAGGATAACTGGCTGCGCAAACTCTCCTCGCGGGTCGCCAACAAGGTGCGCTCCTCAATGCTGCGCGACAGCACCCCCGATAGCGGTTGTGGCCTGAAGGTCTTCTCCCGTCAGGCGTTTTTGGAACTTCCCTACTTCAACCACATGCACCGCTTTCTGCCGGCGTTGATCATCCGCAACGGTGGCGTGATCGATACGGTCAAGGTGAACCATCGTCCACGTACCATGGGCACCTCCAAGTACGGTCTGCACAACCGCCTCTGGGTCGGTCTGGTTGATCTGTTCGGTGTGCGCTGGCTGCTCAAACGCGCCAAGCTGCCCGAAGTGGTTGAACAGCCTCGGGAGTCGGGCGGGCAGTAGTACTGCTGGGCCGCATTGCATGAACCCCCGAATACTGCTGCGTGGCCTACTGCTGATTGGCTCACTGGTCGCGCTGGGCTATCTGTTTGAGGTGACTCAACTCGGCAGTCTGCTCGATAAGGGCTGGATCGATAGTGAGATCCGCGGCAAGGGGCTCGACGGTGAGCTGATCTTTATTGCCATCGGTGCACTCGCCACCGCTGTTGGTCTACCGCGTCAGCTGATCGGTTTTCTCGGTGGTTACGCCTTCGGTTTCCTTTTCGGAACTCTCGCTGCACTGATTGCGGCTAGCCTCGGTTGTGTGATCGCCTTCTACTACTCGCGACTCTTCGGACGGGCGCTGGTGATGGCGCGTTTCGAACGACGCATTCGCCGCGTTAATGATTTTCTTAGTGGCCACACCTTCTCAATGACGGTACTGATTCGGCTGCTGCCGATCGGTAGTAACCTCGCGACCAATCTGGCAGCGGGTGTGACCCATGTACCCGCCTTTGCCTTCATCGCCGGTTCGGCGCTCGGTTACATCCCACAGACGGCGGTGTTCGCGCTGGCTGGAAGTGGTATTGAGGTTGATCCCGTGCTGCGTATCGGTCTCGCTATCGCCCTGTTTGTTATCTCTGGAGTGCTCGGCGCCTATCTCTACCGACGCTTCCGTCACGGTCGTAGCCTCGATCGTGAGATCGATCGGGAACTGGGTGAGGAACAGGCTGTTGAAGAGCAGCAGAAGGCGTAGATGAGCGAGCTCACTTCAATGAGGCTGCGGATCTCAACACCCTGGCTGCTGCTTGGCGGCTGGCTACTGCTGATGATCGTCTCACTGCTGTCGCGCAGCTATGCACCGATTGATGAGACGCGCTATGTGACGGTTGCCTGGGAGATGTGGCTGCGTGGCGACTATCTGGTGCCGCACCTCAATGGCGAGACCTATAGCCACAAACCGCCGCTGCTCTTCTGGCTCTTCAATCTCGGCTGGTCGATCTTCGGTGTGAACGAGTGGTGGCCGCGACTGGTGCCACCGCTGTTTGGTCTCGGGTCACTCTTTCTAACCATACATATCGCGCGTCGCCTTTGGCCCGAGCGCGAGGTGGTGGCTCAACTCGCACCACTGATGCTGCTCGGTTCACTCTTCTGGGCCTTCTACACCACCGCCACCATGTTCGACATGATGATGGTCTTCTTCACCCTGCTCGGCCTGAGTGGTGTGATCGACGCCTGGCAGCGTGGTGGCCTGCGTGGCTGGCTCATTCTGGCCGTTGCCATCGGTCTGGGTGTGTTGGCCAAGGGACCGGTGATTCTGCTGCTGACCCTACCGACTGCGCTACTGGCACCGTGGTGGATGGGCGCGGGCCGCATCGTCAGTCTGCCGCGCTGGTATCTGGCGATCTTCGCCTCGGTGCTCGGTGGGGCTGCCATTGCGCTTGCGTGGGCGATTCCCGCTGCGATTGCGGGTGGTGAGGCCTACGCCGATGCTGATCACGCTCTTCTGGTGGTTGATCAGGTAACGGCCACAACGCATGGTTCCTGCCATCGCCGTCGCGGCTTCTTCTGAGCGGGATCGCTGGCGATCTCTGCTACCGTTCTGCTGCTTGCCGGCTGGGTGGCTGCTCTGATCGCCGCGCTGGTGGCGGAGCTACCCAACTGGAGCGTCTGAACCGGGTGCGCTGCTGGGTTGCGGTCGGGATTCGCTTGTATTAGCCGGATTCACTGGCCGCCATGCGTGGCGTATGCGTCGATCAGGGTGGGTCCAATATCGCCGTTCTGGGTGCGCGACCGCTCATCGCCTGCTTGGCCGAGCGACCGTGCTCTGAACAGGGGTTGCGTCGCAATCTCGTGAGTACCCTGGTCGTACCATCTTGCGGCTGTCGCGCTGGCGATCTTCAAACGGCGTCAGCTGAGGACGTGGGCGCAAGTATCCAATGGGCGGTTACGATGAAATCCGGGTCGGAGGGGCGGGTGTCGTCGATTACACACCGGTAGTGTCTCATCGCCGATTACTGCTGCCGCCTGGTGGCGACGTGGCGGGCTCGACGATGCAGTGCTGGTGATCAATATGGGCTGGGCATGCTGCCGACTCGCTGACTACGAATCTGCTACTCTGTCGGTCTGACGCGGGTACTCGCTGTGGAATTTGCAGTAAACGCGGTGTTGCGGCTGACGATGGTGCTGGTGGTGATCGGCCAGTATCCATTTTGCTTTTAGCCCACTCCTCGAACGCGTCCGCTTATGATCTTCAGCCGGCGTTGCGAGCCGTGGGCGCAAATAATCAGAGGGTGGGGCCGGCAGCATGCAAGTTGGCCTGCCACCTTCACTTGGGGGGCCTTCTGCGGTTTTCCTGCGCGGTGGGTTGCAACGGGCCGATGCGGGGTTGCGCTGAACGGTTGCGGACTCGCGTACCATCTGCCGACTTCTGGATCAGATCGGGTGGGTCGCTGCTGGTGATCTACTTTTGTGGGTTGGATGTGCCGATCGTAACCCTTCTCGCACCGCTGGTCGAGTCGCGCTGGTTATCTCGCAATGTGGAAATGTGGTTGAGTCGACGTTACCATTTGCTGTGGCTGAAGATAGGGCGCTTGGTGGTGACGCGTTGATCCGCATGCAATGTGATAAGCAGAACCACTTCGGCCGAAGCGGTCGCCGTTTGAATTCAGCCGATTGCGCAAGCGGGGCAGCGGTTACTGCATACATCGCATCACGGCGATTGCCCTCTAACCACACCTTCAACTTCTTTGCGATGGCGCTCTTCATGAGTTTCTTCCTGCGCGGCTGGGGTTGGCGAACGGCCCTGATCGGGGTTTCGCTACTGGTTGCGATCTCCCGTATCTATCTCGCCAAGCACTATCCGAGTCAGGTCGGTGTGGGTCTGCTGCTGGGTGTGAGTTACGGTTTTGTGCTGGGTTGGTTAGTGGTGCGATTTATCCCCTATCTGCGCACGCTTCATCAGCGCGCGGGTGGTGCAATCAGAATTAAAAAGGGTGAGTGGTTATGAGTGAAACGTTTGCACCATTGCGTCTGAAAAAGAATGAGGAGCGTCGTCTGCGTGCCGGACACCTTTGGGTCTTCAGTAATGAGATCGATACAGCGCAGACACCACTGAGTGGTTTCGAGGCGGGTCAGCCGGTTGAGATTCAGGGCCATAGCGGCAAGGTGATTGGCACCGGTTACGCCAATCCCAACTCGCTGATCACGGCACGTTTGGTGAGTCGTGATCGTAAACACCCGCTCTCCGATTCACTGCTGGTGCACCGCATCAAGGTGGCCCTCTCTCTAAGAGAGACGCTGTTCGATAAACCCTGTTATCGATTGATTTTTGGCGAGAGCGATGGTCTGCCGGGTGTGGTGGTAGACCGCTTTGGTGATGTGCTGGTGGTACAGATCACCACCGCCGGAATGGAGCGGATGAAGGATGCACTGCTCGCTGCACTGGAGAAGGTACTCAAGCCGACGGCGGTGCTGTGGCGTAACGACAGTTCGATTCGCAAGCTCGAAGGGCTCGATAGCTATGTTGAACCCGCCTTGGGTGAGGTGCCGGAGACGGTCGCACTAGAGGAGAACGGCGTGCAGTTCGAGGCACCGATCATCGGCGGGCAGAAGACCGGCTGGTTCTACGACCACCGTATGAACCGCGCACGACTCGCTCCCTATGTGCAGGGCAAACGCGTGCTCGATGTCTTCAGTTATGTCGGTGGGTGGGGTGTGCAGGCGGCCGCCTTCGGCGCAAGCGAGGTGGCCTGCGTCGATAGCTCCGAGAGCGCACTCGATATGGCGCACCACAATGCCGAGCTTAACGGTGTCGCTGACAAGTTTGTCGGCGTTGAGGGCGATGCCTTCGAGGCGCTCAAATCACTGCGTCTCGATCACGAGAAGTTCGATGTAGTCATCCTCGATCCGCCCGCATTCATCAAACGGAAAAAGGATTTCAAACAGGGTGTAGAGGGGTATCGGCGTCTCAATCAGCTCGGTATGCAGGTACTACAGAAAGACGGCATCCTCGTCTCTGCATCCTGCTCGCACCATCTGCCCCATCAAAAACTGCAGGATCTGATGCTGCAGTCCTCGGTCCACCTCGATCGTACCCTGCAAGTGCTCGAGCAGGGCCATCAGGGCCCCGATCACCCGGTCCACCCGGCAATCCCCGAGAGTGCCTACATCAAGGCGATCTTCTCCCGCGTGTTGTGGCGCTAAGGCGCTACTCGATCGTATCGATCATTGATGAGAGCGCATCCAGATGGCTCTCCATCTCGATATCTCTACCCAGCTTGGCGTAGGGCGGCTTGATCGTCGCCGAATAGCTCGGCTGGGTGCTGAACTCGGGTTGCTCGGCCGAAGTATATAGATAGGACAGGAGCACGATGGAGAGCGCACCGACAAATGCCGCCTGTGTAGTGCGCTTCACATTGGTGGCAAGCAGAAGGTTGAGTTTCAGCAGCAGGGTCAGGTAGAGCAGTGAGACGAGGTGCTCCGAGATGGTGCCAACAAGCGTACTGCTGCTGAAATAGTCGAAATAGTCGCTGAGTGGTTCTATTAGGGAAGAGAGGCCAAAGGCGAGGAGTGTCGCTAGTAATTGTCCCTTGAAGTGCGCCTGATGGCGGAAGAGACGCCCAATCAGTGCCCAGAATCCTGCCCAGAGCACGACGATCAAGGTGAGTGCTGAGATGGCGAGGCCGAACGCTTTCCAGTTAAACAGGGTTGCCGTATCCAGATAAAGATAGATGCCGGTCAAGGCAATATAGGCCATGAAGGCGATCAGTAGTTTGGCAAAGCCGGCGTTCTCCAGATGGAGCCAGCGGTTCAGAAGCAGCTTGCGCGTCTCCTCTACCGGCTGGCTGCTTGAGAAGAGCGTTAATCTTGAGCGCCCGATCGAGAGTTGATCACCCGAGGCGATGGCATGGCCTGCGCCGCTGATCTCATGGCTGTTGAGCCGGGTCGGATTGGTATCATCGAGCACATCAACGAACCACTCGCCATCGCGTTGTTCGACGGCGACCTGAGTGGGGGC
Organism: Candidatus Reidiella endopervernicosa; assembly: GCF_013343005.1. GTDB lineage: Bacteria > Pseudomonadota > Gammaproteobacteria > Reidiella > Reidiella endopervernicosa. The sequence continues at coordinate 1,082,117 of NZ_CP054491.1, forward strand.
TATATAAGGATCGGTGAGGATGAGGCTGTTGTCGTATCCACGTCCGAAGGTGATGCGCTCACCACCACTTCTAAAAACCTCGGCCACTCGACCGTGACGGGTGCCGACCTGAACAACTAGCTCTTCCATTGCATCGACTCCATAAACAGTTTGAAGAGCGAGAGGGCGTTCTGCTTGCTAATGCCGCTGGCACCCACTGTGATCAACGCAGCCTTCTCATACTCGTCGACCGAGACCATCAATAGTGAAGCGTCGTAGAGCTCCGCGTAGTCGCGGTAGCTGCGCAGACAATTAGAAACTTTCCATGAATGGTCTGCGAGGGTGACAAAATGGGTTGTGCAAGCAAACTCGGTGATGCGTTCCTTGTCACTGGTGTTCCCGAAGCGGGGGTGTTCGAAGCGTTTCTCCAGTGTGTTGTAGAACTGTGCTGTGTTTAACCGATCGGCATCGAACCACTCATAGTTGTAGACGAAGGTACCGGTTCTGAAATCGCTGTCGATATAGAGATTGTCCTGGCTTTTGCAGTGTTTATGAAAGCTGCTGTAGCGGATCTCCGGACTCTCCTCGGCGTGGCCCCAGCACTTGAGTGACTGCTTGAGCTGGCCGGGTAACAGCAGTTCGCCAAATGGAGTCAGCGGTGTTTTTGCGTTGAAAAGAGAGCTGTAGAACTGATTCTGATCACTGAATAGTGCCTTGCCGATCTGTCTCTGGTACTCGCTCGATGGGGTCGAATCAGAGAGGTTGTCGATAAGCTGTCGGAGTTTGATCGCCGGTACCAGGAAACTAATATGCTCGCCCCCCTTGGAGACGTTGATACCGACCACGCGGCCGGCCTGATTAACGGCGGGGCCACCGCTCATGCCGGGATTGAGCGAGCCGGAGAAGTGGAGGCGGTCGTAACGTGAGGTTTCAACCAGACCGTTATAGTTGCCTTCGATAATCGTCATGCCGAGATCGTGGGGATTACCGATTGAGTAGATGCGCTCGCCCTGTTGAGGGCCTCCATCGCTGATTGAAAAGTAGGCGGTTTCGCGCTGTTCGATCTGAAGAATTGCCAGGTCGTTAATGATGTCGAAACCAACCAACTTCGCTTGTAGGTGGGTATCGTCGTGCTGTTTTACCTCGAGCCGGAAATTCTCTGGTTTCTGCACATAGCTTGAGACGACGTGATAGTTGGTGGCTATATGACCATCTGCAGTGACGAGAAAGCCGGAGCCGATGCTCGACTGATCCGAGGTGTAGGTGTCGAGTACCCGTACCTGATAGACCTGCTGCTTCAGCGCACTGAAGAGCTGGCGTGCCTCATCGGCGGCGTGGCTTATCGATGAGCAGGCGAAGAGTGCCAGCAGTAATGCTGAGTGGAGGGTGATTCGGTTCACCATGTCTCTCCCTGTGGTGTGATGTCCATTTGAAAGGGGATGATAAAGGAGCCGAGCAGCTCTAGGCAAAGCGAACTAATCGGATACCGCTTCACTTCATACTTGAATTTCCGGGAGGGTTTCATATGCTTGTTTCAAACGGTTGTTTGAAATAGGTAGGGGGAGTATGGGAGAGCAAGAGGTTGAGAATACCCGCGAGCGTCTGCTGCGGGCGGCAACCGCTGACCGCCATGGATAGCGAAGCGAAGGCGGTTAGTCCGCGATAGTCGACGCCGTCTGCCTATTCGTAGTTGAGAGCGCGAGCGAACGACGAAGAAGATGCAGCAGCGGCTTTATGTCGGCGTAGAGTCACTGAGGGAGTTGTGTAGAGCCGCGAAGAGGTGATTACGCAACGAACGCAGGACGTCGGGGCGCCGTAGGCATAAACGGTCGCGTTATATTTGCCGCTTGCTTGGCTTGGATGCCCAAAACAAGCTTCGCAAAAATAGCGACTCCCGGGGCAGTCTTTGCAGAGTCTGGTACGATGCGGCGACGGTGCGTGAGATCTGCAGCCGGGCGGGGGCGAATATCGCCGCTGTTAATTATCATTTTGGTGATAAGCGTAACCTCTACGCCTCGATTTTCGATCGTGTTTTTGAGGCGGTACGCGCCTATCGCACACCATTTCTGCCGCGTAGTGAACCCCCCGAGCAGCGGTTGGCTATCTATGTTCGTGCCTTCTTCGAGGAGCTCTACTACTGCGAGGAGGATCAGCGGGAGGCGGGTGATATCGCCGCTATCTATCTGATGGAGATGGCCCGGCCTACTGAAGCACTCGACCATATCGTGCAGGCCTACATCGCCGCCGATGCCGAGGAGCTGCAGGATATCGTTACCGCGATGCTCGGTCCTGATGCCGAACCGGAAGTGGTACTCAACTGCGCCTCGAGTATCGCCGGACAGGTGCTCTACTACTACCACGCGCAGCCGTTGATCGCCCGTCTCCATCCCGAAGTTCCAGCGATTAGAGAACGTGTCGACGCGTTGGTCGACCATGTGGTGAGATTTTCACTGGCAGGTGTCAGCAGCTTCAAGCAGGGGAGTAACGGATGATGAAGATGATGAGATTGCTGATTTCGACGTTGCTGTTCGGTGCGTCGGTAGTGAGTGTGCAGGGTGCCGAAGAGTCGCAGACGGTGGTAACGGCACAGCCCGCCTTTCGCCAGGTTTCCCTAACTGGTTTCTCACGTGCCCATGCGCGGTTGCCGCTGGTGGCTGAGAGCAGTGGCAAGGTGTTGAGTGCGAATGCAGATGTCGGGGATGTAATCGGCCCGAAGGGATTCTTTGCAAGGCTTGATCCAACTTTTATCAAGCTCGATATCGAGGCGAATCGTATCCAGCAGAAACAACTGCGTTCGCGTATCGATTACGACAAGCTCGAGGCCAAGCGCTACCGGGAGCTGAGCAGTAAGGGGAGTGCCTCCAAGTCGCGCCTTGATGAGTTGGAGCAGCAGCTGCGCGATAGCCGCCTGCGTCTGGCTGAGCTGAAGGTGCATGAGAAAACCCTGGCGGAGCGGCTGCAGCGAACCGCAGTTACGGCACCCATCGGGTGGCGAGTGACCAGTCGTCTGATCGAGCCCGGCCAGCGGGTGAATGAGGGCGAAGTGCTGGGGGAGGTGGCCGATTTCTCACAGCTGCTGGTCCCCTTTGCCCTGACACCGAGTCAGTTCGCGGCAATACGACAGCAGCAGGATCAACTTGAGCTGACCCTGCCAGACTGGGGCGTGAGTGTTGCAGCGACCCTATACCGGATTAATCCCGGTTTCGATCAAGATACGCGCAAGATCGTGGTCGAGCTGCAGTTGGCGGGAGAGCTACCCGAACGGCGTGGCGGTCTGCGACTGCTGCTCGATCTGAAACTACCAGAGCGTAGCGGTGCGGTAACGCTTCCCGCTGCGGCGGTAGAGGAGAGTTATGACGAGTTTTGGCTGACCCGAGAGGATGGCGAGCGAATCAGGGTCGTACAGCTCGGTGTTCACAATACAGATAGCGAGCAGCGCTATCTGCGCCTCGCCTCGCCGCAGATCAAAGCGGGTGATCGCTTCATCCTGCGTGGGGGCGAGTAACCGATGCGCCCGGTCGTTAAATTCTCCCTCAAGCAGAACGTCCTCTTTAATCTGGTCTTCGTGCTGCTGATCGTTGCCGGTGCCTTCTCGGTGATGGAGCTACCGGTCGAGCGTTACCCGCAGGTCAACTTCGGCAAAGTGTTGATCTCCAGTTTCTACCCGGGCGCCTCGCCGAGCGATGTGGAGGCGCTGGTGACCCGCGAGATCGAGGAGTCGCTCGAGGGGTTGGAGGATGTCGAGTTCATCCGTGCCAACTCCTCGCGTGAGTTCTCGGTGATCGTGGTCAAGTTCCGTGATGATGTCGACTACGATGCGCGCTATGACGAGCTGCGGTTCCGCGTGCTCTCGATGCTCGGTGATCTACCCGATATGGTCGAGCCGCCGAGCTTCACCATGATCCAGACCGCCGACTGGTTGCCGGTGGTCTCGGTCAACCTGGTTGGCGAGCGCTCCAACCGTGCGCTCTCGATGATGGCCAAGGAGCTGAAGATACCGCTTGAGCAGGTCGATGGGGTGCAGGAGGTGGTGCTGGAGGGGGAGTACCAGCGCGAGTTCCACGTCTATCTCGATATCGGGCGCATGAATGCGCAGGGCATCAGCTACGAGCAGGTGGCGGCCGCGCTAGAGGCGGCCAACGTCTCGATCCCGGCGGGCGACTTCACCGATGGCTCCGGCGAGTACGTGGTCAAGGTCGATGAGAAGTTCCGTGATCGTGAGCAGGTGCTCGATACCGTTATACGCCGAGATCAGGACGGTTCCTTCGTCAAGCTGAGCGATGTGGCGAGTGATGCGAAGATCTCCCATCGTGATCCGCATGTGATCACCTCGGTCAATGGCCGTGATGGCGTCACACTCAAGATTCTCAAGACCGAGGATGGCAATGCACTGACCATCTTTGATGGGATCGACCGAGTGGTTAGCGGCTTTATTCCGGTGCTACAGAAGCAGGGGGTTGAGGTTGTCCTGACCCAGGACTCATCGACCTATATCGAGGAGTCGATCAGCACCCTGGGCTGGAACATGGCGCTCGGAATCGTGCTGGTGAGCCTGATCATCTGGTACTTCATGGGCTTTCGCAATGCAGCATTGACCACCGTCGGTATCCCCTTCGCCTTCCTGGTCACGATGATTTTGATGAAGCTGACAGGCAACTCGCTCAATGAGATCACGCTCTTCTCCTTCGTGCTCGTCTCCGGCATCGTCGTCGATGATGCGATCGTGGTGGTGGAGAATATCTACCGCCATGTGCAGAAGGGGGATGATCTCTCTAAGGCGATTATCGATGGCACCTCCGAGGTGATGATTCCGGTCATCGCGGCCACTGCCACCACCGTTGCTGCCTTCCTGCCGATGCTGCTGATGACCGGCTCGACGGGTGAATTCTTCGCCCTGATCCCGAAGGCGGTCAGCTTTGCGATTATCGCCTCGCTGATCGAGTGTCTACTGATTCTACCGCTCCACTACCGAGACTACGGACCGAAGCCGGGTCATGTGCCCGATGAGGATCACGATAATGCGCTGATGCGTCCGCTACGCAACATCACCGAACGGATCGTCAACGTAACGATGCGTTTTCGTATCACCAGTGTCTCGTTGGTGGTGGTCGCCTTCTTTGTTGCCATCTCCATTCTGGTGATGTCGATAACCGGTGCCTCCTCGCTGATTCGCATCAAGTTCTTCCCCGACGACTACAACCTCTACTACGCCTTCATCGAAGGATCGGCCGATACCTCGATTGAGGAGACAGCGAAAAAGACCAAAGAGATGGCGCGTTTTGTGATGGCCGATGGCGAGGGTTACGCACGTTCGGCGGCAGGCTTTGGCGGTTTTTCGGTGACCGAAGATTATGAGCAGGAGTTTGGCCACAATCGCGGCACGGTGATGGTGGCGCTGCCGAAAAAGGATCAGCGCGCCTTCGAGGGTGCACAGGCCCATCTGGAACGGATGCGAGAGCGGCTGGTCGAGCGCTTTGCCGGTAATGGATTCGAGATCAAGGTGCGTGCAGAGAAGGATGGTCCGCCAGCGGGCAAGGATCTTAACGTGCGCATTGTCGGCGATAACGAGGCGAGTGTGAACGGACTGGCCGAGGATGTCCTGCAGGCGCTACGTGGAAACGAACAGTTTGCCGAACATCTCACCCAGCTCGAGGATGATAGTGGTCTACCCGCGCGTGTGTTTCGCATGGTGGTCGATCAGGCGCGGACCCAGGAGCATGGGTTGACCACTGCCGATGCAGCGCGTCTTGCTGCCTCGGTGCTCGACGGTCGCTTTATCGGTAAGTTTCGTGCCGCCGAGGAGGAGATCGATCTCAAGCTGCGGGTCGATCCCACCTTCCTCGATAGTCCTGAGGCCGCACTCGATGTGCCGCTGCTACAGCACCCCTCGGGGCCGGTCTATCTGGGTGATCTTGTCGAGCCGGTAGCGGTGGTCGAACCGGGTGAGTTACATCGCTACCAGAAGCAGCGTAGCTTGACGATTACCGCCAACATCAAAACCGGCGCGCCCTTCTCCAGTCCAACCGTGGTCGCCTGGGTGAAGGATTACTATCAGGGTATTCGTGAGAACTATCCGGGCTCGACGCTGGTCTTCGGTGGTGAGTTCGAGGAGACGCAGCGCTCCTACACCTCACTCACCTACGCCTTCGGTCTGGCGGTGTTACTGATGTACCTGATCCTGGCCACCCAGTTCCACTCCTACCTGCAACCGATGATTGTTATCTCGGCGGTGGTCTTCTCCATCATCGGCGTGGTCTTTGGCAAGATGCTGACCCAGTCGCTCTTCACCGTGAACAGTTTCATCGCCGTTGTTGGTGTTACCGGCGTGGTAGTGAACGATGCGCTGGTGCTGATCGATTTCATCAATCGTGGTTACCGCTCAGGACTGTCACGCCAGCAGGCGATTAGAGAGGGGATAAGAGTACGGTTGCGCCCGATTGTTCTGACTACGCTGACGACCACTCTCGGCCTGCTGCCGATGGCAATCGGTATCCCCAGCTACTCGCTGATCTGGGGCGCGATGGCCTCAACCTTTGTTACCGGTCTTGCCACCGCAACCTTCCTCACCCTATTTATTGTGCCGGTGGAGTGGGATCTGTTGATGGGCTTGAAGGAGCGCATGGATCGACGCAAGGCGAGGCGTCTTGAGGCGCGTGCGGGGGAGTTGTGAAACTGCGAACACGACTTAAGCGGTGGTTGGTTGAGGGGCCGATGCGCGCGCTCTTTTGTCATATTTACAGAGCTGTGATCGCAGCTGAGTTGGCCCTGCAGAAACTGTTTGATCGTTTCCTTGCGCAGCCCGAACAGAATGCAGAGCTATTGTCGCAGTTGACCATCACGATCAAAACGTTCGAGCGACCACTAGCGCTGCGACGGCTGGTTGAGTCGATTCAGCAGTTCTACCCGAGAGTCAGAATTGTGGTGGTCGACGACAGCGCCGAGCAGCTACAGCTGGACGGAGTCACGACGATCACAATGCCCTTCGATTCGGGCGTCTCAGCTGGAAGGCAGCGGGCGCTGGAGGCGGTCGAGACACGCTACGTGATGGTGCTTGATGATGACTACATCTTCACTCGACGCAGTGGGTTGGTCCCGTGCCTGCGCTATCTGCAGCGTAATGAGGCTGTCGACATCGTCGGTGGCGAGCGGATCGACCTGCCGTTCTACCGGATCAACGACCGCTGACCGCCATGGATAGCGAAGCGAAGGCGGTTAGTCCGCGATAGTCGACGCCGTCTGCATATTCGTAGTTGAGCGCGAGCGAACGACGGAGAAGATGCAGCAGCGGCTTTATGTCGGCGTAGAGTCACTGAGGGAGTTGTGTAGAGCCGCGAAGAGGTGATTAGGCAACGAACGCAGGACGGTCGGGGCGCCGTAGGCATAAACGGTCGCGTTAAGTATTTGCCGCTTGCTTGGGCTTGGACGCCCAAAACAAGCTTCCGCAAAAATAGCGACTCCCCGATATGCACGGTCACGACTCCACCCGAGTGGCAAGGCACCGCTAGCCGAACCAGATACGTTAATCGACGGACTACCCGTGCAGTTGAAGATCGCCAACTTCTTTATCGCCAGAACGGAGCGGTTGAAGATGGTTGGCTGGGATACGGCGCTGAAGCGGCTCGACCACGCCGACTTCTTCAGTCGCGCCTGTGGCGTGCTGGTGACCGTCTACAATCGGGAGATGAAGTGTTTGCATGCGCCCGTGTCCTTCGATCATCACTACATGGCATTTCGGAACGATTACGCTGCCGACCGAGAGTTGATCGGACAGCGCTACTACAGCGACAGGAAGTAAGTGGCGTGTGTTTCTACTCGGTGAGCAGCTGATCGATAATTTTCCAGCTCTCGGCGGTGTCCCAGTCGATAGCACGGTTGGTGGAGTAACGGATGTTGCCTGCTCGGTCGATGATGAAGGAGCTGGGGAAACTAAAGACCTTCCACTGCATCGCCGTCTTGCCATCACGATCCATCAGTACCGGGAAGTCGACCGGTATCAGTTTCATAAAGGCTTGAAGCTGTTCGTTGGTCTCACGAAAATCGATCGAGACCACCTCGAAGTTGCGGTCACGATAACGCGCCGCCAGACCGTTGAGTGATGGCACCTCTTCAACGCAAGGCGGACACCAGGTGGCCCAGAAATTCACCAGCGTCACCTTGCCGCGATAGTTCTGCCAGCGATCCTCCTTACCCTCGAAATCGGGCAGGACAAAACCGGGGGCGGTGACCGGTTGTTTAAACTCCACCAGCTCCATCACCTGTTGGCCGGTATCGCCGGATTTGAGTTCGGTTACGCTGGCTGGTTTCGGATAGCGCTCCATCATGGCCGCAAGGCTCAGCAGCTGCTGAGGTACGGCATGTGTTGCTCCCAAATCGCCAGGGCCGTGATCGGTCTCGCCCATGAAGAACCAGTCTCGAACGCGCGGAACGATATAGGCATAGGCATAGGCAGGCGAACCACCGCGCCAGAACGTCCCCATCACCTCGCTCAGGCGCCAGCGCTGGCTGCCGATCTCCGGCTGATAGATCACCACCGGGATATTGGTCGCCGAGACGATGGGGTCGATGATCGGATCCTGTCCGGCCACCGGCGCCGGGCCAAACAGATTGGGGTAGAAGAGCACCGCACCGGTCAGGCGTGACTTTTTCTGTTGCTGTTGCCAGAGACGCGCACCGCGCAGCAGCGGCACCGGCACCGGCATACGGTCGTAGGCGACCAGCAGTACCCGCTTGTTGCGTTGGCTGTGGGCCGCTTCAAGCAGTGCCAGTACCCCGTTACCTGAGAGCTTGCGCTGTACCTCGCTACTGCGCGGCAGAAAGTAGGATTCGAGCAGATCGACGCGCCAGATCTCCGCACCTGCACGGTTCACCGCTACCACCATCTCATCGAACATCGACCGCACCTCCTCGTGGTCGGTCAGCCAGATGATCAATAGGTCGCCCTCGGAGGGGTGGTGCTGAACGGAAATCTCGTTTCCGTCGTGGTCAGATACCGTGAAGTCCTCTGCAGCGAGCAAGGGAGAGAGGAGTAGCAGGCAGAGAGTGAATAGCTGTTTCATCGAGTTTTCATGGCGTCGGCAAATTGATTCGACAATATGGAGTGATGCGAAGGGTGTTGCAAGCCCGTCGCCTGATGTTGCTGTTTTCGTGGGGTGGGTTGAGTAAAGCGCGATGAGTAGATTAGGCATGCCGCCATTGGACGATGTGGTTAGGGCCTGGGTGGTTTGTTGGGTATCACTCCATCCCAAGGGTGCTTCCTCGCTTCGCTCAGGGCGCGTTCAATCCAATCTACGAAAATACGTGCTGAGATGTGGTTGAAAAAGAGGGGTGTGATGGGGAGGAGCGGTTTGGTGTGGAGGCTCAGGAGGTGCCGTGCTCTTCAACGGCTTGAAACACCGAATCCTTAAAGTACCAGTCATCAAACTTTGAAAGGGTGGTGAATTTTCGTCGATAGCCATGCCTGCTCAAGAGATTGAAGATCTGCTCTCTGTTTCTGGTGAAGTTGTGTTCGCAGGTGATGATCGATATCTCATATTTGTCGAAGTTGAAACTATTCAATATCTCGAATTCGCTTCCCTCGGTATCGATCGACAGGTAATCGATTTGTCGAGGAGCATTATGTTTCTCTAGCAGGTCGTTCAGAGAGAGGGTTTTTACCTCGTATGTGGTCGACTCTTTTCTCGTCTTGGCATGATGGTCGTGATCGCTAAACTTAGAGATGGTTGAGAGTGTTGCGACATCTGCTTCTGTAAAAGAGAGGGTGTCGTGGCTGCTGCTCCACACACAGGAGTGATCGACAGCTGCATCTCTGTTGTTTGCAAGGTCGGTGTGCCAGATCTTTCCCGGTTCAGCGAGGATGCCTTGCCAACCATACTCTTTCTCCAGCAGATAGGTGTTGCTGAATTTGATGCCATCTGATGCGCCAAATTCGACGAAGTAACCGTTTGTCTTAAATCCCGTCGCCAATAGAACGATTACATCCTGGTGGATTTGAGCGCTGCTGGTTCCTTCAAAAATGCCAGCCTGAGTGACTAGCTGGAGCAGTTCTTTCGTCTCAATCTCGGATTCAAGTAGCCGATTGGGCTTCCGAGGGCGTATCAGCTCAAGGCCGAGTGGGGATAATAATCTGTTGAGTGCGCGTCTGATCATCGCGCGAGTTTACCAATTGCTGGTCGGTAGGTGTGTGGCTATTGGTGTGGCAGGGATATAGGGTGGCTGCGTTATTGGGTGGCGCACCGATTACCTAGTTAGATGCCCAGAAACTGATTTCTACCACTCGATGGTGGCGCTTATACGTAGGTTGGGTTGAACGCAGTGATACCCAACAAACCACCCATACCCTAACAACGTCATCCAAAGGTGGATATCACTGCGTTCAACCCAACCTACGGGTTCATCGGGAAGAGAGAGTTTTTGAGCTGTTATTGTGAATCTTGGGGTGAGTATACTGTTCACGGAATAATTCTTAATTAAGCTATTGGATAGCTATGAAAACAATATTGATAAGTTTTGTGTCGTTTCTTGTGTTCTCTGCAACAGCCTATTCAGCCGATAAAAAGACCATGAATCGGCGCTGGAACTGGTTGATACGATTCACGTGGAGCGAGATATACAAGATGTGATAGAGACGATTCTCTCTATTACGGAAGCGAATCTGCCGAGGAATTATCCGAGTCAGAGGATATGTCGAACTTCGTTTTAGATGAGTATCGACGCATCTTAAATAGTAAATTCGATTGGGGGCAGGATAAGGTCGAGGTCGCAGAGTTGGTTGCGAGAACATACTCTGAGCGAGAGGTGAGAGCTTATCTTGATTTTCTTGAGAGTGTAGATGGTGGGGTTATTTTCGTAAGACACATGAGTTTGATGAGAAGCTTTCTCTTTGGATAAAGGATAAGTTGGAAGGGGTTGAGGGTGATCTGCGTGGGATTTCTTCTGAACTGGGCGAGAATTACCTGTTGAAGTTGAGAGAAGAGAAGCCAAGAGCTGTGGAGGAGGTTGTCTCTGAGAATTATTACGATATCAAGGTGTATAAATGTTATTGGCCTATTCTAACGATATGATTTTATTTGCTAATAATTTTGATGGGTATAGGTTTGTTAGCAAGAGACTGAAACTAACTCAGGGACGGAAACAGATTGAGTTTTCAAAGATCGATGTGCCGATTGTAGATGAGCTAAAGGGGTTGAGGAATTGGTCGTGGAAGACATGGGTGTTCGAAATGGATTTAAATTGATTGAAATGTCATTGGTGGACAATAGGTTGGAGGGTAAGGTTGATCCATTGTTTGTTGATGAGGATGAGGGTCGTATGTTTGCGGTTGAGAAAGATGGTATTCGAACTGTTTTGACAGGTGTTGATGAGGTTGAACTGGAATATATGCTTGCCAGATGTGATGCGACAAAGAAGGAGTATTGAGTTTTATTGCTGGACTATTGCGCTATTTTTTTGTGGTGTTGTTGAGTAATAACTAATCCACCGGCTCCCCTCTATCTACTTGGGGTGACATGAATTCATGAAACCTGTGCTCTGCACAAGAATGCAATAAACCCTCTGGTATACTCCCCGCCCATGTTGACCTATCCCAATATCGATCCTGTTGCGCTGGCGCTCGGGCCGGTGAAGATTCACTGGTACGGGCTGATGTATCTGATTGGCTTTGCCGCCGCTTGGTGGTTGGGTCGGTTTCGTGCACGTAAGGCCGACTCCGGCTGGAAGGTGGAGCAGATCGACGATCTGATCTTCTACGCGGCGTTGGGTGTGATTCTCGGTGGACGTATCGGTTATATCCTCTTCTACAACTTCGCCAACTTTATCGACAACCCGCTGATTCTGATTCGTATCTGGGAGGGAGGGATGTCGTTCCACGGCGGGCTGCTCGGGGTGTTGGTCTCGATGCTGCTCTTCGGGCGCAAGGTGGAGAAGGGTTTCTTCACCATTACTGACTTTATCGCGCCGCTGGTGCCGGTCGGGTTGATGGCGGGGCGCATTGGTAACTTTATCAATGGAGAGCTGTGGGGACGTGTTACCGATCATTCAATCGGTATGGTCTTCCCTGGTGGTGGGCCGATGCCGCGACATCCTTCACAGCTCTACGAGGCAGCGTTGGAGGGATTGATCCTCTTCCTGCTGCTCTGGTGGTTCTCGGCCAAACCGCGACCGCGCATGGCGGTTTCGGGGTTGTTCCTGATCGGATACGGCGTAGCGCGCACGGTGGTGGAGTTTGCCCGTGAGCCCGACGACCATCTTGGTTTTATCGCCTTCGACTGGCTGACGATGGGACAGATGCTCTCACTGCCGATGGTGATGTTTGGTGTGGTGCTGCTGGCGTTTGCTTACCGTCGCCGAGCGTAGGGCTCTCCCTGATCCGATTTTCTGTGTTGTCGCCATGTACCGGAGTCGAACTTCGACTCCGGTACATGGTTTAGGTTGTAAGTCTCTGTAGCCCGGATGGAGCGACGCGAAATCCGGGGTGGTTGCTCTCTCTCCTTACCCTCTCGCCATATTGGCGATCTCTGCCTCGGTTTTCGTTGTTGTCGTGCGGTAGTGGAGTCGAGATTCGACGCCGCTACCTGTATTTCTAACCTTCGCCGACCCGCATCAGCCCCGGCATGGTGATATAGCCGGGCTGGGTCTCGATGCGCGCCATCCACTGTCGGATGGCGGGGTAGGGATCGAGTGAGAAGCCACCGTCACCGCTCAGTCCGATGTAGGGGTAGCAGGCGATATCAGCGATGGTGATTGTGTGCCCCGCCAACCAGCTACTCTTCGCTAGCTGCTGCTCTACCACCTCCAGTGCCTGTTCACCCAGCTTGCGACACTCTTCAGGGTTCCACGGTTTGTTCATTAGCTTGATGGCGCGAGCTCGTGCCAGACCGTAGAGGATCTCGTTCTCTGAAACGGCGAGCCACTGCACCACCTCTGCCATACCGAGTGGATCGGTCGGCAGCCAGCGCTCACCACCGTATTGGCGGGCGAGGTAGGTGAGGATCGCGCTCGAGTCCCAGATGATGGTGCCGTCGTCGTCGAGTACCGGGATCTGTGCGCGAGGGTTGAGCTTGAGGAGTGCCGGTTCGAAGTTTTCCCCCTGGCGCAGGTCGACCGGTACCAGCTCATGTTCGATGCCGAGCAGTGAGAGCAGCAGGCGGATTTTGTAACAGTTTCCTGAGATCTCGAAATTGTAGAGTTTCATCACGGTTATCCCTGTCGCCGGTTTACGACAGGGTAGCTGAGTTTGTGCCGCATGGGGACGTCATCAATCGACTCATTCGATCTATCATCCTTGAATCTCGATTTAAACGATCAGATTGTTCGGGTGTGTTGGCTAAGATGCAGTCTGCGAGGCGGTAAATAACACCGAGATTAGGGTCTTATGTTGCAGGCCGGGGTAGGTATAATCGAGCGGATAACGATACCTTCAATCGAGGAGCGGTAATGCGGCAATATCTGGAGCTGATGCGCCATGTGCGTGACAACGGGGTGAAGAAGGAGGACCGGACCGGCACCGGTACGGTCAGTGTCTTTGGCTACCAGATGCGTTTCGATCTCAGTGAAGGTTTTCCGGTGGTCACTACCAAGAAGCTTCACCTGCGCTCCATCATCCACGAGCTGCTCTGGTTCCTGCAGGGCGATACCAACATCCGTTATCTGAGGGAGAACGGGGTGCGTATCTGGGACGAGTGGGCCGATGAGAATGGCGATCTCGGCCCCGTCTATGGTTCGCAGTGGCGCAGCTGGCCAACCCCCGGTGGTGGCCATATCGACCAGATCACCCAGGTGATCGATCAGCTGAAGAACAATCCCGATTCACGCCGCATTATCGTCTCGGCCTGGAATGTGGCCGAGGTGGAGAATATGGCGCTGCCGCCCTGTCACGCCTTTTTCCAGTTCTACGTCGCTGATGGCAAGCTCTACTGCCAGCTCTACCAGCGCAGCGCCGATATCTTTCTCGGTGTGCCGTTTAATATCGCCTCCTATGCGCTGTTGACGATGATGATGGCGCAGGTCTGCGATCTGGAGCCGGGTGATTTTGTCCACACATTGGGCGATGCCCACCTCTATTCCAACCACCTCGAACAGACCGATCTGCAGCTTTCGCGTGAGCCCTATCCGCTGCCGACGATGAAGATCAATCCTAAGATCAAAGATATCTTCGATTTCACCATTGATGACTTTGAGTTGATCGGTTACGAGTCACACCCCCACATCAAAGGGGTGGTGGCGGTTTGATCGTCTCACTGATCTGGGCGATGGATGAGCAGCGTCTTATTGGCGTTGAGAATCGTCTGCCGTGGAAGCTACCGGCCGATATGAAGTGGTTTCGCCGCCATACACTGGGCAAGCCGATCGTGATGGGGCGCAAGACCTTCGAATCGTTTGGTGGGCGTCCGTTGCCTGAGCGCACCAATATCGTCATTACCCGTGATCCAGACTACAGCGCCGAGGGCGCGGTGGTGGTCCACTCAATCGAGGAGGCGCTGGCTGCGGCGGGTGAGGTCGAAGAGGTGATGATTATCGGCGGTGCCTCGTTTTATGAGCAGATGCTGGCGCAGGCCGATCGCATCTACTTTACTAAGGTGCATGGTCAGTTCGAGGGCGATGCCTGGTTCCCGGAGTTTGATCTTTCTCCGTGGCGCGAAACGCTGCGTGAAGAGCAGCCGGTTGATGAACGTAATGCCCACGCTTGCAGCTTCATCGTCATGGAGCGCTCGGTTTGAAGGGTATTCTCTCGGCACTACTTAATCTCGTCTGCCGCAAGGTGATTGAGCGTAACCCCGAAGCTCAGGCTGCCATTGATGCCGAGCTGAAAAAACTGACCCTCTACCACTATCCCGCCTGCCCCTTCTGTCTGCGCGTGCGGCGAGTGATGCGCTATCTAAAGCTCGATATCCCGTTGCAGGATGTGATGCAGAGCCGGGATGCGCACCAGGCGCTGCTAAAAGGCGGTGGCATGACTCAGGTGCCCTGCCTGCAGATCATTGAGGATGATGGTGCAGAGCGCTGGCTCTATGAGTCGGCCGATATTAATCATTACCTGAAGTCGCGCTTCTCCAAATAGAGCAAGGATCACCCCGATGCATATTCATTACCTGCAGCACGTTCCCTTTGAAGGCATTGGTTCGATCCAGGACTGGGCCGATCGGGGAGGGCATACGGTTTCGCGCACGCGTCTCTATGCCGGTGATCAGTTCCCCGCCATTGACCGTTTCGACCTGCTGGTTGTGATGGGCGGCCCAATGAATATCTACGAGTACAGCGAATATCCCTGGTTGAAGGTGGAGAAGGGGTATATCAAACAGGTGATCGAGGCCGACAAAGCAGTGCTTGGTGTCTGCCTTGGAGCGCAGCTGATCGCCGATGTGCTCGGTGGGCCGGTGGTCGATGGGCGTGAGAAGGAGATCGGCTGGTTCGATATCAAGCGCTCGGCCGAGGTGGCCGATCATCCACTGGCTCTCTTTCTCGATGATCAGTGCGAGGTGTTCCACTGGCACGGCGATACCTTCAATATCCCGCCGGGTGCGATTCACCTCGCCTCAAGCGGCGTCTGTGACAACCAGGGTTTTATCTACAACGATCGCGTGGTGGCGCTGCAGTTCCATCTCGAGACCACGGCGGAGAGCGCTGCGGCATTGATCGAAAACTGTGCCGGTGAATTGGCCGAGGGTGGTGCTCATATTCAGAGTGGTGCGGAGATGATGGCCGATGGTGCGCGTTATGCGGCGATCAATCAGCGTATGAATCGGCTGCTTGATGCAATGGCAGCAACGCTTAATTAACTGAGCTACTCCTCGAGATAGAGGAACGACCAGCGGCTGCCGGTGGTCTCCTCCAGTCGCTGCATCAACTCATCACCCGGTAGCGCCAGTTCTGCCGGTATTCCCCAGATGTCGATTCGTAAATTTCCGAAGCCCCCGTAGTGACGCCAGTTGAGTGAGGCTAGCGCTGTCTCTGAGCTGCACTTTGGACAGTTGAGCGATGTCTCGGCGGTTATCTCATCTGTTTGAAGATGGTTACGCCACTCTCCCAGCTTGGTACGGCAGGAGGGGCAGCGGGGCGGTACGCCCTGACTGCCACCGATCAGTATTGAGTTCTCTGTAGCGACCGGCTCCACATGGCAGAAGCTATCGCCCGCCCTCGGATCGGTGACGATGTGCGGTGCGCAGCCGAGGAAGGTGATCAGTGCCGCGAAGCGTTCACCGGCGAGGTAGTGGTTGTGTCCCTGAAAATCGATCGCATTCTCGATCAGACCGATCTCTCTGATTTGCGTGGTGACAGCATCAAGCGTGCTGGCTGCAGCGGTGGTGTGCAGGATGAGTTTTTCGGCCATTGGTGATCCGCGAAAGCGGTGAGTAATTAGTGGTTGGGAGCGCCATTATACGGGCGCTCCCGGTTGTTAGGCGAGGCTGCTGCTCATTGCAAAGTTGTGTTCCAGGCACGGCTCAATTTCCGTGCTGTTGAGGGTCTCTCCGGGTTTGGCAATTAGCTGTAGCAGTACCCCATCTGTTGTGGGTTGGATATTGATTCGGTCTACCTTGTTATATTCGTCTGTGGCGTTTTCACAGCTACCGTCGTCGCAACGGCGATCGCGGCAGTTGTTCATATAGTGTTCAAGCAGCTGCTCCTGCTCTACGGCGTCGGCACTGATTGAAACGTCGAGATGTCGGTCGCGATTTTCGATCCGATATTCCATCTCCATGTAGTCCTCCCTTTTAATACACCTACATTTTTATAGACTATTTGGGCGAAACGGCAAGTTTTCAACCCCTCGTAACTACTCTTTCGGTGAGCGACAGCCGGGGCAGTTGTAGGCGATCGATTCACCGCTTTCGAGGCAGTAGGCGGTCAACGTGCCGCCCCAGAGGCAGCCGGTATCGAGTGCAAAGAGGCTGCCATCAGTCATTAATCCGAGCGTTGACCAGTGGCCGATGATCACCTTCAAATCGCGGCTGCGGCGTTCTGGGTGTTCGAACCAGGGTATCAATCCCTCTGGCTGGCTGCCGGGTGCGCCCTTGTGGTGAAACTCCAGCGCGCCATCTGGCTCCAGATAGCGCATACGGCTGAAACAGTTGGTGATAAAGCGTAACCGCTTGATCCCCTCCAGCTTACCTTTCCAGCGCTTCGGTTTGTTGCCGTACATGTTCTGCAGAAAGTCGACGTAATCATCGCCCTGTAGCACCGCCTCGACCTCTGCCGCACAGGCCTGTGCCAGGGAGAGATCCCACTGTGGTGCTAGCCCGGCGTGAATCATGGTGTAGCCAAGTTTGGCATCGTGGTGTAGCAGTGGCTGGTGGCGAAGCCACCGCAGGAGTTCGGGGCCGTCGTCGGCCTCGATCAGTGGCTGGAAGTTGTCGTTCTTGGAGTACTTCAGATGCCCCTCGGCAACGGCGAGCATATGCAGGTCGTGATTACCGAGTACGGTGATGGCACGATCACCGAGTGACTTTACAAAACGTACCGTCTCGAGCGATTTGGGGCCGCGGTTGACCAGATCGCCGGTGAACCAGAGTTGATCTTTAGCGGGATCGAAATTGATCCGTTGCAGTAGCTGCTGCAACTCATCGAAGCAGCCCTGTATATCACCGATTGCATAGGTGGCCACGGTTAGCGCTTCTCCAACTCGATGTGGCGGAACCAGCCGCCCGCCAATGCTGCTTCGTTGCGGCTGAGCTGAAGGTTGGGGCAGCTGGCGTGCACCTCTTCGAAGATGACGTCAGTACGGGTGGCGATGTGGCGAATCAG
This sequence comes from Candidatus Reidiella endopervernicosa, assembly GCF_013343005.1. Lineage (GTDB taxonomy): Bacteria > Pseudomonadota > Gammaproteobacteria > Reidiella > Reidiella endopervernicosa. The sequence goes on from NZ_CP054491.1 coordinate 1,099,832, forward strand.
TGGATTGATCATGCGTCGCAAAGGTGCACGCTGATCGGGGCGCAGGAACTTATCGAGGATCACGATTCGACCACCGGGGCGTAGCACCCGCGCCGCCTCTGCGAGGGCGCGTTGCGGTTCAGGAACGACAGCGAGGATCAGGTGCATCACCACGATGTCGAACTGCTCATCGCCGTAGGGGAGGGCCATCGCATCGCCCTCCTGAAGCTCGATCTCGATGCCCAGTGTGGTGGCGCGACGTTCTGCGCGCTTGAGCATAGCAGGGGTGATATCTATGCCGTGGTAGTGGGCGCCGCTCGGTAGGTAGGGTAGGTCGAGACCGCTGCCGATACCGCTGAGTAGTATCTCGGGAGTATTGTCGGTGCCGAGTCTGTCGAGGCTGCGTCGGCGAGCGGCTGCGGTAGCGGCAGCGATCGCGAGGTCATAGATAGGTGCGATCAGGGTGTAGCTGAACCTGAGCGACATGTATGGATCAGTGTAGGGTGCGAGGTGGTGAGAGGGAGAAGGGGGCTATCTCCGCATCGAACTCATGCCCGTCCTCTGCCACCATCTGGTAGCTACCGCGCATGGATCCGACTTCGGTCTCGAGCATGGTGCCGCTGGTGTAGCGAAAGCTCTCTCCCGGCTGCAGATTGGGTTTCTCACCCACCACTCCTTCACCACGTACCTCCTGCACCTTGCCGTTGGCATCGGTGATTAACCAGTGGCGTGAGAGCAGCTGTGCTGCAACGCTGCCAGCGTTCTCAATGGTAATGGTATAGGCAAAGACATACCGACCATCATCGGGCACAGACTGCTCCTCGATATAGGTGGTCTCGGCGTTGACTTCGATGTGGTATTCAGGGGAGTCGGACATGGTCTGCAACTGGTGGTGAATGAGCAACAACTCTAGCACGAAAGATGCGCTGCTTCCCTTTGACACAGCATCTGAAGGGTTGTCACAGACGACTGGCGTGAAGCGCTGCACCGAGCAGGCCGACGCGAGGCTCCATCACCACGTTGATCGGGAATTTATGCATCAGATCGGCCATGCGCCCCTTGCTGTGGAAGGCCTTAATAAAGCGCGGTTGTTGTAGCTGTTCGATCAGTTTTGGGGCGATACCGCCGGCGATATAGAGCCCTCCGCGGGGCAACAGGGTTAGTGCGACATTACCGGCCTGGGCACCATAGATGGCGATGAAAATACCCAGCGCCTCGAGTGCAAGTGGATCGTTCTGCTCGATGGCAAAACGGCTGATCTCGGCCGACGGATCACCTGTGGTAATCGCCTCATTCAGGGTGGCTGAAGCGAGTCGCTTCGGCTGGGTGGTGAGAAAGCGATAGATGGCGTGCAGGCCGGGGCCGGAGAGGACGCGATCCCACGAGACATGTTCATACTCTGTTTCCAGGTAGTGCTGCAATGCGCGTTGCAGTTCACCTGTTGGGGCGAATTCGGCATGCCCCCCCTCGGAGGGGAGTGGTCGGTAGTGTTCGCCATCATGAAGCAGCAGGCCAATGCCGAGACCGGTTCCGGCACCGATCACGGCCCGGGTTCCCTTGGGTTGCGGATCACCGGCCTGTAGTTCGACGAGGTCATCTTCAGTGAGTGCCTCGATACCGTAACCAATCGCTTCAAAATCATTGATGAGGGTGAGCGGATGGATACCCGTTTCTCTCGAGAGGGCTGCAGCATTGAGCTGCCAGGGTAGTGCGGTGATCTGCGCGGTTACCTGGTCGGCGCTACGCGTGACCGGTCCGGCGACACCAAAACAGGCGGCTTCGATGGTGGTTGCATCGGTGCCGGTGTCGCTCAGGAACCGCAACACCATCTGCTCCAATCCAGTGAAATCGTTACTGCTGTAGCGCTGCTCAATAATTGAGCGACAACCTTCAGTGTCGCATTCGGCAATCATTAAGAGCGTTTTAGTGCCGCCAAGATCTCCTGCAATGACCCTCATGCCAAGACCTCGGCGAGGCCCTTTGCCGCCGCTTCATCCAGTAACCACTCCAGTGATCCCTGAGGTACAAGCCGCTGGATCGGTAGTCGTGGTGTGTTGCGGCGCATGGCATGGCGCAGTGCCTCAACCTTATTCTCACCACAGACCAGCAGGGCGATGTGATGAGACGTATTGATGGTTTTAAAGGTGAGACTGATGCGCCAGCTTGTCATCTTTTCCACATAGCTTGCAGCACAGAGTGTCTGCTGTTCGTGGAGGATCTCCGTCTCTGGAAAGAGCGAAGCGGTGTGACCATCGGGACCCATGCCGAGCAGCATAAGATCGAAGCAGTGCTGACCGTTGTGATTCAGGGGCAGCTGTTGCTGAAGTTCTTGTGCATAGGTTTCGGCGGCCTCTGCCGCGCTACTCAAAGATGTATCGACAGGGTGGATCTGGCTCTCAGGAATGGCGAGCTGATCAAGCATTGCTTCACGCGCCATACGGTAGTTGCTGTCGGGGTGGTCGTGAGGGACGAAACGCTCATCGCCAAAGTAGATGTGAACCTTCGCCCAGTCGATCTGCTCGCTAAAAGGATGGGCTGCAAGCAGTTGGTAGAGGCGTTTGGGTGTAGAGCCACCGGAAAGAGCGACATGGAAACTGCCGTGATCGCTTATCGCCTCCTTACAGAGCGATACCCAGCGTGCCGCAGCGGCGGCACTGACCGACTCCAGCTCTGGATAGATATTGGTCTGATCGAACAGATTGTTCTTGCTCATGCCGTTCCTGTTAGTCTGTTTCGGCGCTATATTGGACGCACCGATATTCCCACGGTTCGATAGATCAATACAACGGAGAAAAATATGAAATTTGTTCCTGCCCTTTCGCTTCTGGTTGCAGCTTCACTCCCGTTCACGGCAATGGCTGAGTCGGAATCACCGATGGCGGTCAACATCAAACGGTTATCGATGGAATCGGCGCTAACGGTTGCCAAGGCAGCCGTCGAGGCGTGTCGTAAAGAGGGGATTCAGATCGGCGTAACCGTGGTCGACCGTGGTGGTAACCCGCAGGTGGTGCTACGTGATGTGCTGGCACCCGACCTGACACTCAATATCAGCAAGCAGAAGGCCTATACCGCGATCTCACGCTGACCGCCATGGAGAGCGAAGTGAGGGCGGTTAGTCCCGATAGTCGACGCCGTCGCCTATTCGTAGTTGAGAGCGCGAGCGAACGACGAAGAAGATGCAGCAGCGGCTTTATGTCGGCGTAGAGTCACTGAGGGAGTTGTGTAGAGCCGCGAAGAGGTGATTACGCAACGTACGCAGGACGGTCGGGGCGCCGCAGGCATAAACGGTCGCGTGAAGTTTTTGCTGTTTGCTTGGGCTTGGATGCCCAAAACAAACTTTCGCAAAAATAGCGACTCCGGTTTATTGCCACCACATCATCAATGGAGAACCGATTCACAACGCCGTTTGCGGTGGCCAAGGTTGATGGACTGGTGATGTCAGCAGGTGGCGTACCAATCCAGGCGGGCGGCATTGTCTATGGCGCCGTGGGCGTGAGTGGTGCCCCTTCAGGTGTGACCGATGAGATGTGTGCTCAGGCGGGTGTCGATGCGATCAAAGACGATCTGGAGATGGAGGGGCTCTAGTCTAGATTTGAGCTGTTTCGATCGACCTGAGACTGCCATGTCCCACGAAGATGCGGTTTCAGGTTGAGTCGGGATTGAGTCAGCCGCCTTATTCAGGGCGGCGCTCGTTTTCCTCTGCGGTGAATCGTTGCCGCCCTGCTAGGGTAGGGGTATTACCGATAAGCAGGTTTGCCAGGCTAGATTAGCTCACCCTGCGTAGGTGTTGGGGCGGCTTGTGCCCCGGTGCTGCTCTACGTATTCGATAGCGGTTTTTACCGCCTCTTCTACGGCATTCATCATCTGGAAGCGCTCCTCCGATGGCATATAGAAGACCAGGTCGACCTTGTGTCTGACGTAGCGTGCCGGTAGTTGGTTCAGCGCGACGCAGGCGACATCTTCCAGATAATCATCATCACTATTTGGTGTCTCACCCTCTGCCGCCAAGCGACGAATACGCTCTACCACTAGCTGTTCGTAGTAGTTCTGAATCTCTTCATACATCGGTATCCACTCCTTTGATCTTATTGTTTCGGTTCTTCAACTCCTGTGTTGGCACAAAAGCTGAATGGATAACTCTATCCGGTGCGCAGCGGCGCATCGACAGTCGATAGTGTGCGCCAGGTTCGGTTTGTATGTGAAGTGTTTCACGGTACGAGCCAAAGCGCATCTATAGCCTTAACAGTAAGCGTTTTCCAGTCTAGAGGCTAGGTTGGAGAGGAGGTGGGTTATGAAAAAGTGGCACAGCCCCGATTTAATGGCCGTGGTGATGTTATTTGTGGGTACCGGTGTGATGGTGACGATGTTTGCACATGCAGGTGACGAATTTCCGCCACCACCCTGTCCTTCTGGATGTAACGGCTTTACCGATCCCATTTTGCCCCAGATCCATGCCGGGGCGGATAAGAGCAGCCGGCCAAAGGCAAAACTCTTCACCCTGCAGCACTACCACTATCTGGGTGGAAACAAACCGGACAGTGGTACGGGTCTAGGTTATGTCCGTCAGGGAAGTGGACTCGATATGGCGCTAACCCTCGACACACCCGGATTGGAGTTGAGTCGCAAAATGGGTGGCATGAGAGCGGGTCTTCGTTTTGAACGAGACACGGTTGAAAAGAGCGATACGGCGATCTCGATCGGTTTTAGTCACCGCTGGTAGCTTGTTAACTAATCCTGAATGCGTACCGCCAGCAGGTCGCAGGGGGCGTGGTGTAGTACGGCATTGGCGGTAGAGCCGAGCAGCAGTGCCAGGCCATGACGACCGTGGCTGCCAAGAACGATCAGGTCGATTTGCTGCTCCTCAGCAACTCGCGAGACTTCCCCATTAATCGTCCCTACCTCACTGTAGCAATCGATCCTGTCAATACCGAGTGAATCTGCCAGTTTGGTGAGTCGTGTTTTGGCTTGCTGCTGGAGTTCAGGTTCCAGGGATAGTAGTGGGGTGGCGTCGAGATCGTTGATGGTGTCGAGTACGGCCGGTTCGACCACGTGGACCAGGCTAACCTGGGCGTTAGATAGCTTGGCAATTGTCTGGGCACGTTCGACAACCTTTTGGTCGCTCTCGTTGAACTCGACTGCAATTAGGATCTTTTTATAGCTGATCACGCCACATCTCCCCTGTAACTATCTGCATCCAGTATAGCAATGGTGATGCTGGAGATATTACGGTGCATTGTGTTTGATGCTGAGCGTCATGTGTGCTGGGTGGATTGCTCTGTTATTTGGGGGGTGCGGTTTAAATGCTCCTCTAAAAATTTGTTATCTTCCAACTATGAGTAGAAGCAGGATGAAAGGCTGAATGGTGCGATTGCAGCGGACTATGTGAATGCTGCCTGTTAACAGAAAGTCCTGGATTGCGTTGGTAACTAATTGGCTGTTAGATAAATAATCCGTTGTTATTGTTAGATTGGAATGACAAGCCTGGCGCAGGTACCGCCCCCCTCTCGCTCGAGTAGTTTCACAATCCAGCCATTTGTGTCGGCAAGCTGTCGAACAATGGCCAACCCCAGACCACTACCTCCAGTTATGCTGCTACGGGATTTTTCGAGTCTGAAAAAGGGTTGAAATACGGCTTCGCGCTGTTCTGGTGGAATGCCTGGGCCGTGATCCAGGACCTGAATGGTGAGGGAGTCATGGTCGCAGTTGCACTCAATTCTGACTGGTTTGCCATCGCCATAGCGAATGGCATTCTCAAGAAGATTTGTAACGATGCGTTGGAGTGCGAGTCGATTTAATGTAAAGCTGCAGGTTTTTTCAGAGTGCCACTCAATGATGTGATTACCGCGCCTTGCTGCTTCGACGATATGATCAAGTGCCTCGGCTATCTGTAAAGGCTCCTTTTCCTGTTTGTCCAGTTCAAGATTGACCTGTAGTGCCTGTCCTATAAGGCGGTTTACTGAGTCGAGATCCCGGTATATTCCATTCATTAACTGTGGATCCCCACCATTATCTGGAAGCATGGCTAGTGCCAGCTGGATCTGAGTTAATGGTGTTCGCAGGTCATGAGAAATTCCCGCTAAGAGCGTTGTTCGGTTGGCGAGCAGCTCTTTAACCTGGATGTTCATTCTGTTGAACTCCCTGGCAAGAACGACAAGTTCCTCCGGCCCCTCCTCTTTAACAGGTTCAGGCCACTGCCCTTTACCGATTAATTGGGCTGCGTGATAAAGGCGTTCTATGGTGACTGTAAGGCGGCGTGTGAGTAGAGCGGCAGTAATAAAGGTAAGAAAAAAACCAGTAATCAGCAGCACAAAAAAAGCTGCGGATGGTTTTACCCCTATGCGAGAACGGGAAAACCCAAAGCGCAACATGCCTTCTGATAAGGGGATGTCTGCCCAGAACCACTCCTCTCCCTCCTTGCTGGTGCTTTTCAAAATCATTATTTTTTTGCCGATTTGGGATTCAAGCGATAGCTCAAGGAAATAGAGATACGGGAGAAGGGAGGTCGATTTCGACAATGGAGTGTCTGCCGTGACTAGTATCAGATCGTGTTTTCTTTGCATTCGTCGTGCGAATGCATCGTGTTCTGCATACGGTAACTGTTCCCATGTTTCAGCGGCATGAGAGATGATGCTGGCCAGATCATCGGTGGCACGCTGTCCAAGTGGAACGACCATGTAGTAGGCAATGGTTGATAGTACAATCATCATAAAGCCAACAGAGACAACACCGATGGTTGATATGATTTTCCAGAAGTAGCTCTGATATTTAATAAAAAGCATCTCTATCCGCTTACTCTTCTTGTGAAAATATATAACCAGCACCCCACACGGTGCGGAGAAAGACGGGTTCTGTTGGATCGATTTCGATTTTTTTCCGCAAACGCCCTACGCAGACATCGATGCTGCGATCAAGCGGTGAGTGGTCATATCCTTTGGTCAGTTCCAGTAAGGTGTCACGGTTTAATACCCGGTTTGCCTGTTCAAGAAAGATGCGCAGCAGTGTGAACTCTCCGGATGTGAGTGGGATCTCTTTGTGGTCTTTGGTGAGTTTGTGTTTTTGAACATCAAGGCTAAAGGGTCCGAAAGTGAGTGTCGTTGTTTCGCTGGGAGTAGAGTCTTTGTTGGTCTCGTTGCATCTACGTAATACGGAGCGAACCCTGGCCAATAGCTCTCTTGGATTAAAGGGCTTTGTCAGGTAGTCGTCTGCGCCCATTTCAAGACCGACAATGCGATCAAGTTCCTCACCTCTTGCTGAGAGAATAATGATGGGCAGGTTGTTCTGTTGGCGTAATCTTCGGCCGATTGAGAGGCCGTCCTCTCCGGGGAGCATAAGGTCGAGAATTACAAGGTCGGCATTGTGGTCGGTAAGGTGTCGATCTAGCGCTGCACCATCCTCAACGGCAACAACCTCATAACCCTCTTCGATAGATACGTTTGTAATAGGTTGCGGAGTTCAGGTTCGTCATCTACTACCAGAATCTGCTGCTTGTAAGTGTTCAATGGGAGTCCTGCGCTTATTTATTATCGATACGGTTCTGTAACAGTCTCGTTACATCTTGTTACAGATGCGCCATCACTTAGAAAAAACTCTTCTTTATTGTAGGTCTTGAATATAACAACACCAATACACTGAGGAACATATCCAATGATACTCCAACTCGCTAGAGCAAAGAATTTATTTAACCTGATTAACGGTCTGCAGAAGATACGGCGTGCGTCTGTTGCGATGGTGCTACTCATTGGTAGTTCTATGTTTGCACAGAGTGTCAGTGCGGCAGATCCAAGTCTGGCTGAATTGAAAAAAGTCTTACAGAGTCAGATCGAGCTGATGAAGCCTGAATTAAAAGGGAAGGTTAAAGATCTGTCGATGGATACAAAGATGTCGCTAATGGCAATCCTGGCGATGCATAGTCGATACAGTGAAAGGGCAACTCTGCGGCAGGTTATGACCGAGGTGCTGTCCGATTACCAAAGTGTGCTGGCAGGAATCATGACTGACAACCCCGAGCACACGGCGGACAGTGCCAGGCGTCTTGCTAATCATCGCATTCCTGTGGGTGGTCTTCTTCCCTATCTAGGGATGGAAAATATCAGCGATGAACGTCTGGCCGTGCTTGATAGTTTCAACAGTAGTGTTGAGGGGAATGCACTGAAGCTGGCAGATGCGGCTGAAGCTGGAGATATGGTAAAGGCAGCGTCGCTCATTGGTGATATTAGTTCCGGGTGCGTTGGTTGTCATGGTGTTTTCAGAAGTCAGCCAGGGGTGTCTGATCTACTGAGTTTGAAATAAAAAAGCGCCGATTGGAATTATTTAAGATAACAATAAAGATCGCATAAAAGTGGTCGCCTTGGGAGAAGTGTTATGAAGTGCAGAGTAGCCCTACTATCTGCAAGCCTCATGCTGACTTGTGCAGTGCCGACCTATGTTGTCGCAGCTACAGATGATTCAGATGGTGCTTCAACATTTGAGCAGCGTCGTGCTCTTTCAAATAGAATAAAAGAGCTTCGGGCGCTGAGAAATAGGTTGCCCATTCCTGTGTCTGCCGGGCTTTTTGGTATATATGCCTTTCCTGAAAAAGGACAGGGTGTAGCTGGAATTAACTATCAACATCATCAGTTCAATGGATTGATACAAGGTAGTAATTCAATTTCTTCAGCGACCGCTGTTGCTACCGCACCAAATCCATTTTTTGGTGACCCTATGCAGCCGCCAACCCTGCGTGTCGTGCCAAAAGAGGCACAAGCCGATGTGATTTTCCCGTTTGCAAACTTTGCTATTAGCGATAAGTTCGCGTTAGTCACGCTCGCTGACCGCCAAGGATAGCGAAGCGAAGGCGGTTAGCCCCGATAGTCGACGCCGTCTGTATATTCGTAGTTGAGAGCGCGAGCGAACGACGGAGAAGATGCAGCAGCGGCTTTATGTCGGCGTAGAGTCACTGAGGGAGTTGTGTAGAGCCGCGAAGAGGTGATTACGCAACGTACGCAGGACGGTCGGGGCGCCGTAGGCATAAACGGTCGCGTGAAGTTTTTGCTGTTTGCTTGGGCTTGATGCCCAAAACATGCTTCCGCAAAATAGCGACTCCCCAGTGCGCCCCTGATACGTAAGGAGACGGTGCTGGAAACATTCAATGCTCCAGGAACGGCCAGCTTGGGAACAAATACGGTCACCACAACTGGGCTGGGCGATATAAAGTTCGGTACCATTTTTAAGGCCTTCAATAGCGATAACAACAGACACAATTTTGTATTTGATATTGTCTTTAGTGCACCTACCGGCAGCATTACGGAAGAAGATAATAATCTTACTCCGATGAATACGATCGTGAAAAGTCGTCTAGCTTATGGTATGCAGCTGGGTTCTGGAACCTGGGATAGTCTGCTTGGTGTGGTTTACTGGGGTAAAAATAAGCAGTGGGGATGGGGTGTCAATATCTGGCGACGATACCGCTCGAAAGTGAAAATGAAGAGGGCTGGAGCTACGGTAATAAACATGAAGCAACCGCCTGGATGTCATATGAGTGGAATCCCGATTTAGCGACTTCGATTCGCTTGCGCGGAGAGTCTCAAGATGAGATAAACGGTATTGACCCTAATATCTACGGGCCTGGTCTTGGTGCGAATCCAGATAACTACGGAGGAACAAGGACTGAGCTGGGTGTGGGAATTAACTGGATGCCTGTGCTTGCAAATAACCTAAGTGTCGAATTGCTGCTACCACTTAATCAAGATCGCAATGGGGTGCAGGCGGAGCATGAATTCAGTGTGGCGGTGAGTTGGCGTAAAGGGTTTTTCTAGTGCATTAATTGTGGCTGTTAAAAGTTTTTTACAGCGAAAAGTATTATTCGTTTAATGATTGATTTAAGGGGTTTCTTATGACCGTTGATAAATACGTGCGGCTGATTGCAGGTCTGATGATATTGCTAAGTGTTGCCTTGACCCATTACGTGCATCCTTACTGGGTGTTTCTCACTCTATTTGTTGGAGTAAATCTTTTTCAGAGTGGAATTACTAATATATGTCCGCTCACGAGTGTGTTGAAAAAGATGGGGGTATCAACCGAGGCGGCTTAAAGGTCAAGGTGAAAGCGGCTTCTGAATGCTTTCAATGTTCTGGCTGCCTTGCTTTGCTGAGTGGTTGTAGTCGTTGATGCAAGATGGATGTAGGAAGAATGATTTCAGGGAGAGATGTATGCGTAGCGTTTGTTCGGTTGTAGTCGTCCTGCTTCTGTTTGTAACTGGGGGATTAATCTATAAATTTCTTGTTCAGGGGAGCGTTGAAGAGGCAAGTGATGGAAGGGCGGCTATCCAGCTGACTCATAGTGAGAAGGATCTGGTGCTCACGGAGATGAGGTCGTTCCTTCAATCGGTGCAGGCCATTACAGTTGGTCTCTCCAGTGATGATATGGACGCTGTTGCGCTGAACGCCAGAACAGTAGGAATGGCTGCTCAACAAGGCGTTCCGGTCTCTTTGATGGGTAAATTGCCACTGGAGTTTAAAAGGCTCGGGGTAGATACCCATAAAAAGTTTGATCTTCTGGCTCTTAATGCGGAGCAGCTTGGTGATTCAATGGCTACATTGAAGGAGCTAAGCGTGCTTATGCAAAACTGTGTGGCTTGCCATGAGGTGTATAGGCTGGATGCTGTGTTGCAAGAGTAGTGCTATTTACGCGTCTTTATCGAGTGTCATGCTGGAACAACCGTTCGTCTGCTAATGCGTGAGTTTTCTGTGATGCAAATAGGGTGGTCCTCGATGAATCAACCATCTATCTGCGTTCACTATTATGGTGCGAACATAATGCTTGATAAAGGTCTTCGACAATCAAGTAATCGATTCTAGCTATGCCTCATCGTAAATTCACAGGTAGTCAGTGGTGTTAGGTCACTGGTTAGCTGCGAACAACTGCGCCAAGCAGCTTTGCCAGGAGGGTCGTAGAGACCTACTGGGCACGACGTTTATCGCTGAGTTGGTTTGCGAGCTGGGTGAGCTGTTCGACCGTGAGGCGTTCTGCTCGTATCGATGGATCGATACCGAGTGCTGCGTAGTCTGCATCATCCATTAGATGTTTGAGATTGTTGCGCAACGTTTTACGGCGTTGACCAAAGGCGCTGCTGACCAGCTCAGCGAGATCACTCTCAGAGTCGACCGGAAACGGTAGTTCGAGATAGGGGGCGATGCGGACCACGGCCGAGTCGACCTTGGGGGGTGGATTAAAGGCACCGGGTCCAACATCAATCAGCTTCGTCACCGCGCAGCGGTACTGCACCATCACTGAGAGCCGACCGTAGTCGCTGGTACCGGGGGAAGCGGCGAGTCGATCGACCACCTCCTTCTGCAACATGAAATGCATATCCTTAATCAAACCCGCGTACGAAAGCAGGTGGAAGATCAGTGGTGTGGAGATGTTGTAGGGAAGGTTGCCGACCACTCGCAGTGGTTGATCGCCTTGTCGAATCGAGGCGAAATCGAACTTAAGTGCGTCGGCCTGATGAATCGCTACCTCGCCAAGAGGCCCAAGACGTTCAGCCAGCTTGGGCACCAGGTCACGATCAAGCTCGACAATCTGCATTGCGCCACACAATTTCAACAGCGGTTCGGTAATAGCTCCAAGTCCAGGGCCAATCTCCACAACGGTTTCACCCTGCTGCGGCGAGATCGATTGAACGATACGGTGAATAATGTGTGGGTCGTGTAGGAAGTTCTGACCGAAGCGTTTACGCGGTGCGTGCCCATCCTGTCTATATTTTGAATGCCCCATCAGTTGAATGCCTCTCTCTTCTCGATTAACCCAAGGGCATATTCGATGGCTGCCATCAGGCTACCGATCTCGGCTCGACCTGTTCCGGCCAGTTCCAGTGCGGTGCCGTGATCGACTGAGGTGCGGATGATCGGCAGGCCGAGTGTGATATTGATGGCGCGACCGAAACCGACGTGTTTGAGTACCGGTAGTCCCTGGTCGTGGTACATCGCCAGTACGGCATCGGCGTGGTCGAGGTAGCGTGGGGTGAAGAGGGTGTCTGCTGGTAGCGGGCCGTTGAGTCTCATCCCTTCACTACGTAGCTGATCGAGCACCGGTTCGATGGTGTCGATCTCCTCACTTCCCATGTGACCGCCCTCGCCTGCATGTGGATTAAGTCCGCAGACCAGAATCCGTGGATCGCTGATGCCGTGACGCTGTTGCAGGTCGCTATGCAGGATGCGCAGGGTTGTCGTTAGCGAATCTCGTGTGATCGCGCTGCTGACATCCTTCAGTGGTAGATGGGTGGTGGCGAGTGCGACACGCAGTCTATCGGCCGCCAGCATCATTACCACCCGTTCGGTACCGGTCAGTTCGGCGAGCAGTTCGGTATGACCGCTAAAGGGGATGCCGGCGTCATTGATCACCCCTTTATGGATCGGGGCGGTGACCATTGCGCTGAACTCGCCACGCAGTGCCCCCAGCGTGGCTATTTTGAGTGTCTCGACTACATAGGCGGCGTTGGCTGGATTGAGTGTGCCGGCGACGGCCGGTTGGCTGAGTGTGACCGGTAATACCTTGAGTGTGGCGGCGCGGTGTGGCGCGATGGGTAGCTCGGGATTGTAGGGCTCAATGGTGAGCGGCAGCCCAAGCTGCGCGGCTCGCGCTTCCAGCAGTACTGGATCGGCAATAACGATCGGTTCAACCGGCAGCGTCTGCTGCGCCAGTTGAATGATGATGTCGGGACCAATCCCGGCCGGTTCGCCAGGGGTGAGTGCAATGCGTGGTGTTGCCTGATCTGGAGTCCTGTTACTACTCATCCAGCATGATCTTCACATAGGCCTCATCACGAAGACGGCGGATCCATATCTCACGCTCCTCTTCGATCTTACGCTTGCGAATGGTCTGACGGGCACGATTGCGTTTGAACTCGTCGGTGTTGTCGTGTTCGCGGCGTTCGAGCACCTGCACGATATGCCAGCCGAAGGGGGAGGCAAACGGCTTGCTGATTTCACCGGGAGCGAGTCGGTCCATCGCCTGTTCGAACTGCGCCACCATGGTGTCGGGGCTGCTCCAGCCGAGATCGCCGCCGTTGACGGCAGAGCCGGTATCGTCGGAGTGGGCGCGGGCCAGTTCAGCAAAGTCGTCGCCGTCGACGACACGACCATGTATCTGCTCAAGGCGGGTGCGCGCGTCATCACCTGAGGTGATCTCGTCGGTCTTGATCAGGATGTGGCGTGCATGTGTCTGAGTAACAAGCTTCTGCTCAGCACCACGGGTCTCCATTACCTTGATAATGTGAAAACCACTCGGGCTACGAATCAGGTCGGCGACATCGCCCGATGCCATGTTGGGCACCACCTCGGTGAAGAGACTCGGCATCTGGCTGGTGCGGCGCCAGCCGAGTGAGCCCCCCTTGAGTGCCTGCTGACCATCGGAGTGGCTGACCGCCATCTCAGCGAAGTCGGCGCCATCGCGTAGCTTGGTGAGAAGCTCGTCGGCCTTGGCGCGCTGGGCCTGGATCTGTTCAGGCACGGCACCTTCCGGCAGACCGATCAGGATGTGGGAGATGAGATACTCACGATTCTCATCGCCACGACTCTCCTCGTTGGCGAGGTGGTGGTCGATCTCCTGCTGGGTCACCGAGACGCGGTTGCTGACCTGCTTCTGCTGCAGGCGATTGATGATGATCTCCTCACGAATATCCTCGCGGAAGGAGGCGTAGCTAAAACCCTCCGATTCGATCGCATCGCGAAATTCGCGTAGTGAGAGTTTGTTCTGTTTGGCCAGGCGACTCATGGTGGTGTTGAGCGTCTCATCATCGACGCGCAGCCCAGTCTGTTCGGCCAACTGTAGCTGCAGACGATTGATGATGGCACGCTCCAGTACGCGGCGCAGCAGTGCCGACTCCGAAGGCATTTGCGTATTGCTGGCACGCAGCTGATCCTTAATCGTCTGCAGCTGCTTGGCTAGTTCGCTATAGGTGATGACGTTGTTATCGACGATAGCGACGATGCGGTCGACATCGGAAATCCGTTCCGCCTGGACGGCAGTGGTAAAGAGGGTGAGTGCGGCCAGTAGGGCAGCGAGGAGTTGGCGGGTACGGCTCATAGTTTTCTATCGCTCATCTATATATCGTGAATTGTCGCGTGAGTAGCCAAGGATACCATCCTCGAGCAGGCTCTCGATGTTGTCTCCGACACTGCTTAAACCCTTGAGTTCAACCTGCAGCATGATGCTGTCGTTGTACTCGCTGGTGATGTCCTGGGTAAAGCGGCGTACCGCCAGGCGCATCGCCCAGCAGCAGCTGTCGTATTCGATGCCGGCCACCGTCTCGAGGGTGTGCTCATGCAGCAGCGAATAGTTCCAGCGTCCCAGCAGATGCCACCGGCGACCCAGGGGCCACAGAAGTGACACATCGGTCTGCTCCAGTTCATCACGCAGATAGCGGTAGGAGAGGTTGATGATCTTGTCCTGCTGCGGCTGGTAGTGGAGCTGTACAGTGCCACGGTCGATCTCATCCTGCTGATTGTTCCAGCGCAGTGCGCTATTGAGACTCAGCCCCGAGCGGCTGCGCCAGTCGAGTGCAGCGACAAAATCAGATTGATTGTTCTGCTCAATGGTCTCACCCGGTAGTGTTACTTCTCGATCCTCAAAGTAGAAGATCTGGCCAAGACTCAGGGTGAAGGGCTCGTGACCGTTCTGGTTGTCGATGCTGCGTGTGGTGAGTGCCAGAGTAAGTTGGTTGGCATCACCCATGCGGTCGGCACCGTTGAAACGGTTTTCACTAAAGAGTTGATCGAAACCAAACTCGGGACGGTTGGTATCGAAGACCGGCAGCTCGTCCTGCTGCTCATCATTAACCTTGAGGTAGTAGATGCGTGGCTCGAGCGTGTGAGTCGATTCGCCGGCGTCACGTTCGAAGATCAGGCCACCGTCGAGGCTGAACAGCGGTGTGTTGCGCGTCGGTGATTCACTATCGCCGGGAGTGACATCATCGAGGCGGTAACCGGTGAAGCGATTGCTAAGCGCGGGACGGAGGAAGTAACTCGCACCTTCCAGATCCATACCGACCCTTGGCCAGAGATCGAGGCGGGTGCCGGTTGGTGTCTGCTCTTCGTGGGCAAAGCGCACCAGCTCACTATCGATGCCGGCGTAGAGGCCTGCCGGGCCTTTGGGTGTGATGGCATCGAGTCGAAGCTGCGGTAGACGCTGATAGGGTTCGTTGCCACTGAGTGGCTGGTAGGCGTCGGCACGCGCCAGTAACTGAACGTAATCACCGGTGTAGCTAACCTCGGCGCGACGTAGCATGTGGGTCTGACTCGAGACGCTCAGACCGCTGCCGACCTCTTTGAGATAGGTGTCATCAGAGAGGTGGTTGAAGTCGATCTCCATCGCCCAGTTGTCTGAGAGCGAACGCTGTTGGCGGAACTGAATTAGACCGCGCTGATCATTGTAGAGCTTGTCACGATGCAGATACTCAAACTGCAAATCGCTACTGCCCTGTCGGTCGATATGGCGATGCTCAAGACCGAGAATCGTACCGCGCTTCTCCAGATAGCGCGGCGTGATGGTCATATCCTGGTTGGGCGCGATGTTCCAGTAGTAGGGGATCGAGAGATCGAACCCGTTGACGTTCGATGAGGAGAAGCTTGGGGCGAGCAGGCCACTCTTGCGACGATCATCGATCGGGAAACTGAGGTAGGGGACGTAGAGGACCGGAATATCTTTCACATGCAGGCGTACATGCTTGGCCGTGCCCTTACCCTCGAGATGATCAAGCTCCGCCTCTGCTGCGCGCAGCTTCCAGCTATTACGATCGGCGTTACAGGTGGTGTAGCTGAAATCTTCCAGTAGCGTTTTTGCGCTGCCCTCACGAATCAGTCGAGTGCTGCTGCCACGGGCGTGGCTCTGTGGCAGACGATACTCACTGCCAGTCAGCACGCTGCGATTGGTGTTGAGTTCAATGCGAGCCGTCTCACTACTGACGTCGATGCCGGGCTCTCTAAAGCGGACATCGCCCACAGCCTCAAACAGCTCCTGTTGCTGTTCGTAGCGTGCTTGCTGTGCCTCCAGATATTGATCGGAGCGACGTATACGCACATTGCCTTCGAATTGGGTAACACTGCCCGAATCGCGGGTGCTCGCCTCGGCGACGATCTCAAGGGGGGCATCCCTGCGTGTGGGGGCGTTGGGATCAACCACCACATCCTGCATCGGTTCGCAGTTACTGAAGTTTTCAACCGGGTAGGGTGCGGTGATCGGCAGCAGTGATTTCGCAGTGGCGGTGACATCGATGGGAGATGGGATAGGTGTCGATTTGAAGGGGGCTATCGGAATGCCGCTATCGAAGGTGGTGGCGGTCTTAATCAGGCGAAAATCATTGCGCGACCTTGATGACGGTTTGGCACCCCTCTGCAGCGGTGGAGTCACTGTGGCCTTTTTCGCCAAAGCCTCTACCGGGGCAGCCCCTTCACCACACTCCCAGCCACCGCTGTGACTGCTCACACAGACCCACTTGGGAGCCGCCGCCTGCGCCGAAATTGTGGCGAGCAGATAGAGCGCTGCAGTGGCAGCTAGCGACGATTTCTTCAGGTGGAGGGGCACGGGTCGTGTCGTTTCTTGTTTTATCTGATCAATAAGCTGCCTAGAATACCATCTTCTCCTACTTCTCGGGATATTCGCGTGGCGACCAGAGGCTCCAAACTACTGCCGATAATTTTGCTGATTCTGCTCTCCGGTGCGGCGGTCTATCTACTACTGATGACCAAGCCCAAAAAGGAGGCGGGACTGCGCGAGCGCCCGGTTGCCCACCTGCAGGTGGCGGCGGCGCGAAGTGAGCGTCTACAACCGGTTGAGCACCTCACTGGCAGGCTACAACCGAAGCGTCGCAGTCAGCTGCGCTTTGAGGTGGCGGGGCGTATCGCCAAACGCCTGGTGGAACCGGGTGAGCGCGTTGCAGCTGCTGCAACGCTGCTGCAACTTGAGCAGGGGGACTACGCCGATGCGGTAGCGGAGAAGCGTGCCCAGCTGGTGCTCGAAAAGGGCGGTGTTGAGCGTGATAGTGAACTGCTTACGCTGGCGCAGAAGAATCGCAAGCTGCAGGAGGGCGAGGTGGCACGTCAGGAGCGTCTCGGCCGTGAATCACTCACCTCCCGCTCACGCCTCGATGAAGCACGTCAACGCCTTCAACAACTGCTCTCGGATGAGGCAAGGCTGCAACACGGTGTTGCAACGGGTGAGGCGCGTATTGATCTGGCACAGGCAGCGCTCAACCGTGCCGAGCGCAATCTGCGTCGTACCCGTCTGCTTGCCCCCTTCGATGCCATCGTCAATTCGATTGCGGTTGAGGAGGGGGATTATGTCTCTAGCAATCAACAGAGCGTTGAGTTGATCGACGCCTCGGCACTCGATCTCTATGTCGAGCTGGTCGGTAGTGTGGCGGCGGCGGTCGAGCGAGGTGATCGGGTTGAGGTGGTGGTTGACGGTGCGAAACGTTCAGGTGAACTGGTAGCGCTGCAGCTCGATCCCGATGCCAAGACTCACACTCACCCCGTGCGCATTCGGATCAGCGCTGCTGGACTGTTACCCGGCATGCTCGCTGAGGCGCAGCTGCTGTTGCCTCCGGTTGATGATGCCGTCGTGGTACCGGTCTCGGCGCTGCTGCGTGAGGCGGGTGAGACACATCTGTTCACCGTCGACGGCGACCGTGTCGAACGACGCGCGGTAACCACCGGGGTACGCATCGGTGATCTTCAGCAGATCATCAGCGGACTGGCGGCAAACGAGATGGTAGTAATCAGTGATGCCGCCGCGCTGAGTGATGGCCAACAGATCAAGGGTGAGGTGGCGCAGTTTTAATTCTGCCGCCACATAAAAAACACCATGTTTCTGATTCGCTTCTCAATCAACAATCCACTCATCACCAACCTGATGTTGGCACTGGTGCTTATCGCCGGGGTGCTTGCCTGGTATGCGATGCCGCAGGAGATGTTCCCCTCGATCGAACTCGACAAGGCGAGCATTCGCACCGTCTTTGAAGGCGCCTCACCCGAGGAGGTAGAGCGGCAGATCTCGATCCCGATCGAGGAGGAGTTCGACGCGATGGCCGATATCGATGTGATCACCTCGAGCAGTAATGAGGGGATCTCCACCATCACCATCGAACTCAAATCGGGCAGCGATGTTGATGAGTTTATGCGCGAGGCGCAGAGCGCACTCGATCAGGTGACCGATCTACCCGAGGAGGCGGAGGAGCCAGAGCTGACGCGTCTCAAGGCGCGCTTCCCGGTGATCAGTGCCACCCTCTATGGCGATATCGACGCTGGCCATCTCAACGAGCTGGCCGAACAGGTGCAGAGACGCCTGCAGCAGCTGCCGGGGGTGGCGAGTGCTGGTATGGCGGGTGATCGTAGCTGGGAGCTGTGGGTGGTGGTCGATCCGCAGCGTCTCGCAGCGCGGGGTGTCGCGCTGGCACAGGTTACCCGTGCACTGCGTGAGAACCTGCGTGATCTACCTGGAGGATCACTCAAGGCACGTGAGGGCGATATCCTGCTACGCGGAAAGGGGGTGGCGCCCGAGCCGGAGGCGATACGCCGGGTGGTGATCAGCAGTAATGCACAGGGGGGGCAGCTGCGTCTCGGTGAATTGGCTGAGGTGGAGATGCGGCTGGAGGAGGCGCGCACCCTGGGGCGCTTTAACGGCAAACCGTCGATCAACCTGACCGTGACCAAGAGCGCCGAGGCCTCCACCATCATTGTCGCCGAACGGGTTCGGGAGCTGGTCGAAGAGTTGCGCATGGAGCTGCCGCCGGGGGTAGAGATCGGGCTCTTCAGCGACCTCTCGGTCTATGTGAAAAACCGTCTCGATACGGTCAAATCCTCAGGGCTGATCGGTTTGGCGCTGGTACTGCTCTCGCTCTACCTCGTTCTCAACTTCCGAGTCGCGTTGATTACCGCGATGGGTATTCCCGTCTCCTTTCTGGTGGCGGTGATTCTGCTGCAACAGTTTGGTTACACCATCAATATGATCTCGCTGTTCGCCTTTCTAATCGCGCTAGGAATGATCGTCGATGATGCGATCATCGTTACCGAGAATATCTACCGTCATATGGAGGCGGGTATGGCACCACGTAAGGCGGCTGAGCTTGGCGCCAAAGAGGTGTTCTGGCCGGTGCTCGCCTCGATCACCACCACGGTGGCCGCCTTCCTGCCGATGTTTGCCATCACCGGCACCATGGGTGCCTTCATCGCCGTGATTCCGGTGGTGGTAACGGCCGCGCTGTTCGGTTCGCTGTGGGAGGCGTTTGGCGTGCTGCCTTCACACGCCAATGAGATCCTGCGGGTGCAACACGCCAAAAAGAAACGTATCGACTGGTCACACTGGCTGCATCGCTACACTGAGCTGGTGCGCTGGTCGGCCAATAACCGTTATCTGGTTACCACCGCGACCGTTGGCATCCTGGTGGTGGTTATGGTCTTCGCCGCTACCCGGCTACCGTTCAAACTCTTTGGGCATGTCGATGTCGGTCAGTTCTTTATCAACGTTGAGACGCCCAATACCTACAGCCTTGATGAGAGTTCGTTGCTGGCGAAGAAAATGGAGCAGGCGTTGTTCGATGAGCTGGACGATGATGAGCTCAATACCCTGCTGACCAATGTCGGTGTCTCCTTTATCGACTTCAATCGCATCCGCTTTGGTAGCCAATATATTCAGCTGATCGTTGATCTGGATAAACAGGCACCGAAGGGATTTATCGAGCGATATGTGACGCCGATAGTGAGCCTTAAATTCAGCTGGGAAGGAACGCGCGAACGTGAAACTGAGGTGGTGATCGATGCGCTGCGAGAACGCATGCAGACGATCGCTGGCATTAAACGGCTCTCGATCCTGCGTACCCAGGGTGGCCCGGCGGGGGCCGATATCGAGATCGGGGTGACCGGTCCCGATGTCGATCAGCTGCGCCGCCATGCCGAAACAGTCACCGACTACCTGCGTCGTCTACCCGGCACGCGCGATGTGCAGCAGGATCTGGAGGTGGGCAAGCTTGAGTATCGCTACGCGCTTAACGAGCGTGGTCGTGAGTTGGGGCTGACCCAGCAGCAGTTGAGCGAGTCGGTGCGTACGGGTTTCCTCGGTCTGGAGGCGCTGCATGTCACACGCGGTGATAAGCGCATTCCGGTGCGGGTGATCTACCCCGATGAACTACGTCACAGCGGTACGCTGGAGCGTTTGCCGGTAACGCTGAGTAGCGGTCGTACTGTCTATCTCGGTGAGGTGGCCGATATCGAACCGGGGCGTAGTCTCAACACCATCAACCGGCGTGATATGCGCCGTCTGGCGACCATCACCGCCGAGGTCAACGATGCGGTCTCGACACCGCTCGAGGTGACCGAACTCTTCAATAGAGAGTTCAAGCACTTTGCGGAGCAGTACCCCGGTTATGAGCTGCTCTTCATGGGTGAGAAGCGTGAGGCGGGTGAGTCGATCGCCTCGATGTTGCGGGCGCTGGTGATCTCGTTGGCGATTATCTTTTTTATTCTGGCGGCACTGTTTCGCTCGCTACTCGATCCGCTGGTGGTGATGTTCGCCATCCCCTTCGGCGCGATCGGTGTGATTTTCGGTCATGCACTGCTTGGCCACACGCTGCAGTTTCTCTCCATGGTCGGTTTTCTCGCCCTCTCCGGTATCGTGGTTAACGATTCGTTGATCCTGGTCGATTTTGCCAAGCGGCTACGGCGTGAGGGGTGGGAGCGGATCGATGCGGTGGTTGAGGCGGGAAGAGTTCGGGTACGTCCGATTATGCTCACCAGTATCACCACCTTCCTCGGTGTCTCGCCGCTGATCTTCTTTGCCACCGGACAGACGGCATTTCTTTCGCCGATGGCGGTGAGTCTTGGTATCGGTCTGCTATTTGCGACGGTACTGATTTTGATTGTTATTCCCTGCTTCTTCATTATTGCCGACGATCTACGTCAGTGGGCGGTACCGCGTATGCGCCATCTCTTTGGTCTGCGTGATCGTGCTGTCGATGAGGCCATGCCGATGTGTGTGCTGCCGGATGAAGAAGAACTACAAATGAAACATGATGAGTTGAGGTAACAGATGGGTGAACGACTGGCGCAGTTGCAGAGCTGGCTAACTAAAGAGGCAGGCCTGCCCGAGTTTGAGATTGAACCGGCATCGGGCGATGCCAGCTTCCGTCGTTACTTTCGGCTCAGCTTCGAGGGCGAGACACGGATCGCTATGGATGCGCCGCCGGAGAGGGAGAATAGTCGTCCCTTTATCGAGGTGGGTGAGCAGCTTTTTGAGCTGGGACTGAATGTACCGGAGATCCTGCATCATGATCTCGAGCAGGGTTTTATGCTGCTCGGTGATCTTGGTAACCGACAATATCTTGATGAGCTCAATGAGCAGACGGTTGATCGTTATTATGGTGATGCGCTCGGCGCGTTACTGACGATCCAGGCCTGCGGACCCGATGGTGAGTCGTTGCCTCACTACGATCGAGAGCTGCTACTGGCTGAGATGAATCTGTTTCGTGACTGGTACCTGACACGCCATCTTGAACATCAGCTGAGTGAGTCTGAGCAGGCGGTGCTCGATCAGAGCTTCGAGCTGCTGGCCGAGTCGGCGCTGGAACAGCCGCAGGTGACGGTGCACCGCGACTACCACTCGCGCAACCTGATGGTCACCGAGGTGCACAACCCCGGTATTCTCGATTTTCAGGATGCGGTCTACGGCCCGGTCACCTACGATCTCGTCTCGCTGCTGCGCGACTGTTATATCGAGTGGCCACGCGAGCGGGTCGAGGGGTGGGTGCGCGGCTATCACGATCTCGCGCTCGACTCGGGCATTCTGCGTGAACCGTGCGAGTCGCGCTTCATGCGCTGGTTCGATCTGATGGGCGTGCAACGCCATCTCAAGGCGGCGGGTATCTTCGCGCGTCTCAATCACCGTGATGGAAGGCCGGGTTATCTGAAGGATATTCCGCGTACCGTTGGTTATATCTACGAGGTGAGTGGTCGAGATAGCGAACTGGCACCGCTGCATACGCTGCTGGAGTCGCTGGTCATGGAGCAGCTGACCAAGTAGCCCTTGCAGTCGCGATGGCTTTTTCAGGGTCTTCGACTATCTTCGAGTAAGGGAGGGCCGCGTTAACACTGAAATGTTCTCCTTACCATTACTGTGTGATGGGGTGTTTGCAAATGGCTGATCGGTCCATGAAGAGGTATCGCAACTTCTCAGGGCGGATTGGTTTGAGGAGTGGCGATATGCAGTTGAGTTGTAGCGGTTGTTTCTCTGCGATGGTTGGTCTCTATCGATCATTACTGTTTTTGGGGCTTGTCTCAATAGCGCTTCCAGTTGTGGCTGCCGGGCCGCTACGCATCAATACCGGCTTTACTCCTCCCGTCTCCGGTCTGCTCGAACAGATCATGATCGAAGCCTTTAAGCGTGTAGATGTTGAGATGAGTTTCTACGAGCTCCCGGCTGAACGTTCACTGAAACTGGTGGTAAGTGGTGTCGATGATGGTGACTGCTGCCGCATCCCCCGTGCGATTAGGAGAGACTATCCAGGGCTGATTCGGGTGCCGGAGAGTGTCTATGTGGCGCGATTCAGCGCCTTTGCCAAACGGCCAGTACCAGAGGTGTTGAGTTGGAATGATTTGAAACCCTACAACGTGGCGACGGTGACCGGCTGGAAGATTATCGTTAATAACCTCAGGCGGGTCTCTCCAGCAACCACCCATGTGGTTGACCATCCTCAGTCGATGTTTGAGATGTTGCAGCGCGATCGGATCGATATCGCGAGCTTCGGCTATCTGAGTGGGTTGTGGCGGCTAAAACAGCAGGGGCTTGTCGGGGAGTCGCTATTTTTGCGGAAGCTTGTTTTGGGCATCCAAGCCCAAGCAAGCGGCAAATACTTAACGCGACCGTTTATGCCTACGGCGCCCCGACGTCCTGCGTACGTTGCGTAATCACCTCTTCGCGGCTCTACACAACTCCCTCAGTGACTCTACGCCGACATAAAGCCGCTGCTGCATCTTCTCCGTCGTTCGCTCACGCTCTCAACTACGAATAGGCAGACGGCGTCGACTATCGGGGACTAACCGCCTTCGCTTCGCTATCCATGGCGGTCAGCGATAGAGAAATCGAAGTGATCGATCCACCCCTGGCCGCTGAGCCGCTCTATCTCTATCTTCATCCCAAACACGAGGGGTTGGCACCAAGACTGGCAACGGTGCTGCGTAAAATGAAGCGTGAGGGCCTAATCGAACAGCTGACCATGCAAGTGCTGGAAAAATTGCCGCTGATCCAATGATGCAGTTTCCCAGTTTTTTCAAAAGTCAGATTGCACGACGACTTGTTATCTATGTGCTGATCTTCAGCTCCTGTATTACGCTGGCGCTGACCACTGTACAGCTCTATCGCGACTACAAACATGAGATGTCGAATATTGAACGGCGTCTGCATGAGATCGAGGTGATCAATGTAGAGAGCGTTACAAACGGCCTCTGGCTACTCAACTACACTTCGCTAGGTCTGCAGCTCGAGGGTATACTGCGCCACCCCGATATTGTCCATCTCAAAATCACCGATAGTGATGGGAGTTCGGTAGTGGCCAAGGGTGTGGTGCAGAGTGAGGACTTCATCACTCGTCGCTATCCGCTCACGTACAGTTATCGGGATCGCAGTTTGGTGTTGGGCGAGCTGCAGGTTACGGCGACACTGAAAAATGTCTACCAGCACCTGGTCGAAACGGTCATCGCGATTCTCATATCGCAGGCGATCAAAACCTTCCTCGTTTCGTTCTTTATCTTGATCATCGTGCAGCAGTTGGTGACGCGGCACCTCTCAGCCCTGAGTCGCTTCGCCAAGACGCTGCGACTCGATGAAAGCGTGCCCGATCTGGTGCTTGAGCGTGAACGGGGGCGAGCAGATGAGCTGCAGAGTCTGGTCGATACAATCAATAACGCCAAAACGACCTGCTTGAGACTCACGGTCAGCTGCAATACAGCCAGGATGTGTTGCTGCGTTCACAACATGTCTCCAAGACCGGAAGCTGGGACTGGAATATTGTCGAGGACACACTCTACTGGTCCGATGAGACCTATAACATCTTCGAACTGGCCAAGGGTGAGTTTGCAGCCAACTATCAGGCCTTTCTCGATCTTGTCTATCCAGATGATCGTGAGCGAGTCGATAAGGCGGTACGCAGCGATCGAGCAGCGTAGCTCCTACAGCCTTGATCATCGGGTACTACTCAAAGATGGTTCGCTGAAGGTGGTATATGAGCATGCCGAGATCAGTTTCGACGCTGAGGGTAATCCGATTCGTATGTTGGGCACGGTACAAGATGTTACCGAGCAGCGACGGGTTCAGTCTGGCCTGGAGCGTTTTCGTGCGGCACTCGATAGTTCGGCTGACTCGATTTTCTCATCGATAGCGATGCGATGCGATTTGTCGATTTCAATCAGGCGGCAC
Organism: Candidatus Reidiella endopervernicosa; assembly: GCF_013343005.1. Classification (GTDB taxonomy): domain Bacteria; phylum Pseudomonadota; class Gammaproteobacteria; genus Reidiella; species Reidiella endopervernicosa. The sequence continues at coordinate 1,124,249 of NZ_CP054491.1, forward strand.
TCGATTCGCTCGGCTACACACACGATGAACTGCTGCAGCTCGGTCCGCATGACCTAAATGTGAAATAAGTCGCCAGCAGCTTCAGGAGCTTTCAACGAGCTAATCATACATCCCGACGAACACAGCACCCTGAGTACCCGACACCGCTGTAAAGATGGCAGTGAGTTTCCAGTCGATGTCCGCCTTGGTGCGCTGCAGCAGGGGTGGGGCGGCCGGTCATTATTGCGGTGGCGCGAGATGTGACGCTGCAGAAGCAGGAGGAGCAGCAGCTGCGCGACCTGCTCAACCACCTCAGTGCACTCTACAACGCGACCCCCGACATGATCTTTTGCATGCAGTCGATGGCTCTCTGATCGATGTGAATCAGATGGTGGTCGATAACTACGGCTATACGCGAGAGGAGCTGCTGAAACTCGAGGTCGAGGATTTCTCGGCCGATGGCTATACCAATGCGCAGGCCGGTGAGTATATGATGAAGGCGCTCAACGGTGTGCCACAGGATTTCGAGTGGCTGGTGAGACGCAAGGATGGTTCGACCTTCGATGCGGAGGTGGTCTGCGACGCCTTGAAGATGAGTCATCTCAAGGTGCCTCGATTATTGCGGTGGTGCGCGATATCACAATGCAGAAACGTCATGAGGTGGAGATTACCCAGAGTCGTGATCACATGACGCGTCTGGTGGGTGAAGAGCAGGTGATCAGTCGATTACTTGAGCTCTCGCTCAATGAGCAGGATATGCACACCTATCTCAATAGTATATTGCTGGCACTGTTCGAATCGGCCACCTGGCTGAAGCTGCAGACCAAGGGTGTGGTGTTCCTCAGAAGCCGGATGAAGAGGTGTTGGAGTTTGTGGCGGGGCGTAATGTCAGTCTCGAGCTGCGCTCACGCTGCGCTCACGCTGCGCTGAGGTCCCCTTCGGTAGCTGCCTCTGCGGTCGGGCTGCGGAATATAAGCGGGTGGTGCACAGCGCCACCGTGGATGAGGCGCACTCGATCCATCTCGAGGGGATGGAGCCGCACGGACACTACCAGGTACCGCTGCTCTCGAGTCAGCACGAGGTGCTGGGGGTGATGGCGCTCTATCTCGAGCACGGTCACCCGCACAGGATCGAGGAGGAGCGGTTCCTGCAACGCATCGCCACCGTGGTCAGTATGGGAATCAGTCGTCGCCTTAGCGAGGAGGTGATTGAGTACCAGGCCTACCATGATTCGCTCACCTCTCTGCCCAATCGTCGCCTGCTGGCGGATCGACTCAATCTCGAGCTCTCGCGTACCGGTCGTGAAAATATCTACGGCGCGCTGCTCTTTGTCGATCTCGACAACTTCAAACACCTCAACGACTCGCTCGGCCATAGTGTGGGGGACGCACTGCTCAAACAGGTGGCCGAGCGTATGCGTGGCGTTATCCGAGAGGGGGGTACGGTATCGCGACTCGGTGGCGATGAATTTGTCGTGCTGCTGATTTCACTCTCAAACGAGGAGAATGAGGTGGCCAGCCAGGCGATGCAGATCGGGGTGAAGATTCAGGCGGAGATTTCGCGTCCCTACCTGCTGCATGATCACGAATTCCATCTGACACCCAGCATCGGTATCGCTGCCTTCTCGGGTAGTGATGATTCGAGCGATGATCTGCTAAAGCATGCCGATACGGCGATGTACCAGGCCAAGGCGGCGGGTCGCAATACGCTGCGTTTCTATGAGCCGATAATGCAGGACATGGCCGATAACCGTCTCGCTCTGGAGCGTGATCTGCGTTATGCGCTGCAGCGCAAAGGTTGCATCTCTATCTGCAACCGCAGGTTGATGAGACGGCAACCATCATCGGTGCCGAGGCGATGCTCAGGTGGGTGCACCCCGAACGTGGTTTTATCTCGCCCGCTGAGTTTATTCCCGTTGCCGATGATTCGGGGCTGATCGTGCCGATCGGTCTGTGGGTACTGCAGAACGCCTGTACAAAATTTGTTGAGGCGACCCGTGCGGGTTTGACCAGAAATATCCAGACCATCTCGGTGAATGTCTGTGCCAGACAGTTCTATCAGCACGACTTTGTCCCTCGGTTCAGGAGGTGATAGAGGTCAGTGGAATTGAGCCGAGCCGTGTCGTGCTAGAGCTGACCGAACAGTCGCTGGTGCACGATATCAATGAGACGGTTGAAAAGATGAAGGCGCTACGCCGTCTGGGTGTGCGTTTCTCGATCGACGATTTTGGTACCGGCTACTCATCGCTTAGTTACCTGAAGGCGATACCGCTCGATGAGTTGAAGATCGATCAATCCTTTGTTCGTGATATCGCCGTAGATAGTGATGATGCAGCGATCGTTAAACCATTATCGCCATTGCAGGCCACCTCGGTTTTCACCTGATTGCCGAAGGGGTCGAGGATGAGACACAACTCGCCTTTCTCAAAGAGCGGGGTTGCAGCGCGTTCCAGGATTCTACTTCTATCGTCCCATGCCGACTGACGACTTCTACCGTCTACTCGGTGAGAAGGTGGATGCTGACTAGTTGGCGGTCGGTCTAGTGCCGAAAGCGGAAGCTACGGCTGTAGCAGGAAGCGCAGCATGAAGTCGAGAATGCCGAACGATGCCAACACTGTCGCGAGCACCAGATTTCTCACCATACCCCCGCTTTGCGGGTGCTGAGAACCAGCATGATGCCGGCCAGCGCAGCGATCAGGCTCGCCTTGATGCTCAGCTGATAACCGACACCTAGTATGAACTGCGCATCCTTGTCCATATGGTTGGCAGCCCAATAGAGCATAAAGTGGAGCGTCGCCAGCAGTGTGGCGACGCCGTAGTAGATATTGGTGAGGGTCCGTGCTGTGGTCATTCGAGTCCCGCCCGCGCAATCTCATTAAGCATATTGAATACGGCCTCTTCAACCTCGGGCTGGTTGCCGAGCAGGTTTGGACGGCGGAAGGCGATATTGACGGTCTCGGGTTTGTCGGCCTCAACATAGATCGAAACGGTAAAGGGGCAGACGGTGATGTTGGCTGGATGGGCGCGGGTCATGCGGTGCGACATCATGGTGCTGCAGAATTCGAGTGACTCGGCGATCTGGTAGACCTGATCGGTGAAGCCGAGATCGGCGCCGGTACGCTGCATCATGGCGCTGACGTGGAGGGTGCCGCTGACTATCATGCCGCGATCGGTGATCGCCATCGCGATGTTCTCTTTAACGTAGTCGAACTCCTCCTCGACCTGGTAGTGAATCACCCGATCATCGATCTCACCACCGGCGTGCAGCAGCGGTGCGGCGGCGAGGGTCAATAACATCAATACCGTTCTTGTCACAGAGATCATGCAGTGCTCCTTGGTTGTCTGGGTCGGCCGGGGTGTTCACCCGTAGCTGGAGATGTGCCTATGATACGCATCATGGAGAGTGATTTCCCGGCTCCATCTGACAGCACGCCGGGCAGTCGGTTCTCAGAATGGATTTCATCAATAGTGGGGTGTTGAGCATGGCGAAGAGTATCAAGGGGACGCAGACCGAGAAGAATCTACTGAAGTCGTTTGCCGGTGAGTCACAGGCGCGAAATCGTTATAACTTCTTCGCTGGAGCGGCGCGCAAGGAGGGATTGATTCAGATTGCTGAAATCTTCGAAGAGACGGCGGCGCAGGAGAAGGAGCACGCAAAGCGTTTCTTCAAGTTTCTTGAAGGGGGCGATCTCGAGATCACCGAGACCTTTCCAGCAGGTAAGATCGGTTCCACGCTGGAGAATCTGCGTGCGGCAGCGGCGGGCGAGGAACACGAGTGGACCGAGATGTATCCCGGCTTTGCCAAGGTGGCGCGTGAAGAGGGATTCGAGGCGGTAGCGATGGCCTTTGAGGCGATCTCAATTGCGGAGAAGCAGCACGGTAAGCGCTACAAGGATCTGGCCGATAATCTCGAAGCGGGACGGGTCTTCAAACGCGAGGGCAAGATTGTCTGGCGCTGTCGAAACTGTGGCTATCTGCATGAGGCCGAGGAGGCCCCCAGCGTCTGCCCCGCCTGCCTCCACCCTCAATCCTATTTCGAAATTCTGGGTGAAAATTGGTAAGCCAATGCGTAGTGACGAGCGTGGTTGTATGACGATGGTCACAATTCTGGAAGTGGTCTAAGTAATATTAGCGTTGTCTACTATTGACGTTGCCCAGATTTTTATTACATTTAGATTTGAGTCCCAAAAAAGGGACAAACCAATACGTTTAGCTATCGAATCGAAATGATAAAAAACAGGGAGGAACGACCATGAAGAAACTGATTAAAGTCGCGGCAGCTGCCGCAATCGTGGGGGCAATGGCACTACCTATGCAGTCAGCCAACGCCTTCTGGGGACCCTTCGACACCTGGGATGCACCGTGGAATAACGGTGGTGGTCCATGGGGCGGCGGTCCATGGGGAGGTGGGCCTGGTTATTATGGCGGCGGCCCGTGGGGTGGATATCCCGGCTATGGCTATGGTGGCCCGTGGGGTGGCGGGTATCCCGGCGGGTACGGTTACCCTCGCTATGCCGTTCCTGTCGCACCGCCTGCACCGGCACCCAGTAACTAACATAGCGTCATCGGCACTAAGAAAAAGGGCTGCATCTGCAGCCCTTTTTTCTGGGTGATGCAGTGAGCTGGAGCTACATGTCGAAGCCGGCCAGCTTGTAGTAGGCCTTCGCCTTATCCTCATCCTGCGGCACGCCGTTACCCTCCTGGTACATCATGCCTAGCGTGGTGAGTGAGCCGACCAGCCCCTGATCGGCCGCCTTCTGGAACCACTCGATCGCCTTGGCGCTATCCTTTTCAGCGCACTCGCCCTCCATATACATGAAGCCGAGGCCATGCTGAGCCATCGCATGGCCCTTCTCGGCGGCGGCGCTCATCCACTTGTAGGCCTCTTGCGCGTTGGGAGCGCCGAGCAGGCCGTTCTGCTGCATTACCGCGACGCGATACTGCGCCTCGGTGTTGCCACCCTCAGCCAGCGGTGAGAGGAGCTGCATGGCACTGGCAAAGTGCTTGCCTTCAAAGGCGGCGATACCGCTGCTCAGCTCAACCTGTTCGTTATCACTACTACTCATCGTTCTACTCCTGATTAACCGTCACGTTGCTGACGAGACGCTGAAATTTGAGGCGCATCACAGCGCCGATCTGGAACATATCCTAGCTTTAACCAACTAATATGATCAAGAAAGCGTGGTGGAAGTGGGGTTGGCTTGAGGAGCGGCTCTAGGCAGCCAGCTGCTGGATGATGCTATTGAGGCCTGCCTCAGAGCTGTTGAGTCGTTCGAGTGCGTCATCAAGCTGGCTCTGCTCGAGACCGAGTGCGGTGAGCAGCGATTGTGGCAGGGTGTCGCGTACGCCGTCACCGAACCCCTGGGCACCGAGAAGTTGATCGGCGATGAAGACCAGGTTGGCGTAGGGTGCATATTCACCACAGTAGGCCGAGTTGTGATGCTCGCGCACAGTGGTGTTGATCTCCTCGGGCATCCGCCAGCTGCGCATCAGCCAGTTACCCATGATGGTGTGATCGACCCCCAGGGCGCGCTTCTCAATCAGCGTGACCGGCAGCTCTGGATTGGCCTCGACCAGCTAATCGAGAATGGTGAACTCCTTGCGGAACAGGTGGCCGGTGAGCAGAAAACCGAAGTTGTGTAGCAGACCGGCAAGGTAGGCGAGACCCGGTTTAACTCCCATCTGTTTAGGCAGCAGTGATGCGAGCGATTGGCTGAGGGCGGCCGAGTAGACCGCGTGGTGCCAGAAGGCGTTGAGTCCCAGTGGTCCCTGGGCAGGGTTGTGGAAGGCGCGCCCGGCAGCAAGACCAAGGGCGATGTTAAGGGTGTTTTCGAACCCCAGTACCCGTGCGATGGCGTCGTGTATCGATTCGATCTTGCCACGGTAGTTAAACATCGCAGAGCCAGCGTAGCGGACTATCTGCGCCGCCAGCGAGGGGTCCGATTCAACGATCTCACTGAGGTGGGTCACGGTGGCGTGGGGATCGTTGCGCAGGCGCAGCAGTTGCATCGCTGCATCGGGCATGGTCGGTAGGTGTTTGACCGCCCGTATCTGGCGGCGGATCTCCTCGATTGGCAGCAATCCCCTCGGGGAGTCGCTATTTTGCGAAAGTTTGTTTTGGGCATCCAAGCCCAAGCAAACAGCAAAAACTTAACGCGACCGTTTATGCCTACGGCGCCCCGACGTCCTGCGTTCGTTGCGTAATCACCTCTTCGCGGCTCTACACAACTCCCTCAGTGACTCTACGCCGACATAAGCCGCTGCTGCATCTTCTTCGTCGTCCGCTCGCGCTCTCAACTACGAATATGCAGACGGCGTCGACTATCGCGGACTAACCGCCTTCGCTTCGCTATCCATGGCGGTCAGCGTCGGTCAGGGTGCCGGCTATTTTCTCCGGAATCACCAGCTCTCTGGTCACGCCACGGCTGATCGGTTTTCCCAACATCGAGATATCACCGTGCCAGCTGCCGGTATGCAGCAGGTAGACGTCGCTGTTGCTGAGTCGCAGTAGTGATTCGTTATTGCCGGAGATGACGTAGATCTCATCACACGACTCAAAGCGGTTATCGACAATAGCGTCGATGGCGTAGGCGGCAGCAATGGGAGGAATGGCACCCTCTGCACAGTCAGAGAGCAGTGCCATAATGGTTTCGCGTTTGGCCGGTTCCAGTTCCGGTCGCCCCATCTCGCTCCGCAGGGCATTGATATCGACCTGACGAGAGGCGGGCAGTACCGCCATCAGCAGGCCGTGACTATCTTCGAAAATAGCAGCGCGAGCCAATCGCTCAAGACCGATGCCGGTGTGGCTGGCGATCTGTTCGAGGCTGCCGGTACGAGGATGCACAATGGCGGCGTAGCCGATGTTCAGCAGCTGGAGATAGTTGGCGATTTTCTCCGGTAGTTTCATCTTTGGTACACCTAACTCTTCATCTTCACGCCTAAAGCCTATGTCAGTTAGACGATTTTGGCTGTGCGGCAGTTCACAGCTTGATAAAGCTATGTGCGGCGGATGGGCGTTGCATCTTGTCGGTTGAAACGTAACACTGAACCGATATCTGATTTGTAGGTGAAAATGGTTACAAAATGAAGGCGATGATTCTGGCAGCGGGGCGCGGAGAGCGGATGCGACCGCTCACCGACCACACCCCAAAACCGCTGCTACGGGTGGGTGGCAAGCGGTTGATTGAGTATCATCTGGAGGCACTCTCAGCGGCGGGCATTGTCGAGGTGGTGATCAATCACGCCCACTTGGGTGAACAGATCGAGGCAGTGCTGGGTAGTGGCGAGCACTATGGGCTGCAGATCAGCTACTCTCACGAAGCCACCGCACTTGAAACGGGTGGCGGTATCTACAAGGCGTTGCCGCAGTTCGGTAGCGATCCCTTTCTGGTAATCAATGGTGATGTCTGGAGCGACTATCCGCTGCAGCGTCTGCCGCAGCAGCTCGATGGCCTGGCCCATCTGGTGCTGGTCGATAATCCTGATCACAATACCAATGGCGATTTTCTGCTGAGCGCTAATCGTGTCACCGATGGTGATGGTGAGCGATTCACCTTTAGTGGCATCGGTATCTACCATCCCGATCTGTTTGCGAGCTGTCAGGGCGGCGCCTTTCCACTGGCACCGCTGCTCCGTGAAGCGATGGCAGCAGAGCGGGTCAGTGGGGAGTACTATGAGGGGAGATGGCTCGATATCGGAACACCACAGCGGCTCTCGCAGCTCGATGATGAGTTGAGTGCGATAGCCGAATAAGAAGAGGGCGCACGATGGGGCAGGAGATTGTAGAGAGTCAATTTGAGAAGCGCGATTTTCATCGCTTCGAAAAGTTGCTGCGAGAGGAGACCAATCTTCTTCGTGGCTGGTTCGAAGAGTGGCGCTTTTCAACCGACATCAATGTTGGCGGTTTCGAGTTGGAAGCGTGTCTGGTCGACAGCAGTGGGCGACCACTACCCAACAACGATCGTTTCATGGAGCGCCTTGATGAGACCCTGGTGATGCCGGAGCTGGCGCGCTTCAATGTAGAACTCAACACGGAGCCACACCGTCTCAGTCACGACGCCCTGGCATTGATGCACAAGGAGCTGCAGACCCAGTGGGAGCACTACTCCGATGTGGCCGAGGGGCTAGACAGCGAGCTGGTGATGACCGGCATTCTGCCAAGTATCCGTGACAGCGACCTGTCACTGCAGAATATGTCTGACCTGCGTCGCTACCATGCGCTTAACCAGCAGGTGCTACGCATGCGTAATGGCGAGCCGCTGCGACTCGATATCAGCGGTCGTGAACATCTAGAGGTGGTGCATCAGGATGTGATGCTCGAGTCGGCGGCCACCTCGTTCCAGATCCATATGCAGGTGCCTGAGGATCTGGCCGTGCGTTACTACAACGCCGCAATCATCGCCTCAGCACCGATGGTCGCCGCGAGCGCGAACTCCCCCTATCTGTTTGGGCGCGACCTTTGGGATGAGACCCGCATACCGCTGTTTGAACAGGCGGTCGATGTGGGTGGGTTTGCCGGTGCGGCTCACGGCCCAATGCGCCGGGTCGGATTTGGTATGGGCTATGCGCGCAAATCTCTGTTTGAGTGTTTTGAGGAGAATGTCGAACACTTCCCGATCATGCTACCGATCGACTATCAGAGTGAGCCGGAGGAGCTGCGGCATATGCGCCTGCATAACGGCACCATCTGGCGATGGAACCGTCCGCTGATCGGCTTCATCGATGGTAAACCCCATCTGCGCATCGAACACCGAGTCGTGCCGAGTGGCCCAACCGTGGTCGACTCAATCGCCAACGCCGCACTCTTCTTCGGTCTGATTACAGAGCTGGTGGAGGCGGAACAGGCACCAGAGAGTCAGATCGAATTTGCCACTGCGAGAGATAATTTCTATGAGGCGTCACGCCTAGGTCTGCACGCCCATGTGAACTGGATCGACGGCAAGCGGGTCGGCATCCATGCGCTGTTGCGCGATCAGCTTGTGCCGCTCGCCTGGAAGGGGCTGGAGCGGCTCGGTCTCGATCAGTACGATATCGACACCTACATGGAGATCATCGAGGCGCGTATGCGTAGCGGCCAAAACGGTGCCGTCTGGCAGCGTGAGTATGTCGCCAAAAACGGCCGAGACATGCAGGCGCTGACCCTCGCCTATCTGGAACATCAAAAAAGCGGTGAGCCGGTCCACGACTGGTCGCTGTAACGTTAGTAGAGAATAGACTGAAGATGCTGCAGCAACTCGACACACTGCCCGACGGAATTCTCGACGTCGCGGCGACCGAACTCCACACCCTGCTATCCGAGCCGACCATCATCCATCTGCAGGGCGAGCGTAAAGAGCCACTCTTCGTCTCGGTGCTGCTGCATGGCAATGAGACCACCGGGCTGGAGGCGATACAGCACCTGCTGCGCGACTACCAGGGGCGTAACCTGCCGCGAAGTCTCTCGATCTTCTTCGGCAACATCGAAGCGGCGCGCCACGGTATGCGCCGCCTCGATGGTCAGCCCGACTACAACCGCGTCTGGCCCGGCGGAGATGAGCCGCCCTCAGCCGAGAGCGAGATTGTTGCCGAGGTGGTGGAGATCATGCGTGCACGCAACCTCTTCGCCAGCGTCGATGTGCACAACAACACCGGACTTAACCCGCACTACGCCTGTATCAACAAGCTCGAGAATAAGTTTATGCACATGGCGACTCTGTTCGGTCGCACCGTGGTCTACTTCATTCGCCCCACCGGGGTGCAGTCGATGGCCTTCGCCGATATCTGCCCCTCGGTAACGCTGGAATGCGGCCGTGTCGGTCAGCGCCGCGGTGAGCAGCACGCCGCCGAGTATCTCGATGCACTGCTACACCTCTCGGAGTTCCCCGACCACCCCGTCGCCGAACGCGACATCGATCTCTTCCACACCGTCGCCACCGTCAAGGTGCCCGACTCGGTCCACTTCGGTTTTGGCTGTGATGATGCCGAGCTCTGCTTCGTCCCCGACCTCGACCATCTCAACTTTCGTGAACTCCCCGCCGGTACTGAGATCGCCAAACTGCCGCTCGACGGTCACCAGATCCCGCTTGCGGTGGAGGATGAGGAGGGGCGCTGTGTCGAGGCTGATTTTTTCAGTGTCGAGGGCAGGCTACTGAAAACACGCAACCCGGTAATGCCAGCGATGTTAACGTTGGATACGAAGATTATTCGGCAGGATTGTTTGTGTTATTTGATGGAGCGGTTGCCGGTTGGATAGGGTGAGCGCGTTACGGTTTTTAGTGTTATTACACCGGTAGTCCTTGCTACCCCTTTTGATTGTGTCGCTTACGCGACGTTATTTAGATGCGGGTTCGCGCACCCGCGCGGCGTGGTGCTTTTGATTCGGCAAAAGTACCCAAAACCATCACCCCGCCACATCACCCTTCGGGTGCTCTCCGCTTCTCACGATTTCAGGCGTGAGCAGAAACTCGCTACGCTCAGACAGCTGCTCACTCAACCCTGAAATCGCTCCGATGCTCGGTGATGTAGAGGGGGAAAGGTCAAAACCGTGTTCTGTGATTGATAACGTTCAGGGTTAGCCGACAAAAAGCGTCAGTTTTTTGGTCGGATAGCCCTGATGGTTATATGGCTTTTATATTCCATCGATCTCTTTGATGACCTCAACACTGACGAGCTTGTCATTACTATCAAAATACCACCTGGCAAATACGTGGGTGGGAAAAATGACGACAGTTGAAGGATGGCTTCCTAGCTTGAAAACGAAGTAGTAAGGCCCGTTCTTTGGCTTTGCACTTGGAGAACGGTACCAACCTGCCGGTTGCCAGCCAGCATGTGTTTGTTCGGCTGGGCCGTGCCCTTGATATTGGTTTTCCCCGATTTTGAGGCTCCCCCAGTTTAACGGATGAATTAATTAAGAGGCACACTTTGCCTCGTATTCTGCAGGACTTACATACCCCAAGTACGAGTGACGCCTGCGTCTGTTATAAAAGACTTCGATGTATTCAAACAGACTCTGCTTTGCTTCCTGTTTGGTTTTGTAATCTTCGTAATCTACCAGTTCGGTCTTAAGTGTACCGAAGAAACTTTCCGCCACCGCATTATCCAGGCATTCACCTTTACGGCTCATGCTGCAGCGTAATGAGCTCTCTTTCAACAGCCTCTGGTAGTCACCTGAAGCATAGGTTCTGCCCTGGTCTGAGTGCACAACTACTGACTCTACTCGGCCTCTTCGCCAGATAGCCATCGTGAGTGCGTCCTTCACCAGTAGAGTGTTGTTATGGTTGCTCATAGCCCAGCCAATGACATGCCTTGAATAGAGATCAATGATGACGGCCAGATAAAGCCACCCTTGCCGCGTCGGTATGAAGGTGGTGTCAGAGACCCAGGCTTTATCAGGTCTTTCCACATCAAACTCTCGCTTAAGCAGATCTGGCGCGGGCTGCATCGTGTTCTTTGAGTTAGTCGTTATGACAAACTTTCTAGCCATCTTAGAGGCAATGTCATTTGCCCTCATCAGTCTGGCCCACGATTAACACCAACACGTTCTCCATCTCTTGCAGATCTTTATGGATGCGAGGCGATCCATAGATCTGCCGACTTGCCTTGTGAAACAGCTTTATTTTAGCGGTGAGCTGGCGATCCTCAATGGAGCGCTTGCTTTCAGGTCGGTTGCACCATGAATAGTAGCCATTCACTGATACATCAAGCGCATGACAGAGCCGTATAATTCGATGCTTTGTGCTGAGCGATTGAATAAAGGCGTACTTCACTTGAGATCCTCGCAAAGTACGCGGCGGCTTTTTAGGATTTCAAGCTCCTCTTTCAGCCGTTCATTCTCTTGGCGAAGGGTGGTGACTTCGCTTTGATCCTGCTTCTTTGGCCTTCCCGGACCTTCAAAGGCTTTGTTTCCTTTGTTGGATAACTGCTCTTTCCATTTGTAGAGTTGATTACGCCGAATACCAAGCTCCATAGCGATATCAGTGGCTGGTCTATCAGACTCATCCATCAGGCGAACCGCTTCTAATTTGAACTCTTTGGTGTAGGTCTTATATGGCTTGCGTTTTCTAGTCATTTGATACTCCTATGGCGACATTGTCGCTTATTAAAAGTACCCGTTAAACTGGGGAGGTTCAATCTGACCCCTTGATCCTTGATCCTTGATCCCATTTGGATGTCGTATGAGATGATTGCCTGAGTATCTGGTTTGTTGCACGTGATAGGGTTGGTAGGGTTTAAATAATATAGAGCGAACCGATTTGGAGAAATACACCAAACAGTGGTTTGATTATAGTTCATTTGTTGTTTGCTAAGCTGTTGAATCGTGTTTTTGATAAGATAATCTCTCCTGCGCTGACCGCCATGGATAGCGAAGCGAAGGCGGTTAGTCCGCGATAGTCGACGCCGTCTGCATATTCGTAGTTGAGAGCGCGAGCGGACGACGAAGAAGATGCAGCAGCGGCTTTATGTCGGCGTAGAGTCACTGAGGGAGTTGTGTAGAGCCGCGAAGAGGTGATTACGCAACGAACGCAGGACGTCGGGGCGCCGTAGGCATAAACGGTCGCGTTAAGTATTTGCCGCTTGCTTGGGCTTGGATGCCCAAAACAAACTTTCGCAAAATAGCGACTCCCGAATGAGTGTTTGATTGTCAGTGTTACAAGTGAATGGCTGTTATTTTTAAGCCTAATTGTGCTCCTTTGTCTTTTTATTTTATAGATAAACGTAGGGAATTAATGGTTTCGACATGGATTGCAATATCTTCACCGAAATCGTTTATCACTAATGGTCCATTTGTTGGGTCGTAGCAACCAGTAATCGTTAATATTATTAATGATGATAAATATCTTATCATTGGCTTAAAACCACGCGAGAGGCTCTGGATTTACACCATAATCCTGCGCGGAATTCTCAAAGTAATTACCGTTTCTGTGCATCCATCCATCAGGTCCAATAAATCCTCCGCTTACCATATAAGCGGGTAAATAGAATATCCCAAAAACTTGCTGTTGGTATGTGTGAGCCTCCCCATGATAGCCTAAGTTTGCATTAAATCCCCATCTGCTATGACTCATTGCATATGCTATACCTAATTCAGGGTCTGCACCTTTTCCATAAGATATCGTATTGCCAAGTACGAAGTAAGTGGGGTCAGATTGAACCTCCCCCAGTTTAACGGGTACTTTTAATAAGCGACAATGTCGCCATAGGAGTATCCAAATGACTAGAAAACGCAAGCCATATAAGACCTACACCAAAGAGTTCAAATTAGAAGCGGTTCGCCTGATGGATGAGTCTGATAGACCAGCCACTGATATCGCTATGGAGCTTGGTATTCGGCGTAATCAACTCTACAAATGGAAAGAGCAGTTATCCAACAAAGGAAACAAAGCCTTTGAAGGTCCAGGAAGGCCAAAGAAACAGGATCAAAGCGAAGTCACCACCCTTCGCCAAGAGAATGAACGGCTGAAAGAGGAGCTTGAAATCCTAAAAAAAGCCGCCGCGTACTTTGCGAGGGATCTCAGTGAAGTACGCCTTTATTCAATCGCTCAGCACAAAGCATCGAATTATACGGCTCTGTCATGCGCTTGATGTATCAGTGAATGGCTACTATTCATGGTGCAACCGACCTGAAAGCAAGCGCTCCATTGAGGATCGCCAGCTCACCGCTAAAATAAAGCTGTTTCACAGCAAGTCGGCAGATCTATGGATCGCCTCGCATCCATAAAGATCTGCAAGAGATGGGCGAACGTGTTGGTGTTAATCGTGTGGCCAGACTGATGAGGGCAAATGACATTGCATCTAAGATGGCTAGAAAGTTTGTCATAACGACTAACTCAAAGAACACGATGCAGCCCGCGCCAGATCTGCTTAAGCGAGAGTTTGATGTGGAAAGACCTGATAAAGCCTGGGTCTCTGACACCACCTTCATACCGACGCGGCAAGGGTGGCTTTATCTGGCCGTCATCATTGATCTCTATTCAAGGCATGTCATTGGCTGGGCTATGAGCAACCATAATAACACTCTACTGGTGAAGGACGCACTCACGATGGCTATCTGGCGAAGAGGCCGAGTAGAGTCTGTAGTTGTGCACTCAGACCAGGGCAGAACCTATACTTCAGGTGACTACCAGAGGCTGTTGAAAGAGAGCTCATTACGCTGCAGCATGAGCCGTAAAGGTGAATGCCTGGATAATGCGGTGGCGGAAAGTTTCTTCGGTACACTTAAGACCGAACTGGTAGATTACGAAGATTACAAAACCAAACAGGAAGCAAAGCAGAGTCTGTTTGAATACATCGAAGTCTTTTATAACAGACGCAGGCGTCACTCGTACTTGGGGTATGTAAGTCCTGCAGAATACGAGGCAAAGTGTGCCTCTTAATTAATTCATCCGTTAAACCGGGGGAGCCTCAGATGAAACTAAATCCTTGCTCTTACGCAATGTTGGGCACCTCGGTCAGATAATTTAGGTCTGTGAAGTAGCTCGTATCAAGAACTAAGTTTCATCTGACCCCACTTATTTACATAAGCGGCCGATCGGTAGCGAGGTCCGGTGACCGCAGGGAACAAACTTGATGTGATTGTTAGAGTTCATCTTTTCGCCTTTGCTCACGGTATGCCGGAATAGCCAGCTTTAAATACGAATCTAAAATAAAGTTACGGCTAGCAAACTCGTAAATAAGATCTGCAAACACATCTCTTCTCTCTGATTCATGATTCTTGTGACCTTTAGCTGAACACCGGCTTGTCTATATCGGACATGAATATCTGAAGGTATATTGGCTAACAGAATATAGCCATGGAGCTCATCTCCGGGGTTGAGAAACTTTGTGGTTAGACTAAAGGCCCCATCGTCTTCCCAAGAAACTAACGCTGACCGCCATGGATAGCGAAGCGAAGGCGGTTAGTCCCCGATAGTCGACGCCGTCTGCCTATTCGTAGTTGAGAGCGCGAGCGAACGACGAAGAAGATGCAGCAGCGGCTTTATGTCGGCGTAGAGTCAGTGAGGGAGTTGTGTAGAGCCGCGAAGAGGTGATTACGCAACGAACGCAGGACGTCGGGGCGCCGTAGGCATAAACGGTCGCGTTAAGTATTTGCCGCTTGCTTGGGCTTGATGCCCAAAACATGCTTCCGCAAAAATAGCGACTCCCCGATGTGTCTTCTGAAATTACATCTTTGAAATTTGATGCGGGTACGTTTCCAAATATTTCTGTGTCACCTTCTGTATCAACAACAATATTGACGTCATTTATTACGCTATTACCTGTATTTGCGATGTAGTATTCAAGATGACTTGCTGTATCGACTTTTCTTCCCATTACTTCGATCGCTGACCGCCATGGAGAGCGAAGTGAGGGCGGTTAGTCCCCGATAGTCGACGCCGTCTGCCTATTCGTAGTTGAGAGCGCGAGCGGACGACGAAGAAGATGCAGCAGCGGCTTTATGTCGGCGTAGAGTCACTGAGGGAGTTGTGTAGAGCCGCGAAGAGGTGATTACGCAACGTACGCAGGACGGTCGGGGCGCCGTAGGCATAAACGGTCGCGTTAAGTTTTGCTGTTTGCTTGGGCTTGATGCCCAAAACAAACTTTCGCAAAATAGCGACTCCCCGGATTAATTGAATCCTTGATCGAATCATGAACATCAATCAATTGCTTGGGTTTCGAGAGGACTACTGATAATTCTTTCTTTTCTTTCGTTCGATTATGTATTGCATACGCAAGGGCAGCAGAGAGTACGGCACCGATAACAGCACCACCGATAGCAAAAGCTCCATTTATCATCTCTGGTGTCATGTTTTACTCTAATAGTTGAATATGTGGACGGCTCATATTTCAACATGACGCCAAAAGTTCTCACTTTGGTGCTGTGATCTGTTGTTTGTAGGGGGTGTTTGTTGTGCGTTTGCATCCTGCAACTCTTCTTCCTGTTGTGTGACGGCGTAAGCCTGATGGGGCTGATCGCTATGTTGGTGCTTTAGATCGTTTAGAAGAGATTAAACAAAACGGCTATCGAAGCCAAATAGGGTGGTTACGACCGTGCTGGTGTGGCTGATGGTGTGCTCAACAGGTTCGTTTTTGTTTCGGTCCGTTGAGTCTGGCTATCCGTGCTGACTCAACGGTATCTGGTGAAGGTGCGTGTTGATATTAAATCTTAAACTGCCCCACCAGTCTCTGCATCTCATCGGCGAGCTGTGCCAGATTGTCACTGCTGATGGCGGTGGTGTTGGCGCGATCGACGGTCTGTTCTACCTCATGGCTGATGGCGCTGATGGTTCGGCTGACCTCTTCGGAGGTCTCGCTCTGTTGGGTGGCGGCGGAGGCGATGCGCTCATTCATCTCGCGAATGGTATCGACCATGGTGGTGATGCTCTGTAGTGCTTCACCCGCATGGGCGGCCTGATCGACGCTCTGCTGTACCTGTTCTCGTCCGTTCTCCATTACAGTCACTGCCTCCTTGGCGTTGACCTGCAGGCTTTCGATCATGCCGTTGATCTCCTCTGCCGAGGATTGGGTTCGGCTTGCCAAGGTTCTGACCTCGTCGGCGACCACGGCAAAACCACGCCCCTGTTCACCGGCACGGGCCGCCTCAATGGCGGCGTTGAGTGCCAGCAGGTTGGTCTGTTCGGCGATGCCCTTGATCACATCAAGCACCGCACCGATCTCCTCGCTGCGTTTGCCGAGGCGAGTGATGACCTCCGAGGCGGTTCCAATCTCGGTGGCCAGTCTGTCTATGGAGTTGATGGTCTCGCTGACGACCTGTTGTCCCTGGCGCGCCTCGTCGTCGGTGCGCTGGGTGGCGTCGGAGGCGTCGGCGGCGTGGCTGGCAATCTCACCGATGGTGGAGGTCATGATGCTGATTGAGTGGGCCACTTCCTCGGTATCGGACTTCTGACGGACCAACCCCTGATTGGTTTCGGCGGCGACCATCGACATCTCCTCCGCAGCCCCGGAGAGCGTACTGGTTGCGGTTGCAACGCCGCTGATGCCGGAGCGGAATTTCACCAGCAGGTTGTTGAAGGTGTCGGCGATTTCGCCTAACTCATCGCTATTCTGGTGGACGATCTGCTGGGTCAGGTCTGAGCTCTGTTCAACATCGACAATGGTTGCCTTAATGGCGTTGATCGCTCTGTGGATGCGCCGTGCGAGCAGCCAGGCAAGAAAGGCGGCGATCAGCAGTGCGCCGATGCTCAGCGGTGCAACGTTTACCAGAATGGCTTTCCATAGACCGCCGATGTGTGAGGCATCTTTAACCACCCAGATGGTGCCGCCACCCTCGTTGCCGGTATCGAGTAGCATATGCAGGCGCCAACTCTTAGGATCGAGATAGTAGCCGGAGGTGAACTGACTCTCGTCAGGACGTCGGTAGTTGCTCATCACGTCGCTGAGCTGTTGCTGTCCACGCTGGTACTGTTCTAGATCGCCCTTAAAACGATTGGCGAGTTTCTCGATGCGCCCGCGCTTCGGGTGGTCGGCTGCCATCTGTTTGAGTTTGTTACGGGCTGAGTCGACCTTCTTTACCAAACCCGCCTCATAGTTATCTGGGTAGGCGGTGCGTAGGATCGCACTCTGACCGCTGTCGTAGCTGATGCCAAACGCTTCGCCGTTCTGGTCGGTCTTGCCCTCTACAACAAACAGCATCAGCGACTCATCGGCCTGGTAGAGGCTCAGCGCCTCCTTGTCCTGAACGTTGGCGTAGTTGCCGCCACCGACGGAGGCCTTCATCAGATTAAGAATGGGCTGGAGCCCGACACGTGATAGCTCCAGTGAGTGTTCAACGGCGGTATCGTAGTCATTCTGGTAACGGGCAAAGCCGAGTACCAGGCTGGTCACCAGTAGAAGAACAATAGGTCCACCCGTCACTACCTGACGAATCGACAAAGAGGGGAAGGTTAGGTTGGCCATCAGTCGGGCCTCCTGCATGTACTTAATACAAAGGTGCAAGGTTCACGGTAGCCAGAGCGCCTGGCCACCATGAACGGCGATGCACTGGTTACTTGTTGCAGACGCCGGTAATGCAGGCCTCACCGTAGCCCGAGTGGCAACTGGTGCAGGTGGCGGGTGCCAGCGATGGGTGTGCACCGCTGATCTCCTGCTTATCCATAGTGTAGGCACCATACTGCGGTTCACCCAGTAGATGCTCGGTCACCAGTAATACTTTGATATCGATTAGCTCTAGTACAGCGGTAGGCGCATCGGCATAGGCACCCGCCTTCTGGCTGGGGTTAATGCGTACGTTGTAGGCGGTTCCCTTACCGTCACCGACCCAGTTATAGGTCTTCATTGTCTCCTGCACGATGGGTGGCAGGTCGGCAGGGATCGCGGTGTCTTTACCGAGAATTTGACCGCTGTGGTGAATTGGCCAGCTATCCCAGCCGTCGGGGAAGGCCGCATCGGAAGCGGCAAGGGCGCTGACGCTGACAAGCAGGGATGAGAGAAACAGGATCAGGGATTTGAGTGTTCCGTTCATACTAGTGACTCCGTGCATCATTTAAGGTTTGGATAGCTACTCGGTGGGCAAAACGACCGGCCCATATACTTCAGCTCCCTCTAAAGTAAAAACCCCTTCACTTATGGGGTATAGGGTCTGGGAGGACATTGATGCAGATCAATCAACAGTGAGAATTGTTTGCATTGGCAGCAAATGTCATGAGGTGGCTGGCTGGTAGGTAGTGATATCGAGTTTGTTTGATACGCAGTGACGTGGGGGGTGAGGGGCCCCGCCGCCTGATCGCGAGATTGAGGTGTATGTAAGAGCCGAGTTGTTTGACTACAAAAAGAGGTTAGGTGGGTTATTGGTTTATGGGCATCTCAACTAGCTCCGAAACCTCAAGTGAGCCATTCACCTCAAGAAAGGGACACCGTTTTGCGATCGACAGCGCGGATGCCATCGAGTCGGTTTGAATGATGGTAAAGCCTGACATCGTCGTTAAGCTTCCACGCGTAACCGAACCATCGGGTGCAACGACCGAGGTCTCCTTGAGTGGATTGGCGGGGCTGATTGCTGCCACGCCTAGCGAATTCAACCACTCCATATATTTTGCGAAGTGCTGCTTGCCCTCTTCTGGGGTGGCCGGCTGGTCGCCACCGAGGTAGGTGATCACGTATTGCGGCATGGTGTGTTCCTTGACGTTGGTGTGCTGTGTTTGTCTGTTGTTAGAGAGGAGTCTAGTTGGAAAACCCTGAGAGGCAATGAAGGGTTGATCGCTGCCGTTAGTCGCAGTCGTGATGACAAATGGCGGTTTTAAGAACCCAAAAGGTGGAGCAGCTTGAGCCCATCGGCAAATAGCACAAATGAAAATGCCACAAGTGCCAGGCCAAGTAGCTTCATCGTGTAGCCGTAGGTTCTATCATTCAAGAAGGTTTTTGATCTACCGACAATGAGTGCCAAACCAACTTTTGAGCCGATGAGAAGAAGGTAGAAACCGCCGATAAAGAGCAGTGGGGCGATCGTGTTGATGCTCATGGCTTTTGCGGTCGTCGGCGCGCCGACGCTGAACCAGAACAGATAGGGGTGTGGACTCAGTGCGTTAGCCAGAACACCTCTGGTTAATGATTTGGGCCTCTCTTCGGTCGGCCGGTTATTGTGCGCTTTGGCGCTGATGCTTTCGTATCCGATGTATAGAACATAGCAGCCACCCAGTAGTGAGATGGTGCCGAGAATGGTGTCGAAATCGGATAGCTGGGTAAAAACAAGAAGCGTGATGGCGATGATCGGAATGTCGGTAATGATCGGAGCAAGTGCCACGCGGATACCTGCGCCGACTCCGTGCTCAAGGGTTTCAGAGATCACCAGGGTCAAGAGGGGCCCCGGAGAGAATCCTGCGGTCACCCCGAACAAAATCCCTATAGCCAAGTAAGAGAGCATCTGTTTAGAGTGCCTAAAATCGAGTGTTTTTCACTGTGCTTGGTCGTCGGCTTGGCTGTTCAGGACAGGGTACATCTCTGCGTTGTCGCCTTGATCTGTTTAACGCTTATTCGAGTGCGGCTTCACTCTTCCCCGTCGGTCAGAGTGATCGGCCCTGTTACTAATGGAAGATCCGATACCAGACCATTCCCAGCAACTCATGCAGTCCCGCATTATTTTGTGTAAGCGTTCTGGCGTTAGGTAACCAGGCACGTAGCCCGCTCTGTGTAGGGCCGGGTGTTGAGTAGGCAGTGGGTGCCGGAATAACGATAAGACCCGTATCTTCGAACGCCTTCTGTGCGCGAGGCATGTGGCGCGCGTGGGTGACGAGCAGGATACGTTCAATGCCGCTGCCCGTTAATACCTCATGGGCGTAGCGGGCGTTGTCGAAGGTGTGTTGGCTGCGTCCATCGGTCCAGCGTACCGGAACGATATACTCCTGTTCGAGCGTGTGCTGCATCAGCGCTGCTTCGCTGGTGCCGGTTTTGAGTCCATCGCCACCGATCAGTGCGATGGGTAGTTTGGTGTTTCGATAAAGATAGGCGGCGTAGCGCACCCGTTCCAGACCACCGTCACCGGAGACATCGTTGCCGCCATACTCGGGTGCGTTCCAATAGCGACCGCCGCCGAGTACAACAATCGCCTGAGGACGTTTCTCTGCGATCAGCTCCGGCGTGACCGGAGGGGTGCGCTCTAGCATGTCGGACATCACCTCGGTGGTGAAGGGGATGCTGGCGAAGTAGAGCGTGACCACGGCGAAGGAGGTGGTGAGAATGGCGAGGCTGGTTTTTTTCGTCAGTAGAAAAATTGCACCGAGCATGATGAAAACGAGACTGCTGGCGGGTGGGTAGACCAGTAGTTCGAGGGTGCGGCTAAACAGAATGTCCATCTATATTTGGTTCCTTAGTCAGGTGCGGCAACTGGGTGCCGTCACGTTCTTTTTGTATCTGGTGTTATTTGTCGAGTAGTCCAGCGGCCTGCTGGTCGGCGTGATAGGAGGAGCGCACCATCGGTCCGCTGGCGACCTGTGAGAAGCCCATATCTTCACCAACTTCCCTGAGCTTGTCGAACTCTTCAGGGGTGACGAAACGATCAACCGGCAGGTGATCGAGACTCGGCTGAAGGTACTGGCCGAGGGTGAGCATGTCGCAACCGTGGGTTCGCAGCGCTTGCATCACCGCCTCGACCTCCTCAATCGTCTCGCCCAGACCGAGCATCAGTCCCGATTTGGTCGGCACATCGGGCTGTGCCGCCTTGTAGGCCTGGAGCAGGCGTAACGAACCTTCATAGTCGGCGCCAGGGCGTGACTGTCGGTAGAGCCGTGGGGCCGTCTCCATGTTGTGGTTGAAGACGTCGGGCGGTGTGGCGCTGAGGATCTCCAGTGCCACCTTTTCGCGTCCACGAAAGTCGGGAACCAGAATCTCGATCTTGGTCTCGGGGGTGGTGGCACGGATGGCCTTGATACAGTCGGCAAAGTGTTGGGCGCCGCCGTCACGCAGGTCGTCACGATCGACTGAGGTGATGACCACGTAGCGCAGTCCCATCGCCTTGATCGTTTCGGCAAGGTGTTGTGGTTCATCGCTGTCGGGCGCGAGTGGTTTGCCGTGTGCAACATCGCAGAAGGGACAGCGGCGTGTGCAGATGTCGCCGAGGATCATGAAGGTGGCAGTGCCGTGACCGAAGCATTCACCGAGGTTGGGGCAGGATGCCTCTTCACAGACGGTGTGCAGCTTCTGGCTGCGCAGCACCTTTTTCAGCCGCACCACCTCGGGGTGGTTGGGTGATTTGGCGCGAATCCAGTTCGGTTTACGCTGGGGGCGGGTGGTCGGCACCACCTTTACAGGGATGCGTGCCACCTTGGCAGCACCGCGTTCGCGCACGACGTTTTTATCTTCTTGATCGGACATCCGTTACACCTCAGTTCGGCCCGTAGTGTAGCCCAGCTCTCTGGTCAGGTGTGATAGCAGCCGCTCGGCGACCTGATCGACGCTGGCGGTGATGCCAAGATCGGCCATCTGGGTGACTGCCATGTCGGCATAACCGCAGGGGTTAATACGAGAGAAGGGCTCCAGCTCCATATCGACATTCAGGCTCAGGCCGTGATAACTGCAGCCGCGCTTTACCCTTAGACCGAGGGCGGCAATCTTCTGCTTAGCCACATAGACACCGGGGGCATCTTTGCGTGCCGCGGCCTCAACGTCGTAGTCGGCGAGTAGTGCAATGATCGACTGCTCCAGGTGGGTGACCAGCTCGCGCACGCCGATGCCGAGGCGACGCAGATCGAGCAGGGTGTAGATGACGATCTGGCCGGGGCCGTGGTAGGTGACCTGACCGCCACGGTCGACGTTGATCACAGGGATGTCGCCGGGGTTGAGCAGGTGTTCGTTTTTTCCGTTGAGACCAAGGGTAAAGATGGGAGGATGTTCGACCCGCCATAGCTCGTCGATGGTATCTGGCGTACGGGTGAAGGTGAACGACTCCATCTCGCGCCAGACAGGTTCATAGTCGCGCTGGCCGAGCCTGCGAAGGGTAACCGGCTGCATGGTCAGAGTGACATCAAGACCTGTTCGCAGTCGGTGAGGCTCTGGTAGATGTTATCGAGCTGTTGCTGACTGGTGGCACGAACGGTGACGGTGACTGAGAGGAAGCTGCCGCCTTTGCTGGGGCGGGTAGTGACCGCTCCCTCTCCGAGATCGGGCGCGTGTTTGCGCACCAGCTCGACCACCAGCGTCTCAAACTCCCCCTCATCACGTCCCATCGCCTTGATCGGGAAATCGCAGGGGAACTCAATCAGTGTCTCTCTCTCGTCACTCATGATTCTGCTTCAGTCTTTCTCTCTGGATAGATAAGTTTAACCGGTTTGCCGATGCCAAGCTGGAATCTGAGCAGGCGGGTGAAGTCGTTGTACTTCTTGACGATTCGTTTGCGCAGCTTGATCTGCTCTGGTGCACAGCTCGGGGTGAGGTCGGCCTCAATCCCATCGAGCTCCTTGATCCACTCGCTATTGCTCTCATAACCGAGTTCGATCAGCTCGTCACTCACCGGGCCATGCTGTGCAAGTTGTCCCTGCAGGCGCTCCTTGTGTGTGCGCCAGTTGCCGATCCGGGAGGTGGTGGTTTTACGTACTCCATTCATTGCGCGTAGCGATTTTTCCGAGGGATTGGCGTTTTTATAAAAGGCAGAAAAATCACACTGTTTATGCAAAAAGGGCATGTGTGCCATCAGCTGTTGTTGAATGGCGTCGGGATCGGACACCAGATCCTCATACTTCACCATGATGAAGCGTGAATGCCCGACCAATGAGCGGCTGGTCTGAAAGTGCTCATGCCACACACGCAGCGGGGTCCAGTAACGATCAGGGTGTTTTTTGTGTCGACTGACCACCACGTCACGCGGATCGCGTGCCATACAGATACACCACAGGTCAGGATCGATCTGCATCGCTCGCTTCATGTAGCGGACCTGATTGGGAGCCTTGGTGCAGAAGATATCTACTGGACGGTCGGGTTTGCTGAAGACGGTACTCTCGTGTTCGCAATAACCGTCAATATTGAAACAGCTGTTGATCAGTTCTGCGATCAGGGTGGTTCCGCTACGCGGTGAGAGCCCAACGATATGGATATGTTTGCTCATGTGTAGTGAAGGCTATTCGCAACCGTTGTGTGCTGCGAGATGGTCAGCCAGCTTTGCCTTCTTTGATAAGAACCTTGTAGGCGCTATAGAGCTCACGTAGACGTCGCCACACGGGGCCGGGCCGACCGTTGCCGACCGGAGTTTCGTCGAGCTGGGTGACCGGCATGATCTCTTTGGTGGAGCTGGTCAGCCAGACCTCATCGGCGTGGCGCAGCTGTGCCTCGTCGATCGCCTCTTCGCGACAGGGAACGTCATTGGCACGAGCCAGTTCCAGCACCAGGTCGCGGGTGATGCCAGGCAACAGCTGTGGCCCAGTGGGAGGCGTGATGATGGTATCGCCCTCAACGATAAAGAGGTTGCTCGCGGCCCCTTCGATGGCGTTGCCGTCTCTCAACAGGATGGCCTCAGAACCGCCAGCATCAATCGCCTGCTGGCGCAGCAGTACGTTGGGTAGCAGGGTGATCGCCTTGATGTTGCAGTGTTGCCAGCGAATATCGTCCAGGGTGACGGCGTTGAGTCCGTCGGCGTAGTAACTCTCATCGGGCTGGGTGATCGGTGTACAACTGGCAAACAGGGTCGGTTTGATCCCTTCGGGGAAGGCGTGGTCGCGCTTCTCAGCGGCCCCGCGGGTCACTTGTAGATAGACTGACTGGTCGCCGCCGCTGTTCTTCTCCAGTAGTGCCTGCAGTAGCTCCGACCACTCGCTGTGGCTGAGCGGGTTCTGCATGCGGATACCAGCCAGGCTCTGGTCGAGGCGGGTAAGGTGCTCTTCAAGTCGGAACAGTCGTCCACTGTAGGCGGGAATCACCTCATAGACGCCGTCGCCGAAGAGAAAGCCGCGGTCCATTACCGAGATGGTGGCGGTAGCAGCGGGTAGAAACTCGCCGTTGAGATAGATGGTGTCGTCACTCATGGCTGCGGTTACTCGAACATCATCTTCACATCGTCGATCAGCTGATCGAACATCGACCCCTCGGCCACATCGGCGAGTGCGATCAGCGGGCGATTGAGCAGCGGTTTGCCATCGAGGGTGACATTGACCTTGCCGTAGCCAGCGCCGCGTTTGGCCGGTGCGGTGATGGTGGCGTTGAGCGCCATATTCGCTTTCAGCTTCTTGTACTGACCGCGTGGGATGGTGACGTAGAGGTCGTTCTTTAGACCCAGTGGTAACTTCTCCGTCGCTCCCTTCCAGATGCGCGCCTGGGTAAGCGCCTTGCCACCGTCGTAAAGCTTGTGGCTCTCATAAAAGCGGAAGCCGTAGTTGAGCAGTGACTGGCTAATGGTGGCGCGGGCATTCTCGCTCTTGGCGCCAAGTACCACGGTGATCAGTCGCATGTCGCTGCGCTTGGCGGAGCTGACCAGGCAGTAACCTGCCGATTCGGTGTGGCCGGTCTTGATGCCGTCGACCGATTCGTCGCGCCACAGCAGCTTGTTGCGATTGTGCTGGGTGATGTTATTGAAGGTGAACTTCTTCTCTGCATGCCACTTGTAGTGTTCAGGAAACTCGCTGATCAGCGCACGGGCGATGGTGGCGATATCGTGGGCCGTGGTGTAGTGGTCGGGGTGGGGCAGGCCGGTGCTGTTCATAAAGTTGGTGCCGGTCAGGCCGAGGCGCTGGGCATGGCTGTTCATCAGTTGGGCAAAGGTCGCTTCAGTGCCGGCGACATGTTCGGCCAGGGCGATACTGGCGTCGTTACCCGACTGGATGATCATCCCCTTCAGCAGTAGCTCGACCGGGATGCGTTTGCCCACCTCGATGAACATGCGTGAACCCTCGGCGCGCCACGCCTTCTCGCTGACCGTCACCTCATCGTCGAGTTTGATCGCACCCGATTTCAGCTCATGCAGTAGCACGTAGGAGGTCATCATCTTGGTAATGCTGGCGGGTTCAATCTGTTGGTCTGCATTGAGCGCGCCAAGCTCCTGACCGCTGTCGAAGTCGACTATGACATAGCTTTTGGCAGCTACATCGGGCGGTGAGGGGACGATCGAGGCGGCCTGTGCGGTCGGTAGTGCAAACAGAATGAGGGTGAGCAGTCGGGTGAGTAAGGGCATCTTATAGGGCTCTTGGATTATGTTATTTCAATGAATCGTCTCTCAACAGAGAGGTCGCCAGGGCGTAAAGGTTCATTTTAACGTGACGGCGAGGGGAAAAGTAGCCGCATAGAACAGGGCTATTGGGTCAGCGCCTAATCGATCACGACGCGTGGCGGATCGATGCCGTGGCGGCTGAGTTGCTGGGTGATCCGGTCGGCGCTCTCGACACTGGCGAGTGGCCCGATACGGACCCGGTAGAAGGTATCGAGCAGACTGGAAACCTCGCTGACCTTGATCGCCTTGATGGCGGCCTCAGTGGCAACGCGCTGGCGTAACCGTTCGGCGTTCTGTCGGTCGCGGAAGGCACCGAGCTGCAGGTAGATCGAGGCATCGGGGTCGATGCCGACCGGTCGTATCGCCTGGTGCAGCCTGGGAGTGCCGGGGTTGATAGCCCGCACCTCGACCAGTCCAGTCCCCTTGGCGAGAATGCCGAGCTTTTTCGCCGCCGCGTAGGAGAGGTCGATCAGGCGGTTGTCGTGGAAGGGACCACGATCGTTGATGCGCACCACCACGCTACGGCCATTGTGCAGATTGGTAACCTCGGCATAGGTCGGCAGTGGCAGGCTCTTGTGCGCGGCGCTCATGCCGAGCATATCGTAGCGCTCACGGGTGGAGGTGAGCTTGCCGTGGAACTTGGTGCCGTACCAGGAGGCGATGCCGCGCTCGCGATATCCCTTACTCTCCTGTTTGACGTGGTAACGGCGGCCGTTGACCTCGTAGCTGGCGGGATTACCGTAGCGGGCGCGCGGCTCGTAACGTGGAGTGGCGTTGGGTACGTGGGAGACGTCGGGTGAGTTGCTCGGTGCACCATCACTGACCCGATAGCCACTGCCGAAGCAGCCGCTGAGTAGAAGCAGGAGGAGTATGAGGCCGAGCCGCTTCATCGCCTAGTGCATGCCCTCGGCGCGCAGTGCCGCAATCTCCTGGCTCAGCTGGTAGACGGCCATGGCGTAGAGGGGGCTGTGGTTGTAGCGGGTGATGACATAGAAATTGTGCAGGCCGATCCAGTGCTCATCACCGTGGCGTCCTTCAAGTTCCATCAGGGTGGCGAGCTGCTCCTGATTAAGCGGCTGCTTGTGTTCAACGCCGTAACTGACAATACGTTGCAGTGAGAGTTTTGGTTTCAGGCCCTTGCCAACCAGACTTTTATAATCCTTGCTGCTGACGCTCACCGGGGTGGTGACCGGCTCGCCCTTTTTCCAGCCGTGGCGTTTGAAGTAGGCGGCGACGCTGCCAATAATATCGGCATTGCTCTCCCACAGGTCGCGTTTGCCATCGCCATCGAAGTCGATGGCGTAGTGGCGAAAGCTGCTGGGGATGAACTGCGGGTGACCCATCGCGCCGGCGTAGGAGCCCTTCTTTGAGAGCGGGTCGAAGCCCTCCTCGCGGGCCATAATCAGGTACTGCGCCAGCTCCTTGCGGAAGAATTTGGCCCGCTTCGGGTAGTCGAAGGCGATGGTGGCCAGTGCATCGGGTACGCGATAGCTGCCGGCATGGCGGCCGTAGCGGGTTTCGACCCCGATGATGGCGGTGATGATCTCAGGTGGCACGCCAAACTCCGCCTCGGCACGCTCGAGCAGCTTTCTGTTCTGATTCCAGTAGTCGACACCCCCCTGGATGCGCGAATCCTGAATGAAGATCTTGCGGTAGTCGCGCCACGGCTTCGCCTCGGCGGGACGGGTGATCGCCTTGATGATTGACTCTTTCAGCTCGATCTGAGCGAAAAGGTTGACCAGCTCGTTGCTCTTGAAGTCGTGTTTGGTGACCATCTCGTCGATGAACTGTTTCACCGCGGTGCGTTTGAGCAGGCTTTGCTGGGCAGCGTGGCTCGGCAGGGCGAGCGAGAGTAGGAGGGTAAACAGGCTAATAATGGGTAGGTATCGCATACGTCTCTCGTAGGGTTGAGTCGCTATTTTGGTAGCAGCTTTCGGTGTGTATGGACTGACATCAGGATACCGAAAGCGGCCATCAGGGTCACCATTGAGGTGCCGCCGTAGCTGATCAGTGGCAACGGCAGTCCCACCACCGGCAGCAGACCGGTGACCATGCCGGTATTGACGACCACATAGATAAAGAAGGTGAGGCCGAGGCTGCCGGCCAGCAGCCGGGTGAAGGTGTCCTGTGCCTGGGTGGCAATGTGCATCGTGCGTAGCAGGATCAGCATGTAGAGCACCAGCAGGAGGATTACGCCCACTAGACCGAACTCCTCGCTGAGTACCGCAAAGATGAAGTCGGTGGAGCGCTCCGGCAGGAAGTCGAGCTGTGACTGGGTGCCGTTGAGCCAACCCTTGCCGTAGATTCCGCCCGATCCGATGGCGATCTTCGACTGAATGATGTGGTAGCCGCTGCCGAGTGGGTCCTGCTCGGGATTGAGAAAGGTGAGTACCCGCTGGCGCTGGTAGGCGTGCATGCCATAGAACCAGAGCGCCATTGAGGCGGGGATCATCAGCACGATTGCGCCAAACATCAGTCGCCATGGAAGACCGGCGAGAAACAGCACAAAGAAGCCGGAGCAGGCGATCAGCAGTGAGGTGCCGAGATCGGGCTGTTTGGCGATCAGCAGGGTTGGGATCAATACGATCAGTGCCGCGATGGTGATGCGTCGAAAGTCGGGGGGGAGCGGCCGTTCACCCAGATACCAGGCGACCATCATCGGCACGGTAATCTTGAGGATCTCCGAGGGCTGGAACTTGAATAGACCGAGATCGAGCCAGCGTTGTGCGCCTTTGCCGGTATAGCCGAATGCCAGTACCGCAATCAGCAACAAAATTCCGAAAGTGAACAGCCAGGGGGTCCAGATACGCAGTAGCTGTGGCGGAATCTGGGCGAACAGGTAGAGCACGATAAAGGCGACGCTGAGGCGGGTCACCTGGCGCACTATGAGATCTCCATTACTACCGCTGGCACTGTAGAGCACCACCATGCCGAGCCCGGCCAATAGCATTAACAGCAGTAGTAGCGGTACATCGATATGCAGGTGGTGGAAGAGCCTGCGCAGGAAGTCTTCACCGCCGGGGCGATTATGTTCGTTGTTGAAGATCAATTGTCACTCTCCAGCAGGTAGCGATCCATCACCGCACGAGCGATGGGTGCGGCAACCGCACCGCCACTACCGCCATTCTCAACGATTACTGCGATGGCAATCTGCGGATCTTCGACCGGGGCGTAGGAGACAAACAGTGCGTGGTCGCGCAGTTTCTTGGCGATCTTCTCCTCCTCGTACTCCTCCTCCTGCTTGATGCCGAAGACCTGCGCGGTGCCGGTCTTACCGGCGATCTGGTACTGGGCATCGGTGCCGATGCGCCGCGCGGTGCCGCGTACCCCGTGCACCACGTTGCTCATCGACTCGACGATGAGGTCCCAGTTGTCGTGTTTTTTGATCGGAATCGGCTTGAGTTTGGTGTGTGGCATGATCTCCTGTCCGTCATCACTATCGAGTCGAGTGACCAGATGGGGCTTGAGGCGCTTGCCGCCCATCGCCAACCAGGCGGTGGCGGTGGAGAGCTGCAGCGGTGTGGCGGTATTAAAGCCCTGGCCGATACCGACGATCAGTGTCTCACCCGGATACCAGGGCTGATTACGGGTGGCACGTTTCCACTGGCGTGAAGGGAGCAGGCCACGCGCCTCACCCGGCAGGTCGATACCGGTACGGCTGCCGAGACCGAAGTGACCGAGAAACTCATGCAGGCGATCGATGCCGAGGGTGTTGGCCAGATCGTAGAAGTAGACGTCGCACGACTGCACGATCGAGTCCTCCAGATCGACCGCACCATGACCGCGTTTTTTCCAGTCGCGATATTTGTGCTCGTGATCGGGCAGCTGGTAGTAACCGGGACAGAAGGTCTTCTGCCTCGGATTAGCAATGCCGTACTCCAGCCCGGCGAGTCCAACCAGCGGCTTGATGGTAGAGCCGGGCGGGTACTGGCCACGGATGGCACGGTTAAAGAGTGGTTGCGCGGCGTCATCGCTCAACAGGCGATAATCTGCGGTGCTGATGCCGTTAACAAACAGGTTGGGATCGAAGTCGGGACGACTGACCATCGCCAGCACCTCGCCGTTGCGAGGGTCGATGGCGACCAGTGCACCCTGTTCATCACCGAAGGCGACCTCAGCGGTGCGCTGCAGTCGGGTGTCGATCGAGAGGTGGATGTCCTTGCCCGGTACTGGTGGTGAGCTGGAGAGGGTGCGTAGGGTGCGTCCCTGTGCGTTGACCTCAACCTGGCGCACGCCGACGCCACCGTGCAGCTGATCTTCGTAACTCTTCTCGATGCCGATCTTGCCGATATGCGAGGTGCCGCTGTAGTCGCTGGGATCGATGCTGCGTAGCTCGCGTTCATTGATGCGTCCTACATAACCGACGATGTGAGCGGTCTGTGCGCCGAGCGGATAGTGGCGGTTGAGGTGGGCGACGATCGCCACCCCGGGCAGGCTGTGCAGTTCAACCGAGAGGCGAGATAGCTCCTCTTCATTGAGACGAAAACGTAGCGGTATCCCCTCGAAGCGGCGGCGGTTGTTGTAGAGCGAGCGGAAACGCTTGATATCGTTCTCGCTGAGGGTGATCAGCTGCTGTAGTTTAGCCAGTGTGGCATCGATATCTTCAATCTGCTCGCGGGTGATCTCGAGTCGAAATGAGGGCTGGTTCTCCGCCAGTACCACGCCGTTGCGGTCGTAGATCAGGCCGCGTGTCGGCGGGATTGCGGTGATGCGTACGCGGTTACCTTCAGAGAGGGTGGTGTAGTGGGGGTAGTCGTAGATCTGCAGGTTAACCATCTGACCGACCAGTACTGCCAGCAGCAGCACCATCACTACCAGTGCAACGACCACACGGTCGACAAACATGCGGTTTTCGCGCAGATGATCCTTGAGTGTGTTTCTACGAACCATGGGACTACGGCTTCTCTTTCGCTGTCACGGGCTGATCAGCTAACTCTGAAGTGACGGCGCAGGCCACGCAGGGCGACAAACAGCAGCGGCCAGAGCAGCATGCCGATCAGCGAGGGGAGCCAGTAGTACCAGTCGCTGCCAGGGTTGCCGAGTACACCGTTGATCCACAGCAT
The DNA here is from genome assembly GCF_013343005.1 of Candidatus Reidiella endopervernicosa. Taxonomy (GTDB): domain Bacteria; phylum Pseudomonadota; class Gammaproteobacteria; genus Reidiella; species Reidiella endopervernicosa. The sequence continues at coordinate 1,154,887 of NZ_CP054491.1, forward strand.
GACCAGCTGGTTGAGCGCTAGCAGCGGTAAAAGACTGAGTGCCTGCTGCCAGAGCGGGAAGACACGGACGCGCCGGTGCAGTTTGAGCATCAGATAGATGATGATCGCCAGACCAAAGCCGTGCAGTCCCAGCAGTGAACCCTTGAGTACATCGAGGGTGAGACCCATGAACCAGGCGATACCGACACCGACGCGGTGTGGCAGTGCCATGCTCCAGTAGATGAGGATCAACAACACCCACTCGGGACGACTCCCCTCGGCCCAGCTAGGGATCGGGATGATTGTCAGCACCAGTGCCGAGAGCAGCGTCAGCAGAATGATCCAGCCGCCATGACGTTTGTTAGTCGTCATGAGGACTCTTCATCGTCAAAGGCGGTGATCGCCGGCCAGACCAGCAGAAGTTCACGACTGCTGTTGATCTGCGCCGCCGGCTCTGCGGTGATATCGGCAAAGGGTTGGCCCGGATCGAGACGGACCTCGGTAACGCGCGCCACCGGATAGCCGGCCGGGAAGCGACCGCCGAGTCCGGAGGTGACCAGCAGGTCGCCGACACGAATGTCGGCGTTGTTGGGCAGATGTTGCAGCTCGAGACGACCGACGATGCCGGTGCCCATAATCAGTGAGCGCAGCCCGTTTCGGTTGATCTGCACCGGCAGGGCGTGGCTCGGGTCGGTAATCAGAATCGCATTGGCGCTAAAGGGAGAGACGTGGATCACCTGCCCCATCACCCCCTCGGCATCGAGGATCGGCTGACCAACGTGCACGTTGTGCATGCTGCCCTTGTTAAGGGTGACCTGATGTTTGTAGGGATCGAGATCGACACCGAGCAGCTCGGCAATCAATACATTGTCACCGATCTCACGTGCCGAGTTGAGTAGCTTGCGCAGGCGCCGGTTCTCGCTCTCCAGTGCCGCCAGCTTTTGTAGTTTGGCCGCCTGCAGTAGTTGTTTATCACGTAGCTCACTGTTCTCGACCAGTAGCATGGCGCGGTTGGATAGTGCGTCACTGACCCAGCGACCGGCTGAGACAGGCAGCTCGATTACGTACTGGATGGGTAGTAACAGCGTGGCAACGCCGGCGCGCGCAGACTCGAGGTAGCTGAGACGGTGGTCGACCGTCATCAGTACTACCGAGCTGAGGAGCAGAATTGCCAGACGAAGGGTGAGAAAAGGACCCTGTGTGAATATTGTTTTAATTGAGCTTCCCTACGAGATCACCGCTCGATTAATCGATCGAGAAGATGTCACCACCGTGCTCGTCGATCATCTCAATGGCGCGACCACCGCCGCGAGCAACGCAGGTGAGCGGGTCTTCGGCGACGATCACCGGTAGACCGGTCTCCTCAATCAGTAGGCGGTCGAGGTCACGCAGCAGCGCACCACCACCGGTCAACACGATGCCGCGCTCGGCGACATCGGCACCCAGCTCGGGCGGGGTCTGTTCGAGTGCGGTCTTGACCGCGCCGACGATACCGGAGAGAGGCTCCTGCAGTGCCTCGAGAATCTCGTTGGAGTTGAGGGTGAAGCTGCGTGGAATACCCTCGGCAAGGTTGCGACCCTTCACCTCCATCTCCTTTACATCGGTGCCAGGGAAGGCCGCACCGATCTCCTGCTTGATGCGCTCGGCGGTCGACTCACCGATCAGGGTGCCGTAGTTACGGCGTACGTAGTTGACGATCGCCTCGTCGAAGCGGTCACCACCGATACGTACCGAGGCGGAGTAGACGATGCCGTTGAGTGAGATAACGGCGACCTCGGAGGTACCGCCACCGATGTCGAGTACCATCGAACCGCGCGCCTCATCGACTGGCATGCCGGCACCAATGGCGGCTGCCATCGGCTCTTCGATCAGATAGACCTCACGAGCACCAGCACCCATACAGGATTCACGAATCGCGCGACGCTCGACCTGAGTGGAGCCACAGGGTACGCAGACCAGAACGCGCGGGCTAGGACGCAGAAAACGGGATTCATGCACCTTGTTGATGAAGTGCTGCAGCATCTTCTCGGTGATGGTGAAGTCGGCGATCACGCCGTCCTTCATCGGGCGGATCGCGTCGATGTTGCCAGGGGTGCGTCCCAGCATCAGTTTCGCCTCGGCTCCGACGGCAGCGATGCTCTTGGGGCCGCCGGGTCCGCGATCCTGGCGGATGGCAACCACAGAGGGTTCGTTAAGAATGATGCCCTGGCCGCGGACGTAGATCAGCGTATTGGCTGTTCCAAGGTCGATAGAGAGATCGTTGGAGAAGAGGCCGCGTAGACTTTTTAGCATGGTGCCTTGTTATCCTATTAGATGGTATCTGGTGAGTGCAAAAGCGGTAATCTAGCAATTCGGGGGGGCTTTGGGCAAGGATATAAGTATGGTAACTTCCCCCGCTGTTACAGCTATCACGGTTTGGAGCTCCTATGTCCCTCGATGCGTCGGAAGTGAAAAAGATCGCCCATTTGGCCCGTCTCGCCATTAGCGAGGAGGATGTGCCCGAATATGCGCGGAATCTTTCCGATATTCTCAACCTGGTTGAGCAGATGAATGCGGTCGATACCAGCGGTGTGACCCCGATGGCCCATCCGCTCGATATGAATCAGCGGCTGCGCCCCGATGCGGTCTCCGAAGAGAACCAGCGTGAACACCTGCAGGCACACGCCCCGGCCACCGAGGCGGGTCTGTTTCTGGTCCCCAAGGTTATTGAGTGAGTCGATACCGTTACGGTTGATCCGAACCGGCACCGGTCCGTACCCCACATCCCAGATCAAACTAGGTCGAAATCTCTATGTATAACAAGACGATTGCCGAGCTCTCGGCGGCCCTCAAGGGCGGCGAGTTCTCCAGCGAAGAGCTCACGCGCAGCTACCTCGAACGTATTGAGCGGCTCGATGGTGAGCTCAACAGCTTTATCACTGTCACCGCCGAGCAGGCGCTGGCGCAGGCGCGCGAGGCCGATGTCCGCATTAAGGCAGGTGAGGCGGGTCCACTGACCGGTATCCCGCTGGCGCAGAAGGATATTTTCTGTACCGATGGGGTGAAGACCTCTTGCGGTTCGAAGATGCTTGACCCCTTTATCGCCCCCTACAACGCTACCGTGATCGAGCGTTTCAACGCCGCCGGCGCGGTGATGGTCGGTAAGACCAATATGGATGAGTTCGCGATGGGCTCTTCGAATGAGACCAGCTTCTACGGTGCGGTGCAAAATCCCTGGGATCGCAAACGTGTACCGGGCGGCTCCTCGGGTGGTTCGGCAGCGGCAGTGGCGGCGCGTCTGGTGCCGGGTGCCACGGGCACCGATACCGGTGGCTCGATCCGTCAGCCCGCAGCGCTGACCGGTATTACTGGCCTGAAGCCGACCTACGGACGTGTCTCGCGCTACGGCATGATCGCCTTCGCCTCGAGTCTCGATCAGGCCGGGCCGATGGCGCAGACTGCGGAGGATTGCGCGCTGATGCTCAATACGATGGCCGGTTTCGATCGTCGCGACTCGACCAGCGTTGAGCGTGATGTGCCCGACTACAGCGCCAACCTCAATGACGATATTAAGGGGCTGAAGATCGGTCTGCCGAAGGAGTATTTCGGTGAGGGGCTTGATCCCGAAGTAGCCAAGGCGGTTGAGTCAGCCATCGAACAGTACAAGGCGCTGGGTGCCGAGGTGGTGGATATATCACTGCCCAATACCCATCTCGCTGTGCCGACCTACTATGTGGTCGCCCCCGCTGAGTGCTCCTCCAACCTCTCGCGTATGGACGGGGTGCGTTTCGGTTACCGCTGTGAGGATCCGAAGGATCTCGAAGATCTCTACAAACGTTCTCGTGGAGAGGGCTTCGGTGCCGAGGTGAAGCGCCGCATCATGGTTGGCGCCTACGCCCTCTCGGCCGGCTATTACGACGCCTACTATCTGAAGGCGCAGCAGCTGCGTCAGCTGATCTCCGATGACTTCAAGCAGGCCTTTGAACAGGTCGATGTGATCATGGGCCCGACCGCACCGACCACCGCCTTTAACATTGGCGAGAAGGCGGACGATCCGGTCTCGATGTACCTCTCCGATATCTACACCATTGCGGTTAACCTCGCCGGTCTGCCCGGTATGTCGCTACCTGCCGGTCTGGCCAATGGTCTGCCGGTCGGGCTGCAGGTAATTGGAAACTACTTCGATGAGTCGCGACTGCTGAATGTAGCGCACCGCTTCCAGCAGGCGACCGAGTGGCATAAACAGGCTCCGGAGGGGATCGAATAATGGAATGGGAAGTTGTCATTGGGTTGGAGATCCACACCCAGCTCGCTACCAAGAGCAAAATCTTCTCGGGCGCCTCGACCACCTACGGTGCCGAGCCCAACACCCAGGCTTGTGCGGTCGACCTCGGTCTGCCCGGCGTGCTGCCGGTGCTCAACGAAGAGGTAGTACGCATGGCCGCCAAGTTTGGCCTGGCGATTGAGGCCGATGTGGCGCGTCGTTCGATCTTTGCTCGCAAGAACTACTTCTACCCCGACCTGCCCAAGGGGTATCAGATCAGTCAGCTGGAGCTGCCGATCGTCGGTGTCGGTCATATCGATATCGAACTGGAGGATGGTTCTACCAAGCGTATCGGTGTCACACGCGCCCACCTTGAAGAGGATGCGGGCAAGTCGTTGCATGAGGATTTTCACGGTCTGACCGGTATCGATCTCAATCGTGCCGGCACACCGCTGCTGGAGATCGTCTCCGAGCCTGACCTGCGTTCCGGTAAAGAGGCGGTCGCCTATGTGAAGAAGATTCATTCACTAGTGCGTTATATCGAGATCAGTGACGGTAACATGCAGGAGGGCTCTTTCCGCTGCGATGTGAATGTCTCAGTCCGCCCAATGGGACAGGAGGAGTTCGGTACCCGCGCCGAGATCAAGAACCTCAACTCATTCCGCTTTATCGAGCGCGCCATCGAACACGAGGTAGAGCGTCAGATCGATATCATCGAGGATGGCGGTAAGGTGGTGCAGGAGACACGCCTCTACGATCCCGACAAGGGTGAGACCCGTTCAATGCGCTCCAAGGAGGAGGCGAACGACTATCGTTATTTCCCCGATCCCGATCTGCTACCGGTCACGATTGATGATGACTATCTGGAAGTGGTGCGCGCCACCCTGCCGGAGCTACCCGATGAGAAGCGTGATCGTTTCATCGAGCAGTATGGGCTCTCTGGTTACGACGCAGGTGTGCTCACGGCCAGCCGCGAGATGGGCGACTTCTACGAACAGGTGGTCGCAGGCGCCGGTGGCGAGGCGAAACTTTGTGCCAACTGGGTGATGGGCGAGCTCTCCGGTGCGCTCAATAAAGATAGTAAGGAACTCAGCGAGAGTCCGGTTACGGCCGAGCTGCTGGCCGGCATGATCAAACGTATCTCCGACAACACTATCTCCGGCAAGATCGCCAAGGATGTCTTCGAGGCGATGTGGAATGGTGAAGGCGATGCCGATGCAGTGATCGATGCGAAGGGGCTGAAGCAGATTACCGACAGCGGCGCGATCGAGGCGATTATCGACGAGGTGCTGGCCAACAACGCCGAACAGGTCGAGAACTATCGTCAGGCCGAGGATAAAAAGAAGGGCAAGATGATCGGCTTCTTTGTTGGCCAGATCATGAAGGCCTCACAGGGCAAGGCCAATCCCGGTCAGGTCAATCAGCTGCTGAAGTCGAAACTCGACAGCTAATTTCCCTCTCATTTTGTGGCGGGTCGTCCGGCCCGCCACGCTACTACCTGAACTATTCGCATGAAAGATATCCTGCAACGATTCCTGTTTGAAAACGCACCGATTCGCGGTGAGCTGGTCCATCTTGATGAGACCTGGAAGGCGGTGCTTGCACGCCACGAATATCCCGCGCCGGTTCGCAGTCTGCTCGGCGAGATGATGGCGGCCAGTGCGCTGCTCTCGGCAACCCTGAAATACGACGGTTCGATTACCCTGCAGGTACAGGGTGATGGGCCGATCTCGCTTATAGTCGTCGAGGCGACCAGCGATAAGACGCTACGAGGCATGGCGCAGTGGCAGGGTGAGGTGGCCGAGGGTGATCTACAGGGTCGTGTCGGTAGTGGTCGACTGATTATCACCATCGATCCCGGTGCTGGCAGTGAACGCTATCAGGGTGTGGTCGAGCTGCAGGGTGCATCACTGGCCGATGCACTTGATGACTATCTAGAACGTTCCGAGCAGCTGCCGACTCGCATGTGGCTGGCGGCCGATGGTGAGCAGGCGGCGGGCATGTTGTTGCAACGCCTTCCGGAGCGCGAGAGTGAGGATAAGGATGCCTGGGATCGTGTCTGTCATCTCGGTGCGACATTGAGTAGTGAGGAGCTGTTAACGCTACCCGCCGAGCAGATTATCCATCGCCTCTTTCATGAGGAGGATCTACGTCTGTTCGATAAGGAGGGGGTTAGCTTCTCCTGCGCCTGCTCACGTGATCGCGTGGCGAAGATGTTGCGTACCCTGGGGAGCGAGGAAGTTCACTCAATCCTCGAGGAGGAGCCAGGGATTACGGTTGATTGTGAGTTCTGTCGTCAGCGCTACAGCTTCGATAGTGTCGATGTTGAGCAGATTTTTGCCGCCAGCGAGGCTTCACCCGAGGTGTCGACAACACGCCATTAGGCGCTGTCTCGGTTCATCTACGGAGTGTGATGTTGCTGCAGACTGTTTGCCCGCCCCGGTTGGGGCGGTGCAGTTAATGGTCGTTATTTTCTATTGATGACCGCGCGAATATCGCTGAGTTGTTGTTCGGCCTCTTCGAGACGATCACACAGCTCGGCCATCAGGGTGGGGCCGTTTGCGTAGGCACGTGCAAAGCCGATCTTGAAGCCCAGATTTGCAATCGACTTTGCCATCTCCTCGAGCTCTTGATCTTCAATGCGACCGCCTTTACCGGCGATTACCTTGCGTGTCTTTTGATTAGTTCCGCACTCATCCTGCCTCCTTAATAATTGTTATATCGATCGTTACGATCTTAATGACTTTGTAGCACTCTCAGCAGAAAAAATATAGAGGCCAGAGGACGACTCCACGCTATATAAGTAGTGGTTAATAGGTTTGTGGGTTCGCAGCTTAGATGCAGTGGCAAGTGGCTGAAAAATGTTAAACCGATTCTAATGCGACGGCTTCAACGCTGTTGTCGCCGAGGCGGTAACCACGCATCTCAAGCACACCCTTGGTGTTGAGAGAGATGATCAGGTAGAGCGCATCGGGGTAGGCGGCCTGCTGCAGATCGGTAACCGAGGGTTCGGCCGGTGCATGTGGGTGGGAGTGGTAGATGGCAAACAGCTCGCGTCCCGACTCACGCATGCTACGCATCGCCTCAATCATCTGCTGTGGGTCCATGCTGAAGAGCCGTCCCGGCTCATCGGCAATATTATTGATCGGATAGAGCTGGTCGGCTCTGCCATCGGTGGCATCGATCAGTCCGCACACCTCCGTCTCCGGGTTGCTCTGGGCGTGGTGCAGGATTTGATTGATCAACGTTCTTGAGAGTGGTGTCTGATTCATTGTGGCATTTTAACCGGTGTTGGGATGTTTCGCTTCTACAAACTTGGCGGCTGTTACAGTAGCATCGCGTTCTGACGAGGATCGGGTATTACGACTGGAGGGTGGTGCGCGTTGTTGGAGTCTACAAACAGGAGGTGTCGAGTCCGGCTGCTGATTGTGCTGTTGATGTTTGCTGTGCCGACGATGGCCAGTGGCGAGGAGCATTCGCTCGAGTGGTCAATCGGCCTGTCACTACTCAACTTCGGTTATGAGGAGTTCGACACCGATGGTCGTTCACTCAATCGAGAGGATGGTTGGCTGCCTGGTATCAGCGCATCAATCATCGAGCGTGATGGGGCCTGGTTTGGAGAGGCCCGTGCCTCACTCTATGGCGGTAGTGTCGATTACGATGGTGAAACGCAGAGTGGAGCACCCTTTACTACCGAGACCAAAACATGGCTCTTTGATAGTAACTATCGTCTCGGCCACTGGTTTGGTGATGCGCCACGCATCGCGCCCTACATAGGTGTCGGTTACCACCGCTGGGATCGTGACATCCAGGGAAAAGGGGCGGTGGTCGGTCTCTCTGAGCTTTACCAGTGGGGTTATGGAGGCGGGGGTGGTTGGTGAGCTGGTGTTGGCCGATCAGGATCGGGTGGTGCTCGATCTGACCCTGCGTCACACCTTCAACGCCAATATGTTGCTGCGTGAAAATGGTGTGCTGCCCAAGGTGCGCCTTGAGCCGGAAGACGATTTAGGTTGGCGCGGCTCGCTACGCTGGCAGCGCTCGTTGAGTCGTTTCCACCGGCTGCAGTTGGAGTGCGGCTATGAGCGCTGGAACCTGGGGCGTAGCGCCACGGTAAGTGGTGTGACCGAGCCGGAGAGTGAAGGTGGAAACTTCTCGGCGGTGCTGTCGCTGATGAAGGCGTTTTAGTTCTACTGGCCACCGCAGACCGGGCAGCCCGGGTCCTTGCGTAGCTTCATACTGCGCCACTCCATGGTCAGTGCATCGAGTAGCAGCAGTCTTCCGCCCAGGGTCTCACCCAGTCCGAGCAGTACCTTGATCGCCTCCATCGCCTGGATACTGCCGATAATACCGACCAGCGGTGATAGTACGCCGCTCTCGCTACAGCGCTCACCCAGTTCACCCTCATCCTTGTAGAGACAGCGGTAGCAGGGGCTGTCATCACGCTCGTTATGAAACACCGAAACCTGACCTTCGAGACGAATCGCGGCGCCTGAGACCAGTGGTTTTCCGGCCGCAACACAGAGGTCGTTGATCATAAAGCGGGTGGCGAAGTTATCGCAGGCATCGATGACGATATCGACCTTGGCAATCTGCTCGGCCAGCGCCTGACCCTCAAGCTTCTCGCTGATCGCCTCGATCTCAATCTCTGGGTTGATGTCGTGCAGGGTGTCGCGTGCCGACTCCGCCTTGGAGCGGCCGAGATCGACGTGGCGGTGGAGGATCTGTCGCTGCAGGTTGGAGAGGTCAACCTCGTCAAAATCACTGATAACCAGTCGACCGACCCCGGCCGCAGCGAGATAGAGGGCCACCGGTGAACCAAGTCCGCCCAGCCCGATGATCAGTGCGCTCGAGTCGAGCAGACGCTGCTGTCCTTCGTATCCGACCTGTGGCATCAGAATCTGACGGCTGTAACGGAGTAGTTGTGGGTCATCCATAGCGGTATCCAGCAGGTTTGTTGGGGAATCGGTTGATGGCGTGTCAGAGGGTGAAGATAGCAAAAACAGAGGCTACGGAGAGAAGCCTTTCTGTCGAATCGGAGCGAAAGGTTTGGAGGTGGTTAGAGGTACTTACGCCAGTGGGTCGGGCGCTCATCACGACAGCCGTGTCGGATGCGCTGATAGCGGTTGATGAAGATCTCGCGGGTGCAGTTATCGTTGTCGCGACAGCAGCCGAGATTGGCGCGCTGGGTCTCTTCGGTGTAGTGGTAGAGAGCGCGTTTAAGCTTGTTGAGTAGGTTGCTGCTGATGTGGAAGCCGAGTTCGATCAGGGCGTCTTCGATGATTTTTAGTGAGATGAGCTGCAGGTTGTAGCTGATATGCAGCGTGCCCTTTTCACTGACACGCAGGTGGTGAACCCCTTCGATATCGCTGAGCAGTAGTAGTGCTGTCTGCCCCTGGTTTTTGTCGAAGTGGAGCTCGCAGAAGATAATTTCGCGGTGCTTGATCAGCCCGTCTTTATCGTTATCCATAGGCCCAATCCTAGTCCTATGGGGGTAAGAATCAAGCGGTTTTTTGTCCGCAGCTGGTGCGGATGTGGCCGCCGAGGTCGCGCTGCTGGCTGATGTTGGCGTAGCCCATCTCTGTTAGTAGTCCATGCACAGGTTCGGCTTGGTTATAGCCATGCTCCAGGCAGAGATGGCCGTTTGGCTTGAGGTGGTTAAGGGCGCAGACGGCGATTTGGCGAATATCATCGAGTCCGTCGCTGCCGGAGGCGAGTGCGCTGAGCGGCTCAAATCGAACGTCACCCTGGTGCAGGTGAGGATCATCCGCTTCGATATAGGGGGGGTTGGAGAGGATCATCTCATACTGTTCCTCTTGCAGTGGCGTACACCAGCTGCCGAGTCGAAATTCGATGTTATTAATCGCATGTCGCTCGGCGTTCTGCTGTGCCACGCTGAGCGCAGCCTCGGAACGGTCGGTGGCGATGAGATGGCAGGCTGGGCGCTCGTGAGCGATCGCCAGTGAAATTGCACCGCTACCGGTGCCAAGATCGGCGATCGTCCACTGGGCATCGACGGGGATAATCGTCAGTGCGGACTCAACCAGTGTTTCGGTGTCGGGGCGTGGAATCAGGGTGTCTGCGGTGACCTTCAGTGCGAGTGACCAGAACTCGCGTTGCCCAATCAGGTGGGCGACCGGGCGCCCCTCGGCTCGCGCTGCAATTAACGCCCGAAAGCGGGACTCAGTATCGCTATCAAGATGCTTCTCGGGCCAGGCGCGAAGATAGGTGCGCGACTTGTCGAGGATATGGCAGAGCAGCAGTTCGGCATCGAGCTGTGGACTCTCCGAGTGACTCTCTAGCTGTTGTGTGGCCCACTTAAGTTGCGATTCGATGTCCATGTTATGTGCAGCTCAGATCGGGCCGTGGTGCGCCAGAAAATCAGTCGTCGGCAAGAGCGGCGAGCTGGTCGGCCTGATACTCGTTGATCAGTGGATCGATGATGGCGGAGATACCACCCTGTAGCACCTCATCGAGCTTGTAGAGGGTCAGGTTGATTCGGTGGTCGGTAACACGTCCCTGCGGGAAGTTGTAGGTGCGAATGCGCTCGGAACGGTCGCCACTACCGACCAGTAGCTTGCGGGTTGCAGCGTTCTCGCTCGCCTGCTTCTCCTGCTCACTATTGAGCAGGCGCGCCTTTAATAGCGACATCGCGCGGGCGCGATTCTTGTGCTGTGAGCGCTCGTCCTGACACTCAACCACCACTCCGGTTGGCAGATGGGTAATGCGCACCGCAGAGTCGGTCTTGTTGACGTGCTGACCACCGGCGCCAGAGGCTCGGTAGGTGTCGACCTTGAGATCAGCGGTGTTGATCTCGATCTCCTCCACCTCATCGACCTCGGGCAGAATGGCGACGGTGCAGGCCGAGGTGTGGATGCGTCCCTGCGATTCGGTCTCGGGTACACGCTGTACACGATGGGCACCCGATTCGAATTTGAGGCGCGAGAAGGCGCCCTTGCCGATCACTCGCGCGATCACCTCTTTGTAACCGCCGTGTTCACCCTCGTTTTCGCTCAGTACCTCGATCTGCCAGCGCTGATTTTCGGCGTAACGGCTGTACATGCGGAACAGGTCTCCAGCGAACAGCGCTGCCTCATCGCCGCCAGTGCCGGCGCGGATTTCAAGAAAGATATTGCTGCCGTCGCGTGGGTCTGTCGGTAGCAGCAACTTCTGTAGCTCCAGCTCCAGTTCGTCGCGACTCGCCTGCGCACTGCTCAGCTCATCCTCGGCCATGGCGCGCATCTCAGCATCATCATCCTTGAGCATCTCGTTGGCACTCTCGATATCATCGAGCGTGCCTTGATAGCGTTTGTAACTCTTCTCAAGCGGTTCGAGCTGCGCATACTCACGCGAGAGATCGCGGAAACGGTTCTGGTTGCTGATGATCTCGGCATCGGAGAGCAGTGCACCGATCTCTTCGAAGCGTTCGCTCAGATTCTCGAGCTTGAGCTGGATCGAGGCCTTCACGACTCACCCTCCTGTGCTTCGGGTAGATCAAGCAGTTGGCGGGCGTTCTCGATCAGATCGTTACGTCCCTCGAAACCGGCCTGTTTGATCTGCGCGCAGGGCTGGTGCAGCAGCTTGTTGGTCAGGGTGTTAGCGAGCCAGCGCATCACATCCTCGTTCGATTTGCCCTTGGAGAGCTGTGATAGCGCCTTCTCCATCAGCTCGTCTCGACACGCCTCGGCGCGACCGCGGTACTCGCGGATCAGGGAGACGGTGTCGAGCGAGCGCAGCCAGTTCATGAAATGGCTCGCCTGGATCTCGACGATATCCTCGGCCTGTTTGGCCGCCTCCTGGCGCGACTTGAGGTTCTCCTGAATCACCTCCTGCAGGTCATCGACGGTGTAGAGATAGACGTCGTTGAGTTCTGCCACCGACGGGTCGATATCACGCGGTACGGCGATGTCGACCATAAAGATCGGGCGGTGCTTGCGCTGTTTGAGTGCTTGCTTGACCGGCTCCTTGTGCAGGATTGGCTCCTGACTGGCGGTGGATGCGATAACGATATCGGCCTCGGCCAGATGGGCGGGTAGTTCATCGAGTGCGATGGCGTAACCGTCGTACTGACTGGCCAGTGTGTGCGCACGTTCGGCGGTGCGGTTGGCGACGATAATCCGGCCAATGCCGTTCTCGTGCAGATGCTGGGCGGCGAGCTCAATCGTCTCGCCCGCGCCGAGCAGCATTACCGTCTGTTCATTCAGCTCGCCAAAGATCTGCTTGGCGAGGCTGACGGCGGCGAAGGCAACCGAGACCGGACTGGAGCCGATCGCGGTATCGGTGCGAACCTGTTTGGCCACCGAGAAGGTGTGGTGGAAGAGGCGTTCCAGCAGGCTGCCGGTAGTGCCAGCATCAACCGCGTGCTGATAGGCGGTTTTGATCTGTCCCAGAATCTGCGGCTCACCGAGAATCAACGAATCGAGGCCGCTGGCCACGCGCAGCATGTGCTGTACCGCATCAATGTCGGGATGGAGGTAGACGTAGGGTTCAATCTCGCTACGCTCAAGGTTGTGGAACTCACAGAGCCAATCGATGATCTGATCACTACTCTGCTGCTTGTCGAGGCGGCAGTAGAGTTCGGTGCGATTACAGGTAGAGAGCAGCGCGGCCTCAGCCACTCCGGGCTGCTGATTAAGCGCCGTCAGCGCTCTCTGTAGATCCTCGGGGGCGAAGGTCACACGCTCACGAATCTCCACAGGCGCAGTACGGTGGTTGATGCCGAGGGTGACAAATGACATGAATTGGTCAATCTATTAAAACGGACGGGAAATTTTGCGTGATGCGCTCAATGATTACAAGCAACAGAATGGATAGTGGGCGAGAAAGGGATATATTTTACGGTATAGTGCCTCATCGACCCCATCGAGTGGAGGAAAGGGCTTGATTCCTGTTACCAAATACCTGCGTGCACCGTTGTTGTTGCTGATCTGCGGCTGGCTGTCGGCCTGTGCACAACTGCCTGAACAGACGCAGGGCGTGGCAGATGAGGGGGAGAGTGAAAAGAGTGCGGTGACTACCGCGAGCCCGGACGCGGAGAGCGCTAGCGGCTCAATCTCTCCGGAGCTGCTCTATACGCTGTTGATCGCCGAGGTGGCGGGGCAGCGCAAGGACTATGGTCTGGCCGTTGCCCACTACATCAAGGCGGCCTATCTCAGTGAAGATCCACAGATAGCCAAGCGCGCGACTCGTACGGCGCTGTTTGCACGCAATGGGGCGGCGGCGATTGATGGTGCCAAACGCTGGGTTGAGCTGGCGCCAGAGGCCATCGATGCCCGTCACCTGTTGGTGGTTCTGGCGTTGCGAAGTGGTGACGAGGAGCTGGCGCTGGATAATCTGGAGGCGATGGTTGCTCAGGACGGTGAGGCGGGGGTTGGGCGTGCGCTGAACCTCGCCAGTGCATCGTTCGCAAATAATGAAGAGCGTAAGCGGGCGTTATTGGTGATGGGCAAGCTGGCACAAAATCATCCGGAAAATGCCTCGGTCCACTACGCCTTCGCCAATCTTGCGCTGAGTGCCAATCAGGCCAAGGCAGCTGTAGAGGGTGCAGATCAGGCGTTGACGCTTAAGCCGGGCTGGCCTGAGGCGCGCTCGGTGCGTGGTCGGGCGCTGATTAAACTGGGCGATGTCGATGCGGGGCTGGCAGTGTTGGCCGCGTTGGTTGACGAGATGCCAGATTCCGAGCTCTATCGACTCACCTATGCTCGGGCGTTGTTGGTGGCGGAGCGTCAGAGTGATGCGCTGAAACAGTTCCAGATCCTGACCGAGAAGAATCCCGACAATAGCGATGTTGCCTTTGCCTATGGGTTGTTGCTGATCGATGCCGGGGAGGTCGAGACGGCGAAACCGGTCTTTCAGGGGCTGATCGAACGTCGCCAGCGCCTGCACGATGCACACTACTTTCTTGGTCGTATCGAGGAACAGTTGGAGAATCATCGCAAGGCGATCGACCACTATGCGGTGGTCGTTGCAGGCGAGCGACTCTACGACGCACAGCTGCGGGTGGCACGGCTCTGGTACCGCCTTGGCAATCTCGATAAAGGGCGTGAACACCTGAAGAAGCTGCGTGATCACAATCCCGAATTTGCGGTGCCATTCTTTGAGGCAGAGGCAGCGTTACTGCAGGACTCAGGTGCCTATGAGGAGGCGATGAAGCTCTACGATGAAGCGTTGTTGTCCCACCCGGAGAACGCGGATCTGCTCTATGCGCGTGCCTTGACTGCGGAGAAGATCGGGCGCATCGATCTGCTGGAACGCGATCTGCGCAAGATCCTCGAGAAGAACCCTGAAGATACACGCAGCCTCAATGCGCTGGGTTATACCCTGGTCGATAAGACCGAACGTTATCAAGAGGCGAAGCAGCTAATCGAACACGCCTACCGTCTGCAGCCGAAGGAGCCATCGATTCTCGATAGCATGGGGTGGCTCAACTATCGGCTGGGTAATCACGAACAGGCGATCGATTTTCTACGCAAGGCGCTGAGTAATCTGCAGGATGGTGAAATTGCTGCCCACCTTGGTGAGGTACTCTGGGTGAGTGGTGAGCAGGATGAGGCGCGTCAGATCTGGAAAAAGGCAATTGATATCGAGCCTGATAACAAGATCCTCAAACGAGTCATGGAGCGGTTCCTGAAGTGAGGCTGCTCTGCATAGCGGTCAGCGCTAGAATTTAGTACCTGATCAGATCTTATCGATGGATACGTCAAACGCCGACGGTTGGCCTGCACCCGCCAAGCTGAACCTTTTCCTACATATCACGGGCCGTCGTGACGACGGCTATCATCTGCTGCAAACCCTGTTTCAATTTGTCGATTATGGCGACACGCTGACCTTTCATCTGCGTGAAGATGGGGTGATCTCACGCCGCTCAGCGCTCGCTGGTGTGCCGCCCGAGACCGATCTGGTGGTGCGTGCAGCTCGAGCACTGCAGGGGCATTGCAATGCCGCGCTGGGGGTCGATATCGAGGTAGACAAACATCTGCCGATGGGCGGTGGCCTGGGTGGGGGCAGTTCAGATGCCGCCACTACGCTGGTGGCGTTGAACCATCTCTGGGGCTGTGGGCTTGATCAGGATCAGCTGGCCGAGCTTGGTATTGGGCTTGGTGCTGACGTGCCGGTGTTTGTGCGTGGATTGGCTGCCTGGGCGGAGGGTGTGGGTGAAAAACTGCAGCCGGTCAGTGTGCCTGAGCCCTGGTATCTGGTGGTCACTCCTCCGGTGGCCGTCGCAACCGCTACAGTTTTTGGTGCTTCGGAATTGACACGCGATTGCCCTCCCATCACAATACGCGACTTTCTCTCTGGCGAGGGGAGGAATGTCTGTGAGCCGGTAGTAAGAGCAAACTACCCCGAGGTCGATAACGCAATGCGTTGGCTTGCCAAATATGGTGAGCCACTAATGACCGGAACGGGGGCGTGTATCTTTGTCGCCTTTGAGCAGCAGCAGCAGGCGCGAGCGGTGCTCGATCAGCTGCCTGCAGGATTGAACGGTTTTGTCGCCAAGGGTGCGAACCGTTCTCCGCTTCTCGATCGGCTCGAGACAGCATAGATTTTTTGGGGTGTCGCCAAGCGGTAAGGCACGGGGTTTTGATCTCCGCATACCCAGGTTCGAATCCTGGCACCCCAGCCATATTAATCTGCCGCAGGCAGTCGTCGCAGCAGAGGGGCGCCAGGATGAGAACCAGCAAGGTTCGACCGGCGACCAAGGGAGCCGGAACAGCGAGCAAAGCGAGCTGGCCCGCAGGGCGAAGGACGTAGTCCTGAGTAATCCTGGCACCCCAGCCATTTTAAACTGCCCTGGGCAGTGACCATTAATATGTTGATACGACCTAGGTGGATCAGACATGTCAGATAGCAAGATGATGGTATTCACGGGTAACTCGAACCCGAAGCTTGCGCAGGATATTGTCAACCATCTGCGGATGCCGCTCGGAAAGGCGGTCACGGGACAGTTCAGCGACGGTGAGGTGATGGTCGAGATTATGGAGAACGTCCGTGGTAAGGATGTCTTCATTGTGCAGCCGACCTGTAAGCCAACCAATGACAATTTGATGGAGCTGATGGTGATGGTCGACGCACTACGTCGCTCATCAGCGGCTCGCGTTACCGCAGTGATCCCTTACTTTGGTTATGCACGTCAGGATCGTCGACCGCGCTCTGCCAGGGTGCCGATAACTGCCAAGGTGGTTGCGGATATGTTGACCAATGTCGGTGCTGATCGTCTGTTAACCGTTGATCTGCATGCCGACCAGATTCAGGGCTTCTTCGGGATTCCTGTCGATAATGTTTACGCTTCACCAATTTTGCTGGGTGATATCTGGCGCAATAAAAATGATGGTGAAGACCTGATGGTGGTCTCGCCTGATGTGGGGGGGGTGGTGCGTGCACGCGCGCTGGCCAAGCGTCTCGATGATGCCGATTTGGCGATTATCGACAAACGTCGACCTATGGCTAACGTGGCGCAGGTGATGCATATCATCGGAGATGTCGAAGGACGTTCATGCATCCTGGTCGATGATCTGGTCGATACAGCGGGCACGCTCTGTCAGGCGGCGAAGGCGCTCAAGGAGCACGGCGCAGCCAGTGTTAAGGCCTATATCACCCATCCGGTGCTCTCCGGGCCGGCGGTCGATAATCTCGATAACTCTGAGCTTGATGAGCTGGTAGTGACCGACACCATCCCGCTCAATGAGCAGGCGCGGGCATCAACAAAGATTCGTCAGCTTTCGCTTGCCGAGATGCTGGGCGAGACGATGCTGCGTATTAGTAATGAGGAGTCGGTTAGCACCCTCTTCATGGATTAGTTTTTTATCGTTCGGCGAGAGCCGGACAGATGTAGCTGCTGAACCTGGTCGCGGGGGAGGCAAACCAGCCACCCAGTGTGGCGTTTTTTTACTTTAGGAGAAGTACCATGGAAACATTTGAACTGAACGTAGAAGTACGTACGGACACAGGGAAGGGTGCGAGCCGCCGCCTGCGTCGTGCGGATAAGGTGCCGGGTATCCTTTACGGTGCCGGTAAGGATCCGATCTCACTGACCCTGGGTCACAACGATCTGTTCCACCACGCTGAGCACGAGGCGTTCTACTCGCATATTCTGACCCTGCATGTCGATGGCAAGGATGAGAAGGCGGTACTTAAGGATATGCAGCGCCACCCTTACAAGCCGGTCATCATGCACGTCGACTTCCTGCGCGTCGATATGAACGAGAAGATCCGCATGAACGTACCGCTTCACTTCCTCAACGAAGATACCGCTCCGGGCGTCAAGCTCGAGGGTGGTCGTATCTCCCATGCGATCAACGAGGTCGAGATCATCTGTCTGCCAGGTGCGCTGCCTGAGTTCATTGAGGTCGATCTCGGCGAGCTGAAGATCGGCGATATGGTTCACATGTCAGATCTGAAGCTGCCCGAGGGTGTCGAGATCGTCGAGCTGATGCACGGTGCCGAGCACGATCAGCCCGTTGCCTCTGTCCAGAAGGCGCGTGGCGGATCGGATGAAGAGGCCGAGAGTGAAGAGGCTGTTGCTGAGGGCGAAGGCGAGGGCGAGGGCGAATAAGCCCCGTTTCTCTGTTGCTGAGACCGGTGAGCGGGAGGTTGTATGGCGGCTGACCGCGCCGGTTTCGATCTTATAGTAGGGCTGGGGAATCCCGGCCCTTCTTATGAGCAGACCCGTCACAATGTCGGTTTCTGGTGGGTGGATGATCTCGCATCCCGTTATGGTTGTGCGCTTCGAACTGAGGCGAAATATAACGGCGATGTCTGTCGTGCCACCATCGAAGGACACGACTGTCGGCTGCTCAAGCCCATGACCTTCATGAACCGTAGTGGTCAGCCGCTCTCTGCGCTGGCCAACTTTTTCAAGATACCTGCTGAACGTATTCTGGTCGCACACGATGACCTCGATCTGCCACCGGGCACCATCCGTCTGAAGAAGGGCGGTGGTCACGGGGGGCATAATGGTCTGCGCGATATCATCAGCTGCTTCGGCAAGGATTTCTATCGGTTGCGGATCGGAATCGGTCACCCCGGTCACCGTGATCAGGTCACCGATTTTGTACTGGGACGCCCGGCGGCAGCAGATCGCGAGGCGATCGTCGGTACCCTTGATGATGCGACCCGTTCGCTGCCCGATATGCTCGATGGGAACCTCGACCGTGTGATGCAGCAGCTTCACACCCTTAAATAGTAGAGATGGGATTACACCATGGGATTTAAATGCGGAATTGTCGGACTGCCCAATGTCGGTAAGTCGACCCTCTTCAATGCGCTGACCAAGGCGGGTATTCAGGCCGAGAACTACCCCTTCTGCACCATTGAGCCCAATGTGGGTGTAGTGCCGATGCCCGATCCTCGTCTCGACAGATTGGCCGAGATCGTCTCGCCTGAGCGAATTTTGCCGACCACCATGGAGTTCGTCGATATCGCAGGGCTGGTGGCGGGTGCTTCCAAGGGTGAGGGGCTAGGTAACAAGTTCCTCGCCAATATTCGTGAGACCGATGCGATTGCTCAGGTGGTGCGCTGTTTCGAAGATGAGAACGTGGTGCACGTGGCCGGCAAGGTTCACCCGCTGGACGATGTTGAGGTGATCAACACCGAACTGATGCTGGCCGATATGGATACGGTCGATAAGGGCATCCAGCGCGTCTCACGCATTGCCAAGGGTGGTGACAAGACTGCCAAGGCACAGATGCCACTGTTCGAGGAGGTACGTGCAGCACTCGACGAGGGCAAGATGGTGCGTGCCATGGGGCTGAATGAGGATCAGCTGGAGCTGCTCTATGAGCTTCACCTGCTGACCATCAAACCGACCATGTATATCGCAAATGTCGCCGAGGATGGTTTCGAAAATAATCCGCATCTGGACGCGGTCAAGGAGCTGGCTGCTGCCGAAGGCGCTGAGGTGGTTGCGGTCTGTGCATCAATCGAGTCGGAGATAGTAGAGCTCGATGCCGAGGATGCTGAGGCGTTCCTTGATGAACTGGGTCTAGATGAGCCAGGCCTAAATCGTGTGATTCGTGCGGGTTATGAGTTGCTAGGATTGCAGACCTACTTCACCGCTGGCGTGCAAGAGGTGCGAGCCTGGACGGTCAAGATCGGTGCCACCGCGCCGCAGGCGGCGGGAGTGATCCACACCGACTTCGAGAAGGGCTTTATCCGTGCCGAGGTGACCTCTTACGACGACTTTGTCGCCTGTAACGGTGAGCAGGGCGCCAAGGAGGCGGGTAAGCTCAGGCTCGAGGGTAAGGAGTACATCGTCAAGGATGGTGATGTAATGCACTTCCGATTCAACGTTTAAGACCTTTCTCCCTTGACAGCAAGGCGCTCAGGCAGCAAAATCCCGCTTCCAATTTTGGCTATGTAGCTCAGCTGGTTAGAGCACATCACTCATAATGATGGGGTCCCCTGTTCGAATCAGGGCATAGCCACCATACAACAAAAGGGCTTAGCTTCGGCTAGGCCCTTTTCTTTTTCTGAATTGTAAGAGGCGCATTGGAAAATGCTGGCCTGGCTGCCGATGTGGTATTTAGGCATAGCCGCTTTGATCCTATATACATCGCATAATAGTCAGGCCATTAGTTCAGTTGGCGAATTGTTGGTTGATACCGACATCGAGAAAAAGTGTGCCATCTGCTTTGCAGAGGTCTGTCTAGTGCTCGTAGAACGTCGGACGGTGAATCCGTCAGACGAGTACTGATGGTTCACTTATGTAGGTCAGCTTTGGTGTCGTTACCGCTGAATATCCTACTACTTCCTCCATCGAAGCATCGCAGGTGCGGTAACAGTTGCGTAAGTGGCGCAGAGTGTTGGTTCGAGGCGTGATAAAAGGTGGTCATGGAAGAGGTGGTATAAAAAAAGCCCGCGACAATCGCGGGCTTTTTATACAACTAAGTAAGGTGTTTTTTACTTCTTCTCTTCGAACTGCTTACGCATGGCGGCAATACGCTCTTCGTGTGCCTTCTTCTGCGCATCCATCATCTCTTTCATGCGCTGAGCCATCGCCTCGGCCTCTTTTTTCTGTGCCTCATAGGCTGCGTTCTGCTGCTCCATAATCTGCTTGCTCTGCTCAACAGCCGCCTTCTGCTGTGCATCGACCTGCTCCTGAGTCATTGCCTGAGGTGCGGTGTAGGGAGCTGCTGCATAGGGTGCGTAGCCGTAAGGGGCATAGCCGTAGGGGGCGTAACCGTTATAACTATTCCAGCCGTCGCTGACCGCCATGGAGAGCGAAGTGAGGGCGGTTAGTCCCCGATAGTCGACGCCGTCTGCCTATTCGTAGTTGAGAGCGCGAGCGAACGACGGAGAAGATGCAGCAGCGGCTTTATGTCGGCGTAGAGTCACTGAGGGAGTTGTGTAGAGCCGCGAAGAGGTGATTACGCAACGAACGCAGGACGGTCGGGGCGCCGCAGGCATAAACGGTCGCGTGAAGTTTTGCTGTTTGCTTGGGCTTGGATGCCCAAAACAAACTTTCGCAAAAATAGCGACTCCCCGGAAATGTTGGTGTTGGTTGTAGGTTGCTTGCTTGGCCTTCAGGCGATGCAGTGGGCTCACCATCCCCTGCCTCATCCCGAATTGTATATAAGTATATTAGTGGAATCTGACTGCGGCAAGTTTTCGGTTTTCGTTTTAAATCAATTTGTTACCTGACTGGCTGATGGCGTGCATTGCTATCTATTAGATTGTTAATGGGAAAGTAAGGGTTGGTGGCGGTAATATCTGTTTTGTCTCTTGTTGATGAAGCGATTGTGTCGCCACGCGTGCAATATTCCATTCGCTCATCTGCTCCTATAGTGTGTATTGAATGACTTGCCCAGGGAGGCAGCGTGGAGAGAGGTTCTTTCAGAGGTTGGGTTCGGTCGCTTTCGGTACAGATCAGTAGCGCGTTAATTTTGCTCTTTCTGCTCGCCTCAGGTGCGGTCGGACTGACTGTCTACGAGTTAGAGCTGCGCAAACACGACTATGTGATCCTCAATCTTGCCGGTCAGCTCCGCTCGATTACTCGAAATATCACCAATGAGACGCTGCACTACCAACGTCACGGTGAAAAGAGTTCGATGATGAATAGCGTCGATGCCGAATATTTCCACAGCTCAATCAAACGCCAGCTCGATCTCTACACCAAAATTGTTACCTCATTGCGAAACCGACTGCTGGAGCCGGAGCTGACGGGGCGCTCAGATCCGCTCTACTGCTCATGGGATGAGGCGTCGCTGAAGCAGCTCGATATGACCGCAGATGCCTGGCAGCAGTTTCGTGGTGGTCTGGAAGGGGTGTTTGCTCAACCGGAGGCGACCATCGAGCAGGCGGTGATCTATCTGCAACAAAATGAGAAGCCGTTGATCGATATCTCTACTCAGCTGAGCCAGCGCCTGCAGGAGATGATGGAGGGGAAGCTCTCACTGGTGATTCTCTTTAATCAGGTTATGTTGGTGGCAGCACTGATTGTGGTTTCCGTATTACTAACGTTGCTCTATTACAGCTTCTCGCGTCCGTTACGCATGACTGTTGCAGGATTCGAACGTGTTTCGCAGGGTGACTTTGGCCATCAGATTGAGGTGGGCAGTGAGAATGAGCTAGGGCGTATGGCGGGCACCTTCAATGCGCTGAGTGGACGACTCAACTCAATTTTCCGCCTCACCGATCGGATCAATCAGGCGACCTCGGTCGATGAGTCACTGCGCTTTGTTTTTGAAGAGTTCAATGTGCTGATACCGCTCGACTGGGTGGGCATGATGGTGTTGAGTCCCGATGGGCAGCATTTTGAACTGCAGCGTCTCTATACCGATGGTGAGACTACGCTGTGTGAGGGCGACACCTTCCAGGCGACCGGTTCGTTGCTGGCCAAGGCGATGGGCAGTAAGGAACCGCTACATATACCGGTGCTGGCTGAGACCTCAGCGGCCAATCCCTCGGCGGAGTTTGCCGACCGACTCGATCGTGACGGGCGCCAGTCTGCGCTCTTCTATCCACTCTCAACCGAGGGGAGCTGGGGTGCGGTGATCGCCTTCGCCTACAGTGAGCCAGATGCATACAACGCAGACCACCTTGAGCTGCTCTCTAATATCGCCGCACAGATCAGTCACAGTTTTGAGAAGAATCTGGTGATCTCGGCCATAACCGGTCTGGCGCGGTTGGCGGAGAATCGTGACCCTGAGACCGGGGATCATCTGGTGCGCATGGCACTCTACTCGGCCAAGGTGGCCGAGGAGCTAGGCAGTGAAGGGCCCTATCAGTCAGAGATCAGTGCCGATTATGTGCGTGATCTGCACCGCTTCGCGCCAATGCACGATATCGGCAAGGTCGGTATTGAGGACGGCATTCTGCTCAAGCCAGGTCGACTTGATGCCGAGGAGCGGACCGAGATGGAGCGTCACCCGGTGATCGGTGGCGAGGTGCTGCGCGGCTGTGAGGCGCAGATGTGTGCGGTGGGTCACTCGATGTTCAAGATTGGGATTGAGATTGCCGAGGGGCATCACGAACGTTTTGATGGTCAGGGCTATCCGAATGGTGTGGCAGGTGAAACGATCCCGCTCTCGGCACGTATCGTGGCCGTGGCGGATGTATTTGATGCGCTCACTTCACGTCGACCCTATAAAGATGCCTGGTCAGTAGAGCGTGCGCTCTCAGTTATTGATGAGGAGTCGGGACAGCACTTCGATCCTGAGGTGGTGAAAGCGCTACATCGGGCCATGCCGAAGGTGATGGCGATCTACGATGAGTTGAAACATGTGTGATGAATTTCGTGCGGATGGGCTGTTTTCAGTAGCGGTCTGAAGCCGGCTGCAATAGGATGGCTGGAGCATAAAACAATAAAAAGGGATGGAATGATTCAGGTCAGCAACCTCGTCTATGAGTACCCCGGCAAACGTGCCCTGCAGGGTGTCTCCTTCAATATTGAGCCCGCCACTGTGACAGCACTGGTTGGTCCGAATGGGGCTGGTAAGACCACACTGCTTCGCTGCATGGCCGCGTTAGAACGACCCTTCGCCGGGACAGTGGTGATCGATGGTCTCGATACGGTGGAGGAGCCGCGTCAGGTCCACCGCCGCCTTGGCTACCTCTCAGATTTCTTTGGTCTCTATGACGATCTGAGTGTCGCGCAGTGCCTTGAGTATGCTGCGATGGCACACGGAATCGCCTCGATAGATCGCGCCGAGCGGGTGATGACAGCGGCGGAGCGGTTGGGTTTAGATGATCGACTGGAGGTTGAGGCGAAGGCGCTCTCACGAGGGCTGCGCCAGCGACTGGCGGTGGCGCAGGCGATCATCCACGAGCCGAGTGTAGTGCTGCTCGATGAACCCGCATCGGGGCTCGATCCTGAGGCGAGAACCTCACTCTCAACACTGTTGAGCGAACTGCGCGGGCAGGGGATGACGCTCGTGGTCTCTTCGCACATTCTTTCCGAACTGGAGGCCTACTCGACACACATGCTGACGATTCGTGATGGCGAGATTACCGGTCACCGCGCCTTGCACGAGGATGAAGGTGAGGTGATGCAGATACGCCTGCGTGCCGTGAGTGACTTGGATCGGGCGCAGCCGATCCTTACTGAGATGGGTGCAAAGCTGCTGCCCGATGGTGGGGATGAGTGGTTGCGATTTGATCTGACCGGCTCGGAGATGGAACGTCGTATTCTGCTTAAACGGTTGATCGATGCCGATGTGGCGGTGAGTGAGTTTGCGGTTGAGCGTCGCTCTCTGGAACAGGTCTATCTCGATGAGGCCGGGGAGGTGGCGGAATGAATATCAATCCCGAGCTGAAACGCAATGCCTGGCTGGAGCTCTCTGCACATAGGATGTTGGCGATGCCAGCCATTCTTGCACTGATATTTAACCTCGCCTATCTCACTGCGGGGAATGACTTCTGGAAGCAGATGGGGATCTATGCGGTGATCTCCTACGTTGCACTGGTGGTGCTGTGGGGGGGCAAGCTGGCGAGTGAGGGGCTGATCCGCGAGGTTGATGGTCAGACCTGGGATAACCAGCGCATGTCGGTGATTGGTCCCTGGAGCATGAGCTGGGGCAAGCTCTTTGGTAGTACGCTCTTCCCCTGGTATGGCGGTGTGATCTGTCTCGCGGTCTATCTCTTTGCACGACTGCAGACGGGCTACTCTGAAGAGGCGGTCAAGGTGGCCGCAATTCTATTGCTGGTGGGTGTGTTGGCGCAGAGCGTTGGATTGCTCGGTGCCCTGCTCCTGGCTCGCAAGCGGGGCAAAGGTGGTTCACGCCGATACACTGGGCTCTATCTGTTCGCCATTCTCGGAGTGTTGTGGCTGCTGCCGTTGCTGCAGCATGCGGGTAGCCAGTCGCAGGTTGACTGGTTTGGCTATCACTATCCGATAATAGACTTCGTTCTGCTCTCACTGATGGCCTGGGCCGGCTGGGCACTGATCGGTATCTACCGAGTGATGCGTGTAGAGCTGCAGTTCACCAATACTCCGTGGGTATGGCTGCTCTTCGTAACCTTTTTACTGGTCTTTCTCAGTGGCTTTGTCCCCGGCGGTGGTCGAGATCCGCAGTTGATTGCGCTCTCCAGGCTGCTGGTATCGTTCGCCGTGGCATCACTACTACTCTATTTCCTGCTTTTCAGTGAGAGTAAGGATGTGGTGGCGTTGCGCCGTCTATTTATCAATCTGCGCAGCGGTAGTATGAAGACGGCGGCGGAGAATCTGCCGCTCTGGTTGCTCACTCTAATGGTTGTGGCTGGTCTGGCTACAGCGCTGCTATTTGAATTGCCATTCCGATCGGTATTCATGGATCGAAATGTGATCAGTCAGTGGTTCCCGCTAGCCGCTTTGCTGTTTATGGTGCGAGACGCGGCGCTGCTGCTGGCGTTGAATATGTCATTGCGGACACGCTGGGCCGATGGCGCGGCGCTGGTCTATCTGCTTGTACTCTATGGGCTGCTGCCGGCAGTGATCAATCTTGCAGGTTGGAGTGGTGGACGCTCTCTCTTCTATCCGCTGCCTGGTGGTGATGTGAGCTCATTAATCGCACCTGCAGTTGAGATGGTCGCAATGTTGGTCTTTGTGCGAATGAGGATGGCAAGGCTTAGTGTTGAATCCTAAGGTTTAGGATTAGAGATAACGGGTGGTGTGATGAGTCTGAACAGAAGTCGAGCGGTCGTGGTATTGATTACAGCAGTAGTGTCACTGTTGCTCTCGGCCTGTACGCCGATGAAATATGGTGTACCCGAGGAACGCTGGAATCGCATGGGTGAGGTGGAGCGCGCCGCCACGATTGAGGCCTATGAGGAACGCCAGCGTATTGCACGTGAGCGACGCGAAGCTGAATTGGCACGTGCTGAGGCGTTACGCCACAAGAAGGCACAGAGAATTGAGCGTATTCACCATGGCGATATCTGGTATCACGGTGCATTGATTCGCGTGACTATCAGGAAGGGGAAGGTAAAGATTGGAAAGGAGTTTCGCCAATACAGGCCCGTGTCTTTTTTAATTGCTGATAGAGAGACCAAAGCCATGAATCTTCATCGCGCTGGAAAAGGTAAGCGCGATTATAACCAAATTTGGTTTAGCTATCGAAATAACCAGTTGATAGCTGATGTTGGAAGAGGTGGCAGAAATGCACGAAATGGTCATGTGTTCTACTATGAACCTGCGTGGTCCAGAGCGAAGCACTATAGGGATGTGCAATTCGGTACTAAAAGTAATATAAAGAGTGATGGAATGGTTGTTTCGGTGGAGGTTATGCCCAGGCAGCATCGCTAGATAAGATAGTGATTGTGACTATATTCAAGCGTGGAAGCGTTTTAAACCTTTAGACGGGTATGAGTGTTTTTTTTAGGAGGTATTAGAATGGAGCGCAGAGAACAACTGGTAGTTAATAAAGATTTTCAGCAGCGTTTTGTTGTTGGAATGATTTTCTCTGTAGTGCTGCTGATTAACCTTGTTATTCTTTTCGATCTGTTGTCGGGTTCTTCGATGCTGGTCGGTGAGCTTAGTGAGTTGCAGTTTCTTATTATTGGGTTAGCTGAGCTCTTTATTGTTGGAATAGTCTATTTCCTGGGTATCCGCTTGAGCCATCAAGTGGCTGGTCCGGTCTATGTTGTCTCTAACAGTCTCGAAAAAATGGGTGATGGTGATCTTAGTTTCAAGGTCCGTTTGAGAAAGCGTGACTTCTTTCGCGAGGTCGAGGGTGACTTTAACGACAATGTGGAGAAGCTAAGAGAGCGAATCGTTGCGCTGAAAACGATCGCCCAGAAGCTTGAGGGGAGTTTGGGTGAAGGACAGCAAGATGCTCAGGAGCTTGTTGGAGAG
Organism: Candidatus Reidiella endopervernicosa; assembly: GCF_013343005.1. Taxonomy (GTDB): domain Bacteria; phylum Pseudomonadota; class Gammaproteobacteria; genus Reidiella; species Reidiella endopervernicosa. Next base: position 1,181,373 of record NZ_CP054491.1, read on the forward strand.
CTCAAGACAAAACTTGATGAACTTAAGACTGAGTAATGGTGGTTGATATGTCGAGGGAAAAGATGATTAAAAATAAACCTGATGCTCGTCGCTTTTTTGATTTCGATATTGTCTCCAAAATGAGAAAGGGTGCCGGATTTACGCTGATTGAGCTGATGATCGTGCTGACCATTATCAGTATATTGATGGTCATAGCGATACCCGCCTATTTAAACTACAGGGTGCGTTCACAGATCTCAGAGGGATTTATGCTTGTTGAACCGGTTAGGGTGGGTATGACTGAGTTTTATACTACATATGGGAGATGGCCGGCGAATAACCAAGAAGCGGGAGTAAGCGATCTTCCTGCTCTGTTTGTCTCTGGAATTGAAGGAGACTATGTCCAAAGTGTTGACATTTATCAGGATGTTACCGACCCGGATGATCTCCAGTCATACATTCTTATTTTTTACTCTACGGCTGAGATGCCAGAACTTCGAAGTGCTTTTAATTTGATCACGTTTAAGCCAACGGCAGTGGCAGATGGTGGTTCAATTGAGTGGGATTGTCGTCCGTCAGTGTCGGTTGGAAAGTTCTGGAACCAATATGAGGTGAAGCAGAAATACCGGCCATCCCGATGCCGTGATTAATGTTCTATAGTAAATTCCGATATTGCGGACAGGGTATGCTTTAAGGCCCTGTTCGCAGCAACGACGCCACCGTAAGGTGTGTCGCTCTCGCTTTCAGTGCTGTTTGAAAATAGCTGGGAAGCGATAATATCCCCGCTATTTCTATCAATTATTTGTATCCTCATGATCAGTTCCACACGACTGGGTTTGGTCGTGAAGTCGTGATGTAGTCTCACTAGTTCACTATCAAGACGCAAGTTGGCAGATACCGGGCTTGGTGCAAGTGAGATTGCCTTGTAATAACTACTTCTCTCAAAGCATTGAACCAGTAGAGTCGCAATCATCTGAGAGGGGGTGTCCGCCCAGCGGTGCTTGGCAAAGTAGCCGAGTGAGTGTGCCTTGTCGACATAGGCCATCTGCGGTGTGTTGTATCCGGCGTGGGCACGCGGAATGGTGACCAGTAGTGTTTCACTGCCGCCTTGTTTGACCGCTTCAATCTCGGGTAGTGAGTTCAGTGTGTAGCTGTACTGCTCAACCGGCTTTGATCCGGGTAGTCCGGTGCAACCGCTGGCCAGAAGCAGCGTGGCGGCGATCAGAAAATCTCTCATTTTCAAAATAGTTACTCCCCGGGTCCAGTCGGTCGAACGGTGGTGCCATAGATCAACATGTTGGGCTGGCGTTCCAGCTGTACCATCAGGTTGCGCAGGGTAGAGATCAACTCGCGTAGTTCATGAATCATCATGCCAGTCTCTGGCAGTGTTTCACGGCTGAAGTTGCGCCCCTCGGCGACCAGCTCATTGGTCTTGGCGGCCGTATCTGCAACTGAGTCGGCCATGGAGCGGACGGCATCGGCGCTGTTGCTGATGTCGCCAATCAGCTTAGGTAGTGACTCGGTGGCCTGGGCGGTATTCTGCATTGCTGTTTGGGCATTTTTCATCGCCTGTTCGAGTGCTTCACTGTGCTCAGTCAACGCGGCAGTGAGCTGTTCGAAGTTGGTCAGGATGTTCTTTATCGAGGAACGATTCTCAACATCGAGCAGCTGTTCGGTGTTGTTGGCGAGCCGTGAGACCTGATCCATCAGGCCAGTAATTCCACTGCCTACCTGACTGATCAGAGAGAGGCGTCAGGTGATTACTGGATACTCCTCACCTGCCGTCATGGTGAGTAGTGGCGCGCACGACTTCCCTCAGTAAGGTTGATATAGGCGATGCCGGTCAGTCCCTGGGCGGAGAGTACGGCGACGGTATCCTCTTTGACGGGGGTACCGATACGAATTTGTAATAGCAGTCGCACCAGTTCGGGATTGTCGGGCTGGAGAGATATCTCGGTGACCTGGCCGATATTCACGCCACGGTATTTAACCGGTGCGTTGATGCTGAGACCCGAAACCGATTCGGTGGTGTAGACGAGATACCCTCTATATTCGCTGCGTTCCAGTCCACCGGCCGCGAGCCACAGGGTGACGCCGATTCCTGCTGCGCTGAGCAGCAGAACGAAGAGGCCGACGGCGGTGTAGTTTACCTTGTTGTCCATGCCTGCTCCTTAGCGGCGCGTCCTCGGGGACCGTGAAAGTAGTCACGAATAGTCGGCTCTTCTCGCTTAGCGAGTGCTTCCATGGTGTCGGTGGCGATAACTCGACCTTCTCCAAGCAGCGCCACACGATCAACGATTTGCCAGAGGGTATCGAGATCGTGTGTTACCACTATGATGGTTAAGCCCAGCAGTCGTTTCAAGTTGCCGATCAACTCATCCAGCCCGGCGGCACTCTGTGGATCGAGTCCGGCGGTTGGTTCATCGAGAAAAAGTATCTGTGGATCGAGCGCTAGCGCACGGGCCACCGCGACGCGTTTTAGCATACCGCCACTGAGATCGCTGGGGCGTTTTCCACCAGTATCGATTGGCAGTCCAACCAGCCCCAGTTTGATGGTGGCGATCTCCTCGATTAACTGTTCGCTCAGGCGGGTGTGTTCGCGCAGCGGCATGGCGATGTTGTCGAGCACACTCATGCCGCCAAACAGTGCGCCGTGCTGGTACATCACGCCAATATTGCGATAGAGCTCGAGCTGCGTCGCCTCATCAATGCGATGGATGTTGTAACCGAGCAGCTCAATGGTGCCACTGTAGGGCTGGTGAAGATTGAGCATCTCACGCAGCAGCGTCGACTTGCCGCAGCCGCTTCCACCGGCGATGGCGAGAATTTCACCACGATGAATATCGAGATCGATGTGGTGGTGAAGGGTGTGATCACCAAAGCGCGTCTGCAGCGCGCGTATCTTGATGATCTTCTCGATGTCGCTGTTCATCTCAGATCCTCAGCAGGCTGTAGATGACGGAGAAGATCGCATCGATCACGATCACCATAAAGATCGACTGCACCACGCTGACCGTGGTTTGCCGACCGACGCTCTCGGCGCTGCCGGTGACCTGAAAACCCTGGAAGCAGCCGACGATGGCAATGACCGCCGCAAACACGGGGGCCTTGGCGAGGCCGGTAAGAAATGAGGAGAGACTGACCGCCTCGCTCAGTCGATCGACAAAGGCGCTGGCACCGACACCCAGCTCGATATAGGCCATTAACATGCCACCGAGGATGCCGAGAATATCGGCGAAGATGGTTAGCAGTGGTAGGGCGATGATGAGCGCCAGTAGTTTTGGGATTACCAGCTGTTCAAGAGGTGCGATTCCCATAGTTCGCAGCGCGTCGATCTCCTCGGTCACCTTCATGGTGCCGATTTGTGCGGTGAAGGCGGAGCCGGAGCGGCCAGCAACGATGATTGCTGTCAGGAGCGGTGAGAGTTCGCGTAGCAGTGAGAGACTGACCAGATCGACAATAAATATGTTGGCGCCGAAACGTTGTAGCTGCACCGCACCCTGATAGGCGAGCACGATGCCGGTGAGGAATGAGAGCAGGCCGATGATCGGCAAGGCATCAAAACCGACCTCTTTGATGGTGGTGAGCAGCGCCTTAAATCGAATGCGAAGCGGGTTGAGAATTGCGCGCCAGAGCAGCAGACCAATCTCGCCGATGAACTCCAGCAGCGAGGTGTCGATCTGTAAATGGTGGTAGAACTCACGACCGATGCGTCGAGTCGCTATTTTGCGAAAGTTTGTTTTGGGCATCAAGCCCAAGCAAACAGCAAAACTTAACGCGACCATTTATGCCTACGGCGCCCCGACCGATCCTGCGTTCGTTGCGTAATCACCTCTTCGCGGCTCTACACAACTCCCTCAGTGACTCTACGCCGACATAAAGCCGCTGCTGCATCTTCTTCGTCGTCCGCTCGCGCTCTCAACTACGAATATGCAGACGGCGTCGACTATCGCGGACTAACCGCCTTCGCTTCGCTATCCATGGCGGTCAGCGTTCGAGTAGGCCTATCTCAACGGGATGAGGGGGCTCTACCGATTCGCTGCTAATTAACTCTATCAGTGTGGTGTGGGCCTGTTGCATGCCCTGTAGTTCGATCCTGTAGCCGCTCTTCTCGAACTGCATCAGCGTGCGTTTCAATAACCAGGCCCCGGCGGTGTCGAGCCGTTCTATTGCGCTGGCATTCAGGGTGGTTGAGCGCCGATCAGGCTGCCAGCCGGCTGCCAGCTTTTTCTCGAGCCTGTCGATATGGTGGACATCCCATCGACCGCTGGCATGAATTACACCCCCCTCTTCGTTGAGAGAGGCGATAGTTCCGCTGTTGAGAGGCGGTGTCGGCTGCATCGTCGTTTAACTACTCGCTGCTCGCGCTGACATGACCAGAACGGATATGCAGATCGCGCTGTGGGTAGGGAATGGTGATCTGTTGTGTCTTGAAACGTCGCCAGATCTCGAGGTTGAGGTCGGAGCGTACATTGCCCACCCCATTTTGTGGATCGTTGATCCAGATACGTAACTGTAGCTCGATACCGCTGTCGCCAAAGCTTATCAAGCGACTCACCGGAGGAGGGTCTTTCAATACTCGGGGGTGTTCCAACGCCGCTTCGATCATCGTTGCCATCGCCTGTTCTGGATCATCGTCGTAGCCGATCGAGACCGGCAGTTTGATGCGTACATCGGGATCGCTGTGACTCCAGTTGATCACCTCGGTGGTGATCAGGTTCTCGTTCGGGATCAACGTCTCGACACCATCACGATCACGAATCACCACATAACGTGCGCGCAGCTCCTGTACCCAGCCGAAGCTACCGCCGATGGTGATGGTATCGCCGGGACGTATTGAACGGTCGAAGATCAGGATGAAACCGCTGATGAAATTGCTGGCGATACGCTGCAGACCAAAGCCGAGTCCTACACCGAGTGCACCACCAAAGACGGTCAGTGCGGTGAGGTCGATGCCAACACTGTTCAGCGCTATCAGCATCGCCAGGGTGAGGAGGAAGAATTTGCTGAACTTGGTCAGGCCAACACGCATGCCGGGGCTGAGATTGCCGGCACGGCTAACGACTCGTTCTATCAGCTTTGATAGCCATAGCGCCAAAATCAGAAACAGGCCGATCGAAAGCAGCAGCTTCATCGTCGAGAGCAGAGAGACGCGCGTTGTCCCCACCGTGATGGCGATGCCGTCGAGTGCATCCAGTACTCCCGGTAGCAGACCAAGGAGATGCAGGGCGACAACGACCCACACCAGTGTGCTGACCACGCTCTCCCAAGCCTTTAGTGCCGGTCCGGGACGCAGCACCATGCGCAGTGAATAGAAGGTAAGGCGAATCGCTGCCAGAGAGAGCATCAGCGGTACGACGATATCGAGCAGTGGTGCCGCGCCGCCAAACTGCTCTAGAATTGCCCGCCCGGTCATTACCAGCAGCAGGGTGGCAAAGGGGAAGACCAGGCGCTGGGTGCCACGCAGGGTGATGCGGCGCAGTCGATGCTCGCGGGTCTCCTTAATGGTTAGGTCGAGATAGTGGACCCAGCGATAGTGGAGCAGACGGGCCAGCAGCAGCGACAGAATGATAATAGAGAGCTGGATGGCCACCTGAGTGGTCGCGATCAGTCCCAGGTAGTGTTGTGTTGTAGTAATGAGTGATTCGAAATCCATAGTGTTTTTCTTTTATTAGAACTCCGTCTGCTCGAGAGTCTGGTTACTGATGAGCATAGTGGATAACACCGCTCAGCTCCCTCTCTGTTATGTGATCAAGCTTATCGACTGTCTGTGTTCCGGTCGAGACTCAGCTGAACAGGCGTGAAAAGAGCGAAAGGTTATGACGGCGCAGATCGCGCAGAAAGATGCCAAAGGGGAGTTCAAGCTGCTGCTCCATCACCGCTGCCCGTTGTCTTGCCGTGCGCAGATTTCCGGTCTGCGGATTGCGATAGGCGAGGGCGATGATGTTGCCGCGTCCCTTCACTGGAAGGCGCAGGCAGTGGCCGTTAAAGCATTCTCGGATCGCCAGCAGTGACTGCTCGAGGCGACTGGCGTGGCTGCTCCAGAGATTGATACTCATCACACCTTGCTCCGAGAGTGCCTGATGGCACTGTTGAAAGAAGTGGGTTCCATCGGTCGCATCGTCCATGCCGTCGTCATGGTAGGCGTCTACTAACAGTAGGTCGTAAGAGGCGCGGCAGTTGCGAATAAAATCGCTGCCATCACCCAGGTAGATATTGAGCTTGTCGTCATCGGGGAGTTGAAAGAAGCGTTTCGCGGCGGCGATCACATCGCTGCGCTTCTCCACCACATCGATCTCACTGTCGGGATAGTGGTGGCGCAGAAAGTGGAGCAGTGAGCCGCCGCCAAGTCCGATCAGAGCGATGTTCGCTGGGGCTGGCTGGAAAAGAAGTGCGCTCATCATGGCCGCGGTGTAGGCGAGCTGCAGCTGTTCCGGGCGTGAAATATCTAGAGTGCTCTGTTTGGCGCTACTGCCAAAGTGGAGCGAGCGGGTAACACCCTCCTCGACCACCTCAATCAGGCCATCGTCGTCCATTCCCTGGAAAATTACTGTTCCGCCATAACGTCGCATTGCGTCATTGTAACGCGGCAGTGATTGACGCTGCACGGGGTGCGTTTTATGGTTCCCCCATCTTGAAGATTGGTTGAGGAGTAGGTAGATGCCTTCGTTTGATGTTGTTTCTGAAGTTGATATGCATGAACTGACCAATGCGGTCGATCAGGCCAACCGCGAGGTCGGTACCCGTTACGATTTTAAGGGTAAGGACGCCAAGTTCGAGCTCTCCGATGCGGTTGTTACGCTCAAAGGCGAAAGCACCTTCCAGCTACAGCAGATGGTCGATATCTTCTACCAGAAGGCCTCCAAACGCAGTATCGATATCGGTGCCTTTGAGCAGGGCCCGGCGGAGACGGTCGGTATGGGTGCTCAACAGAAGCTCACCGTACGTCAGGGGCTCGATAAGGAGCAGGCGAAGAAGGTGGTCAAACTGATCAAGGACAAAAAGCTCAAGGTTCAGGCGCAGATTCAGGGTGAGCAGGTGCGAGTTACCGGTAAGAAACGTGACGATCTACAGAGCGTGATGGCGATGCTGCGCGAGGCAAAACTCGATCAGCCGCTGCAGTACAACAACTTCCGTGACTAAAACGGCTATCCAACCCGATTACGATGTGCGTCGTAGTCCACGGGCTCGGCGTATGCGTATCACCGTCTCATCGTTGGGTAAGGTTGAGGTGGTGGTGCCGAAGGGTGTCGCGGCGCGCCATATCGAGCCCTTTGTCGATCAACATCAGCAGTGGATCGCACAGGCGGTTGCCAGGGTCGCCTCAGCGCGTAGCGCCTGTGGTGAGATGCTCAGCGGTATTCCTGAACAGATTGAACTGCGAGCCCTTAATGAGTGCTGGCCGATCGAGCAGCGTGATGGCGAACGATCATCGGCGCGTGAACTGAACGGAAAACTGCTGCTCAGCGGTGCGGATGAGGCGAGTTGTTTTGCGGCGTTACAGCGCTGGAACAGCCGCAAGGCACAGGCGCACCTGCTGCCGTGGCTGGCCGAGGTGAGTCGCGAAATCGATCTTCCCTATAGCGGGGTGACGATTCGAGGGCAGAAGAGTCGCTGGGGTAGCTGCAGCAGTCGCGGCAATATCTCACTTAATCGAAAATTGCTGTTTCTACCCGCTGAGCTGGTTGAATACCTCTTCGTTCATGAGCTTTGCCACACGGTGCACGCCAACCACTCCCGCCACTTCTGGGCGCTGGTCGAGGAGAAGATGCCCGACTATCGAAACCGAGAGGGTAGTCTGCGTGGGGCGATGTGTTACGTCCCACACTGGGCCTGAAACGCTCATCCCGTGCACCATTCGATCGAAGCGAGTTATCAACGGCTAAGACTGCCGATTCTGGAGCTGTTGCAAGAGCATCCAGAGGGGATTAGTGAGTACGATCTGCTCGGTGCGCTTGAGGCAGAGGGTGTCGCCAATATGGGTCGTGCGGCGTTGCGCGATAATCTCACCATGTTTCAGGTCCACTTTCTGCTCTTTCACCTTCTCTATCGTCTACGCGGAGAAGTTCGTGAAGAGGGTGGCTTAGATCTCGTTATCGAGTGTCTGGCCATAAAGCTGTTCAGCACCGAAACGGAAGATAGCGCTACGAATCAACAGCTGCCCGTCTCACATGACCCGCTCGAGGCGTACTATCTCGATCTGCAGAACTTTGAGGCGAGTACCGAGGAGATCGATGCGCTGATTGAGGGGTTCTGGTGTCGTTATGCGGCCATTGATCGACGTGCAGAAGCCTTAGCGGTGCTGGGGCTTGAGATCGATGCAGAGCGAGATGCGATCAAACGACGCTATCGTCAGCTGGCAATGCAGCACCACCCTGATCGGGGGGGCGATAAGGCGCAGCTGCAGATGATCAACGCGGCGATGGCGTTACTGAAAGAGGCGGGTTGAAGCGGTTTCTGCGGGTGGCTAGTCGCGCCGGCGACGTCTGAGGCGGCTGAGGGAAGTACGGTCTAACCACTTGTCGATCATGCCCCAGAACCACTCCTGTAGACGATTAAAGCGTGAGCGCTGCTGCCACTGTTCAAGAGTGATCTCAATGCTCTGGGCAAAGTCCTGTTCGAACAGTTCGGTGACCTTCTGGCTGAACTCGCCATCTTCCACCTCCTGATTAGCCTCCAGGTTCCAGCGCAGGTTCCAACGATCGATATTGCTGGAGCCAACCGAGACCCAGTCGTCGCTCAACATCAGTTTTGTGTGTAGAAAGCGTGGCTGGTACTCGAAGATCCGCACCCCGCTGTGCAGTAGCCGACTGAAAAAACGTCGCCCGGCATGGCGTACCGAAGGGTGGTCAGTCTTTGGACCCGGTAGTAGCAGTCGAACATCACAGTCGCTATCAGCGGCGTAGCGCAGAGCACGTCGGATCTTCCACGGTGGCACGAAGTAGGCAGTTGAGAGCCAGACTCGCTCTCTGGCGTGACGAATATGGTTGATTGCCGAGCGCTTGATCTCCTGCCGTGTTGGTCGTGCCACCGTTACACGCCCGAGCTGGTGTCCACTCTGCGCTGCCGCTGTTGGCAAAGCATATGGAAGTTGATCGCCATGGCGCTGCCAGTTCTGCGTGAAGAGGTCGTGCCAATCATCAACTACCGGGCCCTCAATGCGCACCATTACCTCGTGCCAGTAGTTTTTGTCCAGGCCGGGATCAAAATAGTCGGTAATTCCGGTGCCACCGGTATAGGCAACTTTCGTGTCGATCAGCAGCAGCTTACGGTGGTCACGAAACAGATTGCGACGGTACTTGCCGTAGTGGAGCGGATTGTAGAAACGGAGTGTGCACTTCTCCTGAAGACGTTCACGATCACTGCGCTGCAGTTTGCGTGCACCGAAGTCATCGAGAAGCAGGAAGATGGCAACGCCACGCTCGGCGGCATCACAGAGTAGTTCGATCATCTGGCTGGCGAGCGTGCCCGACTCAAACAGGTAGAGCTCCAGCAGGATGGTCTCGGTAGCGGCCGCGATATCCTTCATCATCGCCGGGAAGAAACGGTTGCCGTCGATCAGCAGCTCGAAGCGATTGCCGCTACGCTGCGGATAGCTGAACTTGCGTGCGCCGTGAATATTCATCTGCTCAGTGCTGCTCAATCTTAATTATGGTTATCGGTCCAAGCATAGCGTCTGCGCGGTGATCGCGGTACCGCCAGAGTGTTTAGAATCGGAGAAACAGCAGGTATCATCCAAGCTCTATAATGATGCTATCTAACAAAGGATATCTGCACGCTGTGACCGGGCTACTCACTCTCTATTTCAATCTCTGCCGACTTCGAGTTGGACCGCAGGATGTGCCTGCCTCAAATTTCCTGCTCTCCCTGCTGATAATGTTCTATCTAGTGGTGGTGGGCATAAAGGCCATGCTGGTGATACCGGACATCAATCTTCTCACTGCGGCGGCCCAGAGTGGCCTTGATGTGGTTTTGCTGTCGCTCTTTACCTGGACGGTACTTGCGACCAAGAATCTGGGCGAACGTTTTGTGCAGACCCTATCGGCGCTGGTCGGTGCAAAGTGCCTGTTGGAGATTGTCAGTATTCCCGTTGTCTGGACGATCATGCAGGGTGGTGAGGGAGAGGGAAGCAGCATTGCATTTCTGCTCCTGATTATCTTCTCCATCTGGCTGCTGGCGGTGTTGGGACACATCTTCCGGCATGCGCTCTCGGTCGGCATGGCGACAGGTGTCTTTGTGACCATCGGTTACCTGCTCTTCTCCACGGCCGTCACCTTCAAATTCTTTCCACCTCCCGCGGTGAGTGGCTGATATGCATATCCATATCCTCGGAATCTGTGGTGCCTTCATGGGTGGTGTGGCGTTGCTGGCCAGAGAGGCGGGTTACAGTGTCAGCGGTTCCGATGCCAACGTCTACCCGCCGATGAGCACCCAGCTTGAGGAGCAGGGGATCGTGCTGCACGAGGGTTACGATAGCGAGCCGCTCGACCCTGCACCTGATCTGATTGTCGTAGGTAATGCGATGAGCCGTGGCAACCCAGCGGTTGAATATATGCTCGATCGCGGCCTTCCCTACATCTCAGGTCCTGCCTTCCTTGCCGACTATGTACTGCGTGATCACTGGGTGCTGGCAGTGGCCGGAACCCACGGCAAGACCACCACCTCCAGCATGCTCGCGGCGATACTCGACTACGCCAAGCTCGAACCCGGTTTTCTGATCGGTGGTGTTCCCGGTAATTTCGGGCTCTCGGCGCGTCTTGGCAATAAACCCTTCTTTGTCGTCGAGGCGGACGAGTACGACACCGCCTTCTTCGATAAACGCTCCAAGTTTGTTCACTACCGACCGCGTACCCTGATCCTCAATAACCTTGAGTATGACCACGCCGATATCTTCCCCGATCTCGATGCGATCAAACGCCAGTTCCACCACCTGCTGCGCACCGTTCCAGGTAATGGGCTGGTGCTGAGCAACAGCGCCGAACCACACCTCGATGAGGTACTCGAGATGGGCTGCTGGACACCGCAGGAGTCGTTCGCACTGCAGAGTGAGACGGGGTGGGGTACTGCCGATATCGCCCCCGATGGTTCCAGTTTTGATGTCACCCTCGACGGAGAGCGGGTAGGACGGATCGAGTGGTCACAGAGTGGACTGCACAACGTCGCCAATGCGCTTGCGGCCATCGGTGCCGCGCGCCACGCTGGCGTGCCGGTCGAACACGCTATCGAGGGGTTGAATCAGTTTGCCGGTGTAAAGCGGCGTATGGAGCTGCGTGCGAAAATCAACGACATCGCCATCTATGACGACTTTGCTCACCATCCCACCGCGATCTCAACAACCCTGGAGGGTGTGCGCGGACGCATTGGCGAGGGACGCATCTTCGCGGTGCTCGAACCGCGCTCCAATACCATGCGTATGGGGGTTCATCGAGAGGCGCTGGCCGATTCGCTCAAAGAGGCAGACCGCATCTTCATCTTCCATCCGCAGGATCTCGACTGGCCGCTGGCCGAGGCGATGTCCTCGCTGGGTGATCGAGTTGAGATCAGCGACGAGGTCGATACGCTGGTCGATTGGGTCGCCGCCGCCGCGATGCCGGATGATCAAATTATTGTGATGAGTAATGGCGGCTTTGGCGATATCCATGAACGCCTCGCCGTGGCATTGGCAGAAGCGGGAGAGGTGCAGTGAGTCGTCGTGCAATCGCCGTTGCAATGACCGGTGCCTCCGGTGCCCCCTACGGCCTGCGCCTACTGCAGTTGCTGCTGGAGGCGGGTGAGACGGTCTATCTGATGCTCTCCGATGCGGGGCGGTTGGTGCTCGATATGGAGTCGGGGCTGAAGCTCTCGTCGGCGAGCAAGGAGGCGGAGCAGCAGCTCTGTTCTCACTTCGATGTTGAGCCGGGACAGCTGCAGCTGTTTGGTAAGCAGCAGTGGATGGCGCCGGTGGCCAGTGGCACCAACCCGCCGCGGGCGATGGTGGTCTGCCCCTGCAGTGCTGGGACGCTCGCTTCAATCGCAATGGGATTGAGTGACAACCTGATTGAGCGTGCCGCCGATGTGATGCTCAAGGAGCGGCGCAAGTTGATTCTGGTGCCGCGTGAGATGCCGCTCTCTGAGATCCATCTGGAGAATATGCTCAAATTGGCGCGCATGGGGGCGATAATCATGCCGCCCAGCCCCGGCTTCTATCAGCAGCCGCAGACGATCGATGATCTGGTCGACTTTGTGGTGGCACGTATCCTCGACCATCTTGATATCGACCATGCGCTGCAGGCGCGTTGGGGCGAATCATAACTGCGGGGTATGGGCGTGCCGAAGATTCCACTCTTTCCGCCGCTGACCGCCATGGATAGCGAAGCGAAGGCGGTTAGTCCGCGATAGTCGACGCCGTCTGCATATTCGTAGTTGAGAGCGTGAGCGAACGACGGAGAAGATGCAGCAGCGGCTTTATGTCGGCGTAGAGTCACTGAGGGAGTTGTGTAGAGCCGCGAAGAGGTGATTACGCAACGTACGCAGGACGGTCGGGGCGCCGTAGGCATAAACGGTCGCGTTAAGTATTTGCCGCTTGCTTGGGCTTGGATGCCCAAAACATGCTTCCGCAAAAATAGCGACTCCCCGATGCATACCGTCCTTTTCCCTGGTGGGCCGTTACCGCTACGAATCTTCGAGCAGCGCTACATCGACATGGTGCGCGATGCGATCAAAGACGAAAGCGGTATCGGTATCTGTCTGATCAGCGATGGTAGCGAAGTAGGTGGTGCTGCCAACATTCACCCCATCGGGACGCTAAGTAAGATCAGCTACTGGCACCGTCGTGCCGATGGCCTGCTCGGAATTACGGTGACCGGCGAGCAGCGTTTCAGGGTGTTAGAGAAGTCAGTGGCCGGCAACCAGTTGATGCTGGCGGAGGTGGTGCTGATTCCCAATGAGTCACCAAGTGCGCTTGAATCTATCTATCAACCGCTTGTCGATCGGCTACGCGATATCATCGAACAGCTCGGCCACCCCTTCATCACCCTGGAGAAGTGTTACGACGATGCTTCATGGGTGGGTGCTCGTCTGACCGAACTCTCACACCTGCCACTCTCAACCAAGCAGCAGCTGCAGTCGTTGCTTCAACGTACCAATTAACCGGCTAGCAGAAACGACCTACCTGAATTACGGGAACACCACCGGGTGTGCCGCTGCGGAAGTCATTGGATGCCATGACATCGAGTGCATCATCCTCTTCAACCGAGGCCGATACATGGGTTGGAACAGCGTTCCAGCTTCCACCGTAGAGGTCTGACCCGTAGAGATCACCACCTCCGCTGTGCAGAGTGCCGGTCTCAATCGGCGTCATATCGTTGAGAATGGTGCCGTGACTGTCGGTGTCGTTAAAACGATCGGGTTGGCAGGCGGCAAATGAGGCCGATGAGAAGAGAGTTAGTGCTGCTAGTGCAAGAATCTGTTTCATGATGGCTCTCCTGTTAGTTATCTATCACTAACCTGGGAATGAGTCCCTGGTAGTAATAAGACCGCGCGGTTCGTTGCAATATTTCAGCGCAGTGCGCGGTTCGGTGGTCGGGAGCTAACAGGGGGATTATCAACTCCCGACCTGATTGGGTTCAGCAGACGTTTGAGAATTTCATCGTTGGGTGGTTGTTCCTGCGATCACCGCGCCTGTCGAGCTGCGCAACGGTCTCTACCCCTGGTTTGTCGACATCGAACAGCACTGTGCCGTACATGTCGCTATCGTTAGAGAAGCGGCTGTCGTTCATTGGTGGGTGGTTGTTAAGGGCATAACGTCCCTGAGAGTGATCGCGGTCTGCGGTTGAGGCCACGCGGTTCTGCTCAACATCGAACAGGATACTGCCGTACATATCACCACCGGCCTGGATTGGCCCGGAACTGATCTGTGAAGCATCGATATGGCATGCCAGTGATGCTGATGAGAAGAGTGAGAGTGCTGCAAGGGCAAAAATCTTTTCATGACGTCTCTCCCGTGGTGTTGAAGTAACGTAGGTGGCTGATTCGGTCGATCGTCAACATTCGTCGCTTGAGTGCGGTGGCAGCTCTGCTGCCAGATTGCGATGACGAATCATGGTGCACCCAATTGGGAGATACCGGCAGGGCTCTCCTCTTTAGTAACGGCTCAGCTCGGAAGGGGCCAATTCCCCTCCCGAGGAGCCATCCTACCTAACAGACCTTGGTAGTCGGTTTGTTCAGGTCGTAGATGACGCTGGCGTACTGGTCGCCTTCACCCATCACCTCGTTATCGCGTGTTGCCATCTGCTGGGTTGAGTCGATGCGGTCTTTGCGAATGTCGACGAAGATGCTGCCGTACTCATCGCCCTGACCCAGATCGAGGTCGCTAGCGGCGGTATTTGGAATGGATTTGATGTTGCCCTCTTCAATGTCGTTAAAGACGCTACCGTACATGTCGCTATCGGGGTGGGAGTCGCCGGTCAGGTCGCAGTGCGCGGCGAGAGAGGCGGTGGAAAACAGGGATAATGCTACTAATGCTATTAAGTTTTTCATGATGGCTCTCCTTACAAATTCCGTATGCACCAGATGCGGCGTATACGATTTGCTTACATATAGTAGACCGTTATGGTCGGGTAATTATTGCAGCGGGGCGCAGATAAAAAGTTTCTATAAAGCCGGGTTGAAACTAATCGCTAAATAGCAGAATAGGCGTAGGGTTTTCAGTGGCTATAGGGTCATCATTTCGTCCCAGTAGCCGCTGAATCTGTTCGACGGTTGGCAAAAAGGTTCGATCGGTGCGTAGGAATGTGAAAAGCCAGCGGTGGTTGATCTGCTGGCGGGAGAGTGCTCCAAGCCAGAGTGGTTGAGCGCTATCGCCGATCTCGACACCCGTTGACCAGAGGCGCAGTACATAGTGACCATCGCCCTGTCGGTTGGGACGGATAAGGGCAAGTGTTTCGTACTTTCCGGCGTGTACCTTGGGTGAGAGCGGCAACTGCTCCAGGCTGGGGTCTGCTGAGAGCCATAGCAGTGCAGTGCGAGGTGTGAGTTCGACCGGATGTTGCCAACCCGCATTCAGTAGCGTTGCTTCGATTTTATCGAGCTCACCACGCCACTGAATCTGCATCGGTTCCTCTCGACGGTTGCGCAGATCGTGACGCCAGGCGGGCAGCAGCTGCCACTGATCGTTGAGCCACGCCTGCTGTTGCCAGACAGCCCGTTCTTCCTGAGCGGCATATCGCTCAAGATCACTGCTGTGGCGTAGACCAATGTTGATCGCTGCCGAGATGATTAGCATGACGGCGGTGAGTGAGAGGAGCGGGCGCAGCGGTAGCCTGGTTGCCGGATGGCGGCGATAGGCAAGTCCGATGATGGCGACCCAGCCGAGTCCGAGTGCAATCCCCCCAGCCACATCACTCAACCAGTGAGCGCCAAGATAGAGGCGTGAAAGTGCGATCGGGGTGATGAGCAGGCCAGCCGCCAGGTAGGCCCAGAGTCGGCGAGAGGCGGTCAGTTCCCGTGCGATAAGTACTGCGAGAAAGCCGTAGATCACGACACTCATGGTGGTATGGCCGCTGGGAAAGGAGAAGCTGGAGAGACCATCGTAGATCTCAATCGGTCGCGGAATCTGCAGGCTCCATTTCAAAACGTTGGTTGCAGCAATACCGAACAGGATCGCGGCCATCCAGTGGGCAGCGGCCGAGTAGTAACGCCGATAGAGCATCCAGGCAAACAGGGTGATGGAGAGCGGCAGGTAGACGGTGCTGTCGCCCAGCTCTGTCGTTGCCACCATTAAGGTGTTGAAGAGTGGCGTGCGGTGGTCCTGGAAAAAGTGAAACACTATCTGATCGAGTGCGCTCGGTTCGGGTGCTCCGATCACCACACTCAACAACATGAAGAAGCCGCTGGCGGAGGCGAGAATAATCAGGGCCAGATAGAAGAGTGCCTGTGGCTCGGGGTGGTTTGGATCGATCAGCGCGTTACTGAAGCGGCCAATGCGGGGGTGGTTGTGACCCCAATCCCAGAGGCGCTGGGCGTAGTAACCGGTGAGTGGCTCGAGTGTGCGATAGAGCCGGCGTACCAGCCACAGGACAAACCAGAGGGTAAAGAGCAGGGTGAGCAGCAGCAGGGTCAGACGCCCGGCGACCTCACTGGCCAGCTCCAGCGAGGCACCGAAGAGGGTGCCCGGCAGGATATAGGCGGGTGCCCAGGCAAGGGCGGAGAGCACGTTGATGGTGAGAAAACGCTGAGTCGGCATGTTGAGCATCCCGGCAACCGCAGGAATGATGGGGCGCACCGGGCCGACAAATCGGCCGATCAGGATGCTCTTGCCACCATGACGGTGAAAAAAGCTAATGCCGCGGGCGAGTAGCCTGGGGTGGTTGCGGAAGGGCCAGATCACCTTCAGACGCATGTGGTAGTGGCGTCCGAGCCAGAAGCTGATGCCATCACCGATAATGGCGCCCGCTGCGGTCCAGGCGAGTGTCGGCCAGAGTGGCAGGATCTGAAGGCCGACCAGGGTGCCGATAGCAAAGAGCAGGAATGCACCCGGCACAATCAAACCAACGATTGCCAATGATTCACTGCAGGCGATCAGAAAGACGATGAGCCCGGCCCAACCGGGATGAGCGGTTAACCAGTCGAGCAGTGGTTGTAGGTCGGTAAGGTTCACAATTCCGATTTTAGCGTTATATGTTAGATGCGGCCGCATTATTAATCGAATGGGTGTGAGCGATAGCACGGTTTAATAGTCGCATCGTTGCGTTGCGAGCTGTTTGTTGATCGATGGCAACTACGGCGTGTCTGGTTGTCTAATTTGTTAACAATTGCCTTGTTTTTGCTGCAATTGATGGGCATGCTGAGCCACAATTTAGCATTGGTTTGAGACGATTTTTGTAAAGGAATATCTATATGAGCACAAAATTGTTGGCTGAGGATATGGCGCTGTTTCAGCGTCTGCTCCCAATCAGGGATCTCCCCCCCACAACGATTGCTGATCTGGCCGAAAAGGTGGCGGTGTTTGAGTACCCCGAAAAACGTCCACTCTTTAAGCTGGGTGATCAGGATGGCGAGAGCTACTACCTGCTCAGTGGCGAGGTGGAGCTTGAGGGTGGGGGTGTCTACGAGGTGATCAGCGCGGGTTCTGGTGCGGCGCTGCTACCACTTGCCCACGATATGCCTCGTGCAGTGACCGCAACCACCAGGGGTACGGTGCGTTTCTTTCATATCAACAACAATCTGCTTGAGATCGCGATGGCTGGCGATAGCAGTGGTGGTATGGAGGTGGAGGAGATCTCCGATGAGGATGAGACGGTCGAGAGCCAGCTCTTTCTTGAGATCTACCGTGAATATATGGAGGGGACGCTGCAACTGCCGACCCTTCCAGAACTGGCGCTGAGGGTTCGCCGTGCGGTTAATGATCCTGAGAAGTCGCTCGCCGATGTGGCCAAGATTATCCAGTCCGATCAGGCAATCACCGGTCGTCTGATTGAGGTCGCCAACAGCCCGATCTACCGCAGTGAGGTCTCGGCCAACAGCTGCATGGCTGCGATTCGTCGACTGGGTCTCGATAATACCCGTGATCTGGTCACCACCTTTGCCATGAAGCAGCTCTTCAAGGCGGACAACAAGGTGCTGGCCAAACGGATGAAGGAGCTCTGGAGTCACAGTACCCACGTTGCAGCGATCAGTGCGGTGCTGGCCGATATGACCCCCTCGCTCAACGCCGATCGCGCCCTGCTGGCAGGACTGATCCACGATATCGGTGTGCTGGCGATCTATGGTTATGTCGCAGAACGTCCCGAGCTACTCAGCAATGAACAGGAGCTTGATGACGCCGTTGAGCATCTGCGTGGTCAGGTCGGTGCGATGGTGCTGCGCAAGTGGTTCTTCGCCAGTGATCTGGTCACCGTGGTGCTCGAGGCGGAGAACTACGACTACGACTCCGAGTTTGGTCCCGACTACGCCGATGTGGTGCTGGTTTCACAGCTGCATAGCTACTTCGGTACGCCTAAAGCGAGTGGGCTACCACCGCTGTTTGAACGCCCCGCCTTCGGCAAGCTGCCACTCAGTCAGCTCGGACCAGAGAAAAGCATCGAGGCGCTTAAAGAAGCACGTAAGAATATCGACGAGATGCGCCGCCTGCTGGGTGGTTGATCAACACCCCTGCCATAAAAGGCCGCCCAGTGGACGGCCTTTTTGTGGTTGCAGATTAAGACTTAGAGGGTCGCCAGTACCCGGCCCGCGGCCTCTATGGTAGCATCGAGATCTTCGTCGGTGTGCATACTGGAGACGAAGCCTGCTTCGAAGGCGGAGGGTGCCAGATAGACTCCCTCGTTGAGCATGCCGTGGAAGAAGAGTTTGAAGCGGTCGGCGTTGCTCTTCTCTACCGCCTGGCTGTAGGAGGTGATCTTCTGCTCTTCGGTGAAGAAGAGGCCAAACATACCGCCGACATGGTTCTCGCTCATCGCTACTCCCTTCTCCTTTGCCTGCGCCATGATGCCAGCGACCAGCTTCTCGACCTTGGTGCTAATCCCCTCATAGAACCCTGGCTGTTCGATCAGCTTCATGGTGGCAAGTCCTGCGGCCATCGCCACCGGATTACCGGAGAGGGTGCCCGCCTGGTAGACAGGTCCGAGGGGGGAGATCTTCTCCATGATTTCGCGTTTACCGCCGAAGGCGCCGACTGGCATGCCTCCACCGACCACCTTACCGAGCGTGGTCATGTCGGGTTTGATGCCGTAGTGGCCCTGTGCGCCGCCGAGTGAGATGCGGAAGCCGGTCATCACCTCATCAAAAATCAGCACGGTGCCGAACTCGTCACATACCTCGCGCAGGGTCTCTAGGAAGCCGGGGGCGGGTGGGATGCAGTTCATGTTGCCGGCGACCGGTTCGACGATAATGCAGGCGATCTGGAAGCCGTGTTTTTTGAACGCCTCGCGGACCGCATCGGCATCGTTGTAGGCGAGGGTCATGGTGTGTTCGGCGAGTGATGCAGGCACGCCGGGAGAACTCGGCTCACCGAGGGTGAGCATGCCGGAGCCCGCCTTCACCAGCAGTGAGTCGGAGTGGCCGTGGTAGCACCCCTCGAACTTCACGATGGTGTCACGGCCGGTGTAGCCACGCGCCAGACGGATAGCGCTCATGGTCGCCTCGGTGCCGGAGCTGACCATGCGCACCATATCCATTGAGGGAACCAGGCTGACCAGCTTGTCGGCCATCTCGGTCTCGAGCATGGTGGGGGCGCCGAAGCTGAGGCCGTTGGCTGCTGTCTCCTGTACCGCCTTGATAACTTCGGGATGGGCGTGTCCGGCGATCATCGGGCCCCAGGAGGCGACGTAATCGATGTAGCGGTTGCCACTCTCGGAGTAGGTGTAGGCCCCTTCGCCGCGCTGGATAAACAGTGGCTCGCCACCCACCCCCTTGAAGGCGCGGACTGGTGAGTTCACGCCACCGGGGATATGTTTCTGGGCTGCTTCGAAGAGTTCGTGTGAGTGGGCCATGGTTATTCCTTATCGCTCTCTAAAGTGAATAGGTTCATTTAAATAGTGTTGCAAATCGTTGTGCGGCGGCGCTGATATCTGCTTCGCCAAAGACACCGTTGATCACCGCTACCATATCGGCACCCGCCGAAATGAGCTGCGCGCCATTTTCCGGGGTGATGCCGCCGATGGCAACAATCGGAACGGTTAACTGTTCACGGGCGGTGGTAAGTAGCGCGGGATCGGCAGGTGGCGCCTCGGGTTTTATCTTTGAAGAGA
Organism: Candidatus Reidiella endopervernicosa; assembly: GCF_013343005.1. Lineage (GTDB taxonomy): Bacteria > Pseudomonadota > Gammaproteobacteria > Reidiella > Reidiella endopervernicosa. Next base: position 1,201,076 of record NZ_CP054491.1, read on the forward strand.
AGAAGCGGCCGAAGGCGACGTAGTTGGCGCCACCCCGCTCTGCAGCGATGGCGAGATCGACATTGTCGTGGCAGGTGATGCCGATGATCGCATCATCTCCGAGCAACGTGCGTGCGCTCTGTAGCTCACCATCCTGCTGCCCGAGGTGCACACCATCGGCACCGATGGCGGCTGCCAATTCGATGTTGTCGTTAATCAACAGTGGGGTGTTGAGTGCACGGCAGAGATTTAGCAGGTCCTGCGCCTCCCACTGGCGGCGCTGTGCATCGTCGCTCTTGTCGCGATACTGGATGATCTTTGCGCCACCCTGAATCGCTGCAGCGACTGCCGGAATCAGTTGATCGTCAGGGGTGAGGCTGCGATCGGTGATCGCATAGAGTCCGTGGAGTGCGGCGCTCACTGCGCGCCCTCTTCTGGATCGTTCCAGGCCCAGAAGAAGCGGTTGGGATGGTGCTGCCCCATGCCGCTGCGGTAGCCGTTTCGCAGACTCTCCCAGGCGTACTCCTGCGCCTCGTTAATGGCAGTGAAGGGCTCAAGCCCCTGTGCCATCAGGCCAGCGATGGCGGCGGCCAGCGTGCAGCCGGAACCGTGGTAGCTGTGTGGCAGGCGCTCCCAGCTGAAACGCTCCAGGCGGCGCATGTTGCCGTAGAGGGTGTTTTCGACCTGCTCACTTTCCTCGTGTGCGCCAGTAATCAGTACCAGTTCGCAGCCGGTTGCGAGGATCTCCTGAGCGCAGGCGTCGAGGGTGTCGGCGTTGGGGGCGAGACGCCGTGCTTCGATCGAGTTGGGGGTGAGAATGGTGGTTTGCGGTAGCAGTAGTTCAACCATCGCCTCGACCATCTCACCGCTGCTGAGCTCGGTGCCACCGCCTGCGGCGAGGATCGGATCGAGAATCACCGGTGTTTCGGGATAGTCGCGTAGCAGGGTATGGATCGCCTCGATATTGCCGATGCTGCCGGTCATGCCGATCTTTACCGCGGCGATCGGCATGTCCTCAAACACGGCACGGGCCTGTTCGATCAGAAGAGTGGTCGGTGTCGGGGCGATGCTGAGTACGTTGTGGGTGTCCTGTACCGTCAGTGCGGTGATGACCGGGGCGGTCTGACAGCCCATGCTGGCGATCGCCTCGATATCGGCGGCGATGCCGGCGCCGCCGGTCGGATCGTTACCCGAGATCGCCATCACAACGGGGACGGGGTGTTTCTCCTGAGTCACAAGCGGGCTCCGTTAACTGTTGTTGGTGGGCAGGGTGCCCGCCTGCTGTGCCAGCCATGCCGTCTTGGCCGAGAGCTCAAAGGAGCAGCTCCACTTGTAGGCGAGGTTGATCGTCTCGGCACAGGCGTAAACGCCGTGACCGCGTACTACCGCTATTTTGTGTTCGGCCAGCTGCTCGGCAACACGGCTGGGTGCTTCGTCGAGGTAGCGGGCGTAGTCGACTGTAACCACCGGGATGCGCTGGAAGTAGTAGGCACCCTCGAAATCGGGCGGAATGAAGTCATCGCCGTTCATGGTCATCGCCACGCTGTGGGCGCCGTGGCTGTGGAGGATGGCGGTGGCTGCTGGGTTGGACTGGTAGACGGCCAGGTGGAGTGCGGTATCGAGTGAGGCCCCCTCGGGTGGTGCGCTCTGCATTGGGCAGCGGATCAGATCGGAGGGGGTGAGGGTGTCAGCGCAGGCGCCGGTCGGGGTGATCCAGATATCCTCATCCACACGCACCGAGGCATTGCCGCTGTGGGAGTCGTTGATGCCGTATTGGCGCAGCCACTTGTAGTGGCGAACCAGATCTTCTCGTGGGTCCATGCCGCTCTCCTGATTTGTGCGCCATAGTATACGTGTAAAGCCCTGCAATGGGCGCTCTGAGGATAGTGAGAAGCGTGCTGAAATCGCCTATATCTAGGGTATGGGCGAACGGCGCCATAACACCGTAGTCTAAGTGGTTATCGGGCTGTGGTTGCAATGGTGTGAGTGTGACGGCACTATCGGCCCATATTGAAACAGCCAAGTCTGCCCTCCCTGTGGGTGGAGATAGAGGTAAGTACGATGAGTGAACAGAGCTATAGAAGTGAGATTACCAATTCCGATCTGAATGTAACCCCTGCAGCACGTGACAAGCTGATCGAACTGCTCGGTGATGTTGAGGATGATGAGGTGAAGGGTGTACGTATCTTCGTCTCCGGCGGTGGCTGTGGCGGTATGACCTACGGTATGACCTTCACCACCATGACCAGTGACTTCGACAGACTCTGGAGCGAGAACGATCTGAACGTCTATGTCGATAGCGTTGCACTTAACTATCTGAATGGTGCTGAGATCGACTTCGTCGAGCAGGGTATGGGTTCCAGCTTCGTCTTCAATAACGTCTTCGCCAGCGTTGGCGGCAGCGGCGGTTGCTCTGCCTGCGGCGCAACCGGAGGCGGTGGCGGCGGCTGCGCCTGAGTAGGCTTGCGTGACAGTGGCATCGCGCCAGCGCGCGCGTCTGCTGCTGGTCGCACCCCACAACAGCTATCGCATTGCACCCTATATCGAGGCGGCCAATCGTCTCGATATCGATTTTCTGGTTGCCTCCGAAGGCAAACACTCTCTGGTCGGCGCCGTGGCCGACGGTCTTCATATCGATCTGAGCGATCCACAACAGGCACTCGAGCGTCTGCTTGAGGCGGCTGCAGAGCATCCCTTTGCCGGTGTGGTTGGCAGTGATGATGCCACTATTGAGATGGCGAGCCGTCTCGCCGCCCAGCTCAATCTCCCTCACAATCCTCCCCAGGCAGCCGTTATCAGTCGGCGCAAGGATCTAGCACGTGCCACCCTTGCGGATGCTGGCGTTCCCGTACCGAAACACTGGCTGCTCGATCTGCGTGATCTCCACGAGAAACAACTCGCTTCTATCGAATTCCCCGCTGACCGCCATGGAGAGCGAAGTGAGGGCGGTTAGTCCCGATAGTCGACGCCGTCTGCCTATTCGTAGTTGAGAGCGCGAGCGGACGACGAAGAAGATGCAGCAGCGGCTTTATGTCGGCGTAGAGTCACTGAGGGAGTTGTGTAGAGCCGCGAAGAGGTGATTACGCAACGTACGCAGGACGGTCGGGCGGGGCGCCGTAGGCATAAATGGTCGCGTTAAGTTTTTGCTGTTTGCTTGGGCTTGGATGCCCAAAACAAACTTTCGATAAAATAGCGACTCCCGATCTGTGGTTAAACCGCTGGCGATGTCGGGCAGTCGTGGTGTGATTCGTGTCGATGATCAGGCGCAGCTCTCTGCCGCTGTCGAGCGAGTACGCCCCATGTTGCGTGATGGGCGCGGCGAGGATGAGCAGAACATGCTACTGGTGGAGGCGTATCTTCCGGGGCGTGAGGTGGCGCTGGAGGGGATGCTACATCGAGGTGAGCTGAGTGTGTTGGCGCTGTTCGATAAACCCGATCCACTCGAAGGGCCCTTCTTTGAAGAGAGCTACTACATCACCCCCTCACGATTTGATGAGGCGACGCAGCAGAGTGTGGCCGAGGTAGTGGTCGCAGCCTGTCACGCCTACGGATTGCAGGAGGGGCCGGTACACGCCGAATTGCGTATAAACGATGCAGGGCCGTGGGTGCTCGAGGTTGCCTCAAGAACCATCGGTGGGCAGTGCGGACGGCTACTGCGTTTTGGTACCGGACGTTCACTCGAGGAGCTGGTATTGAGTCAGGCGATGGGTGAACCGCTGACGCTACAGGCTGATCGTGGTGGTGCTGGGGTATTGATGATTCCGATTCCCGAAGCGGGGTTGCTGCGTCGAGTGGAGGGGTTGATGGCCGCCAACAAGGTGGAGTGGATTGAGGATATCGAGATCAGTGTGCGAGAAGGGTATGAGCTGGTGCCGCTACCGGAGGGTGAGAGCTATCTTGGTTTTATCTTTGCCCGAGCACCGAGCCCAGAGCAGGCCGAGGCGGCCCTGCGCGAGGCGCACGCACATCTGAAGATTGTGGTCGCCCCGCTGATGAAGATAGGTTTCGCCTGATTATTTCTTAGCGCTGGGTGGGCGGAACGCCTGACCGCCGGTGTAGTCGCCCTCATCGAAGAGGAAACCGATCATGTGCTGCTCAATTAGGCCGAGACTACGTGGGTCGGCGGTGCTCAGACCGTTTTCGTTGATCACCATGGTGAGGTGCTCAAGCCACTTTTTCCAACCCTCCTTGGAAACGTTCTCATAGATACGCACACCGAGATCGCCTGGATGTGGCGGCTCGTCGAGTGCTTCAGCATCCTGCTTCAGGACGACACAGGTTACGGTTCTGCTCATGCTAAGTACCTCAATTAGAAGGGTTTGATCTTGACCAGGATGACGATGGCTACCAGTAGCAAGACCGGGAATTCATTAAACCAGCGATAGAAGACGTGACTATGCCGGTTGCGATCTTCGCGGAAGTCTATCAGAAGCCTTCCACAGTAGAAATGATAGCCGATTAACACCACCACCAGTGCCAGTTTGGTGTGCAGCCAGCCCATGCTGGCGTAGGCGGTCCAGGCGTACTCGTAGAGCAGCCAGAGTCCGAGCGCGACGGTGACGATAGCCGATGGGGTCATGATGCCGCGATAGAGCTTACGCTCCATTATCTTGAAACGCTCGATGCCAATCTGATCATCGGCATCGGTCATGGCGTGATAGACAAACAGTCGCGGCAGATAGAAGAGGGCGGCGAACCAGGTGACCATGGCGATGATGTGAAAGGTGATTACCCACTGCATGCGGTCTGTTGCTCCTTATGACTGTCCGTTACTGTTGTCGGGTGGCTGCATCTCCAGGGCCTGCTGCTTGGGGTCGCACCAGCCGAACAGACTGCCGATATAACAGGCGACGCGTCGGATGCCGCGCCACAGCTTTGGCAGCAGCCAGATCAGCAGTAATACAAATACCACCAGACCACCGACAAAGAGCCAGGGATTGTTGAGTGCGATCCAGAGGCCACCAACGGCCGCTACATCCTCGGTGACCGAGGCGGTCCAGTTGGTAAATGGCTCGGGTGATGTGTTGATCAATACGCGGCTGCCCGCCTTGGTGGCGTGGGTGCTGGCGGCGAGTGAGCCACCCGCCAGGATGCCAGCCAGCTCGGCAGCAGGGCCGATCTCGGCCACTGCACCGGAGGCGAGCATCGCGCCAGCGGGAATGCGTATAAATGTATGGATTGAATCCCAGACGGTATCGACGCCCGGTATCTTGTCGGCGAAGAACTCAACGGCATACATCAAACCGGCGGCGCCGATGACCAATGGGTTGGTGACCACTGCCAGCTCGGGCGGCAGATCGACACTACCGGTGGTGCCCATGATGCCGAGCATTAATATAGTGGCGTAGAGGTTGATGCCACTCGCCCAGGCGGCGCCCATGCCGAGGGTTAACGTTTCTATAACACCCATAACTATTCCTCTCCTGTGTAGCTCTCCATTATCGCGCTACTTCGCTCTTAACGATAGCTCGCCTCGACCCGCTCGCGGGTGAGTAGGCCGTGAATGCGCTGCTCGCCTGCTGCATTGAGGGTGTAGACATACAGCGCCTCAACTCCGTGTTGTCCAATCGCCTCGTAGGCCTCCTGCAGTGTTTCACGCAGATGAATGGCGGCGACCTGGAGACGACGGCCGGGAATCTTGATCAGATCGAAGCTTTGCTCGTCGCCCTGTTCCAGGCTGTGTTTGAGATCAGCGGCGGTGAGTGCTGAGACGTAGTGCCCGTCGTCTTCAATCAGGATCCAGTGTGGCGTCTCGGCCAGTAGTATCTCGGCGCTCTCACGGCTTATCTCCCGAGGGTGTGCCGCGATGCCTCGCTCCATCGCGCTGGCGACGCCGACCCGGCGCAGTGACTGAGCGATCGGATCGTTACGGTAATCGAGCCCACGAGCCTTGAGCAGCATCAAAAAGACGGAACCCTTGTTAAAGAGTTCACTGCTGGTCATGCCGGCCGCAATGATTGCCAGCATGCCGGGCAGAATGATGTTGTAGTTGTAGGTGAGCTCCAGTATGGCGACCAGTGCGGCCAGAGGTGCCTGTAGTGTGGCACCCATCATCGCGCCCATTCCGATAATGGCGTAGAAACCCTCCGATGAAATGAAGTGGCTCTCGGGGATGAGTATCATGCCGATGTGTCCCATCGCACTACCTGCCGTGGCACCAATAAAAAGGGTCGGTCCGATCAATCCACCGGGTAGGCCAAGCCCGAGCCCGGCGGTGGTAGCGACCAGTTTGAACAGGGTGATGATCAGCAGGATCGAGATGGAGATGGAGCCCATCATTGCTGCATCGACGGTGTCGTAGCCGATGCCCATGATCTCCGGGGCGGGGATCGCCAGCACACCGACAATCAGGCCGGCAAACATGATGCGTTTCCAGAGCGGTGTCTGCTCAAAGTTGTCGGTAAAGATCTGCAGTAGATGGACAAACAACGCAGCGAGCGTACCGATAACGATGCCGGTGAGTAGGATATAGGGGAGTTCGAGCAGTGAGCCGAACTCGAGTGGCGGAATGATAAAGGCTGGAGCGGAGCCGTAGACCACGCGTGTCAGGGTGGTGGCGCTTACAGCTGCAAGGATCACGGGCGTAAAGCCGGCGATGGTGTACTCCATCATCACTACCTCCATGGCGAAGATAACGCCAGCAAGCGGGGTGTTGAAAGAGGCGGCAATGGCCGCTGCGGTACCGCAGCCGACCAGGGTACGGATGGTGTTGTTGTGTAATCCTAATCCCTGTCCCAACACACTACCGCTAGCCGCTCCGAGATGGACGGCAGGACCTTCGCGTCCCACAGAGTGGCCACTGATGATGCAGATCGCCGCGCTTACGAACTGTGCAACAGCATTTTTCCACGGTAGGCGGCCCTGGTGGTAGGAGAGACGCTCCATGACATGTACGACACCAACCTGACGATCTTCATTCTTGAGCGAGTGGAGTAGCAGGGCAACGATCGCGGCCCCGAAAAGGGGAATCGAGAAACGCATGACCAGGTCGAGAGCTTCGTAATTTTCGGTACTACCCTGTGGAAGGAATGATGCCTGAGTTGTTTCGATCAGAAAGCGGAACAGTATGATCACCCCGCCTGCGCAGAGCCCACTTAATACGCCAAGGATGGCGAATTGGATCAATGCATCTGAGCTTGAGAGGCGGAGGCGCTGATGATCGATAAAGCGTCGATAACGACTGTGATTGGTGGGCGAGTTTTGATTCATCGCGATCAATTATACAGAGGGGGTATCGTTAGTGGAGTCCAACAAAAACAGTAGGAAATTAGGGTAAATACCAATATTATTAATTACTTATATATGGGTCGGGGGTTGACATGTCATATCAAGACAAGTAAATTTCACTTCAAGTTTTGTTGCACAGGCTTAGTAAGGCCGAATAACAAAGCATAAAAATTATAACAATAAGAGCTCACCACCAACGCTGACCGCCATGGAGAGCGAAGTGAGGGCGGTTAGTCCCCGATAGTCGACGCCGTCTGTATATTCGTAGTTGAGAGCGCGAGCGAACGACGGAGAAGATGCAGCAGCGGCTTTATGTCGGCGTAGAGTCACTGAGGGAGTTGTGTAGAGCCGCGAAGAGGTGATTACGCAACGTACGCAGGACGGTCGGGGCGCCGCAGGCATAAACGGTCGCGTGAAGTTTTGCTGTTTGCTTGGGCTTGGATGCCCAAAACAAACTTTCGCAAAAATAGCGACTCCCGGTGCATTCAGCGGCGAAAGCCGCTTTTTCTTTGCCTGAAATCCGGCCAACCCCTATTATCCCCCTTCCTATATAAATGAATGAATCTGGAAGAGATCGATGATCAAGGCTGCAATTGTTGGTGGTACCGGCTATACCGGTGTTGAGTTACTGCGTCTTCTCGCAAATCACCCTGATGTTGAACTGAAGGTTATCACCTCTCGCTCTGAGGCGGGAACGGCGGTGGCTGATATGTTCCCCAATCTACGAGGCCAGGTCGATCTCAAGTTTAGTGAACCCGATCCAGCCAAGTTGGCTGAATGTGACGTCGCCTTTTACGCTACCCCTCACGGAGTAGCGATGGAGGGTGCGCGTGCACTGCTCGAAGCCGGTGTGCGGGTTGTAGATCTGGGTGCCGACTTCCGTATTCAGGATATCCCAGTTTGGGAGCAGTGGTATGGCATGTCACATACAACGCCTGATTTGGTGAAAGAAGCGGTATACGGTTTGCCAGAGGTGAATCGTGACGCGATCAAGGATGCGCGTCTGATCGCCTGCCCAGGTTGTTATCCCACTGCGACCCAGCTCGGCTATCTGCCGCTAATTGAGAATGGGCTGATCGATTCGCGTCGTCTGATTGTTGATGCCAAATCGGGTGTCAGTGGTGCAGGTCGAAAGGCCAGTGTCGGTACGTTGATGTGTGAGGCAAGCGAAAGCATGAAGGCCTATGCCGTGCCCGGACATCGTCATCAACCTGAGATCAGTGAGCGGCTCTCACTGGTAGCAGGGCATAAGGTCGGTCTCACCTTTGTGCCTCATCTGACACCGATGATTCGCGGTATCCACGCCACCCTCTACTCGACCATAACGGGTGATGTGGGTGACCTGCAGACGCTCTACGAAGAACGTTATGCCGATGAACCTTTTGTCGATGTGATGCAGCCCGGTAGCCACCCTGAGACCCGGTCGGTTAAAGGCGGCAACGTCTGTCGTATTGCAATACATCGTCCGCAGGGTGGCGACACCCTGGTGGTGTTGTCGGTGATCGATAACCTGGTTAAGGGTGCATCGGGGCAGGCGATTCAAAATATGAACCTGATGTTTGGGCTCAATGAGCGCGCCGGACTCAATATCGTGCCATTGATGCCCTGAGTGGTTTGGGATTGAGATGAAGGCATATCGAGCCGGTGGGGTAGTCATCAAACAGAGCGCATCGTGGCGCTTGCCAGTGATGGTTGTGATTCTGCTACTACTGGTTGCTACTGGGGTGGGGCTCTACGAGCTCGGAAAGCTGCGCGGAGACCACGATGCGGCGGTTAGTGGCGATGAGCTGCTGCGTTCACAACAACAGCTTGAACGGCTTGGTGAAGAGCGGGGTGCATTAAGCGCGAAGATTGCACTGTTGGAACGCTCTACCCAGGTCGATGGAGAGGCCTATGCCAAGGTGCGCGATGAGTTGGCCATGTTGCAGGCGGAGAATCTCGAGTTGCGCGAAGAGCTCGCTTTCTACCGTAGTATCGTCGCGCCGAAGGAGAGTGGTACTGCGCTTCGAGTGCAGCAGTTTGAACTCAAACGTGCCGGAGAGGGGGATGTTTACCACTACCGCTTGATTGCGACCCAGGTGCTGAAAAAGAGTGCGCTGGTTCGAGGGCGAGTTGAAATGCGTCTTAAAGGTGTGGTCGGTGCCGAAACCAAACTGCTGAAGTTGGAGGAGGTTGCGTTGCAGTCGTCGGGTAAACACAACTTCAAGTTCCGCTATTTCGAGAAGTTTGAGGGTGACTTCAAGCTACCGGAAGGTTTTGTACCGCAGAGTGTCGAGATTGAACTGATTCCGACCACCAAGGGGCGTGATAAGGCGAGTAGTAGCTACGATTGGGATGCACTAGTGGGCTGAGTGCCTCGATCGTGGCGAGAATTGTTCGATGTAGAGCCTTGGTGTAGGGTCTGCAGATGCGATGCGCGGCTGATTGGATGTAGCGACGCAAATTCACACGATAACGTTTCGAATAGACGAGGTTGTTATGTTGGGTAAAAGTAAAAAGAAGAAAAAGACGGCCAAGATCAACTCACTGATCGGGACTAATACCGAGGTGAACGGGGACGTCATCTTCAACGGCGGCCTACATGTGGATGGTAAGGTTAAAGGTAATGTGATCTCTCACGATGACGCGTCAGTTTTGACATTGAGTGACCAGGGCATGATTGAGGGTGAGGTAAAGGTGCCAAACGTTGTGCTAAACGGACGTGTGGTTGGCAATGTCTATGCGTTTGATCATATTGAGCTGGCCTCTAAGGCGAGCGTGACAGGCAACGTCTATTACGATCTGCTTGAGATGGCGATGGGTGCTGAGGTCAACGGTAGTCTGGTGCATCAGAAGGAGCCGATGGGTATTGGCGAACGGCCATCGGTAAAAGAGATTAGTGACGAGCTGGTCAGCGATACTTGATAGAATAGCTTGGTTATTGCATGATTCCGGTAACGATTTGGTTGGAAATTTAGGAGAGGTCGTATGAGTTCCACGACTCTAGAGGTTCAAAAGGTAACGCCACTGGTCTTTAGTGACAGTGCCGCTAATAAGGTTAAGGCGCTGATCGAGGCGGAAGATAACCCGAATCTGATGCTGCGTGTCTATGTGTCGGGTGGCGGTTGTTCTGGTTTCCAGTACGGCTTTACCTTCGATGAAGCGGTGAATGAGGGTGATACCGAGGTTGAGAATGGTGGTGTAAAGCTACTGGTTGACCCGATGAGCTTTCAATACCTGGTTGGTGCTGAGATCGATTACACTGAAGATCTTCAGGGCGAGCGCTTTGTGATCAAGAACCCTAACGCCACCACTACCTGTGGTTGCGGGTCTTCATTCTCGACCACCTAATCAGATCTAATAGCTAATGAGGGGGGGGCGCTTGGCGCCCCCTTTTTGATTGTGGTTGAGTGCGGATTTCTTGAGCTAAGCTGTAGTGTATAGAGGGCGGCTAGGCCGTCAGACAGTAAGAATTTGGAGATGTAGTCATGAGCGAATATCTACCCGGCTTGGCAGGGGTACCGGCGACCAAGTCAAATATCTCGGATATCGATGGTGAGAAGGGCATTCTTACCTATCGCGGTTACTCGATCGAAGAGCTGGCCAAAAACAGTACCTTTGAAGAGACGGCACTGCTGTTGCTGGACGGTGAACTGCCGACTGCGGCTGCCTTGAGTGATTTTGATGAGCAACTGCGTGAGAATCGCCGGGTGAAGTTCCATATCCGCGGTATGATGAAGAATCTGCCTGACAGTGGACACCCGATGGAGATGTTGCAGACCGCTATCTCCTCAATCGGTATGTACCACCCTGGAAACGAGTGTCTGACCGGTAGTGACACCTGTACCGATCTCAACTATGTGCACAATATGACCGTCACGATCCTTGCTCATATGGGTACGCTGGTAGCGATGTGGGAGCACATCCGTAACGGTTATGACCCGCTTCCACCGCGCACCGACCTCAGTTACGCCGAGAATATGCTCTTTATGTTTACCGGCAAGGAACCCGACCCGCTGCTGGCTGAAATTCTTGATGTCTGCCTGATTCTGCATGCCGAGCACACCACAAACGCCTCGACCTTCTCGGTGCTGGTGAACGCCTCAACGCTGGCTAGTCCCTATAGCGTGATAGCGGCTGCAATCGGTGCTCTCTCAGGACCTCTGCACGGCGGTGCCAACCAGCGGGTGTTAGAGATGCTCGAGAAGATCGGTTCCCCGGATAAAGCCGAGACGTATGTCGATAAGCGCCTTGCCAATAAAGAGGTGATCTGGGGTATGGGTCACCGTGAGTACAAGACCAAGGATCCGCGTGCCAAGATCCTGCAGAAGTTGGTGACGCGCCTGATTGCGGCACGTGGCGGTGATGCCAATCCGATGCTGGAGATTGCCACTCGGGTTGAGCAGGTGGTCGAGGATCGACTGGCTGAGAAGGGGGTCTATCCCAATGTCGACTTCTACTCAGGCATTCTCTATCAGGAGATGGGCATTCCAGCCGATCAGTTCACTGCGATTTTTGCCGTCTCACGTGCGGCTGGCTGGCTTGCTCACTGGCGTGAGCAGTTGGGAGATAACCGAATCTTCAGGCCGACTCAGGTCTATACTGGTGAGAGTCTGCGCGGCTACACCAAGATCGACGAACGTTAAAACCTCCAGTACGGTCAACCGCCTGGGTGGATCGCACCGAGGACTGCGGGGTGGTTCGCACCTGTGACGGACGGCAGGTTCCCTGGTTTGTTGTCTAGTGTTTGTGCTGCAAGCCAGGCAAAGGCCATCGCCTCTACCCAATCTGGATCGACACCGTGCTCGGCGGTCGTTGTTACTTGGTAGCCGGGTAAGTTGTTGTTAATCGCATCAAGAAGTGCCGAGTTATGGACACCACCTCCGCAGATAATGAGTTCTGAGCCTATCGCAGAACAGCTACGCGCGGCATCGCAGAGGGTCGCTGCAGTGAGCTCGCAAAGGGTGCGCTGAACATTTGCGATGGGTATCTCTCGTTGCTCATTGGCCAGGATGGCGTCGAGCCAGTCGATGTTAAACAACTCTCTGCCTGTGCTCTTCGGTGGTGCAAGGTCAAAGTATGGTTCGCTGCTTAGAGCGGCTAACAGTTGCTGGTCGACCTGACCGCTCCTGGCCCAATTACCATCAAAGTCGAGTGGGCTGTCGAGGTGTCTCGCTGCCCAGCTATCCATCAGTACGTTTCCAGGTCCCGTGTCGAAGCCGAGTATCTCGTCATCGGATGATGTGGTGAGCCTGGTGATGTTAGCAATGCCGCCAATATTTGCGATGACGCGCTCTCTATTGCTGCTGCGTAGCAGTGCAGCATGAAAGGCGGGTACCAGTGGTGCGCCCTCACCGCCAGCTGCAATATCACGACTGCGAAAGTCAGCGACGGTGGTAATACCGGTTCGCTCAGCTATCAGGCTCGCATTGCCAATCTGCATCGAAAACGGGTGTTTGCCGGAGGGTGAATGAAAGATGGTCTGCCCATGTGACCCGATTGCTCGGACTGCATCGAACGTATATTCACTCTTCTGGAGGAGCTGCTCGACAGCCTCGGCAAAGAGTTCACCGCAGGCTGTATCGGCCTCACCAAGATGCTGCAAAGAGGTGTTTGGATCTTTGCATAGTGTTAACAGATCATGGCGTAGGCTGATTGGCCAGTCGTGGTTGTGGGTTGCGATGAGCTTGCATTGGGTGTCATCAAGCTCAATAAGTGCGGCATCGATGGCGTCCAGGCTGGTGCCGGACATCAAACCAATATAGAGCGATGGCATAAAAATATTATGTAAGTTCTGGCTAGTTGATATTTAACGCGACACGGGTGCGCTTAAGGCTGTCGAGTTGAGAGACCAGCGGTTCAGCCTGTTTTAAGAAGGCCTGCATCTGTTTGCGTTCTATAGGTCGCGCTTCCGGTAGTTTTACAGTTAACGGGTTTCTGTGAACCCCATTTAGCCTGAACTCATAATGGAGGTGAGGGCCGGTTGCGAGACCGCTTTTTCCGACATAACCGATGGTATCGCCCTGTTTTACCCGGCTACCCGATTTTTTACCTTTTCGAAATTTCGAGAGGTGGGCATAGAGGGTGCTGTATTTGGTGCCGTGCTGAATGACCACGGTTCGTCCATAACCGCCTTTTATGCCGCGGAAGGAGATTTTTCCATCGCCTGCTGCCTTAATAGGCGTGCCTGTGGATGCGGCATAGTCGACGCCACGGTGTGGGCGCTTCTTGCCCAGTACGGGGTGGTAGCGTTCGCGGGTGAATTTGGAGCTGATGCGCCTGAAATCTACCGGAGAGCGGAGGAACGCCTTACGCATGCTCTTGCCGTCCGGGGTGTAGTAGTGGCCATCGCTGAAACGTATGGCACGATAGCTCTTATTTCGGTTGATGAACTCTGCCGCGAGAATGTTGCCGTTGGTGATTTTATCTCCGTCGCGGTAGAGCTCTTCAAAGATGACAAGGAATGAGTCGCCCTCGCGAATGTCGAGGGCAAAGTCGATATCCCAGCCGAAGATACCTGCGAGCTCCATTATAAGGTTGTCACTCAGGCCGGCATCCTTGGCTGAGAGGTAGAGTGAGTTTTCGATAGTGGCACTGGCAGAGCTGTGAAGTCGCTCCAGTGGCATATCTATATGCTCGGCCTGAAACTGCTTTTTATCGTTGCGGGAAATCAGGAGTCGTTTGGTATCGCTATATTCGTAACTGAGTTGATTGAGGTCATTCTCTTCGGTCAGATCGAA